>NZ_FQZU01000050.1 GCF_900142135.1 Desulfatibacillum alkenivorans DSM 16219 | reverse complement strand
ATCGTCCTGGAAGCCACCAATAATATTACGGTGGAAAACCTGAGCGACGACACCCTGTCGCTTCAGACCACCGGAGCCAAGTCTCTCACCATGACCGCGGATGCGGATAACGACGGCGGCGGCGCCATCACCTTCATCGGGGCCCCCGGCGATACGGTCGTGACCCAGGGCGGAGACATGTTCTTCAACGCCGGCGACGGCATGACCCTGGCCAAGCTGGACACCAACGGCGGCGACGTGACCGCTACTATCAACAACGCAGGCACAGGCACCGGCAACCTGGACATCTACGGCATCACCACCGACGGCGGCGATGTGAACATGACCAACTCCCATGGAATCGCCGGGACAGCCGTGGGCAACCTCCTGGTGCGCGGGGACATTGACACCTCAAACGCCACGGTTACCGGCGGCGATGTGAACCTGAGCGCCACCAACGACCTGACCCAGATTGAAGGCGCCACCATCGTAACCGGCGGCGGAAACGTGACCATGTCGGCGGACTCGGACGGAGACGCTTCCGGCGTTTTAACCATCTCGGGCAAGGCCGGCGTGAACAATATTGACACCCGGGCCGTGGGCGGGCTTGCGGACGGCGATGCGGACGTTTCCGCGGCCCAGTTCGTCATGGGCACGGGCTTCATTCAATTGGGCACGGGGACCATGACGATCCTGAGTTCCTCCCAGGGAACCATCGGCGTGGGCTCGGGCGCGGGCGCCTTGAACATCGCGGGCGCCGCTCTTCAGCGGATCAACGCCGACACCATCGAGATCGGCTCCCTGGCCGGCGGCGCCGTGAATGTGGACTCCACGGCGAATTTGAGCGGCCAGAATATTGAAGTCTATTCCAGCACGGATATCACCGTGGGCGACATCCGTTTGGGCGCCACCGGTGTAGCCACTTTGGAGAGCGCCGGCGGCGCCGTGGTTGACGACGGCGGCGTCGGCGGGGGCGGCACATACATCCAGGCCGGCTCCTTGAACATTACGGCCAACAGCGTGGGCGGCTCGGGCACGGGCAATGCGGCCCTGGACATTGACATCGCCTCCGGCGTCAATGTGGTCAACGTAACGGCCGCCACCGGCGGCATTTACCTGCGTGACGTGGGCACGGGCAATGTGTCCTTGAGTAATTTCAACCTGGCCACCAGCTCCGGTTCCCAAACCGTGTCCATCACGGCGGCCAGCGGCTCCATCCTGGCTAACAGCGCTGCTTTTGATACCAACATCGGCGATGACAACATCTATCTGACGACTGAAAACGGCACGGCCGCCAAGGATATTGTTTTCACACAAGCCGTCGAGACTACGGGCGACGTCTACTTGAAGAGCGTGGGCGACGTGCACGACTCCGGCTTATTGGCCATGGTTTCTGCGGACTACCTGGAAATTGACGCCGTGGAAGGCGTGGGTACGGGCAGCACAGGCGCCGGTCCGTTCAACGTGGACGTGAACTCCCTCAAGGCCATGTCCGAAAACGCCATCTACATCCGTGAAGAAAACGGCCTGGACGTAATAGGCTTGGAAACCACTGACAATTCCGGCGACATTTGGCTCTCTTCCGGAACGGGCGGCGCCGTGACCATCACGGCGGCTGGCGCCGGCGGCTCCGGCGTTACCGCCGATCAAGCCGGAACCATTGTCATCATCTCCGAAGATAATATTTTAGTCAATAGCGACGTAGTTTCCGGCAACGGCGACATCACCCTGACCGCTGACAGCGCCATTATAATGGAGGCCAGAATCACCACGGCCCAGACAGGCGCGGTTGATGCGGATGTGTATCTGACCGCGGACGCTGACAATGATAACGATGGCAATATTGTCTGGTTCGGCGGCTGGATTACTGCCGATTACCTTAGGGCTTCAGCAGGGCACGGCATCATGGTATTAACTGTCGTGAACACCGTGGACGCTGACAACCATGGTAGTAGCGGTGTGATTGCTGTTTTTAATTACAGCACTGATTTGACCGTGGGCAGCACAGCAGCCATCGCCAATAAATCAGGCAGTATATATATAGACACCAACGGTTCAATGACCATAGCGAAGGATGTGTTGGCCGGCGCCAATGGAGACGTTCGGCTGGAGACCCAAGGCGCAGATGGATCGGTAACCATCAACGACGGCGTCACCATACAAGGCGGTGTGGGCGGCAACGGCGGCGTGACCGTTATATCCGACGGCTTTTCCTTTGGAACCGGCGCCCAAACCGGGCAGATCAAAGCCAACGGCTCCGGCGACATCCATATTTATCCCCAGACCACTACCTATAACATGGGCGTGAACGACGCGGCCTTTGGCGCCAACAACGGAGGCGCCAGTGTGTTCAATGTCACCTCCGCCATGGCGGCGAATAATTTTGTCTTGGGGACTGGCGAACTGATCATCGGCGACGCCTCCATAACCGGCGGCATGAGCGTAGGCGCGGACGGCTCCTTTTCCATCAATGCAAACCTGGCCCTGATCAACAGCGGCTCCTTTGAGTTCAACGCCCTTTCCGGGGTGACGGACATCGACGCCGGGACCAATGACGTGCGGATTGTTACGGGCGACCTTTCCGAGGGACAAAGCCTTGGGACGGCTGCGGACGTCATCGCTCAGAACCTGACCATGACCTCCACCAGCGGAATCGGAAACGCTGCTTCCGGGGCCATTGATGTTAATGTCGATTACGTGAACGCCACAGCAGTCAACGGAAACATCTACTTGCGGGACGCCAACGGAACCGGCAGCCTTACCGTGGATGCAAAGACTTCCGGGAACGGAGTAATTGACGTCCGGGGCAGTTCTGAAGTCCTTATTCTGAATGATGTTCAAACCACCAACGGCGCCATTACCGCCATAAACAACGCCAACAACATTATTGCAAGCAACGTGGTCTCCGGCAATAACGGAACCATCACCCTGACCACCACCGGTTCTGCCGGGGATATTTATCTGGACTACGTGAATGCGGGTGCAGGCCTCGTGGATATCGACGCGGGCACCGGCGGGACGGCGGGTGCGGTCTTGAACGCGGACGCGGACGGAACTGCGGACATCGTTGCGGGAAGCGCCCAGATTAACGCCGTGACAGGCGTGGGCCAGGCTGCAGGCAACGGCCCCATTGACGTGAACGCTGACGCCATTTCCATTTCCAACACCGGCTCCGGCGGAGTCTATCTGGACATTATGGATTCCAACGCCAACGGCGCCACTGTCACCATCAATTCCGACGGCGCGGGCGACGTGCAGGTCACGGCCGGCACGGCTGCGGGAACCATTGCTTACAAAAGCGTGGACGCGGAAAACGGTAACATCAACCTGTCCTCCCGCTGGACCATCAACCTTGGCGCCACGGGCAATATCGTTTCCGACTCCGCTATTGTAGGCGGCAGCCACGATATTACCGTTACCTCCACCATGGCCAGCGTCGTCTTCACCAACCAGGTGATTTCCGACGATGACGTCACCATTACGGCGGCCGGGCTCATCTATGACAATGCCAACGACAATGTGGCGGATATCATCGCCGATCAGGTCACCCTCCAGGGCCTGCAAATCGGTCTGGCCACCGGCAATTCCACTGTGGACGTGGACGTCAATGAAGTGGTTCTGGCCAGAACCACCAACGGACCCATTTTCATGAATATTATGGACTCCGATAATTCCAACGTGATGATAACCAAGGTTGACGCAAATGGGCCAGGTCGCATCCGGTTGGAATCCACCATCGGCTCCGGCACATTCACATATAAGAGTGTGGATACGGAAAGCGGAACCATAAGCATAGACAGCTCCGGCTCCAATATGATCCTGGGCTCGGGAACAGGCGTTATCATAGCCGATTCGGCCGTGGCGGGGAGCGATTGGGTTCAGATCAGGAACTTCGCGGGTAACATCACCATCAATACCCAGGTCCGGTCCGACGGTTCAGCGCTATTGGCTGCGAGTGCAGCCGCCATCATCGACAATGCCAGCGACGGGGTTGCGGACATAGTGGCCGCGAGGGGCAGTGTTTATGGAGCCACGGGTGTTGGTTCTGTCGCAAATACCCTGGATATGGATGTGGACGTGGTGATCCAGGCGCTGGCCGACACCAACGGAATTTTCCTGAACATTGACTCGGATCACACAAGCACCGGCAATGTGACCGTCCAGAGTGTGGACTCACGCAGTACCGGTGATGTGAGCATCGAATCCACCTCAGGCACGGGCAAGGTCATTTACACCAATGTGGACGCCAACAGCGGATCCATAACCATCACTTCCGACCTGGGCGATATTGACGCGCGCAGCGTGGCCTCCGACACGGGCGGCGCAGGAACCAATGACGTCACCATCACGGCGACGGCTGGTGAAATATGGCTGGGCAGCGTTTCCTCGGACCATGACGTATTCATCACCGCTCATACCAACGTCAATGACGACGACGACAGCATCAGCGGGTACACGGAAGTGTCTGCCGGACACGATATAAGCATCACTGCGGGAACAGCGCTTTCCGCCGGTTATATCGGCCGCGCTACCGCTATAGACATGACCGATCCGGCTCAATTGGCCGAGGCCGTGGACATCAACCCCGGCGCGGGAACCGTCACTCTCACATCACAGTCCGGGAACATTCAGATTTACCAGGACGGCAGCATGTCCGTGAACGCCCTGCCCACCATCAACGGGGCGGGCGGCAACCAGATTCTTTTGGCTGCAGGAGACGCACTGACCGTCACGGGCGGCTTTACGGATAACAACGCCAACAGCATTGCCTTGGGCGCCCTATCCGGCGACCTGACCATCAATGCCAACCAGACCGTCCAGGCCTCCACCGGCAGCGTCAAGCTGTATGCGGCGGGCGCCACGGGCGGCGGCGACGGCTATGACGTGGTGTTCAGCGGCGCCACGGCTGCGTCCGCAGCCCAGGTCGTTGCAGGCATAGACGTGTATGTCCAGTCCGAATCCGGCCAGATTCTTTCCGCAGGAACTGGAACAAACATCACCGGCGGCGCAGGCGCAACCAATACGGCGGTGATCACCGCAGGCTCGGGCATTGGAACAGGCGCAGGCGCCGGCGCCGTGGAAGTGGACGCGTCCGTGATCGACGCCGAGACCTCCACCGGCGGCATATACTTTATTACTAGCGGCGCAGGCGGGCTAGTCATTGACGCCGACGCGACCACGTCCGGCGATATTGACATAGACGCTCAGGGAAATGAAAACGTCACCCTCAATAACGTGGACGCGGCCGACGGCTCCGTGACTCTGGATATTGCAGGTGCGGGCGACGCAATCATCAATTACGTGATCTCCGATTCCACGGCTGCGGGAACCCATGACGTCGCCATTTCCACCACTAACGGCGACATCCGTTTTACCCAAACTGGCGCCACAGGCATTATTTCAGACGATCTGGTCACCCTGACGGCTGGCAATGGTTCGATTGTAGGAGACGCAGGCACGGCTTCCACGGATGTCATTGCATCCAGATTGGTCATGGTGGCAAGCGGAGACATTGGCGCTTCGGGGACCGGCTATCTGCAAACCCAGGTTTCCAACGTGGAAGCCCTGTTTGGGGCCGGCGGGCCTGCTACAGCAGGCATCTGGCTGGACAACAACGGCGCCCTTGCCATAGGCGGGGCGACCGGCGGAACAGCGGTGATAGGCATCCAGGGAAGCTCAGTAACGGATTCCAACATTTCCGTCAGTGCGGATTCCGTGGTCTTATCTGAAAGCGTTTTTGCACGCGATAAAAATGGACTAGGTCCGGCAGCGCCTGTCGCCGGAGACGCCAGCGTGACGATTACTACTGACAATGCTGCAGGCATAACGGTTAATGCAGGTCAGGCTGTTTTGGCCTCCGGCTCCGTTTCGTCCACTGTGACGCTAAACGCCGGAACCCACGCCAGCGCCGATGTGGTCATCAACGGCACGGTCCAGGCCGGCGACAACGCTACTCCCTCGGGCGCGGCCACTGTGGATATCGACGCTGTGGACGCTGTTACCGTGGGGCCTGCGGCAACCATCCAGGCGTTAGCAGGGTCAGGCACGGGCTCCATTTCCATGCTCGTGGGCGGAACGCTAACGGTGAACGGCGCCATGCTGGCGACCAGCACGGGCGACAAGGCCGTGGTCAACGCCAGCGTGGGCGGAGACATCGACGTTAACGCCACTATCACCGGCACGGGCGCGGGCACGGCAAACAATTCCGAAGTTGCGTTGGTCGCCGATGGAGACATTACGATTGACGCCGCGGTTTCCATCGAAAATTCCGAGGGCAATGCAGTCCTGGTGGTGCGATCCGACAGCGGAAGCGTGACCCTGGACGGAACCGGCGATTTGACGGCCGTGGGCGGCGCTTCGGGTTTTGCCATAGTTCGAATCCTCGCTGACGACAACGTGTATATCGACACCCAGATTCAAGCGGAAACAACAAGCCACACCGGCAACAGTGCATGGGTGTACATAGGGAAAACAGACGACCGGATAGGCGGCAGCGTTACATTGGGCTCCAACGCGGACATCATGGCTTATGGGGGGGAAGGGGCTGCCAGGATTGAAATCCGGTCCTCGGGCGACATTACAGTGGACGACGCCGTGACGATCCAGGCCGACGCCGGCCTAATCGCAACCGGAGGAAACAATGCGGAGATTTATATCCGTTCCTACACGGGGTCGGTGACCATTGAGGATGGGACAGGCGCAGGCTCCATCAAGGCGGTTGCCGGAGATTTTTGGGCCAATTTCGGTTCGGCCGCCGTGAACATCCAGGCCGCCGATGACGTGACGTTGAATAATGATGTCATCGCAACCGCCCACGCCCTGACGGCGGAAATTGAAATTCTCGCAGGCGGGAACGTCACCGTGGACGCCTTGCTGGATGCATCGATCGATGTGTCTACCGGTACGGGCCATGATGCTGTCGTAAACATTGGAACAGGCGGAAGCCCCGTCGGCGGAACCATCACCTTGGGTTCCAACGCAGACATCCAGGCGGTGGCCGGGGGCGCCCTTAATAACGCTGATGTGGGCCTGTACGCCAATGGGAACGTCAGCGTGAACGGCGCCGTGGACATCCTGGCCGACACCGACGCCAACGGCGGGGTTGATGCAGCCATTACGATTCAATCCGACGCAGGCGGCGTGACCATAGGAACCGGGACGGGCTCCATCAAGGCCGACGGCGAAGAAGGCGCCACGGTCACGATTGACGCCGCAGCTTCGGTAACCGTAGGCTCCAGCGCCACAGTGAAAGCGGAAGCCGGGGGCGCTACCGGCGATACGGCAGCAGTCAATATTTACGCCGGGAGTGACGTGCTGTTGAATAACGCCACCGTGACCGCCGCGGGCGGCGCCAGCGGGTCGGGCGTGGTCAACATCGGCGGGCCGGGCGCCAATCGCATTGGCGGCGATGTGGACATTATTGGCGGCGGCGGTGTCATTGCAAGCGCCGGGATCAATGGCAATTCCGACCTCAATATTTTTGCGGTAGGAGACGTGAACGTCAACCAAGCCTCTGTGCAATCCATAGCAGGCGGCAATGCGACCTTAGATATCGGCTCCTCCGCGGCTTCCGGCCTTATCGGCGGCAGCGTGGACATTGAAGGGGCATTGGTGATGGTCGGCGGCACGGGAGCCGTCGCCAACGTCAATGTGTATGCGTACCACGACATCTCTGTAGGCGCGGCTTTACTCACCAACCTCACCGCCATCGGCCAGAGTGCAAACGTCGCCATAAGTGGAGAAGACGTTTTTCTCGGAGGCTCCGCCTCGGTGCTCAATTATCAGGCTATGGGCAATTCAGGGGCCGCCTCCACCACCGTTTCCGCCACGGGAAGCACGGGAGTTGTAATTGGTGTAGGTGCGGTAATAAACAACACCGGGCAGAACAGTTCGCAAGTCACTTTGGACGCCACGGCCAATGGCGGCGACATTTCTGTATACGGCCGAGCCCTTGCATTTGGCGGCAATACCGCTGTCATAACGCTTAATTCCGTGGACAACGTGACAGTGGACAAGGTCGGCTCCATAGGCGGCTCCATGCTTGCCAACGCCGTGAATCTGGGCTCCGTGGACATCAACGCCGGGGGCGACGTGGTCATTGGCTCCGCAGGAAGCACAAAGGTGCAGGCCGTGTCAAATACCGGCGCCGCCACTGTGCATATTGACAGCACAGGCGGGACTTCCGGCGTTTCCCTGGGCGCTCCGGGCTCCGTGTTGGGAACAGGCGCAACAGGCGCTTTAGTGGAAGTGCATACGGACAAAAACGTCGTGGTGGACGGCGTCGTGACCGCCGACTCCTCCAGCGGAGCGGCGCAGCTTAAAATTGGAACGACCGGGTCCGCCGTAGGCGGTTCCGTAGTCATCAACAAGGGGGCCGCGGTCAGCGCTACGGGCTGGCACAGCGCCTCAACATTGCTGCATGTAGTGGCTGACGGAGACATCTCCATCGACGCGCCCGTTTCCGTAACTGACAATATTGGCGCGGCAACCATGCAAATTCAGTCCAATTCAGGCGGAATCACCATCAGCGACGACGTGGGCGGAACCGCTTCCAGCGGCGAAATTACGGCCACAGCCGGCAGCCTTTCGGGAAATGCTGCGATAACCATTCAGGCCCTTGGGGCGGGCCTGGCCGCCGGGGACGTTAATCTGGCGGGCGACGCGGGCGTCACGGCCACGGGTCCCTCCGGCTCCGCAAGTATTACGATTAAATCCAGCAGCGGCAATGTATACATTGACCAGGCGGGCCTGGCCGGCGTAGCCGGCGACATCCTGGCCGTTTCCAACGCCGTCGGCAGCGGAAACGCCTCCGTGGACATCGAGGCCAAAAAGAACGTGGTCATCAAGTCCAACGTCACGGCCAGGGCGGGCTCCAACTCCGCCGCCGCCGTTGACATCAAGGCGGGCTCCGACGTCACCATCAGCGCCTCGGGCGCCGCCGGGAATGCGGCCCTGATTTATGCGGACGCCGCTGCCAGCTTTGGGTCCAACGCTACGGTGAATATTGAAGCCGGAACCGCGGCGGTCAACGGCGACGTGACCATTGGCTACTGGGGGGACGTTCAGGCTTATGCCGGAAGCGCCAGCGGCTCCGGCGCAATCAATATCAGGGGCGATGCCGTGGACGTGGCGGGTCCGGTTCGAATTCGGGCTACGGGGAGCAGCGGGACCACCAGCATATCCATCACGTCCAACACCGGCGCTATTACCATTGACGGCTCCGGCAGCGACAATGCCGGGATTATCTATAGCTCTGTTGGCTCTTTCGGCAGCCTGGCATCCGTGACCCTGGATGCGGCAACCAGCCTGACCGTCAATAATAATATCGATGTGGACGGCAGCGGGTCGGCGAATGCGACCGTTACATTGTACGCAAGGAGCGGCGATATCTCCGTAGGCGACCCGGGCGGTGCAGCCGGCAGCTATACGGCCAACATAACCGCGGACGGATCCGCCAGCTATGGGGGCACGGCGACTGCCAGCATCGAAATCAAAATTCTTGGCGCCAACCCGGGCAATGACATCATCCTGGGAACCGCCGCCGACGTATCCGCCCAAGGCTATAACGCCGACGTAGACATTGTCGGCGACAACGTAACCATCTCCGGCGGCACGGACATTGATGCAACCGGCGGCTCCGATGGCAACGCCGACGTGTTGATTCAGGCCATGGAGGGCTACCTGTATGTAGACGGGTTGTTGAATCTGGCTGGCACAGCCTGGACGGCTACGGGAGCGGCTTCGATAGATGCCTCCGCCGGCGGCAGCGGAGGCAATGCGCAGGTGACCTTGCAAGCCGCGGCCGGCAGCGCGGGCGACCTCGTTCTCAACGCCAACGTCACGGCCACGGCTGCAAACAGCGGCAATGCGGGCATTGATGTCATCGCCGGGGGCGATGTGCGCATCGGCGACGGCGCCGGCGGCAATTACGCGGCCAACATTTTCGCCGACGCGTCAAGCGCCATCATCGCTACGGTAAATATTGGAGAAGCAGGGACGGGAATCCCGGTTGGAGGAAACATTTATCTAGGCGCCGGCGCGGCCTCTGTCAGGGCTGCGGGCGGCTCGGGCAATGGCGATGTTTCCATAGTAGGCGACTCCGTTACTTCGGAAGACGGCGTGGCCATCCAGGCTTCCGGGTCCTTTGGCGTTTCCTCTGTTCTCATTGAGAGCACCGACGCCGCGGCAGGCGAGATCCAACTCGGAAACGGCGCTATTACAGCCGCTAATAATAATTCGGGCTCTGCAACCGTCACAATTGCAGGCGCTGGAACGGGAAGCAATCAGGTGAAAATCGGCGGCGCCGTGACAGCCTCCGCCAACAGCGGAGACGCCTCCATAGACATCAGTTCCCAAGGTAATGGGTTCGGCTCTTCCTCTAAATGGGCGATTCATGTGATTGGCGACCTCACGGCCCGGAATCTGGCCGCCGGATCTTACGCCGACGTAACCATCAATTCCCAGGGGGCCGCCGGGGCAGTGGTCATTGACGGCGCTATTCTGGGATCTTCCTCCACCGGGAACGGCGTTATAGATATTGACTCCAACCGGGGAACCATGGAGCTTAACGGCGCCATCACCGGCAACTTTGGGTCTTATGGCCAGGTCGATATCGACACCAACGTGGGCAACGGCGCTTCCATCTACCTGAATAATGCCATTGCATTGAACGAATCCACCACGGGAGCGACCTCCTACATTTCGCTCAAGGCCGGCGATCATATTTTCATGGCCGCTGGCGGCGACATCATTGTCAACGCCAGTGCGGGCACGGGCAACGTGGCCGTTTCTCTTCTGGCTGATCAGACGGCGGGCAACAACGGCCGTATCACAATGGCGGACGGCGCCGTGGTGGATGCAGGCTCCGGCCTTATAACCATGAGTGCTGCGGGTAATATCACTCTCGGCCAGGTAATTACCACCTTAACAGGCGGCGTGGCCGTTGACATCGATTCCACGGAACTGGGACTGTATGATGCGGGCAACGCAGCAGGCCCCAACGGATGGACCGAAGACATCATCGCCAACGGAGCCGGCGCCATCGTTTCCATCAACACCGCCCAGACCCAGGGCACCGGCTCTAACGCCATAGAGACCAAGATTGCCATCCTGGATTCCTATCTGGGCTCCAACGGCAACATTACCATCGCAGAGACCGACGGACTGACCCTGAGGGACGTGGAAAACGCGGGGACAGCTTTTGGCAATATCACCATCACATCCGCCGCAGGCGACATCCTGGTGGATTCCGTAAAATCCACGAATGGCGACATCACCCTCGCCGCGTTGGCGGGCAGCATCCTGGAAGCCAACGCGGACGTGGATTACGACATCATCACAGCCAACGGCACGGCTACGCTTTCGGCCACAGGCAGCATCGGCGCCAGCGGAGCGGCTATTGAAACCCAAATCGCCGTGCTTAATGCCGACAGCTCTGTCGCAGGCAACATCTACCTGGATGAGTACGATGGCATTGACTACGCCAATGTGGACACCGCCAGCGGCGACATTTTCCTGACCTACGGCAACGGCGCCACCGGAACCGCCACGGCCACAGCCGTGGACGCCCAGGACGGCTTTGTGACTATCACGGGCGCGGGGGATTTGATTGCAACGCATGTTTACGCCCTGGAAAATACGGCGGTGGGCTCTTACGACGTCACCCTGACTTCCAACACCGGCGACGTCACTTTGGGCAGCGTAAAGGCCGACTACGACGCCATTGTCACGGCTGCTGGAACCGGCGCGGGCACGGGCAACGTGGTTGACGACGGAGACGGGCTCAACGGCGCCGCCTACACCCAGGTGGAAGCCGGGCACGACATTTCCATCACCGCATCGGGCGCGTCCGGGTTTATCGGCTCATCCACGGACATCAACCCAACCCTGGCCAATAACCACTGGAAAGCCGTGGACGTGCTCCCGGGCAACGAGCTTAACCTGGTTTCCAACGGCAACATCCAGGTGTACCAAAAGGGCGACCTGGGTTCTCTCAAGATCAACACCCTGACCTCGGGCGGCGGGTCAGACGACCAGATATTTGTCGGCGCGGGCGGTTCCCTCACCATCGCAGGCAGTTTTTCCGAAAATGACGACAACATCACCCTGGCCGCCATGGGCTCCGCCGCCGGGACCGGCGATGACCTGACCATCAACCCCGTGTTCAGCGTCACCGGGTCGGACGGCAGCGTGTGGCTGTATGCAGGCACAGGCGACGTGAACCTCAATGGGCTGGTGTTTGCCGGAGCCAATGCGGCGGGCTCCAAGAGCGTGACCGTCAATGCGGACGCCGGGTCCATAAACGCCTCCATGGATCTCACGGAAATCACGGCCGCCTCGGGCGCCAGCGGCATTGTGGTTTTGACCGCTAATTCCGGCATAGGCTCCACAGGCGTGGGCTTCCTCCGCATAGACGCCACCACAGTCAACGCCCATACGGACAACGGCGGCATATACATTGAAACCGCAGGCCAGGGCGGTGTCGGCATTTCCGCCGAAGACGACGGGGCAGGGGATATCTTCCTGAACGGCGGCAATGAAACCATGACCCTCACGGACATCGACGCCAACAACGGATCCATCACCGTCACCCGCTCGGGCGTCCTTGGCGACGCCATCGTCATCGTCAGCGTGGAGTCGGATACCGGCGGCGGCGTGGGCACAGGCGGCCACGACATTACCATCACCAACAACACCGGCGACATCAATTTCGGCGGAACCGCAGCCCCGTCGGGCGTGGGTCACATTACGGGCGACGACGATATTTTCCTGACTGCAACCTCCGGCTCCATTGTGAGCGCCACAGGCACGGCTGCCATCGAAATTACCAGTCTCAGCACCGCGGACACGGGCTACCTGTACATGGAAGCCGGCGGGAATATCGGGACCCAGGCCAACATGATCATGACCCACGTGGACGAACTGGAAGGCCAGTTTGGCAAGAGCAATGGCGCAGCCACTTTCTATCTGCAAAACGACCAGGCTCTTTCCATTGAGGGTCCAAACACCGGCGTGTTTGGCGGGGCGGCTTTAGGCGCCGCCACGGGAAATCAAAAAATATCCATCGCGGCCACTGCTTTGAACGTGAACGACGACGTAATTGTTCAGACCTCGGGCGCCACGGGCAAAGTGATCCTGGTGACCACAACCGGGGATATCGATTTTGGCGCCAGCGCCGATGTGAAGGCCCAGGCGGCCAACACCGCCCTGGTCGGCATGCTCGCCTCCAGGGACCTTTTGCTGGACGCCAATGCCAGCACAATCAACGCATCGGCCGCCGCCGGAAATGCCCAGGTAAATGCGCAGGCGGCGCGGAACCTCCTGGTGACGGGAACCGGCGCCTCCATTACGGCCATAGGCGCCGGGACGGCGACTGCCACCGGATCGGTCAAGCTGGATGCTTTCGCCGGCTCGGTTGATATTGACCATGGCAGCGCCGTGGCAGCCACGGGCGTGGCCTCAGCCACGGTGGACATCAACGCCGTGACAGGCGTGACCATCACGGGCAAGCAGGCGGTCGAGGCCTCCAGTTCAAGCGGGGCGGCGAATGTGGATATCAAAGCCTCAGCAGGAGGCGTCTCCATCCAGGGTGGAAACGTTGCCGGCGCCGCTGATGCCGCCGTTCATGCCACCGGCAATGCCGCCGTGAGCGTGCTTATTGAAGCCGGAACCGATGTGGCCCTGCAGGCCAATACGGGCGCTGGAACCTACGCCATTTATGCTAGTTCCGTAACCAACAACGGCGCCATTGACATCAAAGCGGGAACGGCAGCCGCCGCCAGCGGCAGCGTGGTTGTTTCTTCTATTGCGCATGCCAATGGCGCGGGAGACGCTGCCGTCAATATCGACGCCGCAGGCGGCACGGGAGGAACTTCAGGCGCGGACGTGATCGTCAACGCCGGAGGCTCTGTTCTGGCTACGGCGGGCTCCGGCGCAGGCGATGACGGCCGCATCACCATCACCGCGGACGACGGCGTTTCCATCGCCGGGACCATAGCAGCAAGTGCAGGCGGGGCTTCGGGCGACGACGCCTATGTGAATATTGGAACCGCAGGGGATCATGTCGGCGGGGATGTGGTTGTTTCCGGCTCCGTGACAGCCACCGGCGGCAAAACCGGCGCCGATACGGCGGGCGTGAACGTTTACGCAGACGGAAGCCTGACTGTCGACGGCGGCGCCGTTCAAGCCACGGTGGGAACGGGCGCCGGCCATGCCCAGGTGATCCTGGGCGGCACGGGCTTGAATAAAATTGGCGGAGACATCACCATTCTCGGCGGCGGTTCGGTTTCCGCCACGGGCGCTGCGGGCGCCAGCGATTACGTCAAGGCCTATGCGGACGGCGCCGTTAAGTTGGGCGTGGACACCTCGGGTTCCGGCAAGATCAACGTGGCATCGGCCACGGGCACGGCCACTCTCAGCGGTTCCTCCGTGGTCATCGGCTCCGGAACGGCCGCAGGCTCAGTGTCGGCTTCCGGCTCGCAAAAAGCCTTTGTCGCCGTCAATGCAACCAATGCCGTAACCATGGGCTCCCTGGGCGTGGTTCAGGCCACGGCGAGCGCCCAAACCGGCTCCATCGACATCAACGCAGGCGGCGCCATTAGCCTGGACAACATTGTCAAGGCGCAAAGCACCAGCGGCGACGCCTTTGTGAACGTGGATTCCGTTAGCAGCGGCATCACCGTGGGCTCCCATGGCGCCACGGGCGTGCTGGCCGACGCGGGGTCCGGCCTGGGAGACTCAGGCAAGGTGGAGTTCCTGGCCGGCGGAAACGTAATCATCAATAACGACCTTAAGGCTGAGGGAACCACGGCGGCCGTCAACATCGGCCTTTCCGGCGATTCCATCGGCGGCGCCGTCACTTTGAATGACTCCGGGGACGGCATCGCCGCAACAGGAACAATCGCGACAATCCAAATCGACGCGGTTGGCGACGTATCCCTAAATGAAGACGTGGCTGCAAACGGTATTGTTGATGGAAGCGTTTCCGTGACTTCGGACGGCGCCGTGGGCATCACCGTCGGAACCGGCGGAGAAACCGGACTTACCGCCTCCGGCAGTGACGCGGACGTCATTCTGAATGCCACCGTTGGCGGGGTGAATATAAACAATAACGTCTCTGCAACGGGGGCCACGGCTGTTGTGGACATTGACGCCAACAGCACGGGCACGGGGGCGAGCGCCGCTCTTATTGTCAGCGGCGCCGTTTCCGCGAAAGGGACGACCAGCTCCACGGTGGACATCGACTCCAACGGAAATACCGGTGAAGTGATCATAACCGGCGGCCTCACGACCGGAACGGGCGTGGGCTCCCTTGGCAGCGTGAACATCTCCTCCCATTGGGGAGACATCACCCTCAGCGGCAGCGTGTCCGTTGACGTGGGCGCTACGGGCGTGGGCAAATTCATAGTCTCCACCCAAGGCGGAGTGGACGCCGACGTGGCCATCAATGCACCCGTGGATATTTACGCCTCAAGCGGCTCCGTCAGAATCCAGGTGGGCGACGACCTTATTTTTGACGCCAACGGCGACATTGTGGTGAATCCCCTTGTGGGCGGAACCGGCGCGGGCTCGGGCAGTTTCAGCTGCGCCATTGCATCCTCCACCTCCGCCAGCAATGACGGCGTGATCCAAATGGCGGACGGAACCGTGATCGACGCAGGCGCCGGCGTGGTCAACATGCAGGCGGACGGAAACGTCACCATCGGCCAGCTCATCACCACCAACGCCGGAACCAACGCCGTGATCATCAGCACGAGTTCAGGGGCCGTCCTGGATGCGGGCGACGCGGCCGATCCAAGCGGCGCCGCCGAAGACATCATCGCCAACAACGGCGTGGCGCGAGCGACAATCACGGCTGCCAACGGCATAGGCGAGACGGGTGGAAACGGCCCTATTGAAACCCAGGTGGTTCGCCTGGACGCCAGCGTGACCACCGCCGGAGACATCTATATTACGGAAACCGACGCCATTAATCTGGAGGACGTGGACACCCAGACCGGAACCATCGTGATCCAGGCGGGCGGGCTCATCACGGCTACGGACGTGCAGATCATTGGCCAGGGTTCGGGCGAATTCATCAGCCTGACCTCCACCGGAGCGGGCATCGCTGTAGACTTGGTCGCCATTGACGCAACCGACGTCAACGGCGGCGGCCTTGGCAGCATTGTCCTGGACGCCCAGGGCGGCTCTATTACGGATTCCGGCAGCGACACGGCTGCGGACATCATCTCCAAGTCCGGAACCGCTTATCTGACCGCTGCGGGAAGCATAGGAATAGGAACGGGCGCAGCCGCAGCCATCAATACCCGGGTTGCCGGCATCCAAGGCAGCACCACAGTATTGGGCGACATCAACATCCGGGAAGCGGACGACGTCACGCTTCAAAGCCTTGTCACCAACTCGGGCGACATCTTTGTGGATTCCGCCAGCGGCGACGTTACGGTCATGATCGTGAGCGCGGGCGGAACCGGCGGCGGTGAATTCGGCAACGTGACCATTCAAGCCCTGGGGACCGGCAAGAGCATTCTGGACGACGGAAACAAGGCCACGGTTATCTCCGGCGGCGGCCCCACCTCCGGGGTGGGCAGTGGAGGCGCCGCCCTGGACCTGCAGGCCGGGAAGCATGTGGGCGGCACGGGCGCCGATGTTTCGGCCATCGATCTGTTTGACGAAGCCGACGCGGTGCGGGCCATTGACGTGGACGCCAGCACATTCGGCAGCATCACGGTCAGCTCCGCCCAGGACGCGGGCAATACAGGCAACATTCAGCTTTATGACGCGGGTTCGTTCAATATTTCAGGGCTTAATCTGAACGTGGGCGGGACGGGCAACCAGGTTTATTTGGGCGCCGGAACCGGCATGAACCTGAACGACGCCTTTAATGCAGGCTCCAACGATCTGGGCCTGGCCATGTACAACACGACCGGAACCCTGACCATCGGCGCCAGCGGACAGGCGGCGGCCTCGGGCGGATACAAGGTGGATGTGTACTCCGCGGGAGACGTGTCCCTGGGCGGTACAGGAACGGGCGGCGGCGCCATTAACACCACCGGAATCGTAAACGTATGGGCCAAGGGCGACATCATTGACGCGGGCTCCGACAACTCCGTGGACATTGTTGCGGGAACCCTGAACATCTACGCGGGTTATGATGGCAATACCGGCGAAATCGGCGTGGGCGCCGCGGGAATGAGCGCCGCCATTGAAGTGCGTTCTTCCGTCATCACGGCCCAGAGCCGGGGTACGGCGGGCTCCGCTCAGGACATCCTCCTGAACGACGTGAGCACTGGAGACGTTTCCCTCTCCGCCTATGCGGAAATCAAGGGCGACGTCTGGTTTAACGGAACCATGGCCCATGATTCCGACACCATCACCCTGGTGGACGTGAAAACCGACAGCGGCGCCATTACCGTCCAAGTGACGGGCCCCAATACGGACGTGAAGGTGCAGTCCGTGGTTTCCGACGACGGCTCCGCCGCAACCAACGACGTCAGTATTCTGGCCAAATCCGGCGATATTCTGTTTGACGGCGGAAATGCAACAACCGGAGCTATTGTCAGCCTGGGTGCGGTATATCTTACCGCCGGCACGGGAACCGGAAACGGAACCATTGCCAGCAGCGCCGGAACCGGCGCCCTGGACGTCCAGGCCCCCAATTTGGTGATTACCGCCCGGGAAAGCGTGGGCGCCGCGGGAACGGGCGTGCTGGAAACCCAGGTCAGCAACCTGGAAGCCAACTTCGGCACGGGCAACGGTGCGGCAGGCTTTTATCTGGATAATAACGCCGCCCTGACCATCGGCGGAATCACCGCCATGGACGGCGTGTTTGCCGGCGCCGCTGCGGGCTCTTCCACCGGCAACCTGACCATAGACATTACCGCGGACAGCATTGCGGTCAACGAACGCATCAACGCAACCATAACCGGCGCGAGCAAGACGGCGGCCATCAGGCTGACCGCCGACGGAACCGGCGCGGGCACGGCGGACGTCACCGTGGCTAACGGCGTTGCCGTTACGGCCTCGGCAGGCAATACCGGTCAGGCGAAAATCGCCGTCCAGGCCAATAACGACGTGGACGTGAACGGCGGCTCCATTATCGCTACAGTGGGCATCGGGTCCATTAACGGCTTTGACGGCGCCCAGATCGATATAGGAACCTCCGGCAGCCGCATAGGCGGCGACGTGACGGTGCGCAACGGCGGAAGTATTTCCGCCTCCGGCGGCAACAGAAACCAGGATTGGGTCAAGGTATACGCGGACGGAGACATCACTATCGGCTCGGGCGCCGGAACCTCGGTGGTCCATGCGGCTTCCTGGAGCGGCGCCGTCACCCTGGTCGGCTCGGACGTGGTCATAGGCTCGGCTGGAATTGGCAATGTCTATGCCACGGGCGACGTTAACGCTAAAATCAACATTGAATCCAACAAGGCAACGGGCGCCACAAGCTACACGGGCATTACCGTGGGCGGCTCGGGCGTGGTCCAGGCCAAGGGCGGCCAGTTTTCCCAGATTACCTTTGACACGGACGGCACAGGCCTGGGCGACATCATCGTCAACGGCGACGTCATCGCCGGCTCGGGCACGGGCGCGACCGGATTGACCACGTTGCAAGCCTTCGTGAAATTCGGCGGCAGTGGAGACATGGTGGCGGGCGACATTATTATTGACGGCGGCGGCAGCGTGGTCGCCGAGGCCAACTCCGGCGCAACAATGTCCACGCAGGTGGATCTTTACGCAGACGGCGCCCTGACCATCGGGGCCACCGGGCTTGGCAAGGTGAACGTACGGGGCGGCGATACCGGCGACGCAGGAGTGAACATTGAAGCCGGCGTCATAAGCATTGGCCAGTCAACGGGTTCGGTTATCGCTGAGGGCGGCCGCGCGCCTGTGTTTATTGTCAGCAACGCAACTGCAGGCGCAGGCCTGGATGTTGGCGCGGGAGGAACCATTCAGGCAATTTCCCATGCGGACTCCGCCTTTGTTTTGGTCGAGGCCTTGAGCTCTTCGGTAGTGGTGGACGGCTCCATCCTGGCTGACGCGGAAACCAACGGCGGGTCCAAAGCAGTGGTCAGCATCGGATTCACAGGTTCGGCGATCGGCGGCTCCATTGACGTGAACGCCGGGGCTTCCATCCAGGCCTTGGGCGCGGCGGGATGGTTTATCGGCCCCATACCTTCCAAGGTACTCTTGACGGCCGCGGGCGACATCAACGTGGATGCGCCCATACTGGTGCGGAACACGGGTTCCGGCTCAGCCAATCTTTCCCTGATTTCCACCAGCGGGAACATCACCCTGGAATCCGCCGGAACAAGCTCCGGCGCGCTCACCGTCGAAGCCGGCGATGGCTTGGGTTCGGGCTTCGCCCAATTGAACATTTTCGCCTTTGGAAGCGGCGGCGGAACAGGCACGGGCAACGTGACCCTTAACGGCCAGGTGAACGTTGACGCCAGAACTTACGGCGGCTCCTTTGCTTTGGCGGGAATTGGCTTCGGCTCGTATTTCACAGGCTCCTTGGACGTCCCTGTGGCAGGATCGGTTGCATTGGGGTCTCTGGCGGATATCTACGCGACCGGCGGTTCGGGCGACGGCGGCATCGATATTGTTTCCGAGGGAAACATCACCGTGCATGGCGCCGTCAATCTTCGGGCGGACGGCTCCACCGGGGGATCGCGCAGTTCCTACGTGAGCATCGTGTCCGCAAGCGGCTCCGTGTCCGTTGATGCAGGCAAGGCAGGCGCGGGAACCATCCAGGCCCTGGGCGGTCCGGACTCAACCGGTTCCGTGACTCTGACCGCCAGCGGCGGCGACCTCATCGTGTATAACGACATCCTGGCCAGTTCCGCAGCCGGCGGCAGCGGCGGCGCCAAAGTGGGGCTGTTCGCTTCCGGCGACCTGCATCTGGACGCCCAGGTGATAGCCGACGCCAGCGCTTCCACGGGCAGCGTTGCAGCAGGGTGGATCAACGGCAGCGTGGACGGAAATATCACCGTATATGGAAACAGCGACCTCCAGGCCCTGGCCGGAAGCGGGTCCACCGCTTTTGCAGGGATTGACCTGCATGCCGGCGGCGGCGTCACCGTGGAAGGAAACGCCGACATCCTGGCGGATTCCGCCGCGGGAAGCGGCGCCAGCGCTTACGTGGATATTTTCGCCTCAGGAAACCTGACCATTGGCTCCGGCACGGGGACGATAATCGCCCATGGCTTGGGATCCGGGTTGGCGGGAACATCTCTGCCGTTCGGGTTTGCAACGCCGGGCTCCGCAGATTATGTGGCCATTGGCGCTGATGGAAGCGTGAATATCGGCGCTAATTCCGGCATTTCCGTGATAAACGACGGCTCGGGGGACGCGGTGATGTTCATTGCCGCCGGTCAGGGCAATCTCACGGTGGATGCGGACTTGACTTCCCAGGCTTCCAGCGGCTCCGCCTACGTAAGTATCCTGAGCGGCGGAACCGGCTCCAAGCAAGTGAATGTGGGCGGAAGCGTTACGGCGACCAGCGTAAGCGGCGCAGCCCAGATAGACATTTCCTCCAATGGAACCGGCGCCAGCGCATTGGTGGTGGACGGCTCCATAACGGCCGGAGGCTCGGGCGGCGACTTCATGGTTTACCTGGACTCTCGGGGAACCGGCGGTTCCGTCATTGTTAACGGCGCCATCAAGGCAGGCACGGGCTCGGGAAGCTCCGCCGCCTCCGGCTCGGTGCTCATACAATCCCTGGAAGGCGATATCACCGTCAACGGCGCCATTAACATCAATCCCGTGGATGACGCAGCCACGGCCCTGGTCAGCCAGGGCGGGGCAAGTGCAATTGTCGATACCCAGGGCGGCGCCGACGCTAACGTTGTCTTTAGTGGCCCCATGACCGTGGACGCCGCTTCCGGCTCCGTCCAGATTCTGGCCGGAAATAACGTGACCATGGGCGTGAACGGCGATATTACCGTTTCCCATGCAGGGTCTACATTCAGCGGCAGCGTGAACGTGACCATTTCGGCCGACGCGGCGGGCGGCGGAGACGGCGTTTTGTCCATGTTCCAGAATAACACGGGCGAGGCCCGGGTAAGCGCGGGAACGGGAACAATCACCCTCACGGCGGGCGGAAACATCGAGATCAGCCAGATCGTGACCTTCCACACGGGCGGCACTGCTGTTACGATTACTTCGACCGACGGCGCCTTGGTGGAAATCCTTACCGGCGACCACGGCAATCCGGACATTGTCGCCAATGAGACGGGCGCCATCACCGTGATTGATACGGCTACCGGTATAGGCAGGTTCACGGGAACCATGGCCATTGAAACCATGGTCACGAAACTGGACGCCAAAGTGACCGGAAACGGCGACATTTTTATCTATGAATACGACGGCCTGACCCTCCTGGACGTGGAAACGGCGGGCGCGACGACCGGCGACATCAAAATAATTTCCAACACCGGAGACATCCAACTGGCGCCCCTTGCCCAGGGAACCGTCTACTCCCATGCGGGAGACGTATACCTCAAGGCGACGACGGGCAGCATCCTGGAAACAACGGCGGACGCCGTCCTGGACATCAGGGCGGAAAGCGGCTCAGCCACTTTGATTGCCGGAGGCAGCATTGGAAGCAATACCGGACTGGGCGCCATTGACACCCAGGTGGGTGCTCTCATAGGCAGTTCCACCGGTACGGGCGACATCAACATCCGGGAAGTGGACGACATCACGCTCCAAAGCCTTGTCACCAACTCCGGCGACATCTTTGTGGACGCCAATGACGGCGACATCACGGTCATGACCGTGACGGCCGGCGGAGCGCCCGCCGGCGCGTTCGGCAATGTGACCATTTACGCCCTGGGCGCCGACAAGAGCGTTTTCGACGACGGAAACACGGCCACGGTCATTGCGGGCGGAGGCGTCAATTCCGGACCGGGCAGCGCGGGCGCCACCCTGGACATCCAGGCAGGCATGCATGTGGGCGGCACGGCCGCCGACCCGTCTCCCATTGACGTGAAAGATTCCGCCGACGCAGTCAGGGCCCTGGATCTGGACGTGAGCACTTTCAATGCGGTGACTGTCAGCTCCGCCCAGAACCTGAGCGGCCTGAACGGATCCAACGGACATATTCAGCTTTACGACAACGACGCTTTTGACCTTTCCGGCGCATTGACCCTGAACCTGGGAACCGACGGCAACCAGGTGTATTTGGGCGCCGGAACCTCCATGAACCTGAACGCGCCCTTTACGGCGGGCAGCAATGACCTGGCCCTGGCTCTGTACAACACCACAGGCACGCTGGGCATTGGCGCCGCCGGACAGGCGGCGGCTTCGGGGGGATACAAGGTGGAGGTGTACTCCTCCGGCGACGTGTCCCTGGGCGGAACCGGCGTAGCCGGCGGAGCGCTCAATACCACCGGCATCGTGAACGTTTGGGCCAAGGGCGATATTATTGACGCAGGCTCCGACAACGTCCTGGACATTGTTGCGGGAACCCTGAACATCTACGCGGGCTACGCCGGCGGCAAGGGCGAAATAGGCGTGGGCGCTGCGGGAATGAGCGCCGCCATTGAAGTGCGTTCTTCCGTCATCACGGCCCAGAGCCGGGGCAGCGCGGGCTCCGCCCAGGACATCCTCCTGAACGACGTAAGCACGGGCGACGTTTCCCTCACCGCCTACGCGGAAGTCAAGGGCGACGTCTGGTTTAACGGAACAATGGCCCATAGCGGCGACACTATTACCCTGACGGACGTGAAAACCGACAGCGGCGCCATTACCATCCAGGTGACGGGCCCCAATACGGACGTGAAGGTGCAGTCCGTGGTTTCCGACGCACTTTTGGCCGCAACCAACGACGTCAGCATTCTGGCCCGGTCCGGCGACATTCTGTTTGACGGCGGAAATGCAACAACCGGCGCTATTGTCAGCCTGGGCGATGTATATCTTACCGCCGGGACGGGAACCGGAAACGGAACCATATCCAGCAAGGCCGGAACAGGAGTCCTGGACGTCCAGTCCGACGGCCTGGTCATTACCGCCCGCGAAAGCGTGGGCGCAGCGGGAACGGGCGTTTTGGAAACCCAGGTGAACAACCTGGAAGCCCAATTCGGTACGGGCAACGCCGCAGCCGGATTCTACCTGGATAACGCCGCCGCCCTGACCATCGGCGGCATCACCGCCATGGACGGCGTGTTTGCGGGCGCGGCCGTGGGGAGTTCCACCGGCAACCTGGTTATTGACATCAATGCGGACAGCCTTTTGGTGCAGGAAAGCATTCAGGCGAAAACAACCGGGGCGGATGCGGATTTGACCTTAAACGCCGACGCAGGCGGAATCACTATAAGGCCCACAGCCGCCGACGCCGTAGTTTTTGCTTCCGGGACAGCCGCGGTGGATGTCTCTGTAACAGCGACCCAGGATATATTGCTCCAGGCAGCCAATACTTATGACGCGCTTATACTGGCTAATGCTTTAACCGCTGGCGGCGATGCCGCCATAACCGTGACCTCCACGGGCGGCGATATTGTCGCCGATGGAGCGACAAGTGGCGGAAGCGCCACTATCAAGGCGTATGCCGGAGACGCAGCGGGTTCGGGTTCCACCATTGATCTGACCGTGGACGCCCAGGGCGGAGACCTCCGGATTTTGTCATCGGCCGGCGAGTTTGCCGGGGTCTATTCAGCGACTTACGGCGACAACGCCGTCACGAACGTCGACGTGGATGCACAAAACATTCTGATGGACGCCGACCAAGGCGGCAGCGCAATTATCTATGCGGTTGGAAAGACGTCTACAGCTCACACCGGCGGCGCCGTGACCCTCACGGTGAATGCAAACGCCGCCGCCGGAACCCTTGATGCCCTGGGCGGTACGGGCCGAATATGGATTACAGCGGCGGAAGGCAATGACGGCGCTACCGTGGATATGGACATTACAGCCAACGGAAACATCACCTTTGATGATGAGAGCGGCGCCCTCAGCGTAAGCGCCTGGACCTTTGCAAACGACGTGGCAAACGTTTCCAATTACGTGGAGTCCGTTAACGGCAATGTTACGGTTACCGGCGGAAATGTGTCGGCATTCGGCGGCGTGGGACATACCAATGCGGATATGACCGTCAAAGCCGCCAATTATGTCACAGTCAATGACGACGGCGCCATTGACGCTACAGCAGGATCGCTTGGCACGGGTGCGACCGGAACAACGGGCGCAAAAATCACCATCGAAGCCGGCAATGTATTGGTGGATGAGAAAGGCAAGATCTACGCCGAAGGCGGAACCGGATTTAAGGATATCGTGAGCATCACCGCTGCAAGCGGGGTAGTGACCGTGACCGGCAGCGGCTC
This sequence comes from Desulfatibacillum alkenivorans DSM 16219, assembly GCF_900142135.1. Taxonomy (GTDB): domain Bacteria; phylum Desulfobacterota; class Desulfobacteria; order Desulfobacterales; family Desulfatibacillaceae; genus Desulfatibacillum; species Desulfatibacillum alkenivorans. The sequence continues at coordinate 11,157 of NZ_FQZU01000050.1, read as the reverse complement.
TATTGCCGCCCATTCCCAGACCGGTTCCGTAACCATTGACGCAGGCAGCGTGGCCATTGGCGTGACCGGCGCCGGTCTTGTCGAGGCTTCCGGCTCGGTCCTGGCCGAAGTAAAGATCAACGCCACGGGTTCCAATGGTGTCACCGTCGGCGCCAGCGGCATCGTTCGGGCCAAGGGCGGCAGCATTTCCGAAATTTATATTGATACCGACGGCAGTACGGCCCTTGGCGACGTGACTATTAACGGCAGCGTCCTGGCGGGAATAGCCGGCGTCACCAGCCGCCGGGCGGCCGTATACATCGGCGCCGGCAGCGGCTCCGGTGGAGTTGCAGGCGATATTATTATTGACGGGGGCGCCAGCATTCAGGCTGTCACCGACACAGCCTTGGATAACGAGGCGAGAGTGCGGCTTGCGACCCTTGGAAACGTCTCCATTGGCGAAACCGGCCAGGCCGTCATCACGGTGAGCGGCGGCCAGACTGCGACCGTTAATTATGACTCCGACATTACGATCGTCGGCGCAAACATCAACATTGGCGCCGCGGACGCCCAATTGACCGTCTCCGACGCGGAAGCCTCCGTGTCGATTGCAGCAATGACCGGGACGGGAAACGTCAACATCAACGGAAACGCCGAAATCAAAGCCTACTCCTACGACGCCAACGCTAGTGTAAGCGTGATGGCGGCCGGAAACGTGAAGGTGGACGGCTCCATGCTGGCGGACGCCGTCACCAACGGCGGGACGTACGCAGGTGTTGGCATTACGGCCAACAGCATTGACGTAAACGCAGGCGCCTCCATCCAGGCCCTGGGCCAGGCAGCCGCCGGGGATACAACCTCGGTCGGATTTTTTGCGGCGGGCGACATTACCATAGACGCGCCCATACTGGCCAGGAACAACGGATCGGGCGACGCGGGCATTTCGATAATGTCTATGAGCGGCGACATAAACATTGAATCCGCGGGCGCCAGCTCCGGATCCATTACAGCGGAGGCCGGCAACGGCTTCGGCTCTGGCGCCGCCTCCGTGAAAATAGGCGGTTTTGGCACCGGCTCAGCCCCGGTTTCGGGCGCCGTAACCATAAACGGACAGGTTACGGCAGACGCTAGCACTAACGGAGGCTCCGACGCCGAGGTCTATATTATGAGCATCGTATTAGGCGGCGGCAGCGGATACGCTCCCATTGCCGAAACCGTCACCCTGGGCGCCCTGGCGGACGTTAGCGCCAAGGCCCAATCGGGCGACGCCCGCGTGGGGATTGCCGCCAAAGGCGACGTTTCCATTGGCGGGTCCGCAAATGTCTCGGCGACCGGCTCGGAAGAAGCCTACGTCGCCATCGTCAGCAGCAGCGGAAATGTCAGCGTGGGCTCCGGCTCCGGCGTGATCCAGGCTGAGGGCGGCGGCAGCGGACTTGCCGGAACCTCCCTGCCCAACGGATACGCCACGCCGGGCAGCGCCGTTTACGTGGCCATCGCCGCGGCGGGCGGCGTGGACATCGGATCCAACTCGGGAGTCGCCGCATGGAACTTTGGAACGGGCGATTCCGTGGTTTACATCAAGGCGGGCTCCGGCAGCCTGACTGTGGACGCGGACATTAATTCCGCCTCCTCCGGCGGCTCCGCTTATGTGACCATTTTGGGCGGCGGAACCGGCTCTTCCCAGGTTGTTGTGGGCGGAGATGTGACGGTAACCAGTTCCAGCGCGGCAGCCCAGATTGACGTCATTGCAAACGGAACCGGAACCGGCGCCATGGTCATTGATGGAGATTTGCTCACCTTGGGCAGCGGAACCGACTTCATGGTTTATCTGGACTCCAAGGGCGCCGGCGGCGACATAACCGTCAACGGCGGCATTGAAGCCGGTACGGGATCGGGAACCGGGTCCGCCAGCGGGTCCGTGCAAATCCGTTCCAACGGCGGGGATATTACTATTAACGGCTCCATAAGCGTGGATCCGGCGGGAACGGGCTCCGGCTATGGAAGCGTGCTCATTTACACCGGCGCTGCTGCGGACGAGAGTATTTACCTGAACAAAACTATTTCAGTGAACGGCTCCTCCGGCCAGGTTTATATTCAAGCTAACGGTGACGTTGACTTTAATGCAGGCGCCGACATTATCGTCAACGGCGGGAGCGGGTTGGGAACCGGAACAGGCAATGTGCCCGTGACGGTCATCGCCATGAACGGCTCCATCACCATGGACGCCGACTCCCTCATCGACGCCGGCGCCGGCCGCATTTACCTGTATGGCTGGAACGGCATTGACCTGGGCGTGCTGTCCACCAGCAATCCTACGAACATAAACCCCGGCTTTATAGCCACGGGGGCTATTGCCATTGAATCCTACGGATCGATCACGGATGCAGGCGCCGGAGAGGTTGACATCATCGCACCCAACGCAGGCGTGGTCGTGGCTGACCCCACAGCCTTCGGCTCTACGGGCAACCCCATTGAAACCACGGTGGGCTCCATCCTGGCCACGGTTTCCGGCACGGGAGACTTTGTGGTGGTGGAAACCGACGACATCCTGGTGGATTATGTGAGCAACACCACCGGAGACATCTACCTGACCGCTACAGCCGGCGCCATCAACGACCTATCCGGCGGAGACTCGGCGGCGGACTTTATCGCGACCAGCGGAACGGTTAGGCTCATAGCGCGGGATGAAATCGGAACGGCGGCCAACTCCATAGATACGGAAATCGGAACGCTTATCGCCCACACCACGGGAACCGGCCTCAACGGCGGCCCCATTTATGTGGACGAAGCCGACGGCATTATCCTGGAAGACGTGGACACTCAAAAAGGCGCCATTGTCCTTACCTACGGCAATACGACCACGGGCACGGCGGTCGCCAAGGCTGTTGACGCCATTGACGGCGGCGTCAGCATTACGGGCGTGGGCGACCTCAACGCCAAGCACGTGTATGCAACGGATTCCGGCGCCACGGGAACCTATAACGTTCTCTTGCAGAACCAGGCCGGAAACATCACCGTGGGCGATATTTTCGGCGACTACGACGTCACCATCACAGCCGTTGGCGGCTACGTGGAGGACGACGGAGACGGCGGATCGGCCATGACCGCCTACACCAAGGTCCAGGCCGCGCATGACCTGACCATCACGGCGGGCTCCGCTTCCGGCTACATTGGCACGGCGGCCTACATTGATCCCCGGGTTGACCCTGTGAACGAGGCCGTGGACGTGCTCCTGACCGGCATGAGCGGAACGGCGACATTCAATTCCAACGACAACATTCAGATTTACCAGAAGGGCAGCCTGAGCCTGAGCGCGACATTTGATTCAGCGGGCGGCTCCGGAGACCAGATTCTGGCAATCGCTGAAAAGGGCCTGACCGTCACCGGCGGCATCACGGAAAACGACGACAACGTCTGGCTGGCGGCCATGAGCGGCGATTTGACCATCGCAGCAGGCCAGCAGGTTCAGGCCGTCCTGGGCAGCGTGGACCTGTATGCAAGCGAGGGAACGGGCGCCACCGGCAACGTCATTTTGACCGGCTCCGCATCGGCGGGAACCACCGTGCAGGTGGAAGCCAAGGGCGGCGCCATTATCGACGGCGACGGCGGAACGGCGGTGGACATCACCGCCGGAGCCAGCGTGGACCTGGAGGCCGATCTGGGCATCGGCTCGGGCGGCGCGGTTAACGGCGCTATCGACATCATCACGCCTGTGGTGAACGCCGGCAATCTGACCAGCGGCGGCATCCATCTGAACATGCTTGGCGGCGCCGGCGTTGGTACGGGCGCAGTCAACATCAACACAGCTCATTCCCTGGGCTCAGGCAGTATCTGGATCAACTCCGTGACCACGGGCGGCATTACGCTCACCGACGTGGACACGGAGAACGGAAGCATTACCGTAACTCAGTCGGTTGCCGGCGACGTGACCATCGTCAATGTGGAGTCCGACATTGCCGCGGGAACCGGAAACAGCGACGTCTCCATTTCAACAAGCAACGGAAACATCGTCTTTAACGGTCATCTGACCTCCGAAGACAGGGCGACCCTGGCGGCCAGCGGCGGAAGCATCATCAGCACGGTTGGAACCGGCGCTACGGACGTCGGCGCCCGGGAACTGATCATGTTCGCTTCCGACAGCATCGGCGCCAGCGCAAACAATCTCATCACGCAGATCAGCGCCCTGGAAGCTATTTATACGGGCGACAACACGGGCAACGAAGGCTTCTGGCTGGACAACACGGGCATGGACCTGACCATCGGCGGTATTACAGCCATGGACGGCGTCACTTCCGGCATGGGAATAGGAACCGCCAACGGCGCCCTTGTTCAACTGTCCATCACAGCCGACAGCATAACAGTCAATGAAAACGTGGACGCCTACACCCAGGGCGCCTCCGCTCTGGTCACCCTTAATGCCGTTGCAGGCGGCATTGCGGTCAACGGCGGCAATGGAATTTTCGGCAGCACCAACGTGTACGCCGGAGCCTCCGCCAATACTGTTGTGAACGTGACGGCCCAAGGCGACATTGTTGTTACGGGCGCCGCGGCGGGCGGCGCTTATATCACGGCGCGTACGCAGGCTTCCGGCGCTGCAGCCATGAACGTCGCCTCCACAGGCGGCGGCGTTATCGTGGACGCCAATAGCGGTATAGCCATCATCAAAGCCGAAGCGGGTTCGAACGCCGGCTCCGGTTCGGTTGCAACGCTGAATGTCAACGCCGACGGCGGCGACATCACCGTGCTTGGCGGAAGCGCAGGAGGAACGGGCGCCATCCAGACCTGGACTTACGGCGACTCTGCAGTTCAGACTTTAAATGCCACGGCAAACAACAACATCCTGATCGATGCGGAGCAGGGCCAGCTGGCTGAAATTTGGCTCTACGGAAGCGGGTCCGCCGCGCTTGTCTCTAACCTCACCGCCAATATGAACGTGACGGCGACTAACGGAAGCATCCAGGTTTTAGGAGGTTCGTCAGGCGCGGGAACCGGCTATGATGCATGGATAGGCGCATACACGACGGGCGACAGCGCCTCCATCAATGTGGATGTAACCGCCAAGGGCGACATTATTGTTGAGCAACGCGGCGGAGGCACTGCAGCCATAGGCGGGTCCGACTGGGACGGCAGCAATGCCACGGTGGATATTGACGTGGAATCCACCAGCGGAAATATTTCCGTGTCCGGATCTAACGGGTCCATATACGCCTTGGGCGGCGGGACCGCGCTTGTAGACACCACCGTGGACTTGTACGTAAAGGCCGCAGGCGATCTAACCGTTTCAAACTCCGGCGCCATTTTTGCCAAGACGAGCAGTTCCATGGGGGCGCTGCCCGCCGGAACCACCGGCGCCATGGCGGTTCTTGACGCCGCCAATGTGTCCGTGACCACCAACGGCGCCGTCTACGCCAGCGGCGGCGTGGGCTTCAAGGACATTGTGGACATTAACGCTACGGGCGACGTGCTTGTGGATGCCAGCGGCTCCATCTACGCCCATTCCAAGACCGGTTCGGTGAACATCTCCGGTAAGGATATTACCATCGGCAGCCTGGGCATTGGTAATGTGAATGCCTCTGGTTCGGTCAAGGCTTTGGTGACCATCATCAGCACGGGCGGAACGGCCGGCGTCGCCGTGGGCGGCAGCGGAAGCATATACGCGAATGGCGCCGACACTTCCACCATCAGCCTGTTCTCCGACGCCAATGTGGTCAATCAAGGAATCATCAAGGCGGAATCCTCCAGCGGTGACGCCACAGTGAACATCGGCACGGCAGCCGCTCAGATTACAGGTGATGTCACCATTACCGGGTCGGTCCTCAGCAATTCCGGTCCCCTGGCAGCGGATACGTCGCAAATTAATGTGTTTGCCGGAGGCAATGTAGACATTAACGGTGGGACGGTTCGCGCCCTGACGGGTTCCGGACAGGGACAGATAAACATAGGTGCGGTGGCAAACCGCATTGGCGGATGGGTCAATGTCCATGATGGAGGCTTGGTCAACGTCGCCTCCACTGGCGGCGCCGTGGAATTCGCCAAGATTTACGCCGATGGCGATATTTCCATAGGCAAAACCGGATCAGGCACTGTCCTGGTGGCAACGAACGCCGCAACCAGTGCTGTTGTTCTCGATGGCTCAGACATCTATATTGGCGCTGACGTTGGCGGTTCCGCTCTCGTAAACGCCACCGGATCCAACAACGCTTTTGTGAATATCATCAGCAATAGCACAGGCACGGCAGCCACTTCCGGCATTACGGTCGGCGCCGGTGACTTTGTTGTGGCAGATGGAGACAATACAGAAGCCAATATCCAGATGACTTCGGCAAAGAACGCAACCATAAACGGCGTGTTAACGGCGACCTCCGCCAGCGGAGATGCAACCGTAAGCGTGGTCGCCAATGGAGCGACCGGCATACTGGTCAGCGGAACAATTTCAGCCCAAAACGCTGCGGGAAGCGCCAATACCGGACTGATCACCCTGGACTCCAACGGAACGGGCGGCGACGTGATCGTCACCGGAGTCGTCCATGCCGGAAATTCCGGAAACGGCGTTGCCAAGGTGGACATTGACTCCGCCGACGGCGTGGCAGTCAACCAGGGCGGCTCAGTCAAGGCCATGGGCGTCAACTACGGTTCGGTCAATATCCTGGCGTCCGGCGACGTTTCTGTAGGCGCTTCCGGAACCGGGTCTGTCAAGGCAAGCGCCGCCAGCGGAACCGCTCTGGCTTTCATCTCCGCCAAGAATATTGTAATCGGCGGAGACGCCCCCGCCAACGCGGGAACAGTGACGGCGTCCGGCTCCAAGAACGTCCGGACGACCCTCATAAGCACGGCGGGCGGCACTGGCCTGACTATTGGCGCCTCCGGCGATGTAATCGCCAATTTGACCACTGCCGACAATTCCCAATCGGCTGTTGTGGACATGGACGTTTTCAGCGGCGCCCTGGTCATTGACGGCGGCGTCAGTGCAACCGCCAACACGGGCAATACCAAAGTGATAGCTGACGTATGGAACGGAACAGGCGGGGTGACTGTAAGCAGCCAAGCCGAAATCAAGGCGCAGGGGGGCAGCACATCCACCATCCAGATTAACGTCAATGGAGACGCCACGGGCGAAGTCAATATTGACGGCAGCCTCTATGCAGATGGCGGAAGCGCTCTCATTGATGTGAATTCCCTGAATACGGGCTCCCACGCCCTGGTCATCGACTCCAACGCCAGCCTTCACGCGGACGGCGGCTGGAATTCCAGGGTGCAGCTGGACTCCAACGGCGCGGGCGGCGACGTTCTTATCAATGGCGCCATGTTCGCCGGATCGAATAGCATGAATTCTTTGGTTGCCGTGGAGTCTCTTGACGACGTAACCATGGGATCTTCGGCTTCCATGCAGGCCGTAACAAATACAGGATTTTCCACCATTGATGTTGACGCCGGCGGAAACGTGATTCTCGACAATCTCGTAAAGGCCTATGTGGATGGTGAGGGAGTGGCCCAGGTGCTGGTGTCTTCCAGCGGCGCCCAGGGCATTACCGTCAGGGATAATAACGCCACAGGCCAGGAGGAAGTCCAGGCCATTGGCATGATGTACTCTCTGATCCAACTGGACTCCAACGCAGCCGGCGCCGACGTGACCGTTTACGGCGATATGCTGGCCGGCAAGGGAAGCTGGACGGCCGTGGTGGATATCGACTCAGCGGATCAGGTCGTCCTTCGCGACGGCGCCAGCATCGTCGCCACCGGCGAGACCATAGGCTCCGTGGATATTGACGCTTCAGGCACGGTGCTCATCGGCCAGACCGGCTCTGCCAGCATCCAAACCTACGCCACATTCGGCCAGGCTGCGGTCTTCATCGATACTTATGGAACCGCCGGAATCGCTGTGGGCTCCAACGGATTGATAGAAGCCAACCACACCGGGTCGGGCGACGCCTGGATCCGTTTCCAGGGTTCGGGAACCGGAACCGGACCGGTAAACATCGACGGAACCCTCCGGGCTGTTCAATCAGCTGGAACTGGAGCCGCCGTGGTGGACATCAATTCTAACAACACCGGCGCCCACGCCATTTGGGTGGGCTCCCATGGAAGCATCACAGCCAAGAGTCCGAACCTTGCCGGGGTTTATCTGGATTCCAACGGATTGGGCGGCGACGTGCTCATCCAGGGTCCTGTCCAGGCGGGATTCGGCTCCGGCGGATCTGCCAAGATTGAAGTCACGGCCAATAACGGAAGCATTACCAATGACGCCAATGGAACGATTACCGGTTCGGCGTCCAACGTGGTCCTTATATACTTGGGCGCGGGAACAGGCTCCGGCAATATCGACCTTCAGGGCCGGATCAGCGCCAATGGCGGCTCCGCGATTAACGGCTTTGTGTCACTGATAGCGGCTGAGAACGTCAATATGGGCGTTGACGGCGATATTATCGTTAACAACGGCTCCGGCAAGGGCGATATTAATGTCAACGTCATTGCGGACTTCAAGGCGGGCTCCAACTCCGGCGGCATCACCATGGCCGACGGCGCCCTGATTGACGCAGGCTCCGGCGTGATTACCATGCAGGCTGACGGAGACATCCTCCTGAGCGGCTTGGTGACTACGGGAACCGGCGGCGTTGTGGTGGACATCACCTCTTACAGCAAGGGCATCCTGGATAACGGCGACACGTACACGGATATCACTGCAACAGGTTCAGGCGCATGGGTCAGCCTCCAGGCCTCCGATTTCATCGGCAGGGTCAAGGACGACGAGGTCATAGAAGACCCCGAAGCCTTCACCGGCGGCGCCGGACGCCCGGAAACTCACGCCAACGGCGACGCCATTGAAACCTCCATCCGCAATCTGATAGCGGTCACAGAGGAGGAAGGCGGCGAAATCGCCATTGACAATACCGGCAATTACGCCCTGACCTTGGGCAAGCTGGGATCGGCCAGCCTGGTCATGCCTTCCCTGAACCTGGACGCCTCCATGTGGATCCGCAACGATGCGGACATCACGGTGAACGCCTGGACCCTGGACGGCAACGACAACGTGGGCCTCATCTCCACGTCCGGCAACGTAACCATTCCGGACAGCGGGTTCACCGCCGACACGGCTCTGGACGCCGACTTTGTCCTGGATGACTCCAAGGTGGATATCAGCGTTGGGACCGGCACGGTTCGCCTGGAAGCTACTGCCGGCACAGGCGCTGTAAGGGATAGCGCAGGCGGCGCCCTGACCATTATCTCTCATAACCTTATTGTTAAGTCGAACTCCCTTAGTTCCGAATTTATTAACGACGCCTCCCGCTTCGGCAGCGGATCTTATGCATACAACCAGACCTATGATCCGGGCGCTTCATTGACGCCTCTGCCCAACGCCACGGCCTTCAACATCGTGGCAAGATTGGTGGAGGACTCCTCCGGGGAAATCGGCCGGGTGGACGCGGAAATCAGGGGCTCGGGCGAAAGTTTCAGCATCCTCCAAACCAACGATGCATCAGGCAGCGCCTTGGATCTGACCGTAGCCGACATCGACGGCGACGGAAACTCCATAGTCATCCAGGGCGATAACGGCGGGGTTGCAGGCGCCGGCGGCATGGTTCTGGTTTACGCCGCCAACGGCTACGATAACAACACCGACGGCGGCGTCATGTCCGTGGAAGGCGCAATCTACGCCAACAACGGAGATATCGTCCTGTGGGTGGATGCAACCAGCGGCCAGCGGGACGGCGAAATCAATCTCGACGGCTCTTCTTCCATTACCACGGACGCCAGCGGCGACGAACTGGGCGCCCTGTACATTTATGGAAACACCGAAATTTCAGGAACCACCCTCCAGGCCAACAAGCATGACATGATCATCCTGTCATCCACCGCCAACCATATCATCATTGACGATGCTCAGGTGGGCGCCGGTACTGTGGTCCTGAATCCGGGCGGAAGCAACGAATGGGATATCATCATCACCCAAAACGGTTCCCTGACCGTGAACGGCGGGGATCTGTTCATCCAGAACGCCGATGAATTCCGCATGGAATCCGGCCCCAATGGAGCAGCGGAAGTAACTGTCAACGGCGGCTCCGTGAATATTGACGACGTAAACGTCTTCCTCATGCAGGACGGAACCAAGATTAACGCCGACAAAAACATCAATGTCGGCCGGAACACCGGCTCCGTATTCGCCATGTACATGGCGCCCACGGCTACAATGAACGCCGGGGGCGGCATCACTATCAGTGTGGGTGGTGACATCCTCCTGGGCAACCTGAACTCCGATATAGATGGAACCGGCGGCGAGGACATTTATGTAAATTCATACAAGGGTCCTGATCCGCATCCCCATTACATTAATCCCGCTGGAACCGGAACGGGCTACAATATGTCCTGGGGAAGCGAACGGAACGGAAGCTCCGGGTCTCCCATGGCCTCCCAGTCCGGGACGGTGACGGTTGGGGGGATCATCAATCCGAACGGGAACGACGTGACCTTGATCAGCGCGTCCGACGCCATCGTGGACGGCGACGGCCAGGTGGTGAACACGAATATCTTCACGGCCAGCGCCGAGGACGGCATCGGCGCCGCAGCCGATCCCATAACCATAGACGCTCTGGTGGTGGACGGCACGACCACGGGCTCCGGCGCGAGCATCTACATATACAACACGCCGTCCGGAGACGTGAGAGCCGACTTCAACACCAACGGCGGCAACATCATCTACAGCCAGCAGGGCGGCGACCTGCTCCTGATTGACGACGCCGCCTGGGGCGGAACGGATGCGGATACGGACGCGGTATACACGGTCAACGGAGGCGCGGGATCAGACGGCGACGCGACCATCGATCCTCCCAACGACGTGACCATCTCCAGCGCGGTGAACCTGGGAACCGGAACCCTGGTCCTGGAGGCCAACGGCTTCATCACCCAGAACGCCGCCGGCAATATCACGGCGAAGAACGCGTACCTGATCGCGGACCTGAACAACGACAACGGCGCGGACGGGTTCGGCACGGACTTCATCCAGAGCGGCGTGAGCGGCGCCCTGACCATCACGGCGTCGGGCGACGTGGACATCCGGGCGGCCGGATTCCAGTTGGACAGCATCACGGCGGGCGGCCGGATCGACCTGACGGCCAACTACGGCAACATCGTGGAGTTCGGCGTGGAAGCGCCCGAGGCCGCGGATCTTGCAGCCCAGACCAT
>NZ_FQZU01000048.1 GCF_900142135.1 Desulfatibacillum alkenivorans DSM 16219 | reverse complement strand
ATCAGGCTATAAACTTTGTTTTCGCCCTTGGCTGTTGGGTTTCGCAAGCTCTACCCAACCTACATTTTATCCATAAAGATAATAGGTTTGTTAGAGCTAACAGAGCTTTTTAAAAAAAGGCTGTCCAGTTCCCGCGGGAATAATGATCAACGCCGAAAACATAGGCGTGAAACCCTACAAAAACTTTCCGGTCCCTAACCCCCTCTTCCCTCCATGCGGATAGTCATTCCCATCCCCCAAATGTTGACATGACCGGTCCGGATTCGTATTATTCCCCCTTCGGCCCTTTAGGATTTTCGATAACGCGCCGATTATACAGGAGGCGGTCATGGAAGCAAAGATTTTGGACAGGATAAGCGCCGTAACCGGAGACATTACCGAACTGAACGTGGACGCCATTGTCAACGCGGCCAACCGCAGCCTGTTGGGCGGCGGCGGCGTGGACGGCGCCATTCACCGGGCGGCCGGCCCCCAATTGCTGGAGGAATGCCGCACTTTAAACGGCTGTGAAACCGGGGAGGCCAAAATCACCAAAGGCTACAATCTCCCGGCCAAACATGTGATTCATACCGTGGGCCCGGTGTATTCCCGGGAAAGCAATCCGGCCGCACTCCTGGCCAATTGCTACAAAAACAGCCTGGCCCTGGCTCGGGACAACCATTTGCAGTCCATCGCCTTTCCGGCCATTAGCTGCGGGGTGTACGGCTATCCCCTGGAAGAGGCCTGCAAGGTCGCCGTAGATGCGGTCTGCGAGTTTTTTAAAGGCTCTCCGACTCCGGGGAAAGCGGTTTTCATCCTGTTCGGGGAACGGGACTTGCAAGTATATAAAAACTATCTGGCCGCTTTGGCGGAATGATTTTATTTGAGAATCATTCCTAAAAACTTGACAGATCGGCCATCAGGCATCATTTTTTTATAAACGCCCGGATTTTTCCGGACTGTTCGGCAGACTGGTTTCCGGGTTAATTCCAAGCAACGGGCTTTGGCCCAAAAAGGAGACATTTTAAATGTTAGAATGCACTCAAGCAGCAACGGACAAGATCAAAGAGTACTTTGAGTCGCAGCCCAAAGTGGTTCCGGTTCGGGTGTTTTTGAACCAAGGCGGGTGAGCTGGGCCGTCCCTGGCATTGGCTCTGGATGAGTCAAGAGAAAATGATGAAAGCTATGAAGTCGACGGTTTGACCTTTGTGGTGGACAAGGCCTTTTTGGCCCAAGCCTCCCCCATCAAGATCGACTACTCCATGTTGGGCTTTGAAATCAATTCCGCCTACGAACTTCCCAAGGGCGGAGACTGCGGCGGATGCAGCGGCGGAACCTGCGGCTGATTTTGCGGCGCCCGGGATAGTCCACGTAGACTTTCCATGCGATATCATAAAAGGCGAAAGAAAGCGGTTTGCGTTTTCTTTCGCCTTTTTCTTTGCGTAAAGCAGGAATACAGCGTCCCTTTTTTTATGAACCCGGCTGGCATCCATTATTCAGGAATTTTTGAAAAAACGACGCTGGGTTCCCGTTTCCGGAATTTTGTCATGACGATTGCAAACCGCCGCAATCGTCCCGCCAAAGGTCCTCCACGGGAATGACGGACCAAGACGGCGGAATGAACGCACGTTGTCATGGGAGGCCGCGAAATTACAGAATCGCGGATTTGAATTTGGGTTGCAGGGCAAGCCCTGAAGCTACATTGCCTCTTGGAGTCTCGAAGGGTAAATTATGATTACGCAGGCGCAAGCCTCCCCTTGCCTGATTTGGACGCGCAATGCGCGTCAAAAAGGCGCCCGCAGGGGGGCGCGGCATAATAGCGGAATGAGGAGCCCACGGAGAGGCGCGGCTGCATGGCGAGGAAACCTTGCGGCCGTGCGGCGCTGATTTTATCCGACGCCGATTTTCGTCTTCAGGTCCGCCAGGGTTTTGTACAGGGCGCCTACGGCAAGCTCCGCGCAATGGTAATGGTCCTCGGGGAGGCCGCCCAGGTATTCAGCCACGGCGTCGTCAGTGACGTCCCAGGCTTCTTCCACGGGCTTTTCCGCGATCATCTCCACAATGGCGTTGGCGCAGGCCAGGGTGTGCATGCAGCCTTCCAGGGCGAAGCGCACTTCCACAATGCGCTTGTGCATGACGGATATGAAAAAATGGACGGTGTCCCCGCATTGCCCGGTCTGACCGCCGGAGGCGTCATAGCGGTCCGGGATGCCTGCGTGGTTGTAGTCGGAGGCCAGTTCCAGGAACTTGTCCGAATATTTGTCGAAAATGGATTGGGGTTCTTCTGTCATAATGGTATATCTCCTGCCGATTCATTCAGTCGCCGTTAGATGAAGTCAATCATCCAACAAGCGGTTGACCCTTACTATATTTTGCACTAAACCGCAAGATCATCAAGGACTTCAATGGGGCGCAGCAGCCCGAACAAGGAAATATGGCGTATAAAAAAAAGCAAGTTTATCCAAGGCGCGGCAGACCGTACAAAGGCCGGGGCCGAGGGCCGGTCAAGCAGACGCTGAAACCCGAAGCGGACGGAAGGCTGAAAAAGGTTTTCTCCAAAATCGGCGTGCCGAAAAAAGGCGAGTTCAAGCCCGACCCCTTTCAGGTGGAGGCCGTGGAAACCGTCAAGGAATTCGACTGCCTGGTGACCGCCCCCACGGGCTCGGGCAAGACCTGGATCGCCGTGGAAGCCATATCCCACGTCCTCAAGCAGGGCGGGCGCTCCTGGTACGCATCTCCCCTCAAGGCCCTTTCCAACTCCAAATTCATCGAATTCAGCGGGATATTCGGGCCGGAAAACGTGGGCATCCTCACGGGAGACCGCAAGGAAAACACGGACGCCCCCATTATTGTGGGCACCACGGAAATCCTCCGCAACCAGCTTTACGACTGCATGCACATGGGCCATGACCTGTCTTCGGACTTTGTGGTTTTGGACGAGGCCCACTATCTGGGCGACGAGCAGCGGGGGGTGGTGTGGGAGGAGACCATCATCTACCTGCCCGTGCGCGTGCCCTTGCTGCTTTTATCCGCCACCATCGGCAATGCGGACCAGATCGCCGCCTGGCTCACCAGCATCCGGGATCGGGAGTGCAAGGTTGTGGCCGAAACCAAACGCCCTGTGCCGTTGTTCTCCCTGTTTTTGCATCCCTCGGGCAGGCTCATGCCCTTTCTGGCTTCCCCAAAAAGCAGATCCATGGATAAAAAGGTCAGGGATTCCATGAGCGGCAGGCGGCCCCCAAAAATGCCCATGGAAAAAGGGCTTCCGCCCATGGGGCAGATTCTGAAGGTGCTGGGCAAGTACGATTTATTGCCCGCCATCTTCTTTTTAAAATCCCGCAAGGATTGCGACATCGCCCTGACCTTGTGCGAAAAGGTGTTGAAAGACAACCCGGCCCGGCGGCGGGAAGTGCGCAGCCGCATGCTGGAACTGGTGCACGAGCACCCGTACCTGGCCGGCCACAGGCAGCGCCGGTTTATCGAGCAGGCAGCCGTGGGGTCTCATCACAGCGGCCAGCTTCCGGCCTGGAAGCTGCTCATAGAGTCCCTCATGACCGAGGGGCTTTTGGACGCCGTGTTCGCCACCAGCACCGTGGCCGCCGGGGTGAACTTTCCGGCCCGGTCCGTGGTGTTTTTCAATTCGGACCGATTCAACGGCAAGGAGTTCGATCCCCTCACGCCCACCCAATACCACCAGATGACCGGGCGCGCCGGACGCCGGGGCATGGACGCCATCGGGTTTTCCATTGCGGCGCCCGGAAAGTTCATGGATCTGGATCACGTGGCCAGGGTGAACAACGCGCCCACGGACCCGGTGGACAGCCGCATCCGCATGGATTTTTCCATGGTCCTGAACCTGCTTTTATCCCACACGCCCGAGGACGTGCGCAGGCTCTTGCATCGCTCCTTCGCCAGCTTTCAGGCCGCGGACCGGTTCGGCGATCCCGCCATGGCCGTGGAGGTGGGCGAGGAATTGTGGGAGGATTTCATGGCCCACATGTACTTTCTGATTAAGGAAGGCTACGTGAGCGAGGAGCATGAACTCACCCGGGACGGCCTGTGGGCCTCGGGCCTGCGGGTGGATCAGCCCCTGGTCATCGCCCATTGCTTCCGTTCGGGATTGTTCGAAGGCATGGAGCCCGCCCTGCTGGCCGCCATGATCGCCGTGTTCGTACAGGACAAGGACCTGGACGTCTACCTGGACGACCGCGCCCTGCCCAAGAAGCTGCTGAACAAGTTCACCCAGCTTGTCAGGACGGTAAGCCCCTTGTTTGCAGGATTGATCGAGGCGGGCTTCGAAACCCGGCCCGTGCAGCTATGGCCCGCCGCCGCGATTCACGCCTGGGCCACGGGCAATACTTGGGAGTTCACCAAAAGCGTGGCCGGCATGAGCGACGGGGATTTGGCCATGCTGGTCTTGCGCACCGCGGAAAACCTGCGCCAGGTCAAAAACCTGCGCGAGGTATTCCCCCAGACGGCAGAGGCCGCCGCCCAGGCCATTGAAGCCATCAAGCGCCCGCCGGTTGTGGAGGAATAAAAACTCCGGCGCACACAGCTTCCTAAAACGCGCAATGCGCGTTTTGGGCAGGAAAACCCCGCCCCTATGAATTGCATTCAACTTTTGCGGTAGAACAAGCCATGCAGCGACAGGGCTTGCCCTGCTTTCCTTTCGATTATCTGCTCCTTGACGGAGACCGGACAAGGGGCCGCCCTGTTTTTAGTTCATCCTGAGCGGTCTATTTCCAAAGGATGCGCCCTGTGGGTTTGTTAGGGTTTTTGGGGGAATCGGGCGCGGGGCGAAACGCCCCACAAGGATATTTTCTATCACAAATCAATTTTCAATTTATTTTTTAAATAGTTACAAAAAATACCTTTAGTATTTTTGGGGTGAAAGCGCCCATATTTTGTTTGCCGGGGGAAAAGTCCGAGCCGCCGCCCGGCTGCGCGGGAGCAGGCGCGGGGGAAATTATGCAAACATGGCACAATATATGCTTTTCAAATTACACGGCCTCAAAAGAACTTCGCACAATTGGCACAAAGCCGGGAAATTCAAACCATGCCATACGCAGACATTCTCTCCGCAAAAACCCTGGTCCTGGGTTGCGGCAACCCCCTGTTCGGAGATGACGGGTTCGGACCGGCCGTCATAGAAGCCCTGGAAAACGCCTCCTCGCTTCCGGAAGGATGCGTGGTGCTGGACGCCGGAACCTCGGTCCGGGAAATCCTTTTTGACATCTGCGTCTCCCCGGAGGCTCCCGACCGGGTGATTGTGGTGGACGCCCATCACGAACCCGGATGCGAACCGGGCCGCATCCGGGAGATCGGCGTGGAAGGCCTGGCCCACGCAAAACTCAGCGATTTTTCCATGCACCAGTTTCCCACCATGAATCTTTTGGCTGAATTCGCCGGCAAGACCGGAAAGGAGGTTCGGGTGTTCGTAGCGCAGACCTGCGGCGCGCCGGATTCCATGGCGCCGGGCATGAGTCCGGCCGTGGAGGCGGCGGTGGGCCGCATGGCACGTTTTTTGCTCAAGTTAATTCACGATCCCAAAACCCAATCAAAGGAGATGGAAGAGGAATGATCACGTTTCGTGTAGGAGACCTTGCCGGAATCCTGGGAGTGCACCGGAACACGGTGACCAACTGGATCAGGAGCCGGGCTTTGCCGGCTCAACCAGGGGTGGGCAAGAAATATTTCATTGAAGAGGAGGCCATACGCGCCTTTTTATCCGGGAAGAACCTTCCGGAAGAGGCGGTTGAAGCCTTCTTGAACCAGGCTGTATTGACCATGAACAGGAATTTGCCTGCTCCTTCCGGGCAGGGGAAGGATAGGGGTATGGAAAAGACAACTCCCACAGGTTCGGTCCTTGTGGTCGGGGGCGGCATCGCCGGCATCCAGGCTACGCTGGACCTGGCCGAATCGGGGTATCGGGTTCATCTGGTGGAAAAATCCGCGGGCATCGGAGGCCGGATGGCCCAGCTGGACAAAACCTTTCCCACCAACGACTGCGCCATGTGAATTATCTCGCCTAAATTGGTTGAGTGCGGTCGGCACTTAAACGTAGATCTCATGACCTTGTCCCAGGTCGTATCCGTCGCCGGAAATGCTGGAAATTACACGGTCAAGGTGCGGCGCAGCCCGCGCTATGTGGATATGGACAAATGCATCGCCTGCGGCCTGTGCGCAGAAAAATGCCCGCGCCCCGTGGCGGACGAATTCAATGAAGGCGTGAACAACCGCAAGGCCATATACATCAAATACGGCCAATCCGTCCCCCTGAAATACGCCATAGACCCAAACGCCTGCATCTACCTCACGCGGGGAAAATGCCGGGCCTGCGAAAAATTCTGTCCCACCGGCGCCATCAATTTCGAAGACAAGGCTGAAATCGTGGAATTAAAGGTGGGCGCCGTTGTGCTGGCGCCGGGGTATCAGCCTTACGACCCCTCGGGAGAGGACTATTACGGCTATGACTCCATTGCAGACGTGGTCACCAGCCTGGAGTACGAACGCCTGCTGTCCGCCAGCGGCCCTTGCATGGGGCATCTCATGCGGCCTTCGGACAATCGGGAGCCGAAACGGATCGCCTGGCTCCAATGCGTGGGTTCGAGAAACACCAACCGGTGCAGCAACGGGTATTGCTCCAGCGTGTGCTGCATGTATGCGGTCAAACAGGCCCTGGTGACCGCCGAGCACACCCATGGGGACGAGCTTTCCCAAACCATTTTCTTCATGGACCTCCGGAGCCACGGCAAGGAGTTCGAGCGCTATTACGAGGACGCCAAGGCCAAGGGCGTCCGCTTTATCAGGGCCAGGCCCCACACCATCGACCCCCTGCGCGGCGGATCGGGCGTGCGCATGCGTTACACCACCGAAGACGGCCGGCAGATGGAAGAGGACTTTGATCTGGCCGTGCTTTCCGTGGGCATGGAGGCTACCCAGGATAACAAAGCGCTTGCCGGCATTTTCGATTTCAGCCTGGATTCCTACGGGTTCGCCCAAACCGCCGCCTCCAACCCGGTTCGGGTGAATGACGGGGTTTTCGTGGCCGGCGCCCTGCACGCTCCCAAGGCCATCCCCCATGCCGTCACGGAGGCTTCGGCGGCGGCCAACGAGGCGGCCCGCCTGTTGTCGGAGGCCAAGGGCGCCCTGGCTGTGGAAAAAACCTACCCCGACGAGAGGGACGTGACCCAGGAAGAGCCTCGCGTGGGCGTTTTTGTATGCTCCTGCGGCATCAACATCGCCGGCGTCATCGACGTGAACGCCGTGGTGGAATACGCAAAAGGCCTGGACCACGTGGCGTTTGTGGAGAACAACCTGTTCACCTGCTCCGCCGACACCCAGGTGCTCATCCGGCAGAAAGCTGAGGAGATGAACCTCAACCGCATCGTGGTGGCCGCCTGCACCCCCCGCACCCATGAGCCCCTTTTCCAGGAGACCCTGAAGGAGGCCGGGCTCAATGCCTACCTGGTGGAAATGGCCAATATCCGGAACCAAAACTCCTGGGTGCACCAGAAGGAGCCGGAAAAGGCCACGGAAAAAGCCAAGGACCAGGTGCGCATGGCTGTGGTCAAGGCGGTGCGCAACAAGGCGCTCACTCGCCTGAAAGTGGATGTGAACCAGAAGGCCCTGGTGATCGGCGGCGGCGTGGCCGGCATGACCTCCGCGTTGTCCCTGGCTGAGCAGGGTTTTCCCGTGGTTCTTCTGGAGCGCGAGGACCGGCTGGGCGGAAACGCCAGCCACGTGTCGGCCACGGACTTCGGCGATTCCGTCCCCCCCATGCTGAAAGACATGATCAAAAAGGTGGAGGGGCATCCGGACATTGCGGTGCACACCAACGCCCGCCTGAAAACAGCGGTGGGATCGGTGGGCAATTTCGTCTCCAAGTTTGAAACCCACGGCGAAACCCGGGCCGTCACCTACGGCGCCGCCGTCATCGCCACGGGCGCCAAAGAGTCTATCCCGGATGAATACGGTTTTGGTTCGGATCCCCGCATTCACACCCACCTTTCCTTTGACAAGCTGATGCAGGCGGAGGTTTCCACCGTGCAAAAAGCGGATACGGTCGCCTTTATCCAGTGCGTGGGATCGCGGGATTCCCGGCGTCCTTACTGCAGCCGCATCTGCTGCACCCACACGATGAAAGCAGCCGTCAAGCTCAAGACCCTGAACAGGGCCATGCAGGTGGTGGTTTTCTATCGGGACATCCGCACTTACGGATTGAGGGAGGAGTTGTACCGAAAGGCCAGGGAGCTGGGGGTGCTTTTCGTCCGGTACAGCCCGGACGACAAGCCCCAGGTGCGAACCACGCCCGAGGGCGTCATGGTTCGCGGCCTGGACCCCATCAGCCGGTTCACCCTGGAGATTGAGGCCGATTACCTGGTCCTGGCCGCGGCTGTAGAACCCCATGGCAATGAAGAGCTTGTGGAGCTATACAAATGCGGCGCCAATGCGGACGGCTTCCTCAACGAGGCCCACCCTAAACTGCGTCCGGTGGACATGAGCGTGGACGGCCTTTTTGTAGCCGGGTTGTGCAACTATCCCAAGCCCATGGACGAGGCCATCTCCCAGGCCCAGGCCGCAGCGGCCCGGGCGGCGGTTGTTCTTTCCCGCAAGGAAATGCTTCTGGACGCCATCAAATCCTATGTCACCGAGCATTGCGACGGCTGCGCCCTGTGCGTGGACGTGTGCCCCTACCGGGCCATCCGGCTGCAAGAAAGCACGGGTGAGGACGGCCGGATGCATCGCATGGTCCAGGTTGATCCGGCCCTGTGCAAGGGGTGCGGCGTTTGCGCCGCTACCTGCCCCAAAGACGGAGTTCGGGTGCATGGGTTCACCAAAGAGCAGATCAAAGCCCAGGTGGCCAGCGCCCTGGAAAGCCTGTCCGGGGGGCGGGCCTGAGGCGTCCGTCCCAAACTGGAAAATATGACTCTGAAACAGGAGATAATGCATGAAACAGGAATTTGAACCCTTTATTATCGGCTTTTTATGCAACTGGTGCGCCTACGCCGGCGGGGACCTTGCAGGAGTGTCCCGCCTGCAGTATCCGGCGAATATGCGCGCCATCCGGGTGATGTGCTCGGGCATGGTTTCTCCGGACATGGTTTCCGACGCGTTGCTGCAAGGGGCGGACGGCGTCCTTGTGATGGGGTGACACCTGGGAGAATGCCATTACCTGGAAGGTAATCACGTAGCAGCGTCAAGAGCCCAGGCGATTCGCATCGTCCTGGAGGACATGGACATAGAGCCTGAACGCTTCGCCCTGGAATGGGTGTCCTCCGCGGAAGCGCCCCGGTTCGCCGAGGTGGTGACCGGGTTTACGGACAAGATAAAGGAGCTGGGCCCCAACCCGCTCAGGCGATACAAGGCCTCGGGATGACCCTGCCGGGCGCTTCAAACGCCCGTTGCGCAAGAACGGATCAACGCCGCCCCGGGACGCGCCCGGCCGGCATCGGCGCTGTTTTTACAACCATCGCCAAACATGCACTCTTCCAATGCAGGAGCGCTTTTATGAAAACCTTTTTTGATCTCATCCAGGAAGTCCAGAAGCCGGGTTTATGCCACCGTTGCGGGGGTTGCGTGACTTTTTGCAACGCCCTGAACTACGGGGCGCTGGACCTGGATTCCGACGGCAAGCCGTATTACAGCAACATTGAAAAATGCATCGAATGCGGGCTGTGCCATGCCATTTGCCCGGAAATTGATGAACTGGACGAAGAAACCAAGCGAAGATCCGCATGGAGCGAACCCATGGGCCGCGTCATAGAAACGACCGTGGCCCGGGCCGACTCCGGACAAATCCGCGAAAAGGGAACGGACGGCGGCGTGATCACCGCCTTGCTCATGCACCTGTTCGACCGCGGCCGCATTGACGCGGCCATCGTGGCCAGGCAGGTGGGCCCCTTTGCTCGGCGTCCTTTCCTGGCGTCGAGCAAAGAAGACATTTTGGACGCCGCGGGTTTTTACTTTGACACCTCCCATGGGCCCAAAAGCCTTTCCGACCACTATAAGACCTATTCCAGCATCCAGGCCTTTGACCCCCTCATAAAACGTGGATTTGAGCGGGTGGCCCTAGTGGGCACTCCGTGCCAGATTCAGTCCGTAAGGCGCATGCAGACCCTGGGGCTGATCCCTTCGGACAGCATCCGGCTGTGCCTGGGGTTGTTCTGTTCCGGAAACTTTGTGTTTACGGACAAGGAACAGAAGTTTTTAGCCGACCTGGGGGAATTTGACTGGAACGATGTAAAGCGGATCAACATCAAAGAAAAATTCCAAATCCATCTTACCTCCGGGGAGGTCAGGCAATTGGACGTGGACGCGCTGGACCCCATTCGCCGTTACGCCTGCCGATACTGTCCGGACTATTCCGCCGAATTTGCAGACATCTCCTTTGGCGGCGTGGGCGCGGAGGAAGGCTGGACCACGGTCATAAGCCGCACGCCGAACGGGCGCGCCGCCCTGGCTGACGCCATGGAAGCGGGCGCCATTGCATCCTTTAACCGGGATGAAAAGCCCGGCTACGCCAGCGATGCGCTGGAGACCGTGCATCAGAAGTCCGTCAAAAAGCGGAAAAAGGCAATTGAGGAAAGAAAAAAACTGGGCGGCGTCAATGTCAAGGTCGCCATGTAATGAGAACCGCGGCCTGCGCCGCATAAAAGGGAAGGATTTAATATGCCGGTAAAAGTCGCCAGTGAATGGCTAAACTCATGTTCGGGATGCGAAATATCGGTTCTGGACATGGGAGAACGGCTTTTGGATATCTTGGCGGTCGCTGATTTCGTCCACATTCCGGCCTTGATGGACAGCAAGTATTTCGGCCAACTCGGGGACGGAAAGCACCTGGACATCCCCCAGGCGGACGTAGGCATCATCAGCGGCGGAATTAGAAATGAGGAGCACCTGGAGGTCGCCAAGGTCATGCGCGAGCGTTGCGGGTTCATTATCGCACTGGGAACCTGCGCCACCCACGGGGGCATCCCCTCGCTCGCCAATTCCTACACCCCTGAACAGATTTTCGAACGTTACTACCACACGGAAACCACGGATCCGGCGGATTTCGTACCAAACCAGGGGTTGCCCGCGCTGCTGGAATCGTGCGACGCCTTGGACCAGCACATCAAGGTGGACCTCCTGGTTCCAGGGTGCCCTCCCCATCCGGACCACATTTTTTCCGCCCTGGTCGCCCTGGTGAAGGGAGAAGCTCCCGCCCTGCCGGAAAAAAGCGTGTGCGACGCCTGTCCCACGAAACGGGAGGGCAAGGGAGATCTGGCCAAGAAGCTCAAGCGATTTCTGGAAGCTCCCGAATACGGAGCGCCTGACGAGCCCCTGGATCAGATGCGCTGCCTGCTCGAACAGGGTTTTTTGTGCATGGGGCCCGTCACAAGGGCCGGCTGCGGCGGCGATGGGATACTGCCCCGCTGCATTTCCGCCCGAGTCCCGTGCCGGGGATGCTACGGCCCGGTTCGTCCGGAGGGCAACCAGCGTCTGGACATGCTTAACGCCCTGGCATCCAATGGAATCGATGTAACCACCTTGCCGGAAAGCGCTTCCATGCTGCGATTTTCCGGCGCTCACGGCCGTCTGCGACCGGCGCGGCCAAAGGAGTCTTGAGATATGTCCCGGAACATTACTGTACAGCCCATCACCCGTATTGAAGGGCATGCATCCATCGGCATAGAACTGGATGACAACGGGAACGTGAGCGACGCCCGGGTGAACTTCATGTCACTCCGGGGGTTTGAAAAATTCGTGGAAGGCAAGCCCGCCGAGGAGCTGCCGCGGATAGTAAGCCGCATCTGCGGGATATGCCCCTGGATGCACCACCTGGCCAGCACAAAGGCCGTGGAAGGGTGCTTCGGCGCCACGCCCACTCCCACAGGCTCCCGCCTTCGCGAGCTCATGCAGACCCTGGCCCACGCGGAAGACAAGCTGCTTCATTTCTTTTTTCTGGCGGCGCCGGATTTTGTCATGGGCCCGGACGCAGACTATTCGATCCGGAACGTCATCGGCATCGTAAAATCCAACCCGGAGCTGGCAACCCAGGCCGTGCGCATGCGCCAGAAAGCCAAGATGATCCTGGACCGGTTCACCAAAAAAACCATCCATCCGGTGGCCGGGGTTCCCGGCGGTTTTTGCAAGCCCCTGACCGAGGAGGACCGGGTGGACATGCTGGCCCAGACCAGGGAAATCATGGATTTCGCCCTGTTCACCATGGACCTGGCCAAGAACGAAATTTTTCCCCAATACCTGGACGTCATCAAGGAGCTGGGAACCATCACCACCGGCTTTTTGGGCACGGTGGACAAGGAAGGGGCGCTCAATCTCTATGACGGGCGCCTGCGTCTCATGCAGCCCAGCGGGGAGTTCGAGGAATTCGACACGGCCGACTACACGGACTATCTGGCGGAAAAGGTGGTCCCGTTCTCCTACGGCAAATTCCCCTACGCCCGCCGGTGGAACGAAGGATTCTCCCTGGACCCGGACAACCCCAAGGGCATCTACCGGGCCAACACCCTGGCCCGCATCAACGTGGCGGACAAAATGGCCACGCCCAGGGCTCAGGCCGAGTTGGAGGAGTTCCGGGCCGTTTTCGGAAGGCCGGCCCAGGCCACCCTGCTGTACCACTACGCCCGCCTGATTGAAGAAGTGTACGCCTGCGAGCGCGCCGTGGAAATCCTTGAGGACAAGGAAATAACAAACCCCGACGTACGCGCCCATGTGGAGCCGGGGGCGGGACGCGGCGTGGGCTGCGTGGAAGCTCCCCGCGGGACGTTGATCCATGACTACTCCACCGATGAAAACGGCCTGATAACCAGCGCCAACCTCATTGTGGGCACCACCCACAACCTGGGGCCCATCAACCTGTCCGTCCATCGGGCGGCCAAAGACCTCATTAAGGACGGCGTTGTCACGGAAGGGATTTTAAACCGGATAGAAATGGCGGTGCGAGCGTACGATCCATGAGTGTCCTGCGCCACCCACCGCCTGGACGGCGGTCACATTGTCACCATCACCGTATCCGACAAAAACGGCAAGGTCCTGAAGGACTGGCCTGAATAAACATCCCCGCGGCTAGCTGTGGGGCGTTTCAAGGTATAAGCGGGGCAAGCCGCAGGGAATTTTACCCACTCAAATAAAACAGTTTTACCCACCCTGATCCTCCTTGGTCCCGGGTAATGCAAAGGGGGGAGCCTAACCCACAGGCTCCCCCCCGCGCACATCGTTTGCCACAGAGGGACGAATCCGGGACTCGCCCTGCTTTCCCTTAAAAAATCAGCCCGGAAAGATCCACCGCGCAATACACCAAAAGCAGGGCCAGGAAGATGTTGACCGCGTTTTTGATTTTGGGCTGTTTCAAGTGCTCCTTGACCGCCGCGCCGCAAAGGGCCCAGGATGTGACGGAGCAAAAGGCGACCACGGAAAAAGCCAAGGCGCAAGCGCAAAGAAACAGGGGCTGATCCGCAGCCGGGGCCAAAAAGGTGGAGTAAAGGGTCAGACCGTAAATCACGCCCTTGGGGTTGACGATCTGGAAGAAGAACCCTTTTTTAAATCCCAAAACCGGTTGATGGGAATGGGAAAAATCGTAAGTCACCCGAAGGGTTCCATAGGCGAGCCACAGGATGTAGGCCGCTCCCAGTAGGCGCAAAACCGGCTCCACAGAAGGAAGCAGGCTAAGCACCGTGCTGGAAGCCAGGGCGCTTAAAAGCTGCACCGGCAAAAAGCCCAGGGCGATCCCAGTCAGGTACGGCAGGGTTTTGCGGTATCCGTAAAGCACGCCCATGGACGCGCTGGAAATATTATTCGGCCCTGGCGTGAAAGTGGTCGCCGCAACAAAAGAGGCCAGTGGAAAAAATTCAACGCCCATAATGGATATCCCGGTCCATCCCTTTTGGGGATGTAAAAAAGTCCCCCTTTTTCTATCGGAATTCCTAAATGCGGTAAAGCGAATTTATCCCATCCCGCCCGGCCTTCCCTCGGCCGCACGTCCTCCCCCTGAAAAAGCAAGGGTGAAAGCCCTTAACCCGTTTTGGGAGTTTCGGGAGGACTTTCACCCTTCGGCTCACACACTTGTTTTTTATTATTCGGCGTTAATATTTTCCAAAATCATCGTCGTCAAGAGCGATGACCTGTCCGGGGTCCACCTCCCTGGGGGAGTCTCCGGGATCGCCCCATCCGGAATCGGCGGGAGCGGGCTTTTTCTTAGGCGCCGGCTTGGAATAGGCTTGGTAGTCTAGCTGCTCGCTCCGGGGCGCTGCATCATAGCTCGGCGAGGCAAAGCCCACGCTGGAATCCCCTTTGATCTTGAAGAAGGTCAGGGCCTTACGCAAAGAAGCGGCCTGAGCCGAGAGCTCTTCGGAAGAGGCGGAGGTTTCCTCGGCGTTGGCGGCGTTTTGCTGGGTGACGCTGTCAATCTGGGAAAGCCCTTCGTTAATCTGGGAAATGCCCTTGGATTGCTCGTTGCTGGCTGCGGCGATTTCCGCCACCAGGTCAGAGGCTTTGGTGATTTTGCCTTGAATTTCATCCAGGGCCGCGGAGGTGTTTTCGGCGATCTCGGAGCCTTCCTTGACATTGTTGACCGCGCTTTCAATCAGCTCCGTAATGCCTTGGGCGGCCTTGGCGCTGCGGGCCGCCAGGGTGCGCACTTCCTGGGCCACCACAGCGAAGCCCTTGCCGTGCACGCCTGCCCGCGCGGATTCCACGGCGGCGTTCAAGGCCAGGAGATTGGTCTGAAAGGCGATATCGTCGATCACCTTGATAATTTTGGCGATCTCCTGGCTGGACTCGCTGATGGTGGACATGGACTGAGTCATCTCCATCATCCTGTTGACGCCTTTTTCTGCAGCATTTTTGGCGTCATGGGCCAAATTGCTGGCCTGGCCGGCGTTTTCCGCATTAGTCCTGGTCTGAGCGCCGATTTCCGTCATGGAGGAGGTGATTTCCTCCAGGGAGGAAGCCTGCTCCGTGGCGCCCTGGGAAAGGGTCTGGCTGGACTCGGAAACCTGTTGGGAGCCGCCGTCCACCTGATTGGCGGCGTTGTGCAGCTTCTGGACCACGTCGTTCAACCGCCACACCATGTTTTGAAGCGCCTTGCCGAACACATCCTTTTCTGAACTGATATTGACTTCCTGGCGCAGGTCTCCGGATGAAATGGCGGTGGCGATGTCGGTTTTTCGCTTGAGTTCATCCACGACCCGGTTCAAGGCCTGGCTCATCACCCCGATTTCATCTTTGCCTTCGGGAAGGGATACGGAAATATCCCCCTGCCGCAGGTCCTCGGCGAAGGCTATAACCCGGCTCAAAGGCTTGGATACGCTGCGTATGGACACAAAAGCGAAAAACAAGCCGGCCAGAAAACCCAGGCCGGTAATCACCAGGAGCGTGGTGACCGTGCCGGAAAAAGCATCGGTGGCGGCTTTGTCCGCCGC
Source organism: Desulfatibacillum alkenivorans DSM 16219 (assembly GCF_900142135.1). Taxonomy (GTDB): domain Bacteria; phylum Desulfobacterota; class Desulfobacteria; order Desulfobacterales; family Desulfatibacillaceae; genus Desulfatibacillum; species Desulfatibacillum alkenivorans. Next base: position 23,693 of record NZ_FQZU01000048.1, on the reverse strand, counting down.
GTTGGCCAGTCCCAGGTTGATTTCCGTCAGTTGGTCGATATAGTCCCGCATGCCTTCAAAGGCGGCGGAGGCCTCGCCCATGGAGAGGGCGATGGCCGCTTTCCGGCCTTCCGGGCTTCCATCGCCGCGGACCGCCCAGACTTTCCTGCTGACTTCTTCCCACTTTTTCCGGGCGGCATCAAATTTGGGGAGGATGGCCTTTTCCTCGGGCGTGGAAGCCAGGGCTTTGTATTTGCCCCAGCGAGCGGCGGATTGCTGAAAATTCTCCTCATAGTCTCCCATGAAGGCCTTGTATTCCTCGGAGCCTACATCCGCAAATATCATGGAGCGCTCGGCCACAAGCAATTGCTGGAGGTCCCGGTCCGCCTCGATAAGAAAGTCGATCCCCGGCATGCGGACGTTAAAAATGTCCTCCATATGGCCGCGAATGACTTTCATGCTCGAAAACCCGACCATCCCGATAATGACCATGAATGCGATCATGATCAAAAAGCTGATGATCATTTTGGTCCGAATAGTCATGTCTTTCACCATTGATATCATCAAACCCATATCTTCTCCTCCCGCGGCCAGTGTTTTTTCTTGCCAAGACGCTTTTTAGCGCAGACGCATGTTCATAACATTGGCGTTCCGCCAAAAATATGACGTCATCAAATCCATAAAAGCAGCAGCCCCCCTGTTTAAGGGCGGCTGTGTGCGGCCTTTAAAAGCCTGATTACGCCTTATCCAGGTAAAAAGCCCTTTGTTCGCCGGGATTTAAAACCCGGTTTGCGGAACATTGCCCTAAAAGCCTGCATTTGCTTGCTTAAGCAAAAAGGGCGCCACCAACCAGGGAGGGAAAAACGGGCGGGCCGATCCCGGAATAGACCCGCCGTCTTTCCAATGCTTCTTGCCTTTTGAGGTTTTTCGTGTAAGGAGATGTGGCTCGCTCCAGAGGCCTTTCTCATAACCGGGAAAATAGACTCAGGCCCTATGGATGCCGTTGAGATGGACCTGAAATTACAAAATGCGATAGAATGAATCGTGAATGCGGCGGGTTAATAAGCCGCCGGTGGATTCGTGCGCTGCTTTATTGAAGCAAAGGGAGGCGATAATGGAACTGAAGGGTTTTGAAAGAAAATATTTGCGGGGCCTGGCCCATAGCATGAAGCCGGTGGTGATTGTCGGCCAGAAAGGGCTTACGGACGGCTTGATCGCTTCGGTGGACGAGGCTCTGGACCTCCATGAACTGATCAAGGTCAAGTTTGGGGATTACAAGGAAAAGGCCTTGAAGACCGAGATCTCGGAAGCCATTGAAAAGGGCGCCAAGTGTGAGATGGTGGGAATGATAGGGCATATGGCCATTTTCTATCGCCGGCAGGAAGATCCTGAAAAAAGGCAGATCACGCTTCCCAAAAAATAGGCGGCAGCCATGGTCCATCCCCGGCGCAGGCCTTCGGCCCAAGCGCCGGAGAGAGCCCGTACCAGTTTCCCCCCTTGCCATATCCGCGCTTTTCCAGCATAATCAGCCCACTTGCTAAGGCCTTGTCCATCTTCCTTCGGGGCCGCCGGAATATAAAGGCGGCCCTGGCGTAAATCCGGAATCCCGGGAGGGGATCCTTGAGAAAGCTCACAACCTACAGCCTGGTTCTGGCGTTGTACGCCGCCCTGGCCGTGCTGCACACCTGGCCCATGGCTCTGCATATGGGCGAGGCGACTCCGGGCTCTTTCAACACCATTCCCACGGGCGGGTTCATGGCGGAGCAGGCGATTTTATTCTTGCAAGAGCATCCGTTCAACCTGCACAAAGCCTTTGATCCCGGCCTCACGGCGCCGTTGGAATCTCCCTTTTTGTTTTTGGGCATCCCCTTCGGCCTGTCCCAGATTTTCGGCCTGTTTTTTCTGCCGACCCAAAACCTGCACTTTGCGATTAACGGCGCCATGCTGTTCATGCTCATTGGCTCGGCCTTTTCCATGTTCTTTTTGGCGCAATATCTTATGAAAAGCACGCGGGCGGGAGTCGTCGCCGGGGTCGTGTTTTCGTTCACGGCCGCCGCTTTATGCCGCACCGTGGACTTCATCGACATGAACATGGTCATCGTCCCCTGGATACTTCTGTTTTTGTTCAAGTACATCCACGAAGACAAAGCCCGGTATTTATACATTGCCGTGGGACTGCTGGCGCTCCAGTTTTACATGTATTTTTATCACTGCCTGTTCGCCGTGTATTTGATGGCGGCCATCGTGATTTGGCGCCGCAAGGCCTTTTTCACCAAGGAGCATATCCCGGCCATTGCGGGCGCCGGATTCATGGGCGTCTTGCTAATCCTGCCCTTGGCCCTGCCCTATTTGCAAACCATGGTGCAGTATCGCCTGGATCAAATGACAGGCTCCAGCGAAAGCCTGTTTTCCTACACCTTCGCCTACTCTCCGTCAGAATGGTTTAACGCGGCCAAAGAAAACTTGCTTTACGGGGCCTGGCTGGCGCAGGATTACGAGACCGCGGGGTTCCCCGACTTTCCCCACGCGGCGCTGTTTCCCGGCGTTCTGGTCTGGTATTTGATCCTGACGGGCGCCGGGCGCATGCCCAGGGAACGGATTTCGCCCTGGTTTCTGACGGGTGTTCTGGTTTTCGCCGTCCTGGCGAGCACGGGGTGGAAACCCTTGCAGTTTTTCCGGTGGGAGATGAGCGAAGCGGTCGTCCTGCGGCATCTTTCCCAAGTCCTGCCCTTGGGAAGCATCATCCGCAACCCCACCCGTCTGGTGGTGTTTTACACTTTCGCCCTGGCTTTGCTCACCGCCGGGGCTTTCGCCGGATTTGAGCAGCGCATTCTCAAGGCCAAAGGAAAGGCGGCCGCCGCCGTATTACTAGCGGCGGTCATTGCCGTCATTACCGTGGAAAACCTTTCCATCCCCAGGCCGATGTATAACTTTGACGCCTTGTTCGGCCCCACTCAAAGCGACCTTTGGCTGGCTGAAAACAACCCGTTAACCAGCCCGGAGGAGTCCATCCTCCACATCCCGTCCAAGGAAAGGCTGTACCAGTACGACGAGGGCGTCCCTCCGGCCAGGCTGTACGTGGAAAGCAACGTGGGCCTGTATCGGCGCCTTTGGGTGCGGCAGACTTCGGCCAACAGCCACACCAGCTTTTTGCCCCAGGATTTCGTCCTCCCGGAGACAAGGCAGCTGCCCTCTTTGGACGCCCAGGAGTACCTGTACGCCCAGGGCGTGCGTCTGCTGGCGGTGCACGAAAGCCTGCTTTACGGAAAGTACAAGGAGCGTTTCAGCCGAAAAAATATGACCGCCCAGGGATTTAACCTGCTGGCTTCGTTTGACGACGGCGACGCCATATACGCCATGCACCCGGACATCTGCACGGCTGATCGCCTGATCATTCTGCCTATTATTGAAAACGGAAGGCTGGAGGTCCTGGGGCTGACGCCCAGCCTCTTTGACGCCATGCTCAAGCAGGAGCCCGTCACGCCGTGCTTTTGGCTCAACCCCAAAACCTGCCGGTCCCAGACCATGTGGGCGACCTTTTCGGACCGGAATGGCAAGCTGCGGCGAAGGAAGTACAGCTATCACCTGCCCTTGGTTGTGAAAGGGAGCGCCCGCTTTATTGAGGACGACCTGGCGGAGGACGGCCTGGAGGGGCCTTTTTCCATGGTTTCCCTGGAGTGGAACGAGCCTTATTTTACGCCCCCTCCCGGGGTTGAGTACAGGGAATAATAAACCTAAAACGCCGGGAACGGCGTCCGAGGATATTTGTGAAAGTACTGCTTTTACGCCCCAACAGCATCATGAAAGTCTGGCCTGCGCCCATCGGCCTGGGATACCTGGCCGAAGCCCTGCGCACTTCCAGGGGCGATGAGGCGAGAATTCTGGACGCCCGGCGCTGGCGGCTTTCGGACAAACGGCTTGCCGCCGAAGTCAGGCGATTCAACCCGGACGTCGTGGGAATCTCCGCCCTGACCCTGGACAGCCCGGACGCCTCCCGAAGCGCAGCCGTAGTCAAATCGATCCTGCCAGGCGTTCCCGTGATATTGGGAGGCCCCCACGCCTCGGCCTGCGGCAAGGCCGTGTTGGAAGACCCCAACCTGGATTACGCGGTGATCGGCGAGGGAGAGGAAACCCTGGTTGATCTGATGAACGCGCTGGACGGAGGCGGCGCCCTTGACGCCATTCCCGGGCTTGCCTTTAAAACTCCGGACGGCCCCGTGTATAACGGCCCTCGGGAAATGATTGAAAACGTAGACGCGCTCAATCCCGCCTGGGACCTGATAGGCCCGGAAAATTATTTTTCCCGCCTGGGCAAGCACACCCAAAACCGGTTTATCAAACACCGTAAAAGCCTGTCCGTATTCACCTCCCGGGGCTGCCCGTATCATTGCATCTTTTGCCACAACGTGTTCGGCAAGCAATTCCGGGCCAGGAGCCCGGAGGCGGTGACCGCCGAAATCGCCATGCTCAAAGACAGGTTCGGCGTGCGGGAAATCGAGATCCTGGACGACTGCTTTAACCTTTCCAAGACCAGAGCCGCCGCCATTTGCACAAGCATTTTGGACAGCCGCCTGAATCTGGATTTTTCCCTGCCTAACGGCGTGCGCGGGGACGTGATGGACGAGGAATTGTGGAACTTGTTCAAGGAGGCCGGGGTGTTTCGAGTGTCCTTCGCTCCCGAGGTCGCCAGCCCCCGGATGCAAAAACTGGTCAGAAAAAACGCGGACCTGGACAAAATGCGCCAATCAATAGCCATGGCCGCGGACCGGGGCATCGTCTCCATGGGCTTTTTTATGATGGGCTTTCCCACGGAAACCTATGAAGAAATGCTCATGACCGCCGATTATGCGGCAAGGTCGCGGCTGCATTTCGCCTTGTTCATGTATTTAAACCCCTTCCCCGGCACCGAGGTCGCCCGCATGGCCGGGACCGGCGCCATGGACATCCGGTTCAAGGATTACTTCCACATGCCCGTCAACCTGTCGGCCGCCACGGACGAGGAGTTGCACAAGGCCAACAAGTTCGCCTACCAAAAATTCTACATGAATCCCCGCAGGCTGGCCTCTGCCTTTAAGGTCATGCCCAAAAACCAGCATACGGCCATGCATCTTTTGCCCGGATTCCGGCTGCTTTTTGAGGATTCGGTGACTTTTTAACCCGACCTCCTGAATCGGAAACAAGGGACGTTCCCCTGAATGCATGGGTTTTCAAAAGCACCCCGATCGCCTTCCCCCCGGCATTGCATGCCCAGGCTGGACTTGATAGGGAGGGATGCGATAGGTGGTTCAATTCCGGCGGCGGTATGTGGGGTTGTCCATGGAAGATGTATTGGGTTTCGCAGGATTTCCGTGGACGCCCAGACGCCAAAAACGCCGCTTGGGCCGGCCGCGCTCAAGAATCAACCATGGAGCCGCCCTGTGTTTTTTTGAATCCTCAAACGTCAAACGTAGATTTGACCCCATTGCGCTTTCCCGGCAGCGGGCGCCTCCGGCATACAAATTGCTTTAAAATCAGCTTATCCAATTCATGACAAAAAAGGCGCTTTTGCAGAGTCTCAAGGGGCATTGGGAACGTTTAGTTCTAACACAAACCTAACGAAAAGCTAACAAAGACAAGTGTATAAATGGAAGTTCGGGTCTTTGCCCGGATAGATAACGCCAAAAGGGACGCAGGAATGGGCGAAAAAAAAGACAAACAAAAGATTGACATCGTGCAAAGCGATCTGCCGGATTTTTTACGCCGGTTCGCCGACGCGTGGGAAAAAAAGGGCGGGAATCCGGAATTTTCCCTGAACCCGGACGCCTTTTCCAGGTTGGAAATCAAGGCCAAGACCCAGGAGCCTTCAGGGGTGGTCCGCGTCCGATTGATCCACGCGATTCCGGAAGGGAAGGAGCCTTCTCCTGAAAAAGGCAAAATCAACTTTAAGGCCCTTAAAAAGCGAATGAAAAGCCGCTTCAAGGCCATGGGCGCCAGCCTGCGGCAAGGCGAGCCGATCCCGGAGGACGCCCTGGACTCCTTTGTGGAGGACTACCGGGTCATGATGGAATATCTGCACCCGAAGGAATCCGATCCTGAGCCGCGCATGGGCTTGTGCAAGGCCCTTTCCAAAGCCCATGAAAAAGGGGACGCGACCGCCCAGAAGACGGCGGTGGACAATTTGCGCCGGGAAATGAAGGAATGCCACAAATCCTACGACTGAAGGGGTAAGGAAATCAAAAAGCCAATGGAATTAGTCTATTCAAAAGAAGGGGCCGGCGGCCAATGCGCCCTCCCCGAGGTGAGCAGGGAAGTTACGGACGACGACAGCGCTTTGTTTTTCAAGGTCGTTTCCGTGGACATTTCCGAGGACGCCGAGAGAATCATAACACAGCCGCAAACCGTGCTTCCCAGGCAGAAAAACGTCCTGGCCATCCATTGGCACCCTGAGTTCATTCCCATGGACCTGATCGTCCGGCGCGTGAACGCCATGTTCCCCAACAAGGACGAGGAACTGATCATCCCCACCCAGCACAATGACTTGCTGTTTTTGGGCGATTACGCAGGCGTGGAAGTGGATTGCTACAGCGCGGGGTTCAACCAGAAGGTGCAGCTTTTGCTTCATTTTCAAAAGGAGCGGGTTCAGGACGCCGCGGTGCTCAGGTCCATGCTGGAGCATACTTTCAAATACCGGTCCAGCCAGCTTTTCGCTTTTATCGAAGCCCTAGCCCAGCCTGACGAGGAAATCCTGAACAAAGCAGCTGAAGAAACGGGCGCCGGCGAGGACATCGTGGAATTCGTGCGCATCGTAACGGCGAAGATCAAAATTTTGCTGGAAGCCAACTATGACCAGATTCCGATTTTTTCCATCAAAAACAAGGTGATCAAGGAATTTTTCAACGGATTGCGTCCGGTTTACGGAAACACCTGGATCAACCGGTGCCAGGCCTTTTTGCAGGAAGTCAAAAAGCTGGTTAAGCTGAATTTTCCTTTCAAGTATTTTTATCGCACTTCGGAGATCATCGAGGAGGTTCGCTCTTTGGGCGGGGGGATCGTCATTCCCCATCCCGAGCAGTTCTGGCCCATCCTGCTGGCCGACTACGACGTGGACGGGTACGAGGTATGGAACCCCCAATCCCGCAGATACACGGAATTTTTGATCGACGTGGTGAACAAGACCAACCATCGGGCGTCCAGGCAGTCGCGCCGTCTGATGATTTTTATGGGCGACGACACCCATATGTCGGAAAAAATCAAGCCGCCGGAGGCGCAGAACCAGGCCAAGGCCGCCCGGGAGATCGGGTATCAGCCCGCCTGGGACGATCTTGCCATCCGGAAGAAATTGATTTTGGCCAAAATGGACCGGGGCGCGGTCATTGAAGAATACATAGCCCGGCTGACGTCATAAGCCTTGTCATGGAAATACCTATAAGGAGGCGCCGCCATGGCCTTTGAAGAAAAATTCGAATTTGAATCGTTGCAGGACTCCCAGACTATCAAGGATTTTTTGGAATCGCTGATTCAGGGAATCGAAAACAAAAAAATCCAGCTTTCCACCAATGGGGACGAGATATTGCTCCAACCCAACAACATGCTCAAGTTCCAGGTGAAAGCCCGGAGGAAAAAAGACACCAGCAAGCTGGTGCTGAAGATTTCCTGGAAGAATTCCGACAAAGGGGATCCCTTGGATAAAGACCCCATTGTCATCAATACCTAATGCGAAAAAGGGCGTTGGCGTGATTCCATGATCCAATTTGAAGGCCTGGAAGAAAATTTTCAGTTCCTTGTGGTTGAAGTGCAGTCCCAACTCCAGAGGACCTTCCGCTATCTGGCGGGCCCGGACCACTCCCAGTATCGCAGGATAGTGGATAAGGACGACTACATCGACCACCTGAAGACGCTTATCGAAAACAAGTGCTTCGCCAAAATCCACACGGACCGGTCCCTGCAAATCAAGCAGGTCAACCTGTGCCAGGCCATGCAGAAAATCTGCGTCAACCTGGAGCGCATAGCGGATTTTTGCGTGAACGTGGCCAGACAGACCAACTATCTTTCGGATACCTCCTTTATCACTCAGGCGGAGTACATGGACCTCTTTTTCGAAGCCCAGCAAAGCCTGGCCCGCATCCTGCCCGTGATGCAAACCCAGGACATGGCCGGCGCCGTGGAAATCTGCCGGTCGGAAATGCGCATGGACCAGTTGTACAAAAGGGGGTTCGACCGGATCATGGAAAATTTGCGGGAAGGCCGGGAGGTGGAAAACCACATCACCCTGCTTTTTATCCTGCGCTATCTGGAACGCATCGGCGACTCCCTGCTGAACATCGGCGAGGCCATTATTTTCGGCATCCTGGGCGAAAAAATCAAAATCGACCAGTTTGAATCCCTGAACAAAAGCCTGTCCGATACGGGCTTCGCCCAAAACATGAAGGACGTGGACTTTCAGGGCATATGGGGAACGCGTTCCGGCTGCCATATGGGCCGGGTGGCGCCCAAAGACGACCCCAAGGGCGCCGAGGAAACCGGCAGGTTGTACAAGGAAGGCGTCAAGGCGAAAATAGCCCGGGAAAAGGCCAATCTGGAGCATTGGGAAAAGCTGGCCCCCGGCCTGGTTCCCCACGTGTACAATTACAGCGAGGAAGAGGACAAAGCCTGCCTGCTGGTGGAATTTCTCTCGGGCAGCTCCCTGGACGAAATCATCCTGGGGGCAGACACCAACCTGTTGGAGACGGCTGCGGAAAAGCTGCGGGAGACCATAGGCAGGGTCTGGACCTCCACCAAGGAGTCCGGCAAAGTCACCCTGAGCTACATGGCGCAAGTGGCGGAGCGCATGGATTCCATCCTCCAGATGCACCCGGATTTTTTCCGGCACACCAGGACCATCGGCGGCAAGGTGGTGGAATCCACCCAGGACCTGATTCAGCACTGCGAGGAAATCGAAAAGCAAATCCCGGCGCCGTTTTCCGTGTTCATTCACGGCGACTTCAACGTCAACAACATGGTGTTCAACCCAAACACCCAAAAGATCCACTATATTGACGTATACCGGTCCCGGCGGTACGACTACATCCAGGACGCGTCGGTCTTTTTGCTTTCCAATTTCAGGATGCCGGTTTTTGAGGAAGCCCTGCGCAGCCGCTTGAACGGCATCATCGAGGATTTTTACGAGTTCTTCAAATCCTTCGCCGAAGACCAGGGCGACGCAACCTTCCAGGCCCGCATGGCCCTGGCCCTGGCCCGCTCGTTCCTGACGTCCACCCGGTTTGAGCTGCACGCCAAATTCGCCAAGGAAATGTTTTTAAGGGCGCACTTTCTCATGGAAAAGCTGACGGTCCAAAAAGGCCATTGGGAGGAGTTTTCGCTGCCCATGGACATTCTTTTTTACTAATTACTTAAGATAGTTCGGAGACGTTGTTTTGAAAATAGGAGTAGTGGGAGTCAAAGGCGGCTGGTCATCGGAACTGCTGGCGGAAACCGTGGAAAAGCGCACAGGCTACGGTCTGCTGGTGGAGATGGACAAGGTCCGCCTGGACCTGGACGCGGAAACCGCTTATTTGAACGGCCTGGATTTACGGGAGCTGGACGCTTTGATCATCAAGAAAATCGGCGCCCGTTATTCGCCGGACCTCATGGACCGCCTGGAAACCCTGCGTTTTTTAAACCGCCAGGGCCTGCCCATGTTCAGCGCACCGGAAAACATCATGCGGGTGCTGGATCGCCTGAGCTGCACCGTGGGCCTTCGCCTGGCCGGCATTCCCATGCCGCCGACCACCATTACGGAAAGCGTGGACCAAGCCCTGACCGCGGTGGAAAAATACGAGGAAGCCGTGTTCAAGCCGTTGTACACCTCCAAGGCCCGGGGCATGACCGTCATCTCCGCCGGGGAGGGCGCCAGGGAAAAAATCGCAGAATACCGGTCCAATCATAAAACCATGTACATCCAAAAAACCATCGACCTGGGCCCCCAGGACCTGGGCCTGGTTTTTTTGGGCGGAGAATATTTGACCACCTACGCCCGCCGCAAACAGATAGGCGAATGGAACACCACCACGGCCTCGGGCGGCAAATACGGCGCGTTCACTCCTTCGGACGGCGTGATCGCCCTGGCCAAGAAAGCTCAGGAGCCCTTCGGCCTGGACTTCACCTGCGTGGACGTGGCCCTGACCCCGGACGGCCCCATGGTTTTCGAGGTTTCCGCCTTTGGCGGATTCCGGGGAATTCAGGAAGCCTGCGGCATGGACGCCGCCTCTCTTTATGTGGATTTCGTCCTGAAAAGGTTATAAACCATGAGCGTATTCCCTCTTGATCTGGATCAAGCAGCCCAACACTTGATGCAGGATTATCCGCCGGCGCACGAACTGCATTTGCAGTTTGAGTCCTGGAAAGTCCGCCTGAAAACCAACAGCAAGGAACTGGTGGACGACCTTGCAGATTATTACGGGCCTTTCGTCGCCCAGGCCCAGGAGTCCCACGTAACCGTGCACGCCTTTGAAACCGAGCCCCTGAACCTGGACTGGGACTGGACCAGGAAAACCCCGGACCCGGGCAAGACCAAGATCAAGGAAGCCTGGGTGAACCTTAAGGGCGGCCGGGCCGTAAGAAAGCTCATCACCGGCATGACGTTCCTGTTCGGCGGCGATTATCATCTGGCCGTGGGGCCGTGCGTGAAAAACTCCAACCAGATCATCAATTTCATCAACAACCGGCATATCCAGTGGCATTTGGAAAAAGGCTGCCTGCTGGGACACGCCGCCGGGGTTTCCTTTGAGGATAAAGGCCTGGCCCTGGCCGGATTTTCCGGCGCGGGCAAGTCCACCCTGGCCTTGCACATCATGAGTTTGGGCGCGCATTTTGTATCCAACGACCGCCTGATGGTGGAAAACAAGGCGGACGAAACGCTCATGTACGGCGTGGCCAAACTGCCCCGGATCAACCCCGGCACGGCCCTGAACAACCCCGATCTGGCTTCGGTCATGCCGGCCGAAGACAAAGAGAGATTCTCCAAGCTCCCTACAAAGGAGTTATGGGATCTGGAGCATAAATACGACGCCCATATCGATGAATGCTTCGGCCCGGGAAAATTCCATCTGTCCGCGCCCATGAACGGCCTTTTCATCCTCCACTGGACCCATTCGGGCGAGCCCATGGAAATCCGCAGGGTGAATCCGGACGAACGCCGGGACCTGCTGGCCGCCTTCATGAAAACCACGGGCCTGTTCTACCTCCCTCCCCAGGGGGATGAGGAAAAGGACCCGCCCGCCGAGGTATATGTGGAAGGTCTGAAAAAGGTCGCCGTATACGAGCTTTTCGGGGGCGTGGATTTCGCCAAAGCGGCTGAACTGGGCATGCGCTTTTTAAAAACCGGCGACGTAAAGTAGGCGGAGGATTGCATGGCCCCAAGATCCTTGCGGAAAAAATCAAAAGAGCCGCCGCCGAAAAGAGTGGAAGTCGCCAAATCCGTTCTGCTGCCGGACAGGACCAAGCTGGCCAGGCTGGAAAGAGCCCCGGACCTGGGGCCGAAAATTCTCTTTTTTTCCGGCGGAACAGCCTTGCGGGAGACCAGCAAAAAGCTCATCCGGTACACCCACAACTCCACACACATCATCACGCCCTTCGATTCGGGCGGCAGTTCTGCCAAGCTCCGGGAAGCCTTCAACATGCCCGCCATCGGGGACGTACGCAATCGGCTTATGGCCCTGTCCGACCAGGACAATCCCGGCAATCAGGCCGTGTTCGAGCTTTTCGCCCACCGCCTTCCGACCAAAGAAGACAACTCCCGGCTGAAAACCCGCCTGGAAAACATGGCCAAGGGCAATAACCGTCTGGTGCGGGCCATTGGCGATCCCATGCGCAAGATCATCCGCACCTATCTGTACGGATTTTTGCAGCATATGCCGGATGACTTCAACCTCTCGGGCGCCAGCATCGGCAACCTGGTGCTGACGGCAGGATACCTGGAAAACCGCCGCCACTTCGACCCGGTCATTTATCTGTTTTCCAAGCTTGTGAACGTCCGGGGCCTGGTGCGTCCGGTGATCAACCAGCATATGCATCTGGCCGGCGAGCTGGAGGACGGCAGGGTGATCGTGGGCCAGCACCTCTTGACCGGCAAGGCGGCCGAGCCCATCGACTCGCCCATCAAACGGGTGTATCTCACCAACAGCCTGACCAAGCCGGAAAAGGTCAGGCCCCCTATCCGGGCCAAGGTGCGGGATCTCATCGAGCAGGCGGAGATGATCTGCTACCCCATCGGCAGCTTTTACTCCAGCATCATCGCCAATCTCCTGCCCAAAGGCGTGGGCGCGGCCGTCGCCGCCAATCCCAGCCCCAAATTATTCATCCCAAACACGGGCGAAGATCCCGAAGCCCTGGGCATGACCGTCGCCGATCAGGTAAGGCGCCTGCTGGAAACGCTGCGGGAGGACGATCCCCGGCTTAGGGGCCAGGATTTGCTCCATTATGTTTTAATCGACTCGACAAACCCGGGTTATCAGGGCGGCTTGGACGCGGAATCCCTTGAAAAGCTGGGAGTCCGGGTCATCGACTGTCCCATGACCAATAAGAAAAGCACGCCGCATCTGGACCCGGGACTATTGGTGCAGGTGCTATTATCCTTAACGTAATTTGGGCCTGTAAGGAGGAAGAACCTATGAGCGGTAACAAAGTTTCGCAAAGCCAGACCATGGAACTGGAAAAGGTCGCAGCCTATCTGGAAGACCTCGCCGCCAGCTTCAAGGAGGGAAAAATTGTCGTGGCCAAGGGAGACGAGTTCGTCACCCTGACCCCGCCGGAGCAGGTTTTTGTGGAAGTGGAGGCAAAAGCCAAAAAGGATAAAAACAAGTTCAGCCTGGAGCTTTCCTGGAGAGCTTTAGGCCCCGTGGACGGTGGGGAATCCCTTGTGATTTCTTCGGAAGAGCCGGAGATCGAGGAAGAACCGGAAGGAGAGGAAGCTGAAGAGGAAGTCCAGGAGGCGAAGGAGAAATCCGAAGCTCCGGGAGAAGAAAAGGTAGAGGAATAGGCTCGTTCTGCAAGGCCTGATTCAATAGGAAATGCAACGGCGAAGCCTTTGCCGTTTGTTTTGGGCGCCCCAGGCAGCGTGGTTTGCTGTCTGGGTTGCTTTAGCAACACAAGGTGCGCCCCGCAATGATGGTTGAAAGCAGGGACGCATGGCGGGCGGAAACCCCGGTTCGAAACCGTTTTACCGTAGCTGCGCGGTCCCCGCACTCGTAGTTGCGAGGTCCCCTCGCTGCCAACCGCCGGGTTCCCCAGCCCGAAATTATGCATTATTCCCGCCGAAACCATGGGGCCTTTGAGCCCGGCCGCGGTCCTCTTTTAGGAACCGCGCAGGAGGATTCGCCTGCCATTTCCCCGGTTTCCTGCAACATGTTAGAAAAGATTAAGAAACCCCTTGCAAAAACCGCCGGGATGATGCATAAGGGGGAGCATCTTTGCAAGGCGGACGCCCATCCCTGGGAATTGACATCCAAAGAACCGCTTTGCACGGGGCTTTTCGCCCCCACAACATATCTTGCGGAGAGATGGCCGAGCTGGCTGAAGGCGCTCGCCTGCTAAGCGAGTGTGCGGGGAAACCTGCACCGAGGGTTCGAATCCCTCTCTCTCCGCCATATTTTCAAGCACTTAGCTAATCCCATCACAACCTAATTTTCCTCGTTTTCGGAGTCCTCGTTGGCCGCTTGGTTGGCCGCTTTGTTTTCGTCCGCATCTTCAATAGCCCCGGAAACCTCATCCAATCCGGGGACCAGAGACCCTAAATAGATATCAGTCGTGGACTCCCTTTTATGGCCCAAAAACTTTCCCACATTTCAGGGGTTAATTCCAAGAGAGCCAAACGCCCTTTGTTCAGCATCTCCATCCCATCTCTCTGAATAGTTCCCGTTGGATAAAAAAGTCTCCCAACTGTGACCGGATCTGACACACCTACCCGTTAAAAGATAATCGTACAACTCATCTTCATCCCGGAAAATACCAAGGCCGCCAATACAGAGCTTAGGCGGTAAAATTTTAACAAGCTGTATTAATTGGGATAATTTCGCAATACAAAGAGCACTTAAAACCATGTATAAAACTGTTGTTTGTCAGATCTTCGAGGCTATGCTAATGATCGCCTTGACATCAATAAAACAACTCGGGAGGGGGACATGAGAGGCGATCAACTAGCCAGGCAATGGCGGATTCTCAGGCATATTGAAGCCAGCCATAACGGGCTGAGCGTACGCGACATCATGGACCTGGAGAATACTTCTCGCCGAACCGTGTACCGCGATCTGGAGGCTTTGCAGGCCGCAGGCTTTCCGTTGTTTACGGAGAAGATCGAGGGCCAGACCAAATGGGCCTTCATTGACGACTACAAGTTCCGGGTTCCCCAGCCTTTCACCACCACTGAGCTCATGTCCCTATACCTCTACGGGGACTTCATTAAGGTTTTTAAAGACACCTGGTATTACGACGCCCTGGAGTCACTTTTTAAAAAAGTCCGCGCCACCCTTCCCCGGGAAACCCTGGCTTATCTGGACAATATCCAAAGCGCCTTTTCCGTCGGCATACGGCCGTTCAAGGAATACGGAAAATATCGCGAAATCCTGAACCAGCTCAGCAAAGTCCTGCCCAAACGGGAGCGGGTGGAAATGATTTACCAATCCCTGCGAAGCCCCAAAGAGAGCCTTCGCAAGGTGGATCCCTACGCCCTGCGATTCCTGGACGGAACCATCTACCTCATCGGTTTTTGTCACCTGCGGGGCGAAGTCCGGACCTTTGTGGTGGACCGCATAAAGATGCTTAAGGTCACAGGCGCCGTTTTCGACCTTCCGAAAGATTTTTCCCTGGAAGAATACACCAGCCGCAGCTTTAAGGTCATGCAAGACGAACTCCATACAGTGAAGGTCCGCATCAGTCCGGAATGGTCCCGATGGGTGGGGGAGAAAATCTGGCACGAAAGCCAACGCATGGAAAAGCTCCCGGACGGCGGCCTGGAAATGACTTTCGATGTCGCCGGCCTGGATGAAATCAAGCAATGGATCCTGAGCCTGGGCCCCGAAGCCCAGGTCCTGGAACCGACGGAGCTGCAAGAGATGATCGTGCAAAGCCTGGAGCAGACGCTCCAAGCATATCAACATGCTTACAATCAAAAAAGGGCGATGGAGTAATGAACCTTTAGAAGGAGAACAATCTTATGGACAACTCCATGCACTTGTTATGGGCCAAGACGGCCCCTGACCATTCTGGACAGTGGCATCCTCTGGTATTGCATCTGCTGGATGCGGCGGCATGCGCCGAAGCAATCCTGGATCGTGAGCCGGAAACCGCCAAACAGCACATGGCCGCCTGCCTGGGGCTCCCGTGGGATGAGGCCCGTCCCTGGTTGCTTGCCGTCATTGCCTGTCATGACATAGGCAAGGCCTGCCCTGGCTTCCAGGCCAAATGGACCGAAGCGCCGCCGCACGGCATAGCTACTCGACGCAGCATCAACACACGGATCAATCATGGATACGTGAGCCAGATCGCCTTGGAATCCATTCTACTGGATTTGGGCTGGCCATATGACTTGGCGGAATTAGCCGCTGCCTCCGTGGGTTGCCATCACGGACAAAGAGCCTCTTACAGTGAGTTGCAGACTGTGGAGTTCGACAGATTCGCCATGGGTGAGGACGCATGGACGGAGGCCAGAAAACAAATCTTCCAGGCGATTCTATCCGTTTTCAATCCCGTCTCCCCTCCCTCCAAGGAAACCCTGAGCGGCCCGGAATTCATGCTGATTTCCGGCCTGACCAGCTTTGCGGACTGGATCGGCTCCAATACGGAATGGTTTGACTACGGAACGCCCCTGGACTGCGCCGACTTGGCGGCATGGTACGAAAAAAGCAAAGCCAAGGCAGACTCGGCGCTGGACGCTATCGGATGGAGGCTGCGAACTCCATTGTCTGCGGGTTTCAGGACATTTCCGGAGGTTTTTGGATTCCCGCCCAGACCGCTCCAAGAGGCTGTTTCCGTTGCCGTCCAAGATATTTCCGGGCCTTCCGTGCTGTTGCTGGAAGCCCCCATGGGTGAGGGCAAAACCGAGGCCGCGTTTTACATCCACCTGGAACAGCAAAGAAAAAACAAGCATCGGGGCCTGTACATAGCCCTGCCCACAAAAGCCACGGGCAACGCCATGTTTAAACGGACCATGGACTTTCTCCGCAAACAAGGGTGTGAACGTCCCCTGGACCTTCAATTGCTCCATGGCGCCAGTATCCTTAATGAGGATTTCACCAACCTGAAAATTTCAGACATAAGCGACCCTCATCCCGGAGGAGAAGTCAGGGCGGGAGAATGGTTTACCAATAAAAAGCGGGCGCTGCTTTCCGAATACGGGGTGGGTACGGTGGACCAGGCTTTGCTGCCTATATTGCCGGTAAGGCATAATTTTGTGCGTCTGTGGGGCCTCGCCAACCGGGTGGTGGTATTTGACGAGATCCACGCATACGACTCCTACACTGGGACTCTCTTGATTCATCTGGTCAGATGGCTTTTATCCCTGGGCTCCTCAATTGTGCTGCTATCCGCAACCCTGCCTCCATCGATTCGCCGGAAACTGGCCTCGGGCATAGGAGCTCAACCGCCCGAGGGCGCCCCCTACCCCCGATTGACAGTGTTTAGCCAAGGCGAAGCCCAACAAATCTCCTTTTCCACGGATCCGAAGAGGCGTCAAACCATAAAGGTCAAGGGCGTTCAACCGGATTTGAGTTCCGTCAATCAGGCATTGGCCGAGAATCTGCCCGCCGAAGGCATGGGCCTGGTATTGATGAACACGGTCGGAAGAGCCCAGGAATTCTTTCTTTCCTTCCCTGAGGGGGAACCCGTCAAAACCCAGGAGGCCCTTGTGGGAAAAAGGCTCCAGGACGGGACGGAGGTGTATCTGTTTCACGCCCGGTATCCAGCGGTCCTAAGGCAAAAAAGGGAGGATTTTCTGCTTAAGGTCTTTGGCAAGGACGGAGACCGTTCCGGGAGAAAAATCCTGATCGCAACCCAGGTGGTGGAGCAAAGCCTGGATCTGGATTTCGACTACATGATAACCGACCTGGCGCCCATTGATTTACTGCTGCAAAGGGCTGGCCGGTTGTGGAGGCACAAAAGAAAATCCAGGCCGGCGGATGCCCCCATTTTGACAATAGCCGGACTTACCCCCGGCGCCCCGCCTGATTTTAAAAAGCCCCTCTGGTGGAGTTCCGTGTACGGGGAAGACTTGCTTTTAAAAACCTGGACGCTCCTTGCCTCAAAAAAACAAATCATCCTGCCCGACGAAATAGATTCCCTGGTCACGGCGGTTTATGAAGACCATGTGCAAATTCCTTCCCACTTGGCGGAACGCCTGGATCAGGCCGTCATTGAAGGAGAGGGAGAAGCATTCGCCAAAACCGGGCAGGCTAACATGGCTATTATTGGACTGCCCGACGACGACTCCTGGAACGATCCGTCCCGCTTTGTCCTTTATGATGAAGACGATCCACTGGTTCACCGCAGCCTGGCGGCCCGGACCCGTCTGGGAGAGGAATCGGTGTCGGCCATCCCGTTAACCGCATTGGAAAAGGAGCATGTTTTATCCACCCCATCTTTCTCCCAGGCAAAGGAGTTATTTTTCAAGACCCTTTCCATCACCCGAAAATCCGTGGTCAAACAACTGAAACAATGCGGCGTTCCCGACCCATGGAAAAAATCGCCCCTGTTACGCAATTGCTTCCCTATGGTTCTGGATGAAAAAGGACTTTGGGAACATGACGCCCAAGTTCGCTTGGATGAAGCATTGGGCCTGTTATACCAAGAAAAGGAGGACTTATGAATCAGTTCAACCTGATCGACGAGCCCTGGATCCCCGTCAGAACGCCCGGCGGCGCCCGCCTGGAAATGGGCGTCCGGGAAGTGCTGACCAAGGCAAAGGATATCGCCGCCATCGAGGATCCTTCCCCCCTGGTGACGGCGGCTTTACACCGGTTTCTGCTGGCTGTCCTGTACCGGGCCCTGGAAGGGCCGGCGGACATCACCCAGGCCAGAGCCTTATTCAAGGGCGGCCTGCCCAGGGGCAAAATTGAGGCCTACCTGGAAAAATGGCGCGACCGGTTCTGGCTCTTTCATGAGGTGTATCCGTTTTTCCAAGTTCCTGACTATGTCCCGGAGGGGAAAAAACAATGGCGCTCCTGGCCGGCTCTGGCAGCCGAACACAATGCGGATAACGCCAAGGTGCTTTTTGACCATGTGGACGTGCAAAACGCGGGAGCAATCTCCACAGCCAATTCCGTCCGGTGGCTGCTTGCCTGCCAATCTTTCTCAATAGGAGGCGGCAACAGCGACTTCAAATACACCAAGGGCGCTCCATCCGCAGTATCGCTGATGGTCATTCCATTGGGCGCGAACCTTGAAGACTCCTTGCTTTTCCTGCTGGTTCCCCAAAACAGGGAGGTGCTGCAAAGCGATGTTCCGGTCTGGGAAAGGAAACCAGACAAAGTAAAATATCTTAGCGAGGGGCCGTCAAGAAGCCCATCAGGTCTGGCGGATTGGTACACATGGAGAACACGATCACTAAAATTCAGGCAGGAAGAAGACGGAAAAGGCATATCATCAATGACTTTTGCATCGGGAATAGGTTGCGAGGCAGACTCTTTTACCGATCCCATGCTTGCGTATAGAATCCATCCAAAACATGGTCGAATGTCTTTGCAATTCGGGGAAAAAGGCGTGTGGAGGGAGTTTGATTCTCTCTTGCCGGATAAAGAAGGGCTCGCTCCTCAGGTTATTCAACATGCGGCCGGCCTCACCCGCTCTGATGTAACCCGCTTTCCCAACTCGGTCCTGGTGCTTGGTCAGGCAAACAATCAGGCGAAAATTGAATTCTGGCGTTTAGAAAGGTTCGCACTGCCCAAGGCCCTGTTGGGCGACGGTTATGTCAGGACGGAGATTCATTCCCTTCTGGATCAGGCGGAAACAACTCAGAAAAGTCTGTACTCCGCGTGCCGAACCTACGCGGAAAAACTCCTGGCCCGGGGGGACCGAAAACCGGACGCTAAGGATATTTCCGGCTTCGTGACTCAATTACCGGTCATATCCGGCTACTGGTCCATCCTGGAGTCCCGCTTTCACGTAATTCTGGAGCAGTACACCAAGGAGGCGGATCCTGAAGACATCCGCCGTCAATGGTTTTTGTACGTAAAAGAAGCCTTAAGTGACTCTTGGGAAAAATTCCGTGCGGGAGTTTCCATGGGAGACGCCTGGGCCATTCGAGCGGCCGTTAAAGCGGAAGGAAAAATTTATCAGGAAATTAAAAAGTTAAATAGCGAAATTCAAAAACCCGAACCCCAAATGGAGGCGCCATGAAAACATTTATCCAATGGCTGGAAGAACTTAACTCCCGGGATACCAAGGTGCGGGCCGTCCTGCGCAGGAGCCTGGCCTTTGATCCCGGAACCTATGTTCCCGCCTTCCCTTATGTGGAGCCCTTTCTGCAAGGGCGGGACTCAACCTGGAAACGCAAAGCCTATTACCTGACTGCCGGCTTGTGGGGCGCGCACTGGAAAGAAGGCCGTGCGGGCCATGCCTTTTCCATTGGCAAAGCCTGCGCCGTTCACAAGACAAAAAGCGATTCCTCCAGCACGGAGTTCCGCTTCATCGCCATGCTGGACGCCGACCAGGATCAACTGCCCCACCGCATGAGGCAGATGATGGCCCTGCTCAAGGACTTTCACATTGATTATGAAGACCTGCTCCAAGGGCTTCTGTTTTGGAACGATTCCCAAAAACGCACGCAAAACCAATGGGCCAGGGATTTTTACCGCCCCCAAAACGATGAATCCAAAGAGGACTCAAACCAATAGGAGATAACGCCATGAAGACCATCATAGAAATACACGCCCTGCAGAATTACGCCCCCTCCAACCTGAACCGGGACGATACGGGCGCTCCCAAGGACGCATGGTTCGGCGGCGCCCGACGCGCCCGCATATCCAGCCAGTGCCTTAAACGAGCAGTCAGACAGCATTTTTCAGAATTGGTTGACCAAAACACCCTGGCCCACGGAGACCTTGCCAGCCGCACAAAACGCATTCTTCAGCGATTGTCGGAAATAATAACAGCTCAAGGAAGAGATGAAAATGAGGCGGAAGCGAAAATTCGTGCTGCTCTTGCTTCCGTCAAGCTCACCATCAAGGACGACGGAAAAAGCCAATACCTGCTTTTTCTGGGAAATCGGGAACTGGAAAATATCGCAAACATTATTAGCGAAAGCTGGGATTCCATCAAAGAGCTTCCCGTAGCGTCCAACGGCGACGAAAAAAAGTCCAAAAAGAAGGCCAAGGCCGCACAAGTGGACCCGGACCTGAAAAAAGCCCTGGAAAATGTCTTCAACGGAGGAAAGGCTCTGGACGTGGCCTTGTTCGGCCGCATGCTGGCCGACATGCCCGAAAAAAACCAAGACGCCGCCTGCCAGGTCGCCCATGCCATCTCCACCCATGCCGTGGACAGGGAATTCGACTTCTACACCGCCGTGGACGACCTCAAGCCGGAGGATACGGCAGGCGCTGACATGATGGGAACCATTGAGTTCAACTCCGCCTGCTTCTACCGTTACGCCGTGCTGGACTGGGATAAGCTGGTGAAAAATCTCCAGGGAGACAAGGATCTGGCGCTTAAAGGGATAGAAGCCTTTATAAACGGTTTTGTCATAGCCGAACCCACAGGCAAGCAAAACACCTTTGCCGCGCACAATCCCCCGGAATTCGTCATGGCTTCCGTGCGCCGCGACGCGGCGCCCCGCAACCTTGCCAATGCCTTTGAAACTCCTGTCTTTGTGAGGAAAAACCAGTCCCTCACCAAGGAATCCGCCCAGGAACTGGCCGCCAAGGCGAAAGTTCTTCAGGACGCGTACGGCGGGGAGGGAAAAAACTATATCCTGAATCTGTTGGACGCCCAGGTCAATGGCCTGGGGCAAAAGGCGGACAGCCTGCAGGATCTTGTTCAAAAAACCCTGAACGCTGTAAAGGAGTAAAACCATGCCTACCTTGTTGCTTCGCCTGACCGGCCCCATGCAATCCTGGGGAACCACCAGCCGGTTTAATCAGCGAGACACCGGCAAGGAGCCCAGCAAGTCCGGAGTCCTGGGGCTGCTTGCGGCGGCCATGGGAATAGACCGGGCAAACTGGACCGACCTGGAGCCCCTGACCCGCCTGTCCATGGGAGTAAGGCACGACAGGCCCGGCATGCTGAAAAGCGACTATCAGACGGCGGGCGCCGCCGCCGGCGATACAATCATCAAGGCCGGAGGAAGCCAGTCAAAAGACGGCGTGGTCTCCAAACGTTATTATCTGGCGGACGCTTGCTTTCTCGTCGCCCTGGAAGGCCCGGACAAAGTATTGCTGGAAAAGGCCCACAACGCCCTTAAAAACCCGGCCTGGCCCCTGGCCCTGGGGAGAAAGTCCTACGTCCCTTCCGAAAGCATCTGGATGGAAAACGCCGTCCTGGATCTTCCTCTCATGGCGGCCCTGGAATCCTGGCCGTGGACGTCTTCCCTCAGAAAATGGGAAAAGCCGCCCGACAAGCTGCTTGTATCCATGGAGTCCACAGACGGCTCGGGACTGATGAAAATGGACCAGCCCCTTTCATCATTCGCCGAACGCCGGTTCGGGGCCCGCTTTGTCGCGTCCCAATGGATTCCCTTTCCCCAAGGAGGCCCATCATGTATCTGAGTAGAATCCAACTCAACCCCCGCTCCAAGCAAGCCAGGCGGGACCTGTCCGACCCGTACCAGATGCATTCCTCTTTGTGCAGGGCTTTTTCCCCTCCCGAAAACCCTTGCCCCCGGAGCGAATTCCTGTGGAGGCTGGAGCCTGAAACCGGGCCGGACCAGTCTCCGTACATCCTAATGCAAAGCAGATCCCTCCCGGATTGGAGCGCCGTTTCCTCCAACGGGTGGCTGTTGAAACAGGATCCGCCAATTGACCTGAAGCAACGCCTGAAATTGGATTCCCTGGAACCAGGCGGCAAATTCCGGTTCAGGCTGCGGGCCAATCCCAGCATAAAAAGAAACGGAAAAAGGATAGGCCTCTTCCGGCGGGAGGAGCAGGAGGCCTGGCTGATGAGAATGGCGAAACTCCACGGATTCTCCTTGCCGCTGATTCCTTGCGGGGACTTTTACCAGCAAACCATGGAGAAGCCGGCCGTGAGCGTCGCCCAGGAGCAAATGCTGACGGGCAAGCAGCACAAGGGCAACGTCATCCGGGTATACTCGGCCCTGTTTGACGGGGTTTTGATGGTCCGGGAGCCGTCGCTCTTTACGGCCGCCCTGCAAAACGGGGTCGGCCATGGCAAGGTCATGGGGCTTGGAATGCTCTCCGTCATTCCCGTCCCGTAAAAAACGCGGCGCCCGGGCCATCCCCGGGCGCCTCCCAAGGAGGAAGCGCCATGCTGCCAAAGCTCAAACCCATTGCCATGAAGGAGCGCGTGTCCCTCATGTTCCTGGAAAAAGGGGAACTGGACGTCCGGGACGGCGCTTTTGTCCTCGTGGATAAAAACGGCGTGCGCACCCACATTCCGGTTGGCGCCGCGGCATGCCTGCTCCTGGAGCCGGGCATCCGCATCACCCATGCCGCCGTGGCCCTGGCGGCCCGGGTGGGGTGCCTGCTCATCTGGGTGGGGGAGGCTGCGGTCCGTCTCTACGCCGTAGGCCAGCCCGGCGGCGCCCGCTCCGACAAGCTCCTGTATCAGGCGGCCCTTGCCAATAACGATGACGCCCGGCTTAAGGTGGTGCGCAAAATGTACTCCCTGCGCTTCGGGGAGGAATCCCCCCAGCGCCGAAGCGTGGACCAGCTCCGGGGCATCGAGGGCGCCAGGGTCAAAAAAATGTACCAGATCCTGGCCCAACAGCACGGAGTCTCCTGGAAAGGCAGAAACTACGACCATACAAAATGGGGCAGCGGCGACATTGCAAACCGATGCCTCAGCTCGGCCACGTCCTGTTTGTACGGAATCAGTGAGGCCGCAATTCTGGCGGCGGGATACTCCCCGGCCATCGGATTCATCCATACGGGCAAGCCCAAATCCTTTGTCTACGATGTCGCGGACATCTTCAAATTCGAAACCGTGGTCCCCGTGGCATTTTCCATCGCCGCCCGAAAACCAAAGGATCCCGAAAGCGAGGTGCGATGGGCCTGCCGGGACGCCTTTCGGAAATCCCGAATCCTGTCCCGCATCATCCCGGAAATTGAAAACATCCTGGCCGCAGGCGGACTCTCTCCGCCTCCGCCTCCCAAGGAGTCCGTCCCCCCGGCCATCCCCAACGAAAGGAGCATAGGCGATGCTGGTCATCGATGTTGAAAACGCCCCCCCGAGGCTTCGCGGCAGACTGGCGGTCTGGCTGCTGGAAGTCCGGGCCGGAGTCTATGTAGGCGACTTTTCCGTCAAGGTAAGGGACATGATCTGGAATCAGGTGGAAGAAGGCCTGGGCCAGGGAAATGCGGTCATGATCTGGTCCGCACCCACGGAAAGCGGCTTCGACTTTAAGACATTGGGGGAAAACCGGCGGATCCCCATGGAGATGGACGGAATCAAGGTGGTCTCCTTCCTTCCCCAGGAAAAGGACGCATAGCCCTGGATCAGAAAAACATGAAACCCTATGGAAAAACAACCCTTGTCCGGGCCCTGAATCAGCCCCTGATCTTTGACAATTTATGCGGTAGACTTTTTCCGATTTTTTTTCT
>NZ_FQZU01000047.1 GCF_900142135.1 Desulfatibacillum alkenivorans DSM 16219 | reverse complement strand
GAGGCTTCGGAGGATTCTTCCGTCGATTCCGATCCATTGGGCGGTTTGCCCGACGTTTCTGAAATGACCGCCGACGCCCTGGGCGAGGCTTCGGAAGATTCTTCCATCGATTCCGATCCTTTGGGCGGCCTGCCTGACGTGTCTGAAATGACCGCCGACGCCCTGAGCGAGGCTTCGGACGATTCTTCCCGCGATTCCGATCCCTTGGGCGGTTTGCCCGACGTGTCTGAAATGACCATGGAGGCGCTGGCAGGCGTTGAGGATTCGTCTCAGGATCCTTTTGACGGCCTGCCTGATGTGGCTGAAATGACTATGGATGCATTAAGTGCAAACAGCGGGGAGGGTTTGGGCCAGGGAATGATTTGATCCTAAAGTATAATTGAATGTTCTTGGAGGTTTGACCCGAAACCAGAGCGCCGCAAACGGTTAAACGGAAAATTGATAATGGACTACACCAATGTTAAGCCCAGATTCGATGAAGTTTTGCAAAACCATTGTGAACGCCTGATTGGCTCCCGGGTTGGTTTGAAAGGGTTGTCTCTCACGCTGGAAGCCATAACTGCATTGGCTTTGCTTGAAGAGCGGCAGGAAGACTCCAAAGACGATCCGTCCAAATTGCACACCAAAACGACCCTCTCCCGGGAAATGCTGGACGTTGGCCTGGAGTCCCAGGACTTCATAAAAGAAAGCCTGGGGCAACTGGAGGAAAAGGGATATTTTCAGACGCATGACGGCGGAGGCCTGGAGCCCTCCAGCGACGTGTTCACAATGGTCGGCGCTCTCAATAAGGTTTTTCCTCAAATGCCCGGCATGCTTTTGGTCGCCTACTTCATTCAGACCGTGCAGGAGGTGACCTCCGGCAGAAAAGGTTTGGACCACGCAGTGGACCAGTTTGATCAGGCTTTGACCATGCATGGGATGGCCGCCAGAAAGGACAAAACCGCGGCCCCCGCCAAGCCTCAGGCACAGGATACGGCGAAAAAGCGCCTGGCGTCTCTTCGCAAGATCAGCGCCGCCCGGGCGGCGCAGGCCCGTCAAAACGAGGCCGCTGCGTACTCCATGGATAATTTCGGCGCTCCAACGCCGGAACAAAAGCAGGATGAGCCCCCGCCGCCGCAAGAAGTCGTTCCCGAAGCGCCGCCCGAAGAGGCCCCGGCCCCTGAAGCTCCTGAAGATGCGTTAACTTCGGCTGTTGAAACCGAGGAGACTGCTCCGGATGTAGTGGATGATGTTCAAACCGAAGTTGAGGAAGAATCAGTCCCTGGGGAGGAAGACGCTGCGGAGGAGGAGGCTTCTCATGAAGAGGAAGCTCCCGTGGAGGACGAGACCCCTACGGAGTTGGAAGCTGTTGCGGCTTTGCCTGAAGAGGATGAGGCCTTGGAAGAGGAAGAGCCCGAGCCTGAGCCTGAGCCTGAACCGGAGACTGAGCCTGAGCCTGAGGCGCCCGAACCGCCCGAGATGAATGAAGCGGACATTATGGAAAGGGTGGCCCAGTTTGAGGAGGCCCTGGCCATGACCTGCCCCCTGTGCGGGGAGGGCAAAGTCAAAGAACAGCAGACCTCCATGGGGAAAATCTTTTTTGCCTGCACGTCCAAGTCCTGCCAGTTCATCAGTTGGGGAAAGCCCCATCATATAGCTTGTCCGCTATGCAGCAACTCCTTTTTGGTGGAGGCCCAGGCCATTGAAGGGCACGCCATTCTCAAATGCCCAAGGGCCACATGCAGCCATGTGCAGCCGGTTTCCGGCGGTCCGGTGGAGGCGGCGCCCAAGAAGAAGAAGCGCCGGGTGGTGCGGCGCAGGAAATCAAAAGGTTAAATTTATTAAAATCAAATATTTACATATGTATGCTTGAAATTTGCCTGTCAATAAAAAACCACGGGCGGCAAGCGGAATAACACGCTTGTCGCCCGTGGTTTTATCTTTAATGGACGATGTTCCGGGAGCGTACTCCCGAGGCGGTGAATCAGCCGGTTTCGTCCATAAACATACGGAGCATTTTTTCGGCGATCTTCTCCGGATTTACCTCGTAAGAGCCGCTTTCCATTTGCGCTTTCAACGCAGCTACCTTTTCTTCCCGCATGTCGGGCTGCTGCTCGATCACTTCGCGAGCCATCTGAACCTCCTGAGATGTTTGAGACAACTCGACGACCACGTCTTGTCCCGTCGCTCCAGCGGCCTGGGTCTGATTGGACTTGGCGTCGGTCTCCGCGGCTTTCTGGCTTTCCCTGGTAGCTGTTTCGTTGAGATACTTGCTTATCTCATAATTGTTGTTTGTTACTTTCATGGCGGACTCCCTATAACCTACTGAAGCATGTTCTGCTGGACCTTGTCCCGAGTGATCTCTTCCAGTCGAGCTTTCAACCGATCGGAATCCTCTTGCGACAATTCCTGGATATCTTCTCCCAACCGCTTTCCGATAGCCCTGAAGACCATCTCGGTGCCTTTGCGTCCGATTGAGAGAGGATTCCCGAATTCATCCTCAAGCTCCTTGAACACTTCCTTTTCAAGGGTTTCGTTGGGTCCCTCATGGTAAATGCGGTCGATGATATCCGAAGTGACTTTATCGACAACGGATTTCTTCCGGGCCTCTGTGGAAATGGTGATTTTATCCGCTGGCGCCGGAGTTTCCTTGGCGGTCTGGCGGGCCAGGCGCTTGCCTGTGCTTAGCTGCCTGCCGTATGCCCTCAACACATTATGTACTTGATACGTATTAATCGTCATTTCCTTTCACCTCAGTCATCTCATCGGAACCCCGTTAGAAAACTTGAGGAAAAAAGATGAGAATTTTCCTGAAACATGAAAAAAATGACGAGGATTAAAAAATCCCGTATCTTTGGGCTTGGGCGTCAAAAGTTTGTCGCCCTGTCAAAACAAAGGGATCGACTCTGACCCCCCCCCGGCGGAATGTGCGTTTTTTCCCACCGTAAATACTTGGGTCCCAACCTTTTGCATACACTGTACCATGTTATGTATTTTCCATAAAGAAATTTTTTACACCCAAGCCGGCGGCTGGAATTTTGCGTCAGGTCCTTAAAAAGCCCTCAACCATGGCACATCAATTGCAAAGCCAAACTTCAAAGTAAATCTCGAAGTTGAACCTAAGGTTTGACATCGAAGGCATCTTAAAAACCGCCCGCAAGGGGCATGGCTCCGTTTCCGGGGCCAAAAGAAGAATGGTGACGCAATGGAATACAAAATTCATGAGTTGAGCAAAAAATTGGATGTTCCCAGATCCACGGTCAGGTATTGGGAGTCCGAATTTTCCGACCTCATCAAGCCGGTCCGAACCCCTGGCGGGCAAAGAAGGTATACGGACAGGGACCTTAAGAATTTTCTCAAAATCAAGGATCTTATTCGTAAGAAAAACCAGAGCATCCGTCAGACCAAGCAAATGCTGTCCAAAGGTTCGGGCGGCAAAGGGCCTTTGGACCTGGATAACCAGTGCATTCTGGTCACCGGAGGCACGGGCTCCTTTGGCAAGCATTTCTGCCGCTCCATCCTGGCCAAATACAATCCCCGGGTAATCCGGGTGTATTCCCGGGATGAACTTAAACAACACGAAATGCGCCGGGAGTTTGGCGAGGAAAAGCTGCGCTACTTCATCGGGGACGTTCGGGACAAGGAACGTATGCGCCGGGCCATGGAAGGGGTGGACATCGTGGTGCACGCCGCGGCTCTTAAGCAAGTCCCCGCCTGCGAATACAACCCCTTGGAAGCGGTCAAGACCAATATTATAGGGGCGCAGAACATCATCGACGCCGCCATTGACGCCGGCGTTAAAAAAGTCATGGCCCTTTCCACGGACAAGGCGGTCAACCCGGTGAACCTCTACGGCGCCACCAAACTCTGCGCCGAAAAGATTTTCATCCAGGGCAATTCCTACACCGGCGAACGGGGCACCTGCTTCTCCTGCGTGCGCTACGGAAACGTCATCGGCAGCCGCGGAAGCGTCATCCCATTGTTTCTGGAGCAAGCCAAGACCGGCAAGGTCACCGTCACGGACAGCCGCATGACCCGTTTCTGGATCACCCTGGACAGGGCCGTGGAATTGGTGGTCAACGGCCTGACCCACATGCAGGGCGGCGAGATTTTTGTGCCCATCATCCCCAGCATGAAGGTCATGGACCTGGCCAAAGCCGTGGCGCCCGGCTGCAAGGTGGACTTCATTGGCATCCGTCCGGGCGAAAAGCTCCACGAGTCCATGATCACCGAGGAAGACGGACGCAACACCATTGCTTACAAAGGCATGTACGTCATCATGCCGGCCCTTTCCTGGTGGGAAAAGGGGGATTATTCCTCCGGCCAGGCGGTTCCCGAAGGCTTTGTGTATTCCAGCAATACCAACGCCCAGTGGCTGACGGAAAAAGACCTGAAAAAAATCATCCGGGATGAATTGTCTGTGCCCGTGCGCGCCCCCCAGGATGTGGTGAGCGCCGGCTAACCTCCTATGCGCCGCTTAAGGGCGCAAACATTGGAAAGAGCATGGTCATGGAAGACGCATTTATACCTTACGGACGCCAGGTGGTGGATGAAGAAGACATCAAGGAGGTGGTCCGTGCGCTGAGATCCGACTGGCTGACCCAGGGCCCCAAGGTGGAAGAGTTCGAAGAGGCCTTTGCCGCCTATACCGGGGCGGACTTCGCCGTAGCCGTCAACTCGGGCACGGCCGCTCTGGCCATGGCCGCCCGGGTTTCCGGCATGGGGCCCGGAGACACGGCGGCTGTGCCGCCCATCACCTTTGCGGCCAGCTCCAACAGCGCCATATATTGCAAGGCGGACCCCGTGTTTCTGGACATTGATCCCGAAACCGTCAACCTGGATCCCAAAAAGCTCAGGGAGCATCTGGACCTTAACGCTCCTCTCCGGGGAGTCATTCCGGTCCATTACGCGGGCCTTCCCTGCAACATGCCTGAGATTTACGCCCTGTCCCAGAAATTCGGGATGGTGGTCATCGAAGACGCATGCCACGCACTGGGCGCGACTTATGAGGATCCGGAAACCGGCGAGACCGTCAAAGTGGGATCCTGCCGCCACAGCCACATGGCTGTGTTTTCCTTTCATCCGGTCAAGCACATCACCACCGGCGAAGGCGGCATGATCGTCACCAACGACAGGGAGCTCTATCACCGGCTTAAACTTTTCAGGTCTCACGGCATTACAAAGGACCCTCAACTCTACAGAAAACGGGAAGTATGGGCAAAATATGCCGGGCAAAATGTGCCCGGATACTATGAAATGCTGGAGCTTGGCTTTAACTTCCGCCTGCCGGACTTGAATTGCGCCCTGGGCCTGTCTCAACTGAAAAAAATCGAACAATTCGTCCAGGCCCGGCGGCGGGCCGCCAAATGGTATGAGGAGGACCTGGGAGACAGCCCTTTTGTAAAGACGCCCCAGGAACCCAAAGGCTATAAGTCGTCCTACCATTTGTATCCGGTGCGCATTGATTTTAAAGGCCTGGGCTTGGAACGCACCCAGGTCATGCAGCAGTTGCACGACAAAGGCATCGGGTCACAGGTTCATTACATCCCCGTGCATTCCCATCCGTATTATCAAATGCTGGGGTACGACTCCTCCACGTGCCCCAATGCCTGGGAGTATTACGACCAAACCCTGTCCCTGCCCATGTTCGCCTCCCTCACCAGGGAGCAGGCGGCAAAGGTAAGCCGGACGCTGCTGGAAATCCTTAAACAGGGAGGGCGCGCATGAAGATTCTGGTCATTGGCTGCGGCTCCATAGGAAGGCGGCACCTGGGCAATCTAAAGCGCCTGGGCGAGGAAGATCTTTTGGCTATGGACCCCACTCCCGAACGCCTGGAAAGGGCGCGGGAGGAGTTTGAAGCCAAAGGCTTTTCCAATCTGGAGGAGGCCCTGGAGCAAAAGCCGGACGCGGCCCTGGTATGCTCGCCCAACAGCATGCACGCCCAACAGGCCATGGATTGCCTTGCCGCCGGCTGCCACTGTTTTGTGGAAAAGCCCCTGTCCCACACCATGGGCCACGTGGCCGCCCTGGTCCAGGAGGCGGAAAAACGCGGCCTGGTGAACATGGTGGGCTCCAATTTCAAGTTTCACCCCATCTTTATAAAAATGAAGGAGATCTTCGACTCCGGGGTTTTGGGGAAAATTACCTCCGCCCGCTGCCAGTTCGGCCAATATCTGCCTGATTGGCATCCCTACGAGGATTTCCGCAACGGATACAGCGCGCGATCCGATTTGGGAGGGGGCGTTCTTCTGGACTCCCACGAACTGGGATACATGGCCTGGTTTTTAGGCGGAGCGCTCGATGTGTTCTGCTTTTCGGACAAAATAAGCAGCCTGGACATCCAGACCGAAGACACGGCCGAGGTGCTGATTCG
Source organism: Desulfatibacillum alkenivorans DSM 16219 (assembly GCF_900142135.1). Lineage (GTDB taxonomy): Bacteria > Desulfobacterota > Desulfobacteria > Desulfobacterales > Desulfatibacillaceae > Desulfatibacillum > Desulfatibacillum alkenivorans. The sequence continues at coordinate 35,956 of NZ_FQZU01000047.1, read as the reverse complement.
GTTTGCTTCCGGGGCCATGGCCGAAGTTCATCTGGATTACACCCAGAGGGCGTACCAGCGCACTTACGAGTTTTTTGGAGAAAAAGGAACCATGACCTGGGATTTCAACCAGGGAAAAATCCGGTTGTTTCTGGCCGTTGAAAATTCATGGCGGGAGTATCCTCAGCCCAAGGACTACGACATCAACCTCATGTATGTGGAGCAAATGCGCCATTTCATTTCCTGCATCAAAACCGGAAGCCCGGCCGCGACGGATTTCAGGGAAGGGAAACGCATCCTGCAAATTATCCTGGCCGCGAAACGCTCCTCCCTGGAAGGGCGGATAGCCAGACCCATGGAGGAAACCGGCTCATGATTTTAGGCGTGATACAGGCCCGCATGGGCTCCACAAGGCTGCCGGGCAAGGTGTTGGAAGACATCGCCGGCAAGCCCATGCTTTTGCATGTGGTAAACCGCCTGCAAAGCGCCCGGCTGGTGGACAAAACCCTTGTCGCCACATCAACAAGGCCGGGGGACGATCCGGTGGCCGAGTTATGCTCCAGGGAAAAAATCCCGTGTTTTAGGGGCAGCGAGGACGACGTGTTGGACAGGTTTTATCAGGCCGCCAAGGAGCATCAGGCGTCCGTGGTCGTCAGGGTGACCGGCGATTGCCCCTGCCTGGACCCGTCGGTTGTGGACAAAGTGGCCGCCGCCTATCAACAAAGCAAATGCGATTACGCGGCCAATATCCTGGTTTACACCTATCCCGACGGCCTGGACGTGGAGGTTTTCTCCATGGAAGCGCTGGAGACGGCGTGGAAAACCGCGACCTTGCCGGGGGATAGAGAGCATGTAACGCCTTTCATCCGCAATTCTCCGGATTTCTCTCGCGTCAATGTGGAGAACGAGACGGAGCTGGCTTACAAGGATTTGCGGCTGACTGTGGACGAGCCCCAGGACCTGGAATTCGTCCGGGAGCTGTACGCCAGGTTGGGCGCCTCCGGCTTCGGCCTGGAACAGGTTTTGGATCTATTACAAAAGGAGCCTCAATTGATAGACATTAACGCCGGTAAAATACGCAATGAGGGTTTTTATAAAACCCTGGTCAAGGAAGACCCCATGCCGGGCGAAAAGCTGGTTTTGGATAAATCCGAAGCCATGCTGGAACAAGCGAAAAAGCTCATACCCTCCGCCAGCCAGACTTTTTCCAAGTGCCCCACCCAGTTTGTCAGGGGGGCGGCGCCCGTGTTTTTGCAAAAAGGGAAGGGCAGCCATGTTTGGGACGTGGACGGCAATGAGTTTATCGACTTTCCCATGGCGTTGGGGCCGATCATCCTGGGGCACAACTATCCCGAAGTCACCGAAGCTGCAACAGCCCAGGCCCGGGAGGGAATCGCCTTTTCCCTGCCTCATCCTCTGGAAGTGGAAGTCGCCCAAATGCTGACGGAGATCATCCCCTGCGCGGAGATGGTCCGGTTCGGCAAAAACGGTTCGGACGTCACGGCCGGCGCCGTGCGTGCGGCCAGGGCCTACACCAATCGCGACATGATTGCTTTTTGCGGATACCACGGCTGGCAGGACTGGTACATCGGAACCACCACCCGCAACCGGGGCGTGCCCGAAACCACCGCCGCCCTGAGCAAGGGCTTTGCGTACAATGACTTGGACAGCCTGAAATCCCTGTTTGAGAAGTTTCCCGGCAAGATAGCCGCAGTCATCATGGAGCCCGTGGGCGTTGTCCGCCCCTACGAGGGATATTTGCAGGATGTTAAAAACCTGGCCCATGAGAATGGCGCCTTGTTGATTTTTGACGAGGTCATCACCGGATTCCGCCTGGCTTTGGGCGGCGCCCAGGAATACTTTGGGGTGACTCCCGACCTGGCTTGTGTGGGCAAGGCCATGGCCAACGGCTTTCCCATTTCCGCGGTAGTCGGCCGCAGGCCGGTTATGGAGCTTTTTGACGAGATATTCTTTTCCTTCACCTTTGGAGGCGAGGCCGTTTCCCTGGCCGCAGCCAAAGCAACCATAGAGGTTATCAGGAGCAAGAACATCTTTCCCCATTTGTGGGAGTTGGGCGGAATTCTCATGGACGGAGCCACGGTTCTCGCCCGGGAATTCGGCCTGGAGGACCATATAAACTGCATTGGCTATGAGCCCAGAAGCCTTATGACTTTCAAGGAGAAGTCCGGCGAGGAGTCCTTGTTGTTAAAGAGCCTTTTCCAACAGGAATGCCTCAAGCGGGGCGTGCTTTTTTCCGGAGGGCAGAACATGTGCTTCTCCCACACCCATGCGGACATCGAACACACCCTGAGAGCATACAGGGCCGCCATGGAAATCCTGGCGAAAGCCATAGACAAGAACGACGTGGAAGAGCGTTTGGAAGGCAAACCCGTGGAGCCTGTTTTTCGCAAGGCGTAGCAAAGAAGGATTTTTAGAAACTTGAACCTGAACGAAAAGCAACCACTGCTCATTATCCGGGCTGACGCAGGCCCAAACATGGGCACAGGACACGTCATGCGCTGCATTGGACTGGCCCAGGCATGGGAGTCCCTGGGCGGCAAGGCGGAGTTTGCCTGCACCGGCGCTCCTCTGGCGCGTCTGGCGGAGGAAGGCTTGCCCGTTAACGCCATTCGTTCCCTTAGGGGAAGCATGGACGACGCTCACGAAACTGCGGCGCTGCTAAAGAGCAAGCAAGCCGTCTGGGCGGCGCTGGACGGTTACCATTTTACCGCGGACTTTCAAAAGCTCTTGATGGATCAAGGCATCAAGACGCTGGTTGTGGACGACAATCAGGATTGCCGGTTTTACCATGCCAACATCGTGGTCAACCCCAATCTTCACGCCAAGGAGAAGATGTTTCGCGACCGCGAGGTGCATACGCGCCTTTTGCTTGGCCCTGAATACGCCTTTTTACGCAAGGAGTTCTGGGAAAGCTCGAAGATGCAAAGAAGGCCGCCGCAGAAGGCAGCCAATATACTGATCACCCTGGGAGGCGCCGACCCGCACAACACCACGTTAAAGGCGATTCGCGCCGTAAAGCTAAACACGGGCTTTAACCTGCACGCCAAGGTTTTGGCCGGGCAAAGCAATCCCCATATCCAAAGCCTTGAAGAGGAATTAAAAGACGCCCCCGGCGTGGAATTGATACGGGACGCAAAAAACATGGCGGAGCTCATGGCTTGGGCCGATTTCGCCGTTTCGGCCGCCGGAAGCACCTGCTGGGAAATGGCCGCCAGCGGCCTGCCGGGAATATACATTGTGCTGGCGGATAATCAAAAAAACATCGCCGCCGAACTGCACGGCAGAGGAGCGGGGATAAATCTGGGCTGGCGCGCAGGCGTCACCAAATTCACCATTTGGGGCACAATCAAGCACCTTATGGAGTTCAAAGACCGCCTGGAAAGAATGAGCAAGGCCGGACAGGCCATTACGGACGGCCTGGGTGCGAAAAGAACGGTTAACATCATGATGGAACAATAATTGGGAGCCTGTTCAGGAGCCGAATATGAAAATACTGTTTTTAGGAAATAATTGGGTGGGATGGCGTACGGCGGCGTTTTTAAGGGAAAGCGGCGCTCAAATTGTGGGCGCGGTCCTTCATAAACCCGGGGAGCGCAAGTTCGGCAAGGAATTGCTGGAAACCCTGGGCCTGGACGAAGGCCGGATTTTCGACGCTTCCATGCTGCGCGATCCCGAGGCCCTGGACGCCATTCGCTCATTAAATCCTGATATGGGGGTGTCGGCCTATTTTGGGACCATACTCAAAAAAGAGTTCCTGGACATCTTTCCCGAGGGCTGCATCAACGTGCATCCCGCTTTGCTGCCATTCAATCGGGGGGCTCACCCCAATGTGTGGAACATTGTGGAGGGATCTCCCGCAGGGGTCACCGTTCATTATATCGACGAGGGAGTGGACACGGGCCGCACCATAGCCCAGCGATTCGTGGAAGTCAGGCCCATAGACACCGGCAAAACCCTGTATCGCAGGCTGGAACAGGCCTGTCTGGACCTGTTTGAGGAAACATGGCCCAAATTCCTGGCAGGAGACGTGGAAATTGACCATGTGGTGGCCGGATCGGGGACCTTTCATAAGGCGGCGGACCTGAAAACCATCGAAGAAATCAAGCCCAACAAACTCTATACGGCCAGGGAGCTGGTGGACGTCATCCGGGCGCGCACCTTTGAGCCGTACCCGGGCGCTTATATGATCGTGGACGGGAAGAAGGTCTACATGCGCCTGGAGCTTTATTACGAGGACGAGGAACATGGCGGGGACTGAAATCCAAATAGGCGATAGATTGGTTGGCAAAGGGCGTCCCGTATATATCATCGCCGAAATGTCCGCCAATCACGGCCATGATTTCCAGGAGGCCGAAAGGATCGTGCGCGCAGCCAAGGAATGCGGCGCCGACGCACTTAAGGTCCAGACTTACACCCCGGACACCCTGACCATACAAAGCGATAAGGAGCATTTTCTGGTCAAGGGAACGCCCTGGGACGGAACCACCCTGTACGACTTGTACGGCCAGGCGTACACCCCCTGGGAGTGGCAGCCGAAAATCAAAAAGCTGTGCGATGACCTTGGCCTGGACTTTTTTTCCACAGCCTTTGACTCCACGGCCGTGGATTTTCTGGAAGACATGGGCGCAATACTGCACAAGACCGCGTCCTTTGAAATCGTGGATATTGGCCTGATTCAAAAAATGGCCGCCACAGGCAAGCCTTTGATCATATCCACGGGCATGAGCTCTCTGGGAGAGATCGAGGAGGCCGTGAACGCGGCCAGGACGGGAGGGACGGATCAAATCGCCCTTTTAAAATGCACCAGCGCCTATCCGGCGCCGCCCGAAAACATGAATCTGGCGGCCATCCCGGCTATGGCGCGGGTTTTCAATCTGCCCGCGGGATTATCCGATCACACCTTGGGCATTGCAGCTCCCGTTGCGGCGGTCAGCCTGGGCGCGTGCATCATCGAAAAGCATTTCACCCTTAGCCGGGCTGTTCCCGGGCCGGATTCCAGCTTCTCCCTGGAGCCTGCTGAATTCAAAGCCATGGTGGAGTCTGTGCGGGTCGTGGAAAAAATGATAGGCCGGGTTTGTTTCGGCCCAACGGACAAGGAGCAAAACAGCCTGGTTTTCAGGCGTTCGTTGTTTGTAGTCGAGGACGTAAAGGCCGGCGAGGTTTTTACCGAAAAAAATATACGCTCCATCAGGCCGGGTTACGGATTGCCGCCAAAGCATTTGCCCGAAATTTTGGGCAAGAAGGCGGCCAGGGACATCTCCCGGGGCGAGCCCATGCAGTGGGAGTTGGCGACGGCGTGATTTCCGGACAAGAGAGGAACTGATCGTGAAAGACAATTTAAAACGATGCAGCAGATGCGTACTGCCCGAAACCCACGAGACCATCGTCTTTGATGACGAAGGGGTCTGCAACGTGTGCCGGGGCCATGAGTACAAACAGCAGAACATAGACTGGGACGAAAAGAAAAAGGAACTGGACGCCCTGGTGAATCAGTATCGCGATCAATACGATTACGACTGCATTGTGCCGTACTCCGGCGGCAAGGACAGCACCTGGACCCTGTATTACCTGGTCAGGGAATACGGCCTCAAACCCCTGGTGGTGTGTTTTGACCACGGCTTTTACCGTCCCAACTTACTGGAAAACCGCCAGAGGGTCTCACGAATTCTGGGCGTGGACATGCACGTATTCACCCCCAACTGGAAGGTGGTGCAAAAGCTCATGCTCCAGAGCTTTCTGGAAAAGGGCGATTTTTGCTGGCACTGCCACACGGGCATTTTCGCCTATCCCATGTGGGTGGCCATCCGCCACAACGTGCCTTTGGTTTTCTGGGGCGAGCCTTCCGCGGAGTACACAGCCTATTACAGCTATGATCAGCCTGAGGAAGTGGATGAGAAGAGGTTCAACCGGTACATTAACCTGGGCGTTACCGCCGAGGATATGTTCGTGCGCCTGGAAGGCGCCGTGGATGAACGGGATCTTCTCCCGTTCAAATATCCGCCCCTGAAAATGCTCCGGAAAATCAATTACCGCTCCGTGTGCCTGGGCTCTTTCGTTCCCTGGGACGTCAAAACCCAGTCCGCCGTCATCACCAAGGAACTGGGCTGGAAAGGGGATCAGGTGGAAGGCGTTCCTCCGGGATATGAATACGAAAAGATCGAATGCTACCTCCAGGGCGTGCGCGATTATATCAAGTACATCAAGCGCGGCTATTCCAGGGCTTCCCACCTATGCTCCATCGATATTCGAAACCATCGCCTGAAGCGGGAAAAAGCCATGGAAATCGTCAAGGAGTACGAAGGCAAGCGGCCGCCCAGCCTGGACCTGTTTTTGGAGCACGTCGGCCTGACCGAAGAAGAGTTTCTGGACGTGGCCATGAGCCATATGGTGTCGCCTTTTGAGTTTGACCCGGCGGAGACTCCCGAAGGCCGGAAGGCCCATGATTACGACGTTTGGCGCCGTGACGGCGCCATGCCGCGCGGCGACGCTCAGGGCCAGTTGGATCGCTGGAAGACCAGGAATCAACGTTAGACGGGAAGGGAAAGCAAGAGCCGTAAAATGATCGGAATTGTAGACCATAGAATGGGCAACCTGCTTTCGGTGTTTAACGCCTTTGAATACATGGGCGCAGACGTGGAGTTGTGCGCCGATCCCCGCGATCTGGATGACGCGGACAAGATCGTGCTGCCGGGCGTGGGCGCTTTTCCCGACTGCATGAAGAACTTGAAGGAACTGGGATTTCAGGAGGTTCTTAACCGCTTGGTTTTGGAGGAAAAAAGGCCGGTTTTGGGCATTTGCCTGGGCATGCAGGTCATGGCGGAATGGGGGGAGGAATTCGGCGAGCATGAAGGCCTGGGTTGGATTCCCGGCCGGGTGGTCAGGATCAAACCGGAGGATCCCGGTTTGAAAGTCCCCCATGTGGGTTGGAACAATATCCGGTATTCGCCCGATAGTCCATTGCTGAAAGGCTTGCCCCAGTCGCCCGATTTTTATTTTGTGCACAGCTTTCACATGGAATGCACCGATCCCGGCCACGTGGATGCGTGGTGCGATTACGGCGGAAAGGTTACGGCCGCCGTAAGGCGGGGCAATATATTTGCAACCCAGTTTCACCCGGAAAAAAGCCAGGATTTCGGGCTGAAGATCATCGAGAATTTTTTGTCCTGGCATTGATGGACATCGGGGGATAGCCCCCACGTTGTGAGGTAGGAGAAGGGATGCTCAAAAAACGCCTCATACCCAAGCTGCAGATGCGGGCCGCCTCCATTGGCAAGGTCAAGCGCATGGTGCTGGTCGCCACTGTTGGGTTCGGCCCAAGCACGGAGATCGGCGATCCCGTGTCTCAGGCCAAGATCTATCAGGCGCAGGCTGCAGACGAGCTCGTCTTTCTGGACCTGGACGCCTCCATCGAACACCGTGACGCCCTGACGGACATCATCGCCAAGGCCGCCGAAGAAATATTCATGCCCATCACGGTAGGCGGCGGCGTGCGTTCCGTGGAAGACTGCCGCAGGCTGCTCAATCATGGCGCGGACAAGGTCAGTATCAACACGGGCGCCGTGGAGATTCCCGGGCTTATCAATCAGGGCTCGGACATGTTCGGCGCCCAGTGCATCGTCGTTTCCATCGATTATAAAAAGCATCCCAACGGAGCTTACGAGGTTTTCACCCGAGGCGGCAAAACGGCCACGGGCCTGGATCCCGTCGCCTGGGCTGTGGAAGCCCAACGCCGGGGAGCGGGCGAAATTCTGCTAACGTCCATTGACCGGGACGGAACCCGCAAAGGCCTGGACCTGGAGCTCACGGCCAAAGTCGCCGGGGCCGTGGACATTCCGGTAATCACCTCGGGCGGCTGCGGCCTTGCCAGCCATTTTGTGGACGGCTTTCTCGTGGGCAAGGCGCATGCGGTTTCCGCAGGCACGTACTTTTGCTTTAAAGACGAAAATCCCATGCAAACCCGCTCCCGGATCAGCAACGCCGGCATACCCATCCGGCTGCATACGTGAGGAAGCCATGAAGCTGAACAACATCAAAACAGTGTACCTGATGGGCGGCGGCGGAACCATGCTGGGCTTCGCCAAGGAACTGCAAGCCCGAAAGTATGAAGTCGTGGTTTTTACAAGCCCCCGGCACTCCAAGGAAATCATGCCGGGCGGCGCCACTCTGGCCAGGGAGCTGGACGGCGCTGCCATCCCATGGCGCATGCCCGAAGACGTCAATACGGATTCCGTGTTTCTGGAAGGCGCCACCAGCCTGACCATGGGCATCGGCTTTGGCGAGGTTTGGACCTTCACCCGTAAAACCATCGATCGCTTTGACGGCAAATTGTTTGACTTCATGGGCATTCCCTTGCCCCGGTATCGCGGCGGCGCCCACTACACCTGGCAGATACTCCGGCAAAACCGCTTGGGCGCCTGTAATATCCAGGTGATCAACGAATTCATGGTTCAGGGGGAGTTTGACTCCGGTGAGATCGTCTTTTCCCGAGAATACCGGTTTCCCGATTCCGCCCGCATTCCCCAGGATTATTTTAACGCCGCCCATAAGGAAGAATTGGCTTTTTTGAAGGAATTCATGGACAGGGCGGAGCAGGGCGAGGACTTTGTCCTGTCTCCGGTTCCGGAAAAGTATTCCATGTACTTTCCAAGGCTTAACACCATCAAACAAGGCTGGATCGACTGGTCCTGGAACACCAGGGACCTGGCGTTGTTCATTAACGCCTTTGACGATCCTTACGCCGGCGCCTCCACCGAACTGGACGGCCGATTGGTGCGCCTTAAGCAAGCCCGGATCGAAACAATAGACGGCCCGTTTCATCCGTTTATGACCGGGCTGGTTTATCGGATCAATTCCACCGGGGTGTACATTGCAACGCCTCAGGGAAGCCTGATTATAGGCCGGGTTCTGGACGAAGCGGGCCAGGATATGACCTCCGCCGTAAAAACCGGACAACGATTTTTTACGCCCATGGCTCGGCTGGAAGCCGCCATGACCTTTCACGCCCAATACGACGCCAAGGGAGCTAAAGCATGAACCGCATACCCAAGTTCCTTAAAGGAAGCAAAATTTATCTGCGCGAAGTCCGGGAGTCGGACGTAAACGAAAATTACTATAGGTGGATGAACGACTACGAGATCACCCGGTTTCTGGAGGTTCGGTATTTTCCCCTGTCCGTGGAGCAGATCACCGCCTATGTGAGGGCTCTGGACGGCAGCCGGGACGAGATTTTTCTGGCTATCTGCGACCAGGAGAACGACCGCCATATCGGCAATATCAAGCTGGGGCCCATCAACTGGATACACGGATTCGGCGACATAAGCCTGCTCATAGGCGAAAAAGGCTATTGGGGCAAAGGGGTAGGGAGCGAAGCCATTTCGCTTGTTTCCGCCTACGCCTTCAACGTCCTGAACCTGAACAAGGTCAAGGCAGGCTGTTATGCGGACAACAAAGGGTCGGAAAAAGCCTTTATCAAAGCGGGCTTTTCCCGCGAGGGCGTTTTGAAAAACCAATGGCGCATGGAATGCGGGTTTCAGGACGAAATTCTTCTGGGCCTGTGGGTGCGGGACTGGATAGCCATGCAAAACCCCAATGCAGGTTGCTGCCATGTCTGATCAATATAAATTCGATTTTAAGCCTTCCTTTGATCTGGCCATGAGGGGAGGGGACTGGTCCGGCGATCCAGAGGTTTGCAAGGTCATGGAAATCTGCCGCGACCTCCACATGCTGGATCGGACCCTGGTTTCCGACGACTACGATAAGGCATTAGAATATTTGGGTAATGTCATACCCATGAAGGTGCATGCCGTGGAAAGCGGAACCGAGGTTTTCACCTGGACCATCCCCAAAAAGTGGGTGGTGCGGGAGGCCTATGTAAAGGACGCTTCGGGCGAAAAAATCGCCGACTTTTCCCGCCATCCCCTTTATCTGGCTTCCTATTCAGCGCCGTTCACAGGAACCCTGACCAAAGAGGAACTGCTTCAGCGCGTTAACACGAATCCGGATCGTCCCGCGGCCATTCCTTACGCGTATCATTATTATAAGGCGGACTGGAGCTTTTGCCTGCCCCATAATGCCGTCAAGAATCTGGGCGGCGGTCCGTTTGAAGTGGTTGTGGACACTGCCCTGGAGCCCGGCGCCATGAAGGTTGGGGAATGGGTTGTTCCCGGAAACTCCCCGGACTCCATTTTGTTTTCCGCCCATTTATGCCACCCCGGCCAGGTGAACGACGGGCTGGCGGGCGTCGCCCTGGGTTTGGTGCTCATGCAATGGCTGGCGCAACAGCCCAACCTCCATTACACGTACAGGCTGATCGCCCATCCCGAGAACATTGGCTCCCTGTGCTATTTTTTCAAAAATCCGGCTTTGATTCCCGTAATCAAAGGCGCGGTTTTTCTTGAAATGGTGGGGAATAAAAACCACTTTAAAATCCAGCGCTCCCGCCAGGGGGATTCCTTTGTGGACCAATTCATGGAACTGGCCGTGGCGGAGGTCAGGAAGCCTTACGGCGTGGGGCCGTTCCGCAAGGTCATCTGCAATGACGAAATCAACATCAACGGTCCGGGCATAAACATCCCCTGCATTTCCCTCACCCGGTGGCCGTATCCGGAATACCACACCAGCGACGATTCCCCGGACATCATCAGCATGGAGATGGTCAAGGAAACCCTGGACGTGTGCAAGCGCTTCGTTGAAATGACGGAGTCCAATTGGCGTCCCGTGCGCAAGTACACGGGCAACCTTTTTTTATCAAAATACGATTTGTACGAAGATTTGAACAAGGACGACACCATCGAGCAGATTCTGCTGGCTTTCGAAGGCGATAAAACAGTCCTGGAGATCAGCCGGGACCTTGGCTTGAGTTTCGACCGCACGGCCGATTACGCCCGCCGTTTTCACGAAAAAGGACTGGTGGATCTTAATTACGGCCCCGGGGATGAGCAGGCCTGCCGATGCGGCGGTCTTTCCAGAACCACATTAAATTGGGGCAGGATATTTCATAACGGCGACAAGGGCTCCCAAGGAGAGGAAAATGGATAACGCACCCGTCATAATGCGTCTGGGCGGATATGGGCTGAGAAAACTGATGCCGGAAGATGCCAACGCACGATATCTCGGATGGATTTCCGATCCCGAGGTAAACGCCTTTCTTACGGTGGGTAAATTCCCCTGCACTCTGGAGGATTTGTCCGAGTACGTCTCCCGCTTCCATGGCTCCACCTCCGGCGCGGCCTTTGCCATTGTTAATCAGGAAGACCGGGACAAGCACATCGGCAATGTGACCCTGAACGCCATTAATTGGATCAGCGGTACGGCGGACATCGGCCTGATGATCGGCTCCAAGAAGCACGCCCGCCCCGCCTGCGCCCATGCGGTCCTTTCCCTGATTGTGCCCTACGCCTTTGACGTCTTGGGCCTTCGGCGTTTGTACATGGGCGTTTTGGAAGGCAATATCGCATGCCTTGAGGGCGCCCGGCGCCTCCAAATGAAGGAGGAGGGCCGCTGGCGGGAGCAATCCCTGGTTTACGGAGAGTATCAGGACGAAATCTGGTTCGGGGTTTTGAGATCCGAAAGGGACTCCCTGAACTATTGGAGACAGCCATGAAAAACACCCACGAATATCCCACGGTTTTGAGCGTGGTCACGGTTCCTGACAGGTACGACTTTCCCTCATGGGGGGAGCCCGTGCTGGAGTTGAGGCTTCATCATCCGGGAGATCCCGGGCATGATATCAATCTTGGCAAGGTTGTCGCCATCCGGGAAGGGGATCAAATCAAGTTTGACTTAAGGCATGTCAGGGCGGAATGGATTTTATTCGCCGGAAAATCGGAAATCCTGGATCTCCAAGGCCTGGACAAGGCGGTGGAGCTGTTAAAGACCGCCCAGAAGACGCCCTTGCTGGCCACCGTAAAAAAACGCCTGCCGGCCCGCATTTTAAGCCGGTATGAATGGGCCGGAACCCGGAATGTATACGATCATCCGGGCGAGCACATTTCCACGGTTATCACGCAGGAGCCCAGGCTGATTCCCAGGGCTGAGTTCTCCAAGAAAAAACTCAGCCTTCTGACGTCCGACGCAATGGAAAATGTTTTCCATATTCAGGGCTTGCCGCCGGCCATCAAACTGAAACTGGCGCCTGTCACGCTTTCCGTTCCTCCCGAGGAAAGGCCCGATCCTCCGGAAAAGCCTTCGTACCTGGACATGTTCAAATACGGGCATCAAAAGTACTATGACGACACCCGTTTCGGGCCCCGTTTTGTGTGGCCGCCATCCATGTATCTGTTAATCAGAAAAGCTCATATTCCCGGAATAATAGAAGGCATGAAGCAGGGCCTGGGCAACACGGAAATCCTTTCCTACGCCTTTAATTACCTGACGCTGACGGGGGATTTTGAAACGGCTGAAAAACTGATTCCCCTTGTGCCGGAGCAGTGGTTTGTGCAAAGCCCGGGCCTGGCCCAGGTGTGCGGCGCCGTCCTGACTATGCGGGGCAGGCTGGACGAAGCCATGGCCTATTATGAAAAGGCCAGGGAACTGGATAAGGACGACGCCGACGCCTTATTCAACCTGGGCAAGATGTACCTGGTTAACGGCCAGCGCGAAAGAGCCCGGGAATCCTTTAACAACGCCCTCAAGGCCAAAAATCTGGATGACACCGTACGCTCGGGCATCGACTTTTTTCTTATGAGCATGGAAGCCACGGAGGAAAAGCCCATCATGCTCAGCCTATGCATGATCGTCCGGGACGAGGAGGAATCCCTGCCTAGGGCTTTGCAGTCCGTTTTCGGTTTAGTGGATGAAGTGGTGGTCGTGGACACCGGCTCTTCCGACAATACCAAGGAAACGGCCGCCGGCATGGGCGCCAGGGTTTACGATTTCGCCTGGGAGGACGACTTTTCCGCAGCCCGGAATTTCGCCATGGACCAGGCGGCCGGGGACTATGTATTCTTTCTGGATGCTGACGAGCAGTTGTCCCCGTTTCACAGGATCAATCTGCTGTTCCTGAAGGCCCTTTTGTCCGAAAAGACGCCCGTGGCCTACGAACTGTCCATAGGCAGGACCGATGTAACCACCGACTGGCTGATTATCTCCGGCCTGCCGGACAACTTCATTCCCCAAACCTCCGCCATCCGGATTTTTCCCCGCAAGCCTGAAATCCGGTTTCATGGCAGGGCGGCCGAGACCGTGGCCGATTCTCTGAACGCGTTGCAGATTAAAGTGAAAAGCGTTCCGCCGGGGCAGTTGGACGTCATCCACGATGAATACGGCCGGGAGCGCAGGGTATTGAGGAAGGAGGCCGCCTATCTGGCGGAGGAGAATCCCTCCCTGGCCACGGTCACCACGGCGGTGCAGGATTTTTCCTCCATAGGAGACGAAGAAAAAAGCCTGCATTGGCTTAAGATACTCAATCAACAGCATCCCACCGAGTCGGATAACTGGCGGCTGGTCCTGCGGCTGGCTTTGATGATGGAGGATACGGATCCGGAATTCGCCCGGAAAAATTATACCGGAATGCTGGATCGCGGCTGCAAAGCCCCTGCGGTGTTGAACGCCTACGCATCCTTTTTAATAAGGAACAATGAGTTTGAAACCCTGGCAGCGCTGGATTTGGATTCGGACGAAGGGTTTGAAAACGATGCGGAGGAAAAGGCGTTCTTCGTCCACAAAGCCCTGGCCTGCTTGAGCGCCCAGGATGTGGATGAAGCCGCGGACCTGCTCCAAAAGGTCCTGGAGCGGGACATGAGCTTTTTGCTCGCCCAGGCGGCGCGGTTTTTCATTTTATCGGCCTTGGGCGTCGTTCACGGCGCCCTGGGGTGCCTGGAGGACCTGGGATACCTGGTCAAGGGCGACAAGGAAGCCGCATTCGAACCGGGTATGGATTTTATGGCCAAGGTGGAGACCGTGGCGCAAGCCATGGAAAAAACGGGACAACTGGAGGAACGCTTTCTTTTGCTGAACGGCGCGGTCTGCCTGGTTTCCGGTCAGGAGGAATCATGAACCCTACATTCGTCAAAAACCTGAAGATCCTCAGGGAAAGATATCCCGACATGGCCAAGCGCCTGGCAGGGGCCGGCTCGGGCGCCTATCATTTAATTTCTCCCAAAGGGAGCGGGCCTCCCAATTTGGCTTGGTCCACGCCGGAGAAAAACGTCATGTTCTATGACGATTCCATGGACCCGCTCCTTCATGTTAAGGAGGTTTTCAAAGGCGCTTCCCTGGAAAGGGCGCCTTTTGTCGTCCTTTTCGGCGTGGGGCTTGGATACCAGCTTTTGTTTCTGGATCAGCTCATGAAGGATTCGGACCGCTTGAAAAGGGTCCTGGTGGTGGAAAAGGACATGGAATGCCTGAAAATGGCCATGGAGGTTACGGATCTTTCCGGACCTTTTTCCAACCCGAATATTCGCATTCTGTGCGAAAGCCCGGAGGACGACCTGTTCACCCAGGTCAAGGCGGCCATGGACAATCTGTGCTACAGGTATTTCAAGGCCCTCCGCTGGGTTCCCTGGCCCGCTTCCCTGGAAATCGACCCGGACTATTATGACGCGGCCCGAACGGCCATCGCCGACATGGGAGACCTCTGGATTTCCCTGAGAGGCAACGAGCCGTACGACACCCTGGCTTCCTATGAGAATTTTTTCCGCAACCTGGATCTGTACGATAAATCCCCCAATCTGCGGTGCGTGGAAAACGCCTTTAAAAATCGTCCGGCCGTCATCGTGGCCACCGGGCCGTCTCTTAAGAAGAATGTGCACCAACTCAAGCTGATCAACAACAAGGCGGTCATCATCAGCGTGGACGCCTCCCTGAAAATATTGCAGGACGAGGGGATTTATCCTCATTTCGCCACCACCATTGAGCGAACGCCGGGCATCAACAAGTTTTTCGTCGGCCTGAACAACATGGAGAAAACCATCCACCTGGTTCCGTCCTTCGCCCATCCCAGTTCGGTTCACGCCCACAAGGGGCCTAAGCTCTTCATGACCAGGCGATACAAGTTTTTCCTGGACCTTGGCATGGAAAAGGACGTGATCGACATGGGGCTTTCCACGGCCATAGCAGGCTTTGAATTGGCCCGGCTTATGGGATGCGACCCTATTATATTGGTAGGCAACGACCTGGCTCAGGCTCCCGGCGGCCTCACCCACGCCGCGGGCAATGCATTCGGCGCCAAACAAAGCACGTTCAACGTCAACACCTTTACGGTTCCGGGCAACCTGGGCGAGGACGTGGTCACCTGCGA
Source organism: Desulfatibacillum alkenivorans DSM 16219 (assembly GCF_900142135.1). Classification (GTDB taxonomy): domain Bacteria; phylum Desulfobacterota; class Desulfobacteria; order Desulfobacterales; family Desulfatibacillaceae; genus Desulfatibacillum; species Desulfatibacillum alkenivorans. The sequence continues at coordinate 20,718 of NZ_FQZU01000047.1, read as the reverse complement.
GATCTGGTACAAATGCATGAAGGACTACGAAACCCGCTTTGCAACCTACGACGGGACCGTGGTCAACGCCACCGAGGGAGGCGCCCGGATCGTGGGAACCAAGATCATGCCTTTTTCCCAGGCCATAGAGTCCTATTGCACGGAGGAGTTCGCTCCCAGGGAAAACGCCCTGTCCATTGTTTCCCAGGCAAAGGGCTCCAACCCCGCCAAGGATAATATCCATGTGCTCAAGGATTGGAAGCAAAACAGCGAAGAGGCCATCGCCCAATGCAAAAAAGGCATTGAAATCGTCAACCCGTTGCTTCGACGCCTGGAAGCCCTGGACGATGACATGGACTTTGTCCTCCGCTCCGGCGTACGCCACGCCATGGAGTCCGTGGATTCCATTATATCCCAGTTGACCATGTCCCCTTTTATCTTTTCTCTCCAGGAGCTTTTTCATACGGAGATTCTCCCCCTGGTCATGGAGTGGGAGGTGGCTGAGGACCGGTTCGATGACGAGGACTGGGGCAACGCCTACCGCCTGAAGCTGGCCGAGTTTTTTATGGGCGCTTTTGGGCAGTTATGCCTTTCCTTAAACGAGGCTCTGGACATGGGCGTAGAGGCTCTTACGGAGGCGAATTGATTTTTATCTATTAATAATAAGATGTTAGCAAAAACCTTTCCACCCGGGAAGGTTTTTGCTTTTAAGGTGAAAAATTTATTTAAAGTTCTGGGACCCAATACCGATACAGTTACTAAGACATAGGGAAAACGAAAATAAAGGAGGTGATACTTCCAAAGGCTAACGGATTAACCTTGAACAAGCGCCAACCTTAATTTTCAGAAAAAACTTCGGCACGGAAGCCGAATACAAAAAGAAAAAGCCGGATACATACCGGCCCTTTAAATCAAGGAGGATTTATCATGGGTCTCAGAGTCGCTAACAATATCGCCGCAGTAAACGCTCACCGCCAACTTGGCGTCACCGACAGCAAAGTTTCAAAATCACTGGAAAGGCTTTCGTCAGGCTTTCGCATCAACCGCGCCAAAGACGATGCCGCCGGCCTGTCCATGGCCCGCAAGTTCGACGCCCAGGTTCGCTCCCAGGCTGTTGCAGCCAACAATACCACTCAGGCAAACTCCCTGTTGCAGATCGCAGAAGGCGGCGTAGAGCAGATCGACGCCATTCTGGTTCGTTTAAAGGAGCTGTCGACCCAGGCCGCATCCAAGAACAACGAGCAGAACCTGAGCGACCTCAACGCGGAAGCAAATCAAATACTCAAAGAGTTGGATCGGATTGCTTCCACCACTACCTTTCAGGGCTCCTCCCTGCTTACAGGATACGGCACCAAGGGCTTGGTAAGCGCTGACGCCACCAGTGTGGGTAAAATCAGCAACGTGTACGAACTTGACGTGAGTGCTTTCAAGGGTAAGGATGAAGAAACTATCGGCTTCACCTCCGCCGGCGCCTCGGTTATCACCATGGTGTACACCGGCAACGGCACGGTGGAAACCCAGACCCTGACCGTGGGATCCGGCGGGGACACCTACGACTTCAATACCTTTGGCGTATCCTTCAAGACCACCACGGCTGCCGATTCCGCCGTCCTGGCCACCAGTGCGGTGGAATGTGGCGGAGTCATGACCATGTCCGTGGCCGACGCCACCTTCCAGGTGGGCGAGAAAAACACCGGGGACTACCGCATCAGTTTTCAGTTGGAGTCCATGGATTCCACGGGCCTGTCCGTGGGCGCCGTGGACCTGTCCTCCCTGGCTGATGCCCAGTCTTCCATGGATATGATCGATAATGCCATGACCGCCCTGAACGCTTCCCGGGCCAACATTGGCGCCATCCAGAACAGGCTGGACTACACCTACGCCAACCTGAACATCGCCATCGAGAACAACACCGCAGCAATGTCCGTCATCCAGGATGTGGATATGGCCATGGAAATGACCACCTTCACCAAAAACCAGATCCTGATGCAGTCCGGCACCGCCATGCTCGCCCAGGCGAACTCGGCCCCCCAGAACATACTCAGCCTCATCGGCTAGGATTAAAGTCACTTAATGGGACCCGGATCTCCGGGTCCCAAAAAACAATAACTACATTTCCTTTTACTCTCACTTTCACCTCAGGGCCCGGAGTGCGTCCGGGCCCACCCAACAAGTGAAGAGTAAAATAACAGGACAGGATTCGATAATAATCAAGCTAGTCAATTCGGTAAAAATAGGCAAAAAAAACAAAGGTTAAAGCAAGAAATGCCTTAAGTAAAAAAAATAGAATGACGATAATAATAATGAGGAAAAACTAGAAGTTTCGGAAAGGAGGTGTGTCGAAGCAGCATGAACTGGATCAGGTATTTGCAAATCTATGGACTTCTGGCAAGGAAGTCAGAAAAGGCCAACGGTTTGAGGAATCCGGCGGCCATTTTCAAGGAGGAATTTTAATATGGGTCTCAGAGTCGCAAACAACATTTCGGCAATAGGTGCGCATAGGCAGCTTGGAATCACCGATTCCAAGGTTTCCAAATCCCTGGAGAGGTTGTCATCCGGTTTACGGATCAACCGCGCCAAGGACGACGCAGCGGGCCTCTCCATGTCCCGCAAGTTTGCTGCGCAGGTAAAATCACAGGCGGTCGCCGCCAACAACACCACCCAGGCCAACTCCCTGCTGCAGATCGCGGAAGGCGGCGTGGAGCAGATCGATTCCATTCTGGTGCGTTTGAAGGAATTGGCCACCCAGGCCTCCTCCAAGAACAACGAACAGAACCTGAGCGACCTCAACGCGGAAGCAGATCAATTGCTTAAAGAAATGGATCGGATCGCCACAACCACCACCTTTCAGGGCTCCTCCCTGCTCACGGGATACGGCACCAAGGGCTTGGTAAGCGCTGACGCCACCAGTGTGGGTAAAATCAGCAACGTGTACGAACTTGACGTGAGTGCTTTCAAGGGTAAGGATGAAGAAACTATCGGCTTCACCTCCGCAGGCGCCTCGGTCATCACCATGGTGTACACCGGCAACGGCACGGTGGAAACCCAGACCCTGACCGTGGGATCCGGCGGGGACACCTACGACTTCAACACCTTTGGCGTGTCCTTTAAGACCACCACGGCTGCCGATTCCGCCGTCCTGGCCACCAGTGCGGTGGAATGTGGCGAAGTCATGACCATGTCCGTGGCCGACGCCACGTTCCAGGTGGGCGAGAAAAACACCGGGGACTACCGCATCAGTTTTCAGTTGGATTCCATGGATTCCACGGGCCTGTCCGTTGGCGCCGTGGACCTGTCCTCCCTGGCTGATGCCCAGTCTTCCATGGACCTGATCGATAACGCCATGACCGCCCTCAACTCTTCCCGGGCGGACATCGGCGCCATCCAGAACAGGCTGGACTACACCTACGCCAACCTGAACATCGCCATCGAGAACAACACTGCTGCAATGTCCGTCATCCAGGATGTGGACATGGCCGCGGAAATGACCTCGTTCACCAAAAATCAGATCCTGATGCAGTCCGGTACTGCCATGCTCGCCCAGGCGAACTCGGCGCCCCAGACAGTGCTTCAGCTCATCGGATAAGCTGATCCAGAGCTTCGACAAACCAGCCCGCCCCCGTAAATCCTCAGGGGGCGGGCTTTTTTCGTTGCGGCCCGCTTTTTGCAAAACCCTTAAAAAGCCTTAAGAAATCGGAAAGATTTTCCGATAGAATATATAGGTTTACACCTTTAATTCGGGGACGCCGGGAATTTTTTTCCCTCCCCCGGATTTTGAATTAGAAATAACCCGGATTCTCAACGGAGGAGGGTCGGATAATGTCCAGCACAACTTCAGTCTCAGGCCTTGCCAGCGGTTTTGATTGGCGCACCATGGTCGACTCGCTCATGGAAGTGGAGCACGGCACGGTTGACCTTATGTCGAACAAACAGTCGGAAGTGGAGGATGAACTCAGCGAATGGCGCTCCCTCAACACCCGGCTTCTGGCCTTGAAAACCGCCGCCGAAAACCTTACGGAGGCGGATGACTTTTACGACTACTCCTCCACCATGTCCACGGATTCCAGTACGGTGGACGCTGAAGACCTGGTCTCCGTTTCCACGTCGTCCACGGCTCTGTCCGGCACATACAACATCCAGGTGGAGAAGCTCGCCACCGCGCAGAAGCTGTCCTCCACGTCCTTCACGGACTCCAGCACCGCTTTGGGCTCGGCCTACGAAGGGGAAATCCTGCTGAACGGCAAGGTGGTCGGCATCACGGCTTCCGACACCCTCAAGGACGTGCGCGACAAAATCAACAACGCCAATTCCGGGTCCGATCCTTCGGGGATCACCGCCAGCATCGTCAGCTACGGAACCAATGACACCCGTCTGGTCATCACCAGCGAGGCCACCGGCGAAGACGGCATGGGCATCGCCAATGGATCCGCTGCGGATCTTATTGAAAAATTCGGGTTCGTGGATTCCGTCTCCAGCGTTAAAACCTCCATTACCGGAGGCGCCCAGTCGGACCAGTTCGACAGTTCCACCCAGGCGATCAAAAGCGTTTTCGGGCTTTCGGCCAATCAGTCCGGCAGCGTGACCATAGGCGGGACCGCCGTGGCCATCGACCTGTCCACCGACTCCCTGGAAACCATCAAGAACAAGATCAACAGCGCGGGCATCGCCGGGGTCTCCGCCTCCATCGTCAGCCAGACGGACGACGACGGAAACAATCAGTACCGGTTGCAGATCGACGGGACCCAGGATTTTACCGATGATCAGAACATCCTGGAAACAATAGGCGTACTGGAAAAAGGCGTGTCCAGCGTGACCGGAACCACCAGCGCCAACGCCATGACCTCCGAGGGATCAGTGATAACCGCATCCACCCTATTGAGCGAGATCGACGGGTACAACACCTTTACGGCCGGGGACTCCATAGACATCACCGGCACGGACCATTCCGGCGGCGCGGTAAACACCAGTTTCACCATCACGGCCTCCTCCACGGTTCAGGATTTTCTGGACGCCGTGGAATCCGCTTTCGGAGACGTGAACGCCTACATCACCTCGGACGGCAATATTGAAGTGGCGGATCAAATTTCCGGCGCCAGCAGCCTGAGCGTCAGCCTGTCCAGCAATTTGGCGGACGGAAACTCCTCCCTGGATTTCGGCGCCTTTTCCGCTTTGGATACCGTCCGCGAGCGGCAGCTTGTGGCCGGATCGGACGCCGAAGTCAGCATCGACGGCGTGACCGTGACCAGTTCGGACAACGTCATTGACGACGTGCTGGCCGGCGTCACCATTGACCTGAAAAAGGCGGATGCGGAGACCACCATTTCCCTGACCATCGGGCATGATTACGACTCCATCGTTTCCAAGATCGAGGGCTTGGTGAACGCCTACAACGACGTGGCCGCCTTTATTTCCGACCAGCAGAGTTACGACGAGGAGAACGACACCACCGGCGGACCTCTTTTTGGGGACGGCACGCTTTCCTCCATCAAGCGGAACCTGACTTCCGTTTTGGTGGAGTCGGTCTGGGGCGTCAACAGCGAGTTTTCCACCCTGGGCCTGGCGGGCGTCAGCGTGGACACCGAAGGCCAACTGAGCATCGACGAAGGAGTGCTCCGGGGATATCTGGAGACGAATTTCAATGAAATCCGGGATCTTTTCGTCGCCCGGGGAACCACGGACACAGGCGCCCTGACTTATGTGACCTCCGACCGAAACGCCAATTCCGGGGATTACGCCGTATTCATCACCCAGGCCGCCGCCCAAAGCACGGCGACCAGCGAGAACTCCTACGCCGGAACCTTGGGCGCCGGCGAAACCATTACGGTGACGGATGGAGACAAGGTTTCCACCGTTGATCTGACGTCCGGCATGACCTTGTCCGACGCGGTCAACGCCTTGAACACGGATTTCGACACGGAATACACTCAGACCCTGGCTTCGGAAAACGCCGTTTTATCGGGCGCCTCTCCTGCGTCCTCCTCCGTGACCTGGGATTCCATAGACGGGGCCTCCCTGGTGGACGGGGACATCATCAATTTTTCCGGAACCACCCGGGGCGGAACCACTGTCCAGGGGTCCTACACCATCAGCGACGTCACCACGGACACCCTCCAGGATTTTCTGGCGGAAATCGAATCCGTGTTCGGGGACGAAGTCAACGCAGGCATGGACAGCGAAGGCCGCATAGTCGTCACGGACCGGACCTCCGGCAACAGCAGCCTGTCCCTGAGCATCGAGGAGCCCACGGGAAGGGGCCTGGATTTCGGCACGGTGGAGTCCACCAACGACGGCGGAACCACCGGCCGCTACGCCCTGGAAGTCACGGCGTCGGTTTCCGCTTCCAACGAGTTGGTCATCACCCATGACTACTACGGCAGCGGCAATACCTTTGAAATCAGCGAGACCGCAAACCTGTTCTGGACCGGCGATCAGACCGTGGATAACGGCCAGGACGTGGCCGGAACCATTAATGGGGAGTCGGCCACCGGCAAAGGCCAGGTGCTTACCGGCGATGACGACGAACCCAATGTGGACGGCCTGGTGATCAAATACACGGGAACGGACAGCGGCGTGGAGGTCGGCAACATCAAACTCACTCTGGGCATTGCTGAACTGTTCAATAGAACCTTGTTTTCAATCACCGACGATGTGGACGGCTACTTGACCGCCAAAACCGAGTCGTTGGAAGACAGAATAGACAGCTACGACGAGAGAATCGAAAAAATGGAAACGCGTTTGACCGCCAGGATGCAGACCATGATCAACCGGTTCATCGCCATGGAGTTGGCGCTTTCTGAAATACAGAACCAGGGCGACTGGCTGACCTCGCAATTAAGCTCTTTGTCTCGTTAAAAAGAACAGGCCGCCCGGTTGGGCTGAATGCTAAAGAAATGCAGGCGTGGAGCCGATAAGGTATACAGATGGCAATCATATAGGGCCAAGCCCAACAATGTGGAAAGAAGGAGTGACCGATGTACGGGAATAACATAGGCGCATACAAAAAGACCAATGTAGAAACCGCCGATCCTAAAAAGCTTGTAATCATGTGCTACGACGGCGCTATTTTCAATCTGAAAATGGCCAAGGAACGCTACCTGGAGCACAACTACGAAGCCAAATCAGCGGCCCTTTCCAAAGCCATGTTGATCATCGGGGAGTTGAACAGCGCCCTGGACATGGAAAAGGGCGGAGATATCGCCAAGAACCTGAAGGCTATCTACGACTACGTTGTCAGGCGTCTCACCGAGGGGGACATCCACAGGGATTTGACTGCTTTTGACGAAGCCATCACCATCCTGGAAGAACTGGGCTCCGCCTGGAAGGAAATCTTCTACGGCGAGTCCCGGGCCGGAGCTTTGCCGGAGCATACTCCCGCCTGGCAGAGAAAGCCGGCGTCCCTGGTTTGCGCATAAACAACTCCTTCACGCATAGAAAGCGAGGGGACCATGATGCATACGCCAAATAATTCCCGATGCGGTAAAGACCTCGCGGCGCCTTCGTCTCCGGATGAGTTCTGCAATCTGACGGAGCAAAAAGCCGGGCTTTTGGGGAAATACTCCGAGGCCACCCACGAAATCAACAGTGCGCTGGACGAGGAGGACTTCTCCAAAGTTCCCGTGGGCATAAAAAAACGCCGGGAAGTGATAAAACGAGTCAACATCCTGGATAAAAAAATTGAACAGGCCATGTTTGTTCTTCGCATGGACTGCCTGTCCGAAAAGGATCAGGAAAGAGTAGAAGAATCCATCAAGCATATTGAAGAGATCGTCTCGCTGCTAATAGCGGACGAACAAAAATGCCTGTCCCGGGTAAGGGCGAGGTACGACGCGGCCAAGTCCGGGATCCTGGACATGCAGGAAAAACGTAAAATGTCCAGGGGATACAGGTTTAATAACGGACCGCGGGCTGCACGATTTGTGGACTCGCAAGTGGGATGAGGTTTTGTATGGCTCGTCTCTTCGCCTGTCGGTCGGGAAGGAGGATTATATCATGATTCTGGAAGCGGTTACTCCAAGGAAGGAAGTCTTGCAGGCCGAACGCGGGCTGCAAGCCGGAACCGCTCCCCCTCCTGTGAGGGAAGTCTCCAGGAAGCAGGAAGAACCGGTTCCTGTCAGGGAAGCGCCGCCGGAAATGGCTCAAAACGATACTGAAGAGCCTAATAAGGATTTGCTTAAAGATATGCTGGAGGTTTTAAAGGCGCACACCGCCGAAAATGCTTCCATGTCGAATATCGGGTTTGAGTACGGGGTTCACGAAGGAACCGGCCGTATGACCGTCACCGTCGTCGATAAGGACACGGACGAGGTTATCCGGGAGATTCCGTCTGAGCGCATTTTGGACCTGATGTCCAAGATGGAAGAGTTGGTGGGAATCTTGTTTGACGCCAAAGCCTGAAAAATCAGGCTCATTCCCAATTGCATACTGGTTTTCCGAACTTTTCAGGGGCCGGTTGTGGATCCGGCTTTCAGTTTGCGAAAAAGTAGTGCTGGAATAAGGACGGTTTTTTGTGTACAAAGGACACGATAGCATTTTAACGAACCGATCCTTGGACTTAGGGAGGCCTTGCAAGATGATCACGGATTTTGGGGACCAGAGCATTCGATGCGTCATTGTTGATGACGACCGGGCTGTTGGAGCTCTTTTGGCGGAACTGGTGGGGCGGGATAATGTGGAGGTGGAAACCTTCACGGACAGCCGCAAAGCCGTGGAAGCCATTGGGGACAGACCGGCCGATATTGTCATCACAGACCTCATGATGCCTGACGTGGACGGTTTGGAGGTGTTGAGCCGCGCCAAGGAGTCCAACCCCGACGTCGTGGTTATTATTGTGACCGGACACGGCACCCTGGAGAGCGCCATTGAGGCGATCAAGGAAGGGGCTTACAACTATATCCGGAAACCTTTCAAGCTCCAGGAGATGGAGATCTGTTTCAACAACGCGGCTGATAAAATCAGTCTGGTTCGCGAAAACAAGCACTTAATGTGGAAGCTGAAGGAGGCGTACCGGGAACTGGTCAAACAGGATGAATCCCAGGAATCTCCCGGCATTAAGGAATCTTCCGAAATCGTTGAAAACTCGGGAAGCATTAACTTTTTCGCCACCCATTTGCCCGGACTCCACCTTATGGAGTCCGCCAGGGACCAGGCCAATCAATACGAACGCCTGGAAAACCTCACCCGGTGGCGCAAGGAAGGCCTTCTGAGTGAAAAGGAATTCGTCGCCCTGAAAAGCGAAATCCTTAAAGGCATTGATGAGCATGCATGACTACTTGAAAATCCTCGCCGTGGACGACGATCCCGGCGTTCTGAACGTTTTCAAGACGTATTTTGAACACAGCGACCAATACAGCATAGTCACCGCTTCCGATGGGCCTTCGGCCCTGGATGTCTTCTCCAAGGAACAACCCGATTTTCTATTCACCGACCTGGCCATGCCCGGCATGGACGGCATCGCCCTTTCCAAACGCATCCTGGAGATGGATAACACCATCCCCATCGTGGTCATGACGGCTTATCCCTCCATGGAAAGCACCATCATGGCCCTGCAAACCGGGGTTTCCGACTTCATCGTCAAGCCTTTTAAAATCCGCGACGTGGATTTTATCATCGAAAAGGTCATGGCTCAAAAAGAGATTATGGTGGAAAACCTTCTCTTGAAAAGCCAGCACGCCCGGAAAAAAGAGCTGGAAAAAATCAATATGGAACTGGCCGCCACCGTGGAGGAGATGGAGAAGTTAAACTTCATCCTCCGCAAGGTTGACTGGAAGAAAAACAGCGGAGAGCTTTTCGACCAGTTGACCAACATTTCCTGCGAAATCAGCGGCGGACACCTTTGCTACTTTCAATTGCTGGACGACTCCACGGGAAGCCTGTACCCCCTGGCCCACCACGCTGTGACGGAGGAGTTGGACAATGAGGACGTCCCGGACTTTCTGGACGCTTTGGCTAAGCAATCCCTGGACAAGGCCGGGCCGGCGATCTGGGGGAAAGACCCGGCCAGCGGCTTGATCACGCCTTTGCATGCAGCGGTTGCCATTCCTTTCAACATCAAGGACAAACCTCTCGGCGCCATAACCGTATGCAAGACCGGGCCGGGGAACGGATTTTCCGAACAGGACCTGCATTACCTGTCCTTTCTGGGCAAGCGGGCGGCTCTGGTCGTGGAAAACACTGCCTTGTACGAAAACCTATGCCAGAATTTGTTTTCCACCCTGTACGCCTTCGTGGAAGCCATCGAAGCCCGCGATCCCTACACCAAGCAGCATTCGGCACGCGTGGCCGATATATCCTGCATCATAGGCGAACACCTGGGATGCTCAGCAAGGGAATTGGACCTCCTGGATTTTTCCGGCAAGCTCCACGACATCGGAAAAATAGGCGTGCGGGACAAGATACTGCTCAAAGAAGCCCAACTGGACGAGGAAGAATTCCGCATCATCAAAACCCATCCTGAAATCGGCGCCAATATCGTCGGACACATGGGCCTGTTAAAAGAGGAAACCCAGGTCATTCTCCACCACCACGAAAGGTGGGACGGCGAGGGCTATCCCAACAAGGTCGGGGGAGAGGACATCCCGTTTTTATCCCGCATAATGACAGTCGCCGATGCTTTTGACGCCTTGACTTCCGACAGGGCCTACCGGAAAAAGGTGGATGACGCCGCCGCCTGTGAAATCGTCAAAAAAAATGCAGGCGCCCAATTCGACCCGGTCGTCGCTGAAGCCTTTCTGGACCTGGCGGCCCAGGGCAAGGTCACAAGCTCCTTGTAGTCACTCCATAATATCCCCCATCAACCGCATGGCCGGCGCTCCATTTTGTAATGGGCTGCCTTTCCGTACGCCTACCGGAAAAAGGTGTTGCATGCTTCCATACTTTTCAAATTTTATTACGGATTTGGGCTTTCCCCCAGTCCCTGTGTTGGGCAGGGCCTTTGACATTCGAATGGAAATGCGGCAAGGTTGGAGAAGGGTCGGCCTGGCAGGTCCGCCCCTTACACAACTTTAATCGCCCGTTAATCCGGTTGCGTTCTTGGTTTTTTTTATATAACCATCTGATTTTATGATAGTTATTAAATATAAAAAGTGCGTTGAAGGAAGCGTTGCAGGATGGCCCCAAAAACATATGTGGTTATTGCCGCTGTTGGGCGTCAAAAAAGAAGGATCAAACAATGTATCAATGGATATTTCTAACCATAGCTATTGTCAGTGAGGTAATCGCTACATCGGCGCTCAAATCGTCTGAGGGATTCTCGCGGTTGTGGCCGTCGGTTATCGTTACTATAGGTTATATGTCGGCTTTTTACTTTTTATCGCTTACGCTTAAAACCATTCCTATTGGCATAGCTTATGCCGTTTGGGCAGGCAGCGGGGTTGCGCTTATTGCGCTTATCGCCTGGATTTTTTTTGGTCAGGCGTTAGATCTTCCTGCAATAATAGGTCTTTCATTGATAGTAGCGGGAGTCGTCGTCCTTAATTTGTTTTCCAAATCCGTTTCTCATTAACAATTCGGACGTCTCCAAAACTTTGGAACGAGTCCGCAAAAACAGGAACCACGGAAAACATAAACCTCCTGCAATATCGTCAAAAATAATACAGGCGTTCCCTTCGGCCTGGTCTTCTCCGCAGCCATTGTTAATCCGGCGGCTCAGGGCAAGGCGGCGAAGGCCTTGGAACTGCTTTTTTTGCTAAGTTAAATTTGCCATTAAAACAGATAGTTGTTTATGAGATTCCTTTCTCGGAGCTCTCATGTTTTTCACTGCTTCCGCACTCCAATCCCATTCTTTTTTATGCGTTCATTAATGGCACGCTTGTTGCTTCCATGGTTATGACACTGCAATAATCAGGAGAAGGATTGCCATGAACAATATCGAAGCATCCGAAAAAAGAGACTATGTGCGCGTTCCTTTTAAAGGAAACGTGACGTTTCGCATCTTAACCGAAGACGAGTTTCAGGCCCAGTACCAGGAAAAGGAAAACTGGAGCGAAAACACGAATCGAGGCCTGATTTCGGAAAACTTTGATGATGCCAAAAAGGCCGGGGAATCCGCCGTAGATCCCAATCTGGTCCGGTTCCTGCTCCATCTGGAGGACAAGCTGGATCGCATTTTGGGCCTTTTGGGAGACAAATCCCGCAACGGCATGGAGGTGGGATCCGGCATTGACATCAGCTCTTCGGGCCTCAAGTTTCGCACCAGCCGCCCCTTGGAGGAAGGGCAGCATCTTGAAATGCGCTTTGTAGTGAGCCGCTATCCCATTGTTTGCCTGGACATTCTCGGCACGGTGACCCGGGTGATTCCCGTATACGACCAGGGGTCGAAGCAGTACGAGGTGGCCACCAACCTGTATGAGTTCGACGGCCAGACAACGGAGGAAATCATGGCTTACGCCTTCCGGGTTCAGAGGGAGGCCTTGCGGTCTAAAAGGAAGCAGTAATCATCGGGGTGATGATTTGAATATTACCGTGGATATCTCCGATCTCAAGGTGAGCAACAACCCGGATGTCACCCTGGTGACGTACTCTTTGGGCTCTTGCATTGGTTTGGCGGTTTGGGACCCTGAGGTCCGGGTGGGGGGCATGCTGCATTATATGCTTCCCGACTCCAGCATCTCCCAGGAAAAGGCCAAGGCCAATCCGGCCATGTTTGCTGACACGGGCATCCCGGCCTTATTCAAGGCCTGCTACAAACTGGGCGCCCAAAAGCAGCGCATGATCGTCAAGGTAGCCGGAGGCGCCCAGCTCATGGACGAATCCGGTTTTTTTAATATCGGTAAACGCAATTACGCCGCGCTGCGCAAGATGTTTTGGCGCAACAAGGTCATGGTCGCGGCGGAGGACATAGGCGGCATGGTCAACCGCACCATTCGCCTTAATATCGGGACCGGGGAGCTGATCATGAAAGTCTCCGGCAAAGGGGAGGGGCTGCTATAATGGACATAGAATCCATACTCAAAGATTTGGAGCAATTGCCTCCGTTTCCAACAGTGGTCGCCCAGGCCTTGACCCTTTTGGACTCGCCGGACTCATCAGCCATGGATGTGGTCAAGGTGGTCCAGTACGACCAGGCGATTACGGCCAATGTGCTTAAGGTCTGCAACTCGGCCTATTTCGGCCTTCCCGGCAAGGTGAGCTCCCTTCGGGAGGCGGTCATCAGGCTGGGCAACAAGCAGCTTAAGGAAATCATTCTGACCGGAACCGTGGTCAAATACTACAAAAACGCCATGGAAGGATACGCCCTGTCCAAGCACGATTTGTGGAAGCACGCCATATCCACGGCCATCATTTCCCGGATCATCTCCAAACGATTTCCGGGCGTGGATGAAGGCGCGGTTTTCACCGCAGGCCTGCTGCACGACGTGGGCAAGACCATCCTGGATTCTGTTGTGGATGAGTATTTCAACCAGATGTTCGCCCTGGTGGGGGAGAAAGGCTATTCCTTCACCGAAGCCGAGCAGGAGGTCCTGGGGTTGGATCACGCGGAAATCGGGGCTAGAATGGGGGAGCTGTGGGGCTTTCCCAAGGAAATCGTCCACGCCATCCGTTTTCATCACGCCCCGCCTGAAGGCGATGAGTCCGACCTGGTCACCCAGGTGGTGTATCTGGGCAACGTCATTTGTCTTATGTTGGGCATCGGAGTAGGGCGCCAGGGGCTTCACGTGCGGGGCAGGGACGAAATTCTGGAACAGCACGGCATGGACATCAACGACCTTCAGGTCATCATGGCCGGCTTTTTGGATGAGTACCAGAAGGTGCAGGATATTATCGACCTGGGTTAGCGGGCCTTGCGTGCAAGGCGCTGCGGAAACCCAAGGCAAGTAGGATGCGAGGAGATCTATGGGATTCAGACTAATGATTGTGGATGACTCCTCATCCATGCGCTCCATTGTCAAGCGGACCGTGGAAATGTCCGGGTTTGACGTGGAGCATTTTTTCGAGGCCGACAATGGAAAAACGGCCCTGGAAATCCTGGATAATGAGTGGGTGGATGCGATCCTCAGCGACCTGAACATGCCGGTCATGGACGGAGAAGCCTTTTTAACCGCTTTGCAAGAAAATCCCATGTTTTCCGAAATTCCCGTCATTGTGGTCACTACGGAAGGCCGGGACGAAAAGCTGCAGCAACTCCGGAGCCTGGGGGCCGCCGCTTTTATAAAGAAGCCGTTCAAGCCGGAAGTCATCCGGGACACCCTGGTCCGCGCTCTTGGCCTGGAATCCCTGGACGCGCTTGGCGAAGACGACGGCGATGACATGGATTTTTAACCCTTGGTAACGAGAGATGGCCTGAGAGGCGATAGGCATGAGCGACATACGCGTTTTGGTTGTTGATGATTCCGCTGTGGTTCGAAAGATTTTCACGGAAGCCCTGTCCAAAGAACCGGGGATTGAAGTGGTGGGCACGGCGCCCGACCCCTACGTAGCTCGGGATAAAATCGTCAGCCTCAAGCCGGACGTCATCACCCTGGACGTGGAAATGCCCCGAATGGACGGCATTACCTTTCTTAGAAAAATTATGAAGTACTACCCCCTGCCCGTGATTATCGTCAGTTCTTTGACAACCAAAGGGGGGAAAATGGCTCTGGAAGCCATGGAGATCGGCGCCGTGGAAGTTCTGTCCAAGCCGGGCTCCTCATACTCCGTGGGCGACATGAAACAGCAACTGGCCGACAAAATCCGCGCGGCCGCAAGGGTCAATGTCAGTGCGGCCAGACCTCAGGCCGCCTCTGCTCCGCCCGTTTCAAGACCCTCCACCAGAGCCCTGACCGAAACCACCAATAAAGTCGTGGCCATTGGCGCTTCTACAGGAGGCACCGAGGCCCTGAAAGCCGTCCTCACGCGTTTTCCCGTCACCATGCCCGGGATCGTCGTTGTGCAGCACATGCCCCCCAATTTCACCACCGCCTTTGCAGAGCGGCTGAACGGACTTTGCGAGATAGCCGTTAAAGAGGCCGAGGACGGCGACGCGGTTCTGCCGGGGCGGGCCCTTATTGCGCCGGGGAATTTCCACATGCTCCTCAAACGCAGCGGCGCCCGCTATTACGTCAACGTAAAGACAGGCCCCATGGTGTGCCATCAGCGGCCGGCGGTGGATGTGCTCTTCAATTCCACCGCCCAATACGCCGGCGCCAACGCCGTGGGGGCCATTCTGACCGGCATGGGGGCGGACGGAGCAAAAGGCTTGCTTAAAATGAGGGAGGCGGGCGCCCGGACCATAGGGCAGGACGAGGCCTCTTGCGTGGTTTACGGAATGCCCAAAGAGGCATGGAAGGCCGGCGCCGTGGAAAAGCAGTACCCCTTGGACAGAATAGCCGATGAAATTATGAATCTATTATAAAATCAGCTAGTTTTATTAAGAAAGGAATAGCCGAGGTGGAAGACAGGGACCAAGTTCAAAAGATTCTGGATGAAAGCGCTCTCTGCGTTGTGACAATGGAGCCGGACGATATCCAGGCTTTGGGTAACATCCTCAACAATTTTGACGCAGTGAAGAAAATTGTTGAAGATACGGCCCCCAAGGCGTGGCTGGATCTATGCACAGGTTTGAAAGGGGTCGCCGAAAAAATGGCCCTTTTTGAGGTGGACTCTCCGACCAGGGCTTTGGAAGAACTGGGTAAAGGCCTTTCCCTTTTGCAGGAAACGCAAAGAGCTGTAGAGGAGGATCAAGGCGATATCGAAAGGCTTTGCGCCTTTTTGCGCGAGTGCCCGTACACGGACTCGACCATGGAATGCGTGGCGCCTTGGGCCTCCGGCCCCGAACCGGCAGAGACGGAGGATCAATCCCCTCCCCTGGATTTAAGCCAGGATCGGGAGCTTATCGAGTCGTTCATTCAGGAGTCCATGGAGCACCTTTCCAGCATTGAAATTCATGTTCTGGAACTGGAAAAGGAGCCTGACAACCTTCAGTTGGTGGACGCCATCTTTCGCCCCTTTCATACCATCAAAGGCGTCTCCGGCTTTTTAAATCTCAGGGAAATCAACAAGCTGGCGCATCAGATTGAAACCGTTCTGGATGACGCCCGCAGCAAAAAAATCTCCGTAAGCCCCGGTTTGGTGGATATTGTTCTGGACGGAGTGGATCTGGTCACCCGTTTGATAGACGACGTGGACGACCGTTTGAAAACCGGCCGTTTGGAGCCGGAATACCTTGAGCTTGGGCCTTTTCAGGAGCGCCTGCGCACGATCGCGGAAGGAGCTGATGCGCCTTCGGAGGATGTAGAGGGAGAGCATGTTCCTGAGGGCGACGGGCTCGATGTCGGCGAACTGCTGGTGAAAAAAGGCGTTGTTCAGGCCGAGGATCTGGAAGAGGCCCTGGCCAAACAGGCTGCCGGCGAATCCAAGGGCAAAAAGATCGGTGAAATCCTCATAGAAGGAAAAAAGGCCAAAGCCAGAGACGTGGCTCAGGCGCTGCGCAAGCAAAAAACCGACCGCCAGCCTGCCAAAGCCGCCGGAGGCAACGGCGGCGGCTTCATCAAGGTGGACACCTTGAAGCTGGATAACATGGTGGATATGGTGGGGGAACTGGTCATCAACGAGGCCGTCCTCAAACAACGTCTGGGCATGGCGGCTGGCAAAGACAGGGAACTGGCGGGAGACCTGGCCCAATTGGGGCGCATCACCTCCGAAATTCAACGCATCGCCATGTCCATGCGCATGATTCCCATGAAAAACACCTTCCAGAAAATGATCCGCCTGGTTCGGGATCTTGCGTCCAAGGCGGGAAAAAAGGTCAACCTGGAAATGAGGGGAGAGGACACGGAGATCGACCGCAACGTGGTGGATATGATCTATGACCCCCTGGTCCACATGGTGCGCAACTCTGCGGATCACGGCATTGAAATCCCCGAAGACCGCCTTGCCGCAGGCAAGCCCGAAGCCGGGACCATCATATTGAACGCCTATCACAAGGGCGGCAACATGATCATCGAGGTGACGGACGACGGACGCGGCCTGGACAAAGAGGCCCTGACGGCCAAAGCCATGGAAAAAGGGTTGATTCAGTCAGCCGAAGGCATGAGCGATCAGGATATTTTCGGGCTGATTTTTCACCCCGGCTTTTCCACCGCCAAAAAGGTGACGGACGTTTCAGGCAGGGGCGTGGGCATGGATGTGGTCAAAGGCGTTCTGGACAAGCTTCGTGGAAAAGTGGAGGTCATGTCCCGGAAAGGGCAGGGAACTTCCATTTTGCTTAAGTTGCCGTTGACCCTGGCTGTAATTGATGGCATCATCGTCAAGGCCGGGGAGCAGTCTTACGTTATTCCCACCATCAGCGTTCTGGAGTCCATCAGGCCCAACAGGGAAGACTGCCACACCGTGGTTAACAAAGGGGAAATGATCAAAATCCGCGGAAGTTTGTATCCCCTGATCAGGCTTCACGAGCTGTTTGATTTCCCTCCCAACACCAGAGATCCCTGGGACGCCATTGTGGTCATCGCCGAAAGCGAAGGCAAACAAAAATGCATCCTGGTGGATGAAATCCTCGGCAAACAGGAAGTGGTGATTAAAAGCCTTTCCGCCATGCTGAAAAATGTAGTGGGGCTGGCCGGAGGGGCGATTTTGGCCAATGGCAGAGTCGGGATGATTCTGGACGTTGCGGGCTTGTTCAGCCTGGTGGAAAGCCAGGCGGATTATCTGACGGCCTCGTGACGCCGCTGAGCAATTCCCCCTGCCTGGAGGATGGAACCGCTTGGGGGGAACGATCTTGACGCTTGAACTGACTGACAACGATTTTAAACGCATCAGCACCTTGGTGTACGCCAAAAGCGGCATCAATCTGCACCACGGAAAAAAGGAACTGGTCAAGGCCCGTTTGGGAAGGCGTTTACGGGCGACGGGGTGTCAAAGTTTTGAAGAGTATTTCAACCTTTTGCGCAACGAGCAGGAGGGCGTTGAGCTGGTGAGAATGCTGGATGCGCTCACCACCAACAAGACCAGTTTTTTTCGGGAGAAAAATCATTTCGATTACCTGGAGCAGGTTGTTTTTCCCGAAATTCTGGAACGGAACCGGAAAAAGGTAAAAATTCGCTGCTGGTCCGCAGGCTGTTCCAGCGGGGAGGAGCCATACAGCCTGGCCATTTGCATCAGCGAGTATTTTCGCAGCGCGCCGTACCTGGACGCCAAGATTCTGGCGACGGATCTTTCCACGGCCATCCTGAAGCAGGCCGCCGACGGCGTTTATTCCGAGTCCAAGGTGCAGGGCATTCCCATCACCCTGTTGCGCCGGTATTTCCGTAAGGGCTTCGGCAGGCGGGACGGATATTATCAGGTGAAGGATCGCTTGAGGAATATGGTGACCTTCAAGCGGCACAACCTGATGGAGCAGGCCTCCTTTCTGGAGCCCTTTGATTTGATAATGTGCCGGAACGTTATGATTTATTTTGATAAAGCCACCCAGCACACCCTGGTCAACGGCTTTTACCGGCACTTGAGAAAAGGCGGGCGCCTTTTTGTGGGCCACGCCGAAAGCCTGACGGGCATAGAGCATCCTTTTACCTACGTCCAACCCACCTTGTATCGGAAATGACGCCTCTTTTTGCTCCCGGCGCCTTTTTCGTCCCAGGAAGGATGGACGCCGGGGCGCCGAACGCCCCTCAATTTCAGAATTTGCGACGGCATTTTTCTTTGTCCTGAAACCCGGCTGCATGGCCGGAGCATGCCGCGCTCTGAACGCAACACGGAAAAAAGTGCCGCCGGGAAAATTTGACCCCAATTTTTTTCCCGGTTTCGGCTCATTGAGACGCATACCGGAGGTGCGAGCATGGAACCTGACAAGTTTATCGAGGAAACTCTCAGACAAGTGGTCCTGACCGTTTTTGAACAGATGTACTTCATGTTTCCCCAGGAAGTTGGCATGAAAGATGCTTTGGAATGCAAGGGAGACGAAACCTACATTGCCAATGTGGGCCTGAAAAACGGCGGGCTGGAAGTGACCATAGCCGGATCCGCCGGGTTATGTGAAAAGATAGCAAGCGCAATGTTTGGAGAAGACAGGGAATTGACCCAAAAAGACGTAGAAGACGTGTTCCGGGAGGCCGCCAACATTATTTCGGGCAACCTGATCAACGAGTGCGCCTTTCCGGGCGAAGTCTCTCCGGACATACCCGTGGCCAGGAAGGGAATGGATTTGGAAGACTGCAACAATGCGCATGACTTGAATCTGTTCTTTGAGGTGGAAAACAGCCATTTTTCCATCCATCTAAAAGGCTTCGCCGCTTCCACATTAACCTGTTCGGAAGGAAATTTTACTTCCCCCTCATAGTGAGGAACAGAACTTGCATAACCGATGGCCAAGGGCAAGTCGGGAATGTGGACTTTTTCCAAAGGAGAGAACAAACAATGGATCCGAATTTGAAAGTGCTTGTAGTTGATGACTTTGCCACCATGCGGCGCATTGTAAAAAACATCCTGAAGGATATCGGTTTTACCAATATTTCGGAAGCGGAGGACGGGGCCGTAGCCCTCAAACAGTTGCAGGCCGCTCCGGTTGACTTGATTATTTGCGATTGGAATATGCCGAACATGTCGGGCCTGGATCTGCTGAAAGCCGTCAGGGCCGACGAAAAGTTGAAAGCAACGCCTTTTGTCATGGTCACCGCCGAGGCGCAAAAAACCAGAGTGGTGGAGGCGGTCCAGGCAGGGGTGAGCAACTATATCGTCAAACCCTTTACCGCAGACGCCGTAAAGGAAAAGCTGAAAAAAGTCCTGGGATAAGTCCGGGGCTAGGCCCCTTCCTTCCGGCTCGGCTTGGGCTGCAGGCCGGAGCGGCAGGGGGCGCGAGGAGCCAATCCGGCCGATAGCGCCGGAACCTCCGGGAAGCGACTATCGAAGGAGAAGGACATGGTTGACGTAACAAAAATCGGCGGATACTTCATGCCGGACAAAAAGGAGCGGAACAAGTCCGGAACATCGGACGGCAGCTTCGGGAACATTCTGGATCAAGCCCAGAAGAGTCAGACCTCGCAGGTGACAGAAACGGCTCCCCTGAGGGCGCCTATGCCTGTCCAGGCCGGGCCGGACTATCAGATGATGGCGGCCCAACAGGCGGATAAATTGCTTGGCTTGCTGGAGCAATACGCCTCCGCCCTGGAAAACCCGGAAGCCACGCTCAAGTCCATGGACTCCATGGTGGGCCAAATGGAGTTGGAGGCTGCGACGGCCAAACGCGTTCTAAGCCATGTGGACGCCAACGAAGGCGTGGGCAAGATCGTCAATCAGGCGGCTGTATACGCCAGCGTGGAGGCATTCAAGTTCCGCCGCGGAGATTATGTCTGATCCCAAAGCCGGAGTCCTACTCTGAACATCCGTCATGTTTGATGGGAAACATGCCTTATGGTTTGGGGCGGGGGAGGCTTTCTCCCGCCCAATTGTTTTCAGCCCGTTTCGGTTCGTCCGAAAGCGGGCTTTTTTAATGCATAAAGAGCCAATTGCAAAACCCCATAGTGGGTGTGAATTAATCGGGGTTTGAACTTGAGTTTTCTTGAAAATAATCCACTGAAATAATTGAATAAGTGGAGAGAATATGCTATTCCCTCAATTAGATTCACGGTCTAAGAAACGAGGTGAACATGCATACTCTCTCCAGGATGTGGCATAGCATACAAAACACTCTTTTTCCATGGCTGGAAGAAGAGTTGGACCCATTGACGGAAAAACAGCGCCAATTCGTTTCCGTCATGGAGCTTTTGGATCCCGTGCCCTTTCTTACACAGTTTCAATGGTGCGGCAACGGGCGCAAGCCAGAAGATCGCC
>NZ_FQZU01000075.1 GCF_900142135.1 Desulfatibacillum alkenivorans DSM 16219 | reverse complement strand
GGGGCTGGAAGCCGTGCGATTCTGCGTGGTCCTGAAGGTTTTGGGGATGAACATTTTCCGGGCGACGCGTTACCGGAGGGCGAAAAATGGGGGCGGCCCCAGGTCAGGGGGCCTGAATCTCCCTGTTTTGCGCCTGCTTTTTCATTTCAAAGAACAAATTGTGCGCCTGTGGGAGAAGATGGGCTTGAATCCGGGTGGAAAACGGATTCGGATTGATATCCGCTGTTCATCGCCCCATTTCAGGCTGCAACCCGATTTTTAACTTTTTACCTGGGCATCAATCTTGATCTTTGGTGTAGGAAATGGTCATGTAATTGCCATTCGTATCTTCAACACGGTCCAAACACCATTTAAAAATACGTGCAGCGTCCGGTCTGTCGTAAAGGCGCGATCCATCTGTGCTTCCGAAATAAAATTTTGTACCATCTGTGGTTGTTGCGACCCAGGAATCGCCTTTCTTCTCATATTTCGTGAATTTGCTTTCAATTTTTTCGCCATAAAAACCTGCGCCCCATTCGCTTCTGTGAACAAGCTCTCTCGAAACGCCGCTCGTGGAGTATACATAATTGTCGGTAGAATAGTCCAAAAGGGGGGCTGTGTTTCGTGTTATGGAGCCCAGATTCAAGTCCCAGCCGAGTCCAACCCACGAATTCTTCCCATAGCTGCTATAGACCAATTCAATTTTGGGAGTGATCTTGCCTCTTCCTGCCGGAACTTGTATTGGTATACGCGTCTGGACCATCCCGGACGAGGTTGTGGTTTCCAATTGCAAGCCATTCTCCGGCGCGTTTATTTGGGACTCCATAAACTGAGATGAAAAGGCGCTTGAGAAAAGAGCAAGGACAATTACAACAGCCAGCAGAAAGAACTTATACTCTATCAGGATACATTTAACAGACTTCACGAGGTGCTCCTTTACAGCATTTGATATGCACGATTGTTTCCTTGAAACCATAAAAAATAAGGGGTTTCATGGCCCGAACCCCCTGGATAACCATAGCAGATTGCTATATATCAAACTTTCAATGGCATTCCAACATTATTATCAGTATAATCCTCATCGTAATTATGATAAATTCCATAATCTAATGATTTTAAATAACATTTTGTTATAGCACATACTATTAAAAAACGACATATATGGTCCTAATCCAACAAACAGGAAACAATCCGTCGTTGCGAAAAAGAGCGCTATAATCACAACAGCGGCTCCAACGCCGATTGCGGCGATGCGTATGCCCGAATGAACGCCTTCTGTATAGGCTTGAGGGATCCAAATAATGAACAGATTACACTCTACTGGAATCTTCAATTCCATGCTTTCCATGTTGAAAATAAGGAAAATTGTACACGCAGGATTGGCGGTGAAAGACTAGGGGCGATGAGAATGGACCGGCTTTTTGTGGAAATCCTCCGGGAGGTCAATGGGCCTGCTTTTTAAAGGGAGGTTGCTCCAAAGGCCATTTTGTTGGATTTTGCGTGGCTCAACCGCAACCTACGATTTCAGCGCCGCCCCTACAGCGAGGGGACCTCGCGACTACAGGCAAGGGAACCTTGCAACTACGGACAGGAAAACTTGCTATCGCACTCGCCCGCCCCAGCCGGCCTTGATGACCGCGCCGTCGTCGAGGACCTGAATCACGCGGGTTTCGTCAAGATGGCGGAGGTATTCCACAATCACCTCCCGGTTTTTTTCCGTTTCCAACTCGTGCTTGCCGATGGGCGTGAGATACCGGACCAAGTCGTCAATATGCACTCTGCCGCTGTGATTCTGAATGTAGGACAAGGCCTTTTTCTTGATGTACCAGGGCGCGGACATGCGAAATACGGCAAGCATGACGGCGAAAAAGGCGAAAGGCAGCACTACCACCCCTATATAGGTATTGACCTTCCAGGCGAAAAAATCGATCAAAACCAGGAGAATGGCCATGGAGGCCAACACCCTGGCCGGTTCAGGCGTTTGAAAAGATTGCACTATTATCCACCCTACTTTAAAAAAAATACAAATTGTCAGGCCTGCGAAAGCGGCTGTCTCCCCCCGTTACAACGCTGGCCCCATGTTGTACCCACAGCCTAGATTTCGAGGGGACACGATACTTATCTTAAACATCGTCCCGGACGATTTTAATCGCTTCCTTTGAGATAAGTTCATGTCCCCCGAAATCTTGTACTCTACTTGACAGGGGCTGCCCAAGGCGGGCTCGCCCGCCCTTGGGGCCTAAATTGGGCCGGCCAGCCGCGGCAAACCCATCATTCCCGAGTCTGTAAACAACCTGCGCCCCCGGAAGACTTAAAAAACTCAAAGACACTGGGTCCCCGTTTCCGCCTTTGCGTCATGATGATTGCAAAAACCCGCAATCATCCCGCCGCAAAAGCTCCACGGGGATGACGAAGAGCGGCGGCGTCCTTTTTTGGCCGGATTCTATAAGCGCCTTACGCCCGCCGTTCTTCCACAATTTATAAAATTTTCCCGGCCGCGCCTTTGGGCCTGCGGCTCTATACTTATTCATCGTGCTCGGAAAAATACTCGGCCTCGTAGACCTCCACCTTGGTGTCCGGGTCCTGCCAGCAATTGGGGGACATTCCCCCTTTTCTGCAAAGCTGAATCAGAAAATTCTGGGGATTGGAAAGCTGATCCCACACCTGGGGCAAAAAGGTGGAGCGCCGCCCTCCGCGGCTTAAAATCACCCCGTGCACGCCGGGCTTGAGCTTGGACAAAAGATCCTTGCCGTCCGTAAACTCGATTTCCTCGGGCACGGTGAGAACGCTCACCTCCACGTCAATGTCGTCCAACTCCCTGGCTGACAGGGGAGGAAAGCGGGGGTCCCGAAACGCTGCGTTGTAAGCATTGGATTCCACGCCGTCCACCAGGGATTGCACGGGCTCGATGGTGCCGATGCAGCCGCGCAACTGCCCGTCTTTATGGATCGTCACAAAGCATCCCCGGTTTTCCTGGAGCAGCTTGGACGGATGCTCAGGCCGCTCAATTTCGGCGTCGATCAGCTTGGAAGCCATCACGCTGCGGGCGAGTTTCAATAAATCGGATTTATCCTGATCGGAAGTATAGGAAGGCATTTTGCGTTCTCCTTTGGATTCTTTGACTGCTTCCGTAAATGCAATGGCTGCGTAGCCAACCACTTTGTCCTTGGATCCCGCGGTGTCCCCGGAGTTCCGGTAGTCCAGCAAGGTTCCGGTCCAACCCAGATTATCGGCGACCTTCATAACCGCGACCGTGGGAACCCAGCCGCAGGCCTTGCAATTTTTCATGGCCTCGTAATCCAGGTTCGGGATGGCCCGGCAGCAAACGCTGTCCATATTCTGCGCTGTTTCATAGGGATAGTAATGGGAAAGATCCGTGCTGGCAATAAGAAAAAATCCCCTTTGAACCAAGGGCTCGAGGGCTTCGGCCAATTTCTCGGGGTTGACTCCGCCTCCCAGCAAAATGGGTATGAACTCAAAATCGCCCAGAACAACCTGTAAAAAAGGCAGTTGCACCTCGATGGAATGCTCCTGGGCGTGGGCCTGATCCAGGCGGACGAACCCGGGAGATTCCGCCAGACGCTTGGCCTCGGGCGCCAAAGGAACCAGGCCGAGGGGAGTCCGGTACGCCGACACGTTGGGAATGGACGCCCCGCGATACCTTGCGCGATGGCTGGCGCCAATGATAATGACCTTGCGGACGTCCCTGGGCATTTTTTCATAGGAGGCGGCGGCCACGACGCCCGAGTACACATACCCGGCATGCGGCGCCACCAGAGCGCGAACCCGGCCTTTGACCGGGGTTTGCTTCGCCTCCCGCAAAAACTCTTTGACCTGCCTTTTTAATGTGCTGGGATTGGCGGAATAAAACGATCCCGCCACCGCCGGCGTCCTTACGTTTTCCATCTGCTCCATGGCAAAACCGTTTGACGCCAGCGACAAGGCCAACAGCGCCGCCCAAAAAACCGCAACGCATAGAGGGATGCGGCCTCGATCCATTATGCCGTCCTTTTTAAAAACCATATACAATCCCTTGGTCAGGCGCTCCGGCGATCACCACACGCCGGGGATAAGCCTGCTTCTGGTTTGTTGGGAATATTCCTTATAGCCTGCAAGCTCCTCCTGCAGCATATTGTCTTCCAGGGAGGTGCGCAGAATCACTGCGGCTATGGCAATTCCCGCGGGAATCAGGGCGTACGCGGCGCCTATGATCAAAGGGTCGGCCAGGGCGATGAGGATCATGGCGATGTATCCGGGATGGCGCACAAAACGGTATGGCCCGTCTGCAACGACCTTATGCTCTCTTTCCTTCTGAATGCGGGAAGTGCTTTCAAAGTGCCGGTTGACAATCATGGACCAGTGCAGCAGCAGAAAAAACGCCAGATAGCAGGCCACGCCCAGCACAGCAAAACCGGCCCCCAAAGGCGCCTGCAGGCGTCCGGCCATTTCCCATCCTGCAACCATTGGCCCGGCAATCAGCACCATCATAAAGTAAACGAGCAGGATTATTTTATCCCATGCCTTGGTTCCCTCTCCCATGGAAGCCCGCTGGTTGGCCAGGTCGGGCGCGGCCCTGGCCATGATATACGCCCCCAGGACCCCCCCGAGCATGTGCAGACCGTAGGTCAGCCACGCCCTGGGCACATCCATGCGTCCTGCGGCGACGAAAAACACAACTGCCATGATGAGGGACCACCTGATGGGCCCCCGGAGATTTCTGGCGCCGTCCTTGGTCAGCTTTTTTTCCACCAGAATCGCTTCCTTTCAGGACCAAACGCCTTGGATGGGCGTGCGGCAAAAGGGGCAGCACCCGTTTTCCACACCATCGTACTCCAGGTAATAGCCCCGTCTTTTTACCACGGTTTTATGGCATGAAGGGCACTGCACCGGATTGTTCACGCCGGGAATGTTTCCCAGATACACGTGCTTCAGCCCTTCTTGTTCAGCTGCTTCGCCCGCTTGCTTCATAAAGGCCACCGGCGTGGCCGCAAGGTGAACCAGCCTGTAATTGGGATGAAACCGGGACAGTTGAAACGGCGTTTCCGCTCCCAGGTTCTCCGCAACCCAACCGGCGACCCGTCTGATGACGTCCAGGTTGTCGGTGTAGGTGGGAACGACCAGGTGGATGACTTCCACCCAGACTCCGTTGTCCTTGTAAATCTTGATCGCTTCCTGGACTGGGGCCAGATGGCCGCCGTTCAGTTCCATGTAAATTTTGTCGGACAATGACTTGAGGTTCAGGGCCGCGCCGTCAATATACTTGCTCAGGCGGCGTGCGGGCTCAGGGCGGATGTATGCGTTGGAAACCAGGATGTTCTTGATTCCCTGCTCCCTGGCCGTTTTGGCCGTGTCCAGCATGTATTCATAGTAGGTGGTGGCTTCCGTATACGTATAGGCGATGCTTTTGCATCCGTATTTTTTTGCGTGGGCGACGATGGTTTCCGGCGGCTTGTAATAGTTCCTGGTCTTGTCCGGCGTGGTTTGGGAAATTTCCCAGTTCTGGCAATTAAGGCAGGTGAAGTTGCAGCCGGCCACGGCCAGGGAAAATGCCTTGCTGCCAGGCAGAAAATGGTGCATGGGCTTTTTTTCCACCGGGTCCACGTTCAACGAGCACGGGTTGGCGTAGGAAATGCTATAGAGCTTGCCGCCCAGATTGACTTTGGTTCCGCACTTTCCGCGATAATCCGGAGTGATGAGGCAGGTGTGAGGGCATGTAAGACACTGGACCGAGCCCCCGCCTAAGGTCTTGTAAAAATAGGCCTCTTTCATGGTCCGGGAATCAAAAGTCAACTCCTGGGCCAGGGCGCGGCTTAAGGGGAACAGGATGCCCTGTCCCGCCGCAGCCGCAGCGGCTTTGAGAAATGTGCGCCTTGTGGAAGCCATGGGCGCCCCTCCTTTGCACGCATAGGCCGTAATAGGGAAGCAAGATGCGCCATGCCGGCGTGACGAACAGCCGTTTTACAATGGTTAAAATAAGCATTAAACAGCGGAAAGTCAAAGCGGACGCCGGTCTGCGGCAAGGCCCTTATCCGCCCGCCGGGTCTCTTTTGCGGCTTTGGATGTAAAACTCAGGGTAAATAGACCTTCCAGATGTAAAACCAGGCGCCTAAAATGCCCGCTGCAATGGCAAAATATACATATTGCTTCCACTTTCCGGGCACGATTGCAATGCCGTGCTTGTCCGGGTCGCCCACCTTGCGGCGGCAGGCGTGGCAGGTCGTATCGGCCAAAGAAAGTATTGTGGAGCAATACGGGCATTTTTTGGAATAGATTTTTGTGGGAGTCGAGGAACCCTGGGCAGTCATGATAAAAATCCTTCTTGCTTAAAGTTATACAAACGCAGCCATGGAGCATTGTACTCCATGGCCGCGCTGATTTCCATCAAAAATCAAATAACAGGGATAAGCTGTTTAACCTCCCCGCGTTCTCTCAGAACGTCCAGCGCGTCTTCCAAAACCCGGGACCTCTTGCCCCAAAGGAGCCGCTGCTTGATGCTCTCTTTCTGATCGGCGAAACCCTCGGCTTCGGGATACTTCTCCTCCAGCACGCAGGTGACGAACACGCCTTTGACGCCTTCCACGGGAGCGTCCGGGTACGGGTTGGCGGCGTCGGCCATAAAAGCGGCCGTTGCAACGGCGGGCTCATCGCCTAAATCGGGAATATAACCGCCCCGCTTGAAAAAGCCGGTGTTCTTGACTGTAACGTTATAAGCTGCTGCAGCATCTTCCATGCTCTTGCCGCCCTTGACCTCTTCCAGAAATTCAGCAGCTTTGTCTACGGCCGCCTGCGCCATGATCTCTTTTTTGACGTCAGCCGCCACTTTGGCTTTCACCTCAGCCAGTTCAGGAATGATCGCCGGCTTCTTGTCCAGCATCCAAATGATGTAGAAGCCGTCGTCAAACTGCAGCACGTCGGAAAAGGAGTCCTTGTACATGCCAAAAACTTCATCCGCCATTTCCTGCGGATTGGCTACGCCTGCTGGGCCCTCCTCCGTAAAATAATCCGAGGTCTTTAGTTCCACGCCCGCGTCCGCCGCTGCCTTGGCCATGTCCATATCAGACAACAGATTGTCGAAGGCCGCCTCGGCCGCATTGTATGCCTCGTCCAAAGCCACATCCGCAGCCAGCTTGCTGCGAATGGACTCCTCCACCTCGCTCAGCTCCTTGGTTCTGGCTTCCTTAATCTCCTCCACCTTAATGATATGGAAACCGAAATCCGTACGCACAGGATCGCTGATTTCTCCGGCGTTCAGGGCGAAGGCCGCGTCCTCAAACGGCTTGACCATCCTGCCGCGGGGGAAGAAGCCCAGATCGCCCCCGGTTTTAGCGGTGGGGCCGTCCGAGAACTCCTTGGCCAATTCAGCAAAATCCTCGCCGGCCTTGGCCTTGGCTTCTATTTCCTGGGCCTTTTTCAGGGCTTCCGCCACTTTTTCCTCCGGAGCGTCCTTGGCTAAAGAAATGAGGATGTGACGCGCATGCACCTGCTGGTCTTCGTAATAGCTGTCCAGGTTATCGTCGTAAAAGAGCTCTATCTCCTCCTGGGGAATGCTTACCTTTTCCAGAAAATCCTTGGGGTTGAAATACAGGTAGGAAACCTTGGCCATGGGAAGGGTTTCGTAATCCTCACTGTGAGCGTCATAATAGGCCTGGATCTGGTCTTCGGTCGCCTCCACGTCCGTAAAGGTGGAAGGCTCGAACAGCACGTATTTCATGCTGACTTCCTTGCCGTCCCAATTGTACCACTGCATGGCTTCTTCATCGGAAACCTGGGCCATGGCCATCAAATAGGAGCGGATCTTGGTGGAAAGCATGTTCCGCGCTTTTTCGGCTTCATAATCCTTGCTTGTAACGCCTGATCTGGCAAGGATATATTGATACCGCTCCGGGTCAAACTGGCCGCTGCTGGTCTGGAAGACTTGAGTTTGCGCAATATCCTGCACCAGCTCATCTTCCGTGACCTGCATGCCCAGATCCCTGGCATGCTGGAGCAGCAGCACGTTATCCACCAGGTCGTCAAAGACGTTTTGCCGCAGAAGATCGTAGTCAAATGAGTCCCCGAACTTTTCGCGGTTATAATCATAGACGTTTTTGTACATCCGCTCAAAGGTGTTGCGGGAAATCGTCTCTCCGTTAACCACCGCCAAACGATCCCCCCGGTTCTGAAACGAACTGTATCCAAACGAAAATACAAACACCAAAACGATGATTCCCAATAGAATTTTGATAATCCAAGACGTTGCGTGCTCACGCATCATGCTAAGCATTGGCGGATTCCTTCCCTCTTAGGTCTGAGGCGATAAACCCGGACGCCGTGGATTCGGCGTCCGGGGGTTGGGTTTGCTAATTTTGCTGAGCTCTGTACCAGTTGAGTTTCCCCCCGGCGGAAAGAACCTGCCGCTCAAATGGATTGAGATCGATTCTTACGGGAATGGTCTTGCCGGTCGTAATGTTTTTCAGGTCAAAGCTATCTTTTTCGAGAATATTTTCCAAAGCGTTTTCCAGGATTAAAACATCTCCCTGGCTGACGTCATCCAAGGCCTTGGGGTCTGCAAAAATAAGGGGCAATATGCCGAAATTAATCAGGTTCGCCCTATGTATGCGGGCGAAGGACGCGGCGATTACGCCCCGGATTCCAAGATGCATGGGCGCCAGCGCGGCATGCTCCCGGCTGGACCCCTGTCCGTAGTTTTCTCCGGCCACGATAAATCCGCCCTGCTTTTCCTTGGCCCGGGCCGAGAAGCCTTCGTCCACCAAAGAAAACACATACTTGGAAATTTTCGGAATATTGCTGCGGAAACTCAAAATATGCGTGCCTGCGGGCATGATGTCGTCCGTGGTGATGTTGTCAGGCAGCTTAAGCAACACCTCGCCCGAAACCTCCCGGCCCACGGCCTTGCCCAAAGGCAACGGCTTGATGTTGGGTCCGCGGAGAATTTCCACGCCGCTCCCGTCCTCCGGCGGATAAACGATTCCAGCCTCCAGGGTCGGGTAGGTTTCCGGCAGGCTGATCTGCGGGGCCTCGCCCAGATCCCTGGGATCGGCGAACTTGCCGGCCAAGGCCGTGGCCGCGGCCGTTTCCGGGCTCACCAGATAGGCGCCGGCGTCTTTGGTGCCGCACCGGCCTAAAAAGTTGCGGTTCATGGTGCGGACCGTAACGCCTCCGCTGGGCGGCGCCTGCCCCATGCCGATGCAGGGGCCGCATGCGCATTCCATAATCCGGGCGCCGGCCTTGATCAGGTCGGTAAGCTCTCCGCTGTCGGCCAGCATGGTCAAAACCTGCCTGGAGCCGGGGGAAATCACAAGGCTTAGTTCCGGCGGAATCCTTTTCCCTTTCACCATGGCCGCCACCGTGGCCAAATCCTTATAAGAGGAATTGGTGCAAGAGCCGATGACCACCTGATCCACCTTGGCTCCCTCCAATTCCCGAACCTCTTTCACAAGGTCGGGCATGTGGGGGCATGCAGCCAAGGGGACGAGCTTGGCAAGATCGATGTCAATCACCCTGGAGTACTTGGCGTCCGCATCAGGCTCCAGGCGGGTCCATGCGTCCTCCCGGCCCTGGGTCTTTAAAAAGGCCAGGGTGTTGTCGTCGCTGGGGAATAGGGAGGTTGTCGCCCCAAGCTCGGCGCCCATATTGGTGATGGTCGCCCTTTCCGTGACGGACAAGGCAGCAACGCCCGGGCCGGTGTATTCATACACCTTGCCCACGCCGCCCTTGACCGTCTCCCTGCGCAAAACCTCCAGGATCACATCCTTGGCCGCCACCCAGGGGGGCAACTGGCCGGTAAGATGCACAGACACGACTTCGGGCATGGGAAGCGTGAACGGCTCTCCGGCCATGGCCATGGCCACGTCCAGGCCGCCGGCGCCAATGGCGACCATGCCGATGCCGCCGCCCGTGGGCGTGTGGCTGTCGGACCCCAACAGCGTGCGGCCGGGAACGCCGAAGCGCTCTAAATTCAATTGATGGCAAATGCCGTTGCCCGGCTCCGAAAAAACCATGCCGTACTTGGCGGCTATGGTCCTGAGAAAACGGTGGTCGTCAAAATTATAAAAGCCCGACTGCAGCGTGTTGTGATCCACGTAACTGACCGAGAGGTCCGCCTTGACCTTGTCGATTCCCAGGGCCTCGAACTGGAGGCAGGCCATGGTGCCGGTGGCGTCCTGGGTAAGAGTCTGGTCAATGGGCAGCCGGATGGGGGTTCCGGGCTCGGGTATGGGATCTATCCCGTGATTGGACAGAATTTTTTCAAATAGGTTCATGACAAGCTCTCCCGCTCATACAAAGCAATAAAATTAGGCGGCTACGAACCTCTCTGTTTAACATCCCGGCCTGTTTTCGTCAACCGGAACTAAGCGCCGTATGGCGGAGAAAAGGGATGGCGGGGCGGCCTTTCCAGCCCCTTTTGAGAAAGCCGTTGGAAATCGCGGGCGCCCATGGCGCCGGGCGGGAGCCCTAGTGGAGAAGGTTTTGCAGATCGTAGCCGACAATGCTTTGAATTTTCGCCATCAAATAATCCCTCTTGTAATAGGCGAACACCGCAATGGCAATCAGATAAATGAAGCGCCTAAGCACGACCGTGTAGTCCCAGAATTCTTTGAATTGGGCCCGTTTTTCGCGAACCCAGCGCCAGCGCTCCCGGCTTCGGGCTTTTCTCTCCGCCGCGCGCTGGGCTTTTCTAACCAACCTGGCGTGCTTTCTCTGGGCAATTTTCTCTCTGGACAGGGCGGTTTTATCCAGCTTGGCTTTTTGCTTGGCCATGGCTTTTATATGCTGTATCTTCCGCCTTTCCTGCAAAATCCTGCCGGGAGCGGCCAGCCACTCCACAAAGGCGTCGGTTTTTTCGTTGAATATTTTGACAAAACGCTGGCCCAAGGGCAGGCCGCGCCGGGCTTCCTTGGCCAGGCGCCGGGCCTCTTTGGCCGCCTCTTTCCGGCGCTTTTTTTCCACCCGAGCCAGGGCCTTGGCCTCCAGGATCGGCCGCCTTCTTTCCATGCGGGCCTTTTTCCTGGCTAAACGGGCCTTTTTAGCCTGAACCATGGAATCGTGGATCGCATGGAACGGCGTCATGATGAAATCGGCGATTCTCTGAAAAAAATCGTTTAAAAACCTTACGATCCTGCGCAGCAGGCGAAGCCCCTTGCTTTCTTTACGGCGCTTATTCTTTTCTTCCTCCCTGGCCATAAGCACCTGCCAGCGTTTTTGAACAGCCGCCACCTTTTTGGCTTCCTTTTTGTCCACCGCAATTTGTTTTGCTTCTGATGAGTCGCCGTTTGCCATGGGGGAGTCTCCTGTAAAAAAAATACGCCTGAAATAATATCGGGAACTTACCGAAAATGCAAGCGGGAAGAGACTCCCCAAAATCCGCGATTGGATTTGCCGGAGGGGTGGTTTGAACATTTCAGGGCGTTTCAGCCCTTGTTTTAGGAGTCCGGCGGACTCATCGCCCCCTCCAGGATGGCCAGGGAAGAATCCTCAGCCTGTTTTTTAAGGAAAAGGCCGCACCCCTCCCTCAGACCTTTGCCAAGTCTTTTTTCCGCAAACCATTGAACGCAGCTTTTGTCACCCAT
>NZ_FQZU01000077.1 GCF_900142135.1 Desulfatibacillum alkenivorans DSM 16219 | reverse complement strand
AATCAGCCGGGATAATAATTGATAACCACTTGAATTTAAGTGTCTTTAGTATGCATTCCCACGCACAGCATGGGAGCGAGAAAAGCACCGAAGGCGCCAAGGCCATAGGAGCTTTTAATTCCGTGCAGTCCGCGACCTCCGTGGTAAAAACAGGGTTTTGGAGGCAAAAAAAGCCCGCTTTGGGGGAGCGGGCTTGTGTTGTTTCCTAATGCGGAAAGGGTTCCTAAAGCGCCGTGAAGAACTGTTGGCCGAGCGCATTGGTCAGTAGTTTTTCACTCGAAGCGTTCGCCAGTCAGACCGGGCACGTACACCCAAGAACCCTTACGTAAAAGATAAGGCTTTGAGGCGTTTCGTCAAGAAAGAGCGGGCTTGATTTCGAAGGGGCAAGATACCTATTTCAAGCATTATGCCGGGCGCTCATATCATTAACGATGCAAAAACGGTTTTGGATGACATTTTTCGCCCGCCGTCCATCACCATTCCAATTATCGGTCCCGGCCGCTCCTTGTGCGCCATCGCCCATAAGCATCAAACTGCGATTCCTGGGCCACCCTAAAGCATACAACCGCGGAGACTGCGCGACGACGGGTGAGGAGACCTCGCCACTGCATTGCGCGGGGACCGCGGGGCTGCACCAACGCGGAGCGCATGTCCGTGCATTCCGGCGAGTCAGCGCCAGTTCCGGCCCCTGGACTGCACCTGGCCGCAATGATGGCAATAATTCTAACACGTTATTGTTTATAAGCGTCAAATCGTGTGTTTTTTTTAATTCACTTCAGGTTGAACGGTGTGTTATCCTGAATTTAATCAGTTTACACTGTTTTTCCTGCAAGTCTGAGCGGCCGCAAACCAAGTAAAGCGTCCGATTCCATTAAATCCGGGCCGCGTAATAAATCGTTTCACATGTTCTTACCATAAACCGCTGCGTCAGCCATTTCGGAACCAGGAGACCCTTTATGGAGCTCGATGTTTTGAATCTCAGAAAGTTTGTGGCCCCTGAAATTGTGTTCGGAAACGGCTCCCGCAAGCTGGCGGGCCAGTACGCCAGGCTTTACGGAGCGGGTAAGGTGTTTCTGGTTACGGACCCCGGGATCATAGAAACGGGCTGGGTCCAAGACGTCATAGCAAGCCTGGAGGCCGCCGGGCTTTCCTACGTCATGTTTTCGGACGTGTCCCCCAATCCCCGGACCTTTCAGGTCATGCAGGGGGCGGAGGAGTATCTGGCCAACAAATGTAAACTTATCGTAGCCGTGGGAGGCGGAAGCCCCATGGACTGCGCCAAAGCCATCGGCATTGTGGTCACCAACGGCAAGCATATTGTGGAGTTCGAAGGCGTGGACATGATTCCCGTGCCGGCGCCTCCGCTGATTTTAATCCCGACCACGGCGGGAAGCTCGGCCGACGTATCCCAGTTCTGCATCATATCGGACCAGGACAGGCTGTTGAAAATGGCCATTGTCAGCAAAACCATGGTCCCTGACGTGGCCCTGATAGACCCGGAAACCACCCATTCCATGGACGCCTATCTGACCGCCTGCACCGGGGTGGACGCTTTGGTTCACGCCATCGAGGCCTTTGTCTCCATGGGCAGCGGCCCCTTGACTGATCCCCACGCCTTGGACGCCATCCGGCTTATCGGAGAGCATTTGCCAAGCCTTGTCAACAATCTGCAAAACGTGGAACTGCGTGAAAAAATCATGCTGGCCAGCATGAAGGCGGGGCTGGCCTTTTCCAACGCCATCCTGGGCGCGGTCCACGCCATGTCCCACAGCCTGGGCGGCAGACTGGACCTGCCCCACGGGGAGTGCAACGCCATTTTGCTGGATCAGGTGATGGAATACAATTTCCCCCATGCCGAAGACAAATTCAGGGTGATAGCCGAACATCTGGGAATCGACTGCCGCGGCATGACAACCAGCAGCTTGAAAAACGCCTTGCTGCAAAAGGTGAGAGATTTAAAAAAGGAGGTGGGAATCGCCAAACGCCTGGGAGACACCGGCGTCAAAACCACGGACATCCCTTCTCTTGCGGCTAACGCGATCAAAGACGCCTGCATGGCGACCAATCCGGTGAAAGCGAACCAGCGGGATATTGAGGTAATTTATGAAGAATCACTCTGATGCGGACGTAAAACGGATCCAGAGCCTGCTGGGCTTTGGCGAGTTTTCCGCCCGAAAGAGTTATTACCCGGAACTGCAAAAAAGAATCGAGGAACTGGAAAAGCTCCAGAACCTCCTTTCCGGCATTATCAATTCCATGCCCTCGGCCCTCGTCGCCCTGGACGCTCAGGGCCGGGTTACCCAATGGAACGCCGAAGCGGAACGCTTGTCCGGCCTGAGTTCCTCCCAGGCCCTGGGAATGCCGGCCGTAGAGGCCCTCCCCCTGTTTAAGGAACACAGGGATTGGGTCCAAAAAGCCGTGCAGGAATCCGCCGTCAGCAAAAAGGAACGGATCAAAAGCGGAACCCAGGAAAACCCTAAATATTATGACGTGACCATTTATCCCCTTGTCCAGGATCATGTCAAAGGTTCGGTCATCCGGGTGGATGACGTCACCGAAAAGGTCCGCATCGAAGAAATTATGGTCCAGTCCGAAAAGATGCTGTCCATTGGCGGGCTGGCGGCCGGCATGGCCCACGAAATCAACAACCCCCTGGCCGGCATCCTCCACAACGCCCAGATTATAGCCTTCAGGCTGAGCAAGGAGCTGCGAAAAAACCACGAGATAGCCGCCCAATGCGGCGTCACCATGGACATCATCAGCGATTACGTAAGCCGAAGAAGCATCATGGATAAAATCCGGGACATCCGGACCTCCGGGGAGCGCGCCGCCGACATCGTCTCCAATATGCTCAGCTTCAGCCGCAAGACCGAAGCTGAGTTCGAGGCCCAGGACCTTCACGTCCTTTTGGATCACACCATCGAACTGGCTTCCAAGGATTACGACCTGAAAAAAAAATACGATTTCCGCCAAATCCGCATGACCAGAGACTACGCGCCCAATCTGCCGCATCTCCATTGCGTGGGCGGACAGATCCAGCAGGTGTTCCTCAACCTGCTCATCAACATCGCCCAGGCCATGAACGAGAACAAAGAACAGGAGCAGCCGCCCCAGATCACCCTCCGCACCGCCCTGGAGCCGGATATGATCCGCATCGAGGTGGAGGACAACGGGCCGGGCATGACCCCCTTTGTGAAAAAACGGATTTTCGAGCCTTTTTTCACCACAAAACGCCCCGGCAAAGGCACCGGCCTGGGCCTGGCCGTCTCGTACTTCATCGTCACCAAAACCCATCACGGAACCATGCACGTGGAATCCACCCCGGGCCAGGGCGCCACTTTCATCATCCGCCTGCCCCTGGCTCAATCCGAATGATTTTTTAAGAAGGATTTTTCCAAATTCCGGTTTTTTCCGCCTTTGCATGGTCCTGAAAATTCTGGCTGGACGATTTGGGCGATTTCCGGTCCTTGAATTAAGAGAAAACTTCCTTTGCGGCGAAAAACGTCCGGTTGATGAAATTCAACTGTTGATGAAATTCAACTTGACCTTCCGTGGAAAAACTGGAATATTGGTCCGACCAGTAACCCAGTAGACCAGTTGGGAGACTCCCATGTCATTCGACCCCATCAGAAAAAAATACCAGGACCAACAAAACGCCCCCGCTTTGTTCAAGCCCCTGGAAAAAACCGTCCGCACCTCCCAGGTGCTGGCCGGGGAAATCAGAAAATATATCGTCCAAGGCAAATTCAAACCCGGCCAAAGCCTGCCGTCGGAGCGGGATCTGGCGAAATCCTTTCAGGTTACGCGCACCGTGGTCAGGGAGGCGGTGCGGTCCCTGGAGCAGTTGCGGCTGGTTTCGGTGCGCCAGGGCGGCAAGATCAGGGTGCTGGATTATCTTGCCAGTGCAGGCATTGAATTTGCGGCGGACCTGCTGTTGGGCTCGGACGAGGAACCTTCGGAAATGATGAAGGATATCGCCGATGCCTGGTGGGTGATAGGCCGGGCCATGATGTTCTACGCCGTGGAAAATTTCAAAAGCGAGGACCTGGACGACCTGCTGGAAGCGGTCCTGGCTTATATCCGGGAGTCCGACAAAAAGCGCGGCGATTACAAGCGCCTGCAAGGGCTTGATTACGAAGTGCAAAACCGCCTCATGCGCTCCACCGGCAACCGGGCCATGATTCTTTTGCATAATTCCATGCGCCATGTGTATTCCCACGTGGCCGATCTTTTTACGCCCATTGTGCAAAACTCGGAGCACATTGCAGGCAACTACACCCGGCTGATGTATCATTTGTCCAAGAAGGACGTGAAAGGGGCGAAAAAGGTGTTTGAGTCGTATTTCAACCACGGCAGGGAAGCCCTGCGCCGCGGCGACGGCAATTTTTGGGAGGTTTAATATGGATAGCAAATCGTTGCAAATTAGGGCTTTATTAGGGGCCGTCGAGTTTCTGGAAAAGCATCCGCTATTGGTAAAAGCCTTTCTCAAGCCCGCGGCCAACGCTCCTTTCATTTCGTCAAAGTTGATGGTTCTGTTCCGGGCCTATATGGGCGCCACGGCCTTTGAAATTCACGACGTGGACATGAGCCGGGGCCGCATCGGCATTGGCGGGGTGGAGGAAATCATGGCCGGCGCCAAGATCGTCGAGCTTCTGCATCACACCCTGGACGAATGGCTTTCCCCGGGGGATAAAAAGCAAACTCTATACGAAATGGGAATCAAGCTCTGCACCTGGGAAGTGACCCAAGCCCTGGAAGGCGGCAGGTGGGCGCCGGCGGTGCTGGTTCCCTTGATCGCCCACGCGAAAATTTTCGATGAAATCCGAACGGACCCTGTAATGGCCCGATTTTTCGCAAAAACCATGGATATGATGTCCCGCCTGATAACCGACGAAGGCGGCTGGGGCCATCTGGAATTCGACTTTAATAAGGACCCCATGACCGTTACACTGCATCATTCCCAGGAAGCCGCCTGGCTGGGGCCTTCA
This sequence comes from Desulfatibacillum alkenivorans DSM 16219, assembly GCF_900142135.1. Lineage (GTDB taxonomy): Bacteria > Desulfobacterota > Desulfobacteria > Desulfobacterales > Desulfatibacillaceae > Desulfatibacillum > Desulfatibacillum alkenivorans. Next base: position 3,414 of record NZ_FQZU01000077.1, on the reverse strand, counting down.
GACGAGCCGGTCTGCCATTTTTACGCGGGCATCGTTGCCGGATACGCCGGAACTATCTCCGGAGAAACCGTGCTGGTGACAGAAAGGGAATGCGCCGCCTGCGGCGCCTCCGCCTGCGTGTTTGAATTGAAAAGGGCAGAAAAACTAAAAAGCTGAAAGAAAAAAATGTTGGGGGAAACTCTTTGAATATAGGGCGCCTGGATCAAAGCCTGACAAGTACGAAAATCCGGGGGACTTTTCACAGCGACGGTGTCGACATGTGGATAAAATTTCCCCCAAACCCCCTTCAAAAACTTTTAAATAGGAAGACGGAACGTTGGAGATACTTTGATGTCTCATTGGTCAACTATAGATTTAAACTTTTCAGCGAGCAACCAACCTGCGGTTCAGGAATTGCTGGACGCGCTTTTCAAGCAAGGCCGGACTGCGGAATGCTAAGTTAATGGGGTCAAATCTACGTTTGACGTTTGAGCCCACTCAAAGCGGGGCAAGCCCGCCATAAAATGACAGGCGGCTGGAACGCCATTGAATTAGTTGATTGAGAATCAACCACTGCATTACACCGATCATTCTATTGGAGGGAGCGTCCATGGCCATTCATCCTTTCAACCAGTGGTACAAAGATCATATCCTGACCGCGCCTTATGAAATCTGCATTGAGCGGGCCCGGTATTACACTCAGTCCTACCGGGAGACCGAGGGCATGCATCCTTCGCTGCGGGCCGCCAAGGCTTTGCACCTGACCCTGTCCAGCATGAGCCTGAGCATCCTGCAAGGCGAGCAGATCATCGGCAATCGATCCAGCAAGACGCTTGGCGTGGTCATTCCGGTGGAAAGGGGCGATGTGAACGCCATCCTGGAAATGGAGTTGGACTTTTTGCTGAAACGCAGGCGGCAGCCGTTTTCCATCGACCCGGACGATCGCCGGGAGCTGGAGGAGGATATACTGCCTTATTGGCGGGGCAGGACCGTGCGGGACCGGAAAAAGGTTCTGTGGAAGGAAAACGGGCTGAACTTCAAGCCGGCCGTGGATCCTTTAAGTTTGTATAAGCGCCACAAAAGTTTGGACTTGTCGAAAATCAAGAAGGCGGCCAAGGTCCCCGGGGGCGACGCCGCCTACGCTCTGAAAGGCATGAAGGAAATCCTGCATAACAACCCGGCCCTGGTCATGAACATTTTTGACGTGCAGGGGCATTTGATCCTGGGGATTAAGAATGTGCTGAGCCAGGGATTTTTAGGGATTAGGGAGCAGGCGGAGAAAGGCTTGGCCGAGGCAAAGGAAGCAGGCAAGGCGGATGACGCGGCTTTTTACGAGTCCGTGATAATCAGTTGCGAGGCGGCGAAAATCCTGGCCGAACGCCTGGCTCGCAAAGCCGAGGAGACGGCTTCGGAGGAAGACGATCCGGACCGGCAGCGGGAGCTATTGGCGGCCGCCAAGCGGTGCCGCCATTCTCCGTGGAATCCTCCCCGAACCTTTCACGAAGCGGTGCAGGCCATGTGGCTGATATTGCTGGGCGGGCTGGTTTCCCACGGCATGGTGGGCATTCTGGCCGTGGGGCGGCTGGATCAGTACTTGTATCCCTATTACGCAAAGGATGTTGAAAACGGCCTGATCGACCAGCCCCAGGCCGTGCGGCTCATGGAGGAGTTGCTTATCAAGCTGGGCGCCAACCTCATGATTTTGCCTTATGTGGGCAAGAACACGGGCAACGAGTTGGGCTCCGATTCCTGCGTCCCGACAATCGGCGGGGTGGACGACCAAGGCAGGGACGCGGTCAATCCCCTAACCTATGCGGTTTTGGAGGCCTTTGCAAACGTCAAGTCTCTGGGCAACAGCTTTACGGTGCGTTTGTCCCAGGAGTCTCCTCCGGAGTTCTGGCAAAAAGCCCTGGAGACGTATCGCGAAACGTCGGGCGCCGCCTTATTTAACGACGAAATCGTGGTTTCGGCCTTGCAGAATTGCGGCATGACCGTGGAGGACGCCCGGGATTACGGCGTGATCGGCTGCGTGGAGCCCACGGGCGACGGCGACGCTTTTGGATGCACCTCGGGCAATGATGTTTCGCTTTCCGCCGCCCTGGAAATGGCTTTGGGCGACGGCCATCTGCGGGTGATGGGCAAGGCCATCGGCCCCAGGACGGGCAATCCTAAAAAATTCAAGACATTCGATCAGGTTTTGGACGCCTTTAAAAAGCAGGTCGAGTTTATGGTGGACACCGTGGCCCGGGCCGTCAACCTGAAGGATCGGATATATATGGAGGAGTACCATAATCCTTATATTTCCTGCACGTTAAAAGGATGCCTGGACAACGCCCGGGATATGACCCAGGGCGGCGCCAAATACAATTTCGGGTCCATCAGCGGCCGCGGCATGGGAACCGCGGCGGACTCCCTGGCCGCCATCAAGTTTTTTGTATTCGATCAAAAGACCTTTTCCATGGCAAAAATCCTAAAAATGCTGGATTGCAATTTCAAGGGATATGACAAGGAGCGGGCCATGCTCGCCCATCGGGCGCCCGCGTTCGGCTCGGACGATCCTTACGCCGACGAGATCGCCAGGGAGGTGTGCGCGTTTTTCTGCAATACCGTGGCTTCCAAACAGACGCTCCGGGGAGGTCCGTTTAGGCCCAGCTTTTTCTCCTACGGCGTGCACGTCCTGGAAGGATTGTACATCGGGGCCACGCCCAACGGCAGGCTGGCCGGAACTCCGGTGTCAAACAGCCTCTCGCCCACCAACGGGTCGGAAAAGCAAGGCCCCACCGGTGTTCTTGGCTCTGTGGCCAAGCTGGATCACAGCCTGATTTCCAACGGAAGCTCGGTGAACATCAAGCTCATGCCGTCCATGTTCCAGGGCGAGGAGCGCCTGCAAAAAATGATCGGCCTAGTCAAAGGTTTTTTCGCATCAGGAGGCATGGAAGTGCAGCCCAACGTGGTTTCCAACCAAACCCTGCTGGACGCCCAAAAGCACCCGGAAAACTACCGGGATCTGGTCGTTCGCGTGTCCGGCTACTCCGCCTTTTTCACCGATCTCGGCAAACCCATCCAGGACGAAATTATCCAACGGACGGAGTTTGAAAGGCTATGAGAAAAGGGAAGAGATTCTTGGGGGATACTTTTTGAATATAGGGAGCCTGCATCAAAGCCTGAAATGTATGAAAATCCAAGGAATTTCCGGTAGCAACGGAGCCCACACGCGGATAAAAATTTCCCCCACCCCCCCTTGAAAAAACCTTTCAATCATGTGCTCCGAATCTATTGAGCCGCCGGGGGTATGCATGGACAGGCAAATGGGGCTTGTCCTTACACAGAAAACAACACTCGATGACATTGGGGCAAGGAGACCCTGCGCCCTAAGAAGACTAATTCATCCGAAAATGCATAAATAGCAATGTAGCGTCAGAGCTTGCCCTGCTC
>NZ_FQZU01000059.1 GCF_900142135.1 Desulfatibacillum alkenivorans DSM 16219 | reverse complement strand
GGATTGGCGGGCAAGGTCGTCAGGCACGCACGGGAGGTTATTCTGAAGGTGCGGCGCGGCGGCTATGGAGTGATGCGTGAGATACGACATCGAAGCTATGAGTTTTGTTATGGGTGACAAAAGCTGCGTTCAATGGTTTGCGGAAAAAAGACTTGGCAAAGGTCTGAGGGAGGGGTGCGGCCTTTTCCTTAAAAAGCAGGTTGAGGATTCTTCCCTGGCCATCCTGGAGGGGGCGATGAGTCCGCCGGACTCCTAAAAAAAGGGCTGAAACGCCCTGAAATGTTCAAACCACCCCTCCGGCAAATCCAATCGCGGATTTTGGGTTTACAAAGTTTATTGAACACCCGGACGGATTGGGGTATGATTATGCTTCATAACAAGACAATGTGCAGCATTTTCATACCCATATCCGAGAAATATGAAGGGGGTTCCATGAAAACTATCGCCCGCGGCGCTTTATGTTTTTTGTGCGTATTCCTTTTGGCTTGGCCGGCCCTGGCGGCTCGGCTCGATGTGGACGCCTCCTTGGGGGCGGGCTATGTCGCCGGGAAAAATCAATACGAAATCGGCGGGTCCGTAATCAGCAGCGACGGCCAGAACGAGTATTTCGACTTTCCCATCAGCCGTTTGGAGTTTCCCATCGACATGGGGTTCTTCTCCCTGGACGGCAATCTGAACATAACTCCAAAATGGGGCCTGTCCGCCTCCCTGCAGCGGAACTTCACCGATCCGGGCAGCGACATGAAGGATTCGGACTGGATTTTCGGCGGGTTCGGCGGCAATGACACCAAAGACATCTATTCCACCAGCAAGATGGATTGCGAAGCCTGGATTTTCGATATAAACACCCGGTATCGCTTTTTGGAGGCCGTCCACGGCCAGGGAACCGTCACCGGCCCCCGGCCCGGCAACGTCTATCGGCTGTTCGCAGGGCTGGGGTACATGTATCAGTCCTTTGCATACGATGTGTACGACCTGGACCAGTTTTATCCCCAGCTTCCCTCCATTCCCCATGACGTAATACCGGGGCCCGTCCTGGTTTACGACCTGACCTTTGACATTCCCTATCTCATGGCCGGCGGCGAGGCCGTCTACGGCGATTCCTGGTTCATCAGCCTGGAAGGACGGGCCACCTGGTTCACCCACGCCACGGACGACGACAGCCACCTGCTGCGAGACAAAGTCAGCTCCGTGGACTCCGACTGGGACGGAACCACCTACGCGGGCCGCCTGGAGGTCCGGTATAACTTCACCCCTCAGTGGTACTGCGCCTTTAAAGGCTCCTTGATGTATATCCGGGTGGACGCGCGCTCCAGCGCCTACCTGCCCGGGTACGCTCCTTACACCATTGATGAGGAGATTGAGAGCGATCAGGCCGCGATGTTTCTTTTCGGCGGGTATAATTTTTAACGGCCGGGCAATTAAGGCTTAAATTCAATATATTGTGCGGATTCTTTACTTCGGAGGCGCTGAAAAAACCCGGAAAAAGGATTGACACAGAGCTGCATCATGGTAATAATTATACCACAATGTGGTATAAGCCACCCCTCTTCTGGCTCCACATTGCCTGGATGTGGGACCCTGCTGGCCATGCATGGGTCCAGCGGCGCCGGAATCCTTCACTCCTCCAACCCAAGCGCGGGACTACGGCGCCGCCACACTCCAGTTTTTTTTTCTGAATCGCCTTCCCATACATTTCCGTCGCCTTGTAGATTGGCACATCCGTTGCATAATTTTTTATTGGTTTAGTGTTTCCTGCGCTGAGAATAGACCGATAAGATGCCCAATACCCGGACGCCGAGTCCAGGTGGATTCGGCGGATGCGGTTTTGCTGCTTCATGCCCATGTGCTTGAAGCGTCCCATCAGGCAAAGGAGGCGATCATGAGCAGATTTCAAATTGGCGGCGTGGATTACGACCCGGCCCAGTACGGAAAAAACAGGCCCGGCCGCATGATGTTGGTGGACCAGTACTTTAAGGCATGGGAATCCAGGCAATTGTACAAGGGGCCGCCCCAGGACCACCAGATTCCCCCCAATATTTGCCTTTCCCGCCAGGTGGGGGTGGGCGCTTTGGAGGTCGCCGATCTTCTGTCACAGGACCTGGGGTTGCCTGTTGTGGACAAAATGATCCTGGATATCATTTGTGAGTCAAAGCAACTGACTGAAAAAACGGTTCAAATTTTTGATGAGCGCCGCCCGGGGCTGTCTATGGAGCTTTCGTCCTGGCTGTTTGGGGAAAAGTCTTTTATTTCAGGAGACTACTCCAGGGAACTGCTTAGGGCCGTGGCTGCGATCGCAGGATTGGGGCCTAACATCTTTCTGGGCCGGGGGGCGCATTTACTGCTGCCCAGACAACGCACCCTGGCTGTGCGGCTGGTGGGGTCCAGGGAGCACCGATCCCGCAGGATCGCCCAAATCATGGAAAGGGAGCTTGTGACCGAGGATGCCGTCAAAGCTCTGGAACGTTTTGATCGGGAGCAGCAGGGTTTTTTCAAGAAGATGTTCGGGAAAAAGGAAATGACCATGGAGGAGTTCGACCTGGTCGTCAATCGGGAGCAGTTTCCCCAAGCCTCCTCCGTAACGGCGATCATCAAGACCGCCTATACGGAGAAGTTCAAAGACGAGAGTTGATTTTTCCACGCCTATGCGTGGCCGGCGACTCCGCTGAGGAGGTTGAGGTCCACCCCAATGCTTTTTGCGGCCTTTTCCCAGCGCTCCTCCAAAGGCGTGCGGAAAAGCAGGTCGTCGTTGCCGGGGCAGGTGAGCCAGGAGTTTTCCGCCAGTTCGGCTTCCAACTGTCCCGGCGCCCAGCCCGCACAGCCCAGGAATATCATGCAGGGATCAGGCCCGACTCCCGAAGCAATGGCCTGAAGAATGTCCATGGAATTGCTCATGGCCACCGTGTCTGAAATCTGAAGGCTGGCCTTCCATTCCATGGGACGCCCGTGGAGCACGAACACGTATCCCTGGTGAACGGGGCCGCCTATGTGCACCGCCTGGTTTTCAGCCGCTTTTACGGCGGGCATGTCCATTTGGTCGAACAGAGTCTTGCCGGTTACAGAGTCAAAAGATTGGTTAATTACCAAACCAAAGGCCCCATCCTGGTTATGAACGCAGATATACGTAACGGACAGGGCGAAGTTGGGGTCGTTTAACGCTGGCATGGCTATAAGAAATTGGCCTGCCAAAGATTCCTGAATAATATGCGCCATAAATGCTCGACCTCCTGGAAACGAGCGTAAAATCCATATTCCTCAGGGTAATTCCATGCCGGACTCTTGTCAAGGTCGGCGGCGCCCGGCCCAGGCCGGATGGGCGGCGCCGCTTTTGCTTGCATTTTCCTTTTCTTGAGATACAATGGAGAAAACCGTTCAAAAAACAAGAGAAATCGGTCCATGGGCATACAGCAGCGACTCCAATATGTGGTGTTCATAATTTTCCTCATCGTCCTGGGAGGAAGTCTGGGATACTATATTCTATTTGAAGGGGAGCCTGCATTCCTGGATTGCGTGTATATGACCATTATTTCCCTGACCAGCGTGGGATACGGGGAAGTGCTGCCGGTAACGGGAAATCCCTACGCGGAAGTGTTCACCATATTCCTCATCACCTTTGGGCTGGGAATCATCATGTACGGCATCAGTACGCTCACCGCCGTGATCGTGGAAGGGGAGTTTTCCGGGATTCTCAGGAGAAAAAGCATGGAAAAGCGGATCGCCAAACTGGACAACCATTACATCGTATGCGGGGGAGGGCAGACCGGCCGCCACGTGCTGGCGGAGCTTACGAAAAACAACGAGAAGGTGGTGGTTATTGAAATGGACGAGGGGAAAATCACCCAGTGCCAAAGCACGGTGGAGGACCTCCTGTTCATCCAGGGAGACGCCACGGACGACAATAACCTGCTGCTGGCGGGCATAGAACGCGCCCTGGGCATCGTCATCGCCCTGCCCAACAACAAGGACAACCTATACGTCACCATGACGGCCCGCATGCTGAACGCACGCATCCGCATCATCAGCCGGATGGTGGATTCCAGCATAGAGCCCAAACTAAGAAAGGCCGGCGCCAACAGCGTGGTCTCTCCCAATTTCATCGGCGGCATGCGCATGGCCTCCGAAATGATACGGCCGGCGGCCGTGAGCTTTCTGGACAAAATGCTCCGCACCGGCGACCGGACCCTGCGCATCCACGAGGTCACCATCTCGGAGCACTCCCCCCTGGTGGGGAAAACCATCCGGAGCGCAGGCCTTAAGGAAAAATACGGGCTGCTGGTTTTGGGCGCCCGCAAACCGGGGGGCTTTGACATCGAGTTCAATCCGCACGCAGCCATGGAGTTGACCCAGGGCGCCACCCTGGTGGTCATGGGGGAGGTTGCGAACATAGCCAAGGTCCGGGAGCTTGCCTAAGCGGGCGCTTGCCGGGTTTTGACGTTTTGGTAACTTCTTTATTCGCATCCCTTTTCAGGCCCGTTTTTCAGGCCGCCGCAAGGAGGTTGACATGTATCTTCCCGAACTCTTCAAATCCTTTTCCGAAAAATATCCGGAAATTTCCCAACTCCACGAAAAACTGGCCGCCGAGTGCCTGGCGTCAGGCCCCATGGACCCCAAGACAAGGCATTTGGTCAAGTTGGGCGTCGCCATCGGGACCGGATCCCGGGGCGGAGTCATGTCCCAGACCCGTAAGGCCCTCAAGGAAGGCGCCACGGCCGAAGAAGTCTCCCAGGCCGCCTTGCTGGCTTTGACCAGCGTGGGCTTCTCCCAGATGATGGCGGCCATGAGCTGGATTTGGGAAGTTTTGGAAAAGAAGTGACGCCTTGTATGTTTTGGGCGGCGTCCGGGCGCCGCCCTGCGGGATTTAAGGCCTAATTACAGGCAGTGAACTGTTTCGCAATAATTTTACAAAAATGTATTGACTTTTTATTTGAAATACAAAATTGTAGTAAATATTTATTTTTTTCTCCTTGCCGCTTGCCCCTCCTGAAAATTTTTTCTCCCTAAATTCCAGCATGTTAACTCCCAAATAAAATTTTTTTCAGCTCCTGGCACAAGCCTTGCCATTACAGAAGGCGGCACACACACTCACGAAAGGAGTTGGGAAATGAAAAAAATTGAAGCCATCATCAAACCATTCAGACTGGACGAACTTAAAAAAGGACTCTCGGATATGGGAGTCAAAGGCATGACCATCACTGAGGTGAAAGGTTTCGGCAGGCAAAAGGGCCATTCCGAGATCTATAGAGGCGCGGAATACGCTGTGGACTTTGTGCCCAAGGTCAAGGTGGAAGTCGTCATCCAGGCCGAAATGGTGGAGCAGTGCATCCAGACTATCTTGGAAACAACCAAAACCGGAGAAATCGGCGACGGAAAAATATTTGTCATGCCTGTCGAGCAGGTGCTTCGCATCCGCACAGGCGAAACGGGAACAGAGGCTATCTGATCCTGAGTACTTGCGCAGAAAAGACTTTAACCCATAAGGAGAAAAAAATGAAAAAAGCCATTTACACACTCATCTTCGGGATAGCCGCCTCTTACGCCATGGCCGACGACGCCGTTCCCACCGTTGCAACCAATGCAGACGCCATTGCACTGGTGCAGACGCACGCCAACTTTTTGTGGACCCTGGTGGCCGCCGCCCTGGTCTTTTTCATGCAGGCCGGCTTCGCCATGGTTGAAGCCGGTTTCACCCGCGCCAAGAACGCGGTTAACATTATGATGAAAAACCTCATGGACTTTTCCATGGGCACCTTCTTTTTCTGGGCCATCGGCTTTGGCCTGATGTTCGGGGCCAGCAGCACCGGCTGGTTCGGAACCACAGGCTTTTTCCTGTCCGATTGGAACCCTGTTGACGGCGATCCCTGGGTATTGGCCTTCTGGATGTTCCAGGTCGTGTTCGCCGCCACCGCCGCCACCATCGTTTCCGGGGCCATGGCGGAACGCACCAAGTTCGTCGGCTACCTGGCGTACAGCGCAATATTGAGCGCTCTCATTTACCCCATTTTCGGCTCCTGGGCCTGGGGAAGCCTTCTGAACGGCAGCGGCTGGCTGGAAGGCATGGGCTTCATTGACTTCGCCGGCTCCACGGTCGTCCACTCCATCGGCGGCTGGGTCGCTCTGGCCGGCGCCATCGTAGTCGGCCCCCGTTTGGGCAAATTCGACAAAGACGGAAAAGCCCGCGCCATCCCCGGCCACAACATGCCTCTGGCGGCTCTCGGCGTTTTCATCCTGTGGCTCGGATGGTTCGGTTTCAACCCCGGCTCCACCACCACGGCTGACACTTCCATCGCCATGATCTTCGTCAACACAAACCTGTCCGCCGCTCTCGGCGCCATCGCCGCCATGATCACCGCATGGGTCATGTTCGGCAAACCCGACATTAGCATGTCCCTCAACGGCGCCCTGGCCGGCCTGGTCGGCATCACCGCCGGCTGCGCAAACGTAACCCCCGGCAGCTCCATCATCATCGGCATCGTCTCCGGCATCCTGGTGGTCTTCTCCGTCGTCTTCTTCGACAAAATCAAAGTGGACGACCCGGTCGGCGCAGTGTCCGTGCACGGCGTCTGCGGCGCCTGGGGAACCCTGGCCGCCGGCATCTTCGACATGGGCGGCTTCAGCGCCAGCGTCGTGGGCGTGCAGCTGGTCGGCATTCTGGCCTGCTTTGTATGGGCCTTCGGCTGCGGCTTCATCATGTTCAAAATCATCTCCATGACCATCGGCCTCCGCGTCACTCCCGAAGAGGAAATGGAAGGCCTGGACTACGGCGAACACGGCGGAACCGCTTACCCCGATTTCCAGAAAGCCTCTCACATGTAATCCTTAAACCAGTGCGACCCCCTGGGGAGGCGAAAGCCTCCCCGATAGTGAACAAGCCCTGCCTGACTCTCTCCTCCAGGCAGGGCTTGACCTTTTTAGGGCCAAGGAAATCCCCCCGGCGCGCCTGCCTAAAGTCCGGCCCTTAATCCAATAACCCAAATAGGCCCCAATCAAGGCGCAGGTTGGATAGAGCTTGCGAAACCCAATAACCAAGGACGAAAACAAGTTTTACCGCCTGATGTTTCACCATACCGGCATGTATTGAGCCAGGAGCTTTTTTGTTGGGTTCGAAGTCCTAAATCCGCTGAGGCTGAATGTGGCCTGGAAGCCGGACTTCTTAACCCAACCTACGATTCGTCTATAAAAGCAGTAGGTTGGGTAGAGTTTGCAGAGCCTTTTCCATAAAGGTTGGCCCTTATTGCTCCGGGAGCAATGCTCAAAGCCAAAAGCATGTTAACGAAACCCAACAAAACCGATCCCACTTGCCTTTAACATACGGGGTCTCCCCGGACTATCTCCACCCCGCAGGAGATGTCATGCACTTTTAGGTCTTGATTCAACAGCACGGAATTGAACGTAGCCTAATTGTTTTGAGCCGTGGCGAGAGGCATTTGAAATGCAGAAAAATAGTCAAAAGAAAATTTATTAAAAAATACATTTTTGTATAATTTTGATATTGGACCCGAATTCCTAAAAAAATAAGCTAAGTACCCTATAAATGGAAAGAGTTCTTAATTAGATTCCAAATTCGGCCCTTCAGGCTTCCAGCCTGGCTTTGAACTCCACATATTGCACCATGGCGGATAGAACCGCCGCCGCGCGTTCCGGCGAGGAAAAGATGGGGCAGCCCTGCTTGCGCAGCATGGAGGGAAAAGGCTCCTCCAGCCCCCGGAAAGTGAAGCCCACCATGGGCTTGCCGTATTCCCTCAACAGATTTCCCGCATCCTGGGCAAAGGATTCCAGGAATTCCACGGCCATTTTCTCCGCTTCCGCTTCTTCCACGCCCGAACTGATCAAAGGCCTCTTAATTGCCTGAAGGGGCGTGAGGTAATAGGTGAGGAGCATATCAATATTGGGGTCTTCCAGGAGCGCCTTGGGGATGGCGTGCCAGAAATCCCTGGGGTTTCTGGCGAAGGTGATATCAATAGGATTGTTGGCGCTGGCCGTGCCGGGGAGCAGGTCTTTCAGCTTCTCCAGGGTCTCGGGAGAAAGGGAGGGCAAGGTCAGGCCGGCGCGTCCGCAGCAGTCCGCAGCCGTGGCGCCCGGGCCGCCTGAATTGGTTTGGATGGCCGTGTTTTTGCCTTTGGGCAGGGGCAGACAGCCCAGGGCCCAGGCAAAGTCGAACAACTCCACAATGGAGGAGGCCCTGATGATGCCGCATTGGCGGAACATGCCGTCGTACAGGGCGTCGGGGCCGGCCATGGTTCCGGTGTGGGAGAAGGTGGCCCGTTTGCCGGTTTCGCTGCCTCCCACGTAAATGGCCACAATAGGTTTGCGTGGGACGATGGCCTTGGCCGTTTCCATAAACTCCCGGCCCCGGACGATTCCCTCCACATACAGGGCGATCACTTTCGTATCCGGGCTGGCGCCCAAATACTCCAGACAGTCCACCAGGTCGATGTTGGCGCCGTTTCCCACGGAAAAGGCCGTGGAAAATCCCTGATCCATGCGATCCAGATAGTTGAACATCTGCGTGACGAAGCTGCCGCTTTGGGAAGCCAGGCCGATAAATCCGGGCTTGCTGTTGTCCGCCAAAAAGGTGGTGTTCAGCTTGGCGCTTGAGTTGGTGACGCCGATGCAATTAGGGCCGATAAACCGGATTCCATATTTTTCGGCGATCCGCACCAGCTCCTTTTCCCGCTCAATGCCTTCCCCGCCAACCTCCTTGAATCCGGCGGTTACGCAGATGACGTTTTTGATCCCCTTTTTTCCGCAAGCCTCCATGGCTTCCAAAACCACCCGCGTGGGGATGACCATAATGGCCAGGTCCGGCGCGCAGGGCAATTCCTCCACGGTTTTATAGGCCTTGTATCCCTGAACCACCTCGTCCCGGGGATGGACCGGGTAAAGCTCCCCTTCAAACCCCCGCTTGATGATGGAGTCGAAGCAATTGGCGCCCATGGCCCCGAAACTGTTGGATGCGCCCAAAAATGCAATGCTTTTGGGATTGACAATTTTGTATAAAGGGCTTTCCGTAATGGATTCAATCATGACCGGGTATGTCTCCAATCCATATAATTCAAAATTCCAGATTGCGGATTACTTTAAGGGCGTCCACCAGGGTTTTCAAGACGTCCTCGCCCAGGGCCTCTTCCACCGTGCTTTCCAGGTGGCGGACGATTTCCATGGCGGGGGCGATCACCTTGATGGCTTTATCCGTGACGTTGATGATGTTTTTTCGGGCGTCATTGGGGTCGGGCACGGCGGTGACGAATCCCGTTTCCGTCAAACGATGGATCATGGAAACCGCGGCGGCCTTGCCGATTCCCGCGCGGGCGGCGAATTCGCCCAAGCTCAGGTTTTTTTTGCGGAAAAGGATGCCTAAGGCGTTGGCCTGCGCGCCGGTCAGCCCCATGGGCTCCAACTCGCGATTGTAGTAGGAGATCAGGTTGCGGGCGGCCTGAAAGGTCAGCAAGGCCAAAAAATATTTCGGGTGGGGATATTCCTCTTCCATGGAACGTTTGTTAGCAAACGAAGTTGAAAATGGCAAGCAAAAACGCGGGGCCGCTTAGTCGATTCTAATGGACTCCTTATAATCTCTGAATAACTTTTTTCGCGCCTCCTCCCGGGAGAGTCCCTTGACGATGTTCCACGATTCAAGGTTTCTTTTATGCATGGCGATACGCTCTTTTTTTTGCTCCCAACTCCGGATGGTAGTCCCACTCACGTGCATGATAAGGGCAAATTCCTTCGGGCTCATCCTGAGTTTTTCCCTGCAGGCGGCGATATCCTTGCCGGTGGGACTCCCGGGAGGCGCCTTCTTAGATTTTTTAAACTTTCTTTTTCCGGCCTTGGTCCTTTGCTCCCTCAGCAAGTCCTGAAGCTCGCGGCTTTTCTTTTCCCGCCTGGTTTCATGGAGGGCGGGCTGCTTTTTGTTTCCTGCGGGGCCTTTTTCAACAGCATTCAAAGGCCCGGTTTTGGGAGGGGCCGCCTTTTTTATTCGGGCCGTTGGCTGGGGCCGGCGTATTTTTCGGGGGCGGCCAGGCTTGATGTCTTCGCTGACTTCGATTCCGAATATATCCTCCAGGTCGTTTTGGGAGATGCGTTTGCGGCCGCTACTGCCCTTTCCGGCGCCGCCAATCAGTTTGGCCTGGGCGTCAATCAACTCCATGTGGTCCACGCCCCGGAGCAGAAAGAGCAGCTCGGGGCTTTCGTCCAGCCTGGCGCCCACGCCGTACATGACGGCGGCTACATGCTTGCACATGACGGCCCAATCCGGGCAGGTGCAGTCCAGGCGGATTTCCTTGGCCAATGGAAAGAGGCCTTCCTGCCGGTCGGTCACTACTTTCATGACGTTTTCGGACAGTTTGCCCTGGAGCAATTCAATAAGGGAGCCGATTTGCCCCGAGCATTGGTTTTTAAGCGCTTTCCATTTTTTCGGGGAAAGGGTCTTGATGTAAATCAGCACCGTATACAGCCGGGTTCCCGCAACCTTTGCGAAGATTTCGCCTTTGCGGATTTCCAGGTGCACCACGGCGCCGTGCTTCACGTAGGAGCGCCCCCGGGGCAGGCGGTTGGAATAATCGCTGAAAGACTGGATGTGGTCGCACCAGGCTTTTCCCCAAAAAGTGTAGGCGATGGCGCGTCCCGTGATTTCTATGGGCTGGACCTTTTTCCCCTGTTTTTGCAGCGCCCGGAGTTTTTCCTGCGCCTCCTCCCTTTGTTGGGCGACGGGTACGTATGGGGCCCACCTGAAACGTCTGCGGCTCATGCAATTTCTCCTATAGGCCCGCCTGATTAATGTCCAAGGCCACGATTTTCAGCAAGTCCTCATCGCTCATTTCCGTTAAGACGGCTTCTCCGCCGGCTTTCAAAACCCCTTCGGCCAGGCCGATTTTTTCTTCAATCAGGGCGTCTATCTTCTCCTCCAGGGTGCCCCGGCAGACAAACTTGTGAACCAGTACATTTTTGTGCTGCCCTATGCGAAAGGCCCTGTCCGTGGCTTGGTTTTCCACAGCCGGGTTCCACCATCGATCAAAATGGATGACGTGGGAAGCCTCGGTCAGGTTCAGCCCCGTGCCTCCGGCTTTAAGGGACAGGACGAAGAACGGAGGCCCGTCCTCGCGTTGGAACACGTCCACCAGGTTTTTCCGCTTTTTCACCGGCGTTCCGCCATGAAGGATCAGGCCTTCCCTGCCGAAGATCTCAGAAAGATAGGCTGCCAGGGGGTCGGTCATTTCCCGGAACTGGGTGAATATCAGGGCCTTTTCCTGCCGGGAGGCGATTTCCTCGCAGAGTTCCTTCAAACGCAGGAACTTTCCGCTTTTGTTGGGGCTGTACTCGCCGTCTCCTGCAAACTGGCTGGGGTGGTTGCATATCTGCTTGAAACGCATGAGATAGGATAATACAATTCCCCGGCGCTCAATGCCTTCGGCCGTCTCAATGCTTTTGGCCAATTCCCGGACCGATCTGGCGTACAGGGCGGCCTGCTTTTTAGCCAGTCCGCAATAAGCCTTGACCTCGGTTTTGTCCGGCAGGTCGGCTATGATGTTTTTGTCCGTCTTAAGGCGGCGCAAAACATAGGGGTTTACAAGGTTTCTTAACGGCTTGTACTGGTCTTTACTTCTTTTTTCCAGGCCCTTGGAGAATTTCTTGAACTTGGCGGAGGAGCCCAAAAGCCCCGGACAAAGAAAATCGAATAAAGACCATAAATCCGTGAGGCGGTTTTCCACCGGAGTTCCCGTCAGGGCGATTCTGGCGTCTGCTTTCAACATTTTTACTGTTCGGGTTTGTTTGGTCGCCGGATTTTTAATGGCCTGGGCCTCGTCCAGTATAACCAGGCTCCAATCAACGTCCAAAAGCCAGGATTGGCGCATGAGCATGCCATAGGTGGTCAGGACCATGTCAGCGCCTTTAAGATGCTCGGCCGGGGCGGCGCCCATTTGCTCCATGGTTGCTTTGTTCGCCTCGGAGGAGTGGACGAACACGGCCTTTAAGCCGGGGGTGAAGCGCTCCATCTCCGACTTCCAATTGGCCAGGAGCGAGGCGGGAAGCACCAGTAAGGCGGGTTTGGACAGACTCTTGCCCGTTTTCAGGCTTGCAAGCAGAGACAAAACCTGGATGGTTTTCCCAAGCCCCATGTCGTCGGCCAGGCAGGCGCCCAATCCCAGTTGACTGAGAAACCATAGCCAGTTGCGGCCCGTTTCCTGATATGGCCTCAGTTCTCCCTGAAAGCCCGATCCGCGCCCCGGGATTGTCAAACCCTGAGGATTCCTGAGGTCGGCCAGGGCCCTGGATAGCCATTTCCCCGCATCAACATGGGACCATTCCGAATCCTCCCGGCCCCCATCCTCCGGCTCCAAGTCCACAGGCGCCCCGGCCAGAAGGCGCATGCCCTCGATGAACGAAATTCCGTCCCTTCCGGCTTTTGCCTCCACCTGCTTCCAGTGTTCCAGAGTCTGAGCCAGCTTATCCCTGTCCACCTCCACCCATTGGCCTTTGATCAGCACAAGGCCGTCATCCGATTCCATGAGCCTGCGCCATTCATCCTGGGTCAGCTTTTGCCCTTCCAGGCTCAAGTCGACCCGGAAGTCCAGCATGGCGTCAATTCCCAGCACGCTCCTTTTCTTTTCGCCCACCGTAACGCTGACCCGGGGGCGCGGGCGCCTTTTCCACCAATCAGGAAGCCTGACCAAAAGGCCGCTCTCCTCAAGGCCGGGAGTGTTCTGCAAAAGCATGTAGGCTTCCGCGGCGGTAAGCGCCAGGGGATGGTAAATATCTCCGGTTTCCACAAGCTCCCGGACGAATTCCACCCTTTTCGACGCCTGATGCACGGGCTCCAAAAGGCGGATAAGGGCCTGTTTGTTCCGCTTTCCCGCATACTCCTGCAAGGCCTTTCCCAAAGGCCTGTATTGCACCCCGCCCCCGGCGGAAAGGCGCGGAGCATAGGTGGCCAGCAGCGCAAAGGGATAGTCGGGATCTTTTTTGTTTTCCGCAATATGAAAGCACACTCTGCCAACCTGCCTCCACAAGGGGGCGTTCGCTTTAAGCCACGGGTTCAGGCCCTCGCCTTTTTCCTCAATGTCCTCCCTGACCCACGCATCCAGTTTGTCCCACAGGGTAAGCAAGACATGATAGGACAGGTACTCTCCGCCGGGCATGGGCGGGGCCGAGTCGAGCATGCCGCCCAATTGGCCGTCATCAGGGGGCGGAATGGGAGGCATGGCCGACTCCATGGACTCGGGAGTGCGGCAAAGCAAGGTGAGGTATCGGCCGGAAAAGTCCCGCCAAAAGGTAAATGCAGGCGGGATGGGGCCGTCCGGCCGAATCGCGGCCAAGGCGAACAATCCCTGGGCCTCGGAGGAAGCAAAAGCATCTATAACCTTTTTGCTCCAAGGCTCAGGCAAGGGCCATTGGTCGTCGATTTCCTGAAGGGATAATCGGCCGGAAGGGGATATGGCTAAGGTGTATGACATAATAGAAGCGGCTTTCGATTAGGCGTTTAAAGCCAGCACAAATAAAAAAACAACAGATGTAATGCGTTTAGTTTATGAATCATAAGATGACCCATCCGAATTTCATTGTTAAATTACAGCATTGCCGAAAATTCCTCAAGGATGATTATGAATTCCTTGGCAAAGAGCGTTATTCGCAGTGTGTAAATGCTTGCCAGGACTCCATGGCCCTTCCTTCCCTCAATTCCGAGCTGACATATCGGGACTCCAGGGGCTTGGCCTTGGTTTTTATGGCCGCCCGGGAAAAAGCATCCTGGCAAGCCCTCTAAGTGGGTGGGCAGCCCAGGCAGAGCCGTATCCTGCCTGGATCGCAAAGCGGCATGTTGTTCGGCCGAAAAAAATCGTGGATGGCCTGCAAATTGTCCCAACCGGCCGCGTGTCCAATGCCTTTAACCAAAGGCATTTTCAACCGCCCCACCTGCTTTTTTTCTTAAAATAACCCCCATCCAAACCAAAATCATCCAAAAATAATATATGATTTCAATATATTAAAAAGTTAGTTCCTTAATAGGACGTCCCCAAGAAACATAAAGGGGGAAATCAACAAAACAGGGGAGCGAACGGTCGTTTTATTTTTGTGGTGAAGTCAAGCGGTTGCACTCAGGGGAGTGCTTCGGGTGGGGGGGATGCCGACCTCCGCAGGCCGGGGAGGCGCGGCGCTAAAAACAGCCCTTAACGTTTGGGCGCGGGCAGCCTTTTGGCGGTTTTGCTGTTTTCCGGAATCATGGCGTAGGCCATGGCGAACGGCACGGCCGCGATGGAAATGGCCGTCAGAGTGAATGCCAGCATCAGTTCTAAAATGGTTTTCATAAACTCCTCCTTGAGCTTAACGCCCCCTCCATGGGGAACGCCGGGTTCAAAATATATAAAAAAATAATGCTTCTTATGGGTTATGCAAGGCCCCCTGCAATAACAAGGAGGAAAACCGCAGCCGGTTTTCCTCCTTGATCTTGTTCTTATCAAAGGGCGTTTTATCCGTCCTGGTTCATTTGGGCGATAAGGTCCTCCAAAATCGCGTCCGCCTTGTCAATGGGCACCTGGCAGGTTCCCACTTTTTCGTGGCCGCCGCCGCCGTGTTTCAGGCAGAGGGAGCCCACATTGGTCTTGGACGTCCGATTGATGATGGAATGCCCGCAGGTCATGACGATGTTCTGGCGCTGGAATCCCCAAATCACCTGGATGGAAATGTTTTGCTCCGGGAACATGCTGTAGATGAGGAACCGGTTGCCCGTATAAATTTCCTCCTGATCCCTAAGATCCAGGACGATCACGTTGCCGCGAACCGTCGCTTTTTCCTCGATCATTCCCCGGAACAGGGCGTCCTGCTCGAAGTAGCGCATGGTCCTTTCCTGGACGTCGGGAATTTCCAGAATTTCGTCAATGCTTTTACTCCGGCAATAATCGATCATGTCCAGCATCAGGGCGTAATTGCTGATGCGGTAATCGTGATACCTGCCGAGGCCGGTGCGCGGGTCCATGACAAAGGAAAGAAGCACCCAACCGCTTGGGTTGAGAATCTCGTCGGCGGTGAAATCGGCCGAGTCCGCTTTGTCCACGGCTGCAATCAATTCGTCGAAATGAGGATCGGAGAATTTTTCCTTGCCCCCGTAATAGTCGTAAATCACCCGGGCTGCGCTGGGGGCGTCTGGATCGCATCTTCCTTCAAATTCTCCGTGGAGCTTTCTTTCCTCTTCGCTGGAATGATGGTCGAACCACATGCCGCATCCGGGGACATAAGGAATGTTCGCCAGGATGTCGTCCGAGGTCACTTGCACCAGTCCGTCCTGGATGTCTTTGGGGTGGACGAATTTGATGTCGTCCATCATACCCACTTCCTTCAGCAAAACGGCGCATCCCAGGCCGTCGAAATCCGAGCGGGTTAAAATTCTCATGGCGTATCCTCCTTGGCATTCCATATGCTATTTTAATAAGTCAATCGTTGGCGTGGTCGTGTTGCCTTTCCGGAGCGGTTGCCGGGTCCTCTGATTCTTCCAGGGGATGGCAATCGCAATCCATGTCTCCGCATTGGTCGCAGACATAGGTCGGCCCCTTTTGCTCCCTGGCTTTTACGCCCGCTTTGAGCCGGGGTCTGATGAAAAAGAAATAGGCTATTGCAACAATGATTGCAAACAAAACGCTTTTATACTGCCAAATCAGATCCACGGCGATAACCTTTCCGGACGATCTTAGCGTCGTAATGTTAAGACTGTACAATGAGAACAATAAAAAGAGGCCTGCGATGTCGCAACGCCTCAAAAGGCTTAGAAGAGTGTATAGTACGATGAGGGTTTACCGCATGTCAATCCGGTTTTACGGAAACAGGATGCACTTGTCCGTGCGCCCTGCAGGGAGGATTCGGAAGGATAAATCGGGTGATAAACCATTGCGGTTCAATTAAAAAATGCCGTGATCCTGTGTGGCCGTCATGCCCCTGGGCACGAAAAAATCCCTGGCGCCGGGCTTGAACAAAAAGAATAAGATAATCGCGAATACTCCGGTCACGGGAAGCAGCAGGCCGTTGCCCGGAAGGCTGAAGAATGACCACCCCAGAAAAACCGCGCCGTAGGCCAGGCACATGTACCGGGTCCAATTGGCGCCGCCCAGCATGAACATTCCGGAGAAAAGGGAGATTCCCGCCGATGCAAAGGCCAGGATGTAAAAAAGTTCCGGGGGCAGATTGGCCAGGGTGTATTCCTTGAGGCCTGGCGCTGTGGGCATAACCAGCACGGTCAAAAAAGCAATGTTCAATCCAATGACAATGAGCGTCCATGCAATGATTGTGATTGATAAAGGGCGCCTTTTCATGGTCCTTACCTCCTTCCCCAGCGCCGGTTTGTTTGACTGCCGTCATGGCGTAGCCGCTGGGAGCCACAATATGTGTCTACAAGAGCTTGCATAAGATGTAAATGAAGCCTTTCACAGCAAAAACACGAGAAATATCACATTGAAAATGGGAAGCATTTCACAGGCTGAGCGGCTGCCTGAATTACGGGATTGTACGGGCGAACAGATTTTGCTTTTGCGGATTGAATAATACTGTGCTACAATCAAAGGTTCCTTCGGCCGGTTTTGTAGTGTGGCTAAGGCCGAAAATCCAAAGAGAAGGAGAATCGCGTGAACACAATTCCCCCCATTGAAAAAGTGCTTGTAGCAAACCGCGGCGAGATTGCCATCCGGTTGTGCCGCGGCGTTCAGGAAGAAGGGAAAAGGGCGGTGGCGATCTACGAATCCCCCGACGCAGAAAGCCGCCATCTCCGCATCGCCGACGAGGCTGTGTGGATAGGCCCCGGCCCCCGCAAGGATTATCTGGACATTGACCGCATTATTTGGGCTGCGCGAAAGAGCGGCGCCCAGGCCGTGCATCCCGGCTATGGGTTTTTGGCGGAAAACCCCCAATTCGCCGCCGCCTGCGAAGAAGCAGGGCTGATTTTCATAGGACCTTCCGCAGCCACCATTCAGGACCTGGGAGATAAGACCATATCACGCCGTCTGGCGGAAGAGGCGGGACTGCCCACCATTCCCGGCAGCGGCATTCTCCCCCCCGGCGGCGACGGCAAGCGCGCCGCCGTGGAATTCGGCGCCAAATACGGATACCCCGTCATGCTCAAGGCGGTTGCCGGAGGCGGAGGCCGGGGCATCCGCAAGGTGGATTCGGAAAAGGAGCTGCTAAGCCAGATTGAAATCGCCAAGAATGAAGCCGTTTCCGCTTTCGGCGACGGCCGCCTGTATCTGGAAAAAGGGATCGTCAACCCCCGCCATATCGAAGTGCAGATTCTGGGCGACCAGCATGGAAACGTCATCCACATGGGCGGCAGGAACTGCTCCATCCAGCGCAGGCACCAGAAGCTGGTGGAAATCGCCCCCAGCCTGCTGGACCCGGCCCTGGAGGAAAAAATCTGCCAGTCGGCCATCCAGTACGCCAAACACGTGGGCTACGTCAACGCAGGGACCGTGGAGTTTCTGGTGGACTCGGACGACAGCTTTTATTTTCTGGAAATCAACACCCGCCTCCAGGTGGAGCATACCGTGACCGAAGTGGTCACCGGAATAGACATTGTCCGCCGCATGATTCGCGTGGCAGAGGGCAAAAAGCTGGACGTGACCCAGGACGAGGTTTTCTGCCGGGGATTCGCCATTGAAATGCGCATCAACGCCGAAGACCCCAAGCAGGATTTCGCCCCAGAAAGCGGCAAGCACGTGGCCGTGTACAACTCCCCCGGCGGCCCCGGCATCCGTTTGGACGGCATGGCCTATCAGGGCTACACCATTCCCACGGAATACGACTCCCTGCTGGTCAAGCTCACGGTGTACGGCTTCCGTTGGGAAGAGGCGGTCTCCCGCCTGTCCCGGGCCTTGAAGAACTACCGGATCGTGGGCCCCAAGACCACCATCCCGTTCTACCGTAAGCTGGTGCTGGAGCCGGAATTCGCCTCCGGGTCTTTTGACACCGGATACCTGGAGCGCCATCCCGAGCTGTACGATTACAGCGACCAGGAAGCCCAGGAAGCCAAGGTGGCCAAGCTGCTTTCCGCCATTCATTATCACGGAAAGAACATTTTCGCCGAATAACAGGCCCGGCAGGCCTTAGCATATATAAAGGAGATGATATGTCTATTCGCATCACTCCGGGCTCGGACGTCAAAGAGGCTTTAAAAGCCATACGCGGCTCCGATTCCTATTTTGTCACCAATACGGCAAGGGACTTGTCCCAGTCGGATTTTAAAAACCGCATCCTGGCGCATACGGACATCCTGGTCGCTCCCGAAAGGGAGGCGGCCGGATATTTCTCCCTGGAAATCACGGGCGGCGCCTCGGTGCACGTGGACATGCTCCGCAAGCAGATCAATCCCTTTGAGCGGCTGCAGCTTCTGCGAAGCCTCATGCCCAACACCATGTTTCAGACCCTGTGCCGCGGCGTCAATCTCTTCGGATACAGGCCCTATCCGGAAAACGTCCTCAGGCTCACGGTCAAGGAATTCGCCAAATACGTGGAAGTCTGGCGGGTTTTCGACTTTTTGAACCACGTTCCCAACATGATTCCCGTGTTCGAGGAAGTCCAGAGGGCGGGCAAGTTCCTGGAAGCCACGGTGTGCTTCTCCACCGGCCCGGAGCATACGGACGAGTTTTACGTGAAGAAAGTGGGTGAAATCCTGGACGTCACCGGTCCGGACATTCTGCTGGCCCTGAAAAACCATTCAGGCCTGGGAACTCCCCAGCGCATCGGCCAGTTGGTTTCCTCGCTGCTGGACGCCTACCCGGACCTGATCATCCACTACCACGGCCATAATACGGACGGGAACGACATAGGCCGAATCATAGCGGCCGTCCAGGCCGGCGCGAAAATCATCGACGCCGCCGACCACGCCATGACCGGTTTCTTCGGCCCGCCCCCGCTCCTGACCGTCCTGGATTTGCTGGACGACATGGGGTACAAGGCAGAAGGCATAAACCGGGACGCCGTGATCGCAACCTCGGACAAGCTCAAGCAGGAGCGTCCGGCTTACGCCGTGTTCGAGTCCCAGTTCAAGGGCTTCGACCCCACGGTCCACACCCACAAACTGCCCGGCGGCGCCATGGGCTCCAGCTTTGAGCAGGCGGTCAAGGGCGGGTTCCTGGGCCGTATGAACGAAATCCTCATGAAGGAGCTGCCCCGGGTCCACAAGGAACTGGGCAATTACTGGAGCGTCACCCCGGGATCCCAGATCCTCTGGACCACGGCGGTTACGCACACGCTTTCCGGCAAACGCTACGTAAACGCCTCCGAGGACTTGAAGCGTCTGCTTCTGGAGCGCTACGGGCCCTTCCCCTTTTACAGGCCGGCGGACGATATTTATGAAGCCGCCTTCGGCCCTGACTGGAAAACCATTGTGGAGCGGGATTCCGGCATCGAGGAATGCCCGCCCGTGGATCTGGAGGCCGAACAGGCCGAATTGGAAAAGGCTTTGGGCCGCCCGGCGGACATTGAGGAACTGGTTTTGTATCTCCAGCATCCCCGGGACGCGGTGAACTTCCTCAAGTTCGAGGAGGAGTACGGCAAGACCTACGTGCTGCCTCCGTCCGTATGGCTGCGCCAGGGCGGGTTCGATGCGGAGGAGGTGGTGACCTTCGCCGACCACACGGGCAAGCACCACTCCATCACCTTTGCCAGCACTCAGGAGTTGCAGGACGGCAGCCAGTTGAACTACCTGTACGTGGACCATCATCTGGAGCCCTTCCATCATTACCCGGAAGCCTCCCAGGGGCAGGCGGGGCCGAAGAAGGAGCTTACCCAGGCGGAAATCGCTTCCCTGGCTGAAATGGGAGAGGTGCGCGCCCCCATGACCGGGGTGGTGGCCCAGATTTCCCTGGAAGTGGATCAGAAAATTTCCGAGGGAGATACTCTTTTGGTCCTGGAAGCCATGAAAATGCTCAATTCATTGGATGCGGCCATCGCCGGCGTGGTGTCGGAAGTCGCTGTGACCGAAGGGCAGCAGGTGGCCAAGGGCGATCTGCTGGTCCGGGTGCGTCCCTTGAGAAGCAAGGACGCCTCCGAATAACAGCCATAGACTAAAAAAGCCCCGGAAGGCGCGGCCTTCCGGGGCTTTTTGCTTTTTGTCTCAAAGGTATAGAGCTATTTAGAGGATTTCTTCTCCTCCAGGCTCTTCTGGCAAATCCGCACTCCCGTCATGGCGTCCCTGGCCTAAAAATCCGTCCCCGCATTTCGGTTATTGAGGTGATCGGTCCGGATCTCGCTTCTTAAAAAAGCCAAAGAAGCTAAGGTAATTGCCGAAGCCGTCAAAGCACTCATTCACGGCGTCGATTCACCGGGACTTGGCGGCTTCCCTCGGGTTCCTGACAACGGCAAAGAGTCCAGGAGTGTTTATTCGTTCATGAAGCCGGGCCGAAAAAATCGCCCGAAAAGCGGTGCACGTGGAATTGGCCGACGATTCCAGCGTCAACAGCGTTTTCGTGAAAGCCATGCGCTTCTAATCAACCCCGTATTTTTAAGGCGCGGACGGTGTCGGATTTCGGAAGACATGAACTTATCTCTGCATAGCGGGCATACTTGTCGAGCACGACGCCTGAGATAAGTATCGTGTCCCCTCGAAATCATAAAACGGCGCCTCGGTAATCGCGCCGGGAATTTTAAATCCTTAAAAAGGAACAGGAGAAGTTTACCCTTATGAAGATAATCGGCGAAAAAATAAATGGAACCAGGAAATCCGTGGACCAAGCCATCAAGGAGAAAGACGCGGAATTCATCGCAGCCTTGGCGAAAGCCCAGGTGGAGGCCGGAGCAAACCTTCTGGACGTGAACGTGGGCTCGGCGCCCGATACGGAAACCGAAGACCTGATCTGGCTGGTAGGCGTGGTCCAGGACGCCGTGGACTGCCAGCTTTGCCTGGACAGCTCCCGGCCCGAGCCATTGAAAGCCGCCCTGGAAAAGGTCAATCAAAAGCCCATGATCAATTCCATATCCGGCGAGCCCAAGCGCCTGGAGGAAATTCTTCCCCTGGCCGCCGCCAATGACTGTGAGTTGATCGCCCTGGCCCTGGACGAAGGGGGCATTCCCAAGACGGCCGACGCCCGCATGGAGGTGGTCCGGAAAATGATCGCCCGCACCCGGGAGAGCGGCCTGGCTGACGAAAGGCTTTACATCGATCCCCTGGTGTTGTCCATCGCCACCGACATCCAGGCCGGAAACATCACCCTGGAGGTCATCCGCCGCATTCGGGAGGAGTTCCCGGAGGCCCATATCACCATGGGCCTCAGCAACGTGTCTTTCGGCCTGCCAAAACGCATGTTGATTAACCGCACCTTCCTGACCCTGGCTTATGCGGCGGGAATGGATTCGGCCATTGTGGATCCCACGGAAGTTTCCATGCGGGAGGCGATCCTGACCGTTAAAATGCTCCTGGGTGAAGACCGCTTCTGCCGCAATTACACCCGCATGATGCAAGCCGCTGCAGCGGCAAAAAAATAAACGCTCAACCTTCCATTCCTTCAACAGAGGCCGGGGGCGGACCTTCAAGCCGCTCCCGGCTTTTTCGTTTTGACTCCCTGTTCCATTTTCGTTGATCTCTGTATTTTTGGCTGTTTTAATGCTAAAAAAGGCTGTAATCGTACATTTAAGGAGGGGATTGGAACATGAAACGGTTGCTGCTCTTTTTCACTATTTTTCTGTCCATTTTTCAAAGCACGGCGTTTGCACAGGAAGTTCCTTCCAGCGCCCGCTCCAAAGAGGTCATAGCGCGGGTTGCGCCGGATTTGAAAAAGGAATTCGCCCAGGCGGGCCTCACCTGGGGCTCTCCCGTGTTCATGCGCATATTTAAAAAAGAAAAGCGCCTGGAGGTTTGGGTTTTAAACGAAAAGCAGTTTCATCTCTTCAAGTCATACAAAGTATGCACCTACGGCCTTCGCGGCCTTGGCCCCAAACTGGAGGAAGGGGACTGGAGGGCGCCCGAAGGATTTTATTTTGTCCCTCCCGGCATGATGAATCCTTCCAGCAGATATCACCTTGCCTTCAATATCGGATATCCCAACAAATACGACCGGGTTCACGGAAGAACCGGCGGCCTGATCATGGTCCACGGCTCTTGCGTGTCCATAGGGTGCTACGCCATGCGGGATAAACGCATTGAGGAAATTTACACCATTGCAGACGCAGCCCTCAGAAACGGCCAGCCATTTTTCCGGGTGCACATCTTCCCCTTTGAAATGACGGAAAAAAATATGAAAAAGTACCAGGACGACGACTGGTTTGAATTTTGGCAAAATTTAAAACAGGGTTATGACCTGTTTGAGAAAAGCAAAATCCCTCCCGACGCGGACGTCAAAAACGGCAAGTATGTATTCACCCCGATGTAAAACCTGCGCTATGGGCTCATGGAGAAATTCGGAATTAGTATTTGCACGATCGGATGAATTTGTGTAAGATGCCCCATTCTCTTCAACCGTCCAGTTTCTTGTTTTCATATAATCATCATAAATAATTTGGGGAGGGATCATGGCCAGTAAATCCTATATTGACGCTTTCATCCCTGCAGGCAAAGACCAGGACGCCTGCATCAACTGCGGAATCTGCCTGCAAAAATGCCCGGTGATGCAAATGGGCAAGGAGGAGTCCAAGGCGGAAATCAAACGCCTGCTTAACGGCGAGCCGCCGGAGCGGGTATTGAACGAGTGCACCTTTTGCATGACCTGCAACCACTACTGCCCCCAGGAGCTAAAGCCCTACGCGCTCATCATGGAGAGGATGAACGCCAAAAACCGGGAGGGCGGCAGGGACGTTCCTGCGGGCGTGAAGTACATGTTCACGGGCGACTCGGATTCCGGCTATTTTCTGGATCAATATAAAAAGGCGCCGGAAGCGCATCAGGCCATTCTGGACAAATGGACCGAGGTTCCGGAAAAATCCCGCGACACCCTGTTCATAGGTTGTTTCGGCAGAACCATCCCCCATACCATAGAATACTCCAAGGCCTTGTCCAGCCTGGCGAAATACGCCCCGCGCAATGCCTGCTGCGGGGAAATCCCCTACCGGTTCGGCGATTACGACGCCTTTACCCGGACCGTGGATCGCACCTACGGCATGCTGTCTCAACTGGATACCGAGCGTCTGATCTGCTATTGCGGCTCATGCTCCAATTTTTACGGAAACATGTGGCCCGCCTATCACGGCGTGGAGTTGCCGTTTCAGGTCATTTCCATTTGGGAATGGCTGTGGGAAAAGGTTCAGGCCGGAGAGTTGAAATTTACAAACAAATTGGAGGGAACCGCGGCCATTAACGATTCCTGCTACAGCAGCGAATTGGGAGAGTCTTTTTATGACGCGGTTTACGGGCTGCATGAGGCCGCTGGGCTGACCTTAGTCGACCCGGCCAATACCAGGCAGGATTCCCTGTGCTGCGGCTTCGCCAGCGGATTTCGGAACAATTGGGATCACTCCCAGGCGGCCCAGGAAACCCAAAAGCGGGTGGATCAGCTCAAGGCCACCGAGGCGCCGAACGTTTATTGCTACTGCCCGGGATGCTACGCCGCCCTGGCCCCCCACGGCAAAAAGAACGGCATGAGAATCCATTTTTCCATCAACCGGATTCTTCAAGCCTTGGGCGACGAACCGCCTGCAAAGAACTGAGGCCGAATCGCTTCTGCCAAGGAGTAAATAACCATCTTGGCTTCCTGTTGGGTTTTGCAAGCTCTGCCCAATCTACGATTTATCCATAAAAAGAGTAGGTTGGGTAGAGTGAGGCAAGATCTGCCCATTGGTGACAGCAGATTTTTCTCTTTGGGGTATGCCGAAGCCAAAATAGTGCACACGAAACCCAACATAGGGCCTAAACCCGGCGGAACTGATGGTTAGTTGATTAATCAGGGATGTCCCCACAAAAAGCGGAACCCTTGGTTGGCCGGGATTCTCTGTTACTTCATCAGCAGCAGGCTGAGAGCCATAACCAACATGCCGGCTATCAAACCGAAGAGGCTGTCGTGGCCCTTGCCGTAAGCCCGGCTTGTGGGCAGCAACTCATCGAGGCTGATGTAAACCATGATGCCGGCCACGCCGCCGAACAAAACGCCCATGACTTCCGGGGGAATGACGGCTGCGCCGCCTCCAAGGATGAACCGGATCGCTGCATAGGCGATGAGCGCCCCAACCGGTTCGGCCAATCCACTAAGGGCGGAGTATACAAAGGCCTTCTTGCGGTTGCCCGTGGCGTAGTAGATAGGCACGGAGACGCTGATTCCTTCCGGGATGTTGTGCAGGGCGATAGCGACGGCAATGGCGGCCCCCACGCTGGGGTCCTGAAGCGCCGCCAGGAAGGTGGCCAGTCCTTCCGGGAAGTTGTGAATTCCGATGGCCAGGGCGGTGAAGAGTCCCATGCGCAGCATCTTGTGATGCGCACCATGATCGTGTGCGCCCGGGGCTTCTGCGTTCGCTTCCGCCAGCGCCCCGAATTCCGGTGCAGGCGCCGAAGGATCGCGCAGGGGGCGAGTCTCGGCTTCCGAGTGGATTTCGTGCGGATTCTCGGCGGCCGGTATCAGGAAATCGATCAGCCCTATCAGAAGCATTCCGCCGAAGAACGAGCCGGCGTTGACCCAGTGCGCCCCGACTTCGCCGAAACGCCCAATCAGAGATTCAACCCCCTTGAAGAATATTTCCACAAAGGATACGTACAGCATTACGCCTGCGGAGAATCCCGTCGCGACTGACAAGAAGCGGTAGTTCGTTCTCTTGGCCGTAAATGCGATGATGCTTCCGATGGCTGTGGCCATTCCTGCGAACAGCGTTAGTCCAAACGCTATCCATACTTCTCCCATGCGATTCTTCTCCTATGGGCCAATCATTATTGGAGACGTCTTTGCATAATCGGCTAACTATTCTTGAGTCCATACCAAACCAACGGTCGCGCAGCCTATAAAGGGATCAAATCCATGGGTTCCTGGGTATGTTGGACAAACATCAGATATTTCATTTTTCAGGCCCCTCTATGAGGGCTTGCCCAACCAATAAAACACCCCCAAACGTCAAACGTAGATTTGATAATCATAAGAGGCGCCTACCCTTTTTGTTTATTGCGGGTAAGCCGCAATGGTAGGATGGAGTTGCACAAAACCATTCACCCCAAAAAGAGGAGACGCCCAATGAAATTGTACACGGGAATTGATCTGCATTCAAACAATAATTACATGGGGATTATGGATCACCGCGGCAAAAAGGTTTTCTCCAGGAAAAACACCAATGACAGCGAAGCTGTCCTGGAAGCCCTGGCCCCTTACCAGGACGCCATGGA
>NZ_FQZU01000019.1 GCF_900142135.1 Desulfatibacillum alkenivorans DSM 16219 | reverse complement strand
CAATATGGCGCAACCTGATCTGCCGACCTTGGAAACGGCAACCTTCGGCGCCAGGGAATTCACGTCCGTCATCAATAAGGGCATATACAAGTTCGAGCTGGCCTCTTCATCCATTTATCCCGACATCACGGAAGCGGAAATGGACCTGGGCGAGGAGATCTCCCTGGCCTCCTTGTCAAATATGACGGGCGACCAATACGGCTGGTATCAGGCCGCGCCCGTGTTCAAGAACGACACGGACAAAATATACAAGGTCCGGTACGTCACCTTTGACTCCTACCCGGAAGTCCTGGTCCTGCCCGGCTTTGAAACTTTGGAAGACGTGGTTTACCACTGGGAGAACAAATCCGGAGTCTGGATCAATTACGACGCATACGGCAGAATGGTCTCCTACGGAAACGACGAGGGGGTGCGGGCCTTTGTGTTGTACGACGATTACGAAAGCATCCTGCCTTCGGGTTACGCTGATAAGAACGGAAACCAGATTGTCTGGATCGACTACAACGAGGATGGCCTGATTTCCGAAATCCGGGACGCCGCCGTAGCGGACGAAGAAACCCGCAGCGTTCAATATTATTATACGGACGGCCTGCTGACCCGTGTGAACGACGTCATGGGCAATGACACGCTGTATGAATATAGCGGCCAGGACAGGCTTGCCTCCATCACGGACGCCCTGGGCCGTGTTAAGACGATTAGGGAATTTTTAGGGACGTCTTTGATTAATTGACTATCTTTAGCAATTCGGAGCGGCGTCCAGGGATGGATGACTGAAAACGGATAACAAAAAAGCCCCGCTCGCGCGAGCGCCTGACAGGCAAACTCAATTGCGGAGGCGGGGCTGTTTTTTTTGCAATTTGAAAAGCGCCGGAATTAGATTTCCAGCTTGCCCTCCACAATGCGGTCGGCGGCGTTGGCCAAAATATGCACGGCAAAGCCCAATTGGGCGAAGCGCGCGTCCTTAGTCTGCTTGTGGTAGAACCGATAGTAAATCTGCTGGGCGATGACGATCAGGCGGAAAATGCCGAAGCACCAGTAGAAGTTGAAGTTGTCCATGTTGATGCCGGTTTTTTCGGCGTAGCGGTCAATGATCTCCTTCCGGGACATGACCTCTCCAAGCTCCGGCGGCATCATGGGGGCGGACCGCATTTCATCGGGATCGCCTTTCTGGGTCCAGTACCCGAGAGAGCTGCCCAGGTCCATCAGGGGATTGCCGATGGTGGCCATTTCCCAGTCCAGGACGCCGATAATTTTGGTCGGGTTGTTGGGGTCCAGGATGACGTTGTCGGGCTTAAAGTCGCCGTGGAGGATGGTGGCTTTGTCCGGGTCCGGGGGCATGCGTTCGGCCAGCCAGGCCATGATGGCTTCACAGTCCGGGACGTCCGGGGTTTTGGCCTTGCGATAGCGCTTGCTCCAGCCTTCCACCTGCCTGCGGGTGTATCCTTCGGGCTTGCCGAAGGTGTCCAGGCCCACTTCATACATATCCACGTTATGGAGCGCCGCGTGGACGTCGATCAATTCCTCGCAAAAGGCCCGGGTTTTTTCAGGCGTGAAGTTCAACTCCTTGGGCAGTTCTTTTCTCAGGATGATGCCCTTGATCCGCCTCATGACGTAAAAGGGGGAGCCTATGACGGACTCGTCATCCGTGTAGGCCAGCACTTCCGGGCAATAGGGATAGGCCTCGCGAAGCGCCTTCAATACCTTGTACTCCCGGTGCATGTCATGGGCCGTGGCCGCTTTGGTGCCGAAGGGGGGCCTGCGCAAAACAAGGTCCGCATCTCCCACGGAAATGCTGTAGGTCAGATTGGAGTGGCCGGAGGGAAACTGGCTGACCTTCACCTCGCCTTCCAAGCCGGGAATGGAGTCCTTTAAAAAGGGTTCGATTGCCGCGGCTTCCAGTTCTTCGCCTTCCCGAATTTCTTTTGGTTTGTCTAAAGTTTCGCTCATGGATTGCTCCTAAATATTTTTGTCACAGGCGTTTACACGACGGGAAATCGTTTTCATCCGGTAAAATAACGGCCAGCTTGCTCCCAGGGCGAAAAATTTATTACAGGTCCATGCCGCCTTGAATAATGGCGTTGGCCTTTTTCGTTAAAACATGCACCCTGTGGATAAACTCGGCGAAACGTTCGTCTTTGGTCTGGCCATGGTAAAAACGATAATAAATCTGCTGGTCTATGACAATTAATCGAAACACGCCGAAGCACATGTAAAAAGTGAAGTCCGGGATGTCAAACCCGGTTTTTTCGACGTACCGCTCGATAAGTTCTTTTCTGGTCAATGCCCCCGGTATGTGGGTGGGCATCATGCGAATGTCGATAAAATCCTGGTCGTCGTCGGCCTGAGCCCAGTAGCTTATCGGGTTCGCCAAATCCATCAGGGGATTGCCCGTGGTGGACATTTCCCAGTCCAGGACCCCGATGATTTTGGTGGGGTTCTGGGGATCCAGGATTACGTTGTCCATCTTGAAATCGCCGTGAAGCACGGAGGCCCGGTCCGGTTCCGGAGGCATATTGGCTTCCAGCCATTTTATGATGGGTTCGCAATCAGGCGTGTCGGGCGTTTTGGCGTTGTGGTAGCGCCTGGTCCACCCTTGCACCTGTCTTTGGGTGTATCCCTTGGGCTTGCCGAAGTTTTCCAGCCCCACTTCCCTGATGTCCAGGGTGTGGAGCTGAGCCAGGACGTCCATCATTTCCAGGCACAAGGCCCTGGCCTTTTCCGGCCCAAGATTCAGGCCCTCGGGCAGGTCCTTTCTGATGATGGTCCCCTTGATCCTTTCCATGACATAGAACTGGCTTCCTATAATGGAGGCGTCTTCCGTGTAGGCCAGGGGCTTGGGGCAATAGGGGAATTTTCCGTGCAGGGCGCTCATCACCCGGTACTCCCGCCCCATGTCGTGGGCGGATTTGGCTTTGGCGCCGAATGGGGGCCTGCGCAGGACCAGGTCCCTGTCTCCGGCTTTAATGCTGTATGTCAGATTGGAGTGTCCGGAAGGGAATTGGCTTATTTCAATAGGGCCGTCCAGGCCGGGGATGGAGTCTTTTAAAAAAGGCTCGATGGACGCAAGGTCCAGCTCCTCTCCTTCCCGGGGGGCATGCGGTTGATCCAGTATCAGGCTCATGGCGGTTCTATTGTTCCATCGCAGTTTGGTTGTCCAGGTACGCGAAGGCCCAATCTACCACAACTTTGCCATATGCGTCCACGGTAACCTGTCTGGCCTGGTATTTCCATTTTTTCAAATACCAGTCCTGCAACATGGCCTTGATAAAAGCCGAGGTCATTTCCGGATCCCTTGGCTGAAAGATTCCTTCCCGCTGGCCCTGCTTGATGATGTCCGCATACATCTGCTCGGTGGACAACTCGCTCAGGATGGCTTCCTTTTGAGCGCGCTTGGGCAGGTTTTTGGCCTCCATATAGGAAAAATAAAACCACGGCTGCATGACCTCGGAAAGATAAAGGTGCACAACAATGGCTGTCTGCAATTTTTCCCGGGTGTCCTCGACGGTTCCTATCTGCTCCTCCAGGATGCGCGAAGTGATGCGCCGGCCCTGATCCTGGATCATGCGCAGCAACTCCTCCTTGCTGGAAAAATAGGAATACAAGGCGCCCATGGAAAGGCCTGCGCCTGAGGAGAGATCTCTCAGGCTCATGGCATGGAACCCTTTTTTATTGCTCAAGGCCAGGGTGGCCTCGAATATTTTCCCGAGGTTCTTTACCACCCTTTCAGGCTTTTTGACTTTGATCAGGTCCTTGTTTTCGTTGAAGATCTCCTTGCAGATCTCTCGCCGCGAAAGATGGACCATGCTTTTGAACTCTTCATAAGTCATCATAGCGGGGCCGGTGGTTCCCTCCGTTTTCTTTGTAGGAGGGAAAGGCCTTCCGGAGCCTGACGCCCGGAAAGGCCTTTCCCAGAGCTTCTATCTGATGTTTTTGCCTTCGTATTCCTTTAAAATTCTCCGGGCAATGCTCGCCTTGTGCACTTCGTCGGCGCCGTCGTAGATGCGGGCGGCTCTTTCATGCCTGAACAGGAAGGCGATTATCGTGTCGTCTGTCATACCAAGTCCGCCATGAACCTGCAAGGCCCTGTCGATAACTTTTTGCATAACTCCGGCAACATAGAACTTAATCAAGGAGACTTCCTTGCGGGCTTCCTTGTGTCCCTTGGTTTCCATGGCCCATGCGGCCTGGAGAACCATGAGGCGGGCCGCTTGAATTTCAGCGGCGCTTTCGGAAATAAAGGCCTGGATGATTTGTTTGGAGCCCAAGGGCTGTCCGGGGGCCATCATGCGCGTGTTGGCTCTGTGAACCATCAGGTCGAAGGCGCGTGTGCAGATGCCGATCCAGCGCATGCAGTGATGGATGCGGCCGGGCCCGAGGCGTTCTTGCGCGATGACGAATCCGCCGCCCTCGGGGCCGAGCAGGTTGGACTGGGGTACGCGGCAGTTTTGATACAGGATTTCGCCGTGGCTGGACCAGCCGCTGCCTGCGTGGCCCATGACCGGGATGTTGCGAACCAGGTTGAAGCCGGGGGTGTCGCTGGGCACGATGATCATGCTGGCCTGCATGTACTTGGCGTTGTCAGGGTTGGTCACCGCCATGACAATGGCGAATTCCGCGCCGTCGGCGGAAGAGGAATACCATTTGTGGCCGTTGATGATGTAGTCGTCGCCGTCCTTGACCGCGGTAGTGTCCATGATCACGGGGTTAGAGCCGGGCTGCTCCACTTCCGTCATGGAGAAGCAGGAGCGGATTTTGCCTTCAATCAAAGGCTGGAGGTATTTTTCTTTTTGCTCGGGCGTGCCATGGAGGTTCAGGATTTCAATGTTGCCCGCATCAGGCGCCTGGCACCCGAAAACATAGTGGCCGATGGGCGTGCGGCCCAGGGCTTCGGACACCAGGGCATGGTCCATGAGGTTCAGGCCCATTCCGCCGTATTCCTTGGGATGGTTGGGCGCCCACAGTTCCATTTTCTTGACCATGTCGCGCTTTTTTTCCAATTCGGGTTCCATATCCCTGAACTCATGAGTCAGGAATTCCGGCTCCATGGGAATGAGTTCCTTGTCCACAAATTCTCTAATCATGCCCAGAACGGTTTGCATTCTTTCAGAGATGGTAAAATCCATGCAGTCCTCCTTGGTTTATCTATCGGTAATGAGTGACTCTTCCAGATACGACACATTGTTGTATCCTTGGAGCGTTATATGTTTCCTGTTAAATTCAAAAACAGTAACGGATGCGTTCAGCGTGGAAAAGGCCAGCTCCATGGCCTTGGCGTAATCCAGGTCCAGGGCGAATTGCAGCGCGGCTGAAACCGGGCCGGCGGACGAGAATACAATGACGTTCTCATCCTCCCCGTGAGTCTCCATCACTTCTTTAACGCCTTTGGCCACCCTGCTGGAAAAGGCTTTCCAGGTGGGGCCCTTTTCTTCGTCCTGGTCCCCGCTCACCCATCTGAGCATGGCCTGGCGGAAAAGCCTTTCAAACACCTCGCGGTCGTCCGGAAGCCTGCTTAACTCCTGAGCGATGGAAGGCTCCTCCCGGATCATTTCCTCAATCTGGATGGTCCACACGGAGGTTGCGTCGTACTCGTCAAAAGCCCCGTTCACCGTAAAATCGCCGGGGCACAGGCCCTTAAGGCCGCCCTCATCCACCAACGGCTGGGCGGTCTGCTGATGACGCAGCATGTTTCCCGTGTACACCGCATGAAACTTGGATTGCTTGTCAATGAGATGCCTGGCCAGATTCTTTGACTGCTCTTGCCCTGTGGGGGACAATCTGTCGTAATTCGGCGTCCCGAAGGAGGCTTGTCCGTGGCGCACCATGTATAGAAGGCTCATTGCCAATATCATTCCTTGAGGTTGTTCGGGCTGGTTCGCCCGCATGTTGGAGCAATTATCAAGCATATTTACTCGGGTGTCAATAAAAAAACGAGCGATCGTTCTTTTTTTAGCGCGGTCGTGAAATTGTGCGTGAATCCAGGATGGTCAGGCGAACCGGAATATTTATATTTTCATGCAAAAACCCTTCCACTTGGGAAGGCTGCGGCGCGTTTTCAGGAAAGCCCTTCAAACGCCCCAGCCTTGTATCGGCTGGGCGAATATGCTATTTTGAGCGCCCGACGAATTATAAGGAGAGACAGTTATGGCAGCCAAGAAGGAACGCGACGTCGTCAAAGAGTATTCCGTCAAGCAGACGGTGGAAAAGCTCAGGCGCCTGGCGGATTGCCTGGAGAGCGGCAAGCCTTTCCGCATTCAGATTGCCGGGGAGAGGATCAACGTGCCGGCGGGCGCGGTTTTCAACATTGAGCATGAGCGGGAAGGAAACTCGGAAGAAGTGGAATTCCAGTTCAAATGGGAAAATAAATCTGACTGATCCGGGATTCATTCCAAGCAGACGGATGCAAAACCGCATAATGGCCGCGTTGGTGGTTTTGGCGTGCCTTATTATGGCTGTCCCCCTGTTTTTCCGCCCCAACAAGACGGCGGATTTTTCCAACGGGGACTGGCGGCAGTTGTATTTTCACCATAAGGCGGCCCGGGACTCCTTGTTGGATCAGGGCGAACCCGGGTTCTGGAGCCCCTATGTGAACGGCGGGTTTCCTTTGGCGGCCCACCCGCACGATCCTTCCTTTTCCCCGTTGCTCCCCGTCATACTCGCGGCCGGAGAAATCCTTGGATGCCGCATAAACGTCTTCCTGATATTTCTTGCCGGGACGGCCGGCATGGCCCTGTACACGCGGCGGATACTCGGGTTCAACCGGTGGGGCGTGTTTAGCGCGACGGCCTTGTACGCCGTATCCGGGTGGCTTCCTGCACGCCTGTTTGGGGGGAATTACTGGGAGACCTTTTATTACCTATTTCCCCTCATCGCCTTTTGCCTGGCCGGCGCCGGAAGGGATAAAAGATACTTTTTCGCCGCTGTGCTGTTGTTATATTTGTTGTTGGCGGAGGCGAATTTCGTCCTGCCCGTGACCTTGCTCTTCCTGGGGCTGCTTTGGCTCTTCGGCAAAGCCTTGCCGGGGCGGGAGAACGGGGGCTTAAGCGGAAGGCTGACCTTGAAAAATCTGATCCTGGCCGCCGTCTTCGCCTGTTTGATCGGAGCGGTGAAGTTTTACCTGCTCACCGGCTTGCTGGCGGTCAATCCCAGGACGGTGGATTATCAGATCTTCAAGCCCGCCCAGGATGCCTTGCCGGTTTTCAATCCGTTCCAGGGGATCGCCGCCTTTTGGGAGGGTTATGTCAAGACGCGTCCCTTTATTGAGATTGCCAGGTCCTCGGGCGGGGTCGGGCCGAATCTTGTGGGGCCGGAGTATATCGGGTGCGGGGGCCTTGCCCTGGCTCTGGCCTGTTTGTCCCCCCTGCTGTCCTTTCGGCGCTATATAGGCGTTGCAGTCCTTCTGGGGTTGTCCATCGCCGTCAGCTTTAGCTTATACTTGCCCTTTGACCTTTTTGCTCCTTTGTCCCGCTTGCCCGTGTTTGGGGCCATGTACAATACGGTCAAGTATTTTAATTTTTATATCTTATTCTTTATCTGTCTGGGTTTCGGAGGCTTTTTTCACTCCCTGTTCAACTGGGTGAAAAGCCGAAATATAAAGTTAGCTTTAGCCCTTTTTATGGCCCTTGCGGCGGTTTATCCCCTGGCGGCCAACCGGCTGATCATACCGCTGATTTTTTTTCACGATCCTCCGAAAGTGGAGCAGCGGGCGGCTTTCAGCCAGGTTTTGTACGGCCCCTTGTATATTAACCTTATGGAAAACACGGGGGTGATCAAGTGGAATTCAAGCATTCAAATTCCCACTAACGCCTTACCGTCCCGGCTGGATTTGAAAGCCGGCGGCCCTGAGAAATATTTGCAAAATTACCGCGGAGAGGTTTGGCTGGCTTCAGGCCGGGGCGAGGTCGGGCTCCTTGATGTGAGCTATAATCGGGTAAGGGTTCATAGTGATATGCAGACGCCGGGGCTTTGCGTAATCAACCAGAATTACGATCCGGGCTGGTCGTCTTCTTTCGGAGAGGTTGTGGACAAACAAGGCCTGTTGGGAGTCCATGTTAAGGAGCCGGGGGAAAGAGAGATTCTGTTAATCTTTCGTCCCCAAGGAATTTGGATCGCGGCAGGGGTTGGCCTGGCGGCCCTTCTCCTGTTAATATGGGAGTGTTTTGCGAGACAAAGTTATCGAAGTCGTGGACATTCTGTATAAACAGCTATAGTTTGACAAAATGCAATAGAGGCGCTGCGCCATGGGGCGTCCGGCTTTTGGTTCAGACAGCGGGGAAGAGCAGTGAAAGACTTGGGCAAAACACAAAATAATCAAGGCGAGGCGGAATCGTTCAGCAAAATGTTTTTGCTGAAGAGCTTCCGCCGCAGGACGGTCGGCGGCAATTTTGTGGGCATGGCGCTTTGCATCTTATATTTTGTGTTTTTCGACTCAATCACCGTCGCAGACAATTTAAGCGGGATATTCTATGGATCGGCGGGGATTTTTCTCCTGCAAATCCTGATCACCGGCCTGGCTGTTCGCAGATGGTTCCGGGATGTTGTGGCGTATATGGACGTCCTGAACGGACGGATGCAGGAGGCGCCCGGGATCAAGGAGATCGCCAAAAGGAAGGTTATCAACCTTCCTTACTTATCCGCCCTGGCCACCATTTGGAACTGGCTGGCCGCCTCATTGGTTTTTCCTATCATGATCCCCTTTCTTGAAAATATCTCCGGCGACCCGCGTTTGCCCTATCGCATGTTCATAGGGATCTTGTTTTCAGGGGTCATAACCACAAGCCTGATCTTTTTTAATATGGAGCTTTTCAGCCGGGAGCTGTGGCCGAAATTGTTCCCTAATGACAAAATTACGGGCGTGAAAGGCGCCTGGCGCATGACCATGGGGACGAGAATGATCATCTCTCTGGTCGTGACCGGAGTGCTTCCCTTCCTGATGCTGTCCGTTGTGGTATACAATAAAACCCGGCTCATGCTGGCGCAGGACCCCGAGTCCCTGCTGAATTCTCAGCTGGCTGTCATTTCCTTCCTGCTGGTGGGATGCACCATCGCCACGATTATTGTAGCCCGCATGGCGGCCAGAAGCATTGTCGTTCCCTTGTCAAATCTGGAAAGGGCTATCAGAAAGGTGGAGGGCGGGGATTATAATGTGAGGGCGCCTTTGGTTTCCAATGACGAGTTGGGAATTGTGTCGGAAAGTTTTAACAACATGATCGGCGTTCTGAGGGATAAGGAACGCATGAAGGTCATGGAATTGGAGATGGAGCAAGGGCGAAAAATTCAACAGGATTTTCTTCCCAAGGACATCCCCGGGGTTTCCGGCTGGGAGATTGACGCTGATTTTCATCCGGCGAGGCAGGTGGCGGGGGATTTTTACGACGTCTTCAAGCTGCCTGGGGGCGGCGTGGCCTTTGTCATTGCTGATGTCTGCGACAAAGGGGTTGGCTCAGCCTTGTTCATGGCTTTGTTCAGAAGCCTTTTGCGTGTGTACACCTTGCAGTTGGGGGACGATTGCCAGGATAGCCATGACTATGAAACTCACGTCCAAAGCGCCTTGTACGCCGTATCCCACACCAACGACTACATCGCCTCCGTGCACGGGGAGCAGGGCATGTTCGCCACGGTGTTTTTGGGCGTGCTGGACCCGGCCGGCGGCAAGCTGGATTATGTGAATGCAGGCCACGAACCCCCGATCCTGGCGAGAAACAACGGGTCTCGGGAATTCTTGAACCCCACCGGGCCCGCAGCAGGCCTGCGGGAGGGCATTGAGTTCGGTCATGGCTCCGTTGCCATGGA
This sequence comes from Desulfatibacillum alkenivorans DSM 16219, assembly GCF_900142135.1. Taxonomy (GTDB): domain Bacteria; phylum Desulfobacterota; class Desulfobacteria; order Desulfobacterales; family Desulfatibacillaceae; genus Desulfatibacillum; species Desulfatibacillum alkenivorans. Next base: position 103,885 of record NZ_FQZU01000019.1, on the reverse strand, counting down.
GGCCGGCGACCTGCTTTTTGGATACACCGACGGCGTTTTGGACGCCCGCAGCCCGAAAGGCGAGGCTTTTTCCCGGAAGCGCATCCTGTCCCTGGTGGAAGGCGCCCAGGATTCGGCCCACGGCCTGGTTTTGTCCATGGACAAAGCGCTGTTTGAACACATGGCCGAAGAGCCCCAGTTCGATGACATCACCATGATCTGTCTAAGGAGAAAAGCATGAGCAAAATTGCGCGGATAGAACTGTATCACGTGGCCATTCCCCTGCCGGCGCCCTTTTACCCCAGTTGGATTCCCGGCCTCCCCCAAACGGAAAACCGCTTTGATCTGATTAAAGTGACCACCGACGACGGCATCATCGGATACAGCGCGTGCACGGCCATGGGCCGGGAACGGGCGGGCCTCGGGGAGGTGCTGGGGCCGTATCTGCTCGGTGAGGAAGCCACGGACATTGACCTGATCCAGCAGCGGGTCCGGGAGGTGGGCTACATTGGGCAGCGCCAGGGATGGATCGAACCCGCCTTCTGGGACATCCTGGGCAAGAAGCAGGACAAGCCGGTTTACGAACTTCTTGGCGGCAAGGCCTGCAAGATCGACCTCTACGCCTCCACCGGAGAGGTGAAAGGACCGGAGGAGCGCATCGAGGAAGTCCAGGCCAGATACGAAGAAGGATTCCGCACGGTCAAGCTGCGCGTCCATGATTTTGACCCGGACATGGACATCCGGCAGGTTACGGAAACCGCCAAAGCCATGGGCGATAAAATGGCCATCGGCGTGGACGCCAACCAGGGCTGGCGCGTGACCGTCGTAGGCGCCGCGCCCCTTTGGGACATGCAGCGGGCCAAATATTTCGCCGACGCCTGCGCCGACGCCGGCCTGGCCTGGATCGAAGAGCCCCTGCCCATGGACGCTTACGACGACCTGGCCGAGTTGACCGCCTACAGCAAGGTTCCTATTTCCGGCGGCGAGCTCAATTCCTCGGGCCTGCCGGAACTGGCCATGATGATCAAAAGGCATTGCCTGGACATATTCCAGCCCGACGCCTGCTTTACCGGCGGCATCGCCCAGACCTTTGAAGTCGCCAAGCTGTGCAAGGAGCACGGCCTTTTATACAGCCCCCACACCTGGACCAACGGCATCGGCTTCGCCATCAACCTGCAGCTTATGGCCGCCAGCGGCTTTGCCGGGAAAAAAGCCCTGGAATATCCCTACGCGCCTCCCGGCTGGGTCATCGAGGCCAGAGACGGCATCCTGGAAACCCCCTTCACCCACCAGTCGGGTTCGCTTCAGACTCCCACGTTGCCGGGCCTGGGTTTCAACATCAATGAAAAGGCCCTGAAAAAGTACGGCCGCAGGTTTTTCGTCATGGATAAGAAGCGCCTGGTTTGGTATTCCATTAAAAATCGAGGAATTAAGGTTTCCCTGGAAGTGGACAAGGCCCGCAAGAAAAGGATGGGCCAGGGCTGATTCCCCGCTCAAAATTCTATCAATATATCTCCTTGTAAATAGAAGCAAAACCCCGCTTTTTTCGGCGGGGTTTTTTTGTTGGTGTTTAGGATTTGATTGGGGGCGGAATAGTTCTTGACATTCTTCCTTTATTAACTTATTGAACGTTTAGTAAGCTAATTTGAAGGGAGAATAAGGGCGTGTCCAAGGAAAAACAAACGCGCAATGCAGAGGCCACCAAAGCGGTTATCCTGGAAGCGGCGGAGAACCTGTTTGCGGAAAAAGGCTTCGCCGGGACGTCTGTTCGGGAAATCTCGGAAAAGGCGGGGGTGTCCGGACCTTTGATCATGTTTCATTTCAAGAGCAAGGAAGGGGTTTATGAAGCGGTGAAGGCGGCCATTGTGGACCGGTACGCCGGCGCCAAACACCCCGTACTGGATTCCGCGATTCCAGCTTGGGAATTCCTGCGTGAATTCGTGGGGGCCATGTTTTCGTTTTACAGAGACAATCCCACTATGCTGCGGCTTTCCAAATGGGACAATTTGGCGGGGGCGCAGGACCCCTGGCCCGGCGAGGATGAATGGCATCACATGTATGAGGAGTATTTCCTGCAAGCCCAGGCGCGGGGCGAAATCCGGGCGGACCTGACTCCCATGAACATATTTTCTTTTATAACCGGGTCCGCCCATGTTTGGTGGGAGTATCACGACCATTTTCTACGTCATGAAGAAAATCAGGGGCGGGGGGGCGAAGCGGACGCCCGTTTTTTGAATGAGTTGACCGGCTTTGTTTTGCGCGGGCTGTCGCCTGATCCCGGAGATCTGGAATAGTCCGGGAGGATTGAAAACGCATTCGGGGATGAAAAAGTTTTAAAGGAGAATGAAAGAATGAAAAAATCGCTTCCGCCAAAAGGACCCGACGACAACGGCCTGTCCCTGCTTCCCTACGAGGCCGTGAAATGGGAATTGATCAAGGCGGCCCTGGAATTGGGCGTGTTCCATCATTTTGACGAGCCCCTGACGGCCGGGACGTTGGCCGAAAAAATTGGAACTCAGCCGGAAAACACGGAGTTTATGCTAAATTCCTTGACCGCCATGGGGTGCCTGAAAAAGTCCGAAGGCGTGTTTGAAATGACATCCATGGCCAGGGCGTATCTTGACCCGGCCAGCGAGCAGTGCATCGGCCCTATGCTGCTTTTTATGGAAAGATGGACAGGACCCATGATGAACGGAGGCATGATAAACCTTATCTGCGACGGCCCTGAACCCGTTCAAAACATGGGGCGGGAGGAGATTTGGGAGCAGGGCGCCCGGGTTAGCATCAATAACGCTCGGGCGGGCCGGGCTCAGCTTATTGCGGCGCATGTTTCGGCTTTGCCTGAATTCAGCTCATTTTCCAGCATGCTGGATATGGGCGGCGGCCCGGGAATGATCGCGGTCGCCGTATTGGCTTCCCACCCCTCTCTCGAGTGCGCCATCATGGAGCAGCCCGCCGTATGCCGGGTGGCCGAGGAGCTTATTGCCGAATACGGCATGGAATCCCGGATAAAGACGCTCTCCGGGGATTATATGGAAGACCCCATGGGTGAGGGCTATGATTTCATCATGGCCAATTACACCCTGAATTTTTACCGGGACAGAATGGATGAACTCATGGCCAGGATTTATGAGGCCCTTAGTCCGGGCGGAGTCCTGCTGGTCAGCTCGGACGGCCTGAGCGAGGAAAAGACGGCGCCGGCGCAATCCGTGATAACCTGGCTGCCTACGGCGCTGCAGGGTATGGACATGTCTTTTGATCGGGGTTTTTTGGCGGACGCCATGATCAAGGCGGGATTTATCTCCACTCAAAGCTCCATGGTCACAGACGCAACCATTGCGGCCCATGGGCCCATGGACATGATCGTCGCTCGAAAAGGCCGCAAATAATCTCTGAATATGTGACCCAGGATGGATTGCCTGAAATGGGCAAGGGGGCCGCATGGCCCCCTTGTTTTTGGAAACTATGCGTTACCCGGCAGAAACCCAGGTAAAAGCCCCTTTCGCCTCTCTGTCAGCCCGCCTTCTTGAGCCGCTCTTTTTGCGTACTTGCACCGGGGGAGAATCTTGCCGGGATTTTTTCTTTTTAGCGGGTTGCCGGGGCGGGGCCTGAGCCGCCTGCCTGCCTGTTTCAGGCGTGGAGGCCCGATAGTTAAAATCCTGGACCGTGCGCTGCTCCACATTGGAGCCGATGGCCCGGTTGACGGCCCGGACCATTTGCCGGTCGTCATTGGTGATAAAAGTAAATGCCTCACCGCGGCGTTCGGCCCTGCCGGTCCTGCCGATTCTGTGCATATAGGTTTCAGGCGTCGACGGCATATCATAGTTGATGACATGGGAGACGTTGGCCACATCTATGCCCCGGGCGGCGATATCCGTCGCCACCAGCACCCGGTACTTGCCGGATTTGAACCCGTTCATGGCGTCAACCCTTCGGGACTGGGATAAATTCCCTTGGAGGGACGTGGAGCTGAATCCGGCCTTGGTCAGCTTGTTCCCCAATTGTTTGGCTTTGTGCTTGGTGCGTGTGAACACCAAGACCGATTCCGTCCCGGTGCTGCCTAACAATTGAAGGAGCAAGGCTGTTTTCAGGTGCTGCGCCACGGGATAAAAAGCATGTTTGACGGTTTCCGCCGGAGCCACACGCCCAATCTGAACCAAAGCATGGTTGTGAAGGACCTCCCCGGCCAGCCGTTTGATTTGCACGGGCATGGTGGCCGAGAACATGAGGGTTTGACGTCCTTTGCGGGTCAGAAAGGTCAATATTTTGCGGATGTCCGGCAAAAAGCCCATGTCGAACATTTGATCCGCTTCATCCAGAACCAGCATTTCCACACGGGAAAGATCCACGTTTTTCCGTCCTAAATGGTCGAGCAGCCGGCCTGGGCAGGCCACAACAATGTCAGCTTGTTTCAGCCGCGTCACTTGGCGCTGGAGGTTTACGCCTCCATATACCGAAACGCTTTTCAGGTTGGTTTGGGCGCCCAGGGCATTTATGGCTTCATGCGTTTGCTCCGCAAGTTCACGGGTGGGGGCTATAATTAAGGCCCGCACCCCTTTGCCGGGCTTTTGCATCAACCTGTGCAGGATAGGCAGTACAAAAGCGGCTGTTTTCCCCGTGCCGGTCTGGGCAAGCCCCATCAGGTCCCGTCCCTGCATGACCTGAGGAATTGCTTTTTCCTGAATGGGAGTGGGGGTGGAATAGCCCGCCGCGGAAATTCCGGCGGCGACGTTTTTATGAAAACCAAAACTGGTAAAATTCAAATGAAATGTTTCCTTATAAAAAAAGTGTGTAGGGTCCAATAACCCCTTTATGAAAAGACGTTGGCGGCATTATAGGGACATGCATCCCTCTCGCGAACTATCGGCGTGCGGGTCATGGCTAATCGCCGTTTGATGCCTTAGCGCTTAAAATTGCTGAACTGCACAATCAAACTGCATTTTTTAAATGAGTATTAGATTGATTGTTTGATTAATCGCTTGCCGCAGAATGCCCAAGTCAGCCGGCGAAACCATTAAAAAGCCTTTAATTATATCGCTAAGCGAGCTTCTAATGTTGTCAGAAGAAAAAGATAGCGCTTTTTTCCCGAATTGAACCTGGGGAATAAGAGCACGGCTTTTTTGAGGCGGATAGCGTAGTAATACAGGCGATCACTCAGAGGGCGAGCCCTGTATAAAGATGGGGAAGGCCCAGAGCATGACTTGGAAGGCTGACGCTTCCGGCGCCATAAGCTCAAAAACAAAGTGAGAAGGGCGCGCCTCCCAAAAGAAACGCGCCCTGGAATTTTCTTGCGAAAACTTAGCCTACGGTGACGTTTTTCGCAGAGGGGCCCTTGGCGCCCTGCTCGATATCGAAGGTCACCCGGTCGCCTTCGTTCAGGCTCCTGAAGCCGCTGGAGTTGATTGCGGAATGATGCACGAAAACATCGGGGCCGCCGTCTTGCTCAATAAAACCAAAACCTTTTTGATCGTTAAACCACTTTACAGTACCATTTGCCATGGAGATCATCCTCCTAAAATAAAAGTTTCAAAGATTTTTGACTGGAGGATGCGACATTGGTTTGCGGCAGGGTCCTACAGAAAAAAATCACCCCGCAAAACCAACGCGGGGCCGTTTAATCTTCGATAAGATAACACAACTTTTAATAAAAGCAAGACTTTTTTACAGGGAGGCGCAAGTTTTTTTCTCCGCCTCCCTGTTTCCCCATTTACCTGCAGCCTCCTAATCCAAAGAAATGACTTGCCGGGCGTCCACTGCATCATAGCCGTCCTGCTCCGGCTCCGGCGAACCCGGGACCGCTGGTCCGGGTTCAGGCAAGGCCAGGGCGGATTGTTTATTCGGGGCGCCTTCCCGCATCCGTTTGGTTCTGAAATGGGACAACAGTGTTTTCAACTCGCTGGCTTGCGCGTGCAGTTCCTGGGCCGCCGCCGCGGTCTCCTCCGCATTGGCCGTGTTCTGCTGCGTTGCAGAGTCTATTTGCCCAAGCCCCTGATTGATTTGGGCTACACCCTGCGCCTGCTCGTTGGATGAGGCTGCTATCTCGCCTATAAGATCCGAGACTTTCGATACTCCCTCCACAATTTTTTGGAGGATATCGGCCGTTTCCTCTGCGATAAGGGCGCCCCTTTCCACCTTTTTAAGGGAGTCTTCAATCAATTGCGTGGTTTCGCCTGCAGCCTTTGCGCTTCGGGCGGCGAGATTGCGAACTTCCTGAGCCACCACGGCGAAACCTTTTCCGTGAACGCCGGCCCTGGCGGCTTCGACGGCTGCATTAAGGGCCAGAAGGTTTGTTTGGAACGCAATGTCGTCAATGGTTTTGTTGATTTTGGCAATGTCCGAGGAGGCAGCTTCTATCTCCTTCATGGCCTCCAACATTACGCCCATCTGTTCGTTTCCCTGGCTTCCGGAGTCAAAAACATCGGTGGTGAGTAAATTCGCCTGGGAGGCGTTTTCGGCGTTCGTTCTCGCCTGGGTTCCTATCTGACTCATGGAAGCGGTTATTTCCTCCAGGGAGGCTGCCTGCTCCGTGGCGTTTTGCGAAAGCGACTGACTGGCGGACGCGATCTGGTTTGAGCTGTTTTGAACCTGAGAAGCACCATTAAGCACGTTCCCCACGATATTGTTCAGGCTATTGACCATCTGCTCCAGAGCCTTGCCCAGGCTGTCCTTTTCAGAGGCCAGGGCGACCTCGACTCGCAAGTCGCCTGCGGCTATTTCCTGGGCCATTTTAGCTTTGCCCTCTAAGCCGTCAGCCATGGAATCCAAAGACCTGGACAGGTCTCCGATTTCATCGGCTGCGTCGGTTTGCAACCTTTGCGTAAGGTCTCCGGCGCTTACGGCTTCCGCTATTCCCAAGGTTTTTTTGATCGGCCTGGTAATGGCCCGGGTAATCACGAAGGTCAAAAATACGGCCGCGAGGAAGGCAATGCCGCTGGCTGCCATGACATAGCGTTGGGCGCCTTTTGCGGAGTCCAGCATGACCTGCTCGGAAAGGGTGTTTTGCTTCACTTGATCGCTCAAGGCCTGTAACCTGTCTCTCACTTCTTTGTATGCGGGCGTGGTCTTTTCACGATAAATCGCGTTGGCTTCGTTATAGCCTTCGATAAAGCCGTCCTCCAGGGCCTGGGCCTGCTCAAAAAGCGAACGGAGCTTATCCATGGAAGGAATGGTTTCCTGGTGATAGGCGTCCAGAGCCTCCGCCATATTCTGATCATTGATGAATGAGATCATCTTTTTCGCCGACACATGCAGTGCTTTGTGCGGTTCCTTCATGGCCTCGACCAATCGCCCGAACTCCGGAAAATCCTTCATAAGCTGCTGCGTTTCAGGGGCCGCAATGAACTTGCCGAATTGGCAGAGAGCCGGGTCCGTTTGAATATCAATGGTAAAAGGGGTTCCCTGGGCGAAGTCTTTGGCCCTTTGAATGGCCTGGGGATTCGCCTTGTCCAGGAATAAACCGCTTCCCACGACCCATCCCCATGGCTCGTATAATTTGACATAAGTTACTTTGAAGACGGGCGGCTCGTCCTTGGTTTTAGGCCATAGATAAGTCAGGAAGCCCTTCCCCTTTGTTTCGGCAATCCGGGTCATTTCCAGGGCGAAGGCCTTGCCTGTAGGATCTTTTAAGTCCACCAGGCTTTTTCCGTTCAGGTCCGGCCTTAACGGATGCATGAGCATCTTGGTATCCATGTCCTGAATCCACAGGTAATCCATGTTTTCAGGGCCAAATCGGATATCCTTTATCATTTCCACGGCCTTTGCCTGGCGGGCATCCAAATCGCCCAGATCCGCGTTTTCATCGCACGCCTTGATTTGCGACAAGGCGATTTCCACGGTATTTCTAATGGACGCTTGGTAAAGGTACATGCCGCCCGCTTCTTCGGCAACGCCGCTCATGAGCTTGCCAATCCAGACCATGTGGTCGTTCAAGCGGTCATTTAAAGTCTCGGACAGCCCGGTGTGCGGCTGCTTATAGACAGTCTTGATCTCCTGGGCGGAGCTGTGCAGCTTTTCAAGAGGGGCCTGCAATTGGGCTAATGCGGCCGCCACTGCAGGAATTTGGGCTTCAATCTCTTTTCTTTCCCCGGAATAATACCAGTCTCCCACAGTGCTTCGGGCCGGATCAGTCTCGATCGTAAGCGCCGATACCGAGTCGTCATTAAACAATTCGGGAATTTTTTCAACCCAGTTGATGGCATCCAGCTCCTTTTTGGCGAAAAAGCCTTGTAAGCGATTGCCCTCGATTACTTGATCGGCGTCCGTGACTATGTTTCCTACGCCAAAGTAGCTGACGGAGCCCACGAGAATCAACAGGGCTGTGACAATGCCGAAACCAAAGGCCAATCGAGTTCCGATTTTCCAATTTTTCCAATTCATGAATGGATCTTCCTTTTGCAGGCTGCTGGGTTTTGAGACTGAACTATGGGCTGAAAGGATATGGAATCCAGTAAGATGCTAATATCAACGAATATGCCAAAAGAGGCATGAGGGGATATTAAAACATTTAAATATTTGAAATTATATTAAAAAAGTTTGACGGGAGGGCTTTGGTGCAGCGATGTAAGAATCACTTAGCAGCTATGGAACGTCAAAAGCATGGCGCAATCCAGTCAAAAAACTGAAGAATTTGGGACGGCCGGCTATAGACCGGAAGAGGCCCAGGCCCATAAAAGAATGGCGAGCGCCAGGGTGAGAAAGGGAAGCTGTTGTTCTTGAGGTACGGGCGCCGGTTTGAGCAGGGCGTAAGCCGCACCCATGCCCACGCCGCAAAACCATCCGAAAAAGTGGGCTAGAAGGTCCGCCTTGGGGCCGCTGCCCAAAAAGGCCAGCAAAGCCAGGCCCACTGCCAGGCCGATCCATCTTCTGGACGTCAAGCCCCAGCCGGCCTTTTGCCGGATGGCGCGGATGCCGCCCAATATGCCCAAGGCCGCAAAAACCGCGGTGGAGGCTCCGCCAGAAAGATGGTGGGACTGGTACATCCAGGCCGAGGCCAGGTTGCCCAAGGCGCCGGCGAGCAGGATGAGCAGCCAGCCCACGCCGTAGCCCATGACCTGGCAGACTCCGGTGGCGAAAATGGCCAGAAAGGCCATGTTGCCCATGAGATGGAGCATATCGGCGTGCAGGCACAGGGCGGTGACGGCCCGCCAAATCTGGCCGTCCAGGATTTTTTCCGCCACAGCCCCTTTTTGCTCCAGAAGCCATCTGTTTTCGGAAAAAGGCCCTGTTCCTGCATAAAAGACGGCCAGAAGGCCAGCGGCCCAAAGGCCGCTGTAAGTCTTAAACTGCGCAGTCTCCGGCTCTTCAAGGTCTTGCGGCAGGTTTTCGCCCGTGTATGCCGTAATTTGGGCGAAAGCCCGGTCATGGTCCGTTAGGGGGACCAAAATTTGCCAGCCGTCCTCCTCCCGTTTAAACTCATAGGGGATTTTGGAGGCTTCCAAAATCAACCCGTACAGGTTGGCCTTGTTGTCCGGCAGGTTTTTTATGAACAAAGGCGTCATGGCGTCATGACAAAAAATCTTTCAAAGCCTGGCAGAATTGCGCCGGCTGCTCCATAGCCATGAGATGCCCGGCGTCCGTGATGACCACCAGCTTGGCGCCAGCAATGCCGTCCAAAAGAAATTGGCCGTATTTGAGGGGCGTGAGCTTGTCGTCGTCGCCGGATAGTATGAGCGTGGGCAGGGTGATTTCTCCCAGACGCCGGCAAACGTCGAACTTGTCGCAGGCCCGGAAGTCGCCCAGCAGAACCTGGGGATCGGAGTTCCTGGAGCGTTCTTTTTCCTTGGCGACCAATTCCGGGGCTGGATTGGACCCGAATACGGTCTGCCCCATCATTTCCCGGGCGCCCTCCCAATTGGTTTCAATGGCTTCGAAAATCATGGGCATGACCCGCAGCCTGCATCCGGTTCCCACAAGCACCAGGCGGGTGAGCCAGGAAGCCTTGTTCAAGGCGCTTTGCTGCACAATGGCGCCGCCCAGGGAATGGCCGCCCAATGCCACGTTTTCCAGGTTGAGGGCTTTGCAGAATGCGTCCACAAAGGCTGTGTACTCTCCCACGTCGTCCTTGCTTTCGCCTTCGGACTTGCCGTGACCGGGCAGGTCGACCAAATAGACGTTGGCGCAGCCGATATTCAGGCATTCCTCCGGCCAGTTTTCATGGCTGCCGCCGGATCCGTGGATGAGCACAAGATTGATGGCGGAACCTGCATCTTGATGGACATAATGGATGTTTTGACCGTTGACTTCCACAAATGGCATACAGGCCTCCTTGACGCAATTGGGGGTGGGGGGAATAAAGCTAATCGCCGTAGCGGGGAAAAAGCAGATACCTGAGCCAGCCCCATAGGGTGTTTTGGTCATGGGCGTCTTTATCCGCCGCAGATAGCATTTTCTGCAGTTCCTCGTGATTTGCGAACATGGCTTCCCGGCCTTTGACAACCCGCTCCGGGTCCAGCTCCTTGACCACCTGGCACGGGTTGCCGGCGGCGATGCTGTTGGCCGGAACGTCGCGCCTGACCACGGAACCGGCGCCGATGATGCTGTTCTCTCCGATGGTCACGCCCTTGCACACAATGGCGTGATCGCCAATCCAGGCGTTATCGCCGATTGCAACCGGCGCCGTGCTTCCTACGGGCATGCACCGGTCGTAAATTCCGTGCCAGTCGGCGTCCGTGACATAAGCCCCTTGGGCGAACATGACCCCGTTGCCTATGGTGATTCTGGTGGCCGCCTGGATGCGTACGCCCGGGCAGACCAGTACATAGTCTCCCAGCTTGATCAAACCCTGGCCGAGGGCGCGGGCTTCCTCCTTGGCTTTGGCGTCCACTCTTTTATCCGAGCCGTCCATGATGGCCGCCAGGTCTTCCAAATCCGCCTGGGCCCAGGACACGAAATGCACGTTGGAATGGGGCTCTGCGATAATGGTGGCGTAGTCGCCCACCTCCACGGAATATCCGAAAACCTGGACATGCCAGGGCCGGATTAAGGCCGGGCTTTTTCCCAGATGGCGAAACTGGGGCCGCAAATAGCGGTCCGTGTACCATTTTACATATTGATTTTGCAGCTTTTTTACAAAGTAGGGTCTATGATCTTTTCTCACGTGGTTAAACCTTTACGCCGCGGGAGATTTATCCCGTTTACCGATTCCGGACTTGGCATGGGTCCGGTGGTCTTTCCAATATTCATGGGAGAAAATATGCGATCCCGGGGTCCAGGTGTATAAAGCGTCTGCGGCAAGGAGCACCGCCGCCGTAGTCCAGGCGGTTTGCTCTTCCGGCCAGATCACCGAGTCGGGAACCGTAATGCCCGTCCAGTACAGGCCGTTGTCAAAGCAGGAGCCTTTAACCCACTTGAAAATGGCTTCCGCCTGCTCAAACATGCCGATGCCGGCCAGGGCCAGGACGCATTCCGAGCTTTCGGCCATGGTGACCCACGGCCTGTCGGAAACGCACCGGACTCCCCAGTTTTCCACCACAAAGTCGTTCCAGTATTGGTCAATGCGATTCTGCGCCTCCTCGCCGCTAACGGCGCCGCACAGGATGGGATAATACCAGTCCATGGAATAACGCGATTTGCTTTCGTCGAAAAGTTCCGGCCTTGTCCGGATGGCCTTGCCCAGCTTGCGGCGGGCGAACTCCCATTGAGGACGGGACTTGTTAAGGCATTTGGCTATGGCCAGGGCGCTTTGGATGCTCATGTAAATGGAGCTTGAGCCGGTAAGCATGCACCGCTTGTCCACATTGCCGTCCATGTCCTGGCTCCAGAATATGGGGCCTTCCGGCGATTGCAGGCTGACGGCGAAATTGATGGCCTTTTCTATGGTGGGCCACATTTGGGCCAGATAATCCTTGTCGCCCGAAATCAAATAATAATGATAAATCCCAAGAGCCACGTAGGTGCTCATATTGGGGTCCTTGCGCATTTCGTCAGGCTGCCCGTTTCTGTATGAAGGGAAGAAGCTGCCGTCTTCGTTCTGGGTGAAAGCCGACCAGGCAAAGGCGTTCCTGGCTTCCTTCAGATATCCGGCTACGGCCAGCGCCATGGCGCTCTCCACGTGATCCCAAGGATCCGTCTTGCCGTCCACGGACCAGGGAATTTCTCCGTCCGGTTTTTGCAATTTGCAAATGGCTTCGGCCATGGAACGGACGTCTATGGCGTCAAATATGGGATTAGGCGAAGCGTTACGCGTCATTTTTTCCCTCATTTTTCAAATAATAGACAATGCTTTTTGCCATTACCGGGGCCAGGAGGTTTTCCGCAAACACCGTGGGCGCCGGGCGTTTGGTTACGTGCCAGTGGATGAACTTGTCATAACCGGCGGATAGCAACCCGGGTTTGCCCCTGCGCACCGCAATGCATCTAAGCCACCACAAGGGGCTGTGCAAGGCGTGGGCTCTGCGTCTGGCCTGGCATTTTAAGCCGGCTTCCCCAAAAATTTGTTCCAACTCCTTCTTTTTATAGATGCGGACATGGCCGCCGGCCATCCGGCGATAGGTTTCGTCCGCCAAGGCCCAACAGATTTTTTCCGGCAAATAAAGGGGCACGCTCACAACCAGGGTCCCCTCGGGCTTCAACACCCGCGCCATTTCCGCGACAGCGCTTTGATCGTCGGGAATGTGCTCCAGCACTTCAGAGCAAATCACATAATCAAAGCTATTGTCTGCAAAGGGCAGACGGGATGCGTCCACAGCCGCGCCGTATGCGTCGCCGCCTCCGCTCTCCCGGTTGTCCACCATGCTGCGCAGCATGATCAACGCCCATGCGACGATATTGTACGTAATATCAGCGGCGACCACATCCACGTCCGGGCTGCGGTAGGCTTCCCAGGAATGGCGCCCCGGGCCGCAGCCCAGGTCCAGAACCCTGGATCCGGGTTCGATGTTCAGCCTATTAAAGTCTACTGTCAGCACTTGATATTTTTTCCGACCCTCAGAGCGATTGCGCCGGGCTCCGGCAACCCTCTTTCAAAAAAAAAGTAATTCATATCATGGGCGCCGGTCATTTACAAGGAGTTATGTCCCCATCCCATAAGCCGAAAATGCCCCTCGTTAAGGCCTGCTGCGCCTTGATTCCCGCCGAAAAGCCAGACCCCAAGCTGCTTTTTCATTATCATACATAATATACTTGCATTAAATTGCAAAAAAAACGTTTGAGAAGGGCTGGGAGCGCACGGCTGTACAGACGGGAACAAGGAAATAAATCTCAAGGCGCACATCGGTTTTGCCGCATAAGATAAAGATTGCAGCCGGGTATGCCGATGCAAGGTTGTTGGGAAAGGCTGCTAAGCCGGTTTTATATTCCGTGCGTACAATAAGGCTTGGAAAAATGACGATGACATAGTACATTGACAACGTATGGGCGCGCTTGTTTTTCGCGCCGCGGGAAAGGAAGCTTCAGGCTCGGCCGCATATGTATTTGTCAGCATTTTTACATAGAGACGAACTTTTTGAGATCACCAACCGCTGGTTGTGCAACGATTTTAAACCCACCGATCCTCTTCAGATCACCCGAATCATCACTTACGACAGTTTTGCCGGTTGGGAGGCGTTGCTTCGCCTTACCCAAGGCATATTGACCGGGGCGACCGGAAAAAAGCTGCACGAACAGAGGGTGAAGTCCAAGCGTGAGTTGAAGGATTTTCTTTGCCATTCGGCGCGCAGGCAGTCCTTGGGAATACAAACCCTGATCGAAAAATACACGGAGACCCCTGAATTTTACTATGTGGGCGCTCCCATGGCCGGGATTGTTTTCCATGATGAGGCCATGAATGTGTTGGGCTCCTGCCGTTTTAAAAAGGCCCGGCGCATTGCGGAAAAATCCAACCGGTACGCTTCGCGGCAGATTTTTGAAATGGTCAGGGACAAAGGGGTGGCCCAGATGGAGGCCTGGGAGAAGCAGGGCGTGCGCAACGGCATCGATCCCCAGGAGCTGTATGAGCAGGCGGAAAAGCAGGTCATGCAGGAAATCAGGACCAAGGGGCTTATGCTGCCGGAAGAGCCCATGACCATCAAGGACGTGCTTGGGCTGAAGATTGTGGATTTGGGCTTTGGCGAAAAAGGCCTGGAGCAGGCCATTAAAAGATTGGGCGGGGCCGAGGTGATGGAGAAAGAGCGCCACTCCGGGAACTATAATGCGGTCCATTACGTCATTCGGATGGATGTGGATTTTCCGGAATTGTGCGGAAAATTCCGTCAGAACGGCAAGGGCCCTGTGTACGCGCAAAGAGGTTTGCCTGGAGACAGAATTCATCAGGACTTTGAAGATTTTATAGAAACCGGCGCCAGGGATTTATACGTCGACCTGATTTTCACCACCTACGAAGAGATGATTCAGTCGGAAATCGGCCGCAGCATGCATGAAACCCGGATTTTCGCCCAGCGCAGCAATCAAAGGGTGTTCGGCAACATTCCGGTCAACATAGAATATCTCATGGAGTACCTGCTGGCCGTTGGCCTCAGCCCCAAGGTGGAACTGCAGGACATCCCCATTAAAATCTGGGGGCGTTATTTGCCTGAAACCCTGGCTTATTGCATCCGCCAATTATTCGGCATGCCCGAATACTCCCTCATGGGCTTTTAGCCCTTAATCCGCCGCCGCTTACATATCTTTATCTGGCCTAACTGCGCTGGCCGTGCTATGCACTGCCAAGCGACAATTCTTTCACGGGGACCGGTCCGCCATGCAGGAAACAATCCAGACCAGCAATGAAAGACGCTTCAAAACCGTCTGGTTCGTAACGGTTTTGTCCGTCTGCCTTATTGCCGTTATCATCCTGCACGACGACTATGGAATCGCCTGGGACGGCGCCCGCCTGGCGGATTACGGCGACGCGGTCCTGGAGTATTTCACCTCCGGCTTCACCAGCCAGGCCTACAAGCAATGCGACGACGCCCATTATTACGGCCCGTTGGTGGAAGTCCTGTCCTCGGCGGTTTACAGCCATTTTCCCGGCCATCGATTTGAAATCCGGCATCTGATCAGCGCTCTAACCGGGCTGTTGGCCCTGGCGGGAATGATGAGTTTGGCGGCTCTTTTTAAAGAACGAAAGGTTTTGATATTCAGTACGCTTGCTCTCATTATGATGCCGCGATTCGTGGGCCACGCATTCATAAACACCAAAGACATTCCCTTTGCCTGCGGCTTTGCCTGGACCATGTTCTCCATGGCCCTGCTGTTCAGGGGGCGCAGGTTTTCATGGTTCAAATTCCTGTTTTTCGGGCTTTGCCTGGGATTGACCCTGGCGGTCAGGACCGGCGGACTGCTGGCCCTCTGCTTTCTAGTGCCTGTCGGGGGATTTTATTTTTTGGCGAACAAGCCCTGGCGGGAGGAGGCCGCCGGAGGTCTGGCGTATAAAGGCGTTGCCCTGGGGCTTAAACTGGTCAGCGCATCGGCCATTGCCTGGCTGGTTATGGTGGCTTTTTGGCCCTGGGCTCATGAAAGCCCGCTTTTGCATCCCATCGAGGCGTTCAAGCTGGCTTCCCAGTTCAACAGACCCTATCTGGTCTTATTTCAAGGCAATGTGATTCAAAGCCCGGATCTGCCCTGGTACTATCTGCCCTGGTACTTGCTGATCGGCGCCCCTCTGCCGACTATTATTCTTATGGCCGTGGGCGTTGCCGCAAGTATTTTCGGCGTTCTGAAAGCCTTCAGGGATGATGAAAGTCTGCTTTATGTCTGCCTTTTGCTGTGGTTCTGGTTCCCTATTGGATACGTTATTGCAACTCATCCGAATATTTATGACGGCATCAGGCACTTTCTGTTTATACTCCCGGCAATGGCTTTGTTGGCGGGAATAGGCGCGGCCTGGCTTGTCCAGGTTATGAAGAGCAAAGCCCGAAATGCGGCCGTTATCACCCTAACCGGGCTGCTGGTTCTGCCTTTGGTTGATATGATAGAGCTTCACCCCTACCAGATGACCTATTTTAACGGCGTCGCGGGAGGCGTGGGGGGAGCCTATGGAAAGTACGACACGGACTATTGGCTGACCAGTTACAAGGAATGTATGGAGTGGCTGAATAACAACACAGACCCGAAAGACGGACCCATTAAGGTGCTTGTCGCCATGGAGCCCTTGTCCGTAAACTGCGCCAAATACTTTGCCGCCCCTCACATTCAAATTGTTCTGGTGAACAAACGCCCTTCGGAAGCCTATATGCCTGACTTTTTGGACTACTATGTGGGAAGCAGCCGGTTTTCCAACCATGCATGCTTTCCTAAAAATCAGGTTGTGTATATTGTCCAGAGGCAGGGCGCCGTTTTTTCCGTGGTTCGCCAAAACAAGCCCATGGCGGCCCCGCCCGAGGGCGCCGCTCCTTAACCATCGACTGCCGAGCCCGGCAAGGCCTTTTCGCCTTTTAAGATCATATTACTCCCGTATTCTTCAGTTTCCCTCCTTTTTTTCGTACAAAACCGGCGCCCGGTATTTTGGGCCGTTTGCTTATGGATAAATTGCTTGATTTCAGGGCTTTGCTTTGGGCGCCATGATGTTTTCGAACCTGCCAAAGTATCTTTTTGGGCGCCTTGCATTCGCAAGACAAGCCGTAGCGAACGTTCGTTTCCAGCAAGGCCTGCAGGCTCTTATTTGACGGCGCCTTTTCCTGTTTTAAGTATTGCAATACCCATGGGGTTGTGACAAATTAGAACAGTGTTATCCCTTTGTTTTGGGAGACCTCATTTCTGGATTGAAGCTGCGGGGGAAAGGCGGCCGGGAAGCGGTTTTGGGACCGGACGCCGAGGGTGCGCTTTTATTTTTTTCACGGGAGACAAGAAGTAGAAAGGAGAATCACCATGGAAGAACTTCTCATCAGGGGGCTGGATGACATCAGGGCGTTAGAGGACGTCCCCTACCAAGAGAGGGTAACGGAAAAAAGCACCTACGAACTCCTGGAGCGCGGCGCCGCCATTAATCCGGACGCAACGGCGATGGCCTTCCTCATGAACGGCGATACGTACGAGAATCCCATTGAGATTACCTACGCGCAGTTCATCGGAAAAATTCGTCAGGCCGCCAACATGTTTCATGACCTGGGAATCGGGCCGGAGGACGTAGTCACCTATATTCTGCCCAGCCTTCCCCAGACCCACTACACCCTGTGGGGCGCGGAAACGGCCGGCATCGCCAACCCCATCAACCCCCTTCTGGAAGCAGCCACCATCAAGGATATCTGCACAGCGGCCAAGACCAAGGTCATGGTGTGCATGGGCGAAATGCCCGGCGTGGACATCTGGGAAAAAGTGGATCAGATCCGCAAGGACATCCCCACCCTGGAATATGTGATCCGGGTGATGGGCCCCACGGACGAGGCGGAAAAAATATACAGCTTTGAGGAGAAAATCGAACAATATCCTTCTGACAAGCTGATTTTCGATCGCGAAATCGACAAGGAGGACATCGCCTCCCTGTACCATACCGGCGGCACCACGGGCACGCCCAAGCTGGCCAAACGCACCCATTACAACGAAGTGGTGATGGCCTGGATGATTCAGGTCATGGCCGGCTCCAAGCCGGAGCACACCCTCATGTGCGGCCTGCCGCTTTTCCATTGCAACGGAACCATCGTGACCGGATTGGCGCCCTTCTCAACGGGCTCCCGGGTGGTCATTCTGTCCCCCATGGGATACCGCGACCCCTCCATCATGATGAATTTTTATAAGATCGTGGAAAAATACAGGCCCGCCCTGTTCTCCGCGGTTCCCACGGTTTTGTCCGTGCTTTTGGACATCCCATTGAACGGGGCGGACATTTCGTCCCTGGAATTCGTGGTCTGCGGCGCGGCGCCCCTTTCCGTGGAGCTTTTCCGCCGCTTTGAAGAGCACACGGGCATGAAGATCCTGGAAGGCTACGGCCTCACCGAAGGCGCCGTGGCTTCCTGCATGAACCCCAAGGACGGTGAACGCAAGATCGGCAGCATCGGCCTGCCCATGCCGTTCCAGCGCATCAAGGTTGTGGAATGCAACGACGACGGCGAATACGTCCGCGACTGCGAAGTGGGCGAGATCGGCAATGTATGCATCAAGGGCCCCAATGTCTTCAAGGGATACGTGGAAGACGCCCATAACAAGAATATCTGGGTTCCCGGCGGCTGGTTCAACACCGGCGACATGGGCCGCCTGGATGCGGACGGCTACTGCTGGTTGACAGGCCGCAAAAAGGAACTCATCATCCGCGGCGGACACAACATCGACCCGGCAATGATCGAAGAGCCCCTGTACAAGATGCCCTCCGTCAAGATGGTCGCGGCCGTCGGCCGCCCCGACGCCCATGCCGGCGAAGTGCCCGTGGCTTACGTGGAAGTGGCGGAAAACTCCGGCCTCACCGAAGAACAGGTCATGGCCTGGGCCAAGGAGCATGTGGGCGAAAAGGCCGCGGTGCCCAAGGAAATCGTCATCACGCCTGAAATCCCCCTCACTCCGGTGGGAAAGATATTCAAGCCCGCCCTGCGTTGGGACGCCACCAAGCGCATGTACGAAAAAGAACTGGAAGCGCTCGGCGATTTGGCTGATTCCGTGGAAGTCGCCGTGGGCGAGCATAAAGTGCACGGCACCATCGCGGAAATCAAAGTGAAGGCCGCCTCAGGACAGGACGCCCAGGCCATCAAGGACAAGGTCTCTGAAATCCTGGCCCGCTACACCGTGTACCATGAAGTGACCGTGGAATAGCTTCCGCCTTCAAAAAAATATACAGCCCCGCCTTTCCGCATCTTCAAGGGAAGGGCGGGGTTGTTTTTTTTGCAGCACCTTTCAGCCCGCCTTTCGCACAGCCTTTCCCCTAAACTCCCTGGAATTTGAGCCCTTGCTCCATGATAGATTTTTCCCAGCAGAGCTTGCCGCGCTGCGATGTATTTACCCGGACACAATGCCTCGCAATGCCTTCCTGTGAGGCATTCTTTCCCCATTAGTCCGGTTTCTACCCTTGTTAAATTTACTTCGCCAAACGGAAATATCATGTTTTCAGGCAGTTAATTTTTGGCACGGAATTAGCTATATATAGAAGGCCAGATGGACGCGAAAAACACTCCCGTCCGTCGGTTATGAAGGAATCTTCAGTATCATGGTAGGGTGATTTAATCGTAGTAGGGGTGCACTTTTTTGCGCGACCCGCCTGGATGCAAAGTAAGGGGGACATCCGGCGTAACAATCAGCGGCATAACAAGGAGCCCGGTTTCCTATGGCCGAGGCTCCGGCGAGCCGTACACGGGTTTGATCTGGGGGGACAAATCCAAGAAAAGGGGGGTTAGTTAGCCGGTGGTCTTGCGCAAGGGCCGGATCGTCACATCAGGTGACGATCCGGCCTTACCTTTTTTAGGAATCGGATTCATTCAAACGATCCAAATTGTCTTGGATGTAGGGTATAAGCGGATCCGAGGGAGGAAGGCCGGCCTTAGCCGAGGCGGCGGCCTTTCCGAACAATCTGGCGGCCTCCTGGTTGTTTTCCATGGATTCCATTAATAAGGCCAGGTTGCAAAGGGATTTCACCACGTCCCTATGATTGGGGCCCCATGCCGTCTCATTAATGGCCAGGGAGCGTTGCAGCAAGGGCAGGGCCTCCTCGGGACGATTTTTGGCCTGGAGCACCAGGGCCAGGTTGTTGAGGGCGAAGGCCACGTTGGGGTGAAAAAGCCCGTAGGCTTTTTCCGATTCGGACAAAAATTCCCGGCACAGGGACTCCGCCTGATCGTAGTTGCCCACCGTATAAGCGTAGTTGGCTTTTTTCTCCAGGTCTTCCAGATGGTCTTCCGCGCTGCGGGATTCAGGCCAGAACAAGTAGGCCATTCCCCCGGCCATAATCAGGCAGAACAGTATCAAGAAAGCGTTTCTTGCAAACCACCCCCGAAAATCCAATTTTCCACCCATGGCGATCTTCCGTATTGATTTTCCAAGTGACGAGTAAGGCCTCAGCGTTTTTAGCAGATTTTTCGCCGTTTATCAAAACAGATCGGAAACTCGCCCCGACGAATCAACTAACAATCCGCATGGTTTTGGGGTCGGCCTTCTTCCAGGCGAGGGGCGCGCGTTTGCCCAGAGTATAGATGACCCGGGGCATCAGCCGGGAGATGGGCGCGGAAATCTCGTCGCCAAAGGCCTTGAGCAGTTCCTCGGGCATGTATTTCAGCCGCACCCGCTTGACCCAGCTGTGGGGCGCCAGGGTCAGATAACAGCCGGGGCAGTTGAGCGCCATATTCCGGGTTCCGGCCTCTTTGACTTCCTTAAGCCTTTTGGCCTGCACCTTCACCACGGAGGCCAGGTCAAAATCCCGGGCCACGCTGGCCGCGCCGCAAGTCAGGGCGCTGGCGCCCGTGTGCTCCATTTCCACAACCTGGCACCCGGCCGCCTGATATACGTCCCTGAGGGTTTGCTGAAATCCGTCCCCCAGCTCCGTGGCGTAGCAGGATTCATGCACTGCGGCTGCATAGCCCAGGGGCTTTTTCAACTCCAACTCCCCGGCCTGATGTTTTTCCAGCAGCCATTGGTAGAGGGATATCACCTCATAAGGCAATTTTTTACCCGCGACCTCGGGCAGAATAGTCCCCAGAAAGGTGCAGCAGGAGCCGCAGTAGCAAACCAGCCGTTTGGTTTCCACCTTGCTGAGCACGGAAAACACCTTGTCCGTATTTTCCATGAAAGCGTCCCACTGGCCTGTGCGGTAGTGAAGCTCTCCGCAGCAAAGGTCCGCCGGGCTGAACTTGGGCAGGGAGGCCAGGACCTTGGAATTCTCCAAGTCCTTGCAAAACAGGCGGCCTATGCAGCCGATCCACAAAAGTTCGTCCGACGGTTCGGGAAATTCGCCCCATTTGTCCAGGACGGCCTTTTCCTCCTGGTTCTGCATGGCGTACAAGTCGGGAAAAAACACCGGGCCGGGAGTTCCCATGAGGAAATAAGGAACCAGACCGGGCAGGGCGTCTTTTCTTTTGGGCTGTTCGGAAACCCGTTGAAGGATGAGTTCGTAAGGCCTCAAGCCTTCCGGGCAAAACGAGTTGCAACTCATGCACAAAGTGCATTGGTTTAAGATGGAATCAGGCAGCCCCCCCTCAATCATGTGAAGGATGGTTTCTCCCCCTTCCTTGTTATCCAGTTTAAGAACCGGGCAGTTATTCAAACAGGTTCCGCATTGGGTGCATTTGGTCCAGTCGCAGCAATCCATAAAGCTCATGACATCCCCCTCCGTAGTCAAGCGTGATGATGGATAAAGGCCAAGGTTTGAAGACAAGGTTCAAGGAATTTCCGCCAGGAATTCCACGATCGTTAAGTTCAACATTACTTGTATAGCATTAAGTAACTAGTAATTAAAGAGAGGATTTTACTTTTTACAGAGAGATATGGGAAAGGAGGCGCTTTGGTCAAAAAAAGAGGGGAGCCCCAATGGACTCCCCTCAAATACTCAACCGGAATGAATCCCGGAGGATTTACTTCTAGTTGCCGGTTGCGGCGCCGTGCAGCTTGACTTCCACCTTCTCGGTGAGGCCTTCGTAGTACTCGCGAAGGATAGCCACAACTTCGTCGCGGCCGAAGTGATCCGGAAGCTCTCCGCCTTCGGACAGCATTTTGCGGAGCATGGTGCCGGACAGGAGCACGCGGTCGGCTTTGTCGTGGGGGCAGGTCCGGAGGGAAGCCATGCCGTCGCACTTGTAGCAGTAGAAGGTCCAGTCAATCTTCAGAGGCGTGCAGAGCAGAGCCTTGCCTTCTTCGGTGGGGCAAGGGATTTTGTCGAAGATGGTCTGGGCTTCGAACATGCCGTAGAAATCGCCGACGCCGGCGTGGTCGCGGCCGATGATCATACGGGAGCAGCCGTAGTTTTGACGGAAGGTGGCGTGCAGCAGGCCTTCGCGGGGGCCGGCGTAACGCATATCCAGGGGGTAACCGCCCTGAACCACTTTGTCTTCCACGAAGTAATTCTTCACCAGCGCGTCGATGCACTTGACGCGGACGTCAGCCGGAATGTCGCCGGGCTTCAGGTTGCCGATGAGGGAGTGGATGAAGCAGCCGTCGCACACTTCCACTGCGATCTTGCAGAGGTACTCGTGGGAGCGGTGCATGGGGTTGCGAAGCTGCATGGCAGCGATTTCTTTCCAGCCTCTTTCCTCGAAGATGGCGCGGGACTCTGCGGGACGCTGATAGATTCCAGGATATTCCGTGGGGTATTCAGCTTCGGACAGAACCTTGACGGGACCGGCCAGGTTGAATTCGCCCTGTTGCATAACCATCTGGACGCCCGGATGATCATCCTTGGCGATCTTCCAGAATTCCTCCGCAGTCGGGGTGCCTTCGCCCATGAAGACTTTTTCGCACTCGAACTTTTTGTCTTCTTCGGTCATTTCGTATTTTTCGGTGACCTTCATGGTGGCCATGATCTCATCCCGTTTGGGATAGTACAGAGCGATTTCATCGCCCACGTTGATCTTGGCGGCGTCGTCAGCGGAAGCATCCAAGGTAACGGGGATGGGCCAGAAGGTGCCATCGGCCATCAGAAAGTTTTCGCAAACGCCCTTCCAGTCAGCTTTGGTCATGAAGCCGTCCAGGGGGGAGAACCCGCCGATGCCCATCATGATCAGGTCGCCCTTTGCACGGGAGCTGATGTTCAGCTTGGGCAGGCCTTCGGCCTTTTTCTTTTCAGCTTCGAGTTCTGCGCCTTCCAGGAGGCAGCATACTAGACCTTTGCCGCCATGGGGGGGAATAAGATTCGACATGTGTTGATCTCCTTTTGCTTTTTATTGTAAAAACCAGCCCCGCGGCCCTGCGGAGCTTTCTCACCAGGTCCTTATAGAGCATGTGAAAAAAGACACAGCACCTTATTATGCAAAGCGCACACTTGTCAAGAGAAACCCTCAAACCAGAATAAATGATGATGGCCTCAAATATAATTGCCTGAAATTAAGCATTTTTCGATTTGTTCCCCAACGATCCTGGCCAGTCCAGCCAAGGGACGTCTTGAACAATTATTCAACATACCCGACCCATGTTAGCCGATCTGGATAGCTTGACAAATTTCTAAATTGTACTGTTATGAAATTAAGGAATTCATATATTACGAGGTTATGAAAATGACGACCATAAAAATCACCAGCAACGGCTCTGTCACCCTGCCCGCCCGAATCCGGAAAGCGTTGGGGCTGAAGGTCGGGGATTTTGTGAATGCCGAACTGGAGGAGGGGCGGGTTGTGCTCAAACCCGCCAAGATTATCAATGCCGAAGATTCCTGGTTTTACACCAAAGAGTGGCAGAGGGGCGAGGCGGAAGCGGATCGGGATATTTCCGAAGGAAACGTGACCGGCCCATTTGACAACATTGACGATGCTCTAAAAGCTCTCAAAGACGCCAAAGAATGAAGCTGAGCTTCACAAACAGATTCGTCAAAGCATATAAAAAGCTGCCCCGGCAGATACGGGAAGCAACGGACAAACCGTTGGGGCTCTTGCTTTCCGCCCCCAATCACCCCTCTTTAAATATGAAGAAAATGCAGGGCGTTCCAGACATCTGGGAAGCTCGGGCAACCAAATCCTATCGATTCACATTTCAGCTCGACGAAGACGTCTATACCTTGAGAAATATTGGAGCCCACGACATTTTGGAAAAGCCGTAACCATTAAACCTTATTGATTTAATTTGCTGTTCGATAGCCAAACTGCATTTTCACCACTTGACCGGAACCCGGACCACCTTTTTGGCTTTGTTTTGGAACAAAAGATGGCCGTGCTCCCGGCCGTATAGGAACAAGTCCCGGGTAATGGCCACGTCGGCCCGGCAGTATTTCAGGATCTTGTCCATTTTTCCCTGCTTCCACCACTTTAAGGCTTGGAGGCCGTCCGCGGTCTTTTGCGTTCCAAGGGTGTGCTGGGCCAGTTTATCCAGGGAAATGCGGTATCCCAAGACGCCGTAGATTTTCTGGAGCATGTCCAGGGTGGGGATGGCGGAAAAATCAAAGGCCGTGTGCGCCGAAAGCACCTGGTAGTCGAACCTTATAATATTAAACCCCACCACCAAATCCAGCTGGGTCAGGTGTTGGGCCAGGGCGTCGGTGTCGTCCTGAAAGTATTCGTGGAATTTGTCATCCCGGGAGTCGTAAAGCACGGAGCAGCTGACTCCCATGCGGTAGGCGTTGCCCCATCCCCCCACTTCCGCGGCGCTGCGCCGGGTTTCTATGTCCAGAACTCCATAATTTTCCAGGGGCTTGAAGGGGTTATGCTCTTTTTCCGGTTGGATGAATGCGTCAATGGCGGCGGCGTAGGCTTGCCCCAGGTCAACACCTTTGTTTTCAGATGATTGTATATTTATGGCCGGTTTTTCCGGGGGCGGGGCCTGCTCAGCCGCCTTGTTCGCCTCTTCAGGTTTATTAAGAACGATTCTTTTCCGTTTTTCCGGCTTGGCGCCTCTGATGGACTCCAATATAAAAAGAGATGCTTCCTTGTCGATGGGCCGGTTGCCGGATCCGCATTTGGGGGAGTGCACGCAACTGGGGCAACCCGTTTCGCAGGGGCAGGACTTGATGGCCTGCATGGTTTTGGCGAACAACTCCAGGGCTTTTTTAAAGGCGATGAGGGAAAGCCCTACGCCGCCGGGCACGCCGTCGTAGATGAAAACCGCCGGGCCTCCCATTTGGGGGTGAAAGGGGGTGGAAATGCCCCCCAGGTCGTTGCGGTCGGCCATGACGATCAAGGGGGCTATGCCGATGGCCGCATGCTCAATAGCGTGGATGCCCCCCATGAAGTGCATGAACTTGTCTTCCACGGCCTTTTGGGTATGGCCGGGGATTTCAAACCATAATCCCTGGGTTTCAAAGGTGTTGGACGGCAGGTCCAGGGGCGTGATTCCCAGGCTTTTGCGGGTGCGCACCTTTTTGCTTTCAAAACCCGTCACCTTGTCCGTAACCTTCAGCCTGCCGCAATACACCCGGGTTCCCCACACGGTTCTTTCGTCGAAGATCTCCAGGATTTCCGTGTCCTTGTCGCCCCTGGCCTGGGTGTAATAATCCACCTGGGCGGGCCTTGCAAACACGGTCCTGCGGGCAAGATCCAGGGCGTCCACCCGGTAGGTTCTGCCCAGGTGCAGGTAAATGGCGCCGGGATGGGTTTCGCGGAAAGCCCGGAACAGGTCGATCTGGCCCACGCTCTGGCCGCCGGGGCCTTCCGGGTCTTCAGGATCGGCGACCATGATGGTGAACTGGCTGCCCGAGCCGCGCAGGTCCACGTCCCGCTGGGGCTTCTTTTTGGAGGCGTACAGCCGGCTTCCCTTGGCGTCCCTTAGCAGCTTGCCTTCCTGCTCCAGGCCGAAAATAGTCTTTTCCAATGCGCCGGATTGGAGAATGGGGTCGTCCAGGTTCAGGGGAAGCTCTGCGGCGGCGCACTCAATATGCCTGGCGCTGATGACCGGGTTCAGGGGATTGATGACCGCGTTTTCCACACTGCGGGAGAAAAAATCCTCCGGGTTGCGCATGAAATATTGGTCCAGGGCGTCCTCCCCGGCGATGAGCACCATGGCCGACTCGGACAAATCCCGGCCCACGCGTCCGCTCCGCTGCCAGGTGGCCATGACCGTGCCGGGATATCCCACCAGGATGCACAGGTCCAGGGCGCCTATGTCTATCCCCAGTTCCAGGGCGCTGGTGGAAACCACGGCCAGCAGTTCGCCGCTGGCCAGTTTTGTTTCGATTTCGCGCCTCTCCTCCGGAAGATATCCGGCCCGGTAGGCGCTGATTTTGTCTTTGAACTCCCCGGCCCGCTCGGACGCCCACATGGAGATTAGCTCGGTCATTTTGCGCGATTGGGTGTAGACAATGGTGCGAAGCCCCCTTGCCAGGGCCGCCTTAAGAAGCATGATGGCCGTCTGGGCCGGGCCTGTCTGGGGATTCATGAACACCACGTGGCGTGCGCCTCGGGGGGCCGTACTTTTTTCCACCAGCTTAAAATCCCGGCCGGTGAGCCTGCACGCCAGATCACGGGGATTGGCGATGGTGGCCGAACACATCACGAATTGGGGGTCGGAGCCGTAATAGCGGCACACCCGCAAAAGCCGTGCAAAGACCCAGGCCATGTGGGAGCCCATGACGCCCCGGTAAGTATGGACCTCATCCACGACAATATATTTCAGCTTGCCGAAAAAACCCTCCCAATTGTGATGATAGGGCAAAAAACCCAAATGCAGCATTTCCGGGTTGGTAAATATGGCGTTGGGCGGCGCCTCCTTGATTTTACGGCGCCGGTAAGACGTGGTGTCTCCGTCGTAGATTTCGGCCGTGGGCCCGTTTTCCATGCTCGCAGCCAGCTTGCGGAAGGTCTTGATCTGGTCCTGGGTCAGGGCTTTTAACGGAAACATGTACAGGGCATGAGCGCCGGGATCCTGCGCCAAAGCCTCAAGCACGGGCAGGTTGTACATAAAGGTTTTGCCGCTGGCCGTGGGCGTGGCCGCCACAATATTTTCGCCCCTCCGGATCAGGTCAATGGCCTGCACCTGATGCTTGAACAGCTTTTTGACGCCCGCCTCTTGAAGGATTCCGCATATGGGGTCCGGCCACGGCGCCTCGGGGTGGCCGTACTGCGCCCTGGATTTGGGAAAAGACCGGTGGGTCACCACCTGATCGGCCATGCGCGAGGAGGCTTTGAGGGCGTTAATGTACTCCGCCACTTTGTCGGGTTTTGGGGGCATTGTTTGCGAGGTCTTGGTTCTATAAGTAATTGCTGATTATCCGTTGTAAATTGTTTGACCAAAAAGGTTTTAGCACGGGGCAAGGCGTACAGCAAGGGCATGTTGAGCGTGGGTTTATGGCGCCGCCAGGGAAAGGAACGAACCTGCGCCTCCGCTTGACCACAGAGGAGGCGCAGCAGAAAAGGGGCTAAGTGTTGGAAAGGAACAGCTTGACCACTTCCTCGGCCCTGAAACGCTCTCCTTTCAGGATGACTTCCTCGCTGCCGCCGACCGGTACTTTCAGGAATTTATCCGTCTGCAAGGCGTCATAAAGGTGCAAAGCCCGAAAATTGTCGGGTTCCACAAGTTTCTCAATCAGCAGAGGCATTATTTCCTTGCCCATGCCGGCCAATTCAACGAATTCATCGCTGTGCCTGACGTAACTGGTGTCGGAGAGCAATATCCGGTGGCCGGATTTCCAGGTCTCCTTCCAGGCGCTAAAGCGGTTTTCAAAGGCCTCCACCGTGTCCTTGGGGATAGCCTCCTTCAAACCATCCAGTGCTTTTTTCTGGTACTCGTCCAGCAGCATGGCGCCCACCTCCTTGCTTTTCCTCACCTCGTCTTTCAGCATGGCGGCTTTATCCAACACGCGGGAATCCCTTGATTTAGCATAATACGCGATCACCTGTCCATAAATCGCCCCTTCCAACTCCGTCAGCCCATGCTGGATTCGAAGGCCTGCACCGCACTTGGACTCCCACCGCGGGCCGTGTCCAGGGCCGGATATGCATCCGTGGGTCATCTGGTTGTAGTCGCCGTTAAGCGCCCAAACCGCCACGGGGCCGGAATTTTGACGCACGAAGCCATAGCCTTGATAAAACACGTCAAATTCATTGATGGTGGACCCGGGCCATAACCAATCCCAATCCACATCCACGGTCCAGGCAATGCAGTTGTAAACGCCGGTGGCGTTGTCCGTAACCCGGGCTCTGTCTACGTCCAGGTTGGGAAAGTGTCTTTTGTATTCCGCCTTTTCAGACGGGGTCATCTCTCTGTCCATGGTTTTCTCCTTGTAGTTTGTAGGGTCATGAGCGGAAAAGTAAGGCAAACGGCCTTGGTCCTGGCGCAGGGCGGCATCACCTCCTTGGCTTTTGGGGAATTGTTGGATGGTTATTTATTGATTACTACATACTACACATTTTGGTCAAGACTTATTTCGGCCGAAGAAAGGAGGAGAATTATCGTGGAGAGACTCAGTCAGCGGGTCGAACGATGCGGTTTTTCAAAACGCCCAGGCCTTCAATTTCCAGTTCCACCACGTCGCCGGGGGAAAGCCAGCGGTCCAGCTCCAGGCCGCAGCCTCCGCCCACGGTGCCGGAGCCGATCAACTCTCCGGGGTAGAGGGTTTCGTCCTGGGATATGTGGCGGATCATGTCTTCAAATTTATGATACATCTCGCCTGAATTGCCCCGGGACCATTCCTCGCCGTTAACCCGGGCGATCATGGTCAGGTTGTAGGGATTGGGAATTTCGTCCGGGGTGACCAGCCAGGGGCCGGTGACGTAGGATGTATCGAAATTCTTGCCTTTTGCCGGTCCCAGCCTGCCTGCCATCTCCCGCATTTGCATGTCCCTGGCCGAGAAGTCGTTGAATATGGTGTATCCAGCGATGTAAGAGGCCGCCTCATCCCTTGGGATGTTTTTTCCCTGTTTGCCGATGTAGATTCCCATCTCCAGTTCGTAATCCAGTTTTTTGGAGTAGGACGGCCACTGGATGTCATGATCCGGCCCCACCATGCACATGGGGTTGCCGGTATAATAAACCGGAAATTTGTACCAGATTTTGGGCGGCTTGATTAAAGGGCTTCCCTTATATTTGGCGAATAGCCGGTTCGCCGCGGCCAAAGCCGGGGAGCGCCACTTGATGACGGTCTGGGCGCTCTGGTTCAGGTGTTTTTCAAAGGCCAGGCAATCCCGGATGGACACGGGCCTGGGGACGGGCGCCAGCAGGCTGACGGAGTCCACAGGAAAGCAGGTTCCGCTTGGTTTTTCCTTTTCCGCTCTTTCCAGAATGTCTGACGCCTGCTCCTTTGCCTTTGGGCCCCCTTCCAAAAACGCCAGGGCATTGGCCAGAGCCCGGGGCTTTTTCCCGTCCAGGGCCTGAGCTGCGTCGGCGAAGCTGACCAGGGTTGTTCCATTTTTCATCAAGGCCCCAAAGCGGATTTTGGGGCGGGATTCCGCGTCTACTTGAAAACTGGATAGTTTCATATTGTTTACCCCCCAATTATTTTTGCAAGACCCCGCACTTCATGCATGATTTGCCCTATGTCCATGCCGGTCAGGCGTCCGTCTTCAACCAACTGCCGGCCGTCGACGAACACGTGCTTGACATTGTCCGCCGAAGCCGCATAGACCACCGCCGAGTCCGGGTGATACATGGGCGTCATATTGGGCGCGTTCAGGTCAATGACAATGATGTCCGCTCTTTTTCCCTTTTCCAGGGAGCCCGTCACAGCTCCCAGGCCGATGGCGTCGGCCGACATCCTGGAGGCCAGGGCGATGGCGGTCGCTGCATCCAGTTCCGTGGGGTCCAGATCCAGGGCCTTATGGATTTTGGCGGTCAGGCCCGTTTCGCCGAACATATCGTGGTTGTTGTTGGACGCCGGACCGTCCGTACCCAGGCCCACCCTTACTCCGGCGCGCAAGTAGGCTGGGATGGGCGCCACGCCCGAAGCCAGCTTCATTTCGCTGTGCGTGGTCACGGACACGGCGGCTTTTTTTTGAGAGAGGATTTCCATGTCCTTGTCGTCCACCCATACGCCGTGCACCAGAAGGGTGTTTTGATCCAGGACGCCCAGCCCGTCCAAATATTGGACCGGAGAAAGGCCGTGCCGCTCCATGCTTTGCGTGTGCTCAAATTTGGACTCGGCCGCGTGGATTTGAAGGAGCACGCCCAGGGCGGCGGCCTCCTTTTTGGCGTTTTGAATGGTTTCCGCCGAACAGGTATAGGCCGAGTGGCAAAAGATGGACGGCGTGATAAGCGGCGTTTTTCCTTTCCATTCCTTTGCGTAGCTGACCGAGGCCTGCACGTTTTGGCTGGGGTCGGGAACGCCGGGCGCCGGGAAGTCTATGATTCCGTGGGCCAGGACGGCGCGGAGGCCGGTCTCCGACGCAGCCTGAGCCACGGCGTCTTCGTAAAAATAGCCGTCGCAGAAGCAGGTGGTTCCTGAAAGCAGCATTTCCGCGCAGGAAAGCAGGGTCCCGATTCGGACCGTTTGAGGGTTGATGTGCGCGGCTTCCGCCGGGAATATGTGTTCGTTCAGCCATGTTTCCAGGGGCAGGTCGTCGGCCAGCCCCCGGAAGATGCTCATGGGAACGTGGGTGTGCGAGTTTACGAGGCCCGGCATGATGATTCCGCCGCCGGCGTCAAGGACTTGCCGGGCGTCCTTGCCTTCCGGAGCCTTTTCCCTGGGGCCGGCGAACATGATTTCGCCGCCGGCGACGCAAATTAGACCGTCTTCATAAATATGGGAGTCCGCGTCCACTGTAAGCAAAATTCCGTTTTCAATAATCAGGTCGTATGTCATGAGGGCGCCTTTCTTCATGAGGCTGCATGGTTTTTTGCACCGCCCCGGGATCATTGGCCGGGTTTCTTGGGCCTTTGCAGGCCGCCGGAGAAAACTCCTTAGTGTATCCGACAGAATTGCCGAAAATGCAATGGCTGGGTTTTCAGGCCCATCATGGAAAAAATTGGGGGCAGGGCGAAACAGCGGCGAAAAGAGGGTGCGCATGACAGTTCCTTGCTGCCCGGGAAAGTAAAAACTATGAATAATAGTGATAAAATTCATGGGGCTCCAGTGAAATTCCTCACGAAAGGCGGATTACAAAAGGCTTGCCAAATCCGGGGTGCATTTGTTAGGGTTATTGAAGATAGAAGGCCGATTTTTCAATTATTAAAAACGAACCTGTTTAAACTAACCCACCGACAGGGGCAATATAGATATGACTGTTGATACGAGCGCTTTGTCCGGCAATCTGGAGTTTTTGACCTTGCCTGATGTGCTGCAGCTTCTCCATACCAATACTTGTTCGGGTATTTTACGGGTTAAAAATCCATACACTCCGACGCCGGGGGTGGTTTATTTTAGCAAAGGCGCGGCCCTTGACGCCCTGGCTGAAGATAAAAGCGGCATAGAAGCCCTGTATGAATTATTTGGCTGGGTGGAAGGAACTTTTACTTTTTCCACGGAAAAAGTCACCGCCTCCCGGGTGATAAAAGCGGGAATGATGGAAATCATCCTGGACGGCACCCGGATGCTGGACGACGGAAAGATTGCCAAAAAAGGTCCGGAAGAGGCGTTCACTCAAGACGACCAAAATACCACGGACGGCTCCAACCTGCCCGTCGTCAGAAGGCCTATCTCCAACTACTCCTACGTGCTTGACGAGGAGGAAGTCGCCAACGGAAAGAATATCGTGACCCAGGGGCGGCACGGGGACTGGATATGCGTGATGCTGGACGGATACGCGGACGTTATTCGCCAGACGCCCAAGGACGGGGTGACAATCACCCGTTTGGGGCCCGGATCGCTCATCGGCAACATCTCTTCCCTCATGAGCACCAAAAGCGTCAGAACCGCCACTTTGGTGGCCAGGGGCCGGGTCGCCCTGGGCGTGCTGGACATGCAGCGCATCCACACGGAATTTTCCATTTTGACGCCCAAGTTCCGGTCCATTGCGGTAAGTCTGGATAAAAGGTTGCGTCAAGCCACGGATACGGTTGTGGACATTCACCTGAAACAATTGAACGTCAAGGAAGTGCTGGCCGGAAAACGCCTGCTCATGGAGCAGGGCTCTACGGACGAGCAGGCTCACTTGATCGAAGAAGGCGAAGTCTGCGTGGTGCGCAAGACCAAAAAAGGCCCAATCCCTTTGGCGTTTTTGGAAAAAGGGGATTACGTGGGGAACATTCCCTGCATAAACACCGGGCACGAGCCTTCGGGCGCGGCCCTGTACGCCACGGAAGACGTCAAACTGGCGCCTTTGGATCTGGAGCTTGTGCAGCAGGAGTACGATGAGGCTTCCCCCATGATCCGGGCGATTTTGGACCACGTGGCCGCCTGCGTTTCCGTGACCACCCTGATTGCCTGCGATTTTGAAAAAATGACCCGGAAAAGATAGCCGGGCGAGGGGCGGGTTTATTCCGCGGGCGGTTTTCAATCATCAGCTCTCATGACTACTTATAAAAAGGATTTGCGGCCCGGCGGCCTTCGCGCCTTAGGCCATGAGATCATTTTTGAAGCCGACACCCCGGCCGGAAAAGCCTTTGATGTGATTCTCATCATCAGCATCATGCTTTCCGTGCTGGTGGTCATGGCCGACTCCGTTCACAGCATCCAGGTTCAATACGGCAAGGCGCTTTATGTTTTAGAGTGGGGTTTCACCGTGCTGTTTACCGTGGAGTACGTCCTGCGTCTGATTTGCGTGGGCAAGCCCCTGCGCTACGCCGGCAGCTTTTTCGGAATAGTCGATCTGTTGGCGATTCTGCCCACCTACCTGAGCGTTCTCATCCCCGGCAGCCATTACCTGACCGTCATCCGCGTTTTGCGGCTTCTCCGCGTCTTTCGGGTCCTCAAGCTGGCTCAATACGTGGGGGAGGCCAATGTGCTCATGGGCGCTTTGGCTTCCAGCAGACGCAAGATTACGGTGTTTTTATTCGCCGTGGCCGCCATGGTGGTCATCCTGGGCTCGGCCATGTACGTGATCGAAGGCGAGAAAAACGGGTTCGTCTCCATTCCCGCCAGCATTTATTGGGCTGTGGTAACGCTCACCACGGTCGGCTACGGGGACATTTCCCCCAAAACCGCGCCCGGGCAGGCCCTGGCCGCCCTGGTGATGATTTTGGGATACGCCATCATCGCCGTGCCCACGGGGATTGTCTCCGCGGAGCTGGTCAAAGGCCCGGGGCAAAAAAAAATCAGCACTCAGGCGTGCCCTCAATGCAGCAAAGAGGGGCACGACCCGGATGCTGAATATTGCAAATACTGCGGCGCTCCGCTATAGAAAGCGGTTTCACTCAGGGGGCTCTTCTTTTAGCTTTATCAGATTTCTCCAAAAATTCAGGATGTTCGCCTTGGTTTCCAATGGATCTCCGTCCGTTAGCTTGGCGGCTGTGAGTATGTAATCCTGAAAAACCTCCAGGCCCAACGCCATGGCCATGATGCCGGCCACGATCATTTCGGGGTCGGCGTCCTCAATGATCCGCCCCTGTTCTTGCTCCTTTTTTGCCATTTGCACAGCCAGGTCCACAAACGGAAAATCGCTTTGGATTTCCCCCTGCCATTTTCCGTCCAGCAGAGTGCGGGCGAGCACCCTCCAATAGGCGTCGTGCTTCAGCAGGGCCGCCCAAGCCATGGACATGGTTTCTTCAAAACTTGATCCCGGGCCCATTTCGCCAATTAAATCGGCCGACAGCTTTTCCTGCGTCTGCCGGCGCAGTACTTCCTTGGAGCCAAAATGGCGATGAATCAATCCATGATTCACTCCCGCCTTGGCCGCAATATCCCTTACAGACACGCCTGCCACGCCTTTATTGGCAAACAGCTCCGAAGCGGCTTCCAAAACCGAGGCCATTACCTCATCCCTTCCATGGGGTTTCCGCTTTTTCGGCATAGTTCAATCCTCCCTGCGCGCCATATTATTATTAATGCCAAGGAGATGCAAGCCGGAATTGCTTTTAGGCTATGGGAACGCCCCCCGGAAAACAGATTTTTCCATAATGAATTTATTCATTGATAAATGATATATTTAATATTTTTTAATGATATATTTTTCAGTATTTATGCATTGCCTATGGAAGGCGCATGAGGGAAAGGAACCTTTGCATGGCCTTTCCGGCAGTGGGGGAAAAGTTCCCATTTATAAAGATTTTTGAGGCCGGCGCCAATCCAAGGATGGTTTTTAGGTATTGGCCGACTCTTTTTGACTCCGAAAGGGGGATGTGTCATTGATAAAGGACCCTATCTTACCCAGGAATATGAATAGTGAGGAGGAAACCATGCAGCTTCTTTGGACGGAAAATGATTACGTTGGCCGCTTGAATCATGAAGACCTTTTAGTCAGATTGTGGGCTTTGCAGAATTTAGCCAATTTATACCCGGAGTCCTGCCCGCAGGAGGTTGAGAACCTGCTGGACAATCCGCCTGACGAAATGATTCCCAGCCTGATGAGGCTTTTAGGCTCTTCCAAGGCCGTTCAATATGCCCCTAAAATCATGGACCTGATCTGGACGGAATATGATCTTAACCAGGAAATAGGAATAGACGCCCTGATCGAAATGGGCGCCAAAGATGTGGCTGCGGATCTTGTCCGGCTTTGGCGCTCAGGCTCCGAATACGACGGCGTCATGAGGGAATCCGTGGAGGATTACCTGGCCGGGACAGGGATCGAAGAGTGCCGCCAGGCGCTGAAGGATCTCTATAAAGAGTCTCCCCTGTATGAAAAGATCGATGTCGGCATGAAATTGCTGAAGTTCGGCCGGCCGGAGGATGTGGCGGAGGTTCTTGATCCTTACTTGGAACAGGGCGGCGCCAAGTCTCCTTTGCATGTTCTGAAGGACCTTGTCCTCTCCGTGGATGGCAATCTTTATTTGGAATGGCTCCGGAATTTTCGGGCGCCCCAGTTGCGGAAGGAGTTTCCCGGAGTTATGGAATACCTGTCCCGCATGGCGCCCTGGGTTGAAGATTCACGGGGTTTTCTGGAAAAAGCCGCCGTTCACCTTAAGCGCAAACAATACCGGAATTATGCCGCCGTCCTGGCCGAGGAAGCGGAGAACCTGGTTGCTGAACGCTACTCCGGAGAGGAAATCTCCGCGGAAATGGAGGAAATTCATGGGATGGACCGGGTTGCCGCGGCCATCCTGCGGCATTTCGCCTCCCACGAGTTCTGGTGGGCCGATCCGGGACATCAGAACAGCATTTTTCTGGACATGTCCCGCGGCGCCACAGCATGCTTTTTGACATTCTACGCCCGGGGCCTCATCAAAAAGGCTTTGTCCCCGGGCGCCTCCCCCCAGGACCAGACGTCCGCCCTGGAAGCCGTTGAAGACCGGATGCCTGTGGCGCTTGCCAATGCTCTTGTTAACAATGGCGCCCCCCAGGCCTTGTCTGAGTATGTGGACAGCGGCCCTTCGTTTCGAGGATTAAAATGGGCTTTGACTTTAATGCTCAGGATGAAAAATAAAATGTTTATCCCCTCCCTGATGCGTTTGATGGAGAATTTCGGGGACGATGAAATGATAAGGGACGCCGCCATGACGGTTTTGGGAAGCTTCACCATTGCCGCCCAGGAGCCTTTGTTTGAGGCGGTCTTGAAGAGTACATGGCTGGAACCCCATGAAAAAATCATGCTGTTTGAAAATGCTCCCTTCGCCGAAGCCTTTGACGCCGCCGTGGACAATTGGGAGAAGTGTGAAGGTGATGACGAAGATGCGGAAGACCTGGCCCAAACGCTAAAGATGATCGGGGATGAAAGGGGGATTTCCTTTCTGCAGGATCTTTTTCATGACGGATTCGATGAAATTGTTGCGGACGGCCTGGAAACGCTGGCCGCGCTCCATGGAAAGGACATTCCCGAGAAGGAGGAATTGGTTGAAATCAGGAAATCCATAGGCGGTTGGGCGGGCAAATTGGTAAAAGAAGCCATGGAGGGGGGCTTTTACGAAGAGGAGGATGATGACGAATTTTTTGAAGGGGATGACTACCGTTATGAAGACGATTACGTTGAAGACGACGATGTCGACTTCGCTGACGACTACCTGGACGACGAACCGGATGATCCGTTCATGGGGTTTCAGGACCAGGAAACCTATCGCAGGGAGACGCCTAAAGTGGGCCGGAACGACCCTTGCCCCTGCGGGAGCGGCAAAAAATACAAGAAATGCTGCTTGAACAAATAGCATTAAATCCCGGCGGCCGGATCGCCTTTTTCCCGCCGCCAGGGTTTGAGCCTGGGGATGAGGATAGGCACGTGTTTCTGGTACTCCCGGTAATCCTCCCCGAGAATTCTGGCCGTGTCCCTGTCTTCCAGGCGCATGCCCGCCAGCACGTAAATCGTCCCCAAAAGGGCGAATTCCAGGCGGGTTGCGTTCATGACCGGTCCGATCCAGAGGAAGAACAGGGTGAAAAAATACACCGGGTGGCGGCAATGGGCGTAGGGGCCTTTCATGGACAGAGCCGGCGGCGGCGCCTCCTGCCTTTTCCAGCGCCTGATTACGGCGCGCACGCCTAAGGCTTCCATGTAGTCCAATAGAATGGACGTGACCCAGACTGCGCCGGCTGCGGCCAGAAAAGCGGCGATCAACACCCCGCGCCAAACCCCTTCCGCCTGCCAGAACACCCCTTCCAGCGGCCTCCATAAAAAAATTAAGGCGCACTGGGTCAGTCCGGCGATGGAGACGTAAAGCAGCTTAACAAAATCCTCGCCCACGAGTCTCGCCATGATCCTGTGGGAGAAGTCCCGCGCCAGGATGCTGTGCATCAAGCCCCAGGCGGCGAATATCAGGGCGTTGAAAACCGCATCCCGCCAGGTTCCCGGCCCGGTTTTGGGAAAAAGCAGGAAAACCATCAGCCACATTTGGGGCAGGTGGAAGGCCAAGACGCCCCAGGCGGTCAAACCGCCGTAAACAATACTTCGCATGCTCCGCTCCTGGTGTGAAAATTGCATCCTTTATAGCGAGGTATAGCAGGAATTGATCACATGGACAATTTATTTTGCGGGGCGCGGGCTTGCTCTCCATGCAGTCGTCGTGATAATCATCGTTCAAAAACACCGGACGCCGCCATAGAGCAACGCCCCGCAGAACACCTTAAACCTCCAGGATCGTTAGAGCGCCATACTATGACAAACAATCTTTCCGAACAAACAACGCACGGTTGCAACATGAGCCCTAACATTTTTTGCAGAATCGGGAGAATTTTGACGTCCTCCCTGGACCCAAAGGTCGTCTTTGAACGGGTGATGGCCCTTGTGGGCGAGCACTTCAACCCGCGAAACTGGTCCCTGCTTCTGGTGGACAAGGACACAGGACGGCTGCGCTTTGAGATCGTCATGGGCGTGGACGCGACCAAACTGCGCCGGTTTTATCTGGAGTGCGGGGAGGGCATTGTGGGCTGGGTTTGCCAGAACGCGAAACCCCTGGTCATAGAGAACGTCCGGGAAGACGCCAGGTTCAGCCCCCGGGTGGACGAGTTGCTGGGTTTCAAGACCCATTCCGTGGTTTGCGTGCCGTTGGTGAACGGCGGCAACAAGGTGGTGGGCGCCATCGAACTCATCAATAAATTGTCCCCGGATGGAAAGGGCGACGACGGTCTTCAATCCTTCACGCAGGAGGATATGGAAATTCTCAACTCCATCGGCGCCTTTACGGGCATTGCCGCCGAAAACGCCTTTTTGCACCAGCGGGTTCGCGAAATGGCCATGATCGACTCTCTGACGGGAATCAACAACCGGTTGTATTTCAACGAGGCCATCCGCAGGGAAGTGGACCGGGTTAAACGGTATAAAAAGACCTTGTGCATACTGTTCATGGACGTGAACGGCTTAAAAGGCATCAACGACCGGTTGGGGCACCTGATAGGGGATCAGGTGCTTGTCCAGGTGGCCGATGTGCTGAAGCAGTCCGTGAGAAAATCCGACATCCTGGCGCGATACGGCGGGGACGAATTCGTCGTCCTCATGCCTTTTGCCGGCCAGGAGGACGGCGACAAGCTGGCTTTGCGGATCCGGAACCTGCTGGAGCAATGGAATCAGGACCCCGCCATCCCCGGCGTTTCCCTGGGGTTGAGCATCGGGGTCCACGCAGCCCGGGCCGAAAACATGGACAGCGTGCTTCGCAAAGCGGACCTGAAAATGTACGAGCAAAAAATTCTTGAAAAAAAGGCCGAGGAATTGGTTTCCGAAGAGGAAATGCGCGGGTTCCTGACCCGATTGCTATGCTATTCATTCAGGATCATTCTATATCACAACTATTCATTTTAGAACGAAATTCTTAAATTGACTTTTTTAAAGAAATCACTTAGGATCACCCCATATCACGCAGTTTGTGACTAATACGTGACTAATTTATACCTTTGGGTTGATGGATAGATAAGCATCAATGGAGTATGACATGCCTAAGTTTGTCACTGCAGGAAAAAAGTGGGTAGGGGTGCAGTATTACGAATCAACCAATAGGAGGCACAACGGGCGTCCTGATCGGTGTTATTATATTCGATACCGGAACGCTCAAGACAAAATGGTCAGAGAGAAAATTGGATGGGCTTCAGAAAAATACACACCGCAAACTGCCGCTCATATTCGAGCAGAACGTATTAGGTCTATTCGTCATGGAGAAGATCTACCCCGAAAAAAAGAAAGGCCTTTGACCTGCAACGAACTGTCCGAGAGGTATTTTAAGGGGCCAGGAGCACTCATTAAAAGTATTCGAAACGATGAAAATCGTTGGGAGAATCATTTGAAGATTGGCCTTGGAAGTAAGGAGCCTGGGGTGATCACTCAGTTAGATATAGATAAACTAATCAAGGATCTGAAAAATAGGGAAAAGTCTGCTGGCACCATTTGGAATGTGCTAGAGCTGTTTAGGCGGATAGTAAATTTCGGAGCCGACAGAAATTTGTCTCCTCCTTTGTCGTTTAAACTAAAGATGCCAAAAAGAAATAGCGAGAAGACAGAGGTTCTTTCTCCTGAAGAATGGGAGCGCCTGAAAGCCGCTCTGAATGAGTATCCTAACCAAGCATCCGCTAATATGGTTCGAATTGCAGCTTTCGGTGGGCTTAGAAAATCTGAGATAT
The DNA here is from genome assembly GCF_900142135.1 of Desulfatibacillum alkenivorans DSM 16219. GTDB lineage: Bacteria > Desulfobacterota > Desulfobacteria > Desulfobacterales > Desulfatibacillaceae > Desulfatibacillum > Desulfatibacillum alkenivorans. The sequence continues at coordinate 65,448 of NZ_FQZU01000019.1, read as the reverse complement.
TTGGTCTTAAGTGGGAGGATATAGACTTCCTACATAGGATTATCCGCATTTCTAATCCAAAATCTGGCGAACCGGAAAAGATTCCCATGAATGACTTACTTTACGAAACTTTGAAAACTCATCCCAAATTTGACAGTGAATACGTCTTTCCCGGTAGATCGGGGAAAAAGAGGGGAGATTCCAAGGTTGCACAAAGAATTAAAAAAATGGCGAAACTTCCCGATGATTTTCGCCCATGGCATGGTCTAAGGCACGCCTACGCAAGTGCTCTGGCAGAAAGTGGTGAGGTTGACCTATATCATTTAATGAAATTAATGCGCCATCGGAGTCCCCAGATGACCCAGCGGTATGCACACCTTCGGGATAAGTCTCTTTTGGATGCTTCAAATAAACTTGGGGCGATGATTTCGAAAAAGAAAGAGGATTAGTTAGTCAGGTTCACTTTTTAACCCCTTTTACTCCAAACAAGCGATTATACTTTTTGGCAGTCTCTTTCAAAGCCTTTCTGATAATATCTTTCGTTAATTTAGGGTACTCAGGTTGCAACTGTTTGCATAGCTCCACAGCCATTTCATGATGAAGTGTTTTATCTCCATTTTTCCATCGTTCCTCAGCAATTTTAATGGCCTTTTGCTTCCCTTCATTATGTTTTTCCCAGCCCTTCGCGCGGTTTTCAGATGCGGCTTTACTAACAATTGCCTTTTTTCGCTCATCTTGAATTTCCATGCCCTGATCCTGAGAAGCAAGGCCTTCATCGCCCTGCCGTCCCAAACTTATCTCTATAGCATTCCAAATTGATAATTCTGCAATAGGCTCGGGGGACCAAACGATTAATCTACAATCAGGTTTAATAAGCTCTTTGCCATTAATCCTGTAAAAATCCCCCTCCTCAATAAACCTCATTAGTGTGTCCCAGGTGCCCCAGTCAGACCCAGATAACTTGTCAAGTCTAGTTAACAACACTGTTCCGCCTGGATGCTTTTCAAAGACACCTACTTTGCCCAGAGTCCCATCAGCGTTTTCAACTCCAAAAAGAGTCTCATCAATCGAATTATTTTCACGAGTACCTCCCAGGTTAATTTCCTTATAATGAACTATCCTTTTACTTCTTCGCCTCCTAATGCTTAGGTGATAAATAGCTCTTGCTACCGATTTTGCAATTTCAATAGAGTTTCCGCTCAATAAAACTATATCATCGCGTCTTGAGGCTAATACAATTCTTCGACATAGATCCTGCGTCCATCCATCTTCGCTATAAAACTTAAACTTGCTAAATACGGACTGGTAAAAAGGTATGTCGAATAATGGCTCATTATCATCAGCAAGAATAAACTGAACTTCTCCCAAAAGTCGTTGAGCCTCAAACTGATTTGAAGGATCATCGGGAAAGGGAGCTTTTAAATAGATATAATCGATGGCTCCAATTTCTTGAGCTTCTTTCGCCGCCTTTTTGTCAAAATAGTCCGATGCAATAATTATTGGTACATCTCTTTGTATTTCTGAAAAACCCTTTGTAAAAGAACGAACTTCAGAAAGTGGAAACCAAGATACTTTAGATTTGTATGGATCTTCAGTTTTTTGAAATTTAAAGTGAGGGTCATAAATTAACACGTCTACATCATCGATCGTTTCTCCCGTAGGAGCCTTATATTGATCCTCAAGATGCACCCAATCAATATTGCCACTATCTAAAATAAGTTCAACGTAACGGGTCAAATGCTGATCGGACAGTTTAAGGCCAACCTTACCCATGACAAATTCCCTCAAAAAGTATAGTTCAAAAACCGGGCTGCTAAGACCGTTAGAAATGCAAGGATGAGAGCCTTAGCCCCGGACCTCCTTGAAAAATTGGGATTTTACGTCCGGCGCAGTCTGCTGCATTCTGTGTTTAGACAGGTAAAATTAATCAGAAAATGAACTGGTTTTCAAGAACTTCAAATTTTAAAGGTTAAAAACAGCAGTTAATCTCCCGCCCCCAAAACCACCTCCACCAATCCGTCCACAGTTATATCCCCCAACCCAAGATCATCCTTCACCCTCGGTAAAGCCCTTCTCCAACTGTCAGCCGAAGTTGGGTAGTTGGGATCTTCAGTGAAGTACACATTGATCAGCCACGCCCGCACTTGGCAAATCTCCCTGAAAAAGTACAAGTGGGCGATCCTATTTGCTGACTGATATAAAGGCCCGGTCCAGTCATTTTCGGCAGCTACACCAAGAAAGTCCTTAACCTTACCCAGAGCCTTATCAATGAGTTTTCTGGATTGATTCAAGGCTTGGCATCCGTTTCCGTATATCTCATCTATGTGGCTCTTTGCTTCGACGAGAACCACACCTTCGACCTGGTCTGTAACCTGGTTCTCAATTCTGGCTAAGGCGTCCCACACAGGTCCACGTCTTGGCCAGAAAGATTGAAGCCTATCCCAGTAATGACCTATACCCAACGCTTCAAGAAAGGCCCGATCCTGGTATTCTGCGAAATTATCTTTTTCCAAGGGAGATACCCAGACCAGACCTCCAGCAGATGGGAAGTCCGGGATAGCTGAAAGAAGCGCACTATTCAGAGCATCCTGCCTGAAATTTACATAGGTCTGAATTAGGCGCTGACTGCCTGCATAGGGGCGTCCGTATTGGTCTGTTCTCTGTTTTGGGTTTCTGGTTTGGTCCAAGGCTGATTGATCCCACAGTTGAAAAATCTTGCAAGTCTATCCTTGGTAAGTGTTCGCGCCTGGATATTGACCTGCTAATTCGTTAATAATCGTTATCACTAAATCCTTGAATTCTCAAGTGGGTATTGACTTTTTATGGCTAAAGGAGGATAAATAATGAGTACCTCCCCGTCGTCTATCAAGAAATTTTGTTTGAGTATTGAGTGAAGAGAGCGCGTAAATGGCATCTATTCCAAAATCTCCAAATTTCAATTTTTTAGATAAACACGATCCGATATTGGTTCGATATGCTTCACAGGCGGAGAGGTATGTTTTTGATGATCCAAACACCGCCCTTTTCAAATTGAGGCAGTTTGCTGAGGTTCTTGCACAACATGCAGCCGCATACTCAGGACTCTATGTTGAGAATGAAGATAACCTACTCGCCATCATTAATCGCCTTTGGAACAGGGGTATTTTAACAGACGAAGTCTCCCAACTCTTTCATCAAATTAGAAAAGTAGGCAATGCAGCGGTTCATAAAAATGCAGGTACTCAGGGGGAAGCCCTACATCAACTGAAGTTTGCCAGAACGCTTGCCGTCTGGTTTCATAAAACATTCGGACATGATCCCAGTTTTAAGCCAGGAGGTTTTGTCCCTCCCCCTGAACCAAAAGACGCAACTCAAGAGCTTCAAGAGGAGCTAAAGCATCTCCAGGCCAAATTAATAGAATATGAAGATACTGCAAAGGCTGCCAAGGAGACTGCAAAGGCTGCCAAGGAGACTGCAAAGGAAGAAGCCCGCCGCAGAGCGGAAGCCCAAGCTAAGGCCCAAGAAGCGTACAATGAGCTTTCCGCCGCGATGGAATTGGCAGAAGAAACGGAGGCGCAGCTTCATCAACAGAAAATTGAGTTTGAAGACCGTTTGCAAGCTCTTCAGGCAAAGACCGCTTCGGCGACAAAGGAGCAGATGTCGCTTATAGTTGAGTCTGCAAAAACAGCAGGGGAAGACCTGGATCTGGATGAAGCCGATACTCGGAAAATTGTAGATTCTCAACTCAGAGACGCTGGATGGGAAGCCGATACCCAGGCGATCTCTTACAAAAAGGGAGTTCGTCCTCAGAAGGGGAAAAATCTTGCCATCGCTGAATGGCCCACAGAGAAAGGACCGGCGGACTACGTACTGTTTGCTGGCTTAAAGCCTCTTGCTATTGTCGAGGCAAAACGCAAGGTTAAAGATGTTCCAGGCATCATTGAACAGGCTAAGAGATACAGCAAGGGATACACGATAAAGGCTGACGAGGTTCTTCCGGGTGGCCCATGGGGCGACTACAAAATTCCATTCCTTTTTGCCACCAACGCCCGTCCCTATCTCAAACAAATTCAAACTAAAAGCGGAATTTGGTTTCTGGATGCCCGGATTTCTACTAACCATCCCTATCCTTTATTAGGGTGGTATTCTCCAGAAGGCCTATTGGCAGAACTTCAAAAAGATAAACAAGCAGCCAACGAAAAACTTAAGCAGGAACCCACGGATTATCTCCCCTTGCGTGACTATCAAGCCGAGGCAGTTCATGCAGTGGAAAAGGGTATTGAAGAAGGCAGAAGAGAAATAATGGTCGCCATGGCTACTGGGACAGGCAAGACCATAACCTGTTTGGGGCTTGTGTATCGGCTATGCAAAGTGAAAAGATTTCGTCGTATTCTCTTCTTGGTTGATCGGACGGCTCTGGGAGATCAGGCAACCGGCGCGTTTAAGGATGTGCGCCTGGAAAATCTTCAAAGTTTTGCCGACATATACGACATCAAAGAGCTTGGAGACGTTGCGCCTGAACCAGACACACGGCTTCAAGTGGCGACCATTCAGGGCATGATTAAAAGGCTGCTCTTCCCATCTGATGAAAATTCTCCCATTCCAGTGGATCAATACGACTGCATCGTGATTGATGAATGCCATCGGGGGTATAACCTTGACCGGGAGATGTCTGATGCAGAACTCACATTTCGCAGCGAAATGGATTACGTTTCTAAGTACACAAGGGTTTTGGAATACTTTGATGCGGTGAAGATAGGGCTCACTGCCACCCCTGCTCTCCATACTACCGAGATATTTGGCCCTCCAATTTTTACCTATTCTTATCGACAGGCTGTCGTGGACGGCTGGTTATCTGATCATGAACCACCGATAAGAATCGTCACCCAATTGGCTGAAGAGGGCATTAAATGGGCAAAGGGAGAGGAGATGCAGGTTTATGATGCTAAGAATGAACAGCTATCCCTCTTCCAGGTTCCCGACGATGTTAAGATTGAGATAGATGAATTCAATAAGCGTGTTGTCACAGAACCCTTCAACGAAACGATTTGTCGAGAGTTAGTACATCACATCGATCCTGAGCTTCCGGGAAAAACTCTAATCTTTTGCGCCACTGATGCTCATGCGGACATTGTGGTGGATAAACTTAAAAAGGCGTTTGATGAGGAATACGGGGAAATTGAAGACGATGCCGTAGTCAAAATTACGGGGGCCTCTGACAAACCTCTGGAACTGATTCGGAGATATAAAAATGAGAGGCTGCCTTCAATAGCTGTTACGGTAGACCTTCTCACCACAGGGGTTGATGTTCCTGAGATCGTCAACATTGTGTTCATGCGGCGCGTCCGTAGTCGAATACTATATGAGCAGATGCTTGGGAGGGGCACCCGGTTATGCCCAGGCCTTTTTGGGGAGGGGGAAGATAAAGAGCGTTTTAAGATTTTTGACGCTGTTGATTTGTACGCCGCCCTTGATTCACATAACACGATGAAGCCAGTGGTGGTCAATCCTAACATTCCATTCGCTCAATTAGTGAACGAATTAGAAACGTTGGAAGATGAAGAGGCTCTGAAACAGGTCAAGGATCAACTCTTGGCCAAGTTGAACAGGAAGAAAAGCAGACTCAAGGGTAAGAGCCTTGAAAATTTTCAAACCCTTGCTGGCGGCACTCCCTCAGATTTCATAAAAGAATTACGCCAATGGACGCCTAAGCAAATAACTGATTGGTTTGCAGAACACTCAGAACTACTGACCTTTCTGGATAAAGTTACAATGGGAGGTCAAAAGATTGTTATTTCTGAACATGAAGACCAATTTCGGAGAGTTGAAAGAGGCTATGGGGAGAGCAAGAAGCCTGAAGACTATTTAGAATCTTTTAAGAAGTTCATTCAAGATAACATTAATGAAATTCCTGCTCTCATGATCGTGACCCAGCGCCCAAGGGAGCTAACCCGGAAGCAACTCAAAGAACTCAAACTCACCTTGGATAATGCCGGTTACACTGAACCAAATCTCGAAACTGCATATCGAGAGACCACAAACCAAGACATTGCAGCTTCCATCATCGGTTATATCCGTGGTATGGCTTTGGGCTCTCCCCTGGTCCCGTATTCGGAAAGAGTGGACCGTGCGATGCAGAAAATAATTGCAAGTACGCAATGGACGGCTCCCCAAAGAAAATGGCTGGAACGCATTGGCAAGCAACTCAAGGTGGAGACTATCGTAGACAGGGATTCCCTGGATAAGGGATCTTTTGCGGCGCAAGGCGGTTTCAATCGTTTAAACAAGGTTTTTGACGGGAAGCTCCAAACTATTTTGGATGATATTAACGAAGAATTATGGGCGGAATCCGCTTAGAATAGGCATTTACAGAACATGAGCACCACGCAAGATATTGTCGCGAAACTCTGGAGTCTTTGCCACGTCCTACGGGATGATGGAATCACCTATCATCAATATGTCACCGAGTTGACCTTTCTTCTATTTCTGAAAATGGCCCAGGAGACTGGGGCTGAATCGAATCTCCCAGAAGAATACCGTTGGGCTAACCTGATAAATAAAGACGGTACAGAGCTTTTGGACTTCTATCGAATCTTACTTGTCCAGTTGGGTTCGGAAGGCTCTGGTAGAGTTCAGGCGATCTTTGCCAACGCAACCACCTCTATTAGGCAACCCAAGAACCTTCAGAAGCTCATTACAAGCATAGATTCTTTGGATTGGTATAGCGCCCGGCAGGAAGGTCTTGGCGATCTCTATGAAGGGTTGTTAGAGAAGAATGCAGGGGAAAAGAAGAGTGGAGCCGGTCAGTATTTTACCCCTCGCCCATTGATTGAGTGCATGGTGGATTTGATCAAACCCGCGCCTGGAGAGTTTGTCCAAGACCCGGCTTGTGGTACTGGCGGATTTTTGCGAGTTGCAGATGCTTACATCAAAGAGCGCACCGACGACCTATTTGACCTCTCCGAACAAGAGCAGAATTTCCAGCGCAAACAGGCTTTCTATGGAATGGAACTGGTTCAGGATGCTCATCGCCTGGCTCTTATGAATATGATGCTGCATGGCATTGAGGGAGACATTCTTCTTGGAGACACATTGTCACCCCAGGGAGAACGGCTTCCTAAGGCAGATGTTATTTTGACCAATCCTCCGTTCGGCACAAAGAAGGGCGGTGGAAAGCCAACACGGGAAGATTTTACCTATCCCACAAGCAACAAGCAGCTTGCATTTTTGCAACACATCTACCGTGGGCTGAAGCCCGGAGGTCGGGCGGCTGTGGTTTTGCCTGACAACGTGCTTTTTGAGGACGGGGTGGGACAGAAAATCCGTGCAGACCTTATGGATAAGTGCAATCTTCACACAATTTTGAGGCTTCCCACAGGGATATTTTATTCCCCAGGCGTCAAGACCAACGTGCTTTTCTTCACTCGGGCTGTGGGTAAAGATACAGGCAATACAAAAAATGTCTGGGTCTATGATCTACGAACCAATATGCCCTCCTTTGGTAAAAGAACTCCCTTAACCCGCGAGCATTTCGATGATTTTGAAAAATGCTTTGGAGAAGATCCTTTCGGTGATGGCGAGAGAGGGGATCAAGGAGAAGAAAGCAGATTTCGAGTCTTCACTCGTGAGCAAATAAAGGCCAGGGCGGAAAATCTGGATATCATCTGGCTTAGGGATGAAAGCAATGGGAATGGTGAAAAGTTGCCCGATCCTGAAGATATCGCCGTCGAGATTTTGGATAATCTCAAGGTGGCCATGGAAGAGATGGAAGGGCTAATGGAATTGCTGGAAAACGGGGAGGCAACCAATGGGAAGTCTTCCTGAAAAATTGCCTCTGGGATGGGCTACCGCGTCCTTGGAAGTCCTTGGGATTCAGAAAACTACTTTAATCAAACCATCCGAATCACCGGAAACTACATTCGAGCTATGGAGCGTTCCAGCCTATCCAAATGATGCCCCTGAAATGGTAAAGGGTAAAGAGGTGGGCTCAAATAAGCAGAGCGTTATTCCTGAAGATGTTTTGCTCTGTAAAATCAATCCAAGAATAAATCGAGTTTGGCTCGTAGGCCCTAAAAAGGACTACCCTCAAATTGCCTCTACCGAATGGATCGTGCTCAGAAACAAGGACATTGACTCAAGGTTTATGATGCACAGATTGAGAGAAGAGAAATTTAGAGAAAATCTTTGTGCTAATGTTTCTGGCGTTGGCGGCTCACTTACCCGGTGCAGACCACAAGAAGTTAAAAAATTTGTAATTAGCCTGCCGCCTCTGAACGAACAATCCCGAATAGTTGCCAAGATAGAAGCACTCCAAGAAAAGTCAAACCGGGCGAGGGAAGCTCTGGAAGCCATACCGCCCTTATTGGAGAAATTCAGGCAATCAGTTCTTGCGTCTGCTTTTCGTGGTGATTTAACCGCTGAATGGAGAGCCCAAAACCCGGATGTGGAGCCAGCATCCGTTCTTCTGGAAAAGATAAAAAAAGAACGCCGCCGCCTTTGGGAGGAAGCTGAACTTGCTAAAATGGAAGCCAAAGGCAAAACCCCCAAAGACGACAAATGGAAAAAGAAATATAAAGAACCGGAGCCGGTGGATAAGACAGATCTGCCCGAATTGCCGGAGGGGTGGTGTTGGGCGAGCTTTGAGCAATGTGCCTGGGAGATAACTGTTGGGCATGTTGGCCCGATGAAATCAAGGTATGTTGAAAATGGCATCCCATTTCTCCGTTGCCAGAACGTAAGACCTTATGGCTATGAGCAAGAAAATTTAGCTTACATACTGGAAGATTTTGATGAGAAGCTCAAGAAAAGCAGGCTCTATGGCGGCGAGATATTGGTTGTGCGCTCAGGGGTCAATGTTGGTGATTCTTGTGTGTATCCCACTGATGCAGGGCAATCGAATTGTTCGGATTTGGTGATTACCAGACCACTCACCGGACTAAATCCTTTCTTCGCTTCCTTGTACGTAAATTCACCGTTTTTCAAGGATGCTCTTAACCTTAGAAAGGTTGGAAATGCCCAGCCACACTTTAATGTTGGTTCGATGAAAAAAGCAGAGATACCTGTACCTTCTTCTGAAGAGCAAGCAGTAATTGTGAATAAAATTCAGCGACTTTTGGATTATTCAGACAATGTGAAAATTAGAATGCTTCAGGCGAATAGACTCCTTGATTCTCAATGCCAATCCATCCTCTCCAAAGCATTCCGTGGTGAACTGATCCCACAAGACCCGAATGACGAACCTGCATCTGTGCTTTTGGCGCGGATAAGGGCTGAACGAGAGGCGAAGATAGGGAATAAAAAGGGGCGTGGGAGGCGGAAAAAATGAAGGTTCTTCATTTTTCCAGTTGCAAGATTTTACAATTTCATCCCGGCAAATATTTCTTTAGTCCTCAGCAAACCTTTATCCGTTGGTCTTACGATTGTATTTAGTTTTCCAGCGACATCCAAGGGGGACAACTCATGATAGATCAGGTCGACTTTAGCATTTTCCACAAGATTGTTAATGGAGGCAGTTACTGACTTGTTCAAAGCCTTGGAAGGGGTAAACTTCCCCATAGCTGGGCCAACGATACGGTCATAAATCATCTGAAGCCCATCGTGCTTCATGGTGTCTCTCAGGAAGCCGGGCCAGTATCTCATAAATTCTGAAAAGTCGGTTATACCCCGCCCATACATGACGGTGGAATAAAGAGACGCCGTGTTGACCATAATGATGAACTGGGTTCGTTCAGCTGAAAACAGATGCCCGCTCCAATCCAGAAAAGGATTGGGATCAAGCGGCATTGGTTCGTTTGGAATCTCTTTGAGCTTCTTTGCCAGTTTGGCGGAGTAGCGGATTATCATGGCACACTATCTCTGAGTGTAAAAGATTCGGGATTGTACAAAAATTTATGAGAATGAATAGCACTATACTCGGGACTTTTCAATCGCCGAAAAAAAGAATCTGGAAGCACTTTTTTGTCAAGAGTTCTGGCGATTTGTGGAGGAGAGTAGCTGAAGGTTTTTCTCCCGGAAAGGTTCCATATATCTGTTGCTGATACCATCAAAGAGCCCAAAGAGAACAATACCGATGTGCCCTAAAGCATATAAATGAAATACTTAGTGTGCTTTTCGGGCTTACATTCTATGTGGTTGATGAATCGGCTACGGCTTTATTGCTGCGAAAAAAACTACATCCGTGCCCCCTTTTACTGATCTGTACGATATAACATCATTGCACCCTATGGCACTCTCGAATTCAGCTTTTTTGATTTCTAACCAATCGGTATCTCTAAAGCTGTGCTGATATAGCACCAAGCAGTCAGAAGGTTTCAGAGCATTCCAAATGGTAGCAACCTCTTCAACTGTAACATGCTTGTTGCCCGGATTCTTAACCGCCAAACCGGTATCAGGATCTAAAAAAACAAGCAATGGGCCATTATTGCCGGTAATTCTGGGCAGCATTTTCTCTGTGTAGTCCATCCGTTTTCGTTTGTCATATAAATCATCAATAACTTCAATGTCTATACCTGTAAACCATGAAAGGCGCTTGATGTCGTTGATATTTCTAAAATGGTTATACACAGAATCGGGTATTTCAATTAGACTATTATTGGATTTTATAATAGGGCGTTGGGAGTCAGGTCTGAAGTAGGCTACTTGAATTATTTTGGTAAAATTTTGAGATTGAGCAATACTTATAAGCGTCCCCCACTTTATGAGATCCCGCCCATCTCCGTACCATTGATTTCTCATGACAGCCTCCAAGTTTGGAATGTGAGTATACTTATGCTACCCCTATTCTGTCATTTTTTCAATTCGTTTTGTTGATGCCCCCACCCTTCACTTCATTGCATGGGAGCATCCCTCTCCTTCAAATCTCATTCATCAATACGTCCACAACCTCTTCACTGCTCAACCCCAGGTACCGCATGGTAATGCTCGGGTTGGAGTGATTGAAGCGCTTAGCCAGAAGCTCGAATCCAACCCCGTACTTAACCCTTTGCATAAATCCAAAAGTCTTTCTCAATGTATGTGACCCATAATTGCCGTCCAGGTTGATAGCCCTGGTCCACTTTTTAACCAGAGCATTCACAGCCTGGACCGTTAGGGCTTGCCCAGTCTTCCTACTGGGAAAGAGATAATCGTGATCCCCTGGAGCAGCCTGATCCATGTATGCCTTGATCGCTTTAGCCACTGCCTTGTTGACCATGAGAATGTTCTCTTTGCCCGTCTTGGATTCTATGATCGTTATGGTCTGGCCCGGTTTAAGTTTCCGAACTTGGGCAACTTTTAATTTTAAAAGATCGCCAGCCCGGAGACCGTTATTGATGCCGATGGTGAAGAGCAGAAGGTCACGAGGATTATCAGCCAGAAGTTTCTTGATTGCGTTTATGTCAGCTTCATTCCGAATAGGGTCCACTCTGATTCGAGACCCCTTCTTGGGATGATTCGGATTTCGGGTATTCTTGTCCATAGAGAGGTCTCCCTTTTGTAATGTTAAGTTTGGTGACGTATGGAGTGGGAAAGTTAATGAAAAATTTTAGCGGTTTTAGGGCGCAAGGGTGGTATTGTGGTTAAGTGATTGAATTTGTGTTGGATTTAGAAAATTGAGGATATTAACTTTTGCATAGAAGTTAAGATTGATAAAGACGCTCTGGAATAATCCATAATACATAAGCAAGAGAAGTAAGTTAGTTTTTTACTTGACCTCCAATGAATTCTTTGCTAAGAAACTTATTAGGCTCTGATAGGAACTCCAATATACAAGGAGGATGACATGGAAAGGCACACAATACAAATTGATGATATTATAATGAATTATCTTAAAGAGCAAGCGGAACCTTTTGTTGATACACCAAACACAGTTTTACATAGGCTGCTTTTTGGGACTACAACTAGTGAGCGTGGTTCTAGTATAAAGTCCCGTACTTTGCCTGGAAGTGTGCCGAAGGCTCTTGCGCAGATCCTAGAAGTTATCCACGAAATAGTAGTCGGGGGCGCAACTAGACCCAAGGCCACTAGGATCGTCGCGATTAGAAATAAAACTGACCCCCAGACCATTATGGACAAATACTGTCGCCAGCTTGGAAAAAAGGCCAATGAAATCGATATGCTTTTGGAAGAATCTGATCTGTACGGGCTCAGAAAGGTGCTATTGGACAAATTCCAGTCCCACAAAGAAACAGTCAACGCATTTTTCAATCAACTTCAACAGGGAGGGAATGAAATGGATCAACTCACCCAACAGTTGGAAGAGGATAAACCACAAACAATACCTCACTCATCCTATCGCTCAAAAGCACAGCGTAAACAGCGAGATCCAGCCCTGGAATCTGCATTGAAAAGGGCGTTAGGGAAAAGTCTCCAAAGTCAATTCGGCGGCTTTGTCGTAAGAGGTCAGTCCCATCTTGTTTTTAATGACGCTCAAGTCCTATGCAAATATTCAAGCGCCCATACAGAACAAGCCCGTATGAAATGGTTTTGGGGGGTATCTAAGAGCTATTGGGAAAACTGGGAGTCAAATGACTACCTTGCCCTGATAATGGAAAATGAAGATTGCGCCTCTTATTCTTACCTTTTTTTAAATGCAGATGAAGCAAAGTCGCTTTTAAGAAAATGTAGTGTCGATGGTAAGGGTGAAAAGAAAATTAACCTGAAGATATATGCCGATGATGAGATAGCACGTTTTCAGGAGTGGCAGGTATTTGATGTCGAGAATCGGAGACAACCGCTTGGAATCGAATGAATCGGATCAACCCCTGCCTCTTTTCGGGGCAGGGGCGAATCTCATAGAGCAGCAACTTCGTTTTCTATTTCACCATCCCCAAAATGGCACCTCCCACACGACCAAGCCGGTGACATGATTCAGCCGGGAGTCCTGGGGCTTGGCTTGCTTTGGTGTAGGTATTGACTACGTTGAACATTGTTGCAGGAAGTTCCATTTCCTGAGGATAGGCCCAGTCCACTGCTTGTACCTCGGGCTCAGCAAGCTGGAATTGCCGATTAAAGGAGTGAATAGTGTTGGACGGATTTTCAACCGGGCTTTCCATGGACAGCCTGAACCGCGTTTGCTGCACGTCCAGCTCACCGGCTACCTGTTGCAGGGTTTCAGGGAACACTTCCATGACCTTTGCACTGATATGCCTATAAGAGGCGGATACAGCCGTTTTAGCAATCAGGCCATTGGTGCAGACCAGACGCAGAACGAAAGCTGCAATGGATAAGGCGGCTCTTCCCACCTCTGAATTGCAGACCGTAATTCCCGGCGTCAGCCTGTCGTCATTTCCCACTGCAAAGGTCTTCTCGTGGTCAGGGATCGACAACGACATGAACTCGGCGTCCAGGGCCAACTGAATTTCCATATCATGCCCGAATCCCATTTCATCGAGTCGCTCCATGACCCTGATGTTATCGACTGGCTGGTAACGGGGAGTGAACAGAGCCCTGACTTCAGCCCCGTCGAAGCGAACAAAGAAATCGTCGTTCTTTTCCCTGGTCAGCCAGTAGCCCAGGTTTTCGGTTTGAAGATCAGCATCGCATTTGGACAGGTACGAATAAGGTACGCCCAGGCGAGTAGCGATCTGCCTCTGAGCGGTGGTCCGAACCGGGTGGCGCTCTTCTCCGATGAACATGTTGTCGATGCCTTCAAACCGGATGTCTTTCACAGGCACCAGATCATCAAAGCAGTTTTGGGACAGTTCAGAAACTCGATTCCAGGCGTCTTCCATGGTGGTCATAGTCTGCATAACAGGTTCTCCTTTATAATAAGGTATGAGTGTAATCGGTAATCAGGCGGCTTAGGATGCCAGCGGGATCAGTTCAGCATTGCAGCCGGTGAAGCTGATTTCCCACGGTGCAAGGGACTTGTCAGAAGCGAAGCCCATGTTCATCCAAGCTCCACCGGGCATGACTCTCGGGTGGTGGATTCGGTCGAAGTCAATGAACCGCCTGGAAACGAACAGCCAGAATTCTTCTCCTACAACAGGGTAGCCGTTAATCTTGTCGATGTTGTCCCAGGCAGGGAAGAGCAGCTCGTACAAGGCGGACATGACTTCTGATTGGTCATTGCAGGAATCGAAGATAGCCTGGATGTAGGCCTGCACATCTTCAGGCGAGTTGAGGCCAAGCTGCTTCCAGTGTGCCTGACATTCGGATTCCAGACGTTCCGGCGTAGCAAGGTTATCGTTCATAGTGTGTTCTCCATATAGAAACCGGGACGAATGAGGCAGTCGGATTTGTCCCATCCGTCCCGGTCAACGGTTGTGGTTAGTTTTTATCGTTGGGATGCTTGAACAGGAGATGTTCAAGAGGGTTGAGAGAGTTAGACCCTTTTGCAGTAAACTCTGAGATATAAAATTACCCCTCCTCTTATAGGGAGTTTCTATACAAAACCCTCAAACCCTCTTTACTCTCTTTGAAACAGGTTAGATCATGGAGTTTAAGCTGATATTTGGGAGGGTAGGGATAGTTGGAGGGATTTGTAGTAAACTTTGGTATAGGAAATTACCTCCCTTATAGGGGGTTTCTCTGCAAAAGTATCCAAACCCTCTATACCCTCCAGAATGACTGGAAAGTTAGGCTTGCGAGATCTTGCAACTGTAATCAGGCAGCCTTCCTGGTCATGGCGTTACGGAGAGTATTCAGAGCCATTTTGACCCGGAATCTCCTGGCTACGATGTCGTTGATTCTGGGATCGGTCTTGTCTTTGCGGATATGGCGTTTCAGGTGGCGGTCGTAATCCTGGCAGAGGTATCCCAGGAACTCAAGCACCTTATCGGGGGAGTGCCGGTGCATAATCATAGTCAGGTCCACCAGTTTGAGTTCGGTATGGCCCTGGTCGATGGTCAGCCAGTTCTGTGCAGTTGAGACGGTTTTATCATCCATGGTCGTATCCCTCCTGCATCCAATCCTGGCAGGCCTGCTTGTAACCACATCCAGAGCATTTCCAAGAGCCCAGATTAGGCAACCACACCTCCGCCTGTATTCCAGCCCAGACTTGTTTGATAAGCCGGGCAACTTGAAAAATTTCAAGTTCAGATCGCGTCGTGTACACCTGCTCGAATTTGGGCTCTTTCGTCTTGATAAGGCAGTCGAAGCGAAGGAGAAGGTCATTGAAACCGAACCCGTTGGTCTTCGCAGCCAGAGCATAAATGGATGCCTGAAGAGACTCGTTTGCATCTCTTTCGGGCATGGCTTTGGCTCTGGTTTTGTGATCCACGATGGTAACCAGCCCGGAAGCCAGGTCTTGAAGCACAAGGTCGAATACCCCAATAACCGGGATATCCAGACCTTCAATCTCAAGACTGAACGCCTCTTCCACGCAGATGATCGCTGTATCCACCACCTCGAATTTCTGTGAGAATGCTCTCAATAACCCGGCTCCGGTTTCCAAACCTTTGTCGAAGTCATTGCCCCGCTTCCAGTGGATCTCGTCACGACCATGAGCGTGTTCCTTCCAGGTCAGCTCCCAGAGGTCAACTAGGGCGTCCACGGGAATAACTTCGCCGATCATGAGCGAGTTGTAAAATCGTTCTAATACGGTATGAATAGCAGATCCAAAGACCAGAGCATCCGATACAGATTCTGATTTGAGCCGGTCCACGTATCGGAATTTGTAGGCTAAGCTGCAATCCAGGTAAAGGCTGATGCTTGAGCACGATAAATGGGGTTGAGAACGTAGTTCTTGTAGGTCCATCCATTTCACCTCCATGTTGGAAAATGAAGAAAACTTCACAAAACAGGGGTTAAATCAGGACGCAGAAATACGGTCCTGGGTATGCCCCTGGTTAAGTTGTGATCTCAGATTGTGTTTTGCTGGTTGGTTTAGGCGGCGGCTTTGTTGTTCTGGAGGTGGGAGATGACGGAGGATGCTTCGTGGACATTCAGATGATCGAAATCGCGGTTGAACAGCTCGACGGTAAGGGCGTTGATGTCTTCTTCGTTCATACCCTGGCGTTTGGATATGGCATAAATGGCCCGTTTCTGGGAGTCAGACATGGCTGGTTTAGTGCCTTGGGAAGGGGCGGAGGTTTTGGGAGTGGCGGCTTGAGACTTAGGCGCAGCTTTGGGAGCCTGTTTCCTGGGGCTGGTATGGGCAGCATTATTCCCCTGGTCTTTTGCACTGAAATCTCCATCCAGTTCTTCCAGGCAGGTCATGCCGATGTTGGTGAAGGTGCGAAGGGCACGGGCTATTGAACGGGTAGAAGCCATTCTGAGCAGATGCTTGGACACCCTGGAAGACGTATTTTGCGGGTTTGCGTCTCCGATGTCGGTGAAGGTCTCTCCGTTCTTGGATGTGACCACCGCTTTGCACACGGCGAAGAACCCGTTCTGGTCGTTGGGCAGTTGCAGCGGTTCCACCTCGATGGATTCCAGACCCTTTTGATGCCCAAGATCAAGCAGACCAGGGTAAGTGACGAAATCCCGTCCTTCGATCTTCACGATCCATCTGGGGTCAAGGTTCACTGCTTCGTTCTGGGCTGAGTCAAGGTTTGTGGTTTTTGTGGTTGTCTTCGGCATTGGATTTTTCCCTTTCTTGTTTGTGGGTTGATGGCGGGGCATCTGTGGCGCTCAAGATGGTCTTGAGCACTTCCAATGAGATTTTCAAAACAGTTCGTACTTTCTTGGGGTCAATGGGCATAGGCGGCTCCTTTTCACGGATGAGGAAGCATAAGTCTTTGTTTTATTAAAGAAAGACCTTTAAATTTAATATGTATATTAGTTTACATAAAAATTAAAAAAAATCTTGAATAGCGTGTTTAACCAAGATATAATAATCATATAAATACCATTTAAAAATCCAAAATATCTTGGGGGAGAATTATATCCAAGAATATTACCCAATACTTCTATAGGGAGAAAGCTAATGAAAACTAGAATATTATTTATTTTAATGGTGATTATATCTGGCTTGGTTTCTGTTGGCTACTCTGATGACCTGTATAAAATCATCTATGACTATGCATACGAAGCTGGTGTTGAAAGCGGTATGTCAGATAAAGCGGATGGTTATAGTTACTCTCCAGAAGAGGTGCTAAGTGACCCTGGGATTCAAATGGTTATAACAGCATTAAAACAGAAAGTTGGGCACTCAGAAGACGTAGTTGATCTTGCCTTTAGAGATGGATTCATTGCTGGTTATAAAAAGGGTTACTACAAATGATGCTAAGAAAAGGTAAAAATATAATATTTTTTATTATCCTGTTAGTATTTTTTATATCAATTATGAGTAGTTCATTTTCTTCAGCACCTCCAGCTAATGGCTACGATTGGGAAAGAATGCCTAAATCAGAAAAGATTGCCTATTGCGAAATATTAATTTATGGAATGGTAGGAATTGGTAATCCAAAATATAATTCACAACAAATAAACGCAGCAGCAAAATATTTTACAGGAAGAATCAATTTCTATTATAGCCAACACTCAGGGAACCTTAGTATTGAAAAGGCAGCTTCATGGGCTTGGCCTGAAACAAAAAATCTACTTGATAGTCTCTAACTTTTGTTGTTTTTACACTCTGCATAACCGTGTGTTTTTGAAACAACAAAACAAAGGATAGATGTTATGACTGAAATGCATTCTTTTTCACGAGATTTTGTCAAACGAACTCACGAAATGTTAGTTAATAGTTACTGTCATTTTTTAGAAAAAGATAAGGAGGTGACTTTTCTCCTCAACTGTTTGCTCGGATTAATTGTTACTGTATCGGAAAATCCTGATAGAGATAGTCCGTTTTCTGGGGATATAGACGATGAGTTTTTCAATGTAATTCCAAATCAAATTGGATATATTCAGTTCAATGAGCTGGATGTTGGTAATTTATGCGATACGCAAGTAACCAGTACACCAGGATTATCTGTAAAACACAAAATTGATCTAAAAAATAATATGAAGAAGTCGTGGTTCATACGTAAAATTAGGCATGCTATTGCCCATACGAATATTGAACCTTTAAATCAACACGGTTCCATTGTTAGCGTTAGATTGTATAATATAACAAAATCTAAAATAAAAGATTTTGAAATTATTTTTACAGTAGATCAATTACGAGTATTTGCTCTATATATATCAGATGAATACGGTAAATTCATACGGTGATAGTTATCACTTGACTAATCCGCTCTCTGGAGGCTTGTAAATTATATAGCGTTTTTAGCGGCTGTAGAATCTACTTTACTCCCGCCACCATTTTCTATTACACTATCTATATTAATTCCAAACTTCACCCCAACCCCCGATATAAAGGAGATCATCCCATGTCCAAATCACTTTATGAACTTGCCGCAGAAATGGTTACAGCCCAGGCATCTCACGTTGCCATGACACCTGATGAAATGGCAGAAGCGATCACAAAGGCATATCAAACGTTGGCTTCCATCAAGTCAATGGAAGAAGCAGGAGAAGCACCCGAAGTTGAAACGGAACCGGCTGAAGAGATTCCTGAGAAACTCTTAAAACTTAGGGAAGCTCCTTTACGGTCCATTCGTCAGAAGTCAGTGGTATGCCTTGAGTGCGGTGCCGAATTCAAGATGCTGACTAACAAACACCTTGAGCAGCATGGTATGACAGCAAACGAATACAGGGCCAAATACGGCATGAAGAAACGGCAACCTCTGTCTTGCAAGTCTCTCTCTGCGGATCGCGCAAAGGTCGCCAAAGAAAAAGGCCTTGCTGATAAGCTGGTAGCCGCCAGGACCGCAAAAAAGGCAGATGCGAAGAAAGCCAAGGCACCTAAGAAAAAGGCTGCTCCTAAGGCGGATGCACTGGCTGAATAAGATTGTGAACTGAATTCACCCCTGGTTCCTGTAAAGGAACTGGGGGATGTGCAATTATGCCAATTGTGATTCTTAAAAATGGCAGGGGAGGTGGCAATGAAAAAGGACCAATCTTTTTTTTTGGACATGGGAAGAGTGAAGCAGAATATTACAATACAGAAGATTTCGTCTGTATTTCAGTGGGCAATCGAAAGCTACAATGTAAACCGGATAAAGCAGGCAGATCTTCTACCTATCGTAGTTCTGGCATTAGACCACTTGTTGCCAGATGTTGTGGGAAATCGTCCTCAAAAGGACTTTAGCCTCTGTGTTAGCCCTATGAAGAAAGGTTCTCGTCCAAAGAAGGTTAAGACACAAAACTCAAATATCTGGTCAGAAGAGTGTCTGGTAGATATTAATATTATGTACGGAAAAACGCATCCTTATGAGACTGTCCTAACTGCTGAATCAGAGGGATATGAGAACCATGCTGTTGCTTTGCAAAAAAAGGGTTGGCAGGACGATAATAACGATATGATGTGGGATCTATATAAACTCCTTATGATCCCCTCCCCGATACGTTTTTTTGTCACTCGCTGCTCAAGAAATAATCAAGAATGTTTATACAAATCAACCAAGGCGATGGTTGGAGCTTATGCTCACAAATACCCGGAATCAATAATTTGTACTGTGCAAATGCCGACCGCACAGTTGAAAAATGCCCCTGCAACCGTTGCTATTTGGGCGAAGGAATCAGGGTGGAACGTTGATGATGAAGTCATTTTTAGCGGTGCAAGTTAAGATTTTAGGTCAAAACAATCCCATCCGAACATAATCAGCCTCATCCTTGGGAAAAGGATCGTTTTCGGTCCAGCCCTCTTCTTTCAGGTCTGAGATGATATGTTGTCTGGCTACGAGACCGGCTTCTTCTCCGAATAAGCGAATGGCTTTCTGTATGCCCTGTTCGTGGTGCCGGACTTTGCGGTGGCGCATCCCATATTCGGGAGACCCGGCAAATTCATCCAGCCATAGATGGACCTCTTCAAACGGTTTGCCAAAGAGCTTAATAGACTCGGCGCAGTGGTCGGAGCATTTCATGGATTCCAGCAGATTAAAAAAATTTTACAAATACACTATTGTTTTAGGAACGCAACAACCCATGGGTGCCATTTCGGCGCGCTAAAATATGATGGATGGGGCAGCCACGTGGCTTTCACTTCTCCTCCAGGAATGTTGTAGATCCTTGTTTCCCTCTTGTCATTTTCGATAACAAGATCGGATCCTTGTTTGCCGTCTGAAGGCAAATACCCCCAAAGGCGCTTGGATAAAACTAAAAGGTGAGTGGGCTTAAGTTCAGATAATACCTCGAAAAATGGAACTACACTATTTTCAATCAGTTGGCTTGTCGGTGGTTTACCAGCGGAGTCTCCAACCACGTCTTGAATAAAGTTGTAAAAAGCAACTTCATGCCAAAAACTATGCTTATCAATATCCCAATGCCTTTTTCCAGAGACAACTTGCATGATTTGGGTCCAATACCGGTGCCTCAATTCTCCATCTATGTATTCTTGAGTAAGATCAATTGTGAAACTGGGAGAAGGTTTACGATCAGCATAGTGCGACTCACCCAGTAAGAGAATCCTATCCTTGCCTGTTCCATATTGGCTTCCGACCCAAGGTTTGAAGTATACGTTTTCCATCGTTCCCCTTTCTTGATATGTATGGTTGCAATTGACCTTATGACACAAGAAGTATGCTACACCATATATCTCATTTTTTCCGGCATTTCAAAGCCAAAGTTATCGTAAAGCAAACCAAAGACTAAATGGAGAAGCCTTAGACAACACTTATATTGGATAAGGGCAATTTTAAAGTGCAATCCTTCTTCTCGTTTTAACATATTAAAAGCATTCCAAAAAATGTCCATAACGAATCTGGCCTCATTCTCGTCTATAGGAGAGCCGTACTCAATCAACCCATTTTCTGCAACACTTCCCAGTGATTCAAGAATGGTAATTCTTTCATGGACTGAATCAGGGTTCCCAATATCCACATGGCTAAGTTTGGAAACATTCTGCAGAATAAGTTCATCGGTTTCCCAAGGTGTAAACGCGGGTAAAAACATGATGGTCCTCCCTATTAAATTCCGCTATTCGGGCGCTGACCCGCAATGACTGTCATGCGAAAACCTTCAGGCATCGCCCCCAGCACATTCGCGCACCAAAAGATGTTAGCATCGGGGCGAACGTGACGATGTAGTTCCTCCTCGAACTCTAAGTACGACTCAAGCGGTTCCTGCCGGTTATGATCCGTGGACAGGATCACAAGACCTCCATCCACCTTGGACAAGGTACGTGTTATATCCAGCCTCTCCCTGAAAACCCTGATGCCGGTTTTGATGTCAGCGGCAACCAGGGTGTACGTCCGGCAGATTATCCCAGACAGCACATCGTGCACATCCGCAAAATCCATGCAGACGAGGCCAGGTAGGGCCAGTGCTCCGTATATTTCACTGATCACGGTGCTCGCCATCCCAAATTCAGTACGCCTATTCAAGGGCACTACACACTCTCTATCACTTGGGCTGAGGGAGTGAGCAATTCCGCTGATTTCTGGCATATCCTCGAACAACACCAACAAACTGACGCCTAAATCAGCAGCCAGTGTTCGCAATGCGTCAAGCGCGGGATCCTTTATCGACCCTGCCATAAAGACCAGGTGGCTTGAAGCGAGCACACGCGACACCAAAGCATGATCCCGGTCAAGGTGCATGACTGGAAGCCTGTGCGCCGGTTGATCGAACTGCAGTTGACTTGTGATCGCCAAGCCTGCTTGGCCTACACCCACGACACAAGCCTTGAGGCCAAAGTCAAGATTTTCGTCGCGGTTCACATCTACTCCATCAGCCGCACGGGGCATCAGGAACGATACCCCGTTCATGATGCTGGCGGCACCCACCAAAAGACCGATTCGGCTCATGTCCGATACAAAGGATCTCCTCGTGATCAGCATGTAGCCCTCCCCTGGAATTGAAATAGATCCAAATTTACAGGAGGACTATTATCATGCTATCGTTTCATTAAACATAACGATAATAAAAAATGGAGAAAAAAGTGCCCAGAAAAAATAATCCTGATTCCAGGTATGGAGAGAAAATAATTCAGGTTTTTGCTGACCTGCTTTTCACAGGAAGACGCAGATCCATGACCGAGTTGGCAAGAATGCTGGATTGTTCAAAGCCCACGGTCAGGCGCATAGTTGATGATATATGTATGTCCCATTTCATTCCAATCGAAGAAGAGAAGGTTGGCAAACAGCTCTATTTCCGTATTCCCACAGTTAAAAGATATCCCATCCTTCCTTTGTCCACCAACGAAATTGCCATTTTGGAAATGTGCCAAGCATTCACCCGGCATCTTTTAGGCGATAAACAGTTTGAAGAAGCGACAAGGGCCATGCAGAAAAGCTATGGATTGTTGTCAGACGGCGAATGTGGAACTACCGGCAATGAGTTTGGGAGCATCAGCCCTGGCACCATCGATTATACTCCCTACCAGGATATATTGCAGAATCTCATAACAGCAATCTCCAGCAAGCGGGTGTGCCGGGTTTCATACCAGGCACTCTATGCTGAAAAGGCACATTCTTTTCATATATTGCCTTTAAAAATTTTTTCCCACAAAGACTCTCTCTATGTTCATGCCCAGCGCTCGAACCCACAGGGAGAACCGAATAAAGAGGATGATTTTTTCCCACTTTTTTCGGTCCATAGATTCAACAAGGTAGAAGTATTGGAAAACACTTTCGAGCCACCACAAAACTATGATTTTGAGGCATTCTTCAATAAGACCTTTGGGATTATGAAAGGAAAGACGTTTCTGGTTAAAGGCCAATTCTTTCATCATGCTGCGGTTTATGCTTGTGAAAGAATCTGGAGCGACCATCAGAAGATTGAAAAGCAGGAAGACGGCAGCACCATCATAGAATTTGAAGCCTCTTCAGAAGTCGAGGTCATTGCCTGGATTTTGTCTTTTAGGGAAAACGCCAAAATTCTGGAGCCGGAATGGTTGAAAGAAAAAGTCGTGCAATCACTTAGGGGTATGCTCGCAGCTTATCAGTAGGATAAGGGGAGCTTTTTCAATAATACATCCTCTAACAAAAATTCTTAACTTCTGAATTCGCTCTGCATTCCAGGATTTCACGAGTTCATTCATTTTCATCGACGCCACAGTCAGGCCTTTGTTAATTTCGCCCTGGACATCCATAAAACCGAACTGGGCAACTTCAAAAATTTGAAATTGGCGAAGAAGGCTACCTACCTGCTTTCTTTCCACTTCTCAATCTCTTTCAGAATTCGCCGGAGCAGCACAACCTCGCCTTCGTCCAGGCTCTTTATCTGGGCAATCAGCTTTGCCATTTCCAGTTGATAGCCTTCCCCCTGGACTTCGTTTTCGTCAAAGTCGAAAAACTGCTTCAAAGACGACCCCAAAGCCTCAGCTACCCTTGCTAATGTCTTAACCGATGGAAAAGTCACTCCCCTTTCCATTCTGGAGATGCTTTCCACGCTCAGCCCCATTGCCTCAGCCAATTGCGCTTGGGTAAGATTATTCTCTATCCGCAATTCCGCTATGCGTTTCCCGATCTTCTTCTCCAAACCAGACATATCTATCCTCCCTGTTTCCCAACAAATAGACAATTTAGTCCTGGTAAAACAGGAGGCGATATGTTGATTCTGTTGTATTGACTCGTATAAAAATGCCTGTTAATATGGCGGAGACTCAACATTCTGTGACAACTGCATGGAGGGAAATCATGGCTACGATAGTGAATACCAAGGCGGAACTCAAAGCGGCATTGAAGCGCAAAGACAAAGAGATTTTCATAGAAGATGAGACTCTGGCTAAGCACGTAACTAACTTCAAAAAGATCAGGAAGCTAACCAAGTGGGGATTGGCTGCTATGATGGCTACTGCTGGAACGGGTACAGCTCTGATAGCTTTAAGTCCTGCTACTGGTGGGGCTTCGGCTGTGGCGGGAACTGCGGTTTACCAGTTGGCTCCGTTGATAATTATTACGGAGGGTGGAGCCGTAGTTTCTATTAGCGTCGCTCTTGCAATCACTGCCTTGCTCACACTGGGAACCGTCCTCCTTTTCGCTCTGTGGAAGGAGTACAACATGGAAGCCATGGTTAAAGGCGTAGGGGTGAAACTGTATAGAAAATAAGCCGTACTCCCTCCTTCATTGCCGGGCGCTATCCTGGGTGGAATAAGCGCCTGTTTCTTCACTATATATATGAAATTATGAGAGTTCTCGACTTCTCTCCCTGAATCTATTTTTGAATCTGAAAAGGAGGCGTTATGGGTACGTTGATGTGGTTGATCGTGATCGGATGTGCAGCCTGGGTATATTGGGATGCAACCAAGAACAAAATCGGAAGGCAAATTGACGGACCGGGCCTGGATCTTACTAACAGGCCCTTGTTTTATGCGATTGGAACCATGGTGTTATGGTTCTTGTTTGCTCCCTTGTACTATTTTAAACGGAACTCCCTGATCGAGAAGGCCAAAGAAAAGCCGGTTATAGTATCCGATAAAAAACAAAAGGTTGTAATCATCGCTCTCGGGATCGCAGCGGGTGCTCCGATTGCCCTTTTAATGTGGGAGTTCATTAACAAAATCATCTGGGGTTTCCAGCATAGCTTCGATGGGATGGGATTCCTGGTATACAACGTATTGATCTCTCTGTATTGTGCCGCATGCGGCTACGGTGCGATCTACGTATACAGGGACGCTACCAAGCATCACATCGGGGCTGATCCCAACTCCAGGAAATTGACCGACGCATCTCCTATTGAATGGGTTGTCGGCGTCATACTGGCCTGGATCATTGTCTTCCCGATGTATCTCTTCAAAAGAAAAGACCTGATCTCCATTGCCCAGGAAAACCCGGTGGAACCGTCTGAGACGCAGAAGAAAGTTGTTCTGGGGGTATTGGGAGGGTTGTTTGCACTTACTCTCCTGACCAGTATGGTGGGGGACGGTAACCTTGCATCCATGGTTAAAAAGGCTGAGCTCAATGATTATCCAGGCATCAGTATTGGGAAATTATTGAATAAGTCGTTCGACGATATGGACTGGGCGGAAGACGAGGGCGAAAATGGAATTGGGCTTGTTGTGGTCAGCGGCACGTATGAAGATGAAGACCAAAAGCAACTGGTCTCCATAAAGTTTAAGGTCATTCCGAAAACAGAATCCGTCCAGGCTATTGCGGTCTACTTAAACGGAGAGGAGTTACCTCCGTACGCCTTGGAGCGGCTTTTCACGAGAATGTATTCACGCCACGGACCCAAAGGCAGATTAACCAGGGACGATGCTAATTCCGTGGCCCAGTATGATCTCTACTCGGCAAACATGGCGGCTCAGTTATTTTTCAGCGAGAACCCCAACCAGAATTTAACCCTGGACTCCCTGAAAAAGAACGGACTCAAATTGTCTGACGGAGTTACCCTGGAGATTCTGGATGGCAGTTCTGGGAGTATGCGCCTGAGTGCAACCCATAAATCTGGAAGCAAGGTGTATGAGGTGGATTCTTATGGGAACATGTCTTCGGAACTCAAATAGGCAATCTTCCCGGTAGTGTTGAAAGGGGGGCTGGCTTAGGCTGGCCCCCTTTGTAGTCTCTGGAACCGCTCTTTTTATTTCGGATACATTGTGAGTGTTTCGGTTAGAATTTCATCAATCTCCTGAATACAATCCACCACGTCTTGAGGGGCTGGACCCTGAGCACAGATATTCCGAATGACCAGCAGCAAGGGTTGCATTCGTCTTAAGTCCCGTACTACCTCCCAACTCATTGCTTCATCAATGTGGAAAAGAGCACGGTCCCATCCTTCAAATCCGTTGGTATCAACCACTGATTGGCGCAATAGAATCCAAGCTCCTTGCAAGTCGGATAGAATCGTTTTTTCATAACCAGTGGATTCTTGATCAAATGGCATATTCAGGCTCCCTTTGTTGATTCGAGTTTTCTGGGAACATATATTTCCAGATTTACCTTTCAATGTCCACCACAACCGGCACACTCTTCAAGACCTGCCTTCCTGATTCTTCCATTTCATATTGAACCACTCTGGCGACGATTTCGGCTTTCTCAATGGGGGATTCAATAACAAGTTCGTCATGGATGCAGGCAACTACCTTGGCTGGATACTCCGTAATGCATTCTGAAACTCTTTTCATGGCAATCTTCATAATGTCGGCGGCAGTGCCTTGGATTGGAGAATTCAGCAACTCTGTGACTTTGGGATCATCAGACCAGAATCTCTTTCTTCCAAGCAGGGTGCATGTCTCTTTCGCATGAGTATTCTGGATAGTCTGGTCCCGCCACTTTTTCACGCCGGGATAAGCCAGGAATAAGCCATCCATGTAATCCTTCGCCTGCTCTATGGTCATTTGCACACCAAAATTCTTCCAAGCATACGTTACAAGACCTTCTGCCCCCATTCCATAGATCACTCCGAAGTTAATAGCCTTGGCTGCTTTGCGTAGTTCGTCACTTACTTCATCAAAGGCGATCCCTGAGACTTCAGAAGCAGTTAGCTTGTGGAGGTCTTGTCCGTCCTTAAAGGCTTGGATCATTCGTTGGTCGCCGGAAATTTCAGCTAAGATCCGAAGTTCAATCTGAGAATAGTCTGCTCGGATCAAGCAATGCCCAGCTTCTGCCACGAAACAATCCCTGATAACTTTGTCTTTGGGAATCCCTTGCATGTTAGGATTGGAACAGGAGAATCTGCCAGTGGGAGCCCCTATTTGGCTATACTGAGCATGAATACGACCAGTGACGGGGTGAAGTGCATTGCAAAGATTATCCATGAATCCAATTTTGTGTTTCAGACTGTTGTTATCCGGGTTTTGTGCAAGTTCTTCTCTGAAAGACTGGGATGCGATTTGCCACCCATCAACATCCACTTTCATACCGTTCAGTTCCATGAGTGCTGTTGGCTGGATGCATCTGAATTCCAGACTTGCAACATTTTGTAACTTCAATTTTGTGATGTTGGTTCCTAAAAAGGGCAACATCTGGAGTATCGCCAGAGGTCTCGATGCATCATCCGTTGATTCGTGGCCCAGATACTTATCTACCAGACCTTCAAGGGTGAGCGGCTGTTCCTGTAGTCCGGCGGTTACAATCTGTTCAGCGAGCATCAGATCCACAATTCCACCGTTCACCTTAAACCCAGATCGCCATAGAAACTGGAGCTGGGGCTTGGCATTGAAGAAAATCTTGGGAACACCGGACTCAAAAAATTGACGTAACGGGTCCAGTTCAGAATCTGGGAGCTTGGATAGATCAACACACAGAATAGGGCAATCATCAGCCGCCAAGTATACTTTTAGGATGTGATGGGTGAACGGATCGTCGCCCGAAGTAACCAGGTTGACAGCAATCCGTTTTTTGTCCTTCAACCGGTCTAATAAGTCCTCCAATGCCATGTCTGCTGGAACCGATATCACCTGTGGTTCGTCGGCTCCTTGCTTTCTCAGGGCCAATGCTTGCACCAGATAACCGGCTTTATTTAGCCCTGCTGCGATCCAGTTCTTCAGGCTCTCTCCATTCTCATGCATCTCACCAGGGTCTTTGCCGTTTACCGGAGCCCAACGAATCATGTTGGGGAATTGATTTTGCCACCAAGTCCAGGCTTCTTTCGCTCCCGCAGAATCGGCGTCCAAGGATAAGAGTATAACCTTCGCATCATTCAAGGCTCTGCACGTTTCTTCATCTGGTCTATTCTGTGCAGAACCAAGAGCCAAAGCGGAGATTAAATCACCGGCTTCTTGATCCAATAAAATTGCGTCCAGGTCGGACTCTACGACTATGTAAAAAGGGCTCTGATTTTGCACCATGCAGGCATGGGCGTCTCCACCAGGGAGATTGTAATACCGAATAGGCTCCCGATAAGAATTTCGTTGCCGGTCTCTTTCCACGTCTTCATTCATTCGGCGAACACGAACTCTAACCAGTTGCTCGTTGCGATAACAAGGGATCACAATACCTCTCGGAATCCAGAGCTTTTTAGGATTGCCCTGGACATTCATCTCTTCCGGCAATCCCCACTTGGTTCTGTCTTCAAAGCGGTCTTCGGGATTGAATCCAAGAAAGGCCCTTTTAATTGTGTCCAATTTTAGGCCACGGCTATTCAGGTATGATAGAATTTCTGGGCTCTTTAATAATTTGTCCCTGACCTGGAACACAAAAAATCGGGCCTGAGTCTGCCAATCGCGGGATGGGTATTTAATCGGATAGGGTTTCCAGGGCGTGAATGAGCCGTTGGGAGCCTTGGGCTTGGACAATATGGAATATGTCTTGGGTTTAGGTTTAATGCCCAATAAGGCGCAGGCATTGGGATAGGATTCTTTTCGATAATCCATCAGGTATGTGATTCTGTCGCCTGACTTTTTGCATTGCCTACACCAGAACCTGCCGCTGCCTTGCTTGGGCCAGATGCGAAACCGATCGTCGCCGCCACACCATGGGCAGGAACACGCATACTCCCCGCCCTTGGTGTTGGCAACCTTCACCGGTTTAAAATTGTCTTCTTTTAATAGATCAAGAATGTTCATAAGGGTACTTTCTTTATATTTGGGAGGGTTTGGGACACTTTGGAGGGTTTGGAGGCTTTCGTAGGGAAACCCCTCTATAGGGGGGTAAATTCCTATACCAAAGTTTACTACAAAGCCTTCCAACTATCCCTACCCTCCCAAGACTGTCATGGTTACAGATTTCCGGCTAACTCAATACCTTCATAAATCATCGTGCCAGACTTCTTCTTGTTGAATTTCTGACCCATACGCATTCCGAATTTCGTTTCCGACAGGGCATAATGACCTGTCCGGTTGCACCAATCTTGATAGGCCTGATAAAGATTTCTTGCACTTACCTTGGTTGTTTCTGATATAGAGCAGCAATCCGATATAAAATGACCAAGAATATCTTCCTGCTCTTGATAGGCTTCTGTGGCGGCTTTTATGGACCTGGGTGGTTTCAAGTCGCCTATACGTTTCCATTCAAGGCACCCCTTAACTAACCATGCAAGTATCCCTGGCGCTTCATCTTGTAATTTTTGAGGCAGGCGTTTATCTGCCGGACGCTCATCAGGAAGCTGTGGATCGGGGACAAACGATAAAGAGAAGGGGATCAGGTGTATTCGTTTCCACAAAGCGTATTCATCACCGGGGACTCTTGGTTTGTGATTGGTAATCAAGAATAAAGTGTGAGTCGGCTTGAATGTGATTATTCGCGTCCCGTATGGCGGTCTTGCTGGAATAGAGTCACCGCCGGTCAACCACTTGACTTTCCCAGCGTTCAGTCTTCTTCCCTCGTCCGTTTCACTTGCCCAAACCATTCTGCAACCACGCAGTTTCATGAGGTCCGCACTTGGAGCGGAACTGGATCGGGCTCTCCCCTGTTCTAACAGCATTTCTGCTTGAACCGGCTGGGCCAACTCTCCTAAAACGTGTGATAGCGTCTCCAAGAGTGTGCCTTTGCCGTTGCGCCCTTGCCCATAAAGGATCGGCAGTACATGCTCGGTGGAAAGGCCTGTAAGACCGTATCCAAAGAGCCTTTGCATATAGGAAACAAGATCTGCATCGTTATTAAAAACCTCTTTCAAAAACTTCTCCCAGTTCGGACATTGGGCATCCAAACCTTTCCATTCGGTCGGGCATATAGCTTGTATATAATCGGATTGTTCTCCGGGCCTGAAATCGCCAGTCTTTAGGTCTATGGTCCCGTTTGGGCAACCCAGCAGCCAAGGATTCAAGTCCCATTCTTCCCCTGAGATAGCAAGGGACTCTCTTCCAGCCATTGCTAATTTAAGCACATTGATCCTTCTGCTCCTGTGCTGAAGTTGAGCAATACGATCCTTTAAGTCTTTCTCAATCTTCTCGTGCTTTTTTCTGGCTTCCGAATCGTTAGCCTTTGTAGCCTCCAATCCTTTTGCAGACTGCCTGGGTACTTCACTTCCATAAGCATCAATAACAGCATCAATGTCAGCCGTGGCCTGATTGAGTTTGTCCAGTTCCCAGTGATGCCCCTTCCACTCAAACCACTTGCCTGCCGCATGGTCGAAACAGAAGTGATCTTTATGGATTTTTATATACAGACTAGCATCGCCGTCTTCTTCTGAATATAGAGCTTTAAGAATATCTTTAGAATCTACACTTGATGTTTGCCTGACATTCTGCTGATTCAGATATTTCTGTTGCTCTTCTTGATTAATCCTATCATTTGCATCTTCATACTGTTGTACTTTATCGATATCAACTCCTGCATTTTTTAACTTTGTTTCAATACCTACTACATTACTTTCATAATTAATTTTACTCATTAATTAAATTCCTCCATTAAAATTATGGAGGAAGACAGATGCCATCAGATTAAATTGACATCCATCAAAATAAAAAATTATTCTGTCTTCCAGCCAATGTTTAAAAGTTACTCAGTTTTTAAAGATTCAATCTTCTCCATGTGATCTAAAATAATCATTCTTGCAATTGCAGCAGCAGATGTAACCCTATCTGGATTATCCATGTTCTTTTCTGCGGCTATTTTGCGTAATGCCAGCTTTGTTTCTTTAGGCAGGCTAATCATCAAACTTGCTTGCTTTTTAGTGCTCATAAAATCTTCCTCCTATGTTTTAAGTGATACGGCTCTATAAAGGATGTCTCTATAGAGCCGCTTTCAGTTTGTTCTCAATAGCAGTGGCCCTGCTGTTGCTCTTACTCTTCAATAGTTTGTCGTGTAGAAATGATGCTCATCGACGCCTTGATTATCTGTAGCAATAACAGTATGTTGTGGTTAATGATGAAAAAGGTCTTGGTGGCAAGGTCTCATCAGGGTCTAAGCCCATTACCATAACGCCGTTTCCCGCACACCATTTAAGCAAGGTTTCGAGAGGCCCGGGAACCGCTCACGTAATAACGCCCATGCCCGTCTTTCTGGAAGGCCCCTTGTGTGAAGAGGTATCCGTTCAGTATTCTCCAGGTCGCTTTTTGAGACTTGCCTATGGCATCTCCTATCTGTTTGGGACTCTTAGGGTAGTATTGGCGATTCAGCCACTTGTATACTCCCTCCTGTTCACGGGTCATGCTGTAGCCGTCTATGATTTTTCGAGGAATATAAAACTTATTTTTCAATTGAGGTCTCCTATAGACGACGCGCCGACCGGAAAGCCGACGCGCCGTATTAGCTGGTGGTTAAATAGGGTAGATGGATTCGCCGTTGGGGTCGTGTTGAGCCGTCTTGGCTTCAAGAGTGTCGTATCTCCCAAAAGCGTAACAGTAAGTACAAGCATACGGGCAGCCAAATTTTATCCCGATATCTTTTGCTGGCATGCATTGACAATCCGTTTGCTGCCCATCCCCTCGCTTCTTCGCATCGCTTGAATTACAAAACTCTACCAGACTTGGGTTATTTGGAGCGATGCGCTTGAACTGTTCAGGGTCTGTGCATCTGTTTGTTCGGATGCCGTAATGCGAAAAATCCAGAGTGTTACAGCAAGAGGCCACTTCCATTCCCCACTTTTGACCCAACTGGGCCAACCTCTTAGCTGCCTTGCATTGGTCTGCTACGCTGATGTCGTACTGACTCAATCCGGCTTTATCCAGGCGTTTCCGAATGGACGAGTTTTTCTCTGGCTCAAGAAAACCGAAAATCAGCTTCTCGGTATATCCTTGGAGTTGGTCGCCAATACCCTCTATCCTACGGAGAGAGTCCGTAAGCGGAATCTGGTCAGCCGCGATTATCGGATCGGCTCTCCAGAGAATTCGCTCCTTGCCTATTTTCCGAGACATCTCCTGAAAAGCATCAATGCGTTCATCCAGGGACGGCAGGTTGGGCTCCATGCCAACATCTTCATAGTCGTTCATGGTAACCAAGAAATACGATGCAATCCCTCGCCCATCCAGATCGTCCATGTACTGGATCATGTGTCTGACGTACTTGGTCCAGAATACAATTCCCTTCACTTTTTCCATGGAAACATAGACTTTAGGACTGCGAGAAGGCCTCGCCAAAAAATACCCTCTATCCATGCCGTTCATAAACCATTCCGAATAATGGGCGCAGACATCCGTAAGCCTACTGGCTGAAATTATTTTAGGTTTTACACATTCCTGGCAACCGTTTTGGGTTGTGATTGTTGCTGTTGGATATACGCTCATATATTTATCTCCTTGTGATCATGCATGTTTTGCCCGAAGCTAAGGGGGCGCAGCAGATTTGGGTTTGTAAAACTGCAAAATCTTGCAATTGAGAATGTGGAGGGCTCCCGCCTTTCGGAGAGAGCCCCGGACATAGCTTATTCGTCGTTTTCATCGCTGAGGTGCTGCTGCAACTCCTGGAGTTTTTCGATGACCTCCTGGATCGCCTCCGTGGTTATACCCTCGCGTTTTTCGGGTTTATCCAAGGCCAAATCCACATCTTCAATGAACTTGGTGAATCTGCCAAGATTGATTTGATCGGGCGTTCGATGCTGCCTTTTGGGAATTCCATCATTGGAGCTGACAAGCGCTTCGAAGGCTGCCCTCAGTTGCTCCTCCTCGTCTGCATATTTCTTCAGATGGCTTAGGTGAACATTTTTCAGCAACCCATGCTTGGTGGTGAAGGCTTTGATTTTTGGAGCCGCTATCGTCGTGATATTTGCGTTCAGCAACTCCTGGGCATTGATGGCGGCGTCTACGTCCTGTTTCAGCTTGGGCACCTTGGTGTTGCTTCCGCCCCCGATAGGCGAGACCCCTCTTTCCCGTAAAAAGTTCTTAATGGGGGTTTCTTCCTTGATTCTATCTTTACCGCCGTCTCCTCTGAGGATGGCAATGACGATATTAAGCAACCTCCCCATACCGAGAAAGGCATACCCTTCCGCATCTTTTGCCTTGGCCACTCTAAGGTCATTGTGAAGGCTCCTCCACGATAGGCCTTGCTGAGTGCTGGAGAACCATTCGTTAAAATTTCCATCCCTGCCATGTTTTCTTTGATAGGCGATTTTGATATTTTTCCACAGCCGGGCTCTAATGATTCGGAGCGCTGCCTCGTTGAAGGAGGTTAAGTGGCCTGATTGATTCATGCAAACCTGGAATCTGTTCGCTGCCGTTAATAACTCATTGAGCACCTCATCCGCCCCACGTTCTTGGATCTGCACCAGCACATCTGCGCTCGCACCCTCCTTCGCGAGTTCCACGACCTGCTCGTGGTCCCGCATCAGTGGGATCTGAAGAAATTCAGCTCGGCTTTCGATTAGGACTCCAAGGGTCGTGGCACCTGTACCCGCCATGTTTAAGGAGTTGTCCAGTCTTGGAGCAGGAGCCTCTTCAGCCGAGGCGTCTACCTCCGCTGTAGAGTCATCTGCTTCATCGGAGTTCGCGGATGCGCTGGAATCTTGATGTTCAGCTAGCTCTCCACCTTCGCTCTCGCCTTCTGACTCTGACGCTTCCTCCATGGAATCGGCGTCCACACCCTCTCCGCCTCCTTCTGCGGGATGATCGTCGATTTCGGCAGCCTCTTCGGGTTCGGCAAGGGGCTCGTCAGCTTCATCGCTTTCCGATCTTTCAAGATCATTTTGAGGGGCTACGAAAGCTCCATGGACTTCCTCCGATTCGACCTCCTGGGCTGATTGCAGAAAATAGGTCTCCATATTGGCATCTCCCTCTTTTTGGAATGCAATCAAATTCCTAAAGCTGCTCGGCAGGAGCCCGGTGTTCACGCTTTGGTTTGCGTCGTCAGGTGTCTCGGCGTAGGACTCTTGGGGGGCAGCGGCTTGGCCAAAATTGCATGTGTTCATGGAAATTGTAGTTTTTAAGTTTTTGTCCATTTTTGGACCTCCTTAAAAGTTAGAATCGTAGTTATTTGTTGAGAAAGGTTTCGTTTTGGTCGAAAAGGTAACCCTTTGCGTAGGGGGGGGGGCTCTGAAAAAAATCATGATCACTTTTCCTCAATAGTTGGTTGTTATTTCGTCATTTGGTTCGGACTTTGTGGGAGTCTATCCAGGCTTCCAAGTCCTTTTGATCGTAGAGGACCCTTCTACCCATCTTCACATAGGGGGGACCGTCGCCCCGTAATCGAAGATTGGCTAAGGCTCCTGGGGTGGTCCTTAAATAGAGTGCAGTCTCTTTGGCTGTTAAAAGGTTCGTTCTCATGTCGACAAGATAGGCGAGTAAAATGGGGTGCGGAAGATGGGGGTATAGGCTATACCCCAGGGGGGTAGGCTATAAGGGAACGTTTTTTACGTTTGAAACGGCAAAAAAATTAAAAAAAGATTGAAAATGACGCCCATAAGGATTTTGAGCGAAGGTGGAAAATGAGGTGTAAGAAAAATAATTTTCCCGGAATTTGATCACTGGAGGTCATGGGAGATCACTCAGTTTGTGACTAATAGGTGACTAATAGGCAGGGAAAGACACAAAAAATGGGTTAGTCAAAACTTTATAATTAATTGATTTTATTTATGTAAATCTAAATTTTTTCATATTATATGCATGCGGGTTCATGACCCGAAATCCAAGCCTCGGATGATTGTTTCAAAGCTATCTGCGCCTTTTCCAGGGGTCCCGGGCGGCTTGTCCGCCCATTTTCCTTTTAACCCCTTTTGGCCTTAAGAAAAGGCTTCGGCCTGACCCCGCACATTCTTTCCTGTTTTTCCCGCCGTCTTCATTTTTTTGAATACGAAGGTATGTTTTTTGCAAATCGTCAAATACGCGGCTGCCGCCGCCAAACCCTAAACTCCAATGATAGTGACGAGGCGAGCGCCATGGGCTCCAAAGATTCCTATGAAGACCTGGAAATACGCATTCAAGAGCTTGAGCGGGAACTGAATTCCTGCAAGTCGCAGGAAAAGCAGTCCGGCCGGCATGGCCATGACGGTGAAAATCGCTTAGAGTACGAAAGATATAAAAGTCTGGTTGAAAACATCAATGAGATTGTTTTTTCCACCGACGCTAAGGCGCAAATAACCTATGTAAGCCCCAACATCTTCAAGGTCAGCGGCTTCACCCAGGAAGAGGTGCTGGGGAGGAACTTTGTTGAATTCGTGTTTCCCGAAGATTTGGCCAGCCGGATGAATCAATTTCAAAAAATCATGGAGGGTGAAAATCAGGTCACCGAGTACCGGATGATGTGCAAGGATGGGCGTATCATTTGGGTTCGGGCCAATGCCAGGGCGATGATGACCGAGGAAGGCTTTACCGGGCTGCAAGGCATTTTGGTGGATATTACGGACAGCAAAATCATGGAGGAGGACCTGCGTAAAAGCGAGGAGCGGTTTCGCAACCTTTTCAACAACGCTCAGGTGGGGCTGGTGCGCACCAGGCTGGGGGATGGAAAGGTGCTTGCCATCAATGAACTTTGTGCAAGGATGTTTCAAATAGCGCCGGAGGACTTGCAGGGGCTGAGGTCCACGGATTTTTACGCGAACGCCAAGGACAGGGAATTCATGGTGGAAATTCTCCAGGCGAACGGGATGATTGAAAATCATGAGGTTCTCATGCGCCGCAAAGACGGCTCCGAGTTTTGGGCCAGCTATTCCCTGCGCATCTATCCGGAGGCCGGGGCGGTGGAAGGGGTTATCATTGATATCAGCCAGCGCAAAGCCGCCGAGGAGGCCCTGCAAAGAAGCGAGGAGCGGTTCAAATCCCTCATAACCCAATCGCCCATATCCTACGAATATTACGGCATGGACGGGACGCTATTGGAAAACAACCCCGCCCACTGCCGCATGTGGGGAACTACGCGGGAAGCCTTGGTAGGCAACTATAACTTGTTTCAGGACCCCGTCATAATGACCGATCCTTCCAAAAGAAAAATTTTGGATAAAGTTTTTTCAGGGGAGGTGGTGCGCGTGCCTCCTTTTCAACATCGCCCCACAAGCCGGATAAAAGAGTCGGAAAAAGAACTTTGGGTGAAAGCCACCATGTACCCCATTAAACAAAACGGCGAAGTCGTGAACGTGGTGAACGTCCTGGAAGACGTGACCGAACAGAAAATGATGGAAGCCAAGCTGGAGGAAACCAACAAGCAACTGGTCCTGGCCGCCAGGGAAGCCGGCATGGCCGAAGTGGCCACCGGCGTGCTGCATAATATCGGCAACATCCTGAACAGCGTCCATGTGAACGCCGGATCCATCCTTGAAAAGATGGAGAACTCCCGCGTAGTCAATTTTGAACGCGCCGGGGCCATGCTAAAAGAAAACCTTGACTCCATCGGCGAATACCTGGCCCTGGATCCCAAGGGAAAAAAACTTCCCGCGTACCTGGCGGAGCTGGCGGCTCATATAGGCGGGGAACGCCGAAAAATGCTGGAGGACGTCAAACAACTCAGGGAATACATCGATCACATGGTTACCATCATCAGCCTCCAGCAATCCTTTGGGAAAGCTGCGGGCCTGACCGAAATCACGGATATCCAGGAAGTCGTGGAAGCCGCCGTCACGCTTAATAAAGCAGCGCTGATTCGCCACGGCATCAAGTTGGAAAGAAACTTTGAAGATTTGCCGCCTCTTTTAGCAGACAGAAACCGGGTCATGCAAATTATGGTGAACCTCATAGCCAACGCCAAGCACGCCATAAAAAACTCCCAAGGGAAACGCGGAAAGATCATGGTCTCCATCCAAAAAGACGGAGAGGACCAAGTGGCCATCAGCGTTTCGGACAACGGAGTGGGAATTCCCCCTGAGAATTTGAACAGAATCTTCACCCATGGCTTCACCACCCGGAAAAAAGGCCACGGATTCGGCCTGCACAGCGGCAGCATCGCCGCGGCCGAAATGGGGGGAAGCCTGACAGCCCACAGCAGAGGCAAGGGCAAAGGCGCCGCTTTCACCCTGACCATCCCTTTTAAAAGGCCGGATGGCAAAAAATCCCCGTAACGGGCAAATTCTTTGCCGGAGACGTGAAATCTCCGTTGACCCCGCCATTTTATTTTGCTAATACTCCCCGAATCAATTCCAACGTGGGGATGTAGCTCAGTTGGGAGAGCGCAGCGTTCGCAATGCTGAGGCCAGGGGTTCGAGCCCCCTCATCTCCACCACTTCCTTTTTTATCATCCTGTTTATCACAACGTTCTTGATTCCGTCTTTCCGGTCTATGCACGCTTGTTCCCGCGTCTGATGAAGCGAAAATGGATCGGACCGCCCTTGTTCTTGCCGGCCGCTCGTTCCCATGGTCCTCCGTGGGAATGCATATAGGGGCTTCATTCGGCTTCATTTTCCGTTGGCGCCTTAGGCGCTCTCGGGTTGGCAGAAGGGCCGCGCCCTGTGAATAACCGGAAAAGGAACCACGGAAGACGCGGAAAGCGCGGACGTGCTTCTTTCGGTGACGTCCGTACTTTCCGTGGTTGAACTTGTTGAAGGGATTGGCAAGAAACCTTTATTGTACAATCCAAAATGATGGGCTGCCTATGGCGGGATGGGACTTGCCTGGTCCGTTCCCGACAAATTAAGGGAGGTCCAACATTTTTCATTGTAGCCGCGCCCCCCTGTGGGCGCCCTGCCAGGGATGAGCCAATATGTCCAGGGCGGGCACAGAGGCCTGCGCCCTACATTTGGATTGTGTCTTTCAGGCCGCCTTCAGGCTCCGATTCCTCTTTCCCCCGCGTTATTCCATGATGAGAAAACGCCCCGCCTCTTGACCTGGCAAAAGCCGATGGACTATTGTTGTATGGTTCGGGAAGGGGTTGCCGGCCGCCTGGGGGGATGCACAGTTTGTATTTTGAGATGAGCCATGCAATCTTAAGGTCCGAGAAGGACCGGACCTGGTTTGCACTGATTTTTTTGCGGTTTATGCGTCCAAGGCGATAACCGCACCCGTCCTCGCCGGGATAGATCAGGAATCACGTGAAAAACGCTGCAGAAAACACATTATTGTCCAGGGTCACAGCGGAGTTTCTCTCCCAGGAAGAGGAAGAGGCTTTTCTCCGCTATAATTGGAAGGAAAACAAGGTAATCGCCCGTAACACCTTGGCGGTGCTGTTGTTTTTGTCCATTGCGTTTTTTGTCAGAGACGTTATGGAAGCCAAAAATGCAGAGTCCATTTACGCCCTCCTTTTGCTGCGAATAGGCGTGGCTTCCGCCCTGGGCACGACCTTGGTGTACATCCAAAAGTCCCGTGAGTTTATCGCCTATTATTCCAAGATGCTGTTGATCACCCAGATCCTCATGTCCCTGGGGGTCTTCGTCCTGTCCATCACGCGGGAGATGATTTTCGCCTATCTGGGGGTGAATACAATCCTTCTTACGCTGATTTTCTACCAGTTTCTCAATAATGAGTTTTATTACACCATTGCTGCATGCGCTTTTTTGGGCGTGGGATCGCTTTTTACCAGCCTTTTTTTTCTGGATATGGATTTTTCCGGCTTTATAGGCTCCATCCTGTTTTTGATCCCCATCAACTTTTTAGGCGTCATTATTCTGCGCTCCAACAACCGGACGCGCAGGCTGGAATACGTCTCCTACAGGGAATTGGCCAAGTCCAATGAACGAAACGAGGAACTGATCAAAAAACTGCGGGCCTCGCTGGACGAAATCAATGTCTTGCGGGGATTCATCCCCATTTGCGCGTATTGCAAAAAGGTCCGGGACGACGAAGGCTACTGGAAACAGATCGAGTCGTACCTGGAAGAACGCTCCAACCTGGAGTTCAGCCATGGGATGTGCCCGGATTGCGCGGAAAAGGTGTGGGGCGAAGCCAAGTGGTACAAAGACCTGCAAAAAGAGATTAAAATAAAATAAGCCAGGAGCGGAAACCGGAAGTTTAGGTTGCGCATTGGGAATAAATGCCCATTTTTTGAAGAGAAAGAATAACGTTTCTTAAAGAAGGAGAAAACCATGGGCGTGTTTTTATTTCTGGTTGTGCTGGCCGCCGCGGCTTATTTTATTTTCACCCCCAAAGGCAAAGAGCAGTTTGAAATCATCAAAGGCTCCGTGCTCAAGGAAACTCCCCTGGACATCCTCAAAAGGCGCTACGCCTCCGGCCAGATCACCCAAGACGAGTTCGAGCAGATGAAAAAGGACTTGGAGTCCTAAGGCTTGATTGGGGTTTCCCCCTGATGTTGTTGGAGACCCGTCCAAAATTATTGGATGGTAAAGATGGCTATCGCCCCGCCTTGGATCGACTCCAGGATCTGGGCCGCTTCTTCCTTAGGGAATTTTTTGCCGTCCAGATCCCCCCTGACAAAGCCTGCTTCAACAGGTTTCGCCAACTCCTCAAGCTCGTTCGAATCCAAAACCACGCCGTTTTGCAATAAAGACGGCCCGGCCTGGGAAAGCAGCAGGTTGAACAGCTTGACGGTGATGAAAAAGGCGCCCTGACCGTCCCGGCTTTCATGGGCCTGGAAGGTGATATGCCTGCGCATGGACGCGTAATAGCCTCCCCGGCGCATGACCGCTCCCAGAGCGCCGGGCATGGCGGCGGAAAGCGCCACCTCCATATCCGGGGCGAGGATGGCGGCTTTGATGTCGTCCACGGGATGGCCGTCCACAAAGACCGTCTGTATTTTTTCCAGGAGGTTGATGTCCGAAGCCCCGGGCAGAGCCAGGAGGAATTCCTCCACGCTGACGGGCTTGGGGCATAGAACCAGGCAGCCTTTTTGGAGCATGGGGAAGAATGCGGACAGAACCGTGCGTTCAAGCGTCAGGTTCAGCCGGGGGAGCGGTTTGTTGGCTTCTAAGATCGTCACGAGCTGTTTCCATAAAAAAAAGGCGCCTCCCCTTGGGAGAGGCGCCGGGGTTAATTCTTGTTTAGAAGTTAAAGACAGAGTCCAGCTCGGCGTCCGTCACCTGGAAGGTGATGTTGTGCGGCGCCAGGGGCAGCTTTTTGAAGTACTTGGGCAGCCGGTCGTCCAGATTGGTGAAGCCGGCGGCCTTGTTGAATTCCCGCTCGTTCCGGAGAATTTGCATGCCGAATTCCGCCCAGTCGTCCGCGGTCCAGGAATAACCGTAGTGGGCGTTGATCATGTCCAGGAGAGCCTGGAAGGTTTCCGGCTGATCCATGATGGCGAAGGCGATGAACAGGCACATGCCCGTGGCGTCGATGGACGCCGTGGCGATTTGCAGGTTGCGGGAAAGCTCCACATTGCCTTCGGGCTTGAGGGGATCCACGTCGCCGCCCACCTTCATGAGGTTGGTGGCCACGGCGTAGCCTGCGGTGTGGTCTCCGCCCTGGGTGCTGGTGGCGTAGGTCACGCCGATGCCCTGGACGGCCCTGGGATCGTAAGCGGGCAGGGACTGGTTTTTGACCACCGGCACGTTTTCCACGCCGTACATCCGGCCGACTGCGCCTGCGCCTGCGCCCAGGATGCGCCCTAAAGCCGTGCCCTTGGCCACTTCGTCCATGAGCTTGAGCGCCGCTTCGCCGTCGCCGAATTCGGCCAGGCCTGCGTCCATTGCCACGGCGATGGCGTTGCCCATTTCAATGGTGTCCAGGCCCAGGTCATCGTCAATACGGTCCAGTTTGGCGATGACGTCCAGGTCGTCGATGCCGCAATTGGCGCCGTGCGCCCATACGGTTTCGTACTCAGGCTGCTTGGTGAGCCATTTGCCGTCGGGCCCTGTGTAGTCGCCGGAGCAGCGGATCACGCAGCCTTTGTGGCATCCGCGGGTGACCACGCCCCCGCGGGAAGCGGTCTGCTCGGCCATGGTCTCGCCGCTGATCTTGGAGGCGCCTTCAAAACGGCCGGTTTTAAAATTCTTGGTGGGGAAGCCGCCGGCCTCATTCACCACGTTCACCAGAACGTTGGTGCCGAAAGCCGGAAGGCCCTGGCTGGTGACCGGGTGGGAGTTCAGGCCCGCTACAAAGCGTTTGTTGGCGTCCTTGAAGGCTTCCACGTCCTTGGCCTGGCGGCGGGGCATGTCCGTGTCGTCCAGGACGATCACCTTCACGCCCTTGGCGCCCATGACGGCGCCTACGCCTCCGCGGCCCGCATGGCGGGTGGGCCGCATTTCCATGTCGGAAAAAGCCACGGACGCAGCGCCCATCTTCATTTCGCCGGCGGGGCCGATGGAGATGGTGGCCACCTTGTCGCCGTATTCCGCCTTCACCTTATCCACAAGGGCGTAGTTGCCCAATCCGGCCAGGGATTTATCCTCGGCTATGGAAACGCCGTCCTTGTTGATCACGATCTTGTAGCAGGAGCCGTCAGCCGGCTTGCCTTCCAGAATGATGGCTGCGTAGCCCAGCCTGGCCAGCACCTGAGCCGCCTGGCCGCCGGAGTTGGCTTCCTTGATGCCGCCGGTCAACGGGCTTTTGCACCCCACGGAAATCCGGCCGGTCTGCGCGCCCAATGTCCCGCTCAACATGCCGGGAGCAATGACGAACTTGTTTTCCTCCCCTAAGGGATGGCAGTCGGCGGGCACTTCCTTAAGCACTACCGCCGAAGTCATGGCCCGGCCGCCCAGGCCTTCGTATTCTCCCAGCGGGCTTTCAGCGAGTTTGGGGCCGCCTTCGGCGCCCATGTCGATTCGTAAAATTTTGTCCATACTTTGCTCCTTTCTTGGATACCAGGATTCAGTAGACGCGAGTCCCGTACAGAAAATGGTTATCTTTCGCCATGTTGGTAAAAACCGAAGTTTTGTCTATGCTGAAAAATATCCAGGAGCACTGATGGAATAACGAGGATTGAGCGTTGGGCGATTTAGACATAACGGCTTCAGCCTCCTGAACCTTGCCGACGCTGTCAAGGTTCAGGCAGGCCTATGATAGCGCCTGGCAATAAATCCCTCTCCACTCTATAAGTACTATGAACCGGGTGAAACTTAAGGTCAAGCGAAATCCGTCATTCAAACCCAAAATGATGAAGAATCGCGAAAAATTACAAGCGGAATCCCCTTAAAAAAGGGGGCCCGCTAAAAAAACCAATTGGGAATCAGGCATTCTTTACCGATTGTTAAAAAAATGTTGACAGTATAAATAACGGCTGTTATATATCGCCCAGGCGTGGAAAAATTCAACCCAAAGGCTTGCTATGCCGCCCAAGTCAAAATTCACTAAAATACAGATCCTGAACGCCGCCTTTGAGGTGGTCAGAACCGGGGGCATGGAGTCCCTGTCCACCCGGGGGGTGGCCAAAAGGCTCGGGTGCTCCACCATGCCGGTGCACACCTGCCTGAAATCCCGAAAGGATCTGGAGGACGCCATTGCAGCCCGGGCTTTGGAAATTCTGCTGAAATACGAGTCCACGCCAAGGACGGGAGACGTCTTCATCGACATGGGACTGGGTTACGTGCTTTTCGCCCGGGATGAAAAGCATTTGTTCCGGTGCATCTGCTGCGAGGAAAACGCGGGCCTGTTGAAGCAGTTTATGGAAAAGAACCTGTCGGCCTTGGTGGAGAAACTGGCGGCGTATCCGCTGGTCCAAGGGCTGCCTGAAGAGGAAGTGAGAAAATTCGTTCACCAGGGATGGGTGTACGCCCACGGCCTTGCACATTTGGTGAACGCCGGCGTGTATCCGGACCCCCGGGACGAGGACGTCCAGGGTCTTATGGAATACACGGGCCGGAGGTACATCACGGGCTTTGACGCCCTGAGGAGCGGGAGGGAAGAACATGGGGCATTTGGCGGTTAGGGATTTATACGAGCAGCTTGGCGAGAAAATGGACAGCCTGTGGGTGCGGGTTCCCCAGAACAAAGCGCTCATGACCGTGTTGAAAAAATTGTATACCGAGGAGGAGGCGGAGATCATCGTCAAGATGCCATACTCCTTCGCCGACGTCCACCGCATCGCCAAGTGCACGGGGTGCGACCCGGCCCGCGCTGAAAGGGTGATCGAGTCCATGGCCGACAAGGGCCTGGTGATCGACATTCACGCCAACGGGCGTTATTACTACATGCCTTCGCCCATGATCATCGGCCTGTTTGAGTTCACCATGATGCGGGTCAA
Organism: Desulfatibacillum alkenivorans DSM 16219; assembly: GCF_900142135.1. GTDB lineage: Bacteria > Desulfobacterota > Desulfobacteria > Desulfobacterales > Desulfatibacillaceae > Desulfatibacillum > Desulfatibacillum alkenivorans. Next base: position 22,837 of record NZ_FQZU01000019.1, on the reverse strand, counting down.
CGACGATCTGGACTTCAAAACGGTTTCCAAATACCTGCACGATTACATGATGGGCGACGACCTGTTCTTTTTCTCCAATTTTCATTCCGACTCCCAGGTCTCCCTCATGCGGACCATGCCGCACGAAGAGGCATTGTCCGACCAGGCCTATACGGAAATTCTGGATTATGAAAAAGCCTCCGCCCTGGTCAAGGAGCAGGATTATTGCGGCATCGGCGTATGCTCATGCCGGCACAAGACCCATCATTTGAAAAAAAAGGAGTGCGACCACCCCTTGGAGCTGTGCCTTTCCTTCAGCGTGGGCGCCCGGTACGCGGTGCGCCACGGGTTAGCCAGGGAAGCCAGCCACGGGGAAATCCTGGACCTGCTCGCCCAGTCCGTGGAAAGGGGGCTGGTGCTCAACTCCGACAACGTACAGCGCCGGCCCCGGTTCATCTGCCAGTGCTGCGCCTGCTGCTGCACCATGCTGAACGGCATCAGCACCTACGGATATCCCAACACCCTGGTGACCTCGTCCTGCATCGCCGAGGTGGACGACGACGCATGCCTAGGCTGCGGCAAATGCGCCGATGCATGCCCCATCAACGCCATATCCCTGGCACCGGTGAAAGGCCAGGGCAAAAAGAAGAAAAAGCCCATCATAGACGAGGATATCTGCCTGGGCTGCGGCGTCTGCGCCTTGTCCTGCAAGCCCGGAGCCTTGAAGCTGGAAAAACGCAAGCAACGGGTGATTCATCCGGAAACCACCTTTGAGCGGGTGATCCTCCAGACCCTGGACAAAGGAACGGCACAGTTCCAGTTGTTCGACGATCCCACCAAGATCACCCACCGGGCCATGCGGGGCATCCTGGGCGGCTTTTTGCGCATGCCCGCGGTCAAGCGCGCCCTGTTGAGCGAGGCCCTGCAATCGCGGTTTCTCTCCGCTGTCAAAGTCGGGGCCACCGCCATGGGCAAAGGGTGGCTCATGAAGGTGTAGCGCCCGGCGAAAGGCGGAATCTGTGGGGAGCCAAGTCCATCCTAGGTTAATCATTGCAGGAGGGGGTCGTTTTTCCCGTTAATTCCGCCTTTGTTCTTGCTCCTAAAGCCCCCTGATGGTAACAATATAAACGAGTTCCTGGATCCTAATTTCGGCCGCATATATTTCGGAAATACCATTCAGGGGGGAGAACCATGCAGAGATCGGACGAAGAAGTACGCGCCCTGCTTGCCGGGGTGGACGCCTTTTCACGCAAACTGGTGGTTATCTCACCGGACTACATCATCCTGGGGACCAACAAGTTCGTCCAGGACCGCTTTGATGAGCCGCTCATCGGCAAACATTGCTACAGAGTCCTGCACAATCAAGACTCCCCCTGCGCCCAATGCCCGGCCAAGCTGGTTTTCAGCTCCGGAAACGCTGCTTCCGTTTCCGGCGACGAGTTTGTGGGGCCGGACATTGACTCCTGCCTGCGGGCCCTGCCCATTCAGCCAGGCGGAGAAATACAAGCCTCCCTGGTGCTGGATCTGGACGTGCCTGCGCTGGGCGGCCTGGAGGCCCAGTTGCAGCGCACCAACGCTTTTCTGCACAACCTCATCAACAGCTCCGTGGACGGGGTTATCGCCGCGGACAAAACCGGCCGGATCATCGTGTTTAATCAGGCCGCTTCCGACATCTCCGGGTTCGACCGGAATTACGCCCTGTATGAAATGGACATCCGGGACGTCTATCCCGGCGACGGCGCCAAGAATATCATGGCCAAGCTGCGTTCCGACGAATACGGCGGCAAGGGCAAGCTCAAATCCTATCCCGTGGACGTGGTGAGCAAAAACGGAGACCTGGTGCCCATCCGTTTGAACGCCTCCATTATTTACGAAAACGAACGCGAAGTGGCCACTATCGGCTTTTTTCACGACATGCGCCAAGCCCTGGAAATCCGGCAGGAGCTGCATAAAACCCAGGTGCAGCTTTTGCAAGCCGAGAAAATGGCATCCCTGGGCAAGCTGGCCGCCGGGGTGGCCCATCAATTGAACAACCCATTGGGGGGCATCATCTTGTTCGCCCAGTTGATCTTGGAGGAATACGAACTGCCGGAAGGCGCGGTTGCGGATCTCAAGCGCATTCTGGACGACGCCCAGCGTTCCCGGGACATTGTCAAGGAATTGCTGGAATTCGCCCGTCAGACGCGTCAGGAAGTCCGGCCTCACGACCTGAACCGGGCCATATCCCGGACCTTGTTTTTGCTGGAAAATCAGTCCGTCTTCCAAAACATCACTATTGTAAAAAATCTGGCGGAGGATTTGCCGCCGGTTCCGGCGGACATTCAGCAGCTTAACCACGTGTTTATGAACATCATCTTGAATGCGGCCGAGGCCATGGAGGGACGGGGGGAGTTGCGGATCACCTCTTACCGCATCCCCGATAGGAAGATCGCCGCCATTGAAATATCCGACACCGGCCCCGGCATACCCGAGGACGTTCTGCCCCATGTTTTCGAGCCTTTTTACACCACCAAGGAGCAAGGCAAAGGAACTGGCTTGGGACTTTCTCTGGTGTATGGAATCGTAGAGAGCCATCACGGCAGGATTATGGCGTCAAACAATCATGACGGGGGGGCGGTTTTTAGAATCGAGCTGCCCCTGGAATTTGACTCGGACCAAGACGGCGCGGATGAATAAGGTCAGCCTATGAAAAACAGTCAGGAAATCATGCAAATTCTGGTCGTTGACGATGAGAAGGACATTCGGGACGGGTGCGAGCGCATCCTCATCCGTATGGATTGCGAGGTGCAAAAGGCTTCCCGCGGGGAGGAGGCCCTGGAAATCATGGAGACGTGGCGGCCTTCCATCGTTTTTTTGGACCTGAAAATGCCGGGAATCGACGGCATGGAGGTCCTGCGCCGCATTCACGAAAAGGACCAGGACATCCTGGTCATTGTGATTACCGGCTACGCCACGGTGGAGACCGCCATTGAAGCCATGAAGCAAGGGGCTTACGACTTTATACCCAAACCCTTTGAACCCGCCCAGTTGCGGATTGTGGCAGGCAGAGCCATTGAAAAGCTGCGCCTTCGCCAGGAAACCCTGGAGCTGGAGGCCAAACGCCAGCGGACTCTGGCCGATCTCGGCAAGGAGCAAAGCCGCGTCCGCACCATCATTGAAGCCCTGCCCAACGGAATGGTGGTCACCAATTCGGAAGGCCAGGTGGTTCTCATGAACCCGGCTTTTCTGCGTCATCTTGGCCTGCCTCCTGACACGCAACCCGGCAAATCCATGAACGAATATGTTCCGGATGACGGCGTGGTCAATCTGGCCATGGAAATTTCCCAGGGGAAGTTTTCGGATGCGGATCAGGCGCCCGCCGTGGAATTCGCCCTGTCCGAGGATAAATATCTTTTAGCGCGCGGCAGACCCGTGCTAAGTGAAGACGGGGAATGTCTGGGCGCCGTGGTGGTGTTGAACGACGTCACGGCCATGAAAATGCTGGATCGCCTGAAGTCCGAGTTTGTGGCCAAGGTGTCCCACGAGCTGCGATCTCCCCTGGCGACCATCAGGGAGCAATTGGCCCTGGTCATTCAGGGCGTGGTTGACGAAGCCACGGAGCAGGAACAATATCTGTTGTCCCGGGCCAAGGACAAAACCCAGTCCCTGATTGACCTTATAGGCGATTTGCTGGACGTGTCCCGGATCGAGTGCGGCAACGTGGCGCAGCAGCAGGTTCCTTTGCAGGTGGAGGAGCTGCTATCCAGCATTGTGGATTTTATGCAGGCCAAGGCCAAGGCGAAAAATCAGGAGCTGGGAATTACATTGCCGGCTTCCCCTCTGCCGAAGATGCGCGTGGACCCCATGGCCCTGGAAAGCGTTTTCGGCAACCTGGTCGCCAACGCCATCAATTACACCCCCGAGGGCGGCTCCGTAACCGTGGAGGTAGGGGGCGACGAAACGGCCATTACAGTGACGGTGGCGGACACGGGCTTTGGCATTGAAGAAAAGCACTTGGCGAATATTTTTGACAAGTTTTACCGGGTCAAGAACGACAAGACCCGTTTTATCACCGGCACGGGATTGGGGCTGTCCATCGTCAAAGGAATTTTGGATTCCATGGGCGCGTCCATTTCCGTGGAAAGCGAAGTGGGAAAGGGAAGCCGGTTCACCGTGCTTCTGCCATTGGAAGGTCCATGCAACCAGAATACGACAATATAGTGTTTTGCGACTTTGACGGCACCATTACCGTTCAGGAAACCTTTTCCACCATGCTTATGGAGATGGTTCCGGACAAGGCCCGGCAGGTTTTGGAGCAGATTTACGCAGGCAAGGCCACTCTGGCTCAAGGGGTGCGCATGCTTGTGGAATCCCTTCCGTCCAGCGCTTACGGGGATATCATCGACTTTTGCCAGGGTAAGGAAATCCGGCCCGGATTCGTGGAGTTCCTGGACTTTCTGGACAAACGCGGCGTCCCCTTCATCCTGGTTTCCGGCGGGCTGCATGTCATGGCCCAGGCCATTTTGGGGCCTTTGACCAAGCGTTTGGCGGGCGTTTACTCCCTGTCCCTGGATCTGGACGGACCCAACATGAGGGTGCTGGCGGATTTTGAGGAGGGCGACGAACTGATGGCCAAGGCCAAGGTGATGGGCATGTATAATTACAAGCACAGCATCGCCATCGGAGACGGCGTTACGGACCTGAATATGGGGCTGGCCGCCCAGACGGTTTTCGCCCGGGCGAGCCTCGCCAAATACATGGATAAAAACAATTTGGAATATATTCCTTATCAGGATTTTTTTGAAATTAAAGACCACCTGGAGCAGATGTGGTCCAAATAGGAGATCCATGCTGATATACGCCGTGGCCGACATCCATGGGAACCCCGGTCATCTGGAAGCCATAAAAAAAACCGTGCAGCGGGAAAAGCCCCACGTTCTGATCGCCGCCGGCGATTTGTCCAGCCATATGGGCAAAGGCGCCCAGGATGTCATGCAGACCCTGAGCTCCCTGGGGCTGCCTGTTTTTGTCATAAAAGGCAATACGGACGGAAAATCCATACAAGAGCTTGCAGCAAAAACGCCCGGCGTGGAGGATTTGCATCTGAAAACCGCCATGCTGGAAGGCGCGACCTTCGTGGGCGCGGGAGGGACGGTTCCCATTCCGTTTCGGTCCAAGCTGGCCTTGTTTGAAAAAGACGTTGTCAGGCGTCTGGACAATCTTCTGACTCCGGGTTGCGTCCTGGTGGTGCATCCGCCTCCTTACGGCGTGACGGACAAGGTCTTGGGCAAGTTCAATGCTGGCTCAAAAAGCGTGGCTTCCCTGATTAAAAAACGCGAACCGGCGGTGTGCATTTGCGGGCACATCCATGAAAACGCAGGAACGGCCATGGCCGGAAAAACCCTGGTCGTCAACTGCGCAATGAGCCGTTCGTCGGCCGGCGCCCTTATCCAATTGGCAAAAGGCCAAGCGCCTGAATGCCAAATGCTGGCGCCCTAGTGAAATTGCACACAGTTCAGGCATATTAACGGATAATCCGGGTTGACAGACCGGCCCCGCTTATGGTCAAATTCAACATAACGCTTCACACACCTAATCATGAGATGCAATGGAGGTGATGATCGTGCCGCCGGAAAAGCTATATGAAAAAGCCAGGATGGATGTCTTTAAAAAGGACTATAGGCGCATCACGGTCCGGACGACTGACGGATCCACCCTCATGGGCGAGGTCAACATAGGCATTAAGGAAAGAGTCTCCGACCTCTTCACCAAGGGGGAGAGCCAGTTTATCGTTCTCACCAATTGTGAGAATCGAGGATGCTCCGGCAAGGTCTTGTTCATCAACAAAAGCCACATTGTGTGGGCGGAGCCCGAAGATTAATCCCCGCCCCTTCCCTTACATGACATACTTGCGTTCCCTGCGTTTGAGGATGCGTCTAAAATGCGATCCAGGAAGATCAGCTTTGTCGTTACTCTGGTGATCATCGCCTTGGCCTGGCTCAATTATTTCGAGCATGAAAAGCTGAGAGAAGCCCAAAGGCAGGTCAAACTGTTATCCGCAAAAGTGCACCGTTTGGAAGCATTGCTGGACGAAGCCCGTTTGCCCGTCATTCCCGACAATGTTTCCCAGGAGAAAAGCCGCCTGAATCAGGGGCGGAATTACCAGGCGGCGGTGGAGGCCTTTGAAAAGCAGATTCAAGACCTTCCGGAAGCAGGAAGAGTTGAGCCTCCCGCCTTTCCTCCTCCCAATTCCGCAGAAGTCCAAGCCATACAAAAAATGAAACAGGGAAGCATTTTGCGGACACGCCACAGGGCGGCCTCCAATATGCTGGATAACGCCCTGGACGAACTCCTCGACCTTCCGCCTGAAACTGCGGAGCGATTCCGCGCTCTGGTTATTGAAAGACAGGCCGCGGCCAACGAATACATTGTCCAACTTCTCTCCCGGGATTTGACGGAAACCCAACGGGCCGAACTGGCGGAACAGGCAGCCGCAGTGGTCCAGCCTCTGGACGCCGCCATCGCCCAGACTTTGGGGGAGGAGCTGAATCAGGTCTATCAGGATTTTGAAGATGTCCGCATGGCCCGCATACAGCATCAACTGGCTGTGCTGGCCGAAAAGGACGCCGGCGTCCCGCTAAACGCCGTGTACGAAGAGCAGTTGCTGGAGCTGATGGTGCAGCAAATTCAGGACTATCCGTCTTTGCAATCCACGCGCACTCCCCAGGGGTTCGCCCAAGTGCTTGAGGACCCGGAAATCGCCTTTGAAAGGACCGGGGACCTGGCGACCTATCATCATGAAATCAGTCAGATGACGGACGGCCTTTTAAGCCCGGAGCAATCGGCGGTGCTAAACGCGAACCTGGAGTTGCAACGGGAAATGCAGGAGTCGGGCCTGGCGATTTTAACCCAGACCGTGCCGGGAACGGAGTAATAAAGGAAAGCCGCGTTCCATACTAAAAATCTAAAATAACTCAGCCCGCAGGACGCTTTTAAAGGCGTTTTGCGGGCTGTTTTTTTATGGATCAATTGGGGCGTTTTTTTGTTGGGTTTGAAGGCCATAAACAGCTATGGCCGCGTGATGTTTGGAAGCCGGATTTCTTAACCCAACCTTGGCAACCGCGATGTAGGTTGAGCTTGCGAAACCCAACCAAATAGGGCCTAAATCGCCCGATGAAATTGCAGGAGGCGGGAGAGGCCGTCATCCCGGCAAGGGGCGGTCCTTTTTTCAGGACCGGCCCGCTAGCCGGGATCCAGCGTCCTTTTCCGGGGGGACGGTAGTGGCCTTTACAAGACGGGTTGTTGTTCGCCGGGCCCTACAGGCCCAGGTAGGTCTTGCGGATCATTTCGTCTTCCAGCAGGGCGTCGCATGCGCCCTGGGCGATAATCTTGCCCGTGGAAAGCACGTAGCTTCTGGAGGCCATGCCGAAAACCGAGGCCACTTCCTGCTCCACCAGCATGATGGTGATGCCCAGGGACCTGATTTCGGCGATTTTGTTAAAAACCTCCTGCCGCATCAGGGGCGCCAGCCCAGTGGACGGCTCGTCAATAAGCAGGAGCTTGGGCCGGGACATGAGAGCCCTGCCCACGGCCAGCATCTGCTGCTCGCCGCCGGACAGGGTGCCGGACACCTGGTTCAAACGGTCCCCCAGGACCGGAAACAGCTTGAACACCTTGTCCAGTTCGTCCTGCAGGTCGGCTTTTTTCATATGGAGAAAAGCGCCGGCCATGAGGTTTTCCTTAACGGTTAATTCTTTAAAGGGCCTGCGCCGCTCAGGGCAGTGGACAAGCCCCATTTTTACGATTTGATGGGCCGGGGTTTTCGAGATATCCTTACCGTTGAACATCACCTTGCCTTTAAGCGTGATGTCCCCCTGGGACGTCCCCTTAAGGGTCATTTTATCCCAGGCCACCAACCCCGTGATAGCGCGGAGTACGGTGGTTTTGCCGGCGCCGTTCGGGCCCACGAGACTGACCAGTTCTCCCTCATCCACGTTGAGGGAGACGTCATTGATCAACACGGCCCTGTCGTAACAAACAGTCAGGTTGGAAACTTCTAAGAGCACGTTGTTCCTCCATCTCCCAGATAGGCCTCAATAACCTTGGGGTCTTTGACCACCACGTCCGGGGGGCCGTCAGCCAGTATGGTTCCAAAGTTCAGCACAATGATGCGATCCACGATTTTCATGAGCTGCTGCAGCTTGTGCTCAATGATGATCATGGCCGGACCTTCGCTGTGCAGGCGGCCGAAGCGCCCGCCTTTGTGAAGCCGGGCCACGGACTTGGCCATCAGCTCGGTTTCCGCGGGGCTAAGGCCTCCAAAAGGCTCGTCAAGAATAAGCAGTTCCGGGTCCGTTGCCACGGCCCTGGCCACTTCCAGCCTCTTGAGGTCCCCCTGGGACAGGGTGGAGGCCTTTTCCAGCGCCATGTCCGATATGCCCGCGAACTCCAGGGCGTCCATGGCCTTGGCTTCCACCTTTTTCACCCATTCGCCGCGTTTCATGGCTCTGGGGCTCAGGCAGGGCACCATGACGTTGGCCACGATGGGCAAACGCCGGAACGGGCGCATGTTCTGGAACGTGCTGGCAATGCCCATGTTCACAATGTTCCAGGTTTTTGCGCCGGTGATGTTCTTGCCTTTGAATTTGATGGAGCCGGACGTGGGCTTGAGTATGCCGCTGATCAGGCGCAACAGGGTGGTTTTGCCCGCCCCGTTCGGTCCGATAAGGCCGATGATCTCCCGGCGGCCCATGCTGAAAGTCACGTCATTGGTCGCCGTCAGCCCGCCGAACTCCTTGCGCAGATTTTTTACTTCCAAAAAAGATTGGGCCATTTTAGGCTTCCTCCACTTCCTCCCGAAGTTCGCGTCTGGACACCTTGCCCACGTCGGTCTTGGGCAGCTCGCCCCGGAATTCTATGATCTGGGGCACTTTGTAATGGGCGAGTTTGGTCTTGCAGTATTCCGTGATTTCCTCTTCGGAAATTTTTCCCCGGGCTTCCGCCTGGAGCACCACATATGCCTTGATCATCTGGCCGACTTTGGGATTGGGAACGCCTACCACGCCGGCGGCCTTGACCTGGGGATGGTCGTACAGGACCTCCTCCACGTGCTTGGCGAAGACCGAGTATCCCTTGTATTTGATGAGGTCGCGTTTTCTGTCGAAAAAGTAGAAATACCCTTCCTCGTCCATTTTTACCAGGTCGCCGGTCCTGAGCCAGGTCATGCCGGCGAGTTCCACCATGGTATCCTTGTTCTCGTCGGACCGCTGCCAGTAGCCGGTCATGATGCTGGGACCGGAGAGGATCAGTTCTCCGACTTCACCCACGGGCATGGCTTCGGTTCCGTCCACGTCGATGATAGCCGCCGTGATATTGGGCAAGGGAATTCCAAAGGAGCCTCTTTTCGGCCTGTGCGGCGGGTTGGCCAGACTGGCGGCTGCGGTTTCGGTCATGCCGTAGCCTTCGATGATCTGGCTGCCCGTGCGGCGCTCCCAGTCGTCCACGGTGGTGTCGTGCAGGGTGTCGGCGCCGCAAACCACCAGCTTGAGCTTTTTCCAGTTCACCCGGTTGGTTTTGTCGTATTCCTTCAGGTACTCGAACAGGGTGGGGACCCCGTAAAATGCCGAGGCCTGATACTGGTCCATGGCGTTGAGAATCTTGTCCAGATCCGGGGTGGTGAACAGAACCAGGTTGAATCCGTGCACCAGGCCGGTCAACATGATGATCACCTGGCCGTAAATGTGGAACAAGGGCAAAAAGGCGATGACGGTTTCGTTGCCCTCTTCCAGCAGGTGGCCCCAGAACTCCATGGCCTGAGCCTGGCACGACACAATGGTGTAATGGCTGATCATGGCTGCCTTGGGATGGCCTGTGGTGCCGCCCGTGTAGGGCAGGGCGGCCAGGTCGTTAACCGGGTCGATTTTCACCTTGGGCGGGTTGGGGGAGTGCTTTTTCAGCAGATCCTGGAGGCTGATCAAACCCTGGTCGGCCATGGTCGCCGAGTCCGGGGCTTCCACGCCGCCGTACGCCTTGCCCAAGATGCCTTTGCTGAAGAACTTCTTCAGCTTGGGCAAATATTCATTGACGCCCGTCAGAATAATTTTTTCCAGCTCCACTTCCGCTTCGACCACATTGTCGTAGAGAAAATCCTGGCAAACAATCACCTTGGCGCCGCTGTCCGTGAGTTGATGGCGCACCTCGCTGCTGCTGTAAACCGGGCTGACCGGGGTGACCACGGCGCCGATCATCAACGCGCCCATATAGCAAATGATGAATTGGGGACAGTTAAGAAGGTACAGGGCGACCCGGTCCCCCTTTTTGATTCCCATGGAATCCAGGGCCGCGGCGAAGCGATCCGCCTGATCTTTCAACTCCTTATAACTGATATTCCTGCCATAAAAATTCACCGCGGTCTTCTTGCCGAATTTTTCCGTCACCTGGTTGAAAAGATCGGGGACGGAAACCTCCGGAATATCGATCGTGTGCGGCGCCGATTCCGGATAATGTTGCAACCACGGCTTGGATAAATATGCCTGCATTGCGTCCATCTAAACTTACCTCCCTATTTCTAAGGTATGGGGATCAATATTTGTCATGTCATTTCGGCGTTGCATATTCGGCAACTTCGTCGGAAAAATACATTACGCACTTTGCACCTGGGGCATTCCGACTCCACCTTGTCCCGCAGCCAGGGAATCAGCCCCTCGGGCATGAACCGGAGCGTAAGAAGAACCAGGGCGGCGAAAATGAACATCCGCATTTCCGGAAGGCTGGGAAAATTGTCCAGGAAAATCCGGAGCACTTCCATGAATGGATTGAGGATGAACACGCCTGCAATAGGGCCGTAGATGGAGACCATGCCGCCGAACACCGACCAGATAATCACCTGAAAGGAAAGACCTACTTCCAATGTGGAAGGGCCTGCAAGGCGCATGAAATGGGCGTAAAGCCCGCCGGCGATTCCTGCAAAAAAACCGCTCAGGCAAAAGGCAAGCAGCTTGTAGCGGGTGGTGTTGATCCCGGCCGCCCGGGCGGCGACTTCATCCTCCCGGATGGCGTGGAGGATGATTCCCGTATTGGAATCCGTGATTTTCCACATGATTCCGCCCAGCACCAGCATGAGAACGTTGGTCACGTAATAGTCGGCGACGCGGGATCCGGTGAGCTTTTTCAGGCCGGAAAGCCCGAGCTCCCCGCCGGTGATGCCGGGAAAGGCGAACACGAGGCCCATAAGAATGATGGGAAAAGCCAGGGTGGTGAGAGCCAGGTACGACCCTTTCAGGCGCAGGCAGGGAATGCCTATGATCAGGCCGGCCAAAACCGCTCCCATGGCGCCCAGGGGAATGGAAAAATAAGGGGGCAGGCCTAGCCTGAGATTAAGCAGGGCCGTTACATAGGCGGCCACCCCGAAAAATAGTGCGTGGCCGAAGTTCATTTGTCCGGTAAACCCGGACAGCAAATCCCAGCTCGCCGCCAAAATGGCGAAAATGGACGTCAATATCATGATGCGCAGAATGTAATAATCCTGAGTCACCAAGGGCAACGCCAAAACTGCTGCAATGAATACCAGCACAGCTACCCGGCTGGGCAGCACCAGCACTTCAGCGCGCAGGATTTTGAATACTCTGCGGATATAAGCAACCACCATACGCATCCTAACGCTCCTCCTCGAAGGATACGCCGAACAATCCTTCCGGTCTGACCAGCAGCACCAAAATCATTATGGTAAGTGCCACCGCATCCTTAAGAAAAGAACCATTGGGCAGCAAAAAGACAACCAGGGACTCGGCGAATCCCAAGATGTACGCCCCCACAAAACTACCCTCGATGCTTCCCAGGCCGCCAAGCACCACGATGGCCAGCATCATAATCAGCGGATGCATCCACATGGTGGGCTCCACCGTCACCAGCGGGACCACGATAGCCCCTGCAATGGAGGCGAGCCCAACGGAAACAGCCATGGTAACAAAAGCCACGCCGGTCACGTTCATTCCCATGAGGTTGGCCACTTCACGGTCGTTGGCCGTGGAACGGATGGCCAGGCCCGTGCGGGTTTTCATGAGGAAAAAGCGAACCGACACAAGAACAATAATAGCCAGCCCCAAGGCCAGCAGATGCTGGTTGGTCACCCTGACTCCCATGATGGTGGCGTAACCTCCAATGAGGGGCTCCACGCCCAGGTAGTGACCTCCAAAAATCATGAGAAAAACTTCCTGGAGCATCATGCCCACGGCAATGGTGGATATGAGCATGGCGGCTTCGTGCTCCTGGATTGGCCGGATAAAGAAATTGTAAATGAGCAACCCTAAAAGGATTGTCAGAAATATGGCTGTCACCATGCATAATATGGCCGGCAGGCCCATTATTTTGGTGCCAACGTAAATCAGGTACGCCGACGTCATGTAAAGAGCGGTATGGGCGATGTTGATAATCCGCGCCACGCCCAGGACCAGGGAAAACCCTATGGCCAGCAAGGCGTACACACTTCCCTTAATGAGGCCGTCGATAAGAATATCAACTAACATAAATCACCTCACAAGCTTCCCCGCGAAGCCTTAAAGGTCCGGCTTCGCGCGGCGGCTCGATTCGTTTTTGATAAACTCCGCCCTCCCGGCGCCAAGGCCGGGAAAGGCGGATAAAAACAAGCAAATCGTCCTACTTTTTCCAGTATTCCACTACCCAGGGGGGCAGTTGGTAAGGCTTGGACCCTTCATACGTGACGCCTTCCCAATTGTAAGGCCACACGCATTGGATTTCCCCGTCCTGCCATTGGGTTCCGATGGAGGTGACGTACTGGGGGCCCCAGGTTACGTCGTGAGACTTGTCAAACACCACCCTGCCGGCCGCGCCCGTGTAGTCGATTTTCTCCAGCTCAGCCACAACCTTGTCCGAGTCTATGGAGCCGGCCTTTTCGATGGCCACCTGGAGCAGTTTGATTGCGTCGTGGGTGCCCGCCGTATAGTTGGGGGTTTCGCCGAAGCGTTTTCTGTATTCGGTCACAAAGGGGATGGTGGTATCGCTGATTGCCACCGGAGCGTAAGTGTTGATGGTCAACACATAGTTGCCGGCGCCGTTCGTGGCTTCCCAGAAGCCCGTCTTTTGGCTTTCCACGTTGATGCCCACCGGGGCGGCCGGAACCTTGAGTTCGCCCATTTGCTTGGCGAAGGTCAGGCCCACGGAGGATGAAAAGGTGGTGAAGACGATGTGAGCGCCGGCTCTCTGGATGGCGGAGAGTTCGGCGGAGCAGTCGGTGGCAACCGGGGAAGGACGCCATACGCCGGCCACTTCCATGCCCATTTTTTCGGGAATCACCTTTTGGGCGGCGGCCACAATGGGGTCGGCCCAGGCGGCTTTTTCAGCCACAATGGCCACCTTGACTTTTTCCACGCCCAGCTGGGTTTTGATGATGTGGCCCACGGTGCCCAGAAGAATAAAGTCCACCTTGCCCAGGTAGCTGGAATTGATGGGAGTCAGGCGGAACCAGTATTTATAGGTGTCATAGTCGTCCAAAACTCGGGTGCAAAGCTGGGGGTGCGCAGCGCCGCAGCCGATGAACACCTTTTTGGCTTCCATGGCGATGTCCTGCATGACCAGAACCGCTTCCGTGCGGAAACCGCCCATGAGAAAGTCCACCTTGTGGCGTCTCACGGCCATTTCCGCAGCGTTGGTGGCGTCCGGAATGCTCAGAAACTCGTTGGTGTCCACTTTCACCAGTTCGATTTTCCGTTTTTCCTTGCCCACCAGAATGCCGCCCGCCGCATTCACCTCTTCGGCGGCCATGGTTGCGCCGTTCCAGTGCCCCTCGCCCTGAGTGAAGGACATGGGGCCCAAAATGCCGATTTTAATCGGTTTTGCTGCTGCGGTGGACAGGAATAGCCCCCAGGACAACGCCAGTCCCACCATAAGTACAACGATGATCTTGCATGATTTCATAAGCTCCCTCCTCATTTTGTGTGGGTGAACCACGCCTCCTGTCCGGCGAGCACGCACTCCACCGCACCAGCGTGATAATTTAGATTTTTTGGGCGACTTATATGCAACAATACATCTATTGCCGGTGCGGACCGCCTCGGGCGCACAGCGCCCTGGCGGTAAGGGGGAGGGTACGGGCCCGGACATAAATTCAGATCCTGCTCTAAAGACGACATTTCCCGTGGAAACAAGGAAATGAAACGTTTCCGGCTGATCTCATCCGGCCTTGTCAAACAAGGCCTCCGCCTTTTCCCGCCTGGGACGGGCCTCCGGATTTATCCGGATGTGTAAATCCCGTCCAGCCGTATCCGGCTCTTAACCTTCCTGGAATTGCAGATGGGGGAAGGTCTGTATTTTATGGCGACCAAACCCTAAAAAGGAAATCAGGTTCGGCTTCGGACTTTATATATAGGGACAATTCCGCAAAAACGAGCTTCAAGAACAGAAAACGGAATAAATAGAACTGTATAGAGTATATGTTCACTATACGTTTAGTGAACATATACGAAAGTTTTGCTTTATTTTTAATAAACAGTAGGATACATTGTCAAGTAGATTTTGCTTACAGTCGTTGAAAACAAGGCTGTACCCAGGTATTTTTTTGCGAGCAAGTGTTCGGTTCTTATGGCAAATACCCCCGCAGATCCACTTTATCGAAACCTGTTTTTTTTGGCGTCCGCCCCCCAGTAAAAGCCGGACGCCGCTCCGTTTGCAGTTGCGTTGGTTGCGAAGAAGGCCCCATTCCGGTATAGCGTTCACTCTGGGGTGAAAACCCCGGTTATTTTACAGGGAGGCAGGTTTTATGAAAATCAGCGAATTGGTCAAATGCACCGGAGTGCCCAAACAAACCATACATTATTACATCCGGGCCGGCTTGTTGCCCAAGCCGGAAAAAACCGGGAGCAACTCCGCCGATTATGACCAGAGTTATGTGGAACGGATTCATTTAATTAAAGAGTTGCAAAACGATTTCTTTTTTCCGCTGCCCACGATCAAAAAGGTGTTGTGGGAGCACAGAAGCGCCAGCAAGCAGGCTATGCTGAAGCTGCGCATGGAATTTTTTCGGCCCATGGAGCATTATTTGGGCACAGGGGTCAAGGGAGATGAGGCTTTTCTGGAAGCCACGGGCCTGGCCGCCCGCTGGCTGCCCAAGTTGAAGGAATGGAACCTGATCGGATCCAGGACCGAAAATGGGGAAAGCGTGTATTCCCAGGATGATGTGAGCATCGGAAAGGTCATGGTGGCCATGGCCAAATCCGGAATCAACCGCAAATCCAGCTTTCATCCTGAGATCACCATGTCCGCCATAGGCAAGCAATTCACTGATATCGTCAAGATTCTCATCGACGACTTTCACCAAGCCACCGAGGACACAAAAAACCAGGAAAAACAGGAACTGGCGCTGAGGGGCCACGAGGTCATGGGGGTGCTTTTTTATCATTTATATAGAAAATACGCCCGTCAATTCATAGAAGAAGGCGACGGCCCAGGTACGAATTGATGTAGACGGCCGCTATTGCGTTAAAGTTCCGGCAAGCAGGGAGGGAGATGGAAAAAGGCTACTCCAAAAACGCCGGCCGATACGCCTCCTTTTACGAGGGCGTGAGCCCGGAACAAACCTACGCCCCATGGCTGCACCTGCTGCCCAGGCCGGGCGCCAAAGTTTTGGACGTGGGCGCCGGATCGGGCAGGGACGCCTCCTGGCTGGAGGAAAGGGGATATCAGGCGACCGCCGTGGAGCCTTCCGCCGCCATGAGGGAAAGGGCCAGGGCGCTTCACCCTCAATCCTCGGTCCGATGGATTGACGACAGCCTTCCCCTGCTGAACACAGTCCTGAGCCTGCATGAAAAATTCGCCCTGATTCTGGTTAACGCCGTATGGATTCATGTGTCTCCCGACCAAAGGCCCGCCGCCATGGAATCCCTGGCAGACCTTTTGGATTCAAAAGGCGTGTTGATCATAACCCTCAGGCACGGCCCCTCGCCCGATGAAAGGGTGATGCATCCGTGCTCGGCCCAATCCTTGGAAAAGCTGGCCGCGGAAAAGGAACTGAAAATAATCCTGAACGCCGATCTGCCCGACCTCCTGGGCAGAGACGAGGTTTCCTGGACCCACATGGCCTTTACCCAGGCGGCCGGCGAGTCCCACGAAAAATATTTGTAGTGCGCGATCCGGCCATCCGCCGGATCTATAAACAAGATTAAAAAGCAGTTTGGAATGAAGGGTCGCATGGTTCCGCAAGAGTATGCTCGACGTTCATAAATAGAACGAACGTTCGTTTTTTCTTGACAATCATCGCCAAAATGAATAACCGTGTACCGGCTGAAATTTGCTGCTCAACAAACCCCAACCAAAAAGGGAGGTCCCCCATGGCAGTCAACTTTTCCCTGGAAGGAAAAATCGCCCTGATCACCGGCGCAAGCCGGGGAATCGGAGAGGCTATCGCACACACATTGGCGGAAAACGGCGCCCACTGCATCCTGGTCAGCCGGAAGGCCGAAGCCCTGGAGCAGGTGGCCCGGGACATCCGGGATAAAGGCGGCCAGGCGGACGTGATTCCCTGCCATATGGGATACGTGGACAAGATAGAGGGGCTGTTTCAGGAAGTGGACAAGCGCTTTGGAAAGCTGGACATCCTGGTGAACAACGCGGCTGCCAACCCCTATTACGGCCCCATGGAACAGGCGAACGAAGGGGTTTGGGACAAGACTCTGGACGTCAACCTCAAGGGGCCTTTTTTCATGTGTCAATATGCGGCGCCCCTTATGAGAAAAGGCGGGGGCGGCGCCATTGTCAATACGTCCTCGGTCAACGGGATCAACCCCGCCAAGTTCCGGGGCATCTACTCCATCACCAAGGCGGCTCTCATTATGCTGACCAGGGCTTACGCCATGGAGTTGGGGCCTGACAATATTCGCGTCAACGCCCTGCTGCCCGGGTTGACCAGGACCAAGTTCGCCCAGGCCCTATTTGATGACGACGACGTGAAGGAATCCGTCACCAAGACGCTGCCCATGCGCAGGCACGCCGAGCCGATTGAAATGGCCGGGGCTGTGTTGTATCTGGTCTCCGAAGCCGGATCCTACACCACGGGAGCGACCTTGACGGTGGACGGCGGAAGCCTTTGCAGAGAATAAGGCCATTACGGCCAATAAGGAGAGAAGGTGAGCGGTATGGAATTTAAAAAGGTATTGATTCTGGGAGCGGGCACCATGGGGCACCAGATCGGTTTTTTGTGCGCAACCAAGGGCCTGGACGTGGCAGTGTACGATATCAGCGAAGAGAGCCTGGCTTTCGCCCAGGACAGGGCGGCCAAACTGGGCAGGCGCTTTGTGAGGATGGGCAAGCTGTCGCAGGAAGAGGCGGAAGCTGCGTTGAAGCGCATGAGCTTCACCAGCGACGCTGCCGCGGCCGCCGAAGGCGCGGACATTATCAACGAATCCGTTCCCGAGGTTCCCAAGCTGAAGGGCAAGGTTTTCGCCCAGTTCAACGAACTATGCCCCGAGCACGTCATTTTTACGACCAACACCTCCACCCTGCTGCCCTCGGCCTTTGCGGAAGCCACGGGGCGGCCGGAAAAATTTGCGGCCCTGCATTTTCACGACGTTTCCTTTAACAATGTGGTGGACATCATGCCCCACCCTGGCACGGCGCCCGAGACCATCGAGGCTGTCAAGGCTTTTAGCGATCAGATGGAGTTGGTTTCCATCGTCCTGAAAAAGGAAAGCCCGGGCTACGTCTTCAACGCCCTTTTGACCGAATGGCTTAGGGCGGCCCAATCCCTGGCGGCGCGCGGCGTGGCCGAACCCCAGGATGTGGATCGCGCCTGGATGGGCGTCATGGGCGTCCACACGGGACCCTTCGCCATCATGGACTCCATCGGCCTGGACACCTGCCACCACATCACCGAGTATTGGTCCACATATGACGACGACCCCAGGTTAAAGGAAAACGCCGCTTTTTTGAAAACCTATGTGGACAAAGGGGAATTGGGCGCAAAAACGGGCAAGGGCTTTTACAACTACCCCGGCCCTGAGTTCACCAAGCCGGATTTCATCAATCAAGGAAAATAGTCCGCAAACCTAAAATTGATTTCATCTTGGGAGCCTTTTCCTTCTTGGGAAAACCATGGTTGCTCGCCCTCAAAGCCAGGAGGGGAAGGCTCCCAGCACTCGCCTGCTAAATGCCCTAAATCAAAAAATCATCTCCGAGTTAGTCCCACAATCATATTGACACAGCTTTCCCCTGCCGTTATCAAAATGGAACCGGTTGAACGCGCCGAAAAATCAAACCACCTCTGAATCCAAAAAAAACATGAAAATACGCTGCACATGGACCGGGGACGATCCGGAATTAATCGCCTATCACGACCTGGAATGGGGCTTGCCCTGCCATGACGACCACAAGCTGTTCGAGTTTTTGGTTCTGGACGGCGCCCAGGCCGGGTTGGCCTGGGTGACTATCTTGCGCAGGCGGTCCAATTACCGCAAGGCCTTTGATGCTTTCGATCCGGCTAAAGTCGCCCGGTACGACGAATCCAGAATAGAAACCCTGGCCCAGGACTCCGGAATTATCCGCAACCGCCTGAAGATCAAATCCGCCGTGCAAAACGCCCGGGCCTTCCTCAAGGTTCAGGAGAAGTTCGGCTCCTTTGACTCCTACCTCTGGCGCTTTGTGGACGGGACTCCCATCAAGAACGCCTGGAAAACCTGGGAGGACGCCCCCGCCCAAACCCCTCTGGCCCAGGTGCTCAGCAAGGATTTAAAGGCAAGGGGATTCAATTTCGTCGGCCCCACTATTTGCTACGCTTTCATGCAGACCATCGGCATGGTCAACGACCACCAAGTGGATTGCTTCAGGTACAGCCAGGTGTAATCTTGCCTCCCAAATTCTTTTTACCCGCGGCCGCTTCCGGAATGCCGACTGTTAGAATGCGCGCCCGGAATACCCAGAATACGGTATTGACAGGACCCGCCCCGGCCGATATTGAAATGAAGCTGTTTGAACGGCTGGTTAATACTCTGCTCGGAAAAATAAACTACCTCTGAATCCGGAATATTTCATGAAAGTACGCTGTCCATGGCCCGGGAACGACCCGGATTATATCGCCTATCACGACCTGGAATGGGGCCTGCCCTGCCACGACGACCGCAGGCTGTTTGAGTTTTTGATTTTGGAAGGCGCCCAGGCCGGCTTGGCCTGGATTACCATTCTGCGTAAGAGGGCCAACTATCATAAAGCCTTTGACGCATTCGATCCCGAAAAAATCGCCCGGTACGACGAAACCAGGATGGAGGCGCTGGCCCAGGACGCCGGGATTATCCGCAATCGCCTTAAAATCAAATCCGCCGTGCAAAACGCCCGGGCTTTTCTCAAGGTTCAGGAAGCATTCGGGTCCTTTGATTCCTATATATGGAATTTTGTGGACGGAAGGCCCATCAAAAACGCCTGGAAAACCATGGATGAGGTTCCGGCCCAAACCCCTTTGGCGCAGACTATCAGCAAGGATTTGAAGAAAAGGGGATTCAATTTCGTCGGCCCGACCATATGCTACGCCTACATGCAGTCCATGGGCATGGTTAACGATCACCTTGTGGACTGTTTCAGATACAGCGAAGTTTAGCGATGCCCCCAAAAAGAGATGTATTCAGACCGCCCTTGTCCGCGGAAACCATGCACCTGCTGCAGACCTTGCCCAGGCTCTATTTCAACCCGCTGATTTTCGGGCTTGATAATGTGGACCCTTCCCAGCCGCACTTGTTCGTCGGCAACCACACCATCTACGGAGTCATGGACGCCCCCTTGTACGCCGTGGCCCTATACCGGGAGACCGGCGTTTTCCCCCGCGGGCTGGGGGACCGCTTTCATTTTAAAATTCCGGGGTGGAGGCGGTTTCTGGAAAAATTCGGCGTGGTGGAGGGGACTCCCGAAAACTGCGCGCGGCTCATGAAAGCCGGGGACGATATATTGGTCTACCCGGGCGGGGGCAGGGAGGTCTGCCGGCGCAAAGGGGAAATCCACAACCTCATCTGGAAGGAGCGATACGGCTTCGCCCGGCTGGCGATCAAGTACGGATACCCCATCCTCCCCATCGCCTCGCTGGGCCCGGACTACGCCTATTCCATATTTCTGGACGGCGGGGACGTGATGAAATCCCGGCCGGGAAGGCTGCTGTCCAAAATTTCCGGGTTTCCGGATTTGGTCAGGGAGGGGGAGGCCATTCCTCCCCTGGCCCGAGGGCTTGGGCTCAGCGTGCTGCCAAGGCCGGAGCGTTTTTATTGCTATTTTGGCAGACCCATTGATACGGCCCCCTACAAAGGATGCGAGAACGATCCCAAAGTCCTGGAGGAAGTGCGGGAAACGGCGGCGGGCGCCATCAACGAGATGATGGCCAGCTTGAAAAAATACCGGCAAAACGATCCCGAAGTCGGGCTGGTGCGCAGGATATTGAATAAGTTTTAAAGACGAATACAATCCGCATCGTTTCTCTCGAAAAATCAATTTTCCTTTGAATTCACGATAATCTGTACAGAGCGTCAACACCGCAAGCGGAGATCCATCGTTCTTTGGCGTGCGCCTTTGAGGACGGTCCTGGGAGAGGAGTCTTGCGGAGGCCGGTCCAGGTTCTCCAGCCTCCGCAAGGAGTCGGAGTTGCGTTCGAGCCCCGTTCGCCGGGGCGGCGAAATCATACGGGCAGCCCTTCAAAGCCCTCCATGACGGGCGGTTTCATGCGGGAGGGATCCCGCATGGTTTTGAGGACCTCTATGCTGCTTTTGTAGCCGCGCGTGAGCCTGGCCATATCCAGGGCCATGCCCACCATCTGGCCCACAGCCTGCACCATGCTCACGTCGCCCATGACAAACTCCCAGGGCTCGGAGGTGTACACGCGCAATGCGCCCATGGCCTGGCCGTGAATTTCAATAGGCACGGAAAGAATGGAGGCAATGCCTTCCTTGACGGCTTCCTGGGGATATTGGAGCCTGGGATCGTCGGTGACGTTGTAAATGGCGATGGGGCCGGAATCCAGGGAGTCCGCAATGGAGCGGATGGCGCTTACGGGGCCTTTTTCCAGGTATTCCTGGCTGAGC
The DNA here is from genome assembly GCF_900142135.1 of Desulfatibacillum alkenivorans DSM 16219. Taxonomy (GTDB): domain Bacteria; phylum Desulfobacterota; class Desulfobacteria; order Desulfobacterales; family Desulfatibacillaceae; genus Desulfatibacillum; species Desulfatibacillum alkenivorans. The sequence goes on along the minus strand of NZ_FQZU01000019.1, from coordinate 1,820 downwards.
CCTGTGGATGCGGCGACTTCAAGCTCCTGGGTTTTTCTGTTGACCAAGAAAAGGGTGACGCCCTTGACTGACAGGGCCCGCTTGATGGAGTTGACCGCCAGAATGGCGATTTCTTCCGGGTCTTTGCTCATGGAAATGGCCCGGGTGACTTTGATGAGAGTGTCGTAATTGACAAGGTGTTTGTCCATGGCTGCCTCCTTTTTTTTAAATCCGAAAAAGGTTGTTGGTTGCCTGGAACCCATTGGAACCGCGATTGGCTCCAAAGCCTCCCTATTTAATTTTTGTCTCCTTTCCGCAGCCCGGGAGCAGCCGCCCTAAGAGAATATTAATGGTATTCGTTTTATCGGGCTTTAGGCGAAAAATCTTTAGGAATCCGGGCATATTTTTGGGCAAAGCACTGCATGTGGTATGATCCTGATCCCAAGGCCTGAATATTGGGGCCGCCTTGGAAGCAGAAAAAAGCGCATGACATGCCGTCAGGGATTTACCCCGGCGCCGCTTCGTGCTAAACATCGCAAGATCCATCCATAATCACTGACAGACAGATGAAGGTCCATGGTTGAAGCATAGAATGCCCATCTCAAATAAGGAATGGGGGACTTATGTTAGTCAGGATAGGCGCGCCCAAAAAGAAAAACGGCAAGTTGATTTTTCAGCCCCGAAATATGGATAGGGTGTTTTGTACAGGCGTTTTCTGGGCGTTGGCCTGCGGGGTTGGGTACACCCTGTTAGGCATGTTTGACGCTTGGTTCAACAAAGACGACCTCCTGCTGTTTTTCTGGTTTTTCGCCCTGTTTGCGGCGGAGGCGGTTTTCGCCCTCCTGCTAGCGCGAGAGGCTTTCAGCTGGTTCAGTACGGAAGCGGCATTGATTCTCCATTCGGATTTTTTGCGCCTTGGCGACAAGGTTAAGCTGGATTGGAAACTGCAAGGAGATTTGAGCAGGGTGGAAATCTTTACGGTGCACTTGGCGGGTTATGAATCCTATGAAAAAAACGGCAAGGAGCTAAGGCGTAATTTTTTTGGGAGCGAAGTTCTTTCCTTTCGCGGGAATGTTTTTGATTCACAAGGAGAGGCGACGCTTTCCATCCCCCTTGATGCCATGCATTCCTTTGAAAAAGAAGCCGAAGGCGTTTTAAAAAGATATCGAAAGTACTCCATTTTGTGGGAGTTGGGTGTATATTGCATAAATAGGGGGCGTCTAAATTCCATACAGGTTTATCCCATTGAAATTCATCCTTTATAATGGTTCTCATATGGACGCGTCATCCCAAGGAGTGAAACTTCCCGATGCGGGACGGATGGCATTGCTGACCGGCCGAAAAGACGCTCGCAATGAATACCCGCTGGATATTCTTCCGTTGAAAGCGCCGGATCCAAGAAGGAAAGAGCGAAGTCTTGACCAAGACGCCGCTTGATGCCAAGGCGCCCTCTGGATAAGCAACAAAAAATGTTTTTCTCTAAAGATGCGTCATATATGATGCCCAGGTAAAAAGTTAAAAATCGGGTTGCAGCCTGAAATGGGGCGATGAACAGCGGATATCAATCCGAATCCGTTTTCCACCCGGATTCAAGCCCATCTTCTCCCACAGGCGCACAATTTGTTCTTTGAAATGAAAAAGCAGGCGCAAAACAGGGAGATTCAGGCCCCCTGACCTGGGGCCGCCCCCATTTTTCGCCCTCCGGTAACGCGTCGCCCGGAAAATGTTCATCCCCAAAACCTTCAGGACCACGCAGAATCGCACGGCTTCCAGCCCCCGCACCCGCAAGTGCTTGGCCCCTGTCTTGCGATCCAGTTCGGAAAACATCGCCTCCACTCCGG
>NZ_FQZU01000022.1 GCF_900142135.1 Desulfatibacillum alkenivorans DSM 16219 | reverse complement strand
CTCAACTATGTGGCCCAACCTGGCCGCGAGGAAATGTTGAAGGACCGACCGAAGATGGAGCAGGCACTGACCGCCGTCTTTTCCAGAGAGGGCTTTACCGTGAAGCGCCTACCCGAGGAACATGCGGGCGGGAAATGGGTGTTGGGATACCAGAGTGCCTTTGGCCAGCCCGGCAACCTGGAGGTGGACCTTAATTTCATGTTCCGCATCCCCCTGTGGCCGGTGTCCCTCATGGATTCCCGGACTGTTGGCTCATGGACCGCCCGCAATGTTCCGGTATTGGACGCGCATGAGATCGCGGCTGGGAAATTGGCGGCCCTGTTCTCAAGGCACCAGGCCCGGGACCTGTTCGACTGCCACCAAATGATGTCCCTCGATCTGGACAGGGTAAAGGTCCGCGCCGCCTTTTTTGCCTACGGGGCCATGAATCGCAAGGACTGGAGGCACGTGAAACTGGACGACGTGGATTTCGACCCCAAGGAATTGGCCCGGCAGTTGACGCCCACTCTGCGGACCGTCGCCGCCCAGGATGCGGAAACCGCCGAGGAATACGGCAGGAGATTGGTGGAAGAAACAAAGGACGCTCTGGGCTTTCTGTTTCCGTTCACCGACGCCGAGATGGAGTTCCTGGATCGGCTGCTGGATTACGGGGAAATCCACCCGGCTTTGTTGACAAATGACGCGGACCTGGTGGTGAGGCTGAGTACCCTTACTGGAGTGGAAGGCGGTAAACGTGCGGAAGCATAAGGGCGGGGTGCCGGAATAGGCGGTCACCCAAGCCGGTTTCTTCTTGATGAGATAGATGCAGATGTTGGTGTCGAGCATGTACTGCATCACAGCAATTCCCGCTCGTCCAGGCCCGGCTGATTCCGGTCCTCCATGAAGTCCTCCGTGAACAGATCCAGACTCTGCACAAGCGAACTCCACAGGTCCTCCTTGGGGAGAGCACTACGTTCCGGCCCACCTTCCTGATCAACACCTCGTCTCCCGTGAACTAAAATTCCTTGGGCAACCGAGCCGTCTGACTGTTACCGTTTTTGAAAAGTTTCGCCGTATTTTTGTTTGTATAGGAAAACGCCTTTTCAGGATCAACGAGAAATTGCGTTGTGACCAACATTCTGTTTTTACTACAAATAAATTGATCTGCCCCTTGATTTGAAGTAGTGTTCCGAATAGCAAATGTGCAAAGCTCCATGCCAACATTGGAGCTTGTGAGTTGAAAAGCGACAAGGTCTTTCATGGCCCGGACGGAGACTCAAAAGACGTTAATTACTAATAAAATCAAACTTTTATTGACATGAAACACGAAAATGCCATATTGACACCTGAACAAGTCGCTGAGGAGCTATCTATCGGTGTCGAAACCGTCAGGCATCTTATGCGGCAGAAAAAGCTGCCCGGCGTCAAGGTGGGCGGGTCATGGCGGACGACCAAGAGGGCGATCTATGGCTATCTGGAAGACCAAATGGGGTTGGAGAGCGGAGTTCGAACTGAACGGGGAAAGGGTAAAGGCAAAAGGATTCTTTCAGCTAAAAACCCAGGCAAGGGAATGGGTAAGGACCGAAAAAGAACGCAGGAAAGAGAACCTCCGAAGGTTTTCTTCGATCGCTAACGACCTTTCACTCTGGGCGCTTTCCCAAAAATATTTGGCTGACTGCCAGCTCAACTATAGCAAAAAGACCCTACAGGAAAAGACCTATTGCCTCCGAAGATTTTACGAATTCACGGGTGATGTCCAGGTCATGGACATATCGCCGCCACAGGTGTTGGAGTTTCTAAATGCGCGGGCAAAAGCCCAGAGCAATGGCGCCGCGAACAAGGACCGCAAGAACATCAAGGCGTTTTATCGTTGGATTCAGGAAATATACGGCGTCATGCACGACCCCACCGGACCGATCCGAAAAAAGGCCCATACGAAAAAGGATAGGCGGTTGATCCCTATAGCGGACATTCTGAAGGTGATGATGCTGGCCCAAGGGCAGGATCGTGTTCTGCTCGGGGCATATTGGCATACCGGCGCACGCAAGTCCGAGGTTTTCCGTTGGACGTGGGCGGATGATATCAATTTCGAGGAGCGGTGGGTCAGGCTCGGCACGAAAAAAAGCCGCGATGGGTCCATGGTGTATGAAAGAATCTGGATGAATAACGATCTATACTCCCTGCTCCAGTGGCAGTGGAAAAATCGGTTGCCATCCAGTCCCTATGTTTTCTGCAATATGGATGAGTCCAGCCCGTACCATGGCCAACCCTTCACGACCAGACGAAGGCTCCTCAAGGGCCTCTGTGAACGCGCTGAGGTGGAGCCCTTCGGTTTCCACGACATCCGGCATACCGTGGCCAAGTATTTGAACGATCTCCAGAAGGTAGGGCTCAAAAAGGTTCAGCAGGTCCTTCGTCACCGGAAGCAGACCACGACCGAGATTTACGTGGAGGGAAATTATACGGACACCAGGGAGGCCGTTGCCCTCTTGGAACTGGATAAGGTCAAAAACTTTGTTTGAAATCCCCGCAGTTTTTCCCGCAGTAGAAACGAAAAAAGGGCTACGGTTTCCCGTAACCCTTTGATTTCATTTGGCGTCCCCAAGGGGATTTGAACCCCTGTCGCCGGCGTGAAAGGCCGGTGTCCTGGACCGGGCTAGACGATGGGGACGCATTTTTGTTTTTCTCTCTTGCTCGGCCTTAGGAAAAAGTGGTGGGCCGTGCTGGGCTCGAACCAGCGACTCTCTGCTTAAAAGGCAGATACTCTTCCGACTGAGTTAACGGCCCCAGCAAGCAAGAGACCCGCTAAGTAGCACCGTTCTTGAGATGCTGTCAACCAGAAAAGAACCATTTTTTAAAAAATATTCAAAATAGCCTGAACATGCCCTTAATAGTCTGCAGATTCCCCGTCATTCGGCCTTTTGAGGGCCGCGACCCGCGCGGCTGGCCCTTCGCCGCCGTTCCGTAAAAACGGCGCTGCCTGGAAAATTTTGATTTTCAGCCCGAAAACTCCTTCCTTTGAAGCTCCCTGAGGCGCGTTGTCTATTGATTTTTGTTGTTTTTCCACGATTCCTGGTGTATGAATAACCTTTTTTACGAGGGGTGCGATAAGCAAGTTCCTTTGCCGTTTGGGGGTGGGGATGTCCCTCCAAAGGGAACGGAGACGCGTACCAAAACAAGCCCCGCGGGTTCTTTGCGGGCTGCACGTTTCTTTTTTTTCCTGATGGAATAGGGAGGTTAACTACATGAAGAGGATAGTTCTGTGTTTGACGGCTGTGGCGTTGCTTCTGGCGGTGTTGGGTCCTGTTCCGGCTATGGCCGGGAAGACGGTAAACCTGACCTACAGCATTTTCCTTCCCGAGAAGCATGCCCAGGCTCAGGCAGCCATTGCATGGGCTAAAGAAGTGGAAAAACGCACCAACGGCGCCGTCAACATCACCATTTTCGCCGGCGGCACCCTGACCAAAGGCCCCAAGGTTTATGAAGGCGTGGTCTCCGGGATTTCCGATATTGGAAACTCCTGCTTTGCATATACCAGCGGCCGCTTCCCCGTCATGCAGGCCATTGACCTTCCCATGGGGTACCCCAACGGCAAGGTGGCCAGCCGCGTGGCCAACGATTTCGGTCTGAAGCACGCTGACCAGGGCCTGAAAGACGTGAAGCTGCTTTACGTGCATGCTCATGGACCCGGCCTGCTCCACACCCAGAAGCCCGTCAGGAATCTGGCTGACCTCAAGGGCATGAAAATCCGCTCCACCGGCTTTTCCGCCGAAGTGGTCTCCGCATTGGGCGCCGTTCCGGTCGCCATGGGCCAGGGCGATGCTTACGAAGCCCTGAAAACCGGCGTGGTGGAAGGCACCATCACTCCCATCGAAACCCTGAAGGGCTGGAAACAGGCCGAAGTGGTCAACTACACCACCGAATGCTCCGCCGTGGGCTACACCACCGCCATGTATGTGGTGATGAACAAAGCCAAATGGAACTCCCTGTCTCCCGAGGTCCAAAAAATTATGGAAGAAGTGAGCGCCGAGTATGTTGACATCCATGGCGCCGCATGGGATGCTGCCGACGAAGCCGGCCGCGCTTTTACTTTGGAAAAAGGCAACGAGATCATTCCTCTGAGCGAGGAAGAGAATAAACTGTGGGCGGAGAAAGCTCAGCCCGTCATCACCAAATACGCAGAAAGCGTCCCCAACGGGGCCGTTTATGTTCAGGAGATTCGCGACGCCATCAAAAAGGCTGAATAAGGCGTTTTTTGAAGGTCGAATGTTAGCTGTATGAAAACTTTGGAGAAAATATCGGAAGCCCTCGCCTCGGTCCTGCACTATGTGGCGGGGGCTGCCGTTTTTGGCATGATGATCGTCACATGCCTGGATGTGGTCCTGCGCACCTTTCGCATGACCGTGCCCGGCGCGTACGAATTGGTGGCTTACCTGGGCGGCATTGCAGTGGCTTTCGCCATGGCCCATACCACCATGGCAAAGGGGCATGTGGCCGTAAGCATTATAGTCCGGCGCTTTCCCAAAAAGCTGCAAAACGCCATTGATTCCGTGACAAGCGCCATGGGATGCGTGGTGTTTTTTCTGGCGGCCCGTAAGATTATGGAAATGGGCTGGGACTACCAGCACGCCGGACAGGTTTCCATGACCCTTCAAATGCCTTTGTACCCCGTGGCTTACGCCATCGGGGTTTCCCTTTTTGTGGTCAGCTTCGTTCTATTTACGGCCTTTTTGGGGCACGCAGGAAAGGCCATTAAATTATGAGCATGACCACCATCGGAATTCTGGGCATCGTCATCCTGCTGATTCTGCTGTTTTCCCGCATGCCCGTGGCTTTTGTCATGGCCATGCTGGGCTGCGCCGGATTCTCCTATGTGGTGAACCCTTCGGCGGGAATCGCCATGCTGGGGCAGGACATCTACGAAACCTTTTCGTCCTACGGCCTCACCGTCATCCCCCTGTTCGTACTCATGGGGCAGATCGCCTTTCAGGCCGGGATCAGCCGCCGCCTGTACGACTCCGCCTATATATTGGTGGGGCACAAGCCGGGCGGACTGGCCATGGCCACCGTGGGCGCGTGCGCGGCTTTCTCCGCGGTTTCCGGGTCCACCAACGCCACCGCGGCCACCATGGCCGTGGTCACCCTGCCGGAGATGAAACGCTACAATTACGACATGGGCCTGGCCACAGGCACCGTGGCCGCGGCCGGAAGCCTGGGCATTCTCATTCCGCCCAGCGTGATTTTCATCGTCTACGGCATTCTCACCCAGGAAAGCATCGGCAAGCTGTTTATGGCGGGCATCGTCCCCGGCTGCATCCTGACCGTGCTTTTTCTTTTGACCATTTACATCCGGGTGAAGATGAACCCCAGCATCGCCCCTGCAGGCGAGGCCTTCAGTTTAAGGGAAAAAATTCTCTCTTTCATAGGCGTGGCCGAGGCCCTGATTCTTTTTTCCCTGGTCATGGGCGGGATGTTCTTCGGTTTTTTCACCCCGACGGAAGCTGCTGCAGTGGGCGCCTTTCTCACCCTGGTCATCGCGGTAATCAGAAGGCAGATAGACTGGAAAGGCCTGGTCAAGGCCCTGGGCGACACCACCCGCATCAGCTGCATGGTCATGATGATCGCCACAGGCGCCATCGTCTTCGGCAAGTTTATGGCCATCACGCGCATCCCATACTCCCTGGCCGAATGGATCGCCGGCCTGCCTTTGCCGGCCACGGCCATCATGGGCATGATCATCCTGGTATACCTTTTGGGCGGCTGCTTTATGGACGCCCTGGCCATGGTCATGCTGACGGTGCCTATCTTCTTTCCCGTGGTGGAAAGGTTGGGGTTCGATCCCATCTGGTTTGGCGTGACCATCGTTCTGGTGACGGAAATGGGCGTGATTACCCCGCCCGTGGGCATCAACGTGTATGTGGTTAAAGGCGTGGCTACGGACGTCCCTTTGGAGAAAATCTTCAAAGGGGTGCTGCCCATGCTGCTTCCTCTGGTGTTATGCTGCCTCATGCTGTTGTTTTTTCCCAAGATCGCAACGTTTCTGCCGAGTCTGATGGGCTAAATCCCAAGCCGGAAAATGGGGAGTTGACATGCGGCCTTCATAACGTGTATTGAGAGGTGATATTCTTTATTTTCCAGGCTGTTATCAATAAGCGGGTCATCTAACGGAAATTCTTACACATTAAGGATCTGCCATGAGTGTGTTTGCTGGAGTTGTTGTGGAGCCGGTTTCCGCTACGGGAAGAAAAACCATCGCTTTTATACAGGAAATGGGCAGGATGTTCATTTTTCTGATGCACAGCGTGCTCCATATGTTCACCCTCCCTCTTCAATTTGTTAAAATTATTACGCAAATAAATATCATCGGCGCACAGTCCCTGTATGTGGTCAGCCTCATAGGCCTTTTTACCGGGATGGTGCTCGGGCTTCAGCTGTATAATGCGTTGGCCAATTTCGGATCCGAGGGCATGTTGGGGACCTCCATCGTCCACACCCTGATCAAGGAAATGGGGCCGGTGCTGGCCGCCATTATGGTCACGGCCCGGGCGGGTTCGGCCATGGCCGCGGAAATCGGGATCATGCGGATTTCCGAGGAAATCGACGCCCTGGACACCATGCAGATCAATCCCATCCGCTTTTTGGTGTCCCCCAGGCTGGCCGCGGCAATCATCAGCTTTCCCCTGCTTACGGCCCTGTTCGACGTGATCGCCCTGTTCGGCGGATATTTGAGCGGCTGCAAGCTGAAAGGCCTGAACGACGCCACCTATTGGTATACGGTGGAAAACTCCCTGGTCATGGAAGACATCAACGGCGGCTTTCTCAAGGCCATCGTATTCGCCGTCATCGTCATCACGGTCTGCTGCTACCAGGGGTACACCACTCACATGAGGCCCAACGGATTCGGCGCCAAAGGGGTGAGCGCATCCACCACTTCCGCGGTGGTCATGTCTTGCGTACTCATTTTGATGGCTGACTTTGTTCTCACCGCTTTTATTTGGTAGGAGGCTATGACTACACCACTCATAGAAATGAAGGACGTCGTTAAGAGCTTCGGACGGCACCATATTCTCCGCGGGGCCAGCCTGACCATTGAAAAAGGCGAGGTGACCACGGTCATTGGAAAGAGCGGCGAGGGCAAAAGCGTTCTTTTAAAGCATATCATCGGCCTCATGGAGCCGGATTCGGGCCAGATCCTTTTTGAGGGCAAGGAATTCAAAACCATGAAAAAGGCGGAGCGAAAGCAGCTCCGCAGCCGGTTCAGCTATGTTTTTCAAAACACCGCCCTGTTCGACTCCATGACCGTATATGAGAACGTGGCCCTGCCGCTCAAGGAAAAGGGGGAACTGTCCAAAAAGGAGATCGCCGAAAGGGTGGCGACCAGGATGGATCAGTTGGATCTCCACGAGATCGGCAATAAATTTCCCTCCCAGCTTTCAGGCGGCATGAAAAAGCGCGTGGCCCTGGCCAGGGCGCTGGTGACCAACCCGGAAATCGTCCTGTTCGACGAGCCCACCACCGGGCTGGACCCCATCCGCAAGAACGCGGTCCATAGTATGATTTCGGATTATCAAAAGAAGTTCGGGTTTACGGCCATTGTGGTCAGCCACGAAATCCCGGACGTTTTCTTTATATCCCAAAAAGTGGCCATGCTGGACGAAGGGCAAATCCTCATTCAAGGGGCGCCCCAGGACATTCAGCAATCCAAGGACCCTATCGTTCAAGGCTTCCTGCGGGGTATGGAAGCCAACCACGACGCCCTGACCGGTTTGGGCACGCCCACCCAATTGGAACGGCGCTTCGAGCAGGAAATGGAGCTGCAAAAGCAGCAGGAATCCAATTTCTCCCTCATGGTGTTTACCGTGGAAAACCTGGAGGAAATCAACGACAAAGTCGGGCACGTGGCAGGCCAGACCATGGTCAAGAACTTTGCTGCGTGGCTTCAGCAGCATTTACGGCCCAACGACACCTGCTCCCGGTACGGCATGGCCAAGATTTTGGCCGTCCTGCCCAACACCACCCGAAAGGACGCTCAAAAGGTCTGCTCCAAGCTGGCCCGGGCGGCCCGGGGGGAAAAGATCACCGATGCGGAGCTGTATCCCGGATTCTGCTTCTCCGTGTCCGCCGGCTTTGCCGAAGCCACGGACGACAGCCCCATCGATACAGTATTGGCTGCCGCTGAATCACGCGAAAACATGCTTTACGCTTTTAGAATAACCAAATAGTCCGGAGGAAAAATGGGAAAGCAATCCATAGAGCTGGTGGTAGGAGTTTTTGTGCTCGTTTGCCTGTTGTGTGTGGCCTACCTGACGGTCAAGGTCGGCCGAATGGATGTTTTGGGGGGGGATACCTATCAGGTCTCCGCCAGGTTTCAGTCCGTGGAAGGCCTCAAGACCGGCGCTGACGTGCAAATCGCCGGCGTGGGAGTCGGCAAGGTGTCCAATGTGATCATCGATCCCTTGGATCTGGTCGCCGTGGTGACGCTGCAGGTGGATAAGGGCATCGAACTGACCGAGGACACCATCGCCTCCGTGCGCACCGCCGGCCTCATCGGCGACAAGTACATCAAGCTGACTCCGGGCGGCGCCGACGAAGTTTTGCAGGACGGAGACCAGATCGAAGAGACCGAATCCGCCATAGACATCATGGAGCTCATCAGCAAGTACGCATTCGGAAGCGTGTAAACCCCGCTTTGACGCCGTTTTAACGAAAAACTGAATAGACGAGGATCGACTCATGAAAAAGTTTATTGCAGCAATATTGTGTTTGTTTTTGTTTTCCGCTCCGGCCCTCGCAGCAGACCCCGCCTTGGAGGCCGTCAAGGCCCCTCTGGATAAAGCCATGGCAGTGCTGAACGACCCCCAGTTTGCGGACGGGCAAAATGCTGAAAAGCAGCGCGAACTCCTGTGGGATTGCATTGAAGAGGTTTTTAACTTTGTGGAAGTGGCGAAACGGTCCGTGGGAAGAAACTGGAAAAAATTTACGCCCGAGGAACGCAAAGATTTCACCGAGATTTTTTCCAGGGTCCTGGGAGACGCCTACCTGTCCCGCATTCAGACCGGATACGAAGGCGACACCATCGATTATCTGGGCGTGGAAGCAGGCTCCAAGGATGACAAGGCCGTGGTCCAAACCGTCATCCAACGCCCCGGCATGCAAATCCCCGTGGATTACAGCATGTTGAATAAAAAGGGAAAGTGGGAAGTTTACGACGTCAAGATTGAAGGCATCAGCCTGGTCAAGAATTACCGGTCCCAGTTCGATAAAAAACTCATGAACATGAAACCGGCCGAGCTTATTCAGGAACTGAAGGAAAAGAAACTTAGCGAATAGGCCCTGACAGGGCGAAGGAGCGTCTTCCCGTGAAAAAGATTGTATTGCTGCTGGCAATGGCGTTGGTCCTGGCTTCCTGGCCGGTTCAAAGCCTCATGGCGCAGGAACAGGCAAACGACGAATATAGCGATGAGTATAGCGACGAATACCTGGACGACGACATGGACTTCCTGGAAGACGAGGAAGAGGACGGCATCCAGGTTGTTCAGGTCGCCGACCCTCTTGAGCCCTTTAACCGGGCTATGTTCGTGGTGAACGATAAACTGTACTTCTGGTGCCTCAAGCCTCTGGCCCAGGGGTATAAAGCCATTACGCCCACCGGCTTCCGGGTAGGCGTGGACAATTTTTTCACCAATGCAAAATATCCCGTCCGGATGGTGAACTGCCTGCTTCAGGGGAAACCCAAAAAGGCGGGTACGGAAACGCTACGGTTTATGGTCAATACCACCGTAGGCTTCGGCGGCCTGGGAGATCCGGCGCTCAAGTATCACGAGCTTGAAATGGCTGATGAAGATTTTGGCCAGACCCTGGCTGTCTGGGGAGTAGGCCCTGGCGCTTACGTGGTGCTGCCCGGCATGGGGCCGTTCTACGTTAGGGAGGGGACGGGCATGCTCGCCGACTATTGGCTTAATCCTCGAACCTACATTTTTGACCAGTGGGAGACCTCCGCCATGGTCTGGGGAGGCGAGCAGCTTAACGCCGTCTCTTTACGCATCGGCGACTATGAGGCTTTGAAGCAAGCGGCCCTGGATCCTTACGACGCCATGAAGAATGGATACGCACAACTCCGGGAAAAGAAAATCGCAGAGTAGGGCGGCTTACAACTGATATCGGAGGGGGCGGGGGCTGTAGGGCTTCCGCCCCTTTTGCATTGCAGGATAGTCATGGGAAAATCTCGCAGGAATAAAAGAGCCTCGCACAAGGAATTCATGGCCTTCGGAGGCTTTGACGACGGGCAAGACGCCCTCAAGGCGGAACGGGAAAAGGCTCGGGAGATGCGTGCGTCTCAATGGTGGAAGCGGCAGCTTGCAAAGGGCGTCTGCCATTACTGCGGCCGCGAGTTCAAGCCTTCGGACCTGACCATGGACCACCTCGTCCCCGTCGCCAGGGGCGGCAAGACCACCAAGGGCAATGTGGTCTGCGCCTGCAAAGAATGCAATAACCAAAAGAAGTATCTTTTACCCATGGAGTGGGAACAATACCTGGAGTCGCTGGATAAGGATCGCACGGAAAAGACGGAAGCCGGGGAGGATGACTCTGCATAAAAAAATCGGGGAAGATGCGATGCATGGCTTCCCCGGTTAGTCTGCATGATTTAGATTATTGGGCTGCCTGCTGGGCGCCCGGCTTCGCAGCATTTGGCTGGCTCAACCTGGGGTCGTTTCCCCAGTGCTGGTTCCTGTAACTGCGCGTCCTGGCGTCCTTGCGCCATTGCTTGGCCATGTCCTTAATTTGTTTGAACCGCTCTTTCCCAATGATTTGACGGGTTTCCAGGATAAACCGAAACATTTCCTCCCCAAATTTATTCCTGGCGTCAGTCATCTTGGCGTATTGCGCCATGACTTCCTTATCGGAAGCGCTTTCCAGAAGGACTTCCAGCTCAAACTGTTCTTTTTCAGCCGCAGCCTTCAGGTCCAGCCGTTTTCTTTGACTTTGGATGTAAGCCGCCTCCAGCTTCGCCTTTTCTTCATCCGTAAGATTGATGGCCTGCGCTATGCTGGGTCTGCGCCACCAGCCGTCACGGGGCATGCTGCGGGCGCCCGTGCAAAAGGCCAGGGAAGGCAGTAATAGGCTTGCCGCCAGAATTGCAACAATAATGATCTTCTTCATGCCAGTGCTCCTTTCACATCAATGCCAAGTGAAATAATTTCATAATCCGCTTCAGGGACCAGAAAATCATAAAAATCCTGGTCCCATTCGGTGTATGTCTCTCCCGCCAGGTCCATGAAGACCGGGGGCAGGCTGCTTTCTCCTACGTCGTAGACGTCCTCCATAAAAACTTGCGTTTCTATGACCGCAGCGTCAGGCGCTCCACTGGAGTGATTCCGGACAGAAGGCTGCTGCATGGGCAAAAGAACAAGGGCGAGGACTATGCTGGCCAATGCCCCGGCTATCGCAAACATAGGTTTGGGCTGAAACAAGAAGGACAGCCAACTCGCCTTGGACGCGGACGCCCAGGCCCTGGGCATGGACGGCGCAGGAGGGCAAAAGGACCTGGCTGCATCGCCCAAACCGTACAGGCTGTTCATCAGCAGATCCCGTTGCTCCCGGCAAGCCGGGCAGGACTCCAGATGCTTCCTGCTTTGCGCAGGCAGGTCGTCTAAGTCCACAATGCTGGTTAAAACGAGGTCGTCTGTCAGGTGCCGATTCTCATTGCTCATGACGGTCCTCCATAAACCTGGCGAAGGCGCCGGATTGCTTGCGATATTTGTCGATGCCCCGATACAGGTGCGTTTTGACGGCGCTGGCGCTTTTACCCGTCGCCTCGGCAATTTCGCTGATTGTCAGTTGGTCCATAAATCTCAGATAAAAAATTTCCTTTTCCCATTTGGACAGATTCTTGGAAAATTTCTCAACCTGCGTCCAGAACTCCTTCTGGAGTACATGGCCGAGAGGTTGCGCGGCCTCATGGGAGTTCGGATCCTCCTCCGGCTGCACGTCAGGCTCTGACTGGAACAGGGAAAGGATTTTTCTTTTTCGGTAATAATCCCGCACTGTGTTTCCTGCAATGGCGTACAGCCAAGGCGTGAACTTGGACGCCTCCTTGAGCTTGGGCAGGCTCTTGAACGCCCTGACGAAAACCTCCTGGCACAAGTCCTCGGCGTCCATTTGCTTTTTAGACCGAAAAAAGACCATCCGATAGATCCTTTCGTGGTGCAGGCGCACCAGTTGATCAAAGGCGGCCCGGTCTCCCGACCGGGCCTGCCTGACCAGGGAAATCAGCCTGTTCTCTTCGGAGGAAAGAGTTTCGCAGTTCTTTGGTTTCATGGTTTGAATTAAACCACAAATCAGAGGATCTGTACACTTGGCTGTTTCCCTGTTAACGCCTGTTTCTCCCAACTGCATCTCCATGTTCCGTTCCTGGCAAGCGCCCTGCATATTGTGCAGGTTTTGTATATTTAGACGCATAGGGGCGGTGGATTGTTTACAAGGAAATTGAAAAGATGTTTTAAAGTGACGAAAAAGCGCATTTTGCCAAAACTCGGCAAATGTGGTAGGCGCAAAGACGCCCATACAGGGGCTAAGGACAAAAAGGTTCGGCGCATCTTTTTAAAAAAGGAAAATATATTGAAAAAACAAATTGTTCGAGCCTCCATAGTAGTTTGGGCCTTCCTGCTCGTTCCGGCTGCGCTTTATGCCGGCATGGCCGCCGACCTGAAACCGGCCGTGGTTAACTTGCAAGTCAGCTATTCAAAATACTTTGGACTGGGCGAGGCCGGGCGTTTTTCCGGCACCGGATTTATCGCCGATAAGGACAAAGGGCTGATCATAACCAACAGGCACGTGGCGGGCGAGTTCCCCTCCCAGATTAAAATAACCTTCCTGGACGGCGAATCCACTTTAGGCAGAGTGGAATATTACGACGCCACGCACGATTTTTCCATCGTCTCGTTCGACCCCGCTTCCGTGAGTTCGGAAATCGAGGAGGTTCGGCTGGGAGATTTTTTCTCCCTGAAAACGGGCGACGAAGTCACGCTTATCGGCAATAATGAAGGCGAGGAATACTCGGTAAAAAAAGGCGTTGTCGTGGACTTGGTGAAAAACAAGGGGGACAGGCATTCCCTGACTTTTCAGACCAGCTTCGACCGCACAGGGGGAAGCAGCGGCAGCCCGGTCTTTAATCAGCAGGGCGAGGTGGTGGGCCTTCATTTTAAGGGGACGGACACGTCCAGCTTCGAACTCCCCGTCAATTACATTAAAGACAAGCTGACCGATCTGGCCCGGGAAAAAGCGCCGGTCCGGGGGGAAATCGGGGTGCAGATAGACTTGGTTAAAACCGCGGACGCCGTGGGGCATCTGGGCTTGCCTCAGGACGTTGCAGACGCCATGCGGAGCGATTTTGGAGATCTGAAATACTGCCTCATGGTGAAATCCGTGATCCGCACCCTTCCTGCCGAAAAAGCGCTTCAGGCCGGAGACGTCATTTACTCCGTAGACGGCGCCCCCATCGGCGACCGGTTATACCGTTTTGACAAAATAGTGGATAAGCGCACAGGCGGTGAACTAACTCTGGAGTTCTATCGCAGGGATAAAAAAATGACCGCCCGAATTCCTGTGCTGAATGCCGAGGAGTATAAAATAACCCGTTTTGCAACCTTTGCAGGCGGAACTTTTCATCCCCTGACCCCGGAGATCAGGCTGGATTTGGACATTGCAAGCGGCGGCGTTTACCTGAGCCAGGCAGAACTCGGCTCCACATTCGGAAGCGTGGGGTACTCCTCTTCGCGCAACCCGGACCGTAAGGGCGTTGTGGTGCAGGGAATAAACGGCCAGCCCGTCAGGGACTTGGACGACTTCATCAGGCTCGCATCCGCGCTTAAGCATAACCAAAAAATTTCCATGGCTTTCAAGGATCAATTCCTGTACGCCCCGGCGACCGTGGAATTGTTAATCCTGGACTTGCACACATCTCCGCTGACGGTTTTCTCCCTCAATTCAGCAACCAGGGAATGGGAGACGGAAAAGGCTGGTGGATTGCCTCCGGATTTTTAGGGTCGGAATTCCATTGCTTGGCGCGGCGCGTGTGGCTTTGGAAGCAAAGTCCGGGAACGCCCAGATCCCTGGCCATTGTGAGAAGCCGGGTCAGAACCCGGACTGCGTCCCACAAAAGCGTGGAGTCCGTGGGAGGGTGAATGTTGCTTTCCACCACCGTGCAGTCAATGCGGATCTCCCGCCCCGCCTCGATTTTCGGCATAGCCCAGGATGAGGCGGTTGATCTTCTCCCAGGTCTCTGCCGAAAGGGCGTTGATGTTTTTTTGCAGCGTGGACTTCTTATACTCCTGGCCAATGCCGATCCGGTAAAAGGCTTTCAAACAGGTCGAATCCGTCAAATAAAAAGCCAGGGACCGGTACTGGCAGCCGAACAGGACTTTGACGATAGCCGCCAACTCCCTGGCTTGTTCAAGGTCCCGGTGACAGGCGGGCGTCAGCGGCATTTGTTTTTGACGGATTTCGCGCATTCTGGTTTTGGCTCCTTTCTTGTTTTGGTTATGATTTTAGTTGGTTGGCGCTTTCTAAATACCATATCCAGCAAGAAAAATCCACTCCATTTTGCGCGATTTTAGTTTTAATACTAATAAGTTATCCTATATGGACAGACGCTGGTATTGGACCCCATGAATAAAAACAAGGTGCTGAAGGATCTGGTTCCGGCCAAGGCGAAGAAGGCTGAGGCTGAAGAACAGGAAGAGGAAGGAGGAGGAGAAATGGCCCAGGACATAAACAGCGTGGACTTGATCGTGCGCAGGGAGATCGAAGCCCTGATCGCGTCGCCGCTGATCGAAGCCTATTCCCAGGAGTTCGGCAAGGAAGCCTCGGAGGCCGTGGCCCAAAAGGTTATCCAAAAGCTGGCTTTGGAAGCCGGCAAAATGCTAAAGATGTTTGCAGGAGGCGACACCATGGAGCATTTACAGCGCGCCCTGCCCTTGTTCAGCCAGGGAGGAGCGTTGGAGTTCGACATCGTGGAGGCCTCGGAAAAAAAGGCGGCGGTCAATGTCACCCGCTGCAAGTACGCCGAAATGTACAAAGAGCACGGCTTGGAAAAATTCGGCTGCTTGCTGGGCTGCGGCAGGGATTTCGCCTTGATGGAGGGGTTCAACCCAAAAATTAAATTCACCCGAACACAGACCATAATGGAAGGGGCGGACTACTGCGATTTTCGATTTGAAATCGAGGAGTAATGCTGCCCCGCCCCGAACGCAATCAGCCGTCCGAAAGGGATCGCCCTTCGGATAATCAAGGGAGGCGTCTTATGACACACGAAGCAATCCAGTTACTGTCCGAATATCTCAGGATCAACACCACCAATCCGCCCGGCAATGAAGGCGAGGCGGCGGGGTTTCTGGAAAAGGTCCTTATTCATGATGAGGCCTCCTGTAAGATCTATTCATCCCATGCGGGCCGGGCGTCATTAAAAGCCGTCCTGCCCGGGACGGGCGAGAAGCCTCCCTTGATTCTGCTGAATCATATGGACGTTGTGCCTGCAGATCCTTCCGAATGGAGCTTCGACCCGTTCAGCGGCGAGATAAAGGACGGATTCGTCCACGGCCGGGGCGCCCTGGACATGAAGGGCCTGGGAATTCTGGAGTTGGTAGCTTTCTTGGAATTGAAGCGAAAGGGCGTTGAGTTGTGCAGGGACCTGATTTTCCTGGCCGTCGCTGACGAGGAAACCGGCGGCGCCCACGGCGCCCGGTTTCTGACGGATAATTACCTGGAAGATTTCGCCGGCGGGGTTGTGATTAACGAAGGAGGCTTCGGCGTTAAAGGAATCCTCCCGACCAAAACCCTGCACATGATTTCCACGGCGGAAAAAGGGCCGTGCTGGCTGAAGTTAAGCCGGGCGGGCCTTCCGGGCCACGGATCCATGCCTCACGGCCAAAACGCCTTGGAGGAGCTGGTCAAGGCGTTAAACAGGCTTTTAACCGTGGATCGTCCGCTGGAAGTCGCCCCCGTGGTTGGGGAATATTTCAAGAACATGGCCTGTGAATGGGATTTCCTCGCCCCCTACGTGGAAGACGGAAACCCGGACACCCTGGTGCGCATTCTGACGGAAACCGGCCTGGCGGCCATGCCCCAGCTTGGCGCCATGCTTAAAAACACCATCAGCCTGAACCTGCTCAGGGCCGGTGAAAGCGGCAACGTAATCCCCAGCAAGGCGGTCGCCCAGTTGGACGCACGGCTGCTTCCAGGCCAGGACGCCGATGAATTTGTCGGCCAGGTTAAGGAATGGCTGGCTGATGACGCCGTGGAAGTCGAAAAGGTCATGAATTTCCCGGCCACGTCATCTCCACTGGATCATCCGGATTATTTGACCATCAAAGATGCGCTGCAAAAACGATTTCCCGAAGACATTGTCACCCCCTCGCTTACCGCCGGCACCACGGACTCCCGCTTTTTCCGGGCCAAAGGCATGGAGGCTTACGGAGTCTTTCCTGTCACGGTTCCCATGGAGCATTTGAAAATGATTCATGGGATTGACGAAAAAATTTCAGAGGAGAACCTGGTTCAGGGCGCCGAGGCGTTCACGGACGTGGTTCTTGCACTGTGTAAGGCAGGATAGGAGAGCGCATGAAAAAGAAGGGTTTGATTAAAAACCTGTCCATGATAGGGCCGACCGCCATTCCGGCGGCCTCCTCCATGGGGCTCGGCGCGGCGCCTCCTGCATCATGGGCGGCTCCCATCTCGGGTATAATATTTTGTGGATGGCCTTGCTGAGCGGTTTTCTCGGGCTCTGGTTTCTTTCATGGGAGGCAGGGTGTGCATTGTGGGCATAAAAAAAAGCGTTATGGACGCACATATAAACTCTCCATTGCTCAATACTGGGCTGATTATTGCCTCATTCTTAATTGCGCAGGATCTGTCGCCTCGGTAATGCAATTACCATTCGACCGTTTTCTGCGGCTGGAGGAACGGGTATATGGCTTTTACAGTTAAAGATATATTAAGCATCCAGGTGGCTCCTGCGTTGGGTTGCACGGAGCCCGCCGCTGTAGCCTTGTGCGCCGCAGCCGCGGCCTCCCTCCTGCCTGAAAAAGCGTCCATCGAGGCTTTGGAAGTGCAGGTGGACCCCAATATCTTCAAAAACGGCTTGGCGGTCCTCATCCCGGGCACGGACGGCCTGAGCGGTCTGGATATGGCCGCCGCCCTGGGCGCTATTGGCGGAAATCCGGCCAAAAGCCTGGAAGTCCTGGGCGAGACCGGCCCCGAGGATGTCAAACAAGCCCGGGCCCTTATCAAGGACGGCAAGGTTCGGCTGAATCTTCTCGCCGACCACAAAGGCTTGTTCATCAGGGTTATTGTCATGGCTGGGGAAAGCAGGGCCGAGGCTGTGGTCGAATCCATGCACGACAACATTACCCAGTTGGCTTTGGACGGCGAGCAGGTCGAGAATTCCTCTTTAATAGCCCCGAAAGAATCCAGCAAAAACGCCAGGGCCGGGGAATTGGAGCATTGGTTGAAAGGTCTCAGCCTGCAGCAGTTGATGGACTTGCTGGATGACCTGGATGCCGAAGACCTGGCCTTTTTGGAAGAAGGCCTGGACGCCAATATGAAGCTGGCCGATTACGGGTTGAAACACGGTCCTGGTCTGGGCGTGGGCAAAACCCTGGACCGCTTGGTGAGGCAGCGCCTCATTGCCCGGGATATGATTCTGGACGCCCGCATACTGACCTCGGCTGCGGCGGACGCCAGAATGGCGGGCGTGAACCTGCCCGCCATGTCGTCCGCCGGCAGCGGCAACCACGGACTGACAGCCATTCTGCCCATCAAGGCGGTCCACAAATACCTGGAGAGCGACCATGAATCCATGCTCCGGGCCATCGGCCTGAGCCATATCGTCACAGCCTTTGTAAAATCCTTTACCGGGCGCTTATCCGCCGTGTGCGGCTGCTCAGTGGCCGCCGGGGCGGGCGCAGCGGCCGGCGTGACCTACCTCATGGGCGGCAACGCCAATCATATTGCGGACGCCATTAAAAACCTGATGGAAGACCTGGCAGGCATTATTTGCGACGGCGCCAAAAGCGGTTGCGCCTTCAAGCTGTCCACAGCCGCCGGGACGGCGGTTCAAGCGGCGCTTTTCGCCCTCCAGGGGGTGAAAGTCATGGAGACGGACGGCATCATCGGAGCTTCGCTGGAAAAAACCACCCAAAACCTGGGCGCTCTAAGCACGGAAGGCATGATTGAAACGGACCGCACCATCCTGAAAATAATGCTGGAGAAGCAGTTTTCGCCAGGCTAATCAAAGGAACATGATGCATCCATTCGTTGTCGCAAGGTCTTCTCGCCAAGTAGACGCAAGGTCTCCTCGTGCAAAAAGCTGAACAAAAACCGCGCAGCTACCCACTGTGCAAAGCGTCGTGCACGCCTTTCGCCAGATCCCGGTAGACAAAGGGCTTTTGGACAAAATGCGTGGTTTCATCCAGAACGCCGTGCTGTTCAATGACGCTGGCTGTGTACCCGGACATAAAAAGCACCTTGCAATCCGGGCGCAGCCTTTGAACGGCTTCGGCAAGGTCCTTCCCGTTCATTCCCGGCATGATGACGTCGGTGACCAGCAAGTCTATTGCGCCTTCATGCAGTTCGGCGAGGCGCAGCCCTTCTTCGGGATTGCTTGCGGCCATGACCTTGTATCCTAGCCTGGAAAGCATTCTTTCCCCCATTTTCATGATGGACTCTTCGTCTTCAACCAGCAGAATTGTTTCTCCGTTTCCATGGCGGATTTCCTGGACTTCCTTGGTCTCCCTCCCCTTTTCCGGGTTTTCGCATTTGGGCAGATAGACCTTAAAAACGGAACCCCAGCCTTTTTTGCTGTCTACGATTATGACTCCGTTATTCTGCTTAACAATTCCATAAATAGTAGCCAGGCCCAGCCCCGTCCCCTTGCCCAGTTCCTTGGTGGTGTAAAAGGGCTCGAAAAGGCGCTTAAGCGTTTCATCATCCATGCCCTGGCCATTGTCCTGGACTGAAATCAGGCAATACTCTCCCGGCGTGAAGTCGCGGTGCATCGCGCAAAACTTGGAGGTGGCGACGGCTTGCTCGGTTTGGATGATGACCTTGCCGCCTCCTTCTATGGCCTGTCCGGCATTGACGCAAAGGTTCGCCAAAATCTGATCCAGTTGCGAGGGATCGATTTTTACCTCCCCCAGGTCCGGGCCAGGCCGCCATTCCAGTTCTATGTCCTCCCCAATGAGCCTTCGCAGCATCTTCAGCATGTTGGTTATGGAATCGTTCAGGTCAAGAACTTTTGGAGCAACGGCCTGTTTTCTGGCAAAGGCCAGCAATTGGCGCGTCAGGTCTGCGGACCGCAGGGCTGCAGTATGAATTTCCTTTAAATCTAAATAGATTTCGTTATTCTCATCCATGCGATCCAGCGCCATTTCTGCAAAGCCTAGTATGACGCTCAGCATGTTGTTGAAATCATGGGCCACTCCGCCTGCAAGCCTTCCCACGGACTCCATTTTCTGAGACTGGTAAATCTGCTCTTTAAGCTCCGCCTTTTCCTGCTCGGTTTTACGCTGCTCCGTGACGTCATGAAAAGTAACGCATACGGCGATATTTTTGCCCCCGCTATCGTAAACCGGAGACGCGCTGGCCTCCACCATAATCTCCTTTCCGTCCGCGTGCCTGAACAAATACTCCTCGTTGGCCGCCGCCTCCCCCCGAAAAGCCCTTGGACCGGGCATTTGGTCCAGGGGAATTTCCTTGTGTCCGTCAATGGTAAAAAAACGCGCGTCAAGCGATTCCGAAACTTTAGAGTCAATGTTGTCCCGTCCCTGTGACCACTCTCCCATAAGCCTGGCCGACTCGTCATTTTCTATGACGACGCTGATAAGACCGTCCTTTTCCTCCAGAATCTGCACTGCAAATGGAGCTTGCTTGATAACCGCCGTAAGCAAGGTATTGGTTTTCCATATTTCCTGCCGAGCCTGTTTTTGTTCGGTTATATCGTCAACAAACGCCAAGAAACGGTCCTCGCTTAAGCGAACGGCGCATATGCTTATATTTCTGATTTTTCCATCTTTACGCCTGATTATTGATTCCCCGTTAAAAGCGCCCTGGGAAAGAAACGCGTTATAGTTTTGGTTGGGGTCTTTGTTCTCTTCCTTAACAATCAAGTCGGGAACCTTTCGCTTAAAAAGTTCCTCTTTGGTGTAGCCGGTTATCCGCTCAGCAGCCGGATTGGCGTCCATGTATCTCCACTCCCTGTCGGCCGTAAAAATCCCGTAAGGCGCATTTTCCACATAGCTGCGCCATTTGTTTTCACTGGCTTTCAATTCTTCTTCGGCTTGTTTTCTTTCAACCAGCATCAGGTTGATTTGCCGGGCGATGTCCTTGAATTCCGAGAAGTGCAGGTCGTCGGTGTCTATACTGATGGACTTCCTGGCCGCCTGCTGAAAAAAACGGGTCAGGGACTGGACGGACGCCTGAATATTGCCGGAAACCATGCGCGACGCCGCAAAGACGATAGCCAAGAGAACAAATAAAACGATAAGGCTTCGTAGTATTTTGACTCTCAGATCACTTAAAAGCGCCTTTTCATTGGCTGCTATGGCGGGCTCGATACTATCCAGATAAACGCCGGCGCCAATGATCCATTCCCATTGGGGAACGGCCAGGACATAGGATATTTTGGGAGAAAGAGCATCAGATCCCGGCCTATGCCAGGAATAACGAACAAACCCCCCGCCGGGCTTCCTGGCCGCCTTTTGCTGCTCCTGGATGATTTTTACGCCGTTAGGGTCCGTCAAGTCCTGGATGCTTCCGGACTCAACGGTGATCTCTCCTGCGGAGAAAAGAGAGTCGCCGTCAAAAGTGCTCCCGAAAAAATACCCGGCGGGCTCAAATCGAAGATCCTTTATGCGGTTTAATACCTCGCTTTGAACCATGTGGGTGTAGTCATCCAGGTACTCGCCCGTGCCTATAACCCATCCAAGGGGCTCAAATAGCTTTACATAGGCGATCTTGGGAAAACTGCCCTGCTTTTCGCCCGGCTTGGTCCAATAATAGGTGTAAAATCCTTCTCCCTTTTCGCGGCAGAGGGAGAGCATGTCTTTGACCACATATTTACCGTCGTCGGAAACCATGGAAAGCATGTTTGTGCCTTCCAATTCAGGACGGTCCGCAAACAACTCCTCAACACCGTCCAGATTGAATGCGAAATAGTACCCCCGGCCCTGGTTGAAGCGAATGGGCCTTAAAGCCTCCCTGATCATATTTTGGACCTTTTCCGCAGGCTCGGAGGCTGCGTACTCGTTGTACAGGCCGGAGGCTATATCATGCGCGCTATTGACGTGGCTTTGCAGGGATTCTTTCAGCCGTTTCTCCGTCAGGTTTCCGTTGTAATCGATGTAGTCCCTGACTTCATTCACCTTGGAGCTCAGCAAAGCCTTCTGTTGATCCATGAATTCCTGACGCATGACGGCGGATTGCTTCCTGAAGGCTGCATAATCGCTATAAACCAGGACCAAAGTCCAGCTGACAAGGGAAGCCAGTGCAATGGCCGCCATGTAACGCAAAAAAAGATTTCTCAGGCTGTTTGGATCTCTTGGCGCCATAGGTTCTCCGTATGAATAAAGAGTTGTTGCGGGGCGTCCTTCGCCCTCACGCTGCAGAGCCGCTCCCTGCCCGCCGTATATGCTGGTATGATATTGGATTTTAGAGGAAACCAACTCAATGGGGTATCGGCAGCTACATGCGGAAATTAAACCACAATTTATACCGCCAGGCCAAGTTTTGTTTGTCCCTAAGGGTGGTCCCGGAATCTGTCCGCATGGAAAGGATGCCTCGCACCTGCAAGGCAGGGGGACATATCAACTGCCGGCGCTTTGGCCGTGCAATAAGCGAGGTAGCCTAAATGATGCAATGCCGTTTGGAACAGCCTTAAAGAACCTGGGCTCAATGGCCGATACCCCTGAAATGCCATGATTTTCATGCGGCTTCCGGCTTTCCATGGCGACCTCCTTCTTGACCTTTGGGTATTGGGTTGTTATCTTTAAGAATCAAAGGCGGAGAGACTAAGAGGGGCTTGCGCCCCTTTTATATATGGAACGAGTGGAGTATGAAGACGATACGTTTTTTGCAATCGCCAACTAAAGAGGAAGTAGCCCGCATTGTGGAGCTTTATAAAGGCCAGGGCTGGTGGGAGGAAGGGAAGGAAGGTCCGGATTTGGTCGTTCGCATTATCCAGGGAAGCCATTATTTTGCTGCGGCTGAAGTGGAAGGGAGGATCGTCGGCATTGGAAGAGCTATCAGCGACCGCGCCAGCGATGCATATGTGCAGGACGTGCTGGTGGATCCTGATTTCCGGAAGCAGGGCATCGGCCGTTTAATCGTGCAGGAGTTGACGGAAAAGGTGCACGGCGACGGCCTGCGTTGGATCGGCGTGGTAGCGGAGAAAGGCTCTGCTCCTTTTTACACCCCTCTGGGATTTGAAGAAATGCCCGGGGCCACCCCCATGTTAAAAACCAGGAAGTAGATTATTTCATGAATTTTCGGCCGGTAAGACCTAAAGACTACCAACGGGTTCAACCCTTTTTTAAGAACATGCAACATGAGTTGTGCGCCTATTCGCTGGACTCCATGATGGTATGGCACAACGAAGGCTATTCCCCCTATTGGGACGTCCATGACGACGCCTTGGTTGTGTGCGTCCGGTTTGCAGACAAGAGAAAAAATCCCTACATGATTCTGCCTATTGCTCCGGGCAGGGAGTTCACGCCCGAGGACTTGGCGAAATTCGCCGACAAAGCCGGAATCGGGAAATTTCACTTCGTGTCCAAGGCCTACATCGCCAAATACGGACGGGAACGTTTATCCTCCCTGTTTTCCGTGCGCTCCCATGTGGAATACCATGACTACATTTACGCAACCGAGGACCTGGCGACCCTGAAGGGCTCGAAATATTCCAAAAAGCGGAATCTCATCAACCAGTTCAAAAAGAATTACATCAATCAGGGCAAGGTGGAGATTCAGGATTTGCAGGAGGAGCACACCGCCGAGTGCCATGACTTTTTGGATGAATGGTGCCGGCAAAGGGATTGCGGCAGAGACATGGAAGATGATCTGGCCTGTGAAAAACGGGCCGTACAGAACGCCTTGCGCTACTGGACCCAGCTGCGTTTTAAGGGAACTGTGGTGCGCGTGAACGGAGAGATCCGGGCCTTTGCCATCGGCTCGCATTTGACTTCCAGCATGGGCAACCTGAATTTTGAAAAGGCCGACGCAGACGTCAAAGGCCTGTATCAGTATCTGGACAGAGAGAGCGCAGCGCGTCTGTTTGACGGCTACGAGTTTATTAATAAGGAAAGCGACATGAATCTGCCGGGATTAGCCCATGCCAAACAATCTTATTATCCCGTTAAAATGGTTCATTCGTATAAGCTCATCCTTCGTTAAAGGGGCGCTGCATGAGCTCGTATAGCAAGCAGGACGGCGACATTCGCAGGCGTATGCTTTTTTCCTTGGGAATGGCCCTGCTTGTCATGCTTGCCCTATCCGCTTACACCCTGAAATGGGTGGGCGACCGCTACACCCAACGCCTTTTAGTCACCGAGTTGCAGGCTGCCGCGCGCATATACGAAAAGGAAACCGCCCTGGAAAGCGCCACGCTTTCCAGGCTGGCTATTTTTTTGTCCAGGGACGAACGCATTTTTGACGCCTGGATAGACAACTCTCAGGCCCTGCTTCAAAAACAAGCCCAACCTCTTTTTAACAGCCTGAATGAACAAAACAGGGTGGATCGCCTCGCTTTTTGGGGCGCTGACGGCCGATGCCTGGTCAGCCTGGATGACCCGGAAGGCTGTATAGACGCCATGCCGGGCAAGACAATGGCGACGGCTGTTCACTCCGGGGTTCCTCACACAGGCTTTGACCTGGATCCTTCCGGGAAGCTGTATCTTGTCCGGGTATTGCCGGTCTATTTTGAAGGGGAAAACAACCTGTTGGGCTACCTGGAAATAGGCAAGAACGTCCAATACGTTGTGGAGGAATGCTCCCGGATTTTGGGGCATCGCATGTTCGTCCTTCTTAATAAGGATTATTTGGACCAAAAAGCCTGGGAAGAAGCGTACAAGCCCCATGAAAACCCGGGCGCCTGGCTCGACAATGATTTTTTTGCGCCTGAAAAGCCTTCCTCCGCCGAGTTCTTAAAAAGCCTGCACAAATTGCTGAAGAAGGACGGCATCAGGCAAAGCGCCCGGGTCTCGTTAATTGAAATCGATGACAAGGTGTATCTGCCGGCCTCCTTTCCATTGAGTGCGGATGATAAAAACCTCATGGGGCTGGCGGTCCTGCTTTTGGACGTGTCTTATAAGGCCGCCGCTTTCAAAACCGCCCGAGTCGTCCTCCTTATATTATGCGGCGCCATTGCACTGGGCCTGTTTTTGTATTTTTTTGTGGATCTGAACAAAGTCCGCGCCAACATTATCAAAAGCCGGAAGGACCTGGAGGCCGAGCTTGCCAGGCGCAAAGAGGCCGAGGAAAAATACCGGACGATTTTCGACAATATCCAGGACGTCTATTTCGAGACTTCCCTGGACGGGGCAGTCCTGGAAATAAGCCCCTCCATCAGCCGGGTGTCGGAATACGGCAGAACCGACGTCCTGGGACGGGCTGTGGGCGACTTTCGGATGGGCAAAGAGGCCAGGGCTGATTTTCTGCGCCGCATTATCACTCAGGGCGAAGTGCGCGATTTTGAAGTCAGGCTCCAAAACAGGAATGGCGCCTTTAAGGACTTCTCCCTCAACTCCCGGCTTGTTTTAAAAGAAAACGGCGCCCCTGATAAAATCGTGGGCGTCATGCGGGACGTCACCGAGCGCCGGCAGGCCCAGCAGGAGCTGCTGGCGGCCAAGGAACGCTTGGAAGAGGCCAACGCGCAACTCGAAGCCTCCATACAGCAGGCCGAGCAACTGGCCAACGAAGCCTTTGTGGCCAATAACGCCAAAAGCCAGTTCTTAGCCAACATGAGCCATGAAATCCGAACGCCCATGAACGGCATTATCGGCATGGCCGCGCTGCTTTTGGACACGCCCCTGGACGGCCAGCAAACCGTTTTTGTGCAAACCGTGAGAAAAAGCGCCCACGCCTTGGTCACGATTATCAACGACATCCTGGATTTCTCCAAGGTGGAGGCCGGCAAGCTGGAATTGGAGGAAGCGCCTTTCAGCCTTCAAGCCGAGTTGGAGGCCATGGGCGACGTCCTGGCGGTCAAGGCCCATGAAAAGGGTTTGGAATACGTGTGCATCATGCACCCGGACGTCCCGGACGCGCTCATTGGAGATTCCATCCGCCTGAGACAGGTTCTCGTCAACATCGTCGGCAATGCAGTCAAGTTCACGGACGCCGGGGAGGTGTCTCTGGAAATTTCCCTGACGGCAAGGGATGAAGCTCAGTGCACCCTTTTGTTTTCCATCAAAGATACAGGCGCCGGGCTGCCCGAGGATAAAATTGAAACCGTATTCGAAGCTTTCGCCCAGGCGGATTCGTCGGTCACCAGAAAGTTCGGCGGCACCGGACTTGGCCTGGCCATATCCCAAAGCCTGGTCCGCCTGATGGGCGGGGAGATCATCGCGGAAAACCGCGAGGCCAGGGGGGCGCATTTTCGTTTTACCGCTTCGTTTGCGCTGCAGGAGCAGGGCGCCGGATACGAATCGTCCGCAATCGATCCATGTCTCGCCGATAAAAAGATTTTGATCGTGGATGACTGCCCGGCGACTCGCACTTCCATCAGTCTCATTTTGGGTCAGTGGGGCTGCCTGTGCCGGGAGGCTTCCGGAGGCCGTTCCGCCCTGGAACAACTCCAAAGAGCCGTGGATAAGCACGCGTCCTTTGACGCAGTGCTGGTGGATCAGGCCATGCCCGACATGGACGGGCCGACCCTGATCCAAAGCATCAAGGAGAATTCCGCTTACGAAGGGGCGAGGCTGGCCCTCATGACGCCCCTGGGCGCTCCCGGCGTCAAGGCGGCCAAGTCCAATCAGGACGCTGCAGCAGTATTAACCAAGCCGGTCCGGAAGAAGCAGCTGTACAACCTGCTGTTGGATCTTTTCGGCAATGCGCCGGAAACCTGTGCAGCGGCCCCGAAGCAAGAAACAAAACCGGAGCCGGACGCTTCCGAATTCACCGTGCTTTTGGTGGAGGACAACCAGGTCAACCAGATGGTCGCCAAAGGCATTTTAAGAAAATTGGGATACAAAACCCTGGTTGTGGAAAACGGACAAGAGGCCTTGGAGTTTTTGGCCGAAAAGCAGGTGGACATTATCCTCATGGACATCCAAATGCCCGTCATGGACGGCCTGGAAGCCACGCGGAGAATCCGGGACGGCCGCCATAAAGTTCTGGATCCCGCCACGCCTATCGTAGCCATGACAGCCAGGGCCATGAAAGGGGATCGGGAAAAATGCCTGGAAGCGGGCATGGACGACTACATAACTAAGCCCATCGACCCCGCCGCCCTAGCTGCGGTTATGGCCGGCCGGCTTGGCGGCGCGTCCGCATCGCTTATACGGAAGCCGGAAAAACCTCAAGGCGTTTTTGATCGCCCGGGCCTGGAGGACAGGCTTCAGGGAGACCTGTCCCAGATGAGCGTCATCCTGAACATTTTTATCACAGATTCCATGAGACAGCTGGAGTTGATCAGAGAGGCCCTGGAAAAGAAGGATCAGGGGGCCCTGAGGGCGGAAGCTCATCATCTAAAAGGCGCGGCAGGCAACGTGGGCGCCGTCCAGGTCTATGAGGTTCTGAGGCAAATGGAGGATTTGGCGCCCCTGGATGACTGGGCCAGGCAGGACGATCTGTTTAATCGGTTGGAAAAGGAGCTGGCGGATTTCATCCGGCGCGTGAATCCTTTAATAGAAACGTTGTCATAAGCCCTATCCCCTTGATGTCCACCGGTCCCCGCTCCTCCATGACGAATTTTTCCTTCAACAGATCATAGGTGCTGCTGCTTACTTGGATTTCTCCGGGCATGCCGTGGGAAGCCATGCGCGAGGCCGCGTTCACCGAATTTCCCCATAAATCGTACGAAAATTTCGTTTTTCCAATGACTCCGGCCACAACGGCCCCGGAATTTATGCCAATCCGCAACTGGAGCGGCTGGCCTATCTCCCTGGCCACCCGGTTAAACTCCCTCATCATATCCAGGGCCATCCGGGCGGCGGATTCGGCATGGTCGGCCCGGAATTGGGGAATTCCGGCCGTGCACATATAAGCATCGCCGATGGTCTTGATTTTTTCCATCCCATGACGGCCGGCCAGATCGTCAAACCGGGAGAATATCCTGTTCAGCAAAGAAACTACCTCATCCGGAGGCATAGTGCGGGAGAGCGTCGTAAACCCCACAATATCAGAAAACAAGATACTTACGTTTTCAAACTCCTCGGTAATGATTCCAGGCCGGCTCCCAAGCTTTTCCGCAATCTCCTCGGGAAGCACGTTATGCAGAAGAGTGCGGGTTTTCTCCTCATGCTGTTCATGCTTTTTTCTGGATTGCTCCGAAGCGATTCCATAATAAATGGCCGCCATGGACATGCTGAACAGGCTAAGGTACAAATTGGCGCCTCTTAAAAACTGAGCCGTCTGAATGTAAGTCAGATACGCCGGGGAGGTTCTGGGGGCCAAATGGGTGAGGGCCGCAAATTCCAAGCCCACGATCAGGCCCAGGGCCGCACCTTGCATCTTACTCCGGCCCGGATATAACAGAGACATCACCATAAGGGGAATCAGGTAATGGTGGAACCCCGTGTAGCCCGAAATATAAACGCTGGCCCAGGCCTGCACGCACTGGCCGAATATGACAAACAGCATGCCGGCCTTTAAACGTCCGCGAGTATTCAGAACCACACCCAGCGCAAAAAGAGCCGCCAAGCCGCCGCATGTTCCCGCCAGAGGGAGCATTCCCTGTTGAATCAGATAAATGCAAAAAGCTGTGTACAGCACCCCCCCTGCACAATACCCATAGGTGGAAAAAAAATAAAACTGCTGAAGCCTGGAGGGCGTGCTCTCCGGCGGTTGTGTGATGAAGGAAAAGAACTTGTTCGGTGTATTGTCTTTCATGTTCCCGGGCTCAAGGGTTGCCTGATCTTAGTTTAAGAAACCGCATATTGCAAGGCGCCTTATCCGGCAAAGGGCGGTGGAAACGGTTTTTTTACACATCGCAATTTCGGGAACCGTTACGGATTTATAGCAGCTATCGGCATTTTTTGCCCGATTTTTTAGCCGGCCGCTGTCCCCGCCCGAATTTGAGAAGTCGCCTTCGCCGCCCGGCGGGATTATGGCTTGCTCGTATTATGCCCCGGAGTCCACAGCCCGGAGCAATCCCCCGCCCTGCAAGGCGGCCGCAGGCAAAAATATTTTTCAGGGCATCAGGAAAAAAAGCTGGGCGGGCGTACCGGAATAGACGCCCTGGTCTGCTTCCGTAAACCAGGGCGTTCCGTTATTGCGTAAATTGTTTCGGGTTTTCCGGCGTCCCAAAATCATTTCGGATTTTTTTTTAAAAAGCGCATCCAAACTGGCAGGTGTAGCCTTTGGTCTGGTAAGAATCTTCGGTGTCGGTCATCCGATACCATGTGGATTGGTACAAAGCCTTCACAAAATAGGAGCTAAAATCCCATCTCAGGCCGACGCCCGCTGTGGTCGTGAGGATGTAGTCCCGGATTTTCAGGTTGGTGCGGCCCCACTGGCCGTGGATGTATCGGGTGCCGACCCCGCCCATAATCATGGGGGTGAGGTGCAGGGCGGTGCCCGGAAAATTATTGGAAAAAAGATATCCTTCGGCATTTAGGGAGACGGTCCAATGATGGGACGTGCAGTATATTTCTCTAAACGCCTCGCTTGAATTAATTTGGAACGTGTTCGACTTGGAGCCCCGGTTGATCAGGTCCACGTAATTATAAAAAAAGGTCCCGTTGATGTTCAGGTAGTCGGTGACTGTCTTGCCCACGCCAAACCCGCCGCCGTAGCTGGCCTCGGCTTCCTGCTCCACCGTGCCGTAAGCTCTCAGTTCGTCATAGGCCGGGACGTAAGTGCGAACCGTGTCTTCGCCATTGTATTGGAGCATGGCAAAATACTCCCACTTGTCCAGACGGCTGAACTTTTCCGCAGCTGCGGCGGAGCCGGCCCATAGGCCCAACAACAAGGCGATGATTAATGCAGTGAATGTAAACCGGATTCCCCCCCTGATCTTCATGCCGTTCCCTCCCGGCCGAGCGGATTTGGGGCCTGCGTTAACAGCCTGTCCCCGTCTCCTCGGCTATGTATTTGGAATAATACTGCGTGTCTTGAAAGTGTACGGATAGACAACCCCAAGGCCTTAATTTTACGAACTATTAAACATATATCAATGGCGCGGGCGTATTTCAAGCGCTTTTACGCCGGCGCCGTCATAGAAACTGGATTTGGCGGTATTTCTGGGGATGTGGAATTGGGCCGGAGTTCATTCCGCATCTTTGCAGCCCGCTTCCACAAGTTTTGGAAGGTTATAACTTGCTAAAAAAGCATATCATCCTTTCATTTTTTATATAAAAATGCTATGGTGGATCCGCGATTGACAAAAGGCCGAACGTCGTCAGGACTCCCGCTTCAGGGTTACCGCTTCCCTAAATCAAAATTTATGAATATTCTCGGAATTTCCGCATTTTATCACGATAGCGCAGCCTGTCTGCTCATGGACGGCCGGATTACCGCCGCAGCCCAGGAGGAGCGCTTTTCCAGGATAAAGCACGATCCCGGATTTCCGGAAAAGGCCGTGGACTTCTGCCTGAAAAAAGGCGGAATACAAGCCCGGGACCTTACCTGCGTCGTCTTTTACGACAAGCCTTTCCTGACCTTCGACCGCCTGCTCATGACCGCTTTGGCGACCGCGCCTTTCGGCCTGCTTCCCTGGCTGAAAGCCATGCCCAAATGGCTTGGCCGAAACCTGCACACGCCCCGGGTCATTAAAAAAAAACTCGGCTGCACATGCCCGGTGCTTTTCACAGAGCACCACGAAGCCCATGCCGCAGCCGCCTTTTATCCCTCCCCGTTTGAAAGCGCCGCCATCCTGACCATGGATGGAGTGGGGGAGTGGGCCGCGGCAAGCTACGGCGCGGGACAAGGCCGCGAAATCCGCTTGTTCAAGGAAATGCATTTCCCCCATTCCCCGGGGCTCCTGTATTCTGCGTTCACAGCGTTTTGCGGGTTCAAGGTCAACTCCGGCGAATACAAGCTCATGGGCCTGGCCCCCTTCGGAGAACCCAAATACAAAGACCTGATCCTCACTGAGCTTGTGGACCTGAAGGAAGACGGATCCCTTTGCCTGAACATGGCCTTTTTCGACTATCTTTCCGCCATGCGCATGACCGGCGAAAAATTTGCTCAACTCTTTGACGGTCCGCCCCGCAAGCCCGAGACCGAAATCACCCGGCGCGAAATGGACCTTGCCGCCAGCATCCAGGCCGTTCTGGAGGAAGCCGCCCTTAAAATGGCCGCCCACGTCCACAAGGAGACCGGGGAGAAAAACCTGTGCCTGGCCGGCGGAGTTGCGCTTAACTGCGCGGCCAACGCCAAAATAGTGCAACAGGGATTGTTCGAAAACATCTGGGTGCAACCGGCGGCGGGCGATGCAGGCTCCGCCTTGGGCGCCGCCCTGGCGGTCTGGCATCGGGTTTGCCAAGAGGATAGAACCGGAAGCGCCTGGCAAGGGCCGTATCTTGGACCGTCCTTTTCCAATAAGGAGGTGCGGGCCTTTTTGGATAAAAACCAATACCCCTTTCATCGCTGCGACGACATGGAGCGGGCGTGGGTCACCGCTCAGCATGTCGCCCAGGGCAAGATTGTGGGATACATGGTGGGCGCCATGGAGTTCGGCCCCCGGGCTCTGGGCGCCCGGAGCATCCTGGGGGACCCCCGAGATCCCCGAACCCAGCAGGTCATGAACAAAAAAATCAAATTCAGAGAGTCGTTCCGGCCTTTCGCCCCGGCCGTCCTGGAGGAAAAAGCCGCCGAATACTTTGACCTGGACCGGCCAAGCCCCTACATGCTTTTTACGGCGCCGCTCCGTGAGGACAAGCGCTTGCCCATGGCCCCGGGATTATCCTCCAAGTCCATGATGGAGCGGCTCAAACAGCCCAGAAGCGGCATACCCGCCGTAACCCACCTGGACTACTCCGCCAGGGTTCAGACGGTCTCCAGGAATGACAAACCGGATTTTTACGATGTGATCAAGGAGTTTGAAAACCACACGGGCTGCCCGGTCATGGTCAACACCAGCTTCAACGTCCGGGGAGAGCCCATCGTGTGCACGCCAAGGCAGGCCTACAATTGCTTTATGAAGACCGAAATGGACGTGCTGGTCATGGAAAACAACATTCTGTACAAGGAGGAGCAGCCTCCTTACCAGGGAGGCCGCAAGGGCGCCTATGCCAAGCCGGATTAAGCCGCGGCAAATGAACGGAATCGCCGCGCTGACAATAAGCTGCCTGGGCCTGGCCGCGGTTTTGGCCCTGGATTCCTATAAATCGGCCGGCGGGCTGGCGGTCCTGGGAATTTTCTCCATAGGATTGATTGTGAGCGCTGAAGCCTCCTCACCCAGGGAAATCCGCAAGTTCGGATTGATCGCCCTGCCTTTGTTCGCCTGCCTGTGCGGCCTGGCGTTCTGGCGGCATCGGGATTTTTTGGCCGGTTTTTTCGGCGTGTTCGCCCTGGCCGGCTTTTTGTGCGCGGCCGCTCCCAGGGCCTCGGCCTTGCTTCACGCCTCCTGGACCGGCGCGGCCAAGGGATTCGGCGCCTTTATCAACGCCTTTTTTCTCGCCCTGGCCTGGTTTTTGGTCATTACGCCCATCGCCCTTTTAAAAAGATTGGTTTCCGGCAGCCCCTTCCCCCTGCACCCGGACAAAAACGCCCAAACCTACTGGATCGACCGCAAAGAACCCGCCCAACCCCGGGAAAGATATCCCAAACGGTACTGACCAAATTTTCCGATAGAAAAATTTTTACACGAAGCAGAGCGCAACCGACTTTTCCAATTGACAATATTTCCGGCCGGGAGTATCCGGCTCTTCTTGCTTTATGCCGAAAGCGGTTCAGCACAGGAGAAATACGGCGAGGGAGTTGAGGAGACATGACCTTATCTCCGGTCTGGATGCCCAAATCGGCCAGGCGTCCGATGAGATGAGGATCGCGCCCCCTCAACTCAGGCCTTTCCGGAAACGGGGGGCAGGGGCATTGTGGAGTTTTGGCGGCAATAGGTTTTTTTTAGGGTGTGGTTATGCGCGTTTTACCCGTTTTAATGCTTGTGATGTCCAACGTGTTCATGACCTACGCTTGGTACGGACACCTGAAGGACTTTCGGGCCAGGCCTCTTTTGTTTGTGATCCTGATTAGCTGGGGCGTCGCCTTCTTTGAATACTGCCTTCAGGTTCCGGCCAACCGCCTGGGCTCAGGATACTTCTCCCTTCCCCAGTTAAAAGTAATTCAGGAAATCCTGGCGATGGGCGTTTTCGCCTTGTTCTGCATTTTTTACATGCGCGAAAAACTGACCTGGGACTTTCTTTGGGCCAGCCTCTGCCTGGCCGGGGCCGCTTTCTTTATGTTCCGCAATATAGGATGATTTCTCCGAATTTATGGCGGCGCTCTCCTTATTGCTTAAAAAAATTTCCCTCCGAGCAGGCGGACATGTAGGCGATAATCTTTAAAATTTCCTGCCTCAGGTCATGAAAGGTTTCTTTTGCGCCTTCCAAATCGCCTTTTCTTGTCTGGGTTTCCAGGTTCAAGACCAATCTTTGGGCCTTAGAAACAGCAAAGTTGCTCAGAACGCCCTTTAACGCGTGGGCGGTTTTGTACAGCTCCCCTTCCTCGTCCTGGACCAGCAGCCGCCGGATTTTGTTAATCATTTTCCCGGAATCTTTAATAAAATAGTCAAAACATTCCTTAAGCAGGGCTTCATCGTTTTCAAAATTTTTCAGGGTTTGCGCCATGTCCAAGGGCTCTGCATGGTCCGGTTCCCCGGCGGGGAAAGGGGCGGCGTCCTCCGGCGCCGCAAAACCCCGGTTCGCCGCCTTTTCCATGACGCGCGTCAAAGCGTCTTTGTTCAAAGGCTTGGTTACGTAGTCGTCCATGCCGGCGGACAAAAAGCGCTCCTTGTCCCCTTCCATGGCGTGGGCGGTGAAGGCGATGATAGGGGTTCGAGGCCGGTCTTCTTCGCTTTCCAGCTTTCGGATGGCCGCGGTGGCCGCCAAGCCGTCCATCACGGGCATTTGAACGTCCATGAACACAATGTCGAACGCGTTGTTCTTAAATGCTTCCACGCCTTCCTGTCCGTTGTCGGCCACCACCACCCCATGGCCCATGTTTTGTATGGTTTTTACAGCCACCTTCTGGTTGACCAGCTGATCCTCCACCAAAAGAACGCGCATCCTGCTGTTTTCCATCAGGGTGTGGCGGGTTACCATCTTACGGCTTTCCCCGGCCTGGGCTTTGTCTTCCTTGGCCAGGATTGCCAAAAGCATATCCTTTAGTTGGGAATGCCGGAACGGCTTGGTCAGATATCCGGCAAAGCCTATCTCCCTCAGCTTGCTTCCTTCGCCCAGCATGCCGGGCGGCGCCGCCAGAATTATCTGGTTATGGTTTAAAGACGGATCGTGCAGGATAATTTTTCCCAGTTCAATGCCTTCCATGTCCGCCAGGGAGTAGTCCAAGATCAAACAATCAAACTCCCGTCCCTGCTCCGCTGCCTGGCGCAGCAGTTCCAAACATTTTTTTCCCGAGGCGGCGTGCTCCACCTGACAGCGCCACATGCGGAACATCTCCGTCAATGCCACCCGGTTGATGTGCCTGGCGTCGGCCAGCAGGATTCTTTTGCCTTGCAAACTTATGGGCGCGGGAGGCGCAACGTCCATGTGCTGCGGCCTTTCCATTTTCATTGTAAACCAGAACAGGGAGCCTTCCCCTTCTTTGCTTTCCGCACCGATTTTGCCGCCCATCAACCGGCACAGCTGCTTGGATATTGTCAGGCCCAGGCCCGTGCCGCCATAGCGCCTTGTGGTGGATGGATCCGCCTGGGTAAAGGACTCGTACAGGCTGGAAAGCCGGCTTTGGGGCACGCCGATGCCTGTATCGATGATCTCAAAGCGAAGCGTCGGCCCGCCCCGGTCTTCCTCATCGACTAAGGCCCGGACGATGACCTCCCCTTTAGACGTGAATTTTATGGCGTTGCCCGTCAGGTTCATAAGCACCTGGCGCAGGCGCCCCGGATCGCCCACCACTTTGGACGGGACTTTATGGCTTATCAGGCTGGTTATTTGCAGGCCCTTTTGCTCAGCCGTCTTGGCCATCAGCGCGGTGACGTCCTCCACGGTGCTCCGCGGATCGAACTCAATGTGCTCCAGATCCAGCTTGCCGGCCTCGATTTTTGAATAGTCCAAAATATCGTTAATAATGCGTAAAAGGCTTTCGGCGCTGGAACTGATGGTTTGCAGCAGGTCCTTTTGTTCGTTGTCCAGGGGGGTGTCTTCCAAAAGGGAAGCCATGCCGATGATGCCGTTCATGGGCGTCCGGATTTCGTGGCTCATATTGGCCAGGAACTCCCCTTTGGCCTTATTGGCGGCGCGCTCTACGGCCGCATACCTAAGGGCTTGTTCCGAGCGTTTTTTATACGTGATATCCTGAATGGCCAGCACCGTCACCTCTTTGTCCCGGTACTGCATGGCATTGCTTTTCACTTCTACGGGAAAGCTGGAGCCGTCCTTGCGCAGGGCCAGGGTCTCCTTGGGGGGGCCTGCGTACATATTCGCCAGGATGTTCAGGTCGGTTCGGCCTTCGCCTGCAAACAACTTGAGGCAGGAGTCCCCCACAAGCTCCTGGAGCGAATACCCGAACATGTCGGAAGCAGCCTGGTTGGCCATAAGGCAGACGCCTTCCTCGGCTATGAGGATGGCTTCGTGGGTCGCATCCGCCAGGTAGCGGAATCTTTCTTCGCTTTCCCTGATGGCCTGCTCCATCATGCGCCGGGAGGTAATGTCGCTGCCTATGCTTAGCACCTCTACAAGTTCGCCCTGCTCATCCCGGATGGCCTTGTTGGTCCACATGACCCAGACCCGGTCTCCGTTTTTCTTTTTGTTTTCATGCTCGTTGATTCTGAACAGGTCGGGATTCTCAAAAACTTTTTCCACCATGGAAACCATGTCCCGGCCAAGGGAGTCCTCTTTGGGCAAAATGGTTTCCAGCACCGATTTCCCAAGCACCTCTTCCGCGGAATAGCCGAAAAATTTCTGGGCGTACTCGTTGAACAAGGTGATGCGGCCCTGGGAGTCGGTCTTCATAATAATGCTGTTGGCGCTTTGCACCAACTCGCGATACTGCTCCTCGCTTTTTTGCAAGGCTCTCTCCGCCATTTTTCTGGCGGTGATGTCCGTGGCCGCCAGCAGGCTGCCGCGATATTCCCCTTCGGAAGTGAACAAGGGTTGGGGGGATATGAGGGCGTCAATCACGCCGCCGTCCTTCCGAACCAATCTTATTTCAAATTGATCTCCCAAACCCTGTTTTTGCAGCGCCATATGACTTTTCCAGACGCCCTTGTTGTTCGGATCAAAAATATCCGAAATGCGTATTTTTTGCATCTCGTCAAAGGTGTATCCGCTTTTTTCCAACAGCTTGGGGTTGGCGTAGGTAAGCCGGCCGTTCACGTCAATGATGGCCAGCCCATCGTTCATGGTTTCCACAAGCTGGCGGTATCTTTCCTCGCTCCGTTTCAACGCCTGAGAAGCGATGACCACGCCGATGGACTCTAAAGCATGGGATAGGATGAGCGTTCCCATTTCCTGGTCCAGTTCATCAAAAGCTCCTGCTTTCTTGCCCGCCAGAATGGCCACGCCGTGCGTGTCGGAGTTTGAATCCACCAGCGGGAAGGCCAAGCTGGGCCCTTGGATGCATGCCCTGGCGCCGCTGCAGTTTTCCAATTCCAAAGGCTCATTTAAAAGAGAGGGGGCTTTGACTTTCATTAAACGGGAGGGAAGGGAAGCGGCGTCAAAATTCCTTGCCATGCAATTTCTTATGTTTTCGAATCCCCGGATCGCCATGGGTTCCAGCAGATCCCCTTTTTTAAAAAAAAGGACCGCGTCCTGTACGTTGAGATTTTCCGACAAAGCCCTCAGAATCACCGTCGAAAGCCCATCCAAATCCTGGCATCCGGCAAAGTGCCGGGTGGCGTGCGCCACATGATCCAATCGCCGCCCGTACTCCCTTAGTTTTTGGGAGCGCTCTTCCACCAAAGCCTCCAAAGATTTCTGGTAATCCTTGTTTTCCTTTAAAAGGCGGGATCTCTCCACCGCGTTCTTGACCGCATGGGACAGGAAGTCCAGATCTTCAATGGGCTTGGAGATGTAATTGCACGCCCCAAGACGCAAGGCGTTTAAAATGTTGTTCGTGGAGCTGGCCCCGGAAACAATGACCACTGAAATCAGCGGATATTCCTCCGAAACCTTCGCCAGCACCACCAATCCGTCCATGGCCGGCATGCGCAGATCAAGCAAGATGCAGTCCGGCGGATTTTTGTTGACCATGACCAACGCGTCCTGGCCGTTTTCCGCCTCTTGAACCTCGTACCCTTCGTCCTCCAATGCCAGGCGAAGGCTTTTTCGAATGACCAACTCATCGTCTACGATCAGAATTTTTCCAGGATGCCGCCCCATAATATCCCTTGCTGTTTGCAGTGCAAACCAATCTCTTGTTACGGAAACAAAACTCGGTTCTAAATCTATGCTCAGGATGAGGGCATGCAAAAACCGTTCTAAAAACGAAAAGGAATCAGCGGCGAAAGGCAAAAAAATGCGGAACTGCAGACGGACAAAAAAAAGCGCCGTCCCGGGAGAACCGGGCCGGCGCTTTAAATGGTTTGACGACTTCCCGAATGGGAAGCGAATCGATCCTTAGGAAACCTTTTCCACCAGCACGGCTGCGGTGTTGCCGAAGCCGCCGCACAGGGATGCCAGGCCATATTTCGCGTCCGGGCAATCGGTCTTGAGCACGTTCAGCAGGGTCACCAGGATGCGAGCGCCGGATTCTCCCAGGGGATGTCCCAGAGCCAGGGCGCCGCCCCACTGGTTGACCTTGTCAAAAGGCGCGTTGTCTTTGTCCAGCTTGAGTTCGCGGATGCAGGCCAGGGCCTGGCTTCCGAAAGCCTCGTTCAGTTCCACGGCGCCGATGTCTTCGGGGGTCAGGCCGGTTTTTTTGAAGAGCTTTTCAACGGCCACGATGGGGCCGATGCCCATCACCGTGGGATCGCAGGCTGCAAACACGCCGGCGCTGTATTTGTAAGTGTAGGACAGGCCCAGTTCGTCGGCCTTTTTCCTGCTCATCATCAGCAGGGCGCAGGCGCCCTGGGTCAGGGGAGAGGAGGTGGCTGCGGTCACCACTCCGCCCGGTTTGAAGGGGCTTTGCATGGCGGCCATTTTTTCAGGATCCATTTTGTCGCGAATCCACTGGTCTTTGTCCACCAGGAACTCGTTGCCTTCCATGTCATGACCCATGACGGGCACGATTTCGTTGGCGAACTTGCCGGCGTCGCGGGCTTCACAGGCTTTCTTGTTGGACCAGATAGCCATGTTGTCCATGTCTTCCCGGGCGATGTTGTATTGCTCGGCGACCTTTTCCGCCGTGGCGCCCATGGGAATGTCCATGATGTTGTAACGTTCCATCAGGCGGGGAGGAAAATCCATGTTGGCGCCCATGCCGACCTTTTCCATGTCTTCCACGCCGGCGGCGATCATGATGTCCGCTTCCCCGCTCATGATGGCGCGGGCTGCGTGCATGGTGGCCGCCATGCCCGAAGGGCACTGGTTGGTCAGGGTGTTGGTTCCCACGCTTTCGGGGTATCCGCCGGCCAGCCATGCCAGGCGGCCGATATCATTCTGCATGCCGGAGATGTTGGCCGAGCCCACCAGGACTGCGTCCACGTCTTCAGGCTTGACAGCCTTATTTCTCTCGAACAACGCGTCGTATACTTTGGTCAGCAACTCGTCGGGACGCAGTTTCCTGAACCAGCCTTTTTCAAAATGCGCCCTGCCGTTGGGGGTCCTTAACCCATCGATAAATACTGCTTCTTCCATGCTGCTCCTCCTTGATGTTGTTTGATTGGATGTGCCATATACCCGTTCCCGAAAACCAGGTTTCCCCCCAAACCGGCGTCCGGGTATTATGCCCTAGCGAACATCACCCTATTGGCTTTGGGCAAATTCATTGATAGCCTGCTCACGCAATGCCTTTTTATTCATCTTCTGGACTTCCGTGAGAGGCATTTCATCCACGATGCGGACAAACTTGGGAACTGCATACTTGGCCACCCGCTCCCGCAAAAACTCCCTCACGCCGTCTTCCGTGAGTTCGTTTTCCCTGCCGGGCTTGGGCTGCACATAGACCGCCACACGCTCGCTGCCTTCCCGCTCAGGGTCCGGGACTCCTATGGTGGCTGCCATTGCAATATCAGGGTGGGAGTATAACAGATCATCCACTTCCCTGGAATAGACCTTGTACCCACTGACAATTATCATGTCCTTGGTACGGTCTACAATATAGAAATATCCGTTTTCGTCAACCTCTACCACGTCGCTGGTCCGGATAAATCCCTCATCATCCATGCCCGCGCCCGGATCAGGCCAGTAACCAAGCATCCTTTGGGGGCCTTTCAGGCACATTTCCCCCCTTTTTCCCTCCAGCATGTCGTCCATGGATAGTTCTTGGCCGGTGTTTACGTCCAGGAATTTCACGATCGTGTCCGGAGCCGGAATGCCCGCCGTGCCTCTTTTTTCCTTGGTTTTGCCTTCCTGGCTCTTTTTGGACGTCGACCGAACGATCAAAGCCAGGCCTCTGCCCGCAATCCGGCCCAAAGCGGCCGGACCCAACAGCCTTAAAAACCAGTTCGCCGCGGGGGTCACTCCGGGGATTCCTAAAAAGGCGTTGTTCATGCGCACGGGAACGCGGCCGCCCAACACCCGGAGTAAAAAGGAGGTGTTAAGGTGCGTGACCGGGCTCATTTCGCTCAGCCCGTAGCCTTCCATGATTCCGCCGCTGGATTTTTCCTCAAAGGATTTCTGGGTGCTGGGAGGCAAAGGCGCCGAGCCCGACATCCCCAAAATGCCCCGGCCTTTTAATGCATCGCCGGACATGTTCAGGAACTGCGTGGGAACGCCCACCTGAATGATGGGGTTGTATTTCTCCATCATTCGGATCATGGACTCCGTGTCCCTGGCGTCGGGGATCAATATCTGGTTCGCGCCCTGGAGCGTCATGGTGTGCATGACAATATGCCCGTAGGAATGAAACAAAGGCAGCCCCAGCAACACAGTGATGGCGCCTTCCAGCAGCCAGGCCGCCTTGCCCAGCGCGGCCATGCTCTGCATGGCGTTGGCGTAAATGTTCCGGTGGGTCAGCATGCACCCCTTGGGCAGGCCCGTGGTGCCGCCCGTGAACAGCAGGGTCTCCAGGTCCTTGGTCACGTCAAAGGTCAATTCGGGCGGCTCGGGATCGTTGTCCTTGATCAGGTCCGTCATCCACAAAAAGCCTTCCGCCTTCTCGTGGACCGGCGGGTTGTCCGAATAATCCTCCAGCTTGGTCTTGATGATGAACTCCACACCGGTTTTATGCGCAGCCTCCACGGCCGAGTCCACCGTGCTGTCGCAGATGATGGCCCGGGGGGACCCCATGGAGAACTTGTGCTCCAAGGTGTGGGGCGGCTCCAGGGAGGAACTGGGAATATGCACCAGGCCGGCCCGGGATATGGCGTAGTCCGCCAAGACGAATTGAATGGAGGTGGGAAGAACCGTAGCAACGCGGTCGCCTTTTTTCAGGCCCAAACCAGCCAGGGCCGTGGCAAGGCGATCCACATGGTCTTTCACCTGAGGATAGTTCATCTTGTGGTCCAACTGAATCAGACCGGTCTTCTTAAACCGTTTGGCGGCCCTCTCCAAAATGTCGTATACCGGCTCCTCCGGATACGGCCCGCATGTTTCGGGGATTCCAAAAACCTTGTATTCATTTAACCAGGGTAACTGTGACATGTGACCGGACATCCTCCTTTGCGGCTTTGGGAAGGGCCCCCCGGAGTGCGGCGGGGCGGATCATGCTCCGCCCCGGCCCGCGCCCTTCCTTATGTAAACAACGGTTGGGTGGACATGGCAAAGGCCATGTCGCCTTCAATCTTCATCTGGCCGCCCATGAACAAGGTCACCGGGGAAGTCTCCTTGCGCACCAAAGCGGCGGAATCTGTGGTTTTCATCTTAAAGGTCGCCGTGGGGGCTTCCGTTTCATTCAACACGGCCCGGATGGTGAACTTGGAGCCGTCGTCGTTCTCCAACTCAGCCACCATGCATCCCTTCACACGGCTCAGGGCTTCGTACTTGGCCCGGGAAAGATCGTTCTGGATGCCTAAAAGCATGTCCAGATTGTTGGTGGCGATCATTTTTTCCAAATCCTCCTTGGAAATCATGACCCGCGCCTGGGCGGAATCCAAGTCCGCCTCTTGAACATCAAACTCCTTGCCGTTCGTGACCTGATAACTGTACTTGTCGCCGTCAACGTCGACCACCAGCTTGAACAGGGTGCCGTCAAGCTCCGCAGCCTTGCCGGAATCGGCCAGCATTTCCTGGGCCATTTTGGGAGAATACTCGGTCAAAAGCTCTTTGATGGAAATGTTGTTAGGGATGTTCATGTCGGATCCTCCTTGTTTGGGTTAGTATAGACTGACGTGTCAGTCTATACACGGACCCGGAAATCCGTGTCAATGATTTTTTTGTACACCCGTACATTTTATCCCGGCCGTCGCTTCCAAAAGATCGGGCCGGCCCCGGCGTTGACCAAGGCCGGCCAATCCCCCCCCTTCCTGCGTTAAAGGACCGTCGCCCAGGAACCCGCTCCAGCCGCGGATTCCCCGCATGTACACTTTTTTAGGAAGTCTCTATGCCCAGCATCTCGGCCTTCAGCTTCTCCGTCACGGGCTCGTCGCCAAGCCAAATGGCGAAAACCGCCTGTTTGAAATCCAGGCCCGGGCACTCGCCTGCGTATTTGCCGTTGATGTGGGTGACTATGCCCCTGCCAGGAACATATAAGAGGTCCACGATGTCGTTCTTGCAGAACTCCTGGGGCAGCAGGGCGAAAAGATGGTCAATCTGGCTCTGAATGCCGGAAGTGTCGCCGTTCGTGGCTTTGTCGAAGCCTGTATTCAGGATCTCCACCAAAGTGTCGTGCCCGACCTTCCGGAACGTGAAGTGCATCCTGACGCCCATGTACTCGTCGGCGTTGATGATTTTGTTTGCGTCCGTTTCCTTGTGCGTGAGGTACAAGGCACCCACGTAAATTTTCAGCAAAAACTTGGTCCGGAATCCGGCCCCGTTTAAAACCAGGTCCGTACTTTCGTCCGCCGGCATTTTATCAGGCAGGGGCCAGCCATGAAAGTCCTTCGCAAAAGCAGGCGCGGTCAAAGCGCAAAGCAGGCACAGGATGAAAATAAAACTGGACAATTGTCGAACTTTTTTCATGAGATACCCCCCTCAAGGCTTGAAAAATACTCTCGAAAAAATTGACGGGTTTGTTGACACAGGTGTGGGAATATGCCACCATCTGAGAATAGACTGAGGTGTCAGTCAAAAATCTTTATATGGGCCTCGCCCGTAAAAGTCAATGGAAAATATCCTGCAAAACAAGCGCTTT
The DNA here is from genome assembly GCF_900142135.1 of Desulfatibacillum alkenivorans DSM 16219. Classification (GTDB taxonomy): domain Bacteria; phylum Desulfobacterota; class Desulfobacteria; order Desulfobacterales; family Desulfatibacillaceae; genus Desulfatibacillum; species Desulfatibacillum alkenivorans. The sequence goes on along the minus strand of NZ_FQZU01000022.1, from coordinate 53,009 downwards.
TTCTCGGCTTGGTAAAAAATATGGAAAGGTTGGCCTCCAAAAGACTATGAAACCCGAAGAACGCAAAAAACTCATCCTGGCTTCGGCGAAGAAACTGTTTTCCCGCAACGGCTATTATCAGACCCAAATATCGGACATCATCAAGGACGCGGGAATAGCCCGGGGCACGATCTACCAGTATTTCGCCAACAAGGAGGACGTGTTCGTCACCTTGGCGGAGGAGTACTATTCCCTGTGGGAGGAGAGCATCTCCCTGGCCGCGGCCGATCTGGACCTGGATGTGGTCAACCCCGTGAATTATTTTCGGCATCGCATTAAGCGGACTCTGTTTTTTTTCTCCCAGGACAAGGATTTGTGCAACATCGCCCTGCGCGTGGGCCTGGGGCTGCCCGGCGAAATGGCCTCCGTGATCAAGCGATTTGAAGAAAGAATCATCCGCCTGTTGATTGGAGACCTGAAGTTGGGTATAGACAACGGGCATGTGCGCCGGGACCTTAACGTGGAGCTGACAGCCAATTTGTTGACAGGCGCCCTGTTAAGCACGGCCTATCACTTTTACAGCCGCGACGCGGGTAAGGCCAAGCCCCTGGACATCAACAAAACCACCGAGGAGATCACGGCGGTTTTCGCACCCGGAATTTTTGTGAAGCCATACCAGCCGAAAGGCAAGTGACGTGTTGGCCTGCTTTGATAAAGCCCCCGGCCCGGCCATCCGGGCTTGGAAAAAAGATTTACGGAACCATGATTCGATACAAGACCCTGCTTGCACTGCTATCCGCCCTGATCTGTTTGGGAGGCGCCCCTGCTGTCGCCCAGGAAAGCCCTTCCGCCCCGGCCTTCCATGTTTCGGACGAGCTTGTTGATGACGCCGCCCTGCATCCCGTGGATTACCTTTCCTCCTATGTGGTCCCGGACTCGGCCGCCAGGTTGAGCCCCGAGGACCGGGAGCGCCTGGTATTTTTGTTCCTGAGCGCGGCCCAAGCCTGTGAACATCAGGACAGCCCGGACTCTGCGCTGCTTACCTGTTCTCCCTTGTACATTTTGCTTAAAAGCAACTTTCCCAATATCGCATTTGTGGAAAGGGAAGACGGAAAGTTGGTCTATCTGGCGGATATCGCCGGCCCGTTAAGCGACTACATAGGGCCGTAGGCGAATCCGTCCCGGTTAAAAAGCAAGCTGTGCAAGGGAGAAGATAATGCCCGAAAAAAACGCCCCCCAAAAACTCCCTTCCAAGGACTTTTCCCGCTCTTTGCTCCGGTGGTACGAGGAAGCCGCCCGGGATCTGCCCTGGCGCAGAACCTCCGATCCCTACGCAATCTGGGCGTCTGAAATCATGTTGCAGCAGACTCAGGTAAAGACTGTTATTCCGTATTTTTTGCGCTGGTTGGCTGCTTTCCCGAATATATCCTCTCTGGCCGGGGCCCCTTTGGACGACGTCCTCAAAATGTGGGAGGGCCTGGGATATTATTCCAGGGCCAGGAACATGCACAAAGCCGCCAAAGAAATCATGGACAAACTGGACGGCCGCATGCCCCGGACTTACAAGGGCCTGCTGGAGCTCCCCGGCATTGGGGCGTACACGGCCGGGGCCGTATGCAGCATCGCTTATAACCAGGACGTCCCCCTGGTGGACGCCAACGTCAAGCGGGTCTTCGCCCGGATTCTGGACATGGAAAAGCCCGTGGAGCAAACCGCCGCGGCCAGGGAAATCCGCGGCGCCGCCGAGTCTCTCATCCCAAGCGGCAAGGCCGGTTTGTTCAATCAGGCCCTCATGGAGCTCGGCGCTCTGGTTTGCACCCCAAAAAATCCGGACTGTGCGGGCTGCCCGGTTTCCCTTCATTGCCTGGCGCTAAAAGAGCAAACCGTGGACTCCCGGCCTGTGCTGCCCCCCAAAAAGAAGACCCAGGCTCTGGAGGTTTCGGCCGGGGTGTGCGTTAGGGACGGAAAAATTCTGATTCAAAAAAGGCTGCCCAAAGGGCTGATGGCGGGCTTATGGGAATTCCCCGGCGGCAAGCTGAATTCCGGAGAAAGCCCGGAGCAAGCCCTGGTGCGGGAGTTCGCCGAAGAGTTGGAGATCGATATCCAGTGCGGGGAAAAAATTACGGTCATCCAGCATGCATACACCCGTTTTAGGGTGCGGCTGCACGTGTTTTGGTGCTCCATGAAAGAGCCGGCTCAAACTCCGGCCCTCCACGCCGCGGAGGAGATCCGGTGGGTCCTGCCTAAAGAACTGGACGGCCTGGCCTTTCCTTCGGCCGACCGCAGGCTCATTCAAATGCTCATGAAAGACGGGGTTCCGGTTTGATTTAGCCGTCAGCAGTCGCTGCTGTCCTCGGGCATTTCCTTCATCCAGAAGGCCTCGGCTCTTTGCTTCATTTTTTCATAATACTTGGGCGTCATGCCGATATCCGACTTCATTTGCTCAATAGCTCCGTCAGACTCGACCGTTTCCAGTTTTTCGGGCTTGTGCACCAAATACAAAATGGCGTCCCCGATAAACTCAAAGCACAAATCGTGGTCCAGGTCCAATTCCTTGTAATTCCTGGCCAAAACGCCCAAAGATTCTTCGGGGTGGGTTCTGATGCGATTGCGGCATTCATCCAAAATCAGAGAATAATAGCCGACCTTGTGTTTGGCTTTGAAATACGATGCAAGGGTGTCCACCGTCACTTGCGGTTCTTCCGTCATTGATCCTCCTGCAAACTGCGCACTGCTCAAAATGTCTCGATTCAGTTTTGGGCAAGACCAACCATGCCCACGCATTTTTTACACGATGCGGGGGATTTTGCCAAGCCATTAAAACCGTTAGACCGGCTCCCTCGTAACGAGGCAATTACAGCAACAGCACAATTGACAAGACAGGCCTCTAATTTTATTTATGCCAAAACGCATGGAACGCCCCATGCAAAACCCTAATCTTAAACAGGACGCCCGCCATGAGGAGTAAACTGCCAAAAACCGTTTTCGTCCTGGGCTTGGTCAGCTTTTTCAACGACCTGTCCAGCGAGATGATTTACCCGCTGCTGCCCCTTTTCTTGTCCTCGACCTTGGGGGCGGGCGCCGTGGCTTTGGGCGTGGTGGAGGGAGTGGCCGAGTCGGCTTCGTCCATTTTGAAGGCGGTCTCGGGAATAGCCGCAGACCGCTGGAATAAAAGGAAACCCCTGATTCTAAGCGGATATGGATTGTCCGGCTTGGTAAGGCCTCTTATCGGCCTTGCCTGGGCCTGGCCCCTGGTTCTGGCCGCCCGATTTTTCGACAGGGTGGGCAAAGGTCTGCGAACCTCTCCTCGGGACGCTCTCATCAGCATGAGCGTCAAACCGGAAATGCGGGGACGCGCGTACGGCTTTCACCGGGCCATGGATCACTCCGGGGCTGTTGCGGGGCCCTTGGCGGCGGCCTTTTTACTTTCGGTCCTGGGGCTTGGATTGCGCCATGTTTTTCTGCTGGCGGCCATCCCGGCCATGGTGGTCATTGCGCTCATTGCTTTTGGCGTAAAGGACCCGAAGGGTGAAGAGCCCGAAGAGGACGCCTGCGCTCCTCCTTTTTCCAAGCATGATTGGAAAAGGCTGGGGCCTGATTACAGGCGGCTGCTTACATCGGTTGTTATTTTCACATTAGGAAACTCCACGGATGCGTTCATTCTGCTTAAACTTTCCGCGGCCGGCGTTTCCGGCCCGTGGATAGCAGGGTTGTGGTCTCTGCATCACGTGATCAAATCCATTGCAACCTATTGGGGCGGCCGCTTTTCCGACCGTTTGGGCAGACGGCGCATGATCCTGGCCGGCTGGATTTTTTATGCGGCGGTTTATTTTTGCTTCGCCTTTGCAAGCAGCCCGGGATGGATTGTGGCTTTGTTCCTGCTCTATGGAGTATATTACGGGCTTACCGAGCCCTGTGAAAAAGCCTGGGTGGCGGACATGGCGCCCAAGGAGCTTTGCGGCGCGGCCTTTGGCTTCTACCACGCCGCCGTAGGCCTTGCGGCATTGCCGGCCAGCCTGATTTTCGGCATGATCTGGCACGCCTGGGGAATGGCCGCAGCCTTTATGACCGGCGCCCTCTTAGCCGCTGCGGCCTCTATTTTGCTGCCGCGGGAACCGTGCTCATGAATCCGTTGCCCTCCCAATCGGGCCCGTGCTACTCTGAAGGATATGGTTTAAACAGCGCAGGCAGTAAAGGAATTCGATCATGCCCTATGATTTTGACCGGATAATAGACCGCCGGGGAACCCAGTGCGAAAAATGGGACGGTATGGAAGAGCATTACGGCGTCTCCCCGGGCGACGGTATAGCCATGTGGGTGGCGGACATGGAGTTCCGGCCTCCCCCGGCAGTGGCTCAAGCCTTTAAATGGGAAATGGAGCATGGCGTCCACGGCTATTGGGCCGACTCCGGGCAGTACAAACAGGCCATTGTGAACTGGATGGCCCGTCGCCATAGCTGGAGCATCGAGCCGTCCTGGATATCTACGACCCACGGGGTCGTCATGGCCGTCAACATGCTGATTCAGGCTTTTTGCAAGCCCGGCGACAAGGTGATCATCCAGACCCCCGTGTACTATCCGTTCGCATTCGCCGTCGCCGCCAACGGCTGCCAGGTTATCAACAATCGCCTGGTCAAGGAAAACGGCCGATACGTCATGGATCTGGACGACCTAAAACGCCAGGCCGACGGCCAAACCCGCATGATCATCCTGTGCTGCCCCCACAATCCCGGCGGCAGGGTGTGGAGCAAAGAGGAACTGGAAGCTCTGGCCGAAATCTGCCTTTCCCGGGACATCCTCATGGTTTCCGACGAAATCCACCACGACCTGGTGTATTCCGGCGCAAAGCACACCGTCCTGGCCTCCCTGTCGCCCGAACTGCAGGATAAGGTCATCGTTTGCACCTCCGCGTCCAAGACCTTCAACCTGGCCGGAACCATGACGGGCAATGTGATCATCGCCAATGAAGAACTTCGCAAGCAGTTCAAAGACCATCTTTACAAATGCGGTATGTTTTTGCCCAACCGGTTCGGGCCCATAGCTGCGAGGGCGGCCTATAACCACGGAGAAGGCTGGCTGGACGCCCTGCTTCTTTACCTGGAGGAAAACAGAAACCTCATCGCCAAGGTCCTGGAAAGCAGGCTCCCGGCGGTAAAAAGCATGCCCCTGGAAGGAACCTACCTTGCCTGGCTGGATTTTTCCGGCATGGACGCGCCCATGGATGAAATCGTCCGAAAAGTGGAAAAAGAGGCCAGGCTGGCTCTGAATCACGGTGACACCTTCGGCCCGGGCGGGGAAAACCATTTGCGCATGAACTTCGCCTGCCCCAGACTCACGGTGGAACAGGCCCTGGAACGGTTAATTAAGGCTTTCGCCTGAATTTCATGATAAAATATTAACAAAGGAGGTCGACCATGAAGGCATTCACAGTCAAATCCGCTTTCTTTGCAGCCCTAATCGCCCTGGGGCTGGTTTTCATCCCCCTGCAAAAGGCCCAGGCCGCCGACGTTTACGAGGTGGACCCCGTCCACTCCTCGGCCATATTCGGAATAGAGCATCTGGGCGTGGCTATGTTTTACGGCTCGTTCAATGTCATAGAGGGCAAAATCGTCCTGGACGAAAACAACCCTGACGCCTGTTCGGTGGCCTTGACCATACCCGTTAAAAAAGTGGACACCCGCAATAAGATGCGGGACGACCACCTTAAGAGCAAGGACTTCTTTAAAGCCGCCGACTATCCAGACATGAGCTTCAAAAGCTCCCGGGTGGAGAAAATCGCAGAAGGCCTGTACGAAGTCCAGGGCGTGTTTTCCATGGCGGGGACGGCCAGGGACATGACCTTTGAAGTGACTAAAACCGGCGTGGGGCTCGGCATGCAGAAAGAAGCGCGTGTCGGATTCAGCGCTGAATTTATGCTTAAAAGGAGCGACTTCGGCATGGTTTATGGACTGAACGGCCTCTTGGGGGACGAGGTCAAGGTTTGCTTGTCCATCGAGGGAATCAAAAAAGAATAGGCCTTATTTTTTTGGAGGGGAAAACTATGAAAGACATACAAATGCGCACCTTCGAAACCGTGGGAGACGCCGCCATGACGGCCGCCAATATGTTCAAAGGCCCCACCTTTGCAGGGACCTTTCTAAAGATGGACCCCAAGTTTCGGGAGAAAATCATCCTGTGCGTGTCCATCGCCAATAATTGCGGCGTCTGCAGCAAGGTTCACACCCTGGTGGGGCTGCGGGCCGGCCTGAGCGAGGATGACATCCAAAAGCTGGTCACCCTGTATAAAAAAGATTACCCCAAAAAGGAATGGCTGGCCTTGCGTTGGGCAAGGGACTGGGCCGTGCTGCGCGGCGAGACGCCTACGGGAAAAAACGCCCAGGCTTTTGAAAAGGCCTACACCCCGGAGGAAAGGGACTATATTCAAAAAATCTGCCGCATGATGAAAATGGCCAATTACACCAGCAACTATCTGTTTGCAGTTCCGTACCTGGAGAAGGAAACGCCCGAACCCCGCAAAGGCGCCCTCAGTTGCCTGAGCGGCCCGGTGGAAGGCCTCCTGACCAATGCCGTGTTGGCGGCCCGGTGCAAGGCCGCCCAGGCTGCGGAAGCGGCTTCCGACGCCTGCGCGGGTTTTTTCAGCCTGAACCGTTGCGCCGCCTGAAAATCCTGGGCCGGGAGTCGGGGCAGGGAGTCGACTCCCGCCGATAATTTAAGGAAGTTCAAGAATATTCTTGAACCCAAGGCCTGTTCCATATATAAAATTCGTCCGATTGATAAATTTTCCGCTCCTATTCACCTTTTGCTGCATTTCAGACTGTCGTGTTTGAAAACTCCCGTGAGGCCTTATGTCCGGCATAAGAAGCCGCATTGAACATATGTTCAGCCGCCTGGGGCGCTGGATTTACGAAAATCCCAAAAAAACGTTGGCCGCCTCCCTGGTCTTCTGCCTGTTCTTTTTCATCCAGGTTCCCAACCTGGGCGTGGACACCTCTTCGGAGGCCATGCTCCGGGAAAACGACCCCATCCGAATAGCCTATAACAAGTTCCGGGATCAGTTCGGCCGTGCGGAAATGATGGTTATCGCCGTGGAGCCGCCGGAGATTTTCGATCCTGATTTTCTGGAAAAGCTCCGGGACCTGCACCATGCCCTGGAAGACGAAATTCCCTACGTGCGGGAAGTCACCAGCCTGGTGAACATCCGCAACACCCGGGGCGAGGGCGACTCCCTGATTGTGGAAGACCTCCTGGAAGACTGGCCGGAAAACGGCCTGACCATGGAGGACCTCCGGGAGAGGGTTATGTCCAGCCCCTTGTACCGGAATCACATCATGTCCGAAGACGGCCGCGTTACCGCCCTGCTCATAGAAACCGAGGCCTACGCTGACGCTCCGGCCGGAGGGGAAGCCTTTGATCAGGCCTTTGACGCCTTTGAGGACCCCGCCCCCGTAAAAACGGAGGACGCAGGCGGCAAGCCAAAGCGCTATTTTACGGTGGAGCAAAACCGGGAGGTGGTGCTGGCGGTGGACAAGCTGCTGGATAGATTCCGAGCGCCTGACTTCAACGTAGCGGCCACGGGCAGGCCCGTGATTCTGGACGTATTCAACGAATCCACGCTTACAGACACCCGGAACTGCATGATCTTCACCACGTTCCTGAACTCCTTTCTGCTGTTTTTTCTATTCCGGCGATTTTCCGGCGTGATTATGCCTTTGATTATTGTTCTGTCATCGGCGTTCTGCACCATAGGCCTCATGGCCATGACCAACGTGCCCTTTAAAATGACCACCACGGCCATCCCCGCCTTCCTGGTCGCCGTTGGCCTGGCCGACTCCGTGCACATCCTGGCCGTGTTTTACCGCCGAATCGACCTGGGCGACGACCAGGAGGACGCCATTGCATACAGCCTGGGCCACTCAGGCCTGGCCATTGTCATGACGTCCATGACCACCGCCGCCGGGCTTCTATCCTTTTCCACCGCCGAACTGACCGCCATCGCCGAAATGGGCATTTTCGCCGCCTTCGGCGTTATGCTGGCCTTGCTGCTCACCGTTATCATGCTGCCGGCCATGCTGGCCCTGGTGACAGTCAAGCCCCGGCCCATCAAACCGTCCAACAAGGGCATGGAAAAAGTGCTGCTATGGTTCGCTGATTTTTCTCTTAAGAGGCCCGTCGCTATTATCGCCGTATCGGCCGTTTTTTTTGCGGCTTCCGCCTGGCTTTGCTTCACCCTCCATTTTTCCGACGCCATTGTGGATTATTTTCCCAAAGACATGCAGGTATACATTGACCTGAACAAAATCGAGAAGGACCTCCAGGGAACCGTAAGCATGGAAGTGGTGGTGGACACCGGGCGGGAAAACGGAATCCAGGCGCCGGACCTCCTGGGTGACATGGACAAGGTGAGCGAAGAGTTCATGGTTTATGAGCATCCCGAGCTGAAAGTCGGGAAGACGCTCTCCATCGTCAACGTGGTCAAGGAAACCAACCAGGCCTTGCACGAGAACAACCCGGCTCATTATTCCATCCCCAAAGACAAGGAGCTTATCGCCCAGGAGCTTTTGCTGTTTGAAAACAGCGGATCCGACGACCTGGAGCGCATCGTGGATCAGCAGTTTTCCAAAGCCCGGATTACGGTCAAAACCAACTGGGTGGACTCGGTGATTTTCGACGACTTTGTCAGGGAATGGAAAGGCAAATTGGACAAGATGTTCGAGGGCAGGGCGTCGATTAACATCACGGGGCTCATGCCGGTCATGGCCCGGACCATCCCCGCCGCCCTGTACAGCATGGCCAGAAGCTACGTAGTAGCCTTTGTGGTTATCACAGCCATGATGATTCTCTTGGTCGGCGACGTAAAAACCGGCCTCATCGCCATGTTTCCCAACCTCCTGCCCATATTGATGATCATGGGCATCATGGCCGCCTTTCATATCAGCCTGAACATGAACACCCTCATGATAGGCAGCATCGCCATAGGCCTTGTGGTGGACGACACCATGCATTTCATCTACAATTTCCGTAAATACCACCAGGTGACGGGCGATGTGGACAAAGCGGTTCGGGAAACCTTTTTAGGCACGGGCAGGGCCTTGCTTATCACCTCCCTCGTGCTTTCAGCCGGCTTTTTTGTGCTCCTGTCCGGAACCCTGCTCCACATGGTTCAGTTCGGATTTTTCACCGGCCTGGTCATCCTGGTGGCATTGGCTGCGGACTTCACCCTGGCTCCGGCCCTCATGATCGTCCTGACAAGGGGATTTAAAAAAGATTAGAAGGGGTTGTATCTGCGGTTCCGTAGCCGCGCGGCTCCCGCGCATTGTAGCTGCGAGGTCTCCTCGCTTTTTCGCGCGGTCCCCACGCCATTGTTGCCGCAGGGCTTGCCCTGCTTTTAGGGTGGCCCAGACAACGCAGTTTGTTGTCTGGGTTGCGCCAGCAACAAAAGGTGCGACCTGCAGCGATTTTCGAAACTAAGAATGGTCGGCGGACGAAAAAGGGTAAACTGAAACCGATGCATAACGTAGTTGCGCGGTCCCCGCGCTAAAAAAAAACTGCCAAGAAAGCCAGCAGGAATCGGAGGCGCTATACAAGCGGAAATTCTTCCCTGAAACCGTTGTCCTGTAGTTGCGAGGTCTCCTCGCCCTAGTTTCGCGGCCCCCGCGCCAAAGGTAGTCATGCGTTTTCCTACCGTGGTCTTCTCGCCTCCAAAACCCCTTTAAACGCCTCAATAAACCCGTTCAAATCCTCCTCGGTCACGATCAACGGCGGATCGATCCGGAAAGACGTCCCCCGGTTGCCAACGATATATCCCTGCTCGATCAAATCGGAATACACGGCGTTGGTTGTTTCGGCGTCGATCATGTCCACGGCGAACATCAAGCCTCTTCCCCGGACCTCCAAAACAATTTCATTGTCCACAAAGGCTTCCAGTTGAGGTAAAAGCAGCCTTCCCATCCTTTCGGCGTTTTCTATCAGGCCCTTGGTTTCAATCTCCTTGATGACTGCGTTGGCTGCGGAGGCGCCCAAAGGATCGTTCTGGTGGGATTGGGCGTAATGGAAGGGTTTTTCTTCCAGTTCTTCGGTAATCGGTTTGCTTAGGGCCGCGACGCTCACCGGATATCCGTTGCCGATTCCCTTGCCTATGGCGATAAAATCCGGCTGGATGCCGTAATGCTGATATCCGAACCACTTGCCGGTGCGTCCCACGCCCGTGGTTACTTCGTTAATCACGATTTTTCCACCGTTTCCGCGCACGATTGCCACAATGTTTTGAATCAGGGCCTTGGGCGGAAACCGGACGAACCCGGACGAGCTTCCCGGCTCAAATACAAAGTCTGCAACGTCTTTCGGGATTTCCTTAAGCAAACGGCACGAGGGATCGCAGGAGTCTATTTTATCGCAGGTTTTACACGCGTCCCAGTTGAATAAAAACCACCCTTTGCTGCGATCCGTCACTGAAGCGTAGGAACCCAGATAGGAGTCGTGGAGCGTCATGGACAGGCTTTTTCCCGTGAGGTGTTTGGATATCTGCCGAGAAATTTCTATGCCCTCGCTTCCCGAGCAGAGAAAAACGCACTTGCCGTCTTCAAAACCTAGGATTTTCAGGACCGCCTGGGCGGCTTCCTCCAGGATTTCGCTGGAATAGCAGAATCCGGCGTGCATAAGCGTCCCGATTCTCTGAATCATGGCAACGTTAATCCGGGGATTGTTATGCCCCGCTGAAATGCACCACACCCCGGATTCCAGGTCCATGTATTGCTTTCCCTGGTCATCAAAGACATACATCCCCCGGCTGTCCACGATGTTGGGGATTTTCAGTTCATGGCCTGTGCTTTGAAAAACGTGATCCATAGCTCCCTCGGCGTTGGCTTAATGGTTGGCGTGAATTCGGATTGAAGGCTGCTCTGCACAATAACGCGCATGGCCTTTCTTTGCAAGGTGCAAGGCATTGCTTGAGATATGGGGCGCGCCTCTAAATTGTAGCCGCGCGGTCTCCTCGCTATGTAGTTGCGCGGCCCCCGCGCCGTAGTTGCGAGGTTTCCTCGCTGAAGCAGGGTGGCCCAGACAACGCAGTTTGTTGTCTGGGTTGCGCCAGCAACAAAAGGTGCGGCCTGCAGCGATTTTCAAGATTGTGAATGGTCGGCGGGCGAAAAACCTAAACTGGAACCAATGCATTGCGTAGTTGCGAGGTCTCCCCGCCATTGTAGTCGCGCGGTCTCCGCGCTGAATCCAAAGACAACCGTTCTGGCGGCCATAAAAAACAAAACCCCCGGCGATTCAAACAAATCACCGGGGGCTTTCTATACTATTTGTCTCGGGAAAAATGCTTCCCGGATTTATTTAAACGTCTCCGCCACGGTTTCCAGGTCCAGGTTTTTCATCCTGGCCGGATGGGGCTTGCCGGTTTCCCAGTCCCAGCCCATTTCCGCGTAATAGTACTTGCCCAGGGCGTCCATATCCAGGGTGAGGTTCTTGTACGGGCCTGCCTTGAGAGGCGGATTGCCGTAGACCCTGCCGTGGGGCGCGTTTTTGGCCTCGTTAATGCCTTCGCGCACGTTGAATGCGTGGCGCAGTTGATGGATCCGTTCTCCGATGGCCAGGTACTCGTCCGGAGTGAAGTCGAATCCCGTCGCCGCGTTCAGCCACTTGACCACAGGCATGCCGCCGCCGGCCTGGGTGCCGAACAAGCACAACCCGCTGCAATCCACGAGCATTTTGAAATAGGTGTCGATGGCGATGCCCTTGGCTTTGTTGTCGGTGCGGTATTTTTCCTTGTCCGTGAAGAACTGGGCCGGCTTGTCCGCGCTGGGGAACTGCTTTTCCAATTCCTGCAGGTCCAGGTACATGTTGGAGCAAATGGTGTGCCGGCCGGGAGAGGGGTCGCAGTAGTAGGCCATGCCGTAACCGATATCCATGCGCGGATCATGCATGGGCGGCTCCACCCCGCCGCAATGCACGGCGTATTCATCGGATCCTTTTTGGATGCGTTCCGAGGCGACTTTTACGCCTTCGGCCAGGACGTCGCCGATCCCCTCCCGGTTGATGATCATTTCGGTCAGGCGGATCAAGGCTTCGCCGTCGCCCCAGGCCAGCTTGAGGCCGTTGGTGTCCTTTTCGGTCAAAAGGCCGTTTTCAAAGCATTCCACGGCAAAGGAGCACACGGCGCCGCAGGAGATGGTGTCTATCCCGGCCCGGTTGCACATGTCGTTGAGCTTGAAAATGGAGTACACGTCATTGTTCAGGGCCATGCCGCCAAAGGCGCATATGCTTTCGTATTCCGGCTTGTGGGTTTCGGCCAATTGATGGGGGCCTTTGTCCACTTTCATGATTCCGCCGCACTGAATCGGGCAGGAATAGCAGCCGTATTTCTTTTTCTGGAATTGAAGCACGGCGTCCGGCCCGATGGCCTTGACCGTGGACAGGGGAAAATCCTTGCATCCCGCGCCGCCCCAGTTTTTGATGGGGCTGTCGCCGGATTCCGCGCTCATGGCGGTCAGGCCCGGAGTTCCGAATTTTCTCAGGATGGTGCGCCATAAAAAGGAAGGCTGGCGGGGATAAATGGGCAGCACCCGGGTAATCCAGCCGGTGAGGGCCAAGCCGTTTCCGTCCAGGACTTTTTCCAGAAAGCGCATTTTGCCAAGGTTTTCCCGATACTCCTTGGTCAACTCCTTCATGACGTCCTTTTGGACGGCCCCTACGCGCTTTTTACCCGCGGCAACCACGGCCTTGAGATTCTTGGAGCCCATGACCCCTCCCAGACCGCTGCGGGCGGCGATCCTGCCTCCGTCATTGCAAATGCCCGCAAACCGGCATTTGTTTTCTCCTGCCTGGCCGATGGAAGCCACCTGAACCCGCTTGCCGTGCTTGGCTTTCAGGTATTCCTCGGTTTCAATAATATCCTTGCCCCAGATCTCGCCGGCGTCCTCAATCAGAACGTCCTTGCCGTCCAGGTAGAGATACACCGGCTTTTCCGCCGCGCCGTAAAAAAAGACCGCGTCCACCTGGCAGCGTTTTAAAAAAGGGGCAAAATATCCGCCGCAGTTGGAGTCTCCCCACCCGCCGGACAAAGGCGACTTGCCCACCACGGTAAAGCGCCCGGTAAACAGCGAAGGCGTATCCGTCAACACCCCGGTGGTGAAGCCCAGAATGTTGTCAGGCCCCAACGGGTCCACGCCGGGTTTCAGACGCTCCCAAAGCACCTTGGCGCCCAGGCCCACCCCGGACAAATATTTGGCGTACACTTCCCTGTCCAGGTCTTCGTATTCAAAACTGCCTTCCGTCAGATTTACGTGAAGGATTCTTCCCCAAAATCCAGTTCCGGCTTTTTCTTTTTCCACTGCCATGATCCTTCCCCCCCCTGTAAAAAATTTGTTACCGGCCCCGTTGAAAAAAAGTCCATGCAAGCACAATCTGTAAGACAAAAAAATGACTACCTTCGGCAAGTAAAATCAAGAAAGGATTGTGCGCGGCTCGGGATTGGAGCGTTTATCCCGAGCGACCTTAAAAAATGCCTAACACAGACATGACCCGTGGTCAATAGCTCCGTAGGGTTATTCCCCGTCCGGAAGCGAAAAAAAATCGCCCTGCAAAACCCATTAAGAATACAAAAAATTCTAATTGTATCACGAAATATCAGGCTATCCCTTGGAATGATTAGGCAGGAAAAAAGACCCCCTTGATCTCTGTCTTGACGGCGGGTGGAAATTCATGCATGGTGCATGGGAAGTTTTTTCCAGGCGGCGAGTTTTTAAAGGCCTTGACAGACTGCCGCAATACTACCCTCACAATTACTAGAACAGGAGTTAGTCATGAATGAAAACATGGTTTCTCACAGGTGGAAACCGCGAAAAAAGAGGGGGAAGACCTTCATGATTCAGGCGGGCCTCTTTCTTTTGGGGCGCGCTCTGGAGGCTGCTGCGGTCCTGGACAAGGACGCGCGCGCGGAGGTCGCAAAATGGAACGATCCCATGACCATCATGCTTCACGTCCATTCCCAAGGCCCCACCATGGTGCTGAAAAAGGAAAACGGGATTTTGCGCTACGCCGGGTCAACGCCGGTGGAGGCGGATCTCACCATTTTTTTCAAAAACCTGGAGTCGGCTTTTCTAATTTTTTCAGGACAAATGGGCTCCCCGCAAGGTTCTGCTGAGCATCGGGTCTCCCTCAAAGGAGACGCCAGCCAGGCCATGAGCCTCATCCGCTGCATGGACATCGCCCAGGCCTACTTGTTTCCCAAATTTATTGCGAAAAATGTTTTAAAATCAGTGCCTCCCATGACTCTGAAACGGGCCGGAATCCGCGCGGCCATCCTGGGCGTGGGCGTGCCCGTGGGGCTTGGAAAATTGGCAAGGCTTGTCCGGTAAAAAATTATGCCGCCCCGGGCGGCGGGAAAACGACTAAAAAATCAAGGAGCATGATAAATGATACCTTCCTATTACGAATATTATAATCCGGTCAAAGTAGTGGCCGGAAACAAGGCCGTGGACAATCTTCCCTACGAGCTGGAGCAGTTGGGCGCCAAACGGCCTCTGGTGGTTACGGATCAAGGCGTTGTGGGGGCGGGCCTCATGCAGATAGTGGCTGACGCCTTTCACGGCCAGGAGGCGGTGCTGGCGGCGGTTTACGAAGACACTCCCCCCGACTCCTCGGTGGAGGTGGTCAACCAAGTGGCCAAACTCTATCGCAAAAACAAGTGCGATTCCATTGTGGGGCTTGGCGGCGGATCGGCCATAGACACGGCCAAGGCCGTGAACATCGTGGTGACGGAAGACGTGGACGACCTCATCAAACTCATGGGCGCCGAGGTTCTTAAAAAAGAGCTGCAGCCTTTCATCGCCATTCCCACAACAGCGGGAACCGGGTCCGAGGTTACTCTGGTGGCCGTGGTGGCCGACACCAAGAGAGGCATCAAAATGCCTTTCACCTCCTACCACCTGTTGCCCAAAGTGGCGATTCTGGATCCCCGCATGACCCTGACCATGCCGCCTAAAATTACAGCCGCCACGGGCATGGACGCCATGACTCACGCCGTGGAAGCCTATACCTGCATCCAGAAGAACCCCCTTAGCGACGCCCACGCGACGGCAGCCATCGCCCTGATTCGGGACAACCTCCTCACCGCCGTGGAAAAAGGCTCCAACAAGGCGGCCCGCTTCGCCATGGCCAACGCATCTTTGCTGGCCGGCGCGGCCTTTTCCAACGCCATGGTGGGCGTCGTCCACGCCCTGGCCCATGGATTGGGCGGCGTATGCCATGTGCCTCACGGGGTGGCGAACACCATTTTCCTGCCTTTCGGCATGGAGTTCAACTTGGATAAAACCGGCGATCTGTACGGAGAACTGCTTCTGCCCCTGGCAGGAGAAGACGTTTACTTCAACACTCCCAAAAAAGACCGCCCGGCCCGGGCCGTGGAAGCCGTACGCGACCTGAATCGCCGGCTGAACAAAGCCTGCGGGCTGCCCATAACCCTGAAACAGGCGGGCGTGCCCCTGGACAAACTGGAAGAGGCGGCCACGGCCGTGCTTAACGACGGGGCCGTGACGTACAACCCCAAAGCCGTGAGTTACGAAGACGCCCTGTCCATAGTAAAAGCAGCCTACGACTGGTTGTAAAGGCTGGTTCTAGCCGTGCTTCAACCGTAATTAAACTGCGTTTTTTTGCGGCATTTTTGCCTTTACCAATTGCGCCCGTCGTGATACTATCCTAATCGTTGGGATTTCCGTTAGTTAGGCGGTCGAGGCCTCCCCCATGCCGGGGGATCTGCGCCGGACCGCCAAAAAGGCGGGGCTTTGCAGGCCGCGCCAGGTGCGTATACATGATAGATAGAAACATCGTTCTGGACAATGAAGCGGAACAGCTGTTTCGCGATTTGGGCGGCGTGGACGCCGGGAATAAAATCTCTCCCGCCAAGGCGGCCAATGGACTGGCGGAAGCTTTGCACGACGAGGAGAAACGCCGGGACGCCTGGCGCTTGCTTATGGTGGACTACGCCTTTGAGTTCACCACATTTATCCAGACGGCCCAGTCCGGCTCGCTGCAAAAAACCAAAGAATCCATCAACCGGATCATGGAGAATCTCCGCAAACTTTCCACCATGCCGGATCATGGAGAATGGCTGATTTTGAAATATCTGGGCCGGGTCATTCCCGGGGCCGGGTCCGCGTCCAAGCGCTATGATTTTATTATGCGTTACGGCGCTCTGTTCCTGGACCTTCCCCAGATTCAAGACACGGCCAGGCGCCTGGGCGTTACGGCCTCCCATATGCCCTCCAAGGCCACCACAGCCTTTGAATATCTGGGCAAGATCGGTTTGGGCGGCTTTGTTGTCCACATGGGCAAATGGACTGATGAAGACAGGAAGAACGTCTCCAACTCCCTGGAGCTTTTGGCGGGCTACTGGTACGCTTTGGCCCTTCAGTCGGGCGAGGCTCCCAAAAGCCCCGGAGAAAAGGAAAATACGCCCAAACTGACTCCCACGCCCATCGTTAAGGACGAAAAAGGCCGGCCCGACCCCAACCTTTCCCTGCTGGCCGCCTACAGCGGGGTCAAGGTAAAGGCGCTTACCCAACTGGTGCAAAAAATCAGCGTTATGCTGGCGAGGGCCAAGCAGGGCGATCCCTTGGAGCAGTTTACAGGCGTTTATGACACCATTTTCGCCTTTAAAAAATTAAAAGCCCAGCTTAAGCGCCCGCCTGTGGAAATGAACAGCGTGCGCTGGCTGATTACGGACCACCCGTCCGAGCCGGTCTCCCGGTTCAAGGCCAAACTCACCCGGATCATCCAAAGCGAGTTCGGACTGCAGCCGCAAAAGGTCGCCCGGACCCTGCACAGCCTGTACGCAGACGATTACGGCTCGGTGGACGCCTATGTTTTGGGCGAGCGGCTGGCCCTGGCCTCCGACGTGATCAACGCCGTGGAAACCGGCATGTCCCAAAAGAACGGCCTGGCCGCCGATCTGGACATGGAAGGGGAGTCCCTGATTATAGACATTCTGGGAAGCGTGGAAAGCCGCCTGGATCTGGTTCCCGACGAGGTGTATTACAGCATCACCATTTCCGGGGACGTTATGGTGGCCGCCAGCCTGTTTGAAAACGACTCCATATCCGCCACCCTGGATCACAAGTTGTTGGACCTGTTGGCGTTCTTTTCGCAGCGCTCCATCACGAAGAACAAAATCAAAAAAATGGTGGAAAACCCCATTGAGTTTGAAACCATTGATTTCCAAACCATTGCCAGAGACTTTTCCATCACGGTGAAGGACGCCGAGGACCTGGTGACCCTGCTCAGGGGATGCTTCGACCCCATGGGCGGTTTTTTACGCAGGGAGTTTGAGCGAAACATTCCGGCTTTCTCCCGGCACGAAAAAAAGGTCTTTGAATTCCTTTGGTATTATCTCAAGGAAATCATGGACAGGCACGACCGCATCGCCTTTTTGAACGCCCTGCAATTGCTCATTGACCGCATGAAAATGCGCAAGCAGGGCCTGGAAGTCCTGCTCAGGGATTTCTGCCACGATCCGGAAAATGTCACCTTTTACGACCGGAACGCGCTCATGCTGTCCACCTTGCTGCTGCGGAAATACAACAAGGAGCTCCATAACGACATCGAGATCACTCCTGAGGAGGTTCTCAGGGTTAAGGAGGGGCTCGACCCCCAGGCCGTGGCCTTCGCCGATAATTTCATCGAGCAGAACAAGGACGCGTTTTTCAGAAAGGTTCGGAGCATCCACCGGTCCTTGAAAGACACCCTGGACCCCTTTGGAACCAGGGATCCCATGCCGGCAAGGTACATCCTGACCCTGGAGAGGGAGGTGTATATCCTTCTTTCCCTGGTGGGCGGGGCCACCGCGCGCGCCGTTCTGCGCAGCGCGGGCAGGGAGTACGGCAACCCGGACGCGGACGTGTGGCGGCTTAAATACAGCAATGACCAGCTTTCTGGTTTGCTGCAGATTTTTCAGGTGATTATTCGCGCCATTGGGAGGGTGGGAACCACCTCGGACCTGGTGTTCCTTAAGGAGCTCCGTTCCAGCGAAACCTCCTTTTACGCCATCAGCAGGGAAGCCCATTTTAAGGGATTGTTGAGAAGGGCCATGGGGTGGGTGGAGGATTCCATGTCCGCCGTCACCCGGAATAAGGGGCCCGTAAAATGACGCAACCCCAGGCCAACGGCAAACAAACAGGCGTCCTGGACGCTTCGACGGTCATCCTTGTGCGGGACGGCGAGCAGGGGCCGGAGGTCTTCCTGGTCTCCAGAACCGCGTCAGCCAGGTCGTTTGCCGGGGCTCACGTTTTTCCCGGAGGCGTGGTGGATAAAAACGACGCAGACCCGGATTTGACCCTCTATGCGCAACAGCCTGAAACCAGGGGCCTGGAAGGCTTTTTGGGGGAAAGCGCCCAAGCGTTGGGATTATATTTTTGCGCCCTTCGGGAAACCTTTGAAGAATCCGGAGTGCTTTTCGCCTCCGGCCTTCCCTCCGGGGGTGTCCGTGCGTTATGGAAGTACAGAAACCCTCTGGGAAAAGGGGAAATTCCCCTGGCGCAAATGGTCAAGGATACGGATTTACGCCTGCGCCCGGACAGGCTGGCGCCTCACAGGCGCTGGATTACTCCGGAGCATATTAAAAAAAGATGGGATACGCGATTTTTTCTGGCCAAGCTGCCCGAGGGGCAGGAGCCTGCGGCGGATGAAGGGGAGGTGACGCAGGGCTTGTGGATCCGGCCGGAAAAGGGTCTGGAGGAATACCAGGAGGGCAGGTTGAACCTCATGCCGCCCACGTTCATGAACTTGTGGGCTTTATGCGGCAAAAAAAACGCGGACGAAATCCTGGCGGCCGGCGAAAACCAGGAAATCCGTCCTGTTCTGCCTCAACCTTTCGCAAAAGGGGAGGTCATGGGCCTGCTGCTTCCCCATGACCCGGAATACAGCATCCCGGAGTACAAACAGCCCCCCCGTACCGACGAACCCTCGCGGGTCGTAATGGAAAACGGCAGGTGGATGCCCTGTCTGTAAAATGGGAAAAGAAGACCAAATGGAAGACAATCAGGCGCCCGCTCCCAGAAATTTCTCCGTGTCCCAGGACATGAACGGCGTTTACGTCCTCAAAGGCGAACTGACCATCCATGACCTGGATTACCTGAAGGAATTCCTGGAGTCCTCCGCGATTCGATCCGGCAAGGTGGCGCTTTCGTTTTCCGAATTGGCCTTCGCCGATACGGCGTCATTGCAGTTTCTGGCGTCCTTTAAACGGGGCATGGGAATCGCCCATGGGCTGGTCATTGAAGGCCTTTCGCCCGAAATGGAAAAGATCCTGCGGATTAGCGGACTGGCCGCCCATCTGCTATAGGACGCCCAAAAGCTTCTTTTTGGTTGCACGCACGGAAAGATTGAGCGCATAGCACACACAAGCCGCCAGGCGGGGCCGGACGGCTGCAGCGCCGCCAGGATGGAGAACCATGCAAAAGCATATTCTGGTAGTAGACGACTCTCCCACCATCAGGTCTTCGGTTTCCTTTTGCCTGCGCAACGCAGGCTACGAGGTGGCCATGGCCGAGGATGGAGAGGACGCCCTGGAAGTTTTAAGCACCATGCGCAGGGAGGGAAACGTTCCGTCCCTGATCCTTACGGATATCAACATGCCTAAAATGGACGGCATCACTTTTATCGGCAAGGTTAAGCAAACCGAGTTCAAATTCCTGCCCATATTGGTGCTGACCACCGAATCCGAAAGGGACATGATAGAAAAAGGCAAGGCCGCCGGCGCCTCCGGCTGGCTGATCAAGCCTTTTCACCCGGAACAGCTGTTGTGGGCCATTAAAAAACTCATGTGGACCAGATGAACGAGGCCGACGAAACTTTACAGATTTTCTTTGCTGAGACGGACGACCTGTTGCGGTCCGCCGAAGAAAGCCTGTTGCGTTTGGAAAATAATCCCGGCTCCGGCGGGGAAGTGCAGGAAATTTTCCGAGCCATCCATACCATGAAGAGCGGTTCCGCCATGGTGGGCTTCACAAAGGTGTCCGAATACTCGCATTTGCTGGAAAATCTCCTGGAAAGGGTTAGGGGCGGGCAGTTGACCGTTACCAAGCCCTTGGTGTCTTTTCTGCTGGAAGACATCGATTTTTTAAGAAAAATGGTGGAAAGGGGAGGGCGGGGCGAACCCGAGGCCGAGCCGGAAGTCCTCCATGCAAGAAAGTCCCAGCTAAATCGTTTTCTGGGCATGGACGCGATATCCGAATCCGAACAGGAATCCAGATCCGAGTCTCAATCAAAGCCCCAGTCGGCCCCGGCGCCTCAACCTGCATCCAAGGCGCCTAAGGCGGCCAAGGAAAAAACAGCCAAAGCCCCTGCCGCAGACGGGCGAAGATATTATGAAATCGAACTGAAATTCCGTAAGGACCTGTTCTCATGGGGGCAGGATCCCATATTGCTGCTCTTGGGCCTGGAAGAGGTGGCGGACATTGTGGACGTGACGGCCGATATGTCCCGGCTGCCTGATTATGAATCTTTCGACCCATACAATCTGTACATATCCTGGCGATTGACGGCCAAGACAAAGGCTTCCCTCGAAGAGATGGAGGACGTCTTCATGTTCGTCCGGGACGATAATGAAATCTCCATTGAGGACATTACGGCCCGGTACAAGGAAGGGGTGGACATCGCCGTAGGAGAGCGCCCCCTGGGGGAGGTCCTCCTGGAAAGAGGCGCAATCACCAAGGGCGACCTGGACGTGGCCCTGGGCAAACAGAAGCGCCTGGGCGAAATTCTGGTGGAGGAAGGCAAGATCGATTCTTCCATGTTGGAGCAGGTCGTCGGCCAGCAGGAGGAAAGCCGGCAAACCTACCGAAAAACCAGCGTTCGGGTGGATGTGGAAAAAATCAATCACCTCGTGAACCTGGCGGAGGAAATCGGCATCGGCCTTTCCAGGCTCCAGAATTTTTTCGGCAGCGTGCCCGAGCTTTCCGGCGGAGAGGCGGACCAGGAGTTGGAAAACCTGCTTAAAGTCAATCGGGAGTTTCAGGAGCGGGTGGCCCAGGTCCGCATGTTTCCCCTGGAAGGAACCTTCCGCCGGTTTCAGCGCATCGCCCGGGATACGGCTTTTGAACAAGGAAAAAGGGTGCGGGTGTCCCTGATCGGGGTGGATACTGAGTTGGATAAGGAAGTGATCGAACACATCACCGATCCTTTGAAACACTTGGTTCGCAACTGCGTGGACCACGGAATTGAAACTCCGGAAGAGCGGGAAGCTGCAGGCAAACCCCCGGAAGGCGTCATCGAGTTCCGGGCTTTTCAAAAAGGCGGCATGATTTTGGTGCGCATCAGCGACGACGGCCGCGGGCTGGACCTGGACCGCATCGCCGAACAGGCCGTGGAGCGGGAGATCATCCTGCCAGGGGAAACGGTGGACAACTCCAACGTCCTGGATATTATTTGCCAGCCCGGATTTTCAACCGCCAGCGCCATTACGGCCCTTTCCGGCAGAGGCGTGGGCATGGACGTGGTCAGGAACGAAGTGGAGCAACTGGGCGGAACCATGCAGATCGAAACGGAAAAGGGCAAGGGAACCACGTTTACTCTGTCCCTGCCTTTGACCTTCGCTTTGCTGGAAGCCCTGCACATTAAGGACCAGGACAGGTCCTATCTGATTCCCTTATGGGGAGTCGTGGGAACCCAGGAATACGACCCGGCTCACGTGAAGTTTTTCGGCGCCGGGGAAAGGCTTTACACCTTCCGGGGAGAGTACGTCCCCGTGGTTCACTTGTCCAAGGTGTACGGCATTGATTGCGGTGAGGACCGGGTTGGCGGGGGCTCAATTCTGGTCTTCATCGATACGTCCAGGCAGCGCTTTGGCCTCTTGGTGGATAAAGTGCTTGACCCCCATCAGGTGGTTGTTAAAAGTCTGGAATCAAACTTTAAAAGCGTGGCCGGAATCTCGGGCGCAACGATTATGGGGGATGGTTCGGTGGCCTTGGTCATGGACCTGTTTGCCTTGGAAGAAATGTTTTTCAATAGATCTTCGGCAAGGAGCGACGCATGAAAATTTCGATGTTCACCAAATTAGCCGGTGCAGCAGTTGCGGGGACCGCCATGGCTTTTTTGGTGCTCTGGCCCATGGCCGGAGCAAACGGGGGGATTGTTGGGGGCGGCTACATCGGGTCGGAAGCTTGCAGCGACTGTCATAAAAAGCATTATGAATCCTGGTCCAATAATTCCAGAAAAGCTAAATCCTGGGAGTCCATCAACCGAATGAGAGAAGATGACGGCGACGGCGGACTGACGGACGAGGAAATCAAGGAATGCTACCAATGCCACACCACCGGATACGGCCAGGAAACCGGGTTTGTCAACGAGACCGAAACTCCCGGCCTGAAAAACGTGGGTTGCGAAGCTTGCCACGGCCCTGGAAGGCTGCATACCGAGACCATGGAAAAGGCGCACATTGTCAAAACGCCGACCATTGAATTGTGCGCCAAATGCCATGAACAAAAAGACGAAGACAACATCGGTAAAGTAAGACCTTTCCGATATAAAAAAGTAATTTACGCGGGCGCCCATTGATCCATAGGGGGACTTAATGACGAATTATTTCATGTCCATTCGTAAACGGACTCGGCTGCGCACCAAGATGCTTGTAGCTACGTTGTTCATTGTCATGCTCTTTATGGCAGCCAACCTGATCTACTTCTCTTCGGTGCAAAAGAAGATCGCCAAAACGCTCACCACCAATTTTTCCTATCAACTCATGGCCAAAGCCATGGGCGGCTTTGAGTATCCCATGCGGCTGGGCGACACCGACAGCGTCAGGCGAGAGCTGAGGCAGACGGGCGATCAGATGAGTCAGGCCATCGGCATAACCGATGAGGATGAAGGCAAAAAGGACAAGGACGGCAAGAAGTTGTCCGAGGCCGAAACCCGCGGTTTAAGCATTTACATTGTCAATCAGCGCAAGAAGGTCGTGTTCGCCTCTGATCCCGCCAAGGAAGGCTTGGAAGTGGTGAAGGACCGGCTCCTTTTTGACGAGGACCCTCAAACAGCCCTGGACGAAGCGTTGCAGTCCACGGATAGAGGCCCTTTCGCCTTTTTGGAGGAAAAAGCCAGGGAAGTCATCAGGCAGGAAAACAATGAAAAGGTGAAAAACAACATCAGGGCCGCCATTGAGCTTGCGGACACCGATCGCATGATGGACCGGATCGGCGAAATTTTTCCAAGTGTGACCGCCAGCAATAAAAAGGCTTTGGAAAACGCCCTTCAAAAAGCCAAAACCCCGCTGCGCCCCATGGTCTTTGAAGAAACCACGGGCGAGGCGCCCTTCATGACCGCCATCAGGCCCATCTTCAACAGGGACAGTTGCACCCATTGCCATGGGAAATCCCGCAGGGTGCTGGGCGCTATGATCATCCAGCAGCCCTTGAAGGAAACCCAATCCACGGTCACATATAACATTATCTACATGAGCGTCGCGTCCATACTGGCCTTGGGATTGCTTGTGGCCATCATTTACAGCCTGTTCCAGAGCATGGTGACCAATCGCTTGGGCGCCCTGCAGGAAAAAACCGCCCAGGTGGCCGGCGGAGACGTCAACGTGGAGGTGTACGACGACGCAGCCGACTCCATCGGCAGGCTCACCCGCAATTTCAACACCATGATTTTAAGCATCAAGGACCGGATTGAATACGCCAACAGCCTTCAATTGGGCATCTCAGACCCCTTCTTCATGACCGATACGGACCGTAAAATCACCTATGTCAATGAGGCGGCCCTCAAACTGGTGGGGCTGAGCAAGCAGGAGGTGCTGGAACGGCCCTGTCATGAAGTCTTTCTGGCCAGCGTATACAAAAACGAATGCCCCGTGCGCAGCGCCATGGAGAATGACGAGGCCGTCAGCGGCAAAAGAATCGCTCTGACCAACTCCAAAGGCGTGGAAGTTCCCATCCTGTGCAGTGCGGCCCTTCTGCGGGATTCCTCCGGCAAGATTCTGGGCGCCTTCCAGATCATGCGGGACCTCACCGCGGACGTGGAGGCGGAAACCCGCATTCGCGAGGCTTACGCCCGGGAGGAAAAGGGCAAGAAGGAACTGGAAATCAAGGTTATTGAGCTGTCAGAGGTGCTTGGCAAGGTCAGCCAGGGCGATCTTTCGCCCCGGGGAGTCCCTTCGGGCGCCAATGATTCCATGGACGTGCTCACCCATCGCATCAACGAAACCCTGGACGGCATGGCCGCTCTCATCAAACAGGTCAAGGAGGCCATCCTGCCGGTTATCAACGGCGTGCTTCGCATTTCCCGCGAGAACCAGAACCTGGCCCAGCGCACCGAACAGCAGGCCGCCGCCATGGAGGAAATCAGCGCCACCCTGGAGGAACTGGTCAGCAATACCGGAGAGAACCTGGCCAACACCCGCCATGCGGACGGCCTTTCCAAAGAGGCCGTCAAGGTGGCCCACGAGGGCGGCAGCGAGGTGGAACGCACGGCTGCGGCCATGTCGGAAATCGAATCGGCCAGCGCCAAGGTCGTGGAAATGATGGACCTCATCAACGAGATCACCTTCCAGACCAACCTGCTTTCCATCAACGCAGCCGTGGAAGCGGCCCGGGCCGGCGAGCAGGGCAGGGGCTTCGCCGTGGTCGCCAACGAAGTCCGCAACCTGGCCAAGCGCAGCGCGTCGGCCTCCAAGGACATCCAGGTGCTGGTGCGGGAGATTATGGACAAGGTCACCACCGGCCGCCAGTGGGTGGGCGAGTTGGAAGGCCGTTTCGCCAATATCGTGAAAACTTCAGGCCAGGTCTCCGACGCCTTGGGCGAGGTGTCCATGGGCAGCGAGGAAAGCTCCCGGGGCATCGAGCAAATCAACCAGGGCACCCAGGAAGTCTGCGAGGTCAACGAAAAGAACGCCTCCTTTGTGGATGAACTGGCCCAGGAAACCCAAAAGCTCAAGGAAAAAGCCCGCAAGCTCCAGGAACTCACGGCCGTCTTTGTCCTGGGGACCGAAGACATCATTTCCCATCAAATGGATTTTAACGAAGACGCCTTTGATCAGGAAATGCCCATGGAGGCCAGACCCTCCTTTGAAGGCCGGGAACGGCGCAGGGCCATGCCCACTTCCCGGGCCCTGAGGGACGACCTGATAAACACCCGGCCCTCCATGGAGGAAATGACCGACGATCTCCTGGAACAGGAATTTGAAGAAGGCTTCGAGGAGTTCTGATGGCTACCCAATACGTGGTTTTTTCCCTTAACGACCAATGCTACGGCGTGGAAATCTTCAAGATCAAGGAGGTTTTCAGCTATCGTAAGATTACGCCGCTGCCCCACGTCAAAGGCTTTGTTAAGGGAATCATCAACTTGAGAGGAGTCATCCTGCCGGTGTTCGATCTCCGGGAGAAATTCGGCCTGCCCTCCGCGGATTACACCCCTTTCCACGTAATCATTGTGGTGGAGATTGCCGGCCGGGTTATGGGGGTGATCGCCGATGAAATTTCGGACGTGGTGGAAATTCAGGCCGACGACTTCCAGAACACGGGAAACCTGCCGCCGGGCATATCTCGGGAATACCTGGCAGGGGTGGGCAGGAAAGACGATATGATGACGATCCTTCTGGATGTGGACCGGCTGCTGAGCCAGGAGGAATTGGAAATGGTGGACGCAACCTGAAATGATTCCCGTCCTGTCTGAAACGGAGTTCGAACTATTCCGGACCTTGCTTCAAAACAAGACAGGCATTTTGTTGAAAGCCGCCAGAAGGCAAACCCTGGGCAGAAGGCTGGCCAAAAGAATGGAAGCCCTGGGGATGAGTTCGTACACCGCCTATTACCGCATGCTCAAGGCGGGAAAGAACGAGGAGGAGCTCAGAGCCCTGATCAACCACGTCACGATTGATCAGACCAGCTTTTTTCGGGCCGGTCCGCAATTTGATCTCCTGGCCGGACGGGTTATTCCCGAAATCATGCAGAAAAACTACGGCCTTAAACAGATGCGCATCTGGTCCGCAGGCTGTTCAAGGGGGCACGAACCGTACAGCGTGGCCATGATGCTCCAGCAGGCGGCCCGGGAGTTGGTTTCATGGGACGTCAAAATTCTGGCCACGGATATTGACAGCGACTCCTTAAAATACGCTTTTCGGGGGCGATACACCGCCAATGAAATGAGCCATGTCCCCGAAGACTATGCAACGCGCTTCTTTAAACCGCAGAGACACGGGGGAAAAAAACTTTATGCGGTTAAAGACAGACTCAGGAATCCCATCCTGTTCAGGAGGCTGAATCTCCTGGACGCGCCTTATCCCATCAAAGGCCCCATGGATGTCATCCTGTGCCGCAACGTGATGATTTATTTTTCCAGGACTCAGAAGCAACAGATCATGGGGGAGTTTTTGCGGCTGTTGCCGATCGGGGGGTATCTTTGCCTGGGCGCCTCGGAATCATTGATAGGAATTGATGACCGCTTTTCCCTTTTAGGGCATGCGGTGTATCAAAAACAAAAAAACTAGAGAGCTGTATTTCAAACTCCCGAGGCGCCCTGCCTCACAGAATACAGGGGTTATTGCTTGAGGCGTTTTTACAGTCGCAAACTCAACAGGCAGGTAGTGCTTTTGAGAGCAGGCGAGTACCATGTTTGTACGAAAGGCGAGGTGCTGTACACCTTGCTGGGATCCTGCATCGCTGCATGCTTGTACGACAAGGAAAGGCAGATAGGCGGCATGAATCATTTTTTGCTGCCCGGCCTGGTGCACCCGGACGACATCTTCTCCTCGGAAGTCGGGCGCTACGGCATGTACGCCATGGAGTTGCTCATCGGCGATCTCATCAAAAAAGGCGCAAGGCGGGATAAGCTCCAGGCCAAACTTTTCGGCGGCGGAAAGGTGCTTAAATTCCGCAAGTACGACGGAAATATTACCGGGTCCAATATTCGCTTTGCAACCAAGTATCTGGAGTTGGAAGGCATCCCCCAGGAAACCTCCGATCTCGGTGGAAAACAAGGCAGAAAAATTTTGTTTTTTTCCGACACCACCAAGGTGTTGCTAAAAAGATTTGATATGGAAGCCGATCCTACTACTCTGGACGAAGAAACCGCCTACAAGGGCAGGGTCTTCTATCCCAGGAAGGCAAAGTCTTCCGTTATTTTGTTTTAATTTGTACGAGGCGACATGAAGAAATTGCGTGTACTGATTGTGGACGATTCGCCGATCATGCAGTCCTTGCTAAAACGCATTTTATCCGCCGAAGCGGATATTGAAGTCATAGGCAGCGCCTCTGATGCCTTTGAAGCAAGAGAGATGATTATCGCCGATCCTCCGGACGTCCTTACCCTGGACGTGGAAATGCCGCGAATGGACGGCATTACCTTTTTGAAACGGCTTATGTCCTACAAGCCGCTGCCCGTGTTGATGATCAGCTCATACACCACGGAAAACAGCATTCGAACCATGGAGGCGCTGGAAGCCGGGGCTGTGGACTTTGTGCCCAAACCCGTGCACGGCGCCGCCCATCAGAGCCTGGAGTTGCTGGCTGCGGACATCGTGGCCAAAGTGCGGGCCGCGGGCCGGGCTAACATATCCCCGGCGCAGGCGGTGCGGGTCGCCCCTAAAATGACCGCCCAAACCCGGGCCTCCAGGTTGTATAAAATCCTGGCCATCGGGGCTTCCACAGGCGGAACCACGGCGATCAGAAGGCTGCTGTCCTCCATGAATTTTCATACCAACGGAATTCTGGTGGTTCAGCACATGCCCGCCAACTACACCAAGTCTTTCGCCCAACGCCTGAACGACATGGTCCCCTGCGAAGTCGTGGAGGCCGTGGACAGGGAGAGGGTGGAGAAGGATAAGGTCATAATCGCCCAGGGCGGCAAGCATATGGTTCTTGCCAGGGACAGGGCCGGTTTTTTCGTTCGGATCACGGATACGCCGCCCGTGCATCACCAAAAGCCCTCGGTTGACGTGCTTTTCGAGTCCGCCGCCCAGGTTGCAGGCCGGGAAGCGGTAGGCATTATTTTGACAGGCATGGGGGAGGACGGAGCGCGCGGCCTGCTTAGCATGCGCCAGGCCGGCTGCTTTACCGTCGCTCAGGACGAAGCCTCCTCCGTGGTCTTTGGAATGCCCAGGGCCGCCATTGAAATGGGCGCCGCAACCCGCATTGCATCCCTGGACGCCATGCCTAACGACATTCTCGCCAGCGCAAAACTGCGGTGACGGGAAGCCGGACATGACTCCCGGCAAAACGAATATTTGCAAAGGCTTTTTGCATTATGGCTAATATACTCGTGATAGACGACAGCAGGCTCATCGCTCATGTGGCCAAAAACATGCTCACCGCAAGGGGGCATGAGGTGACTGTGGCCACCAATGGGGAGGAGGGGCTGGAGGCTGTGGCCACCATAAAACCGGACCTGATCCTCTTGGATCTCATCATGCCGGGCATGGACGGGTACGCGGTTTGCGAAAAAATCAAAGGCTCGCCCGCCACCGCCGACATCCCCGTCATCATGCTTACCTCCAAGGCCGAAACAGCCGACAAAGTCCGCGGCCTGGAAGCGGGCGCATCCGACTACGTGACCAAACCCTTTGAAGAAGGCGAACTGGTCGCCAGGGTCAACACCCATTTACGCATCAAGGAGCTCTATGAAAGCCTGCAGGAAACCAACCGCCAACTCCAGGAGCTCGCAAACCGCGACGGCCTGACCGGCCTGTATAACCACCGTTACTTCCAGGACGCCATGACCAAGGACTTCCAGCGGGCCATGCGCTATCATGAGTCCCTGTCCTGCGTTTTGTGCGATATCGACTACTTTAAAAAATTTAATGACACCTACGGCCACCAGACCGGCGACATCGTGCTTTCCACCCTGGCGAGAATCGTGGAGGACAGCTTGCGGGACACCGATCTGGCCGCACGATACGGCGGCGAGGAATTCGCCCTGGTCCTGTATCACACCCCGGCGGCCGCGGCCTTTATGGTGGCCGAGCGCCTGCGGGAATCCGTGGAGCAGCACGAATTCATCGCCAACGACCTAAGCCTGTCCGTGACCATCAGCGTGGGCGTAGCCACCTATCCCCACCCGGATATCCCGGACCATAAAACCTTGATTGAATGTGCGGATAAAGCCTTGTACAAGGCCAAAGAAAACGGCAGAAACCAGGTTATTTCCTTTTAAAGGCCCTCTCCAGGTCGTACTCCGTCCATAACAGCCAGGTGGGCCGCCCATGGGGGCATTGGGAAGGGCGCTCGCAGGCTTCCAGCTGCTTCAATAAAGCATCCATTTCCTGAATACTTAAACTTTGGTGCGCGCGGACCGATCCGTGGCAGGCCATGACGATCAGGCATTCGTCCAGGGCGTCGAAAAAATGGGCGTTTCCCCCGGCTTCGGCCACTTTTTCCACCATTTCCTGCACCATTTTTCCAATGTCCGAGTCCGCAAGCATGGCGGGCGCCGCCTTAACCACAAAGGTGCGCCCCGAAAAGCGGTCCACGTCCATGCCCGTCTTTTGCAGGTCCGGCAGAATGCGATCCAGGATTTCCGCCTCGATATGGGAAAGCTCAAAGGTTTCCGGAATCAGCAGATTCTGGATTTCAATCCCCCCAACTTCCATATGCCTTTTAAACTGCTCGAACAGGATTCTCTCGTGGGCCGCATGCTGGTCCACAATCAGCAGGCCCTTGGACGACCGGCAGATCACATAGGCGTTGGCGAACTGGCCCAAAGCCTTTAAATCCGAAACGCCGTCTTGAGGCGCCTCAGACTGGCTTTGTGTCGCACTCTGCGGCTCAGGCCTATCAGACCCCGGGTCCGGAACCGGCGGCGCCGGCCTGGAAAACGATGATTCCTCCCGAGGCTGGGCCGAGGGCGCGCCAGGACGCGAGGACGGAGCCGAAGGCCTTTGCGACTCCCTTGGCGCGTCGAATCGCGGCTCAGGCCGATACATAGGCGCCTGGGGAGGCGTGGCAGCGGCCGCTTTAATCCAGGAAGGCTCTTCCTTGACGTAGGACGAAAAAGACGCCTGGCTGGGCGGCTGCCTGAGCAAATCCTCGCTCGCCTCCGTACGCACGGGAGTTTTGGGCGGCGACTTCCACGGCGTCTGATCCAGGGCGTCCAGGCTTTCCTTTACTGTCGAGGACAGCGCCTGATGCACCATGGCGCCATTGACAAAACGCACCTCCGCCTTGGCGGGATGCACATTCACGTCCACCTGATCCGGCGGAACCCGCAAAAAGACCACGGCCACCGGATATTTACCCTTCATCAGGCGGCCTTTATAGCCCTCCATCAAAGCGTGGGTGACCAGCTTGTCCTTCACCAAACGGCCGTTGACAAAGATGTACAGTCCCCGTTTTGTCGTGCGGGAGAACTCCGGCATGGCCAGGCAGCCTTCAATGCTGACTTCCGGCTCTTTTTTGGAAAAACGAATGAGCCCGGGCGCCACGTCCTTGCCAAGCACGTCTGCAATCCGGTCCTGAGGATCCTGGGCCGCAGGCCACGAAAACAGCTTTCGGTCGTTGTGGACGAGTTCAAAGGCCGTTTCGGGCCAGCCCAAAGCCATGGCCGACATGGTGTCGGCTATGTGACCCATTTCCGTGGCAACGGTTTTCAGGAATTTTCTGCGGGCGGGTACGTTGTAGAATAAATCCGCTACGGAAATCATGGTGCCGGGCGGCGCCCCGATTTCCGACACGTTGACGATCTTGCCCCCCTGCATAACCACTTTGGTTCCGGCGGGATTATCCTTTTTTCGGGTGATCAGGGTCAGGCGGGACACCGATCCAATGGAAGGCAAAGCCTCCCCCCTAAACCCCAGGGTGCTGATGGAAAACAAATCGTCGTCCGTATAGATTTTGCTGGTGGCGTAGCGCTCCAGGCACAGAAGGGCGTCGTCCTTATCCATGCCCTCGCCGTTGTCCGCCACCTGAATCAGGGACCTGCCTCCCTTTTTCACATCCACCACGATGCGGGTGCTTTTGGCGTCCAGGGAGTTTTCCACCAATTCCTTCAAGACCGAACTGGGCCGTTCCACCACTTCGCCGGCGGCGATTTTGTTGGTAAGAATTTCAGGGAGAATCCTGACAGGAGCCACGAAAGTTCAGCCTTTATGAAAATCGGTTTTTTTTATATCAAATAAAAAAGCCAGGGAGGCCCGGGCTTTGAATTTACTTGCTCATTTCGCCCCTGACCAGCCGGGCTAGGTATTCGGACTCCGCCGGGTTCAGGTCAAAGCGCATGGCTGCTTCCTGCACGATGACGGACGGCTTGGCGTCCGGGTTTTCGCTGCGGAATTCCCCTACAAACTTCACGGCGCGGCGAATGTTTTCTCCCTCTGGCATAACTGTAGACATATTTTGTTCCCCTTGCGCCCGCGTTCCCTATAAATACGGGCGCTTTGTATGAAAATCCGTGGCCTTCTGAAAATGATGGCCAAGCCTCAATATTTTTTCCTCCTGAAAATGGCTGCCCTGCAATTGCAGACCGATAGGCAGGCCTTCCGACGAAAATCCGCACGGTACGGAAACCCCGCACACGCCCGCCAGGTTGGCGGACAGGGTGAAGATGTCGCTCAGGTACATGGTCAGCGGATCGTCTGTGTTTTCGCCCAATTTAAACGCCGGAGTGGGCGCCACGGGAGAGACGATCGCATCGCATTGTTCAAAGGCCTTTTTGTAGTCTTCCATAATCAGGGTGCGCACCTGGGAAGCCTTGCCGTAATACGCGTCGTAATATCCCGCGGAAAGGGCGTAAGTGCCGATGATGATGCGGCGCTGCACTTCCGGGCCGAATCCGGAGGAACGGGTGGCGTGATACATGTCGATCAACGAGTCCCTTTCCTCCCTCATCCCGTATTTTACGCCGTCGTATCTCGCCAGGTTGGAGCTGGCTTCCGCCGGAGCGATCACGTAATACACCGCCACGCAGTATTTGGAGTGAGGCAGAGAAACCTCCATCACTTCCACGCCCTGGCTTTCCATGGTCTTGATGGCCTGATCCACGGAGTTTTTTACGTCCGGGGTCAGACCGCCCATTTCAAAATATTCCTTGGGCATGCCAATGCGCATTCCCTTGACGTCTTCCTGGATAGCCGCCGAGTAGTCCGGAACCTCCACGTTTACGGACGTGGAGTCCGAAGGATCGTAGCCCGCCACCGCCTGCAGCAAAATGGCGGCGTCTTCCACCGTCTTGGCAAAGGGGCCGATCTGATCCAGGGAACTGGCGAAGGCCACCAGCCCGTAACGGGATACCCTGCCGTACGTGGGCTTCAGCCCCACCACGCTGCAGTGGGAGCCGGGCTGCCGGATGGATCCGCCCGTGTCCGATCCGAATGCGCCAAGGCACATGTCCGCAGCCACGGCCGCAGCCGATCCGCCGCTGGATCCGCCCGGCGTCCGGGTCAGGTCCCAGGGATTTTTCGTGGTTTTAAAAGCCGAATTTTCCGTGGAGGATCCCATGGCGAACTCGTCCATGTTGGTCTTGCCCACCAGCACCGCGCCGGCCTCTTTGAGCTTGGTTATGGAGGTGGCGTCGTATGGCGGGACGAAATTCCCCAAAATTTTGGAAGCGCAGGAAGTCAGCACGCCTTTGGTGCACATAACGTCCTTGATGGCAATGGGAATGCCGCACAAAGGCGCGGTTTCGCCTTGGGCCAGGGCCTTGTCCGCCTTTTGAGCGGCCTCCATGGCTTCTTCCTTGCTTACGGTCAGGTAGGCGTCCACCCGGGGCTCTACGGCTTCTATGCGATCCAGCACCGCCTTGGTCAGGTCCTGGCTGGAAATCTCCTTGCTCAATAATTTTTCACGGGCTTGCCCGATGGTGAGTTCATGCAGTGCCATGAGGGCTTCTCCTATATGACCTTAGGGACGATAATATCCGTGTCTTCCCGTTCCGGCGCATTGGAAAGGGCCAGATCCGGGTCCATGGAGTCCTTAACCTTGTCTTCGCGAAAGGCGTTATTCACGGAAATGGCGTGAGACGCCCCTTCCACCCCCTCAGTGTCCACGGTATTGAGTTGATCTACATAATCCAGAATGTCCCCAACCTGGCGGGAGAACATAGCCACTTCCTCGTCCGTCAGGTCCAGACGAGCCAGCTTGGCTACGTGGCGCACTTCCTCTTCGCTGATTTTCATGCGATTCCTCCAAAAAAAAACGGGAAGATATAAACTATTTTTTAACGATCAGATAATCGTTCCAATCCTTGGAAAGCCTTCGGGTCAGGGCCTCAGCTTCTTTTCTGCTTTTGAAATGGCCCATTCTCACCCGGTAAATGGTTCTTCCCGGCTCCGGGTGAGCCTCCAGCATATAAGCGGGATAGCCCATTTTCAAGAACTTGTCCACCATGCGGGCGCCGTCCTGCTGATGAAGCACCGCCGCCACCTGGACCGTCCAGAAATCGTAGGACTCTTCCCCGGCGGCGGGCTGGGAAGCCGCCGGCTGCGCAGGGACCGCAGGAGCGGGCGGAGGCTGGCTTTGCTTGGCCGCCTGCAACGGAGCGGCCTCCTGGACGTTCTCAGGCCTTTTGTTCGCCCTCAAATGCACCGGAGTTCCGCTGCTATCGTCGGACTCCGGGGTGATGTTTTCCTCTTGAGGAAATGAATAGTCCGCCGAAGGATTCTTAACCTGCTGGAAAAAATCGTATTCGCTTTTTCGGGCCAACTCCTTTTCCAATGCCTCGGCCTGGGCCTTTTCAGCCCGAATCACGGCCGCTTTCAGACCGGCAAGCTCTTTTTGCATGGCCTCTATGTCAAAAGTCATGGGGCTTTGGCCGCGTCCCACATAGATGCCCAGCGTAAACATGGCGGCCATGGACGCAAACACAAAGAGTACGAATACGAAGAATTCCTTCCTGGTAAATCGAAAATCCCTGTCCCTTGTTTTTGCTTTGGCCATTATCCCCTCCGGCGGGCGAACCGCCATGCAGAACCAGATTCCGACGCAATCAGGCGCCAAGATGCGGAAAGAGGGCTTTTTGCTTACATGCTTTCAGGGGCCGACACGCCAAGCAGGGCCAGGCCGTTGCGAATGACCTGCCTGACCGTGGTCACCAAATCCAGCCGGGCCTTGGTTAACACAGGCGTTTGGTCCTCCTTCAGCACCATGTGGTCATGGTAGAACGAATGAAAGGCCGATGCAAGCTCCCTGAGATAAAAAACGATGCGGTGAGGCTCCAAAGTCCGGGCCGCGCCCTCCACAATCTCGGGATACCGCGCCAGAGCCTTCATTAAACGTATTTCCTCGATTTCTTTCAGGATTTCCTCGTCCCTGTCCCAGTCAAAGTCCAGGGAAACCGGAAAATCCTTGGCTTTCGACTCTATGGAGCAAATTCGCGCATGCACGTACTGGACGTACCAGACCGGGTTTTCGTTGGTCTGCTTTTTCGCCAGCTCCAGGTCAAAATCCAGGGGGCTTTCATAATGCCGCGAAAGAAAGATAAACCGCGCCGCGTCCGCGCCCACTTCGTTCACCACGTCAGCAAGGGTTTCGAACGTGCCGCCCCGGGTGGTCATGGCGAGAGGTTCGCCGTCCCGAAGCAAATTGACCAGCTTGACCAAGACCACCTCAAAGGCGTCCTTGTTCCGGCCCACCGCGTCCACGGCCGCCTTCATACGGGCGATGTAACCGTGATGGTCCGCGCCCCACACGTCGATAACCCGGTCAAAGCCCCGGTCGAATTTGTTTTTGTGGTAGGCAATGTCCGAGGCGAAATAAGTGGTCAGGCCGTTGTTCCGCACAACCACTCGGTCTTTTTCGTCGCCGCGATCCTCAGTCTTGAACCACTTGGCGCCGTCTTTTTCGTAAATGTCGCCGGTCTTTTCAAAATGCTCCAGGGCGTTCTGCACGCTGTTGTCGTCGTACAGGCTTTGCTCCGAAAACCAAACGTCGTGAACCACCCGGAAGTCCTTGAGGTCCTTTTTGATGCCGTCCAGAATGTCGTTGGCCGCAAACCGGGCGCACCATAAAACGGCGTCCTCTTCCTGCATGGAATCCAGGTCGGCCAGGTTTTCGTCCTGAATGCGTTTGGCCAGGTCTTTAATATAGTCTCCCTGGTAGCAATCCTGGGGAAAGTCCACTTCCTTGCCCTTAAGCTCGCAATACCGCAGCCAGCACGAAAGGCCCAAGGTGCGGATTTGGCGGCCGGAATCGTTGATGTAATACTCCCGCTCCACCTCAAAGCCGCACATGTCCAGCAAGGCCGCCAGGGCGTCGCCCACGGCCGCGCCCCGGCCGTGACCCACGTGCAAGGGGCCGGTGGGGTTGGCGCTGACGAACTCCACCTGGACTTTTTGACCGGCGCCTATTTGGGAGCGGCCGTATTCATCGCCTTTATCCAAAATGCCTTTCACCACCCGCTGCCACAGGCTGGGACGCAAATAAAAATTGATAAAACCCGGGCCGGCGATTTCCGTCTTCACCAGAAAATTTTCCGGATCTTCCAGATTGTCCACAATGGCCTCAGCTATTTTCCGGGGGGCCATCTTCTGGACCTTGGCCATGACCATGGCGATATTGGTGGAAAAATCTCCATGGGCTTCCTGCTTGGGCTCTTCCAGGCCGGGTTGGGGAATGGCGTCCGAGGGCAATACGCCCTGTTCGTGGGCCTTGAATGCGGCCCGGGTGATCATTTCGGCAAGTATTTCTTTCATTTTTCCACGTCTGGTTTTATAATTGTTTTCAATGGATAGGGCGGTTTCGATCCTGAACCCTATTAATGTACCACGACAAATATAATCATGATACCAAAAGGGTAAAATTTTTATTTGTTTTGCCCCCTCAAGTCAAGGCGTTTGCCAACGGCTTGAAAAAATATTATATTATCATTGTAAAACAATCTTAACTCTTCGCATAGCAAGCTGCAAGTAAGGGGGCGGCGCCTGGCGCGTCCAAGGTCAATATGAAATTGAATACGATAAAAACATGGTTTCTGGCAACCCGGCCCTGGTCCTTTGCAATGAGCCTGATTTCCGTGGGCGTCGGCGCAGCATGGGCGGGCGATTCCGGCGTGTCCTGGTTCTGGCTGATCCTCACGGCCATAGCCCTGGTTTGCATCCACGGGGCCGCCAACCTGACCAACGATTATTTCGACTACAAAAATAAGGTGGACATTCCCGGCGCGCCCACTACAAAATACCGGCCCCATCCCCTGGCGCAAAACCTGTTGACCCTGCATGAGGTCAAGTGGTTTGCATTGACTCTGTTCGCCGTGGGGATCGCCCTTGGCCTGATCATGGCCGCCGCCAAAGGGTGGCCGCTGATTGTGGTGGGGGCGGCCGGAGTATTTATAGCCGTGGCCTACACCGCGCCCCCTATTGCCCTGAAGTATCACGCTTTGGGCGAGCCCCTGGTCTTTTTATGCTGGGGGCCGCTGGCCATCCAGGGGGCCTATTTCGTCCAGACCGGAGAATTTTCATTGCCGTTGCTGCTGGTGTCCGCGCCTTTCGGCGCTCTGGTCAGCCTGGTGCTGCTGGCCAATAACCTCCGGGACGCGGAATTCGACCGCAGGCAGGGCATTTCCACCATACCCGTCAGGTTCGGAGGCCGGTCCGGCCGGCTGCTGTTCGCCGGATTGATCGCCCTGTCATTTGGCGGAGTCGCTGTTATGGCCATATTCGGGCCCTTGCCCGTTTGGTCCCTGGCCGTGCTCCTGGCCTTGCCCCTGGCCTGGCCCATGTTCAAAATGGTTTCTCAAGATATTCCCGATGATGCCGATGCACAAACAGCCAGGCTGGACACCGTGTTCGGGGTTCTGCTGCTGGCATCCCTGGTATTGGAGCACGTCATATGAAAGCCAAGTCCTTCGCCGGATACGATATTTTCCTGGCGGTCGGCATTGCAGCCTTGTTGTGGTTTTTTTCCTTTTCCGTAAATTACGGGCAGTTTTGGATTAAAATAATCCTGTCCGCCCTGTGCCTGGCCGGTCTTGCCGTATGGTTCGGCTCCCGCAAACGATTTCCCAATTTTGACGCCAACGCCATTATGCTGGGCGCCGCCTCGGCAGCCATCCTGTATCTTATCTTTTGGATAGGCGGCAAGACCTCGGGCATGATCCTGCCTTTCGCCTCCCAACAAGTGAGCAGCATATATTCCAAGGTCCTGGGGCCGCCCACCTGGATGCTGGTTCTGTTTTTGTTTTTCATCACAGGGCCGTGCGAGGAGGTTTTCTGGCGCGGATACGTCCAGGACAAGCTAATGAACCGCCTGGGATCCTGGCGCGGCTGGGCCGCCGCCACCCTGCTCTACGCAGGATTTCATCTGGTGACCTTTAATTTTATGCTCATCGCCGCGGCAGGCGTCGCCGGCGCCTTTTGGGGCCTCATGTACATGCAAAACCGCAGGCTTGCCCCGGCCATCGTGTCCCATTCCCTGTGGAGCGTGTTCGCCTTTGCAATCATCCCCATCATGACCCCGGGCGCCTAAATCCGGCCCGAATCCCTTGACATCCCCCCAAAACCTTAGTTTATGAACTAAGAACTGCAAACAGCGGGGAAAAGGCAAAATAAAAAAACAAAAGAAATTTTTGCCTCCGGCAGTGAAAAGCCAAACAGCCAAAGAAGTATTTTGCCTCCGGCGGTAAAAGCAAAAAGAAAACTGCGCCTCCGGCGGCAAACTTTTGAAAAAGTTTGATCAAAACTTTTTAAATGGCGCTGCGCGCAGGGGGAGGCTATGTGTAGGGGCAGGGTTTCCCGGCGAAACGTAGGGGCAGGGTTTCCCTGCCCAAAAACAGCGCAGGAGCCGGCATCGTAGGTTGGGTAGAGCTTGCGAAACCCAACAAATAACGCCGCGAAGCGGCCTCATTTATTCATAGTAGTTGCGCGGTCCCCGCGCCCGTAGCCGCAGGGCTTGCCCTGCAAATTTTGTCATTCCTGCGAACGCAGGAATCCAGCGTCGTTGTCTTTTTTTTCACGAATCCAGGTTGCATCCGTCCTCCTGGTTTATGTAGAAATGACTCTGGGTTCCCGTTTCCGGCATTTTGTCACGATGATTGCAAACAACCGCAATCATCCCGCCAAAATCCCTCCACGGGAATGACGGCCAAGGAGGCTTTCCGCGCCCATACCCGCCGGGTTTCCCGGCGAAACCTAGGGCAGGGTTTCCCTGCCCGAATTCAGGCGCGTCTTTCGCGCCCGCTAATTTTGATTAAAACCAGGAACACCATGGATAAGGACCCAAAAACCGTCCAGGAAATGTTCGGCAGGATCGCCGGGCGCTACGACCTTATGAACACCCTCATGACCATGGGACGGGATCAGTCCTGGCGCCGGTTCGTGTTACAGACCGCTGCTCCGCCCAGGGGCGGAAGCCTTTTGGACGTGGCTTGCGGCACCGGCCCCATGGCCTTGATGGCGGCGGCCATGTTTCCTTCCGTTTCCGTGACCGCCGTGGATTTTACGGAAAACATGGTGCGCACCGCCCTTTCCAGGCCGGGAAGGCAAAAGGTTTCCTGGGGAATCGCCGACGGCCTGGCCTTGCCCTTTGGGGATAACAGCTTTGACGCCGTGACTTCGGGATATTTAATCCGCAACGTGCCCGATCCGTTAAAGGCCTTTCAGGAGCAGGCCAGGGTGGTCAAGCCGGGAGGGAGGGTGGTTTGCCTGGACACCTGCCCGCCGCCGGACGGCCTCTTAAAGCCTGCGATCATGGTGCACATGAAATATGTGATTCCTTTTCTGGGGCAGATGGTGGCGAAAAACCGCAGCGCTTACGAATATCTTCCCGACACCACCGCCAACTTCATGAATCCCCAACAGTTGACGGACCTCATGAAGCAGGCCGGACTCAAAAACATCGGCTTCCGCCAGTTCATGTTCAACACCCAAACCGTGGCTTGGGGGGAAAAGTAATCAATCTTCTGTCTAAGCGACAGTTGCAGGAGGGACGCTCAAGCAAACAAAGTCCTGTCCCTCCATGCCCGAACCTGATAAAATCCTCCCATCATTTTTGGTGTAGCAAATTCATAAAAAACAGCGGCGATGCGCCGCCCAATATCGGAATTTGAAAGAAAAGGAGAACTCCATGGTGAAGCGTTTTGTTGCGGTGTTTGCCGTTTTGGCCCTGGCGGTTTTGGTTATGCCGTCCTCCTCCTTTGCGGTGTTTGAGGAGCTGGTCAAGCATCCGGCCCGGTCCCCGGAGCCCTATAAACAATACGCAAACAAGGCGCCTTACGATCGCGTCGCTCCCGCGCCGGACGTCCTGGTGGATTATCTGAGGCTGGACAACAAATTGAACGGATATCCCGAGGTTCCCAAGGCGGCCTCGGCGGACAAGGCCTTTCTCCAGGACGTCAAGGACGCGGTCCGGGAGCTTCCCAAGCCGGTTCAGGCTCAGTTAAGCAAGCACTTGGCCGGGATTTTTCTGGTCAGGGAACTGGGAA
The DNA here is from genome assembly GCF_900142135.1 of Desulfatibacillum alkenivorans DSM 16219. GTDB lineage: Bacteria > Desulfobacterota > Desulfobacteria > Desulfobacterales > Desulfatibacillaceae > Desulfatibacillum > Desulfatibacillum alkenivorans. The sequence goes on along the minus strand of NZ_FQZU01000022.1, from coordinate 13,703 downwards.
CCACCAGCCTGACCGAGGTTTTGACCGTTCCGGCCAACGAGCAAAAGGGCTTTATCGTCCTGGACGTGGACTTTATCAGTAAGCCGGTCAACGAGTGGGCCAGCCTGAGAGCTAACAGCCCCTTTGCGCCGGACGGCAGGGCGGAAATCAAGGCGGTATTGGAAGAGCCGGAGAACGATAACCGCAAGGCGGCCATCCAGTATATCCTGATTCATCAGATCGGGCATCTGGTGGGGGCGGCCATTGGCGCCTTTCCAAGCTGGAACAAGGACGAGCCGGCGGAAAACTTTGCGTTTTCCAGGATTTCGTGGAAAACCGTGAACGGAAAACCCGTAAGCAAGTTTGACGACGAGTTCACCATGCGCCCGAAAATCAAGTTTTATTCCCTGGCCGACAGCTCCATACCCGCCGTAAAAATTCCCGAATGCTACGAGCAGCTCAGGCAGACGGATTTCGCGTCGCTTTACGCCTCCCGCAATGTGTGGAGCGATTTCGCCGGCGCGTATTCCGTGTATGTGCACACGGTTTTGCAGAAGAAGCCGTGGATCATGGAGATCTACACGGACGGAGTCAAGACCGGCGCCTTCCCCTCCCCGCTGTTTGGAGAGCGCGGCATGGCCAAAGTGCAGTTTCTGGAAAACCTGTTCAAGCAGTAAACTGCATCGGTTTTTTACATCGACTCGGCGTTACTTTTATTCTTCGGCCACAGCCTGGAGAATCCACACAATGTCCGCCAGCGACATGGGCGGAGTCCCGTCCGGGTCCGCCCCGCTGGAGGTGTAATCCGCTCTGAATACGGAGGGTTTCATGCCCGCCGCGGTTTGCAGCGCGAGGGCGGCGTCCGCCAGGGTTACCCGGCAGTCTCCGTTTAAATCTCCTGGAACGGCGGTCCCCGCCGCCCCGGCAAGGCTCATGGTCAGCCGGTTTCCCATGGCGTCGTAAGTGTAGGAAATGGATTCGCCGGAGGAATAGGCGGCTTTGGTCACCCGGTTCATGGAGTCGTAGGTGTATTCTACGCTTTCCGCCGGCGTTGCAACAGGCGTGATCAGAAAAAAAAGCGCGGCTATCGCCCCAAAATGTCTTGTCAGGCCCAAGGCCTTGATCATCAGGTTTCTTTTCATTACTGCCCCCTCCTGACCGCGCCCATGATGGTTTGCTCCCTGTTCCGAAGGGCCTGGGTGGCCTGGGAATGCTCCACGGTTTCTATTCCTTCGGTCATGATCTCGGAAAAGGCCGTCCCCACCCCCGGAACCCGGCCGCAGGTGTATTTGACGGTCTTTTTTAGCAGAGTAAAGCCCGATGCCGGATCCGGGTCGTTCCATGCTTCGGAAATCTCCACGGCGTCCTGGGCTACATCAAAGCCTTTTTGGATGGCGTCGTATCCGGTCTTGCCCATTTTGGTGAATTTGTTGGATTCCAGGGCCGTGTCCACCACCTTGTCCACCACGGTTCCGGCGGCGTCCGGGGATCCTTGGATGAGGTCCCCCACCCACTTGAAGGCCTTGCCCACCGTATTGCTCATCATCTCCCCAAAGCCTCCGCTGTCCGAGGCCGTCGCCGTACTCTGGCTGCTTGCTTCCATGGCGGCCCTGGCTTGAGCCCACCGGGCGTCCATGGCGGCCAGTTCGGCATCCTGAGCTCCCAGGGGATCGAAATAGGCCAGGGGATTGGATCGGGAGAACTCGTACAAATTCAACGAGGCCCCCTCTCCCTTGGGGTCCCGGGTCAGCCACCGGGCCATGACCGGGGAATAAAATCGGCGCCCGAAATAATAGAGCCCTGTCTCCTCGTCGTATTCCTTGGTGGAAAAGCGGAACGGCTGGGCCGGAGCTCCGGTATTATGCAACAGGTTGCCGTATGGATCATAGGCGTACCAGGCGCAGGCGTCTCCCGCGGCGTTGAGCAGGGCTGTCACGTCGCCTCTCGCGTTGAACAGGGGGTAATAAGCCTGGCCGCCCGTCTGCACGGCCAGCAGAGCGCCTACGCCTCCCTCCTCGGCCCGCCCCCAGACGTAATCCGCCGTCGCTTCATTGGCGCCGTTCCTCTCCTGCACAAGCACAGGGCCAAGGCGGATTAACCGTTTTTCCTCCTGCAGGTCCCCGTTTTGAAAAATTTTAATCAGCCCGAGGAATCCGTCGGACCGATAGGTGTATTCCCGGCGGTGCAAATTTCCCCCTGCGTCCGTGTATTCCAGGGAAGCCAGCCTGCCTTCCCCATCGTACGCGGCGGAAAACACATATCCCTGGCGGGTTAGCCCCTTGGTCATATTGCCGTCCGCGTCGTATTCGCAGGACCCTGTCAGGGGCTGAAGCGAGGTAAGCTGGTTCAACGGATTGAAGTTTGCAGCCGATGATTTCAGACCGGAAAAATTCAACGCAGGGCCGTTGTCCACGGTTTCTGCAGAGGGCATGCCCTGATTGTTAAATGTGTACCCGAAGGCATTGATCAGAGAGTTGTCCGCCTTAAGGTTTTCCAACCTTGTCAGCCGGTTCATCTCGTCATGGGTGAATTGGGTGAATCCTCCGTCAGGCCTTTCCACCACGGACGGATATTGGCTTGCGCCGGTGTAGCCGTAAGCAAAGATTCCGGCCGTGCTTGTGACCACTGTCAGGCGGTCCAGTGCATCGCAGGCGTATTCCATGCTTGGGCCGTTTTCAAGGGTTTGGCTGGTTTTCCTGCCTTTGAGGTCGTAGGAGAATTGGAGCGTATCGTTTTCCCAGGGGCCGTCGATGCTAAGCGGCCGGGAGGCGGCGTCGTAGGTCAGGGTTCGTGATCCCAGCCCGTCCCGGACCGTTACGGGCCGGTTGTAGGCGTCATATGTGAATACCACGGAGGGCGTATCGTCCGAATAGACGATGGTCAGCAGGTTGCCATTCAGGTCGTAGGTGTAATTTGTCGCAATGCCCCGGGCGTTGGTGAATTTTTTCAGGCGGCCGCCGGAATATTCCAAAGACACGCTGCGTCCGTCCGGATAGGTCTTTTGGCTCAGATTGCCGTCCCTGTCATAGGTGTAGGACGTCTTGCGGCCCAAGGGGTCTGTGATCTCTGCAAGCCGCCCGTCCTTATGATAGGAATACGCGGTCTGGCTTCCGTCCGGATAGGCAGCCCGGGTGATTTGCCGGAGTGCGTTGTATTGGAACTCCGTCCTGCGTCCGGCCGGGTCCGTGACGCCGCTGACCAGATGAGGCCGTGAGGAGGAATAGGTGAATGTGGTGGACCGGTCGTCGGGGTAGGTGATGCTTGTGATGTTATCCAGGTTGTTGTACGCGTATCTGCATGTGTAGCCTGCGGCGTCCGTGAATGAGGCCGCCCGCTCCTTGCCGTCGTAGGTGTAGGCGCCTATGATCAGGCCCGCGCGCTGAACGCCGGCAAGCTGATGATTGTCGTTGTAAATGTAGTTGGTGGCCGTGCCCAGGCTGTCCGTGCTGGAAGTCAATTGTCCGTAAGAGTTATACACATTGGTTTTGGTGTAGCCGGTCCTGTCCGTAAGGCTCTTGATTCCGTGGTGGGCGTCGTAGGTTGCTGTAATCGAGCCAAGCCCGTTTGTCACTGCCAGCAGGTCCACGCCGTTCCCTGCATAGGTCATGTCGATCCGGTTGTTTTTAGGGTCAGTCACCGATGCGACCTTGCCCATGTGATTGTAAGTGTACCGGTAAGCGGCCACACCTCCGCCGTCTCCTGCAGGAATTTCCACGCAGTCCTCCAACAGGTTTCTTTTGGAGTCGTAGCTGTATTGAAACCCCACCCCTTCGGGCGTGGTGAATTGGGTGACGTCCTTATGCAGATTGTCGGGGGCGGAGGATAGATCATACACGAACGAGGCTGAGGACCCTCCGCTGCCCATGGCGGATTGATACTGGCTTTGCCCCAGGCCGCTGGTCAGGACGAATCGCTCCAAACCCAGAGCGCTGGATACGGTGACCGAGGTTGCGTTCACGTCGAAGCTCCAGTGGTCCGCTCCCTGTGTCATGGACGCTATGGTTCCGCCGGATTCATAGGCGAAGGTCGTAAAATACCCTCCCATATCCGTGATGCGGACGAGATCGCCGTCGTCGTTGTAGCTCAAATAGGCGGAGCGGTTGAACGGATCGGTAATGCGGTCGATTTTAGCCCGGTCGTTATAATGAAAGGTGGTCAGCCGCCCCAGGGCGTCCTGGATGGAAAGCAGCTTTCCTCCGGCCGGGAACAGGCCGGCCCAATTTAATGTGAGCTTGTTTCCGTATGGATCGCGGATTTCGCTCAGGAAAGGCTGCACATAGGAGTTTTCCGGAAGCCGATACACATAAACCGTTCCGTCGGGAAAGGTCAGATTGGTCTGCTCCATGCTGATGACGGCCAGGGCATTGTAGCTTCCGTACGGAGGATCCAGAAAGCCCGTGTCCAGGTTGGGGGTGAACACCTCCCTGCTTCCGTCCGGCAGATACACGATGTATTCCCCGGTGGCCAGGTTGAAATCTATGTAGCTGTTATAGTTTAACTGCCATTTTCGTCCGGTCGGCTCGTACACGGCGGTTTGGGATTGGGAATTGTAGCTTAGCGTCACCTGGACGGGCGGCCCTATGGGGGATGTATGCCAAATGGGGGTGTCTGTAATGAATACGTTCAGGTTGCTCATGTTGACGGCCCAGGTAGGCACGCCAAGGCCCGAGCCGGCGTCTCCGCCGGTTCCCTCGCAGTTTTCGTCCGGGCAGCCCAGGTCGGTTTCAACAGGAGGCGCGGGCTCCGGGTCCGGCGTCAACTCCCATTCCCAGGTAATGGTTGCGTGGGAGCAATACATGTCCTGAAAAGTGACGCTGCCGGAAATAACCTGGGGGCCGCCGTCCGGCAAATCAAATTCCATGCACGGCTCAAAATCCCAATTGGGGATTTCGTTATACGCTCCCATGGGAAAGTTCATGAGCGTGTTGTTATTGATCTCCACCAAGCCCGTGACAACCTGGTCGGATTCATCCGACTTCATGCTCTTGGCGCATTCGATTCCCGTGTGGGGAAGGCAAAGCTGATAGGTGAAATTGTCTTCATGGATGAGAAAGGTGTAGTCCTCTTCCAAACCTTCCCCTGAGCATTCCTCCGTCAGGCTGAACCATTCATCCTGGCAGTATTCATCTCCTCCATAGCCTTGCTCGGAATAGGAATTGTGAACGGTTTCCTTGCTTTTTAACGTCCCGAACCAGACGCCGGCGTCGTCTTTTTCAAAAACCGCCTCAACCAGGGAAATATGATTGACCACAGCCTGAAAGTTGGCGTTGCACCCGTTGCATACGGACGACAAATAGGACCCGGAGCCGTTCATGGATTCCACCATGCGCATTTTTACGCCCCAGGTCTGCACGGAAAGCCAATCCTCCATGTCGTCCGCATGGGTAAGAGAGGCTGAAGCCAGGTATAGGCCAGCCAAAAAACACAACACGACGCCTGCACGAAAAAGAGACGTATTTTTCATTTATACCGACCCTAAAAGAAGTGTAAGAATGGATGCCGCAGCTTCAAACCTGTGCAAAGTTCTCTTCAATGCATTGGCCAGAGGCGGACATGACGTAGAAAATACATCTTTTTTTTATAACCAAAAAGAAAAATAATGCTGTATTAGTTAAAAACCAATAAACCAGGCTGAAAGAAAGGCGGGCGAGATCAATAATACAATGGGATTTGCTTCAAAATTACGGCAAAATACCAAGGTTGTTATAGTATATCCAATTTCTTAACTGTTGAAGTATTTTTTGTCGAAAGTTTTGTTTGTCTTTATTACAAAGGGGCCGGACGCTCGGCCCCTTTTAAGAAACTATTTGCTCACTCGGCGCCGCAATAGGAAGATGCTCAAATTTCCCCGGCGGCAACCTTGACGAACCGCTTGAGCAGGCCATGGGACGGGCCTGTCTCGCGGGTCTGGGCGTGAAGGGCGGCAATGTCCTCTCCTTGCTTTTTCAAGGCCTCGGCCTGAAAATCGATGTACTCGTGCATATGCTCGGTGGAGAATTCCGGGTGGAATTGCAGGCCCCAGGCCCGCTCTCCAACCCGAATGGCGTGGTGAGGCTCGAAATTATTATACGCCAAAAGCACGGCGCCTTCCGGCAGATCCAGAATCGCCTGGGTGTGGGTGGCGTGGCCGAAGTATTTGGGCGGCATGTCCTGGAACAAAAGGTCGGACGCCGTCTCGGCGGTTCCAAAAATTTCCTTGGTTCCCACTTCCTTGCCCTTGGGGTTGTTCCCGGCCTTGCCGCCCGCCGCCCGCCCCAGGAGCTGATGGCCGAAACAGACTCCCAAAAACGGAACGTTTTCTTCAATAATCCGCCGGATAAAGGCTTCGGTGCGCAAAATCCACGGGTCGGGGTCCGTGACCATGGAATGGGAGCCGGTCATGATGGCCCCGGAAAAGGTCCCCATCTCCGGCAGGGGAACGTCCTCCCGGAAATCCACGATCATAACCTGATCCTGGGAGAGGCCCGCGTAATGCAGGGTCCAGTCTTCGAAATCTCCGAATTTCTCCCGGGTTTCGGGAAAGGTTCCGCCGGTCTTGATAATCAATATGGGCAGCATTCTATCCATAACTTCCTGACTATGCGCCTAAAGCAAGCGCTTTGGCGCAGCTGACTCCACCCGTCCCCCCGGTTGCCCCGTCCGGCAATCTGGACGGAATTGCAACTATTCTTCCTTCACGGCAGCCACAAAAGCGGGCAAAAACTCCATGGCGTCCTCCACAATGCAGTAGTCCGAAATGGAGAAAATCGGCGCTTGGGGGTCGGTGTTGACGGAAACCACAAACTGGGATCCGCTCATGCCCACCACGTGTTGAAAGGCCCCGGACACGCCGCACCCCATGTAAAACTTGGGCGCCACGGTCTGGCCGGTCACGCCGATTTGTGCCTTGTAAGGCAGCCAGCCCATGTCGCAGGCGATGCGCGAGCCCGCCACGGCCGACCGGGAGAACAAAGCCGCGGCTTCCTCCACCAGCTCAATGTTTTCCTCCGAGCCCATGCCGCGCCCGGCGCAAATCACCACCTGGGCCTGGGCCAGCCCCAGGTCCGCGCCCTCGGTCTCCTCCGCGCCCACGTACAAAGTTCCTTTCGGGGATTTGTCGTAATCCTTAAGGGTTACCTCGCCCGGAGCAGAGGCCTTTTCCACCTGGCCGAAGCTGCCGGGAAGCGCCCCGACCACCACCTTGTCGGCCATGGGCTTGATTTCCTGGGAGAATTTTCCGTTAAAAACCGGACGGATAAAGGTGTTTTCCTCCGGCTTGACCTCCATGGCGCCCGATATAAACGAAGCGCCCCATTTGGCGGCCAGGGCCGGCCCCAGGTCCATGCCAAGGGAGGTGTGGGGCAATACGATATAGGCGAAATCGTCCGTTTCCGCGGCTTCCAGCACGGCGTTCCGGAAGGCCTCGCCGGTGTAGTGCTCCAGGGATTCGCCTGAAAATCCAAGAACCTGCACGCCGAATTCCGCAACCTGGGCCGCAGCGGCCCCGGCGTTTTTCGCCAGAACCACGGCCTGCACATTTTCCAATGATCCCGCAAGGATGCGGGCGCATTCCACGCATTCCAGGGTTGCGGGGGTTATCTGGCCTTCCTTGTGCTCCGCGACCACAAGGGCTTTTTTGACGTTCGAACTCATAACAGTGCCCTCTCTTTCAGGATGGAAACCAACTGCCGGGCTTTTTCCGCGGTGGAGCCTTCCAGGAAGACTCCCTGGCCTTTTTGCTTGGGAGGCGCCGCGCCCAGGATTTGGTCAACTGGTCTACTGGGTGACTGGCCTGACGGTCCGACCACTTCCAATTCCTGCTTGTTGGCCCGCATCATGTTGCTCAGGCTGGGATATCGGGGCTGGCGGGTTCCGCTCTGGATGGTCGCCAGGGCGGGCAAGGTCAGCTCGACGGTTTCCTGAACGCCGCCTTCTCCCTCCCGCAGGACGGCCACGGCGTTTTTATCCGCAGGCTTTTCCAGTGATATGGCGGACGTAACCCACGGCAAATCCAGGATGCCCGCGATCATGGGCCCTACGGCGCCGGCCATTTCGTCCTCGGACATGACCCCGCACATAATCAGGTCGTAGTTTTTATCTTTAACGGCCGAGGCAATCAGGGACGCGGTTTCAAAGGAAGTCAGCGCCCGGTCTTCGTCCACCGGGATGAATATTCCGTGGACGGCGCCCATGGCCAAGGCCCGGCGCAGGGAGGCCTCGGCCTCCTCCGGGCCTACCGTGACGGCTTCCACCTGGACTCCGTCCATGGATTCCGCCAGGCGCATGGCTTCTTCCATGGCGTATTCGTCCAGGCGGTTCATGACATACGAATCCCTCTTGGGCGTGACCCGGCCGTCCGGAGTCAACTCCAGGTCCACCTCGGGATCCGGGACCTGCTTCACGCAAACCAGAATCTTCATTGCAACTCCTTGTGTTGAACCAAAAAATTATCGGCTAAGGATTTGACCCTGTTTCCCAAACCGTTGTATACCAGGGACAAACCCGGTAATCATAGCAAACGCGAATTGGTTTCAGCAAGTTTTCCAACGGCATTTTTCAGACATAGCCCGAATCTTCAGGCCGGGAGCCTAAGTTATGAACGGTATTCTTCAAAAGCTCGTCCATCAGCCATACCGCTTTTTCAAACAAGACCTCTGGGAGATCAAAACCCGGAGCCTGCCCCGGTACAAAGCCCTGGGAGTCCGGTTTCTGCGCGTGCCCGCTCTGGCAGTGAACGACTTTTTGCGGGACAACTGCTGGATGCGCGCTTCGGCCCTGACCTATTATTCGCTGTTGGGCATAGTGCCGCTATTGGCCATGATCATGGGCATCGCCCGGGGCATGGGCTTCGAGGCCCGGATCGAAGAACTGCTGCTTCACGAATTCGGAGGCCAGGAGCTTGTTCTGACAAAGGTCCTGGAATTCGCCAAGGCCATGCTGTCCAATACCAAGGGCGGCGTGGTCAACGGCCTGTGGATGCTGCTTTTGCTGTGGACCGTCATTCGCCTGTTCGGTAACATCGAAATGGCCTTCAACCAGATTTGGGGTTTCGCCAAAGGCAGAAGCCAGGCCCGCAAGGTCATCGATTACCTGGCTGTGGCCCTGCTTATGCCCGTGCTATGGCTCCCCGCCAGCAGCGCACAGGTGCTCATCGCCAGCCAGATAGAAGCCTATACCCAATGGGCCTTTTTGCAGAACGTGGGCGATATCATCCAGTTTACCCTGCTGTTCTTCCTGCCCTTCGCCATGATCTGGGTCCTGTTTTCCTGCCTGTACATATTCATGCCCAACGGTTCCGTCAGCTGGACCTCGGGCATCGTGGCCGGCATTGTGGCGGGCAGCGCATTTCAGCTTTTTCAACGGTTTTACATCGAATTCCAGGTGGGCGTTGCCCGGAACAACGCCATTTACGGCAGCTTCGCGGCCCTGCCCCTATTCCTCATATGGCTGTACATGTCGTGGGTGATCGTCCTGTTCGGAGCGGAAATCGCCTTTGCGCACCAGCACTCCCGGGATAACGATTTTTCCCCAACCCTTCGCAAAACCAGCTTTTTTCTCAAGAAATACGCCGCATTGCAAATTATGGAGCTGATCGTCCATAGCTTCACGGCCGGAGACGGCCAGCACACCGAAGACCAAATTTCATACATCCTGGATCTGCCAAGAAGCCTCACCGCCGAGGTCCTGGCCATGCTCCAACAAGCAGGGCTCGTGGTCCCCGTTAAATCCTCAAACAAACACCCCGCATACCTCCCTGGCATGGACCCGGACGCCCTCACCACCCAACTCGTCCTGGAACGCCTGGAACAAGTAGGAACCTCCAGCTTTAACCAAACCGAAAACCCCATCGCAGACAATGCAAGAGACGCCCTGGACCACTTCAGCCAAGCCATGAAGCAATCCCCGGCCAATAAACCCTTTAAAACGCCAAGCAAAGAAGAAGATTGAAAGAAGGACAAAAGAGAATAGATAAAAAAAGAAAGAGTTTTTAGCCTCCGGCGGCCAACTTTTGAAAAAGTTGGATCAAAACTTTTTAAAATGGCGCTGCGCGCAGGGGGCGTAGAGAGCATGAAACCCCAAAAAGGATTAATCCCCCTTTGAGGTCTCAGGAAGCCATGTAGCGACAAAGCAATGGGGTCAAATCTACGTTTGACGTTTGAGAAATAACATATTTAAAAAACGAGAAAATTTTGCTTTCGGCGGGTCGCTTTTTTACAAAAAAGCTCCGCAAGAAACCTAAAATGGCGCTGCGCGCAGGGGGATAGCTTTATGAAAGATTATTATCACTCCGCCCAATCGGTGGTGATCAGTTCGGCTTGTTCGATGATGGTCAGGACGGCCTTTTCCTGTTTGTCCGGCGGATAGCCGTGCTTGCGGAGAATTCGTTTGACCATCACCCGCAGCTTGGCCCGGACGCTTTCCTTCATTGTCCAGTCAATAGTGGCGTTTTTCCTGACCGTGATCAGCAGCTCCTTGGCGATGATCCGCAAATTATCATCCCCCAGGACTTTGACGGCGCTGTCGTTGGTTTCCAGGGCGTCGTAAAAAGCCACTTCCTCCATGGTCAGGTTTAAGGCTTCCCCGCGCTTGTCGGCTTCCTTCATTTCCTTGGCCAGGGCGATCAGTTCTTCGATGACCACGGATGCCTGGATGGTCCTGTTTTGGTAGGCCTGGATGCTTTTTTCCAGCATTTCGGCAAAGGACCGGGCCTGGACAAGGCTTTTCTTTTTGCGTTGTTTAATTTCCCCGTCCAGGAGTTTTCGCAGGGTTTCCACGGCAAGATTCTTGAATTTCATCTGCCGGACTTCCTCCAAAAACTTGTCGGATAAAATCGTGATGTCCGGCTTGTCCAGGCCTGCGGCGTCGTAAATGTCCAAAACGCCGTCCGAGACCACGGCCTTGGAAACCAACTGTCTGACCGCCATTTCCATATCCTGGGGATTGACCGGAGATCCCGGCGAGGACTTGGCCAGGGCGGCCCGCACCGCCTGGAAGAAAGCCACGTTGTTCCGAATGTTCTTGGTTTCCTCGTGAGGGACGGACAGGGCGAAAGCCTTGGACAGCTCCGAAACCTCTTTTAGCAGCCGTTCCTTGCCTTTGTCCTGGCCCAGGATATGCTCCTGGGCGGCCGGAAGCAGGGCCAGCTTTTTAGCCGGATCGTCTTTGGTCCAGGCGCTCCAGTTAAAGCCGTGGAAAAGCCCGCAGCAAATTTCGTGCTTTTCCAGCATGAGGGCCACTGCGGCGGCTTGATCCACCGTGGTTTTCCCCCTGCCGCCGCTTTGGGTGTATTGGGCCAGGGCGAATTTCAAATGCTCGGCAATGCCCAGATAATCCACAACCAGGCCCCCCGGCTTATCCTTGAAAACCCTATTCACCCGGGCGATGGCCTGCATCAGGCCGTGGCCGCGCATGGGCTTGTCCACGTACATGGTATGAAGGCACGGGGCGTCAAACCCGGTCAGCCACATGTCCCGAACAATGACAATTTTAAACGGATCGTCCGGCTCCTTGAACCGGTTGGCCAGTTCCTCCCTGCGGCCTTTGGTGCGGATATGCTCCTGCCAGTCCAGGGGATCGGAGGCCGAGCCGGTCATGACAATTTTTATGGTTCCGTTCTTATCTTCCGAGTCCCGCCAGCCGGGCCTTAGCTTGGTGATGGCGTTATACAAATCCACGCAAATGCGGCGGCTCATGCACACGATCATGGCCTTGCCGTCCATGGCTTCCAGGCGGCTTTCCCAATGATCCACCAGATCCCGGGCCACCAGGCCGATGCGTTTTTCCGCGCCCACCAGGGATTCCAAAGCCGCCCATTTGCTTTTCAGGCGCTCCTTGCCTTCCAGTTCCTCCCCTTCGGTGGCTTCCTCGAACTCCGAATCCAGGGAGGGCTTTTCCCTTTCGTCCAGTTCGATCCGGGCCAGCCTGCTTTCGTAATAGATGGGAACCGTGGCGCCGTCCCTCTGGGCGCGCTGGATGTCGTATATGCTGATGTGATCCCCGAACACGGCCAGGGTGTTTTTATCCGCCGTTTCAATGGGCGTGCCGGTAAACCCGATAAACGAGGCGTTGGGCAGGGCGTCGCGCATGTGCCGGGCGAACCCGTCAATAAAATCGTACTGGCTCCGGTGGGCCTCGTCGGCAATGACCACAATGTTTCTTCTTGGCGAAAGCTCGGGATGCTTGCCGCCCCTGTCCTCGGGAAAAAACTTATGAACCGTGGTAAAGATTACGCCACCCGAGTCCACGCTTAAGAGATCCCTTAAATGCTCCCTGCTATCGGCTTTTTTGGGCTGCTGGCGCAAAAGTTCGTGGCAATGGGCGAAGTTGCTGAATAATTGGTCGTCCAGGTCGTTCCGGTCCGTAATGACCACCACCGTGGGATTTTCCATGGCAGGATGGAGAATCAGCTTGCCCGCATAAAAAGCCATGGTCAGACTTTTACCCGAACCCTGGGTGTGCCAGACCACCCCGGCCCGCCTGTCCCCGTATTTAGAGGACGCCTCCGCCGTGGTTTCCACAGCCCGGTTGGCGGCGTGGAATTGATGATACCCGGCGATCTTTTTGACGGTCCCGGCCTTGTCTTCGTCAAACACAATAAAATGGCGTATGTAGTCCAGGAACCGCTCTTTATCGAACAGCCCTCTAACCAATACCTCCAGCTTGAGCATGGATTCCGGGGCCAGGTTTTCCCCTTCAATGGTGCGCCAGGGCATGAACCATTCCTTGTTGGCGGTCAGGGAGCCCACCCGGGCGTCCAGGCCGTCAGAGATCACCAGCACCTGATTATAGATGAACAGGGAAGGGATTTGTTCCTTGTAGGTTTGCAACTGGTTGAAGGCGGTCCAGATGGTGGCTTCCTGGCTGGCGGGATTCTTCAACTCCAATACAGCCAGGGGCAGGCCGTTGATAAACAGCACAATGTCCGGCCTGCGTTTGTTCTGGCCTTCTTCCACGGTAAACTGGTTGACCGCTGTAAAATCGTTTGCAAGGGGATGTTCAAAATCAATCAGCCGGGCGTAATCATGGACCGTGCCGCCTTCCTTGTTCTGATAGGAAACCGGGACGCCTTCCACCAGCAACCGATGAAAAGCATGGTTGTTACCCACCAAAGACGGGGACTGTGTTGTCAGGGCCTGCCGGATGGCTTCCTCCCGGGCGCCGCCCGGAATATGCGGGTTGATTGCGTCCACGGCCCGGGCCAGCCGGTTCTGTAAAACCACCTGGCTGTAATCCGCTCTTTCGGCCTGGGCTTCGTCCGGGGCTATGTCCGGGCCGTGAATTAATTCAAACCCAAGGTCTTGAAACCAGTTCAAGGCGATGTTTTCGAGATGAGATTCATTTAAACCCGCCACGGTTCTTTCTCCGTTAAAGATTCAGATTGTGAGCCTATTATCGTGTATTCAGGATGTTCTCTGTCAAAGAGCCATTGCGCAGGATTGTTCACAATGTATTCCCGGATGAGATTAAATGAGTTTTGATCACGGACGATATGTTCATAATAATTGCGTTGCCACAGTTTGCTATTGAATCGGGGCCAATCGGATTGTTTGACGCCCACCGTATATTGATGCGTAGTTATTGATTTAAAGCCCTGTATGAGGCGCCCTACAGTATCCGGCAGTGTACCGCTCGGGCGATTCGCGCCGCCGCCGTAGGGGCGATCCTTGAGATCGCCCATGTCGGTATGATCCTTGTCGCCGTAGGGGCGATCCTTGTGATCGCCCATGGCTGTATTTTGACGATGG
>NZ_FQZU01000097.1 GCF_900142135.1 Desulfatibacillum alkenivorans DSM 16219 | reverse complement strand
TGTTTCAAGGAGAAAGATTTTTTGAGTTATAGTACAATTGGACCTGTAACCTCTTGTTCCTTCGCTATATAACGTCTCTCAAAAACTCAATAACTGATATCAGCCATCCATAATATCCCACCTGTTCTCTTTGACGATCTTCTCTCCGCGCTGCACTGCGTAAGCAATGGTGCTTGACCTCATGGACAAGTCGCGGGCCATTTGAATTTGGGCGACTCCCAGTTCTTTAACGGTCCAATAGCAATAGACTGCCCTTGCGTCGGGAATGGGTTTTCTTCGGGTCCCGGAAAGCACGGAATCAGGCGAAATTCCATAAAGAGAAGCAACTCTGAGGAGAATCGCCCCTTTGTCAAGGCCCTTAGATTGCAGCACATACTTCCTGGAAAGATGCTCCTTGGCTTGCGCCAGAACTGCCTGGACGAAATCCCCGTCCCCCAGAATTCTCTGATCGCTCTTCTGGCGATGTTCTTTAGACGGGAAAGCCTGTTTGACTGCCTCCCAACCTCCCATGCTTCGAATGAGGCCTCCGCCTGTCAGGTCCTCCCTCCTGCCCATGGATATCCCTGCTTCCACAAAGGCTTGGTAGTTCTTTCGCGCCTCACGGACGCTCTTTCCAAAGCCGTTTAAAACATAATCAACATCCTGCCAAGGATGCCGGTTTTTCCCCATTAGATTGCCATGGCCGCAATATGGGTGCAACGCCAGTTCGGACAAATTCTGCATCAAACCGGCCCGTACGGGATTCAAGTGAATATACCGCACCAGTTCTTTGAAATAGGCGTCTTCCTGACAAATTACCGATTTAAAACGGTTTTGGAACAACGGCCCATGACGGCCATAACGCCGGTTGATATACATGGCAAAACTGGTCATTAGCCGTTGCATCACATGAGAAATCCCGGCGACAGGGCTGCGCAGCAGGAAATGGGCGTGGTTTTCCATGAAAACCCAGGCGTAGCAGGCTGCACCTGTCTCCGGGAGAACGTCGCTTAACCGCTCCTCCAAGGCGTTGCGATCCTGATCATCGAAAAAAATCGGCTTACGCTCGATTCCCCGGATCATCACATGATGCAAAACGCCTGGGGCGTCTATTCGGGAAGACCTTGGCATTATCCTACCGTAACACACCTGAAAACATATGACAATATTACCCAAAATCCGCGATTGGATTTGCCGGAGGGGTGGTTTGAACATTTCAGGGCGTTTCAGCCCTT
>NZ_FQZU01000072.1 GCF_900142135.1 Desulfatibacillum alkenivorans DSM 16219 | reverse complement strand
CCCATCCATGCGCACGACATCGAGGGGCAGTTGTCCATCCTGGTCCTGGAAGGAGAAGGCGCTTTCCTGGGCGAGGATGAAGCAGTCGTGCCCGCCAAGACCGGGGATGTGCTTATCTGCGACATCGCCGAGCCTCATGGCATTCGGGCGGACACCGATATGCGGGTTTTGGTGACCATCGCCCCGCCCATATAAACCTAAACGGAGCTTTTATTGAAAGGAGACAACATATGAAACCGAGAGGCCCTCTCATGATCGAGCATCGGCTCATCGAACGCATGCTGGAAATCGTCCGCAGGGAAATCTCATCCATGAAGGACACCCGAGACGCGGACCCGGTTTTCATAGACGCAGTGGTGGATTTCATTCGGACATACGCGGACCGGACCCACCACGGCAAGGAGGAGGACATCTTGTTCAAAGAACTAGGGGGGAAGGAAATGTCCGCGTCCGACCAATCCCTTATGGAGGAGCTGGTGGAGGAGCACAAGTTCGGGCGCAAAACAGTCAAGGACCTTGTGGACGCCAAAGACGATTACGTTTCCGGAAATCGGGATGCCATTGCCAGAATCATCGAGAATCTGGAGACCCTGGCCCGATTCTACCCCGAGCACATACGCAAGGAGGACAAGGTCTTCTTCCCGTCCACGGAAAAGCTCTTCAGCCAGGAGGAACAAGATGCCATGCTGGAGGCTTTCTGGGAGTTCGACCGAAAGATGATCCACGAAAAATACACTGCGGTTGTCCAGCAGCTAAATGGATGAATATGTGTCTAATCTGCAACTCCAAATGCTAACCATCAACAAGGAGGAAGACCATGTTTTGTTTTCAGTGCCAGGAAACGGCGAAAAACCAGGGGTGCACCGTCAGGGGCGTCTGCGGCAAGCCGGAAGAGACGGCTGACCTTCAAGACCTGCTCATTTATGTGTGCAAAGGCATATCGGTCTATGGGGAAAAGCTGAAGGAAAAGGGTGTGGTGGACATCGACGCGGGCCGATTCATATGCGAGGCTCTTTTCACCACCATCACCAACGTGGCCTGGGATGATGACGTGATCATCAACTGGATCAGGAAGGCTCTTAAGGTCCGGGATGCGGTCAAGGAAAAGGCTGGTACCGACATCTCGGGCGATCTTCCCGACTGCGCGACTTGGGCATCGGAGGACAAGGACGAAATCGTGGCCAAGGCCAAAGCCGATGAAGTTCGGCTCACGGCGGCACAAAACGAGGATGTGACATCCCTCAGAGGGCTTCTAATCTTCGGCTGCAAGGGGATCGCCGCCTATGCCGACCATGCTGCGGTTCTTGGCCAGGAGAAAGAAGACATTTACGCCTTCCTCATGGAGGCCCTGGCTTCCACCACCAAGGAACTTTCCGTGGATGAAATGATTGCCATGGTCATGAAGGCGGGGGAGACCGCGGTCGCCACCATGGCCCTTCTGGACGGGGCTAACACTGCCGCTTACGGGAATCCGGAAATCACCGAAGTGAACATCGGTGTCCGAAGCAACCCCGGCATCTTGATCTCGGGCCATGACCTGAAGGACATGGAGGAGTTGCTCAAGCAGACCGAAGGAACCGGGGTAGACGTTTACACTCATGGAGAAATGCTTCCCGCCAATTATTACCCGGCCTTCAAGAAGTACGATCATTTCGTGGGCAACTACGGTAGTTCATGGTGGCACCAGAACAAGGACTTCGAGTCTTTCAACGGCCCCATCATCCTGACCACCAACTGCCTGATCCCCATCAAAAAGGACAACACCTACCTGGACAGGCTGTTCACCACCGGCGTGGTCAACTATCCGGGCGCGAAACACATTGAGATGCGGCAGGCCGGAGGCGCCAAGGACTTTTCCCCTGTGGTCGCGTTGGCAAAAACCTGCCAACCACCGGTTGAAATTGAAACCGGTAAAATTGTGGGAGGATTCGCCCACAACCAGGTCCTCGCCCTGGCCGACAAGGTCATTGACGCCGTGAAATCCGGGGCCATCAAACGCTTCGTGGTGATGGCGGGATGTGACGGCCGCCAGAAGGCGCGTGGATATTTTACCGAGGTGGCGGAAAGTCTGCCCAAAGACACGGTCATCCTTACGGCGGGATGCGCCAAGTACCGTTACAACAAGCTCGCCCTGGGCGACATCGGCGGAATCCCAAGGGTTCTGGACGCAGGGCAGTGCAACGACTGCTACTCCCTGGCCGTGATCGCCCTGAAGCTCAAGGAGGTGTTTGGACTGGAGGACATCAACGAACTGCCCATTTCCTACGACATCGCCTGGTACGAGCAAAAGGCCGTGGCCGTTCTGTTGGCCCTCCTGTTTCTCGGGGTCAAGGGCATCCGCCTGGGGCCGACATTGCCCGGGTTTCTTTCGCCCAATGTTGCCAAAGTGCTGGTGGATAACTTCGATATCAAGCCCATCGGCACCGTCGAGGACGACATCGCCGCCATGATGGCAGGGAACTAATACGCGAAAACACGACGGCCCCCTTCCATCACAATGGGAGGAGGCCGTCTTCGTTTGTTACAAAACAAATTATTTGCCGCCGAAAACCTCCGGAGGCTTTGTGGTGCTGCCAGTAGCTCCGGGAAAATCCTTGGCCTTGTATGCTTTTTCTCCAGATTCCAGCATGGTTCTCGCCTCATGCATGAAGGAGTTATAGCGCTTCTTGCACTCATAGAAACCATGCCACCAGGCATAATCCGGGGCCATCATGGCCGCTCCCATCCTGGCCCTTCGGCCCTCATGATGCCATAACTCGTAGAACTCCACCTCCAACGCTTCATCGAAAAAAGGCGGCCTGGCCAGAACGCCCTTTTCGTAAAGTTGGGCCAGCATTTCATTTGCCGGGGCGAAATAGACAGAATCATATTCAGCCACGACCCCGTCAAATTTGTTGAAGTGACCGTCCACCCAGGTTTGCCCGTGGCATTGCATGCACACGGCCTTCATCTTCTCCCGCTCCGTCTCGTGGTTGGTTTTTGCGGGAAAGGGCTTGAACTCGGAAGGCCGCACCGTTTCCGGGGCCTGGATTTCCCAGGCAAGGCGTTCGGTGACATCGTGGCTGGTCAGGACCGTGCCCGCGCCGGACATATGGCAGGAGGCGCAGGTGGGTGCCCGGTAATCCACTCCCGGGGTCCATGTGCCGGGAGCCGCGTCCCAATTGTATTGATCGCCGAATGCCGTGTAGATGTCGCCGTGCTTGGATTCAGTAAATATTTCTATCTGCGGGTGGTCGGGACCCAGATGACATTGGCCGCAGGCTTCGGGCTTGCGAGCCTCCATGACCGAAAAACGGTGCCGCGTGTGGCAGCTTGTGCATGACCCCTTGCTTCCATCAAGGTTCACCCTTCCCACTCCCACGTTCGGCCATGTGGACGGGTCGAGCTCGCCATCCTTCTGCTTGAGGACCGTACCGTGGCAATGGAAACACCCGCTTTGCCGCTCCAGGCTGGAGTTCATGCCGTCATTCAGCCACGGGTCAATCTTCCAGATAATCTCCATCGTATTGGCGTGCTTGCTTCTGGAATACTGGGTCGCCTCGTCAGGATGACAGCGGGAGCAATCCTTGGGCGTGACCACCCCGGAAACCGGCACCCTGTATTCCTTGGTTCCGTAAGGCGAATCACTCTTCTCATATTGTTTGAAATGGCCCTGGCTCACATCCGGGTCAAAAGATTCCGCCTGGTGGCAGTCGAGACAGGTAATGTTCGCGCTGGCGTGCCTGCTGGCGGCCCAATCCGCGAAAATGCCGGGCTGCTCTCTTTTGTGACACTCGATGCAGGCCACCGCTTCTTTTGGCATGCTGCGTTCGATGCGGTATTCCTTGACCTTTGGCATGTTCCCGGCCTCAGGCCCATCCCCGAAAGGCATAAAAAGAAGCGCCGCCAGGGCAATGACAAAACAGGCGGCCCCCTCTGTGTTCAAAATATGTCTTTTCACAATCGTCCTCCTTCTTTTGGGGTGCGGCTATAGCCCCTGCCCGCGATAAGGGGGTTGGTATTGTTTGTACGCATAGATTTCCCGTGGCACATGGACCAGGCTCCTGTGGCAGTCCACACAGCGCTTTTCATAACCCGGCCGTGGGTACAGCACCGAACGGTGCGCCAGCATAGCACCCCGTTTTTCGGGGATGTATAAAATGTTCCTGTGGCATTTCTGGCACTGGCTGTTCTTGAAGGCGGCGTATGCGTTCTCGCGCTGTTCCTGCCGGTCATATTCATTGCCCATCACATGGGCGGCCACGTCCTTGATGCCGTGTGCAGTCTTTGCATAGAAAAAATTCCAGGTATCATGCGGGGCGGGAAGGTGGCAGTCCATGCAATCCGCGACAAAACCCTGAGAGTTGTTCACATGGGAAGAGGTTTTCCAGTCGTTATAGGCGGGCTGAATCTCGTGGCAGGATGCACAGAATTGAGGCGTGGATGTACGAACCATGGCATAGTAGGTCAGGGAAAACAGGGGAAAGCCTAAAACCAGACCCAAAGCGATAATGAGCATTGGCTTTGTAAATTTTCTTAGCATGGCCACACCATATTGTCAGACGCAAGAAGCGAATAAAAGGCATCATCTTAAAAAAATGGATTGTTGAATTGCAGTATAGCATGCAGAAGCAAAATTAAGCAATGCGATTATGCCAATAACCTTCTTCAAGACCTAACCCCCTTCACCTCCCTCGCGGGCCTCACTCGCCAGGCGTTCTCCGTTTCGCAGTCCACTTCAAGCCAGCCTACCTTGACGGCCTTGAGTTCGGAGAACGACACATACCCCCACTCCGCGTTCCAGTAATCCCCATTCAGGACCGCGTAGCCGAAGAAGATGTCGTCGCCGTCGTATTCTGCAATGTACCAATGGCAGCCACCGATGAAGAAGTGCAGATGGATCAGCTTGTCCTCCACCGGGATGCCCTCGGTCTCGTACAGCCTGGGGATTCTGCCCAATCTCTCTTGCGTCGGTTCATTCCACATGGTTTCCTCCATGTTTATTGGTTTTCCAAAAGCACTAAATCGCCCCCGCTTTGAGGGGACGGCTCATAATTTCGGCTACCTTGCAGATTATTCAGCCATGGCGTTGGCCAGGTCCTGGTTCTGCTCGGGCAACACGTCGGCATAAAGGGCGGTCATATTCAAGGACGCATGCCCCAACTGCTTTTGCACGAACCGGAGATTTTGAGTCTTCGCCAGGAGGATCGTGGCATATGTGTGCCGGGCCGCATGGATGGAATAGCGCCGATTCAACCCTGCGGCCTCCACGGCTTTGCGAAAAGACAGGTGCAAGGCGGTTTCCGTAAAATGTCCTGACCGGCCCATGAGCAGCGGCGCACTTCCATCCACCGGCTCCTGCCAAGCCTTGGCCTTGTGCGCTATGTATTCCTTGAGATGCCGGACTATCTCACGGTCAAGGTATATGTCCCGCTTCTTCCCACCCTTGCCGTTCTGGACTACAAGGTAGTTCTCGCGGCTGGTCAGATGCAGGTCACCTATGGTCAGCGCGGCAAGCTCGCTCACCCTCAAACCGGAATGCAGGGCCAGGTGGACAAGCATGTACCGGGACACCCATGTTTTCCGTCCCTTGGCTTGGTCGATGATGGCTTGGTCTTCGCTGGTCTTGAGCAACCGGCGCACCTCCTCGCTGGACATGAATTTCTCGCGGCTGATATGGTATCGTTTCATTGGGAACACTCCTCCTCCCTTCGGTCCCACACGGCACCGGCTGAAAAAGAATGCGGATTTTTAGGATTATGTGGTGGATTGTTATGAAAACGTGGCGGATGAGACCGATATTTTTAAGAAAATGGATATTCTCTTAAAGATTGCCGGTGCCTTTCACCCATTCAAAATGCGCGGCCCCGATCCATCCAGCCCGGTCCTTGAGTTTGTACGTCGCCCCGTTGAAAAGCTCTGACTCGTACACCTGCCCGAGGACCAGGCCGTTGTCATGGGGTGCGTCAACGGTTGGAAATTCGCAGCACATGTCTCCACACCCCACGTACCGCAATTTTCTAACGCACGGCTTTGCCTCGAAGAGACCCTCCATGAAATCCGGGGCGATTTGATGGATGATCCTTTTGATGGTCCGGGCCTTGATGGTCGGGCAATCATCGAGTGCCCGACGAAGGATCAAATGGAACAACTCCTCCCTCTCGAATCCCTCGTAGTGCTCACGCATTTGTCATTCTCCTTTGAGCAGGCCCGCATATTCCAACACCTCCGCCTTGTCCACGTCCGGCATACCAACGGTTCCCATCATGGATTCGGCCAAGTGTTTTCGATCCGATACCCCAAGGTACAACCCAGCGTAAAATGCCAGTGCCGGTCGGACTCTCGGTTCAAACGGTACAAAGGCGTCCACCCCGAAAACCTGGACCATGTGCCGAACCGCCAGCCGTTGCGCCCAGAGATCGAATCCGATGAAATCCGGCATGGTCATGGGGCTGATGATGATTTCGTGCAGACATTCAAGGTCCTTCCGGTTGACGGCATCGAGCACCTTGCCCATCAAGGGCGGGATGGGGTTGGCATTCCCGATGATTTTTTTCACCTGGGGATCATGGCCCCAGGGTGTCGGACTCAGCATTGTTCTGATTTGCACAATGGTCGCCAGGTCTCGATCCTTCAGGGCCTCCGAATCATGAACGGCCAGAACCCTCAACGGATTCGCGGTTTCCTGGAGAACCATGGCAATCTCGAAGAGACTTGCGTTTTCAGGCAGGTCGTAGCACCCGCCTTTGCTTTCCGTTTCCGCCACCATCAGGGCCAAACGTTCCATGCAAAAGCCGCACATTTCATTCCTCCAATCTGGCCATGATGATCCGGACCAGCGCGCGTTCGGTTGATTCCACGTCGGCTAACCCCGGATATTTTCCCTTGAGCATGGCCAGCAGTTCGGCATCGACGACATCCAACCTCTCTGTCACCGCCTCGTATTCCGCCACCATGGGAGCCAGGTCCGGGATCAATCGGAAGAAATAGCGGACGTGGGATCGAAACAGGGAAAGAAAAGTGTCGCCGGGTTCATGATGGTCCTCGATGATCTCAAGCCATTGGTCCGGCGGCAGGACTTGTTTCAGCGCGGTGTATGCGACCAGCCGCGACCGTGTTTCAATCTCCTGCTTCTGGCGGACCAGTATTTTCCATTCGGCCACCGCTTCCCGATCCGGCAGGCTGGCCAAGGTTTGCTCCATCTCGCACGCGAACCAATCCATGCCGCCTTGCTTTTCAACCCATACAATTGTCTTAGGCTCCAGGAAAACCCCTAAGACTGTAAACCGCTCCTCTCTCGGAGGTGGTATGTTGTTTTCGTTCATATTCAAACCTTCTCCAGGATGGGATTCACATATTCAACAAAGGCATTCCGATAGCGGGTCACAGGCTCATCATCGGGCAGGAACCGGCCGGACCCGACGAACCACAGCACCTTGTCCACCACGGCAGGCGGTTCACCCACCAACCGGCCCATGTGCGCCAAAGTTTTGAACGATTGAAACGTGTCCCAATCTCTGACGATCCCGCATTCAATGAAGATAGTCAGGACATGGACATCCGGTTTCGCGTAATCGGTGTAACCCATTTCCCTGAGCCAGTCGCATCCGAGCGGGAACCCCATGCCGTAGACCAACCTTTCAATAATGATGGGCAGCCCGGCCAGGGCAAGGGGGTGATGGGCAAAACCGGCCACGAAGTTTTCAAATCCATCGAACGATCCGAGACGAGAAAGGAACACCGCCCCGGACAAGAGACCTTTAATGTACACCACCCAATAGCTACCCTCACGACTCATGTCCATCGGACCGGGAGGAGTATGACCTTCCCGGATCGCGGTGAAGAGCCGACGCCAGTCACCCCCGTACTTGCCGGCGGTGCGCACAGGATCGAACCCAAACAGAAACGGTTCGAGGTCGTCCACGTCGCCGATGGTGGCGGGCATGCCCCGCTTGTTGCACAGGGACCGCGCGAACCGCCAATACACCTCCTGCATGTCGTTCACTTTTGCGTAACGGGTGAAGGCCAGCAGTTCCTCGACGTCCCGGCCTGCAATGGCTTCCAGAAAATCCCGGGCCTCCCGATACAGGGTTACCAATTTTTTGTCTGATACCATGCGCCGCTATTGCTCCCTGATCCAGGCCAAAACGTCGTTTACGAGATTGAAGGGGATGGTGTCCAGGCTATCGAACTCCTCCTCCCAGTCTTCGAAAAAATCCTTGGCCGGTATCCCTTTGCGTTCCAGTTGACCGCGAATGTAGGCAACCTGCTTTTCTGTGGCGTACCGGACGCCTTCTTCACGTTGGCTTCCGCACCCAGCATTGTTTTGAGTTCTGGGTGGTGCCGGGGTCTGTGCCTGACGTGGTGGAGGCGCTTGCCTCTGCCGGTTGCCGTTGCTGTCACCGTTCAGATGGGGCAGGTCCTCGATGTCCTGGGTGAAGATGTCACTCGCCGCCGTTGCGATCAGAACCGCCGCCACGAACGCACGTTTCTCAGCCATCTTCTCCAAGGTGTTCGCCACGTCGTATGGGTTCAGGGTCCGATATTTCGACTCGAAATTGTTGCACACGCCGCCCACGTTACGGACCCAGGCTTCACGGGTGGGGATGTGGATGAGGGAACAGGAGGCTCGGTATTCGATGAAACCCTTGGTTGTGCCGGTGATCTTCCGCCGGGTGTGGTATTCGGTCTTCTCCCATTCGATGACCCGGTTGGGGTCATCCATGGCCACCGTTTCGAACTGCGGCTCCAGCCTGAAAGCCTGACACAACTTCTCGGCCCCAGCTTTCCACAGGGAGGGCTTCCGGCATCCGGGTATCACACCGAAATGGACATTTTCGGTCATGGCATTGTCCTTGATGTCCAGAACCTTTCGTGCTTGATGAACAATCTCCTCAGCGGTCCATTCGTGCGGGACCGATTGCTGTTCATCCGGTTGCTTTAGCGGTATCGCCATGTTTCTTTCCTTTCTTTTTCAGGGGGACCACCCGGCGGGCGGCCATGAGTTCCTTTTTCAGTTCCCGGTAGCAGATGTCCGACACGCCGCAGTATTCGTCGCATGCCCAGTTGCGGGCGTAGGGCGGCATGGTCTCGGATTCCAGGGCCTCGTACAGGGGCACCAGGTTCTCTTCCATGTAACGGTCCACGGTCATGTATGTTTTCTTCGTGGACGACTCAGCCCAGACTTCCACGGGGCAAATCCGCGTCTCCTCCATGCTCATGTACACGACCTCCAATTCCTCGATGTCGTGAGGGACCAGCCATGCATAGAGGTTCACCTGGACCCGGTGGTTGTCATAGGCCAGGATGCGGCGGTCTTTGTTCAGGTAGGACGGGATGTTCACGGTCGTCTTGTAATCCTTGAGCACCCGTTGCGATGGAACGATCAGGTCCGGGGTCCCCTCCACGCGGATGCCTTCCCAATCTTTTTCAAAGGTTGTCTCGATGACAGCATCGTCATGCAGCGCGGCCTCCTCCATGACCTTATGGGCGATCTGGCCACGGAAGGCCCAATACATGCCGGACGGGTAGACCCAGGTGTCGTAATGCTGCTGGATGAACGCGGCTCGATGACAACCGGAGATCATCGTCACACTGATGCCGACCTTGTTCTTGATGTTCTCGATCATCCCGGCGATCACCGCCTCGTCGAACGGGCAATCCAATTTGCGATTCAGCCTGGACCGTGCGCATTCGAGGCATTCCGCAAACGGGATTTGTTCATCGGTCTTTTCGCAGAAGAACCCTTTCACCATTGGCTTTTTCTCCTTTCTGTTGTTTTGACGATCCACGGAAACACCCCACCGGCATGTGGCGAATCCGCCGCTTGCTTCAAAAGCGGCATGCCGGATTTGATGGATCGTCGGAAAAACGACACGATGTCGTTTCGGGGTCAGGTATCGGTGGCCAGCTTTTCCAGATAAAGGGTCTGGAGATTGTTGGCCACCAGGGCGGACAGGATTGAATGTACTGGATGGGGGTGGATGCTCCCTAGGCCCGCCATTTCCAAAACGGCGAAGAAGGAATCGTACAGCCCCCGGGATTCGGTGAGTCCTGTGTCGAACAGGACGGCTCGCACCTTGGGCTCCACAAGGAAGAACACGGGGTGGCCGGCCTGATTCAGGAATCGGCACGCGCCCCCGAATCCGATCCCCGGTATTTCCTTCTCCAGGACCAGCGGGAGCGAGGATGCGATTAAACAGTCCTTGTGGATATAGAACTCCTCCGCGAACCGATGGAATCCCGATGCCGTGTTGCAGGCCACCAAAGTCCGGGCCCCCTCCACCACGCCGTGTACGAAAGATTCCATGCCTTCCTTCGGCCAGTCGGGCGCCATCTTTGAAAGACGCCTTTCCAACCGGCCGGGCTTTTCCTGACAGGCCGCCACCTTCTTGGGATCGAACCCATAAAGTGCTTTGGCCAAGACCTCGATGTTGGGGACATTCTCCCGCACCGCCTTTGCCTCGGCGAGGATGCCCACCACCAGCTGGAACAATCCCGACATGGACCGCACCTTCCGGGCCTTGGGCACCCGGATCAATTCCTTGAAAACCGCGTCACCCACATGATGCCGAACCAAATCCATGGCCTCGTTCAGGGCGGTTGCGTAATCCGGATTCATCATGAGCCGCCCTCCAAGAGCACCACGTCCTTGGCCAATCTCTCCCAATTTCGGTGCGTGTTGTGTTGCACCTTGAGGTACACCAAATGTTCAAGCTGCCGGGCCAGGGACCTCTCCAGATTCGAGTTCAACGCGGACAACCCATCACTGACCAGGATTGCCCATCGTACATTCTCCTGGACCATGTGCTCGGCCACGACGTTGAAACTGGTCCCGCCCGTGGTGAACAGGAATCGCTCACCGTGGTCCACCTCCACGACCTTGGTTGAAAATTGGAAAATCCGGCCCACCACATGGAGGATGGATTGATAAATGTACGGAATGAACATGTAATACTTGGACATGGACCCGGAGACGTCCACGTAAAGGTCCACCGCCGGTTTCTCCATGCCGAAGAATTGTTGCCAGAGGACCGGAGCCGCGCCCGTCGCCATATGGAAGGCGTCCCGACGGTTGACCGTAGGTGGCACAGTAATCGAATACCCCTCATGCTCGCACACCACGGTCCTTTGGCTGATGACCCCGCCGATCAGCGTTTCCACCATCCGGACCTTGGCGTCGTTGAAGATTTCAAACCTGGTCCGGATTTCCGGGATTTCGCATGTGGCCAGGATCATCTTCACCACCGGATCATTTGGTGAGATGTCCGGGATTGTATGCATCTCAACACCCTGCCGATCCGGGTTGTTGTTGGCGGGCATCTCCGTCAGGACCGGGCCGTGTTCGTGGTTGGCGACCAACGGCGGGATGTTTTCCATTGCCTCGGTCATGTCCTTTGATTGTTGACGATTCTCCCTCTGCTTGGCCTTCCACCATTCGAGAACCAAGTGCATCCACTGATGGAACCCGGAAAAATCATCGACCAAGATCGGTGGCTCATGGATCGCGGCCATCAATTCGGCCGCTTGCACATAGAACGAGGCGTGGGCATTTTTGATGAGGTTGTGATTCTCCACCCTGTAAGAGATTGCATCCCAATCCACCGCGCTGTGCCTGCCGGTGAGGACCAGCTGCATGGATTCCCCGCCCGCGTAGAATCGTTCCGGCAGGGTGGACAGGACCTGGCGTCTGGCCATGGCGTTGATGTACACGTCTTCGGCCCAATTCCGTAACGCCGGCGGATACTCATGCCCCACCAAATCCGGCCACAGCTTGTGGAGGATCAGGTGATTCCGCTCATGCAGCAGAATGAACAATACGTCCTCCGGGCCGGTCATGTGTTCCAGGAAAAAGGTTGGCGACAAGCGGACCTCCCCCGCGATGAGATTGACGCAGGCGGTGGGGATTTCCGGGTCAAAGGTGATGCGGCTCACGTAGCGCAGGATGTTGGGGATGCGTTCTGACCCTTGGCTGGACATGGACCAGTACGAAAAGAGATCGTCGCTGGCCAGCATGTTCACCAGGAGATTGGTCGCCGCATCATGGGCATTACTCCTCAGCGCCGTCTTGATCCGATCCATCTGCATCAGCAGGGGATTCATCGGCTCCTCCTTCGATCAGTTTTGCGTCCTTGACAAATTTCTGGATGATGGACTTCAGCACCCCGAGTTTTTCCAGCGTCTCCACCGTGGGATTAATCACCGCAGCGTCCAGTTGGTAGGGGGTGATGTGTTTTTTCACCGCCATGAAGCCTTCTTTCGCATATTCGGACCACGGGATTTCCTTGGTCGCCCGGCCGTGCATGGCGACGTGCGGCAGACTGGCATGGACGACCACCAGCACCTTGGTCTTGCCGGACGAAAGGATGAGGCAGCAAACGTCGTCGTGGGTGCATTCCTTGATGATTTCCTCGCTATACGGCACGTCATCCCAGTATGCCGGGATTCCCGCCTTGTCTAAGGAATAGATTTTGGGGAAGACCTGATCCGTGTCAAACCAGTATGTTTTAACGCCGTCGTTTGTGATGTTCGCCCAGCCGTTGGTCAGGGCCTCGCTCTGAAAAATCCTTTCAGTCATGACACTTCTCCTTTCAGATTTTCGATGATGTTGTGGATTCGTCCCGGGATTTCCAGGACAGGGGTGCCTTCTTCAATGAGGGTCAATGTGGCGAAACGGGCTGCCGCCTTTTCCATCAGGGTCCGCGACAGGTCATGCTCGATCACCCCCTTTCCTTGGAGTATGGGTAAGCGCCTCAGCACATCGCGCAGCAATTGCGGTTGCCGTTC
>NZ_FQZU01000045.1 GCF_900142135.1 Desulfatibacillum alkenivorans DSM 16219 | reverse complement strand
CCTAACAGGAGGTTTTTTTGTTTCAAGGAGAAAGATTTTTTGAGTTATAGTACAATTGGACCTGTAACCTCTTGTTCCTTCGCTATATAACGTCTTTGATTATTTGACTAACTTTATCATCGGCAGTCGCCATCAGGCTCAACCGCCAGTCATCCGGCGGCGGCATAAGCATCATCAGCTTCTTTAGCCCTCGGTGTTGTCGCCTCTATTGCCAACCCTTCCCATGATGCCCCCCTGGACCTGATTCTTGACGATCATGGCGTCTATGACGCTTGCTGACAGCCTCCTTTGGATGTGGCGTCACTTCTTGTTGTCCATGAGCCGCACCAGTTTGTGGCGAAGGATGAAAAGCCTGGGCATGTGCTAACTGATTCTGTGTAAAAAATGTAAGTTGATTGGAGGAGTTATTTACAGAATGTAAAAGGGCGGGGTTCCGATTTTATCCCGCCCGCGAGTAATTATTACTCAAGATTGTGAAAATTCTTACATGAATTTTTTGGATTTTTCCTTTTTCATCGACTATGCTTCATTTTTTTCAAAATTTTTTTCCTTTAAAACAGACTGGCCGCCCTTTTTTCGGCAACGGCGGCCAGGTCCCGGGACGAAAATCCGGATTTGCTCGGAATGGCTTGCCGGACGAGGCTTGCGGCGTTCCGGCCATATTTTTTTTGTAAAAAAAATGATTAAGATTATTTGACTAAAAACTTCTTCGAGTGGTATTCTTTTCCAAACTTAACAACCGGATCGACAAGGGGGCGTTTTCCAAGAACTTCCCCGCCCTTCTGATGGCATACTTAGTGCATTTTAAGTTCCTTTAATATTTCAGAATCACTCTTTTTCAGCAGTATTGTATCCAGTCATCCCAATCTTGTGCAAAATCAGTGTCGGAATCCAACCCCTAAACCATCCTACGAAAGGAGTGCAAGATGCTAAAACCCAAAACATCATTCCGAAAGAACGGGCGAATCCCGTCATGGGGAATAATGGGCGTAACCATCGCCTTATGCGTCCTCATGTGCCTGGCAGGCTCCCCTGCTTTGGCAAAAGACGTATTCACCATTTCCTCATCCTCCCAGGTGTATGAAGCCTTTAAGGACCACGGCGCCAAGAGGTTCGAAGCCCAAACCGGCGCAACCGTGCAGACAGACGTCATGACTTCCGAAGAAGCTCTGGCTCGCTTGGTGAACGGCTTTTCCGACATGGCTGCTGTAGCCGAAAGGCTGGACGCAGGTTTAAAGCGGCAAGGCTACGTGGAGATTCCGGTTTGCACGGACGATATCGCCCTGCTCACCCACGTACAGACCACCGTAAAGAATGTTACCAAAGACCAGCTTCGCGGCATTTTTTCCGGGGACATCACCAACTGGAACCAGTTGGGCGGCCCGGACAAGCCTCTTGTCGTCATAGTTCCCTCGGAAAGCTCCGCGGCTTTTCGCAACTTTGAAAGAATGGTGATGGATGGACACCCCATGTCCTGGGATATCATGGTAGCCAAATCCACCATGGCGGAAGACATCATCCGGCGCATCCCCTGGTCCCTGACCTTTGTGGCCCAAGGCGCCACCCGCGGCAAACCGCAGGGCGCCAAGGTTTTGCAGGTCAACGGCATAGGGCCTGGCGACGAAGGCTATCCCTATGTACAGACCTACTCCCTGGTCACCAAAGGCAAGCCCGATGGCTACGCCAAGGTGTTTGTGGACCTGGTTTTCTCGGATAGCGTGGCCAATCACATGAAATCCCTGGGTATGAAACCGCTTGCCCCTTAATCTCATGCCCCTTTAACAAATAAACATTCACCCAAATTGCCGACAGGAGTCTTCCATGCAAAATGAAAAGGAAAAAAACAGGCAAGAATTCTATGAGAGGCTGGAGCAGAAGGGGATTTCCCGCAGGGATTTTGTGAAATTCTGTACATTCCTGACCGCCACCATGGGCTTGTCAGCCAGCTACGTTGGACAGGTCATGGACGTGTTCGCCGCCCCGGCCCAGCGCCCCCCCGTCATCTGGCTGCATTTTGCCGAATGCACCGGCTGTTCGGAAGCCGCTCTTCGCACCATGTACCCCTGGATTGACGAAGTGCTTCTGGACATCATCTCCATGGAATACCATGAAACCATTATGGCCGCAGCCGGCCATCAGGCCGAGGACAACCTCCACGCCGCCATGTCCAAACACAAGGATAAATACCTGTGCGTGGTGGAAGGCAGCATCCCCACCAAATTTGACGGCGCTTACGGCAAAGTCGGAGGCCGCACCTTTCTGGAAATCGGCCGGGAAGTCACCAAGCACGCCATGGCGACCATCTGCATGGGGTCTTGCGCCACCTACGGCGGCCCCCAGGCAGCCAAGCCCAACCCGGGCGGGTATAAGGGCGTTTCCGACGCTCTGGGGATCAAAACCATCAACATCCCCGGCTGCCCCCCCAACCCCATCAACCTGATAGGCACCATCGTCAATTATCTGCTCATGGGCAAACTGCCTGCCTTGGATTCCAACGGCCGGCCCCTGTTCGCCTATGCCAACACCATACACGACAAATGCCCCCGCCGGTCCCACTTTGAAAACGGCGAGTTTGTCACGGAGTTCGGCTCCGAAGAAGCCAAGATGGGTTTCTGCCTCTACGAAATGGGCTGCAAAGGTCCCGAGACCTACAACAACTGCCCCATCGTGAAGTTTAATGACGGCACAAGCTGGCCCATTGAGGCGGGCCATCCCTGCATCGGCTGCAGCGAGCCCGATTTCTGGGACGAAATGAGCCCCTTCTTTGAAACTCTGTAGACGGGCGTTTGTCTGTTGAGTCATCTTTTAGCATACGAAAGGAGCTACCATGGGCCAGATAATCACCATTGACCCGGTAACACGAATAGAAGGCCACCTGAGGATCGAGGTGGAAGTGGAAAACGGCATTGTCAAGGACGCCTGGAGTTCGGGCCAGATGTTCCGGGGGATTGAAATCATCCTCCAGGGCAGGGATCCCAGAGACGCGCCCTTGTTTGTGCAACGCTCGTGCGGCGTTTGCACCTATGTCCATTACCTTTCCTCCGTGGAAGCCATCGAGGATGCCGTTGGGATCAAGATTCCGGACAACGCCCGGATCATCCGCAACCTGCTCCACGGCGCCCAGTTCCAGCACGATCACATCGTCCATTTTTATCATCTCCACGCCCTGGATTGGGTGGACGTGGTCAACGCCCTCAAGGCGGACCCCAAAGCCACCGCAACCCTGGCGGACAACGTGAGCAACGCCCCCTGGGGCGGCGCATCCTATTTCAAACGGGTGCAGGAGAGGGTCAAGTCCTTTGTGGACTCAGGCCAGTTAGGCCCCTTCGCCAACGCCTACTGGGGCCACCCGGCTTACAAGCTATCTCCCGAAGCAGACCTCATGGCCGTATCCCACTATATCGAGGCCTTACGGGTGCAGGCCAGGGCCGCCAAGCTGCACGCCATTTTCGGCGCCAAAAACCCGCATCTCCAATCCCTGGTGGCGGGCGGCGTCACTTGCGCGGCGGACCTCAAGCCGGACCGGGTTGCGGAATTCAAGTACCTGTGGAAGGAAACCCAGGAATTCATCAAGAACGTTTACATCCCGGACGTCCTGGCCGTGGCGGGCTTTTACAAGGACTGGGGCGCCATTGGCGGAACCGCCAACTACCTGGCTTACGGCGACTTCCCCCAAACAGGAGAAGGATCTTCCAGCGACCTCATGCCCGGCGGCGTTATTTATCAACGCAAGTTCACCGACGTCCAAAAAATGGACGACAAAAAGATCACGGAGCACGTGGCCAGATCCTGGTACGAAGGCAAGAAGGACCTCCATCCTTACAAAGGCGTTACGGAGCCTGACTACAGCGATTACGACAGAGGCGGCCGTTACTCCTGGATCAAAGCCCCCAGGTACGACGGCAAGGCCACGGAAGTGGGCCCTCTGGCCAGGGTCCTGGTCGCCTACGGCAAGGGAGATCCCGGCGTCAAGAAGCTGGTGGACGACACCCTCGCCCATCTTTCCGTGCCTGCAACCGCCCTGTTCTCCACCCTGGGCAGAACGGCGGCCCGGGCCTTGGAAACCGTATTCATCGGCAACGCCATGGAAAACTGGCTGAACGAACTGGTGGGCAATCTCACCAAGGGCGACGACTCCACCTACACCCCCTGGGAAATGCCGGACAAAGGCATGGGCCGGGGCCTCAACGACGTGCCTCGCGGCGCTCTGGGCCACTGGATCGAAATCGACAAGGGCAAGATCAAAAACTACCAGTATGTGGTTCCCTCCACCTGGAACCTTGGCCCGCGGGACGCCAAAGGCCAGCTTGGTCCGGTGGAAGAGGCCCTTATCGGCACGCCCATCGCCGATCCCAAGAGGCCGGTGGAAGTGCTGCGCACGGTGCACTCCTTTGACCCGTGCATCGCTTGCGCCATCCACGTGATCGACCCCAACTCCAACGAAGTGTACAAGGTGAAAGCCCTGTAGTATACCCATGGAAGCCGGCCCCCGCGCCCCGCAGGGGGCCGGCTCCCAACCTCAGCGAAAGGCGATTGAATGGCAAAGCCCCGTATTCTGGTTTTAGGGGTCGGCAACATCCTGTTTCGGGATGAAGGCGTCGGCGTGCGCGTGGCCGAAGCCCTGGAGCAACACTATGAGTTTCCCGAGAATGTCACGGTCATGGACGGCGGCACGCTTGGGTTGAATCTTTTGGGCACCATTTCAGAAACCGATCACCTGATCGTGGTGGACTGCGTTCGCAACGGGGGGGAGTCCGGCGACCTGTACCGGATTTCCGGCGATGCTATTCCCGAAAGGGTGCGCGCCAAAAACTCCCTGCACCAGGTGGATCTTTTGGAATCCCTTACTTTGTGCCAGGCTTTAGGGCCTCCGCCGGAAACCGTGATCCTGGGGGTAGAGCCCCTGGACATGGAAACCATGGCGCTTGACCTGACGGACCTGGTTAACAGCAAGATTCCCGACCTGATGGAAATGGTTTTTAAAGAACTAAAACGGCTTAACGCCGGAGAAATTACAAAAAGGAGCAAACCGCATGTGCCTGGCTGTACCAGCCAAACTCATTGAAATGGATAATGGCATGGGGACCGTCGACGCAGGGGGCGTCAGAAAGAAAATCAGTCTTTTATTGTTGGAAGACGCGGCCCTGGGAGACTACATATTGGTCCATGCCGGTTTCGGCATACAAAAATTGGACGAAAAACAAGCGGAAGAATCCCTCGCCCTGCTCCGGGAAGCGGTTACGGAGGTGGAGGCGCGTTACAAAAATGAGCAGGATCCAATGTAACCTTGCATTTTTATAGATAATCGGGTTATTGTCCGTAACTAAGCAATCTGAGTCTCTATACGGAAATTCCTATTAGGCCCGGTCCATCTCTCACTTGGACCGGGCCTATTCCTCATCTTACTTGGGACAACCCGAAACATGCCGAGTCAAATTCCTCAAGGACGTCTTCTAAAGATACTTCTCACCAGCGCATTAAAATGGCCCTGGGCGACCATAACCTTGTTCGCCTGCCTGACCATTTTTTTCGCCGCCCACATTCCTCATCTTGGATTCCGGACTTCCATTTATGATCTGGCGGTGGAGGATCTGCCTTCCACCCAATATTACGAGAAATTCAAAAGGGAATTCGGAAGCGAGGAGGTCCTGCTTGTTGTGGTGCGCGGGGAGAATCTGTTTTCTCCTGAATCCTTTCAATCCCTTGAGGCCATATCCAATGAACTCTCCGGGCTGCCGGGAGTGCGGAGGCTGATCAGCCTGCCCCAGGTCCGCCAGGACATGGACCTGACCGACAAATGGAGCCTTAAGGATTTTGAAAGGATTATCGAGCCCATAGAGCTTTTCGACCGGAATTTTCTTTCCCAGGACAAGAGAGCCACGGTCATCTCGATGCTGCTGCACGCCGACGTGGACAGAAAGAGCATCATCGACGAGGTGGACGGTGTTATTTCCAGGGATTACAAGGGCATCAATACGATTTACCAGATCGGCATGCCGTCCGTAGCCCAGGCTCTGGCCACCTATACGGAAAAGGATTTCGCCCTTTTGCCGCCCATCACTTTTGGCGTCATCCTGTTGGTTTTATACGGCCTGTTCGGAAATTTTCGGGGCGTCCTGCTGCCTTCCGGGGCTGTGGCTATGTCCCTGGTCTGGACCATGGGCATGATGGCGAAAACCAATACGGCCCTTTCCCTCATGACCATGATCACGCCGGTCTTTATAATCGCTGTGGGCACAGCCTACTGCATGCACATTATTTCGGAGTACAACCACAGTTGCCAAAAAGGGGAAATCCCCCGCGAAATCGTCTACCTGTGCTTCTCCCGGGTGGGATTTCCCACTTCCCTGGCCGTAACCACCACGGTAGTCGGGCTGGCGTCCCTGCTGGTCAACCGGATTGAAGGAATCCGGGAGTTCGCGGTTTTTTCCTGCTTTGGAATGATAAGCCTGCTGCTTATCATGCTGTTGTTCCTTCCTGCTGTCATGAGCCTGCTGCCTTTGTCCAAAACAGTCTGCAAAGGGCCGGCCGCCCCGTGGGTGGAAAAAATACTGCACGGAATCTTCATCTTGAACCTACGGCACCGCAAAAAAGTGCTGCCTGTCCTGGGGGTGGTTTCCCTGGTATCAATAACAGGGATTTTTTTTGTTAGGGTGGAAACCAACCCGGTCGATTATTTTAAAAAGAACACAGAAATCAGTAAGAATTTTTACGATATATACCAGGACATGGCGGGAAGCTTCCCGGTCAATGTGGTTCTGGACGCTAAAAGGAACGATTTTTTTGAAGATCCCAAAAATCTGGCTAAAATGGAGGATATACAGAATCATTTGGTCATGTTCGAGGGAGTGGACAAATCCATAGCCTACACGGATTTTTTAAAGCTGGTAAACTACGCAAGCAACGATTTCGACCCCATATATTACGCCTTGCCCATGGAGTCCTGGCAAATCCGAACCCTGACAAACACCTACAAAAGCCTGCTTGGGCATGACATGTACTCCCGGTTTATGGACCCGAATATGTCCAAGGTCAACATCATGCTTCGCACGCACGTTTCCAGTTCCCGGGAGTTCTTTCAGCTTCGCGACAGCATCGAAAAATATCTTGAAGCGCATTATGCAGGAGACCTGACTTACAAGGTCACCGGATTGGGCATGGTCATATCGGAAAGCAGCTACATCCTCACCAGCAGCCAGGTGAAAAGCCTGTCCATTACCATGCTGGTTATCTTCGGCATAATGCTGCTTTTATTTTTGTCCGGCAAAGTAGGATTCGCCGCCATAGCGACCAATCTGTTCCCCATTCTTTTATGCTTCGGCTTTATGGGATGGGTCGGAATAAAGCTGTCCGTGGTGACCAGCCTCATAGCCAGCATAGCCATCGGCCTGGCAGTGGACGACACCATCCACTACCTTGTCCGGTATAACCGCGAGTTCAAACGGGACCTGGACAAGGACCGGGCCATGCGCGACACCTTGAAAAGCGTGGGGCCGCCGATCATATTCACCACCATCACCATCAGCCTGGGCTTTTCCATCCTGTTATTCTCCCATTTTCAGCCCACCTCGGTTTTTGGACTATTGATGGTGATCACCATGATAGCTGCGCTTGTGGGGGATTTGATATTCTTGCCGGCGATCATGCTTCACATCGAGCTGGTGACAGCCTGGGACCTGATGAGCCTCATACCCAGCCTGGGCGGAATATCGCCCGCAGTGGCCCATGAGTTGCGTCAACCTTTGAACGCCGTCAAACTTGGCAGTGAATATTTACAGACGATGCTGGAAAGAGGCCAAGACATTCCCCGGGAAGAGCTTGTGGAAGTCATTGATCAAATCGACTCCCAGATCAACCGGGCCTCCAGCTACATAGACAGATTGGCGGCTTTAGGCAGAAAACCGTCAGGCGCTTTTGAGAAACTCAGCCTGAACACGCCGGTCAAGGATACCCTATCCCTGATCGGCAGGCAGTTTTCTTTGGAAAATATTGACATCAGGCTGGATTTGGCGCCGGACTTGCCTGCTATAATGGGGCATAGGAACCGTTTGGGCCAGGTGGTATACAACCTGCTCATCAACGGCATGGAGGCGATTGTCCGGAAAACCTGGACCGGCAGGGACGAGTATCGTTGGATCGCGGTGAAAACCTTCCGGAAAGGGAACGACGTCATTTTGACGATAGCGGACAACGGCACCGGAATTTTGTACCAAATCCAGGACCGTATTATGGAGCCTTTTTTCACAACCAAGGAAAAAGGGCGGAGCCTGGGACTGGGGCTGCCCATATCACGGGAAATCATCCGGGACTATCATGGCCGCCTGGACTTTTTCAGCCATCCCGGAGACGGGGCTGTGTTTAAGGTTTCCTTTCCCAGGGCGGATCATTGAGTAAAAGGAGCAGATCATGAGCCTGAACCTGTTTTGGCTTCAATGCGGAGGATGCGGCGGGGACACATGGTCCTTGTTTAATGCGTCCTCTCCCAATGTGGTGGATTTTCTTGAAGCCCAGGACATCAACATACTATGGCACCCTTCCCTCTCGGTACGGTCGCACGAGGAGCACAGGGAAACCATACGGCGGGTGACCGAAGGCAGAGAGCGTTTGGACGTTTTGTGCGTGGAGGGCTCAGTGATTCGCGGCCCCGGCGGAACCGGGATGTACGACGATTTTGACGGCTCGCCCAAAAAGGACCTGGTTTACGCCCTGGCGGCCCAGGCGAAGCATATTGTGGCCGTGGGAACCTGCGCCAGCTTTGGCGGAATAGGAGCGGACGGCGAAATTGAAGCCACCGGGCTTCAATATCATAAGTACGAGCCGGGCGGTTTTTTGGGGGAGGATTTTGTCTCCGGAGGCGGCAGGCCGGTCATCAATATTCCCGGGTGTCCTTGCCATTGCGACGTCATTGTCGGGACGCTAAGCGCTATCGCCAAGGGAACGCCTCCGGAACTGGGAGAATACAACATGCCCCTGGAATGGTACGGGGTGATGGTCCATCAGGGATGCACCAGAAACGAGTACCACGAATACCGGGTTGAAGAAAAACGCATGGGGGAAAAAGGCTGTTTGTTTTTCTACCTGGGCTGCCATGGGCCTCTTGTCCACGGGGTGTGCAACAAGCTCCTGTGGAACGGCAGGTCTTCCAAAACCCGGGTGGGCGTGCCCTGCTTTGGATGCACCCGGCCGGACTTCCCCCAGCTTTACCCGTTTTTTGAAACCAGAAACATCGAGGGCATTCCGCTGGAACTCCCTGAGGGCATGGACCGGGCGCATTACATGGCCTACAAAGGCATGGCCGCCGCAGCAGCCCCCGCCCGCCTGAAGAAAAGAAAAACGCGCATCTAAGTTTTCGGAGGTTGATTATGAGCGCCCGAAGAAAAGTCGTCGTTCCATTGAACCGGGTCGAGGGAGACCTGAAAGTTCATCTTGAGTACGATGGCAATAAAATCTATGACGCTTTCAGCGCCGGAACAATGTACCGGGGCTTTGAAAATATTATGAAGGAGCGCGGCCCTCTGGACGGGCTGGTCATCACGCCCCGTATTTGCGGCATATGCACCACGTCCCACCTATCGGCCGCCGCCAAGGCTCTGGACATGATTTCCCAGGCCGTGGTCCCTGACAACGCCACGCGGGTGCGCAACATCACTTTGATCGCGGAGCAGCTTCAGAACGACGTGCGCCACCATACCATGCAATTCATGGTGGACGCGACCAATCCCGTCTATGAAAACGCCCCCTTTTATGAAGAAGCTGTTGAACGATACACCCCAATTCGGGGAAGCAGCATTGTATCGGCAATCCAAAGCACGAAACGGATTTTGGAGATTGTGTCCATTTTAGGCGGACAATGGCCCCACTCCTCCTTCATGGTTCCGGGCGGCGTGGTTTCGGTTCCCGGCGCCAACGACATAACCCAGTGCAAGTATGTGCTCAGACGTTTTAAATTATGGTACGAAAAGCAAATTCTGGGCTGCACATGCGAAGAATGGAATCAGGTGCAAAGCGCCCGGGATCTTGAGGATTGGCTGGAATCCGCGCCCAGCCGCTATAACAGCGACCTGGGCTTTTACCTCCGCTTTGGGCGGGAAGCAGGGCTTGACCGCCTGGGCAAAGGCACGGAGAACTTCATCTCATACGGGTTTTTGGATATGCCCCGTAAAACCGGGGTAAAATCGTTGGGAAGCACGGGATATTATTTTCCGGCCGGATTTGTAAGCAGCGGCATGGTCCGGCAGGTTAACCAGCACGAAATTAAAGAAGACATCTCCCACTCCTGGTTTACTAACGGCGAGGCGGAATTGCATCCTTACGAGGGAGTGACCATTCCTTACGCCACCGGCTCTGAGGGGTATCGCTACTCCTGGGCCAAAGCGCCCCGATACGACGGGCATCCGGCGGAAACCGGCCCCCTGG
Organism: Desulfatibacillum alkenivorans DSM 16219; assembly: GCF_900142135.1. GTDB lineage: Bacteria > Desulfobacterota > Desulfobacteria > Desulfobacterales > Desulfatibacillaceae > Desulfatibacillum > Desulfatibacillum alkenivorans. Next base: position 32,775 of record NZ_FQZU01000045.1, on the reverse strand, counting down.
CCCAAATGATGGCCCTTCAGCATCCGCTGTTTACGGACCTGGTCAAACAAAACGCGCCCTCCGTGTTTTCCCGGCAGTTGGCAAGAATAATAAGACCGGCGCTGACAATTTCCGTCATGGACCAGTGGCTTGATGAAATCGCCGAAACGGATGAACCTTTTTTCACCCCATACAATGACATCCGAAACGGCCAGGGGCATGGAATGGTGGAAGCCCCTCGCGGCAGCCTGGGCCATTGGGTGATTATTGAAGACGGCCGAATCAAGCGGTATCAAGTGATTTCCCCCACCACCTGGAACGCCTCTCCCCGGGACGCCAACGGGCAACTGGGACCCTGGGAAAGGGCTCTGGCGGGGACCCCCATAAAAAATCCGAACGCGCCCATAGAAGTGGACCACATTGTCCGCTCCTTTGATCCATGCCTGGTTTGCACAGTTCATTGCGCCGACTTGCGATGGGAGGTCTAAGGCATGATTCCCGACAGGATAAGCGACGTTATCAAGGAAAACCAGATATTGCGCAATGAAATCCGGGTCGCCAGGGAGGCGGCGGAAATCACGGCGCACCTGGTCGTCAAGCAATTTCAGGAAACCGAGCGCATCCTAAGGCGCTTCCAACGGTCCAACGCCCAGAGAAAAGCGGTATTGAACGCGGCTGCGCAAATCGCGATCATTGCAACGGATTCAGAGGGCTTGATCACGGTTTTTAATACCGGCGCGGAAAACCTTTTGGGGTACAAGGCCGAGGAGATCATCGGCAAAGAGACGCCTCTGCTATTTCATAACGACGACGAGTTGCAAGAGACGGCCGAAAAGCTGCGGGAAATTTGCAATAAACCGGTTGCAGGGGTGGACATATTTCTGGAGACGGCTCGCCAGTGGCCTTCCCTGCAGCGGGAGTGGACCTATGTGCGCAACAACGGCGCCCAATTTCCCGTGGAAATGTCCATCAACCTTTTGCGCGAGCAGGATTACGCCATTTCCGGCATGATGTTCATCGCCATGGATATATCGGCGAAAAAAATGTCGGAGCAGGCCTGCCAGGAATCCGAGCAAAAATACCGCGCTCTGTTCGACTCCAATCCCAACCCCATTTTTGTCCTGGATCCGGAAACCTTGAGGATTTTGGACGCCAATCCCACCGCTCTGGAAGCCTACGAATACAGGAGAGAGGAGCTTGTGGGGCTTTCCTTCGCCTCGTTAGGCGACATGGAGGAGAACGACGAGCATTTCAGCATGATCAGGAAAAGGCAGTACCACGAGGGCGTTAAAAGCCTCAAGGTGCGCCAGTTCAAAAAAGGCGGCAAGCCGTTTTATGTAAACTTTCGCACCTGCCCCATGGAGTACCATGGGCGGGAGGCGGCCATCCTGACTGTGGACGACATCACTGAAATGCTTGAAAAAGATGCATTGCTCATTCAAGCGGGAAAAATGACCATATTGGGGGAGATGTCCGCGGGGGTCGCCCACGAGCTTAATCAGCCTTTGAACGCCATCCGGGTGGGCAATGAGTTCCTGAAGGTCATGGCGGAAAAAGACAGGCAGATTCCTCTGGACGAGATCAAACTGGTGGCTGACGAGGTTACGGCTCAGGTGGATCGGGCGGCGGCTATCATCAACCGGTTAAAAGCCTTTGGCAGAAAGGCCGAGTTTGAAAAAGAGCCTGTTGATATCAATGTACCGGTTAACGGAGTATTAGGCATGATCGGCAGGCAGCTGGCTTTGGAGAACATCACGGTTACTCTGGAACTGGGAAAAAACCTGCCCCCGGTCATCGCCCATGAAAACCGCATGGAGCAAGTGCTGTTCAACCTGATTACCAACGCCAGAGACGCCATCGGCGGCAAGAGGGATTGCTCCATGTTCCCCTGCGAGGGAAACATAAATATTCGCTCCTATCAGGAAGGGGACATGGTTGCGGTGGAGATTACGGACACCGGCGTCGGCATGAGTCAGGAGGTTCAGGAGCGCATTTTCGAGCCTTTTTTCACCACCAAGGAAGTGGGGAAAGGCATGGGCCTGGGGTTGTCCATCATATACGGCATTATCCGGGACTACGGCGGACGCATCGAGGTCCAAAGCAAGGAAGGAGCGGGATCGGCGTTTACCTTCTTCTTTCCCAGAGAAGGCGCCCAGGTCGAAACATAGGAAAGACTGCTATGGAGGCTTTTATGAAAACCATTTTGGTGATTGACGACGAAAAACCGACCCTTTCCATGTTTCGCCTGTTGTTAAAAGCCATGGACTATGAGGTTCTGCTGGCCGGGTCGGGCGAGGAAGGGATCGCACTCTTTGAACAAAACAAGCCGGATGTTGTCATCACGGACATAAAAATGCCGGGCATGGATGGTTTTGAAGTCATTAAAGCCATCCGGGAGATGGACGCCGGCGTTCCCTTTATCATCATTACGGGGCATGGGGACGTCAGTCAGACGGAAGAGGCCGCGCTCTCCGACACGGTAGGGTTTATAAACAAGCCCTTGCAGCGCGATGCTTTGGAAGAGGCCCTGGAAAAAGCCTTTGCTTCTTAAGCCATGGCTCATCCGTAAAAAACCCGAAAGCCTAAGGCTTTCGGGTTTTTTAATTCAAGGTTAAGAAATCGGCGGTTATTGTTCGGATACGGTCTGGAGAATGTAAATGGCTTCCTCCAGGCTGATTTTACCGGCGCCGTCCACGTCGGAGTCCAGATTGGCGTCGTTGGCGATGCCGATCATGATTTTCAACACCTGGATGGCGTCCGCCATATCCACCACAAAGCTGCCGTCCACGTCGCCCTTTAGAATTTCAATATCCATGGTTATGGGAGACCACAAGTCCACGGTCGCCGGATTGTCGGAGGCGTCCATAATGGCCTGGGCCTGAAAGGTGACCGAGGTGGTCCCGACCTTTTTAGGAATAAAACTGACGGAAATGATGTCGGTTTCCGATACGGCCGATACAGCGCCTATGTCGCCGGATCTGGTAAGGCCAAGGACCAGGGTTCCGGGTACGTCCTCCTGCAGGGCTGCGCGCAAAATCGTGGGATCTGCCCCCGCGTTATTGAACAGGGTTCCCTCCGTGGTGGAAGGCTGAACCGGGAGCCCGTTTTCCAGGTCCACAACCTCCAGGTATTCCGGGTCGTAAACCAGGTCAAAGGCGATTCCGTATGCGGCGCCGATGGCGTCCACGGACACGTTAAGGTCGAAAGGGCGGCCTTTTAACTGGGTGGCGTCCGCATTCAAGGTGACCGTCGCCGCCAGAGCCGGGGAGGAAAGCAGGGCTAAGGCCGCTAAAACGGCAAAGGCCCGCATCATGGACATATTTATGTGTTTCATGGCGCAGCTCCAACTTATTCATTATATACTTCGATAGTGAAAGAATACGACTCCGTCTGGCCCCCCAGCCCCACAAGGTTGAAGGTAACCTCATGGACGCCGTTTTCCAGGCTGGTAGTGTCCAGGACATAGGTGTACGGGGTTTGTGCGGATTCTTCTTCGTCAAAACGCTCATTATCCACAAACACCACGATTTCGTAGCGGCCTTCGTAAAAGTCCTCCACGTCTTCCGCGGTGACTTCCATGGTCAGGGGATAATGGGAGGAAACCTTAATCGGGCCGGTTTTTCGCAGGCTTGCCAAGGGCGCGCCGGTGGCGTCATTAACCGTAAACTTAGGGGCGTCATGCCTAGCCCTGGCCACCAGATAAGCCGTGGAAATGCCGGTTGATGCTCGCTTCAGGGAGCTTTTTCGCACCGTACTGACAGTGATCACCGCCTCGCCCGTTGTGCTGACTTGCTGGGCGCTTTGGGATTTGGCATATGCGACATAGTCGTCGCTGCTTCCTTGCACCAGAATGGAGTTGACCGGCAGCTTGAAGCACAGGGGCAGAAGCATGGCCCCTTCCTGCTCCATGACCCTGATGGAGCCTCCACTGTCCAGACCGTTCCAGGCAACCGTATAGGTTCCCTTGCCGTAAGGCGCCCAGTTTACGATGCTCGCCAAAAACGGGCCGTTGTGGATGCCCGCCCGAATATTGACCCTGACCGGCTCCTGCACGGTGAACTGCACATTGTAACCCTCGGCCATGGGAATCAATTCAAGCTGGATATCGGCTTTCTCGCCGCCGGAAAACGCCGTGGGATCGTAGGTATAGGTGTTCCCCTGAGAGTCCCTGGCCTGCAGAGAAATTAAGTAGGCTTCATTGGGGACCATGGCGCCGGAGTCGTCCTTGCCGTCCCATGCCACGGAATTGATGCCGGCGGAACGGTGCACACCGTCCATCAGCACCCGAACGACCTGATAGTCCGGGGTGTAGATCATAGCGGTAACCTGAGCCGGCTGAGCGAGCCGGTAGGATATGGCCGCCGCCTCCCCTGGAACCAGAACGCTTTGGCTAAGACTGACCTGATCGATGACCGGCGGCGCACTCGCCCCAGCAGGCCCCTGAAGCGCGGTGATAATCCCCAACATAAGCGCAAAGGCCAATAGCGATTTTACGACTCGGGTTGCCGTCCTCATAATGTTTCTCCCTCTACCTATCATTTTACCCAACAGGGGTGTGAGCATGTACTTTTTAATTCCGTCACCTGGCGGCTGTCAGCGCCGCCGGCGGCAATGGTCCAGATTTCTCTATGGCCGGAACGGCTGGATATAAAAGCGATCCTCGAGCCGTCCGGGCTCCATGAAGGCTCCCCGTCATAAGAGGGGCTCCGGGTTATGCGGTTTTTTTCTCCCCCGGGATAGGAAACCGTCCAAATGTCGAAATTGCCTTCCAGGTTGGAAGTATAGGCCAGCTTGCTCCCATCAGGCGACCATACGGGAAAAAAGCTGTCCGCCCCATCATGGGTCAACTGACTTTGGCTTCCGGTTTTAAGATCAATAACAATAATCTCCTCGATGACTCCCAATACAAGATCTCGTTTAAAGCTGGCGCAAGCCATTAACTTGCCGTCCGGGGAGTAGGAGGGAAAGGTCATCATAGGCGGAAACTTGGTTATCTTTTCCGGCAGCCGGAAGATATCTCCCTCTTTTTTTATTGAAAATATTTCCGCAGCGTCCGCCGGAACGGCCGTGTATTCCACAAAGGCCAGTTCAAACCCGGCAGGAGCCCACGCGGGCTGGGCGTAAATGCCCAAGGGCAGATTGACGGTGTCCGCCTTTCCCGTCAGGGAGTCCATGATCCGGATCTGCTTGCGGCCGCTTACGTAGGCTATATGCTTGCCGCCCGGACTGACCGCTGGAAATCGTTCGGTCTGCGTGGTGCGGGTCAATTGGCTCAGGTATTTCGTCTCGGGCTCAATAACCCACAAGTTCCATTGATCCTGGGCGTTTGCGGCGAAAACAATATCCCCGGTCTTCACTCCTCCGGCGCAGGCGGGGCTGGAAAAAGCGCAAGAGGCCAAAAAGGCGCTCGCCAGAATGGCTATGATCCATGCAGCCTGCAACCTGTTATGAGTATGGACGATTTTCATTTTTCGCCTATTGCCGTTTGTTGGATTCATTTTGCTATCATATACTCGATGCGCGCCTTTATGGCGCCCAGATAATCAGCATGGGGCGTTTGGTAGTCCCGGTATCCTCTGGAAATATTCAAGGAGCGCCCGGACTGGCTTTGGATGAACATGATCCAATTTTTTAGGGGATTCTCCTTCCGCCACAACTCCCTATAAAGCCGTATCTCCAAGATTTCGCTAAAGGCCATGGTTTTTTCCCCTTTTGAAAAGCCGACGCGGCTCTCCTCCCTGATCTCCTTTTTGTGGGCGTCCACGTACAGGGTGTAGGAAACGCCCAGGGATATGAGCAGGGCAAGAAGGGCGGCGCCAATCCATATGGCGCAGCATATGGCGCCATACTGCTGCAGGCCCCAGCCGGGATTGACATTGTCAGTCAACAAGAGCAAAGGCGTTATGCCGATAAAACACCCGCCGAAAAACGGAACGCCCGCCTTCCACATGAGGGACATGCCTGTGTTGAGCTTTAGCACGGCCCCGGAATCTTCCACGCCCGGCGCATTGGGCAAAGGCGAAGCGCCGTCATACGTGGCGCCCACGGAGTCCGCGGTCCTGCTGTCATTGCTTTCTTTAAGCATGACAGCCACGGCGAACACCAACAGGCCGACCAATACAGCGACTCCTGCGAACCAATCGCGCAGGAACTCCCTGCTGAGAACCGCCCGGCCGGGATCTTCCGGGTCATAGTACACCGTGATAGGGTCTCCCTGCTTGTAGCGGTATTGAATGCCGCCGTAGGTCTTGAGGGATTTTTCCCTGAGGTGATACCTGTACCCCGTATATGGCATTCCCTGCACCGTGTAGGCATACTCCAGGTAATATCTCCGTTTTTCCTGGTCGTTCCACCAGCCGTCCTGGGAGACCTTTACAACCACGCCCTGCACGGGCTGCCACTGCCGGCTCATGGCGGATTGCTGAATAATCTGGTGCACGGTCCCGGCGAGAGCGAGGCCGAATACAACAGCCACGACCGCAAAGAGGGGCGTAAGCCGGGTTTGTTTTTTTTCTTCAGGAGCCAAAATATACTCCTATTCCCAACTTGTTCGCGGTTAACCTCCGAAAATCGTCAATGGCCCGAATGGTCGGTTTATCTCGTAGAAAGTCTGCTCGTAAGTAAACTTCCAGATGCCGACGGTGCCTTTGATGGCGCCTCCTATACTGCCGCCGAAGGTGAGTTTGAGCCCGCTGCTGGAGCCCTCCAGGCATAGGTTGACCGCGCCTGTGACGCTGCCCGAAACATGGGCTTTAACCCAGCCCGAGTCCTTTTCCTCCATGGCCGCCCCGAACAGCGCTGCAAGCGTCAGGCTGCCGTTAATGCATCCCTTGGCGGAGTAGGAGTCGTTGCAGTTATCCGTGGCTCCGGCCACACTGCCGGAAACGCCCCAGCTAACCTGGGCGACCAGGCCGATAAAACCCTTGGAGGTAAACAGCCAGTTGTCAATATCCCAACTGACGCCCCAGGGGGTTTGGATGTAGCCGGTGTCTCCGCTCCAGGAAACTTCCAGGCTGAGTTCTTTGTCAGTCCGGTATTCGCCCTTATGCTTGGTGTCTTCCCCACAGCATTTTTTACAGGCTTTGTAATTAAAGGCGACAGTGGGCTCGCCCATGCGCTTGGCGATGAAGTCCGGCAGGTATTTTTTCAGAAGCGTGCCGTCAAAGGAGAAGGACGCCCCGGAGCATTCCTCCGTAGCCGTGCCCCTGGGATCCACGTACCTTGCAGGGTTGGACATGGCATATTCGTACAGATTCATGCCATCGACAAAACCCTTGGGGTCGGGGTTCAGGAAGCGTCCAAGCTCGGGATGCAAATACCTGGCGCGGTAGTAGTAGAGGCCTGTTTCCTCGTCATACCGCTGACCGGTGAACAGGAAGGGGTTGCTTTCGTTGGATTGGCTGATGGAGGAGCCGTTTCCGTCGAAAAAGGAAACCTGGCCGTAAGGCGTGTAACGGTAGGTTTCCACCACGGCCCCGGTGGAGTCGGTCAGCGCGATGGTGGAGCCAAGCACGTCGGCGTGATAGTAAAGGTCCTGCACGCCGCGATGCATGAGGACGGGTTCGTCCAGGCGCATGCCGTATACGTAATGGGCGGTGACCACGCCGGAGACCTTTTCCTCGATCACTCGGCTGTCGTCGTAAATATATTCTGTTGTAACGCCGCCGGCGACCTTCTTAACCCGGCGGTTAAGAGCGTCCACCGTAAACTCCGCCATCACCTGGGAGTCGGAAATCCGGGTGACTTTGGTCAACTGGTTTTCGTAATCGTAGGTGTATGTGTAGACTCCGTCGCTGATGAGGTTTCCGTTGGAGTCGTAGGAGTAGCTCGTTCCGCCCACGTCGGTGTATTGGCTCATGACGTTGGGGGTGCGATTTTCCGTAACGGAGTTGGTTGTCACCGAGGTCCAGTTGCCCAGGCTGTCCAAGGTCCAATCTTTTTGAAAGTCAGGAGAAGGAATTTCGTGCGAGTCGTTTGGCGGGCCGCGCCGGAATTCCGTCAACCTTTGGGCGTTGTCGTAGGTGAACTGCTGGGACAGGTTCGCCATGTCGGTGCGCAGGGCGTAAAGCCTGTTGCCTTCATGGTCGTAGCCGTACAAGGCGCCGAGGAATTCGGAGCCCGCGTTTTTATGCGAGATCCCCGTAATCCATCCGATCTGGTTGTACGAGTACTCAATCTCCAGGCCGTTGCCCAAGGTGCGGGTGATGGGCCGGCTGACCGAGTCGTACTCCCACGAGGCGATGGTCGCTCCGCCTTCATAGCCCACGCTTTCCAGCTTGTCTCTCAGGGTGTAGGCCTCCACTACGCTAACCCCGGAAGAATGGTTGATGGTGCGGGTGCGGCTGATCACATTGTGGGAATAGGTGGTTAGGGTTCCGGCCTGGTTCGCGGACAGGATGCGTCCGGCGGCGTCGTAGGTCATGGTGACCGTGCCGTAGTTGTTCGTGGCGGTCAGCAGCCTGCCCAATGCGTCGTAAGTGTAGTCGTATTGCGACGAGTCGGGGTAGATGCGGGAAGTAATCCGTCCCACCTCGTCCCGTTCATACTGGATGAGCGTGCCGTTTTGATCGGTCTTGCTGATGATTTGGTTGGCCCCGTTGTAGGCGACGGATTTTGAGGAGCCGTCCGCATATTCCACCACCCGCAGGCGCCCGGCGTCATCGTAGATGTACTCGGTTTCGGCGCCTTTATCGTCCGTCATCTTGACCATGGCGCCAACCGCGTCAAACTCCAGGCTGGCGGTGTGGCTCAAGGGATCGGTGACGGAGACAAGGCGGTTGGCTGCGTCGTATTCCTGGGTGGTGACCAGCCCCAGCCTATTGGTGACCTTAACCAGGTTATACGCCTCGTCATAAACGTAGGACGTGGTGTTTCCTCTGGCGTCAGTCAGGGTTTCAGGCTTGTTAAAGGGGGTGTAGGTAACGGTCTGGTACGCGCCGTCGGCCACGGTGATTTTTGTTTTGTTGCCGTTGGCGTCGTATTCGTAGGTCTCGAACAGGCCGCTGGCATCCCCCACGGTCTTCAAACGGTTCAGCTTGTCGTAGGTGTATTGAATGACATTGCCCGTGACCGTGGTGAAGCTCAGCTTGTTGCCGTTTTCGTCGTAGGAGTAGGCCTTGATTTCGCCCAGGGAGTTGGTTTCGGTAATTACGTTGTTCCTGAAGTCGTAATTGAAAACCGTGGTTTCGTCCAAGGGATTGGTTTCCGAAATCCGCTGCCCAATGCAGTTGAAAACCCGGGTGGAGACGATGTCGTCTTCGTCGGCTTCGGGCTCCGTATCCCCTATTTTTATAATAACCTTGGTCTGATTGTTGACTGCGTCGTATTCGTAATAGGTGACGTTACCCTCGCCGTCCGTGGTCTTGACCCGGTTGCCCACGCCGTCGTACTCATAGGATATGGTGTTGCCAAGCGGGTCGGACTCGGTAAGCAGGTTGCCCACCAGGTCGTAGGTATAGCTCCACGTTTTATTCCGGGCGTCGACCATGGTCAACTTTCTGCCCATGGGATCATACGTATAAGACGTGGTTCCAAAGGCGTCCGTGACCGTTTCCTTTTGCTTGCGCTCGTTGTACGTCCAGGTTTTGGTGTTTCCCCTGGGGTCGGTTTCCGTAAGCAGGTTGCCGAGGACATCGTAGGTGAAGGTGGTGGAGTTCCCCAGGGAATCCGTAATGCTGGTTTTGCGGCCTTCCACATCATAGGTGAAGGTGGTGGTTGCGCCCCTGGGGTCGGTGGAAGTCACCCGGTTGCCGTTTCCGTCATAGGTAAAGGTCTGGTGGTTTCCGTCCGGGTCTTCTATGTCGGTTACCCGGCTTAGCAAGTCGTAGGTGGTCGTCCAGGTATTGCCCCTGAAATCCGTCTTGGTCACCATGCGGCCAAGATCGTCATAGGTAAAGGTGGACTGTTCTCCGTCCGGGTTGGTTATGGAGGTCTGGTTCCCGGCGTCGTCATAGGTGTAGGTCCAGGTGTTGTTTTCGCCGTCGGTCCGGGTAAGCATCTGGCCTGCGCTGTTCCAGGTAAAGGTGGTGGTGCAGGACAGGGGATCGCGGAGTTCAATCAGGTTGCCGTTGTCATCGTAGGTGTTGGTCCAGGTATTGCCGCGGGCGTCGGTTTTTGTGGCGATCTTTTGGAAGACGGGATCGTAGGTGTAAGTGGTCACATGGCCCAGGGCGTCCGTCTCGGTCAGAATTTGCCCGTAGCTGTTGTAGGTGTATGTCGTTTCTCCGCCGTTGCCGTCCGTGATCTTGGAGGGCCAGACATTGGCGCTGATTTCCGTCAGGATTTCGGTTCCGTCGGGCAGAACGCTTTTGGTTACGTTTCCGTTGCTGTCGAAGTAATAGGTATACTTGTTGTTCAGCGGGTCGGTTTTCTCGGTGTAGCCGTTGAAATACTCATAGTTGAATATTGCGCCCGGCCGCCCGTAGGAAGTGCATTTGTCGTCATCATCATAGGTTATCACCCAGATGGTATTGCCGTTTTTATCCACCACGGAAACCAGGTTATGATTTTCGTCGTAGGTGTATTTGATGCTGTAATTAAGGGGATCGGATACGCTGACCAGGTTGTCGAGCAGGTCGTAGGTGTAGGTCCATTGCCTGTCCAGGTCATCCTTGACCGTTGCGATTTTTCCCGCGTCATTAACGGTGAAGGTCAGACTTCTTCCGGAGGCGCTGCTGGTCGCCGTTTGCAGGGCGCCGTTGGCGTCGTAGGTGAAAGTCAGGGAGTTGCCGAGGATGTCCTCAACCTTTTCCAGGTTTCCCTGGGCGTTAAAGAGGTAAGACGGCCTGGACAAGCCGGCTGAGCAAGCCGGGCAGTTCAGGAAATAGGTTCCGTCGGGATTCTCGGTCAAAGTATCCGTAACCGCTGAAGATGTTGGGACGTAAGTTCCGTCGGCATACTTGTCAAACTCCAGGCGCACTCCATTGCCCTGGCGAATGATGACGGTAACGCCTTCAGCGCTTTCGGTTTTAATCAGTTTGGCGGTCAGGTTGGAAACCCAGCCGTAGCCGAACGGGCCGTTAAATCTTTCCTGGGAGTGGTACACCCGCGAAAGCCTTAAGGCCGGCCCCACACCGGCGATATCCAAATCCACAAAGCCCAGGGTGAAGTCGCCGGTGTCCACGTACACGGGGGACTTGGTGCCGTCCGGCTTGCACGTGTTATTGCAGTCGGGTTTGCACTTATCCTTGGGCGGCTCCGGCGGATCTTTGGGCGGCGGATCCGGCGGTTCCGGAGGATCGGGCGGCGGCGGATCCGGAGGATCGGGAGGATCAGGCGGTCCCGGGTCCGGGCCGGGAGGTCCGTCGGGCGGCGGATCCGGATAAGTGGTCGTGTTATGGCCCGAGTCCCATGGGGCGTCGTAGGCCCTGGCCACTCTGGCCTGGTACATGAAGCACATGAAGAGTACCAGCACCAATGCCAGAGCTCGTTTTATGGTTTGGCTATGCATCGCCTGCTCCTTGAATTAATAAAACACTATCAACAATGCATTGGCGTCTTCGGACTTATTGCCCTCCGAATCCGTTGCAATGACCTTGATCCGATACACTCCCGGAGGCACAAAATTGCCTGCGCCGTTCTTTCCGTCCCACTTCATGCTGCTGACCGCTCCCGCGGGAACGTCCGAAGCCGTGATGGTCCTGACAATATAATTGTCTTCGTCGTAAATATTCACCGTGATGTCGGAAACCTTGGACAAATTGAATCCAAATGTGGCTTGATACTGGTCATCATAGGGATACACATCCGGGTTCAAATAGGTGGGCGTCACGGTCAGGTCCGCCACAACCGGCAGGTTGTTCACGATGATGGCGTTAGGCGGCAGACGCCAGCCAAAAACGGCTATGACGTAATTGCCCGGATCGACCAGGTTGCCGATGTCGTCCGTGCCGTCCCATACCAGAACGTAGCTGCCGCCCTTCTGCGGCTTGCGCATGACCAGGGTTTTCACCCGGGTTCCCGCTCCACTGGTGAAAGGCGCGATGTAAACCGTGACTTCCGACTTGCCGTCCAGGGTATAGCGGAAGAAGTTGGTCTCCGCACTGAACGGGTTGAACGTGGGGGGATAAGTCACGCTGGGGTAGTACAAGGCGGTGTTGACGTTGCCCGTCACATCATAGGTATAGGAAAGGCCGCCCGCCTCATAGTCGATGGTAAAGAGATACACGCCCGACCTGACCAAGTCGCCGGAGTCGTCTTTTCCGTCCCAGGCGTCCGAGTAGTATCCGGGATTGCGCACGGCCTGATCCACCAGCTTGCGCACCACGGCGCCCACCCGGTCCTTAATGTATATGGTCACCTTGCACTGGGCCGTCAGGACGGAGTTAATGGAAACCGTTCCAAGGGCCGGATCGAACTGATCCCTGCTTAAGGAAGCGGTGATGCCGGCGGAGGCATTGATATTGACCGTGTCCGTATCCTGCAGCCCGTCGTTGTCCGTCACGCGCAGGACGGCGTCGTAGGAGCCCGGCACAGTGTAGGTGTGCGTTGTGTTCGGGCTGGCGGCGGAGGAGTAGTCGTAAGTTCCGTCGCCTTCAAAGTCCCACTCGTACAGGACTATGGTTCCGGCGTCATCGGCGCTGCCGCTGAAGGACACGGCCAAAGCGGTTTCCCCGCTGGTGGGGGTTGCATTCGCATGAGCCGTGGGCGCGCCAATCTCCTTGACCCAGACCTTTACGGAGTCGGTATCCGTCTTGCCGGAGTCGTCCGTCACGCGCAAGGTTGCCGTGTACTCGCCGACGGCGTTGTATATGTTGGTTGTCGCTCCCGTGGTGGTGGAGGTGAAGTCATAGGTTCCGTCGGTGGTGAAATCCCACTCGAACTTCCTGATGAAGCCGTCCAGATCCTTGCCGAACCCGGTAAACTCCACTTCCAGGGGAGAATTGCCTTCCTGGGGAGACGCCGTGGCGAAGGCCTCGGGCGCTCCGTCTTCGTTGGGGGGCAGCACATTTATGGTTACTGTCGCCGTATCGCTGTATCCGCGGTTATCGGTCACCGTCAGGGAGGCGGTGTAGGTTCCGGGCAGCGAGTAGGTATAGGTGCGAGTGGAGGTCCTGCGGCTGTCCCAGTCGCCCGTGGAGGTATCCAGCACGCCGTCTCCATTGAAGTCCCACATGAAGTATTCAATGGTGCCCGTGGGGCTGTGGGCATTGGATATGAAGGTCACGGTCATGGGAGCCGTCCCCGTGGTGGGGTAAGCGCCCGGCAGGCTTTCAGGGAACACGCCGGCGCGGATCACCACGGAGTCCGTGTCCGTATTCCCGTCGTTGTCGGTCACCGTCAGGGTCGCCACATACTCGCCCAGATCCGGGTAGGCATGGGTTGTATACCCGCTATCGCCGGAGGAGAAATAATCCGTTTGAGCGACGTATCCGTCGATGCCGAAGGGGTCGTGAAATCCCGTGAATGTTTTCAGGAAATTTCCTTCTCCATCTATCACATGGACCTTATCCGACCCGTAATCGGAAACCCACACATTTTGGCTGCCCGGAGCAAGGTAGCAATAGACCGGATTCGAGAAGCCGCTGACCCGCTGCAACTCCTGGGTGCAGTCCTTGTTCACCCGGACCATCTGGTTGTTGTAATAGTCGGGAATCCAGATGGATTGATCCGCGGGGTTGATCGCCATGTTGTGAGGGCCGTTAAATCCGCCCAAGGCGGCATGGTAGGCGTCCATCCTGTAATAAGCGATCAGGCCCGCCTCGTTGCGGCCGATTTCGGCGTCCTTGGCGCCGTTTATCTCTTCCTGGGTCCTGACAATATTCCAGATGCGAACCTCGTCGATCACGCCGTCCCAGAAGTTGCCGACTGACCCGTTGAAGGTGTCAAAGTCGGCGCCTATGAGCGCGTCGCTGTTCCCAAAGTCCAGGGTGGCGGTTATGGGATGAGTATCCCCATATTGTAAACCGTCCACATAGGCTTTCAATTCGTGGGCGTCCGCATCGTAAGTAAGGGCCACGTGATGAAACTGGCCGTCGGTAAAGTTTGCTGCGCCGTCAAAGAAAATATTGCTTCCGTTATCCAGGACCGCCGTGAGCGAATCGGCGTCTTCAACGCCGAAATACAATTCATTGCCGCCCGAGTTATCTCCCCGCATATACAAGCAGCGCGCGTTGGCGTAATCAGCCACAACCCAGGCCTCTACCGTAAAGTCATACAGATCCAAAGCGCTGTTGGAGGGGATTTGCAGATAGTCGTACGACCCGTCCACATACAGGCCTTTCCCCAGTTTGCCGGCCATGCTGGAGACGTTTCCGGCATTGTTGGCAAAAAGGTTGTTGGGACCGGAGTCGGCCCGGTAAGGCCTGTAGGAATCGTAGGTTGCCGGCGTGCCGGCGGAGAACTTCACCACCCTGTCGCCGTCATGATCCGACACCCAAACCGAGCGGTCCTGTTCATCCAGCACCACGTCCAAGGGGCGATTAAAGCCGTAGAAGGTTTTGGAAACCACGCCGCCGGAATCCAGGTTGACGACCCGGTTATTATACCAATCCGTCACCCAGACGGAGTCGTCCCAGGGATCAACCATGACGTATTGAGGATCGTTAAAGCCGCCTATGCGCAAAAGCTCCGAGCCGTTGGAGTTCAACTTCACCACCTGATCGTGGTATGTGTCGGCGATCCACACGGAGCTGTCGGATGGCGTTACGTCAACGCCCCTCGGATCGTCAAAACCCGTGACTTCCATCAAAGCCCCGGAGCCGCTGGAATCGTACTTGACGACCTTGTCCGAGTAGCGCATGGACACCCAGGCGGAGCCGTCGTTGGGATCCACCGCTACATCCCAGGGCCCGTCATAGCCGCCAATCTCATTATCCACGGAATAGCCCTTAAGCTGCTTGACCAGGTCGTTGCTGAAAGAGGCGATCCAGAGGCCCGGAGCGCCGAAGCTCCATTCATATTTGACAATGGAGCCGTCAGGGTCGGAAGAGCTTTCCGCGTCAAAGGTTACTGTGAGAGGAATATCGCCGGAAGTGGGATCCGCCCAGGCGGCCGCAGTGGGGTAGCCGGCGGGCTTTACGGTGATCAAGACATCGTCCGTTGCTTGCAGGCCGTCCTGGTCCGTCGCTCTGAACCTGGCGTTGTAAGTACCGGGAACGGTATATACATGATTGGCTTCAATGTCTCCCGCCGAGCTGTGATCGTAGGTTCCGTCGCCGTCAAAATCCCATTCGTAAAGAGAAATCACGCCTTCATCCGGGTCTACAGCCGCGCCGGTGAACGTGACCGACAGGTTGACAACGCCCTCCACCGGATTGGCCTCCGCCGTTACGATGGGTGCGACCTGGCTGTCGCTGACCGTAATGGTTCTTGCCGCCGTGGCCGTAAGGCCTTCGTTATCGGTCACCCGGAACACCGTGTTGTAGGTTCCGGCCGTTGTATATGTAAAAGAGGCGTCCATGGAGGTTTCGGACACCCAGTCATAGACGCCGTCCCCGTCGTAATCCCACTCGAAGCGGACCAGGGAGCCGTCGCTGTCGCTGCCTCCTCCGTCTAGTTTAACGGTCAGGGGAGCGTTTCCGGACGTCGGGGTCGCATTATTGGTCGCCGTGGGCGGATTTTTAGCCACGGGCACTGTAACGGACCCGAAATGCTCATCGCCTTCGCTGTCCGTCACCCGGCAAGTGGCGACCCAGTCAGCCCCTGTCTGGTACTTGTGAGAGTAATATGGATTAACGGAGGGAGCGGTTTCATAAACGCCGTCCGAATTCACGTCCCATTCGTAGGTCTGGGCGTAAACATCCAAGCCCAGGCCCACCACAAAGGCATTGAGCCTTGTGGTAAGCGGCGCCGTCCCTGAAGCGGGAATTGCAGAGCACACCACGCGGGGCGGACCGACCACTATACTCACGCTGGAATTGTATCCGGTCATGCCGTCGTCATCAGTCACCCTAAGCACCGGGTTGTAATATCCGGGCTCCGAGTATGTGAAGGACGTAGATCCGGTCGAGGCCGAAGAGTAATCGTAGACTCCGTCATTATCAAAATCCCACTCGTACAAGGTAATGGAGCCGTCGTCCGTGGCCGTCCCGGTGAAGGAAACGTCCAAAGGCGCATCTCCCGACAGAGGCGAGGCCGAAGCCGCCGCCTGGGGCGGAGTCCCTGCTTCTTTGGAGCCATTATCTATGGACACGGCCCTCGGGTAGTATAAACCGGTGAGGCGCCGCAACTCCGTGCCGTCAGGGGCGAGTTCCATAACAACGTGGCCGTTGTGGTCCACTACCCAGACGTTTCCCGTCTGCTGATCGACCTCCACATCATAAGGATTGATGATTCCGGTTTTACGCACCAACTCCGCGTAAGTGGGGGACACCTTAACAACGTGCTGCTGATAATAGTCCGCCGCCCAGGCCTGCCCATTATTTTGATTTACGGACACGCTGGCCACAGCATCAAAGCCGTTCATGGCCCTGGTGGAAGAGCTTCCAGGCTGGCATTTAACCAACTGATCGCCATTCCATACCGCGGCCCAGGCGCCTCCGTCCGCGTGGTAAGCGCAAACGTCCACAGGACCGTCCATGCCCGTATAAATCGTGGAGCGGAGGGAAGAGTCTTCGACATCCATCTTCCAATAGCCGACCAGCCCGTTTTCCGAGCCCGTCAGAGCCGCATTTTTTGTGCTTTGTATTTCGGCTTTGGTCCTTGTTTTGTTCCAAAGGCGGACGTCATCCAGTTTGCCGTTCCAGTAATCTCCAATAGAAGTGTTATACCCGTCGTAGTCTGCGCCTATTAGCAAATTGCTTGCGGCAAAATTCAGGGGGCCTGAAACGCCGGTTGCTGTGCTCCCGAATTCCTCCCCGTCTACATAACAATCAATCGTCCCTGCTGAGGAGTCGTAAACAATGGCTATATGATGGAACTGGCCGTCCTGAATGCTGAATCCTCCGGAAAAATACTTGTAGGTGTCATTCACATAAACAAGAATGGTAGTGGAGTTATCGAAACCAATGTAAATTTCATTTCCGCCGCTTGAATTGCCGCGCATCAAAATGGCACGGTAGTTGGCGCTTGTGCTGCTAACCCAGGCTTCCGCCGTGAAATCCTGCACATCCAACGCAGCATCGGACGAAACAGTCAGGTAATCGCCCGATCCATCCAGGTAAATACTGTTCGAAAGATGGCCGGGTTTAACGGCGGCGTTCCCCAGCATTGCGGCGTCATTTCCGTTCGACGTAGAGTCTTCAGCCGCCCCCATAATGCCTCCAATCACCGTTCCGGTGAAATCGGCTGTCATGGAGATGACCCGGTCGTTGTCGGTGTCCGTAAACCACAAAGTGCGGTTAACGGGGTCCACGTCCACGCCTTCAGGACCGCCCAGGCCAATGACCTCGGCCTGCTGCACGCCGTTGACGTCATACTTGACTACTCTGCCATGGTTGTGGTCCGCAGCCCACACGGAGCCGTCCGCAGGATCAACGGAGATGCGGAGACACTCATCAACGCCGGTGGCAATCTTGTGGAACGGAACCGATGAATTCTCCATTTTCCAGTACGAGACAAGCCCGGCCTCGTTTCCGTTCAATTCGGTATTCATATAAGTAGAGATGCTTGCGGAGGATCTGGCAGCGTTCCAAAAACGGACGTCGTCCATCAGACCTTTGTAAAAGTCTCCAATGGAGGAATTATAGCCGTCAAAATCAGCTCCGATCAGGAGATGGCTTCGGGAGAAGTTCAGGGTTTTCGATACGCTTTTCTGATTTCCGAATTGAGTTCCGTCCACATAACAGGTCACGGTGTCGGCGACCGCATCGTGCACAACCGCCACATGGTGATACGAGCCGTCCAAAAAGCTGCCCGAGCCGTCGAAATAATAGTTGCTGTCATCCAAGGTGACCTGAATCGTGTCGGCGTCATAAAGCCAGACAAGCAACTCGTTGCCTCCTTGCGCGTTGGTCCTCATGAACAGGGCCCTGCCTGTGCTTACAGGCTTAATCCACGCCTCGTACGTAAAGGATTGCACGTCAAAGGACGGATCGTATGGAACAAGGACGTAGCCGCCGCCGCCCGTATCCAGGCCGTTGTTAAAACGCCCGGTGGCAGTGATTACAGCCGTGGAGCCGAATACGCCTCCGTACCGGGATGCGTCCACATCGTCTGTCGTATACTCTGCGTTGACGTCGTAGGCGTCAAAGACCCCGGCGTCCAACAATACCAGACGGTCTTTGTATCTGTCCGAAACCCATACATTCGAGGTCGAGGGGTCCACCTCTACATCGTAAGGATCGTCAAATCCCGTGATCGTCGCCAGCAGGTCCCCCTCCCGGTTGTATTTCTTCACCTGATCGTGGCTGGTGTCCGCCACCCAGATGAATGTGTCGTCGCTGGAGGACAGCGCGGCTATGGCTTCCTTATCCGTGGCGGTTTTGGCCTCATTATCCGTAACCGTAAGAATGGCCTGATAAGCCCCCGGGGCGCCGTATGTGTGGGATACGCAATCGCCCACAAAGACGTCGTCCAGATACCAGCCATCGGCCGTCGTCCCGGCATTGGTTAAAATCCGGAACTTGACTTTTACCGTGGCGTTACCTGCGTAGGAGGACAAATCAAACTCCCTCCTGGTCCAGGAGCCCTGCGTCACGTTATGGCCGGTGTAATACAACTGGGTCCAAGAGCCGCCGTCATTGCCGGAGACATAGGTATAAATATAATCGCTATCGGCAAGCGCGTACTTCTCCCAATAAACAAGTTTGGGGGCCGTCGCCGCAGAAAGGTCTATGGTGTTAGACTGAAGTTCATAATCCGTGCTGGGGTCATAGTCTCCATCCGGAGAATCCGTCCAGGAATAGGATCCGGAATGAGCCTCCTCGGTGGTCCTGGCCCAAGTTCCGGTCGCCGTTCCATTATTGTAATCCAGTTCCGCATCGTCTCCAAAAACCGTGGGCGGAGACGCAAAGTCGGCATCTGACTGTCCGTCGCCGTCGAAATCCACGGAATAGGCGCTGATCGATCCGTCCGGGTCCTGGCCATGGATAAAGAAGCATACATCCAACGAGGCATGGCCGCGGGTGGGATCTCCATCGAGCATGGCTTTCGGGGTTCCGCTTTGGGAAACCGTTATGGAGACGGTATCCGTCCCCGTGAGGCCGTCATCGTCCGTCACCCGCAAGGTTGCAGTATATGTTCCGTCCGAGTTGTATACGTTGTTTGTCGCCGCGGTACTGGTGGAGGAATATTCGTAAGATCCGTCGCTGGTAAAATCCCATTCGTACTTGACGATCTGTCCATCGGGGTCCGAGCCGGAGCCGGAAAAGGCCACGGTCAGGGGCGCAGAACCGTCTTTGGGGGCGGCCTGGGCATAAGCGGCAGGATTAGCGTCAGCTACCGTAATTGTTACGCTGTCTGTTGCTGTATTGCCGTCCGCATCCGTCACTGTTACCGTTGCGTTGTAAACGCCGCCCGAGGAGTAAACATGGCGCACCGGACTGACGGAGGCGGAGGAGTAATCAAAGCTGCCGTCTCCGTCAAAATCCCATTGATATAAGACGATGGGGCCGTCCATGTCCTGCGCATCTGCTGATAAAAAGACTTCCAAGGGAGCGGATCCCGCCGCGACCGAACTCTCAGCGGTCACGGTAGGCAAGGCTCTGACCGTAATTTGAACGGTATCCGTGGACGTGAGGCCCTCCGCGGTGGTGACCGTCAAAGCGGCGTAATAGACGCCTGGAGAATTGTATGTATGACTTTGGCTGCCGCCATTGGCGGTTGTTTGGATGGTTCCTGCTTTCTGGGCGGCGTCCACGTCCCTCGGATAATAAAATCCGGTATATTGCCTGATTTCCTGGCCGTCCTCATCCAGCAAGGTCACGTAGTTGCCGTAATAGCTGCTGACCCAAACTTGTCCGGCTTCCCAGTTTAGAGCCATATAATAGGGATCGACAAAGCTCCCGGTCCTGGACAATTCCGTGGTTCCGTCCGCTGATATATGAATGAGCTTGTCGGCGTTCGGGGTAATCACCCAAACGGTGTTGTCGGTTGGATCCACAACGATTTCATAGGGACCGCTGATCCCGCCGACCACCGTGTGTTTTCCCGTATCCAAAGAAATGTCGTAACCGTCGGGAACCGAAGCGTCCAAACGGATGACATTGCCGGCGCTGGTGTTGGAGACCCATATGGTCCCGTCATTGGGGTTGACCGCCACTCCCTCGGGATAGGAAAAGCCCCTCACGGATTTCAGGAAGGCTCCGGTCGAGTCCAGATGTACAATGCGATGATTATATCCGTCCGCAATCCAGATGGAGCCGTCCGAGGAATTAAGGGAGGACATTTTGGGGCTGCTGAATCCGCCGTATTCCGCCAGCTTCTCTCCCTTGACGGAGTATTTGAAAACCTTATTTGCACTGGAGTCGATAACCCACGCGGAGCCGTCCGACTCGTCCACGGACACATATGTGGGATAGTTGAATCCCGTAATTCGTTGAATTTCATAACGGCCGTCAGCGCTGAGCAAAACCAGGGCGTCGTTATAGGAGTCAGCGACCCACACCCGTCCGGTGTTGGAATCGACCGCCACAGAGAATGGAGAGTTAAAGCCGCCCACTCTCGCCAACTCTTCCGAACTGTTTGAAGAAAGGCGCACGACTTCATTGGCGTAGTAGTCTGCAACCCAAACGTATTCCTCGCCAAAATTCCACTGGTAGCTCGTTATGGTTCCGCTTATAACCTGCCCGGATCCGGTAAAATTAACCGTCAACCCAGGAGCGCCGCTCGTCACGTCCGCGCTCAGGTCCGCCATGGGCCGGTTGTCCGGTGCTATGGTCACATTGTATTGGGCGTAGTCCTGATAGCCGTCATTATCCGTCACCCGAAGCCTGACGGTGTAATCTCCGGTTTCCGCAAACTGATGGTCTATGGTGGGATTGGCCGTGGATGTCCAGGCGTATCCCCGGGTTTTCACCGCCACGTCGTCAATCCACCAACCGGTTGCCTCCGTGGTGGTGTTGTTGGAGTAAAACCTGAATTTAAGCAGCACGTTATCCTTGCCGCAGTAATTGTCCAGACTGAGGACTTTCTGTTGCCAACCCGAGGAGACCTCCCAGTAATCATACCAAATATAGGACCAGCTTGCGCCGTTATTCAGCGAGTAGGAAACGTAAGCGTAATCATAGTCCGGCATGTCCATACGATGCATAAAGCTGAGGGTCGCCGTGACGGCCTGAGTAAAATCAAAGGGGCCGAAAACCAAATCAGCGTCTAAGTTATTTGCATAATTTCCGTAATGGCCCGTGCTCCAGCACCTGGAGCCGCTGTAGGCATCCGTGGAGCCGATCGCCCAGGGGGATTCGGCTTCCCAATTATTGTTGTCGGCCTCCATGTTGTCGAAGAAAACCGTCTCGACATCCCCCAGTGAACCGTCAAAATTCCACTCGTAGGTTGCTATGCTTCCGTCCGCATCCGTACTGGAGCCTCCGCCGAAAGTAATGGTCCCGGGAGCGTAAGCGGTTGTCGCCGTGGAAGTTATGACTGCATCCGGCGGGATCAGGGTTACATTGATGGCCACAGAGTCCGTGTCCGTGAGACCGTCATTGTCCGTGGCGCGAAACACAGGGGAGAATGTCCCCGCATTGGAATAGGTAATGGAAGTCTGTCCATTAACGGTGGATTGCCAATCGTAAACCCCGTCCCCGTCAAAATCCCATTCGTAATAGACGACGCTTCCGTCGGCGTCCGTGGCAGTCCCGGTCAAACTCACCACCAAGGGGCGCTCTCCGGATTTAGGCGCGGCTGAAGCCGTGGCTTTGGGGGGCGATTGGGAAACCATTATCTGAATGGAGTCCGTGTCATTGGCTGCGCCGTCCGTAACCTTAAAAACAGCGTTGTATACGCCTGCTTCACTATACACATGCTGCACGTTGCCGGTGGTCTCGCTGTAGTATTCAAAACCGGCGTCCCCGTCAAAATCCCACTGGTAGGTATCCACCTTTCCATCCACAGGATCAATGAACGTCCCGGTGAAATTCACGGTCAGCGGAGCGGTCCCTGTGACAACATCCGCTCCGGCAATTGCGGTAAGACTGCCTGCCCGGATTACCAGAGAGCAGTCCGTAGCTGTCAGGTATTCGTTATCCGTCACCCGAAAGATCGGCGTGTAAATGCCTGGAGTGTCGTAGGAGTGGCCCGTGGATCCCGTATCGGTCGAGGTGTAATCAAATACGCCGTCCCCGTCAAAGTCCCACTCATACTTCACAATCTGGCCGTCCGAATCCGAGCCGACGCCGGTAAAATTCACGGTCTCGCCCAGGTCCGGCGCATTTTCGCTGGCAGAGGCTTCAGCCGTGGGGTACCGCGACATGGTTTCATCAGGAACAATAGCCAGAGAGTTAATGCTGTAAATGCCGGACATGGTTTCCAACAGCGCGCCATTGGGGGAAAGGCGTCTTATGGTAGGGTCTGAATTGGCCATTACCCAGCAGCTTCCATCCAAAGGATTGACCGCCAGACTTTTGGCGCTGCCTACGCCCGAATACTCGTATATTAACGCCCCATCCTTTGTGTAGCGAAACACCTTGCCCAGCGAGTCATCTATAACCCACACACTGCCGTCCGTGGGATTGACCTGGACGAAGGTTGGATTGCTGTATCCCGAAATCTCCACCAGCTTGACATCGCCTGTGGAATTGAACTTCATCACCTTGTCGTTATATGTGCTTGCCACCCAAACCGACCCATCCGAGTAATTCGCTGAAACGCAGGTGGGCCAGTTCATGTTCGCAGAGGCGCCGGAGTTCGTAACCACGAAATGACTGCCTGTGTCGGTGGCGACATTGTAGCCGTCCGCTGCGTCCTCATTCAAACGGACAACGCGGCTATTGCTGGTGTCTGCAACCCAGACAATTCCAGCTTCAGGGTCCACCGAAATGCCGTAGGGCGAGCTAAAACCGGTTATGACTTTATGAAACCCGGTGTCGGTGGAAATATTGTACCCGTCCGGAATGCCGGGGGCTAATCTCACGACTGCATTCAACGAGGAGTCCGCGATCCACACGGATCCGTCCTTGTAGTTAACGCTGGCTTTTTGGCAGTAGACTCCATTAACGGTGACAAGCCTGGACCCGTCAAAGCCGTCTACCTTGCATATCCGGCTGTTGTTGGATTCCGATACCCAGGCTGAGCCGTCCGTAATATCCGGGGCGACAAAATTGGGATAGTTAAACCCGGTCTTCTCCCACAATATGTTGTTCTTGTCGGAAATTTTGCGGAGGGTGGTATAGTAGTCAGAATAGTTATTGGCAGCCCACAGTCCGTAAGACACGCCTACGCGCCCAAAATGCGTGGAAAGCATATCAAGGTCCGCAGCGTCAACGATGCCGTTCCCATCCATGTCCGCTTGCGGATTCCAGTTGGCGTCCCCGGAGGAAGAACCATTGGCCAGACCAAAACTGATAAGATCATACCCGTCCACTCGGCCGGACCCGTTTATATCTCCAGGCAGGGCTTGGGCTAGTTGGGGGCTCAGAAGCATGGCCGCCGCAACACCTATCAGAATTAATATCGATATTTTCCGAGGCATATCTTTCCTCCAAGGCGTGAACTGACAAATCAGGAGAACCGCCGGCCCCAACACGTAAAGGGGCTGCCCAAACAGCTCTCCTGTTGCATCCCGCAAAAAGGCGCGCTCCCTAAGAGCATGCTATTTTTTTTAAAACTTTAAAGGTGGTGGTGAAAAGTTAAAACAAAAAAAACCAGCATCCCCCTCACGGAGCATTTTCCTCCAGGATGCCGGCGTCAGTCCTATATAAAGCGTCAAAATAACGATCCGCTTTCTCAAACATCACTTCCCGATCCGATTCCGACTTTACCAGATCGAAAAAATAAAGCTCTATCTCAGAACTCTTCCTATATCGCTTTGCTTCCCACGTGTTTAATTCAATATCCCGCACCAACAAAGCGATTTGCTTGAGCTTGGGGTCTTCCAGATGATACGCGGCCATTAGGTTGTCAAAGGAGGATTGATTGAACTTACGGCCCATACCTGCGTCGGGCGCGTCAAAAGGCACGCCCTCTTCAATGGGCGTTCCTTTTGGCAAAACCTTAATCGCGGCTCCAGGCGAAATATGCCTTTTTATGAGCCACATAGAAGCCAATTTATCCACTTCAAATCCATCCCACGTAACATATAGCGCCGCCTCCATCCCAAACAAAGGCGGACATAAAAATCCGGTACCGTGAATTATTACAAGCAATATTAGGCAGGTCAATTTATTTCCCATATCTATACTCCTCGAAACATTCCAAAACCTCTTTTCGAGTGATTATCCTGTCTTTTTTATTGATCCAGAACTTCTTTATCCGGCCGGAAACCATAATCGCCATGGAGTCGGCCTTTTCTATGGCTTCATTGACATTATGGGTCACGATAATACTGGCAATATTTTGTGTGCGCACCTGCTCTAAAAACAGGGAAAGCAGATTTTCCTTGAGAATTTCATCTAAATTGCTGAAAGGCTCATCCAACAAAAGCCGCCTTGGCTTGGAGGCCAGAGCTCTTGCAATGGCCAGACGCTGTTTCTCCCCTCCCGATAACTGATCCGGATAATGCTTCTCCTTGCCGTCTAACTTCATCCGGGTCAGCAGGTCCTTTCCGGTTTCGCCGTCTCCCCTTTCCACAAAAGCAATGTGCTGCTCCACAGTCATGTGCGGCCACAAGGCCAAAGACTGAAAAATCATTGATGTTTTTCGCTCTTCGGGCGGCGCAGCAAAGGCGCCCTTCGTGGCAACCTGGGCGGATAAAATGACCTCCCCTGAGTCCGGCGTTTCCAGACCTGCAATTATCCTAAGCAAGGAGGTTTTTCCGGCGCCTGAAGGGCCCAGTAAGGCAAGGCATTGTCCTGGCTCAGCCTGCAAACTCACATCTCTAAGAATAGGCTTCTTATTCCTGCTAAATGAAACCTGGTTTACTTGGATCATCTCCAGGCTCTCCCCGATAAGTATTTATAGATGAGAAGGAGCAGCGCCAGGGACGCGGCCGTTAACGCAAGTAAAAACAAACTGAGGGCGCAAACCGTCTCATCCGCTCCGTAATGAAGATAGTTGTAAATCGTAATAGGCAAAGTGGACCTGCCCGGAGCGACAACCAAAAGGCTTGTGCCAAGGTTGGATAAAGATAATATGAACCCGACAGCAAAGCCCGCAATCAGCGAGGGCGCGGTTAACGGCAGAAGTATCCGTGCTGCAACCTTCAGTGGACCGGCGCCCATTCTGCCAACGCTTTCCAGGTCTTCATCCACCCTTTTTATCCCAGCTGAAATCACCTTGATTACAAAGGGGCTGTATGCCGCTATCATAGCTAATATCAGCAACAGCGAGGTTCCGTATACGGCGTCAAAAAAAGGTTGATTCCACAAAGTAATAAACCCTATGCCCAACACGATGGAAGGAGCTCCAAAAGGCGTCTGAATTAAAAAATCCAGCACGCCCCTCAGTCCGCCACGCATTCGAACCAGACAGTACGCCACAGGAAAGGAAAAAAGCGCCATGCCGCCAGCGCTCGCGGCGGAGGTCCACAAGCTATACCAAACCGCCCCGGCGCCGCCCTTCCATGCATTCCCATAGTTGACCAAATTCCCCGCGCCCTTCAATAATGCCAGAATAGGCGCCGCCAGGGCAAGAAACGTTATTACCGCAGGAAAAAGGGCCAAGACATAACGACGCCTTCCAAGGGAGTAAACGATGCCTCCGCCTTGGCTTCTCCCCAGATTGACATAGGATTTTTCGCCCATATACCGCATTTGGGCCCAAACAAATATCAACGTCGTAAAAATCAGCGGCAGGGATAATATTGTAGCGGATTTCTCATCATAGTAGGCGCTAAAAAAAATAAATATTTCAAGCGGATATACCTTTAAACGTAAAATATCCGCCACTTCAAAATTGATGATTGTAAAAACAAAAACCAAAATAGCCCCGCAGGCTATATGCGGAAAAAGCAAAGGCAAAGTTACTTTTCGCATCGCCGCCCACGGACCCCGGTGAAGCCTGGCAGTTTCCTCCAGACTCTGATCCATGGCCTCCAGCCCTGACGAAACCAGCAACGTTACAATGGGGTAAAAGGAAAGAATGAAAACAAAAAATGCAGCGGGCAAACCGGTCATTCCGGTCCATCCGGAATCGATGCCGCCCGGTATGTATTTGGACCAGACAATTGCCTGAATATAGGGAGGAAGAATAAGGGAAAGCCAGTAAACCTTTCTAAAAAAAGAGCGGCCCCAGACATCCGTGCGATTCAACAATAAAGACATGGGCGCCCCAAGGATTACGCATCCCAAAGAGGCGCCCACGCCAAGTAACACGCTTCGGCCCAAAAGAACCCATTGCCTGGAGGTCAGCTTCAACACATGCAGGTTCTCAAATGATAGGCTTCCTTCCCCGTTCGTTAATGCGCTGAAAAACAGCATCAAAAAGGGAGCAAGCACAAACCCTGAAAACAGCAATGAAAAGGCCAACAGTCTCTTTCGGCCCATGAGGTTCTCCGCCATGAATTACCGCACAAATATTTCCTGGCAAAACTTCGCGGAAGGCTCCAGGTAGTCTGCAACCTTGGCATAATCTACCTCCATGGCCTTGAACCCCGGAGGCGAAGATCCTTTGCGAAGTGGAATTTGTGCTGACTCCCCTTCCTGTAAAGCCTTTTCCGTTTCAGGCGATAACAGATAATCGATCAGCTTTTGTCCTGTCTCAGGATGAGGAGCGCCTTTAATCATCATTACCGTATTGGGTATCAATAAGGTTCCCATTCCCGTCGAGTCAGGAAAAATCATTTGAACCGGATCACCCTTGTCTATGGCCACCTGGGCGTCGTCTGTGTCTGTAAAGCCTACGGGAACCTTTCCCTGGACGACCAGGTCCCTGGTCACGGAATTGCCGTCAACCACCAGCACATCATTGGCTGCAAGCCCTTTCAGGTAAGCCTCCGTCTTTTCAGTCCCTATGTAGTCATAAAGCGCAGCCACATGCATAGCCGTGGTGCCGAACAACGGATAGGCTATGGTTACCTTTCCTTTCCATTCCGGTTTGGTAAAGTCCAAAATGGAAGGCGGCAAATCCTTTTCCTGAATCATGGTTGTGTTGATCAAAAGAACTCTCGCCCTGCCTGCAAATCCCGTCCAGTACCCGTCTTTGTCCTTAAAGGTAGCAGGAAAATCATCATAGTACACGGACTTGTAAGGAGTAAGCACGTCCTCCTTCAAAAGTTGTATAGTCCGGATGACTTCGGAATTCCAGAATACATCGGCTCTGGGCCTCCTTTTTTCCGCAATCAAACGGTTAACCAAACCAACTGTTTTGCTTGCCTCCACATCATACATGGCAAGGACTTTGATCCCCGTGTCCTTTTCAAACTTCTGCAAAATAGGTTCGCTGAACATTCTGTCCACTGAAGTGTATACAACCACTTCTTCCGCCGACGCGCTCGTCGCCAGCACTCCTACCAGCAATATTGACAATAATATGCGCCAGTGCTTCATTTTCCCCTCATACTCTTGATTTGGTTGGATTAAATGGGTTTCTTCCTAAATCCCTTAAGGGATCTTCATAATGAATACCACAATGTAGTATTCTTTTACAACTTATTGGAGCAATATAACATTACATTTATGTTAGTACGTGAGGATTCAAGCAGGTGGGAGGATTTCCGCCCTCAAGCATTGCCAGCAGGTTCTGCGCGGCAAGCAAAGCCATATTGCTTCTCGCTGTGTCAGTAGCGGACCCGGTGTGCGCAGCCAAAACCACATTATCCAACTCGCGCAGCCCATGCGTGAGCTTAGGCTCGAATTCATATACATCCAAACCAGCTCCTGCAATCTCGCCGGACTTAAGAGCTTCGACCAAAGCAGACTCATCCACAACCGGTCCTCTGGCCGTATTTATAAGATACGCCGTATTTTTCATCTTTTTAAAAGAGTCGGCATTGAACATATGCCTGGTTTCCGGCGTGAGCGGGGTATGGAGGCTAATGAAATCAGACTGCGTCAATAATTCATTCAGTTCAACTTTTTTGGCGTTTAAAGCCTTTTCAAAATCAGGCTTTTTAGTTCGGCTGAAATACAAAACCCTCATATTAAAGCCTTGGGACATTTGGGCCATAGCGCGTCCAATGCGGCCGGCGCCCACAATGCCTAATGTTTTTCCGGTAACCTCGGCCCCTATGAACTGCAACGGGCTCCACCCCTTCCAGGCGTCATTACGCACCAGTTTGTCGGATGCCGGAATATGCCTGCAAACCGATAACAAGAGCGCCCAGGCCATTTCAGCAGTAGCGATGGTCAGCACATCCGGAGTATTGGAAACAGGTACGCCGCGCCTCGTGGCTTCCTCCACATCAATATTATCAAACCCAACAGCGTAGTTGGCATAACCTTTCAAATTTGGCGCAGCATCAAAAAATGTACCGTCGATTCTTTCGGAAAGCAGGCCGATTACCCCGTCTGCATCCGCAATAGCCTCAAATAACTCATCCTGGCTCAAAGGCCGGTCGTGGGGATTTACCCGAACCTCGCATGTCTGGCTTAACAGTTCTATCCCCTCTTTTGGAATAGCCCTTGTGACGTAAACTTTATGCTTTTTCATGGGAAAACTCCTTAACAGGCGTGGAAGCAAAGGAGCCCCAGGCGGGGGTCCGCCTGGGGCTCATGGAGTTAAAAGGGGTGAACCAGGTCCCTGGAGAGCGAGCCCCAAGGACCTGGGTTGATGTTATTCGTCGTCTTCCGGGGTGATGCCCTTGCCTTCGATCATGAACAGGTCGTCGAACGGAGCAAAGACGGAGTCGCCGAACACGTCCAGCTGCAGGACGTAAGGCCAGATCTCGTTGCCGATCACCGCCTGGTTCTGGGCGATGCCCTGGAAGTACCAGTCCGTGAACTGATTCACGCCGTCCACAACTCCGCCCACGCCCGGAGCTGCGCCAGGCTCTTCGGAGTTGAACAGCACCAGGCCCGGGATTCTTTCGTCCGGGTACAGGGCGTACACGTCGCGGCCCTGGAGGTTGGCGGACAGCCAGCCGTCGTCCAGGCCTCCGGCCTCGATGAACAAGGCGCCGGTCACGTCCACATCAATGGGCAGTTCAAAGACGCCGATGGTGCCGTTGGTGGCCTCCAGGTAAGCCCAGGGAGCCGAGATCACCGTGGTGGTGTCCACATCCAGGTTCAGGATGGATCCGCTGGTGACGATCCAGATCTTTTCCGAGGCCGCCACGTCGCCTATGAACACGTTGCCGTAGGTGTTGTCCAGCGGGGTGTTGTCCACGTTCCGCAGGTACACGTGGCCGTAGTCGGTCCGGACTTCCACGAAGTCCACATCCACTTCCATGCCGTAGGTGTTCAGGCCCTGCTGGAAGAAGTTGATATTGCCGTTGCCCGTGGTCAGGCTGTTCACAACCACCCGGCTGTCGGCTTCGTTCCACAGGATGACGTCGCCTATCATGGTGTCCGCCGTGATGAAGTCCGCCTCGGTTTCCAGGGCGGCGTTCATGCCGATGCCAAGGCCTGCGTTCAGGTCCATGGTCGTGGCCGTGATGTCGATGTCCAGGAACGCATCCGGTTCCGCCTGCAGGTCGTCGATGAACCCGGCCGCCGTGATGCTCACCGTATCGCCCAGGGCCGTGATGCCGCCCGCGGCCGTGCCGATGAGGATGTCGCCGTTAGGCGTGGTGTTGGTGATGGTGATGTCGCCGTCGCCCGCGGCTGCTCCGCCGGCCGCGGCCAGGTTCACGGTCAGGTCCGTGGTTCCGGTGTAACCCTCTTTGGAGTACTGATCAAAGTTGATGTCTCCGGAGCCCGTGGTCAGGGACGTGATGGTCACCATGGCCGGGGTGGACGCTTCGTTATCCAGGTCGATGGCGCCTCCTGTGGTGTCCGCCTCGATGGTGTTGGTGATCTCCATCTCGATGGCTTCCGAGCTTCCGATGCCGTCCTCCGCGTTCAGGTCCACGTTGGCTGCGAAGATGTCCGCATCCAGTTCGTCGACTACGTCGTCGATGCCGCCCGACCCCGCCGCCGTGATGGTCACGTCGTTGCCGATGGCCGAGACCACGCCCAAGGTGATGTCGCCATCGGTGTTGATGATGGTGATGTCGCCGTTGTCGGTCCGGGCCAGGGTCACCAGCAGGTTGCCGGCGGCCGTGCTTTCATAATTGATGTCGCCCGAAGCCGTGGTCAGGCTGTTCACCGTCACGGGGCCCGCAGCGCTGTTGTTCAGGTCAATGGCGCCCGTATCCGTGTCCGCGTCCACCGAGGTGGTCGTGGCCAGGTTGATGGGCGTCCCTGCGCCGATGCCCGTGTCCGCATCCAGGTCCACGGTGGGCGTGGTGATCAGGGCGGCGCCGGTTCCGTCAATGGCGCCGTCCGAGTCGATGGTCACCGAGGTCAGGCCGGTCACCGTGTTCACCCAGATGTCGCCGTTCAAGCCGTTCTCCACGTACACGTCGTCATCGCTGGTCACCTGGGTCAGGATGATGCCGTCGGTTTCGTGGATGGTTACGTCGCCCACCGCCTGGATGTCCGCGGATTTCACCGTGGTGTCCACGTTGGCGTAGCCGGTGATGGCGCCGCCCGCGTCGTTGTCAATGATCAGGGCGGAGCCCGCTGCGATATCCGTGCCCGAGTTTCCGTCGTTCTGGACGCTGCCGTTGGGCAGGTGCAGGCTGACGTTGGTCGCTGCGTCGATCTCGTTCACGATGATGTCGCCGGCGTTCAGCAGGGTCACGTCCACGCTGCCCGCGGAGTCGATGTCCCTGAGGGTCACATCGTCCAACTCCTCGATGACCACGTTGCCGGCCGCGCCGCCATTGGCGTCGATGATATTGCCGACAGTGTCTATATCAATGCCGTTGGTGGCCGTGACGTCAATGATGTTGCCTGTGATGTCGCCCGCGCCGGCCACCCAGCCGATGGTGTTAATGGTTACGTCGCCCAGCGAACCCGCGTTGATGAACTGATCCACGGAGAGGTTGCCGGCCGTGTCGATGTCTATGTTGTAGCCGTTGGAGTCGATGCCGCTCACGCCGTTCACCGTACCCACGGTCAGGCCCGTTGCTGCATCGTCGTCAATGGCCACCGTACCGGTCGTATCCACCGCGATCTCAGTCATGGCGTTGCCGGGCTGAGCCAGGCTTACCGCGCCGCCGGCCGTCACTTCCACGCCCACGTCCGTGGTCACCATGCCGCCGGTCTGGTTCACGCCGCCGGATGCGTGCAGCATGATGCTGCCGCTGGCGCCGGTCACGTCATTGCCCAGGATGATATCCCGGTCCGGACCGTTGGTGGTCAGGGTGATGGTCCCGGGGCCGTCCGCGTCCAGCACGCCCACGGTCAGGAGGTCGCCGTTGGCCGTGGTGATCACGATGGAGCCGGAGTTGGCCGTGTCAAATCCGTTGGCGCCCACCGTCAGGTCGGTCTCTTCACGGATGGTCACGTTGTTCACCACGTTGGCGCCCGCGGCATGAGCCGTGTGCACCTCGGTGTCCAGGTTCACGTCGCCATTGGCGTTGGCGTCAACCACCAGGATGCCGGCGAACACGTCTCTTGTGCCCGTTCCCGTGCTGTCCCAGATGTCGCCCGAAGCGTTCAGGTTCACCGTATCGCCGGCCGCTTCCACGTACCGCACGTCCAGGCTTCCGCCCGCCGTCAGGGTCACGTTCTGGCCGGTTCCCTGAGCCCGTACGTCCATGGCGATCAGGTTGTCCCCGTCAACATACGTGATGTCGCCGTTCTGGGTCTCGGCGTACAGGGTGTCCACGTTATTGCCGCCGCCGTCCAGGATGTCCCCGTCCTCGAGGATGGTCACATCCAGGGTTCCGCCGGTGGTGTTTTGGATCGTCACGGTGTCTGCTTCGTCGATGAACGCAACGCCGGCTGCGCTGAAGGTAGCGACTATCGTGTCGGCGTCCGTGTTCAGGTCAATGGAGCCCGTGGCGTCCGCGTCCACCAGGGAGGCGGTCACAACAGCCCCGTCCACCGTGGTGATGTTTCCGCCAAGCGCGCTCAGGTCGGCCGTGCCGCCGCCCGCCGTGATGTCTGCGTTCACGTTCAGGCTGGCCGCTGCGTCCAGGGTGACGTCGCCCTTGGCCGTGATCACGCCGGACAGGCCCTGATCCACGCCGTCAACCGCGCCCACCGTCAGGTCGCCGCTGGTTCCGTCGATTTCAATATCGCCGCCGGCCAGCACCGCCAGGGTTACGCCGTTGTTACCCAGATCGATGTTCGTGACGCTGCCCGCCGCTTCCAGGGCAACCTCAGGAGAGGTGATCACGCCGCCCGTGATATTGCCGCCGGATTCGATGGCCGCCCGGGTCGTTGCATCCACGCTAACCACGGTCACAGTGCTTCCGGCCGTGATCTCCGCGTCGCCGCCCGAGACCACGTTGGTCAGGGTGACGCCGTCGGTTTCTCTCACAGTCACGTCGCCCGTGGCCTCGATGTCCACCGAGCCCACCGTGGTTTCCACGGTCACGTCGCCGGACACCGCGCCTGCGGAAGGTCCGTCAACGGTCAGGACCGTGCCCGTGATCAGGGTGGAGGGATCGCCGTCGTCCAGCACGTCGCCCGCGCCGCCCAGGGTCAGGTCCACTGTGGTCGCCGCCGTGATGGTCCCGACGGTCACGTCGCCCGCGCCCTTGGTGGTCACGTCCACCGTGCCGGCCGGAGCCGTCACGCTGAACAGGTACACGTCGTTGGTTTCTTCTATTATAATGTTGCCGGCGGGGGTGGTCGCGTTGATCACGTCCGCCGTGGTGTCCATGTCAATGCCCGTAGCCGCGGTTGCGTCCACCAGGAAGCCCGTCACCATGCCGGCGCCCGCGATGGA
>NZ_FQZU01000024.1 GCF_900142135.1 Desulfatibacillum alkenivorans DSM 16219 | reverse complement strand
AGGGGCGGCCCTGAGTTTGGCTGAAGCAGGCGGCCAACTTTTCCACGGGCAGATTGGGAAGGCAATGCTCCTTGAAGAGGCCGGCCCAGGAGGCGTCCAGCATGGCTCTGCGTTTGGGGCCGAGATAGGCCCAGGGGTCGAACAGGGGGAGTTGCTTATTGTCACGGATTCGAATCATTGTATTCCTATTAATTATTTGAATTAATTATGGATAGTAGCATAAATCCGATCCTGCGGCAAGCATTATTCCCTATAAAAACAACAAAAAACCGGCCCTGATTGTGGGGGCATTAATCCCGGAAACTTTTTGCCGGGCCATCAAAAATAGTAGATTGGGTAGAGCTTGCAGAACATTTCAAAAGAAGGCTGCCCAGTCTTCGCCGGAATAATGATCAACGCCGAAAACATACGTGCGAAACCCAACAAATGATTTTCTGTTCCTATCACTTTATTTCATCCGTGCAGATCGTCATCCCCGCAAGGGCGATCCGGTTTTCAGGATCGTCCGCAAGCGGGGACCCAGTGTCTTTATGCGTCTCCCCCCGCCCCATGACTTTGTTACAGGCAGCCTGGCAAAATCAGCGCATGGCCCTTTTTGCCGCCCATTTATCCATAGGCCGCATCAACGCAATTTACGCCTTCCGCCCGTTTTTCCTTGACAGAGCGCTAAAAAAAACCTTATAGCCAAGCAAAATTAGTCGTTACGGACCCTTTGGGGTTAAAATGGGAAAGCGGTGCAAATCCGCTGCGGACCCGCCACTGTAAGTGAGGACGAAAGCTGCACAAGCCACTGTTTGCCAAGGCAAATGGGAAGGCGCGGCAAGTAGGATGATACACGAGCCAGGAAACCTGCCGTAACCGTTGCCGTTCCATTCGCCTTCGGGTCTAAGGCGGGATGCGGATTCGTTATATCCGTGATCTTCGCTTTGTAGGGCGCATCATGCCCTGCCTGTTCCCCGACAGGCAGGGCTTTTTTGTTTTGGATCATGGAACCTGCTGTTTTTAAAGCCATATTTTTCTGGGCATGCATGGCGCATTGCATAGCCGCCTTATCGTCATTTTTTTCAGCGAACAAACTGGCAGAATCCTTTGTGGGGTTGGGCTTTCTCCTGGCCGGAATTTCATGCATTCTGCGCCTGATGAAATGGCATCCGCTCCTGGCCTTGTATCAGGCGCCGTATTTTGCGGTCTGGGCCTTTGCTGGCATTTGCCTGTTCCGCTCTTTCACTGATAACAGGGAGCGCAGGCTGTTTTTCGTTATGCTGGCCGCACTATCCCTGCTGGCCTTGTTCTTCCCCAAAGACCATTACCTGCCGTTTCTCCGGACGAGAACCATTTTCGCCTTTTTGTTCATGCTGTTGGGCGCAGGCGCCCGGGCGTGCTTTTTCGCCGCTGCGGGCGTTGCCGGCGCCTGGCTGATTTCCCCTGAGGGAGAACACCCGGCCAAAATAGCCAAAGCCTCCTGGCGCAAGTGGACGGTCTGGGGCTTTGCCTTGTTCACGGCGTCCATGTTCAGCGGGGAGTTATGGTCCTACCTGGGATGGGGCGCCCCCATAGTGTGGGAGGATCCGGCCGTCATCGCGGGCATGGTCGTATGGTTTTATTACGCCCTGTTTCTGCACCTGGATCTTTTACGCTTTTTTGAAACGCATCGCATCGCCTGGGCTGCCGTGTTTGGGGCGGTCATCGCCTTTGTGTTCGCTTGCTTACCGGATATGGGGAGGTTTTTTCCGCCGACATGGATGCCTTGATAAAAAAAATATGGCATGCCCTGGCAAGCGTGCGTCTTACCTTCGTGTGCATGACCTGCCTTTGCGTGTGCGCCGGAATCGGATACTTTCTGATCAGAAGCCAGGTGCATGTGTTCAAGCCCCTGCAGGACCTTTCGCTAATATCATGGGCCAAAACCTGGGGGCTGACCCATATCTCCGTGACGTGGTGGTTTTTCCTCCTGCTGGCTTTGCTGGCTTTGCTCTGCCTGAACACCCTTGTGTGCACCACGGACCGGGTGAACGCCATCTGGCGCAACCGGAAAAGGCTCCCGAGCCGGACGTCCCTGGTTTTGCGCCTGTCTCCGCACATCATGCACTACTCCCTGATCATCATCCTGGCCGGGTATCTGACCAGCTACATCTTCGCCAATACGGTGACCAGCCTGATCCTATTGCCCGACCGGCCGACCAGGGTGGAAAACACGTCCATAACCATCACCCTGACCGGCTTGCAGACCCGGACCTATCAGGGAAAGCGCATGGCCCCCTTTGACGGCCGCGCCATCAACGCGACCGCGTCGCTCCTTTTTGAGGATTCCAAAGGCCGAACCAAAACCGCCCAAGCCGGCATTAACCGCCCCGCCCGGTTCCAGGGCCTGTCCGTGCACATGGCGGAGTTTGCGCCCCGGTCCGAAGGAGGCATGGTTCGGCGCAAATACGCGGGATTGACGGTCCGCCAGGACCCCGGCATCCCCATTTACTATGCAGGCATGGCCCTGTTCGTTCTGGGCCTGATTTTTTACGTTTTTTCCATCACCCCCTGGGGTGAAAGGCATATGCGGGGTAGTTATGCTTAATTTTAAAAACAAAATATTGATCTTATCTACTTTTATCTTTACAGCCCTGCTTTTTTGCACGGGCTGCAACTCCTCGTCCGAAGCCTCCATCCAGGAGAAAAATGCGGAAAAAGCCGCGCCCACGCCCGCCTCCTTTCTGGCCCTGGGCGAGTTTTCCGTGGAATACCTGGAGGACGGCTACGTAAAGGTTCGGGACGGCGCCAAGCGGGAGTTTTTGCTGGTTCCCCGGGGCAAGCCCCCCTTGGAGGGCTTTCCCAAAAGCCGGATTGTGGAAACTCCGGTGCGCAGCGTTGCCGCCTACGGATATTTTGACATCTCCATCCTCAAGGTCCTGGGCGTTATCGAAGACGTGCTGGTGGGCGTGACCGCTCCCAAGGACGAATGGGTCATCCCGGAAGTGGTTCAAGGCATGGAATCCGGCAAGATCGCCTTCCTGGGAAGCTATAATTCCATAGATTTTGAAGTGCTTAAGAAAACAGGCCCGGAAATGGCCATGACCTGGGATCACTCCGTCATCCCCATTTTGGAGGACCTTGGCATTCCGTGCCTCATCACCTCCACGCCCGTGGCCATGTGTTTGAACGCCAAAATGAAATTCGTAAACTTTTTGGCGCCCTTTTTCGGAAAGGAAACGGAAGCCTCGGAATATTTCGGCCAGGTGGCCGGAGTCCTGCAGGAAATCGCGGAAAAAGCCGCCCAAGCAGAGGAACACCCCAAAGTCATGTGGGGCGACATCTACGAAAAACGCGTGCTGGTGGAGCCTGGCAACGCCTGGGTGGGCGAATTGGTTGGCCTGGCCATGGGCGATTATGTGTTTGACGACGTGTTCGGCGCTTCCTGCATAGAAATTTCCATGGAACGATTCCTCACAGGCGGCGAAGACGCGGAAATCCTCTTTACCTATCGCACGCCCTTGACGGGCGCCACGTCCAAGGAAGCCCTGGCTAAAACCAATCCGTCCATGTCGGCCATACAGCCTTTGCATGCCGGCAAAGTGTTTGCGCCTTTGCCGCATTATTCCCAATCCGGGCACAAACTGGACGAAATCTTGCTGGAGATCGCCGCCATTGTGCACCCTGATTTGTACCCTAATTATGAACGGAAATACTTTACCGAACTGCCCGAGAAAGACGCATAGATGGAAAATTTTGCACAAATATCCAAACAACGGTGGACCTCCGGGTTTATTGGCTTGTCCGCCGCCTTGATGGCCGTCTTATGCGCCAATATATTTCTGGGCTCGGTGAAAATCGACTTCAGCCAGGCTTTGCACATCATCATGAGCGGGGACGACGCAAGCACGCTGGGAACCATCCTGTGGAAAATCCGCATTCCCCGGGCCCTGGCCAGCGCCATGGGCGGCGCCTACCTGGCCATAGCAGGGCTTTTGCTCCAGGTGTATTTCAGGAATCCTGTGGTGGGGCCGTATATCCTGGGCATCTCCTCCGGCGCCACCCTCATGGTGAGCGTAGTCATGCTTACGTCCCTTCAATTGGGGCTGACCCAAATTGCGCCCTATCTCACCACCCTGGCCGCCTTTGCAGGAGCCTACGGCGCCATGATGCTGGTCCTGGCTGCTGCGGCGAAAATTCGCCAGGGGGTGACGCTGTTAATTTTAGGCCTCATGATCGGCTACCTTTGCCATGCCGTGACCAGTATTTTGGTGGCTTTCGCCGAAAAGGAGCAGGTCAAGGGCTTTGTTTTGTGGCAATTAGGCAGTTTTTCGGGATTTCATCAATCCGAAATATATATTTTGTTTTTTGGTGGAGGGGCTGTCGCGTTCGGCGTGTATCTGCTTTCCAAGCCCCTCAACGCGTTCTTGCTGGGTGAGGAGTATGCAGCTTCCATGGGAGTGAATATTCGCTTGTTCCGCATCCTCATCCTTTTGGCGGCCTGCGCCCTCGCCGGAATGGTGACGGGCATGGCCGGTCCTGTAGCCTTCATAGGCCTGGCGGTCCCCCACATGGCCAGGCTGGTTTTCAGGACCTCGGATAACAATGTACTGGCGCCGGGGGCGGCCCTGTTGGGAGCAGTGGTCACCGGTGTTTGCGACCTCCTTGCCCGGCTGCTGTTCTCACCGGTGGAATTGCCCATATCGGCCATCACGGCCTTTTTCGGCGCGCCCATTGTTATCGGACTACTGTTGCGCAGGAGGGTGGTCTCATGAATGGTAAACCCGATGCAGCCATTTTTACTCAAGACCTCTGTGTGGGTTATGGGAACAAGGAAGTTCTTTACGGCCTGGATCTTTCTTTTCCGCCCGGGACATTTACGGCGCTCCTGGGTCCCAACGGGGCTGGTAAAACCACCCTCCTGCGCACGCTGGCGCGTTTGCTTCCCCCTGTCAGAGGAAAAATCCTTCTGCAGGGGAAAAATTTATACGATTACTCCGCCTCGGCTTTGGCCAAACGGCTTTCCGTGGTCCTGACCGAAAAGGTCAACCCCGGCGTCTTCAGCGTGTTTGAATTCGTCTCCCTGGGACGCCACCCGCACACCGGATTTATGGGCCGGTTGTCGGGACGAGACCTGGACGTGGTCAGGGAATGCCTGGAATGGGTCAAAGCAGCAGACTTGGCCCACCGGCAAATGGGAGAGCTTTCCGACGGAGAGCGCCAAAAGGTTTCCATCGCCCGAGCCTTGGCCCAGGAGCCGGAAATCATTCTTTTGGACGAACCCACCATGCACCTGGACTTGAAACACCGCATGGAAGTCATGGGCATTCTGCGCCAGCTTTGCCGGGAAAAAGGGCTGGCCGTGGCCGCCTCCCTCCACGACGTGGACGTAGCAGCCAGGGTATCGGACATGGCCGTGTGCGTGGCAAAGGGCAGGGAGGCCCGCTCCGGCCCCACGGAACAGGTGCTTTCAGAAAACCGGGTGGCCGAACTTTATGAATTCGAAGGCGCCAGCTATGACGCGAGCCTTTGCACATTGGAAATGCGCCCCAAAGCCAGCCGGGAAAAGGTTTTTGTAAACTCCGGCATGGGGAGCGGGGCCGGTCTGTTCCGGCTCCTTTCCAAGCACGGATTTTCCCTGGCCGCCGGAGTCGTGCACGCCAACGACCTGGACTGCTTTGTGGCTTCCGCCATCGGAGCCGATTGCTTTATTCAAAGCCCCCAGGAGCCCGTGGGCGGCGACTCCCTGGATAACGCCCTGAAGTCCGCACTCCAAGCAGACTTGATTGTGGACGCCGGTTACGAAATCGGCCCGGCCAACCAAAATAACATCCGGTTGATCCAGGCGGCCCTTTCCGCCCACAAGTCCGTGTTCTCCCTGCGCTCCAAAGAGGACGCACAGACAATTTACGGCAAGGATTCTTCGTCCATGATCCTGTGCAACAGCTCCACCGAACTGCTGGAAAAGCTCCTGGCCGCCAGCCGGCCCGGGCTGCATGGAGAATAAGCATGGAAAACCGCCCCATCAAATACCTGACCCTATCGGTTACCGGCAAATGCAACCTGGCTTGCAAATATTGCTACCGGGGCGAACCCAACAACGACGTCATGAAGCCCGAATGGGCGAAAACGGCCATTGACCTGGCGGCCGCCCACGCCGAGAGCTTTCATGTTCAAATCACGGGCGGAGAGCCTTTGCTGGCCTGGGGCGTTGTCCTGGAAATTCTCGAATATATTCAAAAATCAGAGGTTCAGGCCAGCGTGGGCCTGCAAACCAACGGAACGCTTATTGACGACAGTATCGCCCAAGCCTTGCTTGCCCATAAGGTCCAAGTGGGCGTTTCTTTGGACGGCTCCATCACCCTTCACAATAGATTACGGGGCGAGGCCGAGCAGACATTGAACAGCCTGGCCCTCCTTACCGATTATAGCGTTCCGTTCCGCACCACCACTGTCGTTACTGCGGATAACGCCGCCAGCTTGGGCAAAACCGCCCTGCTTCTTTCCGCGTTCCCAACCATCCAGGGCATGGCTTTGGACCTTTTAGTGCGTAAAGGCTCGCAGCCGAAATCCGGGGTTTTTCCGCCTTCTCATCAAGCGCTGGTGGATGGGCTTGTGAATTTGAAGCGCTGCCTTGACTTTGTAAACGCCCGCAGAAAAAGCCCCATCGTCCTTCGGGAGGCCGAGAGGCTGCTTCACCCTTCTTCAACCCGAAAAACAAAGGCCTATTGCCGCGCTCAACTGGGGCAAAGCCTGGCTGTGAGTCCTGACGGCGGGGTGTATCCTTGCGGGCAAACCATTGGAGATCCGGCATTTTTTAAGGGAAGCATTTTAGAGGGCGCAGCGCCGCCTATATGCACGGCGCTTATCAAGCATTCCATCTATCGGGAGTGCCGCACCTGCGAAGCCAGGGAGGTTTGCCCGGGGGAATGTCCCTCCCGGCTTTATTACAACAAGGAAACCGGGGCGCCTTTATCCTGCGTTATGACACAAACCCTTTTCAAGCTGCTTAAAAAGGTTTCGGCCGCTTAAAAAACTATCAGGGAAAACTTATGAGCCAATTCAACCTTAGCTACTTCAGCGCCACGTCCATGGAGATCCAATCCTTGTCCGGAGGAATTCAACGTTTTCTGGACCAGGGCGGCCAGGCCCGGGTTTTCGCCCGGACCCAAAGCCAGCTTTTCGACCAGAGGCAAATTGATTCCTTTGTCAAACGCGCCATGGCTTCCGATATCGTTATCATAGGCCTCCACGGCGGAAAGCAATCCTGCCCGGCCTGGGACGCCATGGTGGAAGCCATGGAACAGGAGGACGGGGTCAAGCCCCTGCTCCATGTCCAGCCCACCGGCGGAGACGAAGAATCCATGGCTCTGGCTCAGGAATACTCCACCCGATTCGACTCCCCGGAATGGAAGGATATCTGCGCCTATCTATCCTACGGCGGCGCCATGAATTTTTGCTCCCTTATGCGGTATCTGGAAGCCTTTCTGGACAAACGGGCGCCTGATGCGCCTTTGCCCGAGGTCTTGCCCCAGGAGGGAATATACCACCCGGATTTTCCCGGCATCCCCTCCATTGAGGAATATAAGGAGAAAAAGATCCGCCCGGGCAGGCTGACCGTGGGCCTGTGGTTTTATCAATCCTATTGGGTGAACAACAATCTGGCCTATATTGACGCCATTATACGAGAGATAGAGCGGCGGGGCGCCAATGTCATTCCGGTGTTTCACCAGCGCTTCAAAGACGT
This sequence comes from Desulfatibacillum alkenivorans DSM 16219, assembly GCF_900142135.1. Classification (GTDB taxonomy): domain Bacteria; phylum Desulfobacterota; class Desulfobacteria; order Desulfobacterales; family Desulfatibacillaceae; genus Desulfatibacillum; species Desulfatibacillum alkenivorans. The sequence goes on along the minus strand of NZ_FQZU01000024.1, from coordinate 84,502 downwards.
TGTGGTTAAAAACCGGGGCTCGGATTACGTGGTGGAAAAATTTTTCATGGAGGACGGAAAATCCGCCGTCGACGTCCTGATCAACCCCATGATGTTCGCCCTCACCATGGTTTCCAAGGAGTACGAAAAACTCTATCCCGCCATGAACGTCCCGGTCATCCAGGCTATGATGACCATGCAGCCCCAGGAGGTTTGGCGGGAGTCGATCCAGGGCATGAAAACCATGGAGGTCTCCTACAATGCAGCCCAGCCCGAATTTGACGGCGCCCTCATCACCGTGCCCGTAGCCAGCCGGGAGGAAGAGGACGTTGACCCGGTTACGGGGGCCCTGCTCAGCCGGTACAAGCCCATTGAAGACCGCAGCAACAAAATGGTTTCCCTGGCGCTCAACTGGGGCAGGCTTTCCAAATTGAAAAACAGCGAGAAAAAGGTCGCCATCGTCTTTCATCACTACCCGCCCCGAAACGACCGGATCGGCTGCGCCCGGGGTCTGGACAGCTTCGAGTCGGTCAAGCTCATGCTGGACAGGATGAAGAACGACGGATACCAGGTGGAGGAATGCTTTAAAAACGGCCAGCAACTGGCCGAACGCATCCTGGGCTGCATGACCTGCGACCAACGGTGGCTCACCTACGATAAAATGGCGGAACGATGCCAGGCCTTCGCCTCGGACAAGGAATACAATCCCTGGCACGAAAATCTTCCCGCCGCCATCCGGGAGAAGCAAACCCGCGATTGGGGAAAAATCCCCGGAGAACTCTTTGTCTACAAAGAGCAAATGATGTTTCCGGGATTCGTCAACGGCAATGTGTTCGTGACCATCCAGCCGCCCAGGGGCTTTTTCGAAAACACGGAAGCCATCTATCACGACATGCACCTTTCTCCGCCCCATCACTATCCGGCGCACTACCGATGGATTAAAAACGTGTTCAAGGCCGACGCCGTCATGCACATTGGCAAGCACGGGTCCCTGGAATGGCTGCCCGGCAAGGCTCTCGGCCTGTCCGAGGAATGCTATCCCGACTCGGCCATCATGGATCTGCCCAACATCTATCCGTACATCATCAACGATCCCAGCGAGGGCGCCCAGGCCAAAAGGCGTTCCTATTGCTGCATAATCGACCACCTGACCCCGGTCTTCACCAACGCGGACTTGTACGAAGACCTGACCAGGGTGGAATCCAAGGTCAAGGAATACGAGGACGCCAAAAAAGAAGATCCGGCAAAGTGCGATGTGCTCAAGCCTTTAGTCTGGGAAGCGGTTGTGGAAGCGGATTTGGACAAGGACCTGGAGGCGGCGGAGGAAAGCGTTTTTGCCGACTTTGACGCTTTCCTGGAAAAGCTCCATGCCTACATGCACGAGCTTTCCGACACCATGATCGAGGACGGCCTGCACACCTTCTCCGTTCCGCCCCAAGGCGAGCAGTTGGTGGAGTTCCTTGTCCAGCTCACCCGCCTGGATAATGGGGACGTCCCGTCCTTGCGGGAGTCCGTGTGCCAAACATTAGGCTGGGACATGGACGTGCTATTGGAAAACAAAGGCCAAACCCTGCCTCAATACAACGGAAAAACTGGTGGAGACTGCATTCGCCAGGCTCACGAGACCGCCCTGGCCATGGTGGGGAATTTCCACAAGACCGGTTTTGATAAAAACGCCGTCCCTTCTATTGTCGAGGACGCTGTTGGCAAGCGCGACCTCATGCTGGAAAAAACCCTGGCATACATCGCCGGGTCCCTGGCGCCCAATATAGCCCGGACTACCGAAGAAATGGACGCAACCATGGCCGGCCTCAACGGCGAGTTCGTTCCGCCGGGCCCCTCCGGCGCGCCCTCCAGAGGGCAGGCGGACATATTGCCCACGGGCCGCAATTTTTATTCCGTGGATCCCCTGACCATCCCCACGCCCGGCGCCTGGGAGGCGGGGGTGCGGCTGGGCGACGCGCTCATTGAACGCGCCCTGGAGGAAACAGGCAAATATCCCGAAAACGTAGGCATCATCATATACGGCGGCCCTACCATGCGATCCCGGGGGGATGACATCGCCGAGATCCTTTATCTGTATGGTCTGAAACCTGTGTGGGCCAAGGGAAGCGGCAGGGTTGCAGGCCTGGAGGTCATCCCTTACTCGCAATTAAACAGGCCGAGAATCGACGTCACCCCCCGGACATCGGGTTTTTTCCGGGATTCCTTTCCCAATCTCATGGAATTGCTGGATGAAGCGGCCCAAATGGCCGCCGCCCTGGACGAGCCCGAGGAATCCAACCTGATCCGCAAGCACGTGGTCACGGACATGCAAACCTATATGGAATCCGGCATGAGTAAAGACGAAGCCTTTCGGGAAGCCACGTTCCGGGTATTCGGCTGTCCTCCCGGCGCTTACGGCGCGGGCGTTGCGGAACTGGTGGAATCCAAGCAGTGGGACACGCAGAACGACCTGGCCGCCAACTACATCCGCTATTCCTCCCACGCCTATGGAAAAGGAACCTACGGCGCTCAAAAGCCCGAAACCTTCCGCAGGGTCTTATCCCGCATGGACGCCACCGTTAAAAATGAGGACTCCCGCGAGTACGACATGATGAGCTGCACGGATTATTACAATTATTACGGCGGTTTGATTGTGGCGGCCAAAACCGTCCGGGGCGAGGCGCCCTTGTCCTTAATGGGGGACAGCTCCGACCCGAGACGGGTAAAGATGCGCACCACGCAGGAGGAGGCCAAGCATATTCTCCGGTCTCGACTTATCAACCCCAAGTGGCTGGACGGCCTCAAACGCCACGGATACAAAGGCGCCGGGGACATCTCCCACATGATGGACGTCATGCTGGGCTGGGACGCCACGGCGGACGTTATGGACGACTGGATGTACGAGCGGGTCGCTAATAAATACGCCCTGGACCGGGAAATGCAGGATTGGATGAAAGAGGTCAATCCATACGCCTTGCAAAACATCCTGGACAAGCTGCTGGAGGCCATCAAACGGGGCATGTGGAACGCCTCGGACGAAATGGAGGACGCCCTCATGCAGGAATATCTGGATATCGAGGGCGAAATTGAAGAACTGACAGAGTAATCCCGCTGGAGGGATTCGATACATAAGGATTTGATTGATGCTCATGGACAAGTATTATGACGGCATGGAACTGCACCGGAAGGATAAAATCCTGTTTGTCCGGTTTACCTCGCCCCATCGGGTCGTTTCAACATGCCGGGCCGGCGGCGGCCTGGCCGACGATTATGACGGCATCTACAACCAGCAGGGCTGCGAGCCGACAAACCACATGCACGCCGCGCACAAGACCGCCGTGGACGATCCCGCCGAATACCGCAGAATGACGTGCGAACAACACGGCCTTGGCTCGGATAAGTGGGCCACTTTAGGCACCGCCGCCAACATGAACTGCGCAGCCGTGGCCGTGGAGTCCTTTCGCGGCCTTAAAGTGGTCGCCGCCTGCACCGGCGGCGTGGAATCCAACGCAGGCCGGGTCGGCGATCCGGCTTCCTTTTTGGAGACCGAAACCGGCCACGAAAAGCTGGAAGCGCCCCAGCCGCCGCCCCACGGCACCATCAATACCATGATCTGCATTAACAAGGAGCTTGCCAGGGGCGCCATGGTCCGGGTGGTCATGACCGCCACGGAGGCCAAGACCGCCGTATTGCAGGAGTTGGCCGTCAACTCCCGATACTCCGACGGCCTGGCCACAGGCACCGGCACGGACCAAATCGCAGTGGCTTCCAAATTAAACACGGGCAAGCCCCTGACAGGAGCAGGTAAGCATTCCAAATTGGGCGAATTGATCGGTCTGGCCGTAAAAAAAGCGATCAGGCAAACCCTTTTGCAGCAAAACGGCATGAGCCCGGAGGGGCAACGCTCCTGCCGCATCCATTTGCAGCGTTTTGGGGCAACCAAAGAATCCATGCTCCGGGGAATGGGCGCATGGCTGGATGACGCGGACCAGCGCCTGCTTAAAGACAATTTTTCGTGCATGGACAAAGATCCGGCCGCCGCCGGCGCCATCATGGCTTTGGTGCATCTTCAAGATAAATACGCCTGGGGGCTTTTGCCGGAAACCTGCCTGCCTGAAATCATGGGAGGCCAGGCCGCGTTGGCCGCGTGCTCCGTATCCGGCGATTTTTCCAAATTCAACGATTACCGGAACGAACTGGCGCCTTGTTCCGGCGGCATGACCGGTCAAGAGTTTCTGGACTTGGCGCTCAAGGCTTTAGGGTTTGGCTTTCGGGATAAATGGACTGATGCACGGCGTCCTCAAGCTGGCGCCGGGGATTAGACAAGTAAGCGGAAAAGCAGGCTATAGAGGATGTCTCCTCCGGATCGCCTGCTTTTCCACCCAGGGTTTTCCGGCGTCTGCAAACCGCTCCCAGGCGCCGGAAAACCCATATCATATTACAAAGGCTGCACTGAATGAACAAGTTTTGGGAATGCAGCGCGTTTTTTGTCGCCTTTAGCCCTTTTTTATGGGGTCCTTTCCCTATCGGGGCTTTGAAGAATTTAACAAACACGGAGCCCCGGTTATTGTATACTTGTGGGGAGCGCACGACCTGAAAAGCCGCTTCGACCATGCCGTCTCGCTGGGCGCTTTCGGGGTAAGCTGCGATAACCCATTGGAACTGCTGCCTTACGTCCGGCCTCTGCCGGCGGAAAGGGTGAGCGGTTGCAACCATGAATACAGGAAAAAAAACAAACATGACTCACGCTTTAAGAATCGGGCTGATTCACCTGAATGTACAATATAAAGAGCCGGAACAAAACCGGGCCGCTTTGGTCGAACTGAACCGCAAGGCGGCGGACCATGGCGCTAAAATCATCGTGAATACGGAAATGGGGGTGTCCGGCTACTCATTCACCGGCAGGCAGGACGTTTTTCCCTTTGCCGAGCCCTTGTCAGGCCCTAGTGTTTCAGCATTGGCCCTCATCGCACGGGAAAACCAGGCCTATATCGTGGTCGGCATGCCTGAAAAGGACGAAAGCACAGGCATTATGTACAACAGCGCCGTGGTGATCGGGCCGGATGGCGAGGTAATATGCACCTACCGCAAGGTAAACGGCGAGGCCCGCTGGGCCTGCCCTGGGTCCGAAAACCAAAACCCGGTTTTTAAAACGCCCTGGGGCAGGGTGGGCGTTTTGATTTGCTCGGACGCCTATTACGGCCTCATGCCCCGTACGTTGGCTTTGCAAGGCGCGGACCTGGTGGCCGTTCCCTCTAACTGGCCTCCTTCCGGCATGGACCCGGTGGACCTCTGGCGGCTTAGAGCCTTGGAAAACGGATTCGCCATGGCGGTCTGCAACCGCACCGGCAAGGATCGGCTCATGGATTGCGCGGACGCTCAATCCTGCGTCATTGACCATAAGGGCAAGGCGCTTTTAGTGGAATCCAGCCAGGATTCCGCCGTGTTTGTCGCGGATCTCCCTCTGCTGGAAAACGGCAAACTGGCTTCCAGCCGCAGGCGTAAAATCATGGAGCAAAGAAAGCCCGGATATTACGGAGAAATCTATCTGGATCTCAGGATGATCCCGGACCAGACCGACTGGCTGAACCTGCCCAAACCCGGAAAAATAAGGGTTTCCGCGCTCACCGGCGGCGATATTCCAGGCCTTTTGCAAACCGTCTTAATGGGCGGCGGCGATGCGCCCCGGCTGGCTGTTTTACCTAAGAATTTTACACAGGACAATCCTGTTGAATCTCTAAAGAACCTGGCCAATGAACATAACATGGCTGCGGCCGCCCTGTTGCAGGAAAACGGAGCGCCGGCCATGGCAATCCTGGCTGAACCGGGAAAAATAGCCCAAACAGCCCCGTTTTCCAGCCTGGCTCAAAATCCCGATGAACCCTTGCATACTGTGGATTTCGGCCCGCTCAGGATGGCCTTTTTGGAAAAGGAGGCTCTAAAACACCCCGAGGTTTCGGTTTCCCTGGCCAAGCAAGGCTGCGACCTGGTTGTGGTTTCCGAGGAATGCTTTGCCCCTGACGACTACATGCTCATGGGCGGCAGGACCCTGGACCGCCTTGCCCTGGCATACAGCTCCCATGACCAATCCGGGGTTATCCTCCCGCCGGAAGGCCACGGCCCCTGGACGGTCAATTCCCAGGATGAAACCGGGGCCGCCTCCATTGTTCTGGATACAGCCAGCTTGCGGACCAAGCGCTTTCAGGAACGAATCAATTACTCCATTTTATTGAAGAAACATAACCATCAGGAAGAATAGTGATGAACATTCCCATTATATTGGCGGCATTCGGAACATCCACCCGCGCCATGGCCGCGTACGACGACATTGACGCTTATTACAAAAAAACCTTTCCCGGCCACGACATCCACTGGGCCTTCACCTCCCGGATGGTGGCTTCCAAGCTTCGTAAAAAGGCGGGCCGGGAGGTTTTGCATCCGTACCAGGTTTTCGACCTGTTGAGCCAGGCTGGTCATGAATGGGCGGTGCTGCAATCGTTGCACCTCACTTGCGGCCACGAGTTCTATCGACTAGTGGACGACGCCAAATCCGGCCTCATCAGAATTTCCATGGGCCTGCCGCTGCTTTCCTCGCCCGAGGATTGCATGGAGGTCGCCGGGATTCTTGAGCCCCTGTTCCAAGGCCCCAAGGATCAGGCTGTGGTCCTGGTGGGCCACGGCACGGACCATCCGGCCTGGAGCATGTACACGGCCATGGCCAGCGTCTTGAGAAAGACTTACGGCGAAAAAGCCTTTGTGGGCGTTGTGGAAGAGGGCATTCCCGAGCAGGAGGACGTGGTGCGGGAGGTCAAAGACAAAGGGTTCAAACGCGTGCTGCTGGCGCCCTTCATGCTGGTTTCCGGCGTGCATTTTGAGGAGGATCTGGCGGGCGAGGAGGATTCGTGGAAGTCAGCCTTTGAGGAACAAGGTCTCCAGGTGGAGCTGCATGCTCAGGGCCTGGGCCGAAATCCCAAAGTGACTTCCCTGTTTTCCCGGCATACCATGGGCGCCCTGGACATGGTTCAACCTTCTTAAAAAAACCATCAAGGGGAGGGCGGCCTTCTTTTGTCGATCCCCATCTTATCCATTCTGGATCGCAAAGCGCCGGATTTCAGGCCCAACATTTCGGCAGCGCCTTCCTTTAATACAGCACCCGGACTCTTTTACGTCTTGTTTCCAAGATTTTCCAATGCACGATGGGGGCGTTGAAAATCTCATCCCTGGGAATGTTGATTAAAACGCAATCGCCTTTGGCCGAAAAAACCGGACTTTCAAAATTCTCTTTGGTATGAAAATGTTCGCCGAAAAAATCCCCCGCCTTGAGCTCGCCTTTGACGCCTCCGGCGCCGTTGGTCACGGTTACCCCCCCTTGTTCTATCAGGCAGAGGCCCGCGTCCGAGCATAAATCGATTTGAGCCCCGTCCAGGAAATACGTGGTTTTAACCTGTTTGGAAAGACGGTCGAGAAAGGAAAACGACGTGTTTTCCCCGAACAGCCAGGTGCGGCGGAGAAACTGGATTTTCTTCAAGCGCTCGGCGAAATCCTCCATGATTCCGTTATTCTTCAAAAAAGTCCTGAAGAGCCGCCTGTGGATATGCAGCGAAGACCCATGAGAGGCAGCCCGGTAGGTTCCCGAGGTTCTGGCGTCTTTTTCGAAAACCTGCTTCAGTCCAATAAAAGAGCCGAACCCCAGTTGGTTGCTTATGCCAAGCTCGGAGTCCACAAACAAAACCGCGCCCGCCAATAGCATGCGGACAAAATCGGCGTCCTCGCCTTTTTTGGTGAGAATGGCGCCTGCGTTGTGCTCCACAATGGGCGCGTTCATCAACATGCGGATTTCGTCCTCAGACGACTCGGGAAACATCTCCCTTAAATAATCGAAAATCTTTTGTTGCAAATGCCCCTGTTCCCCGGAAATCAAGACGTCCACCGCCCCGAATGAAGCCTCGGACCCGATTTCCATTTCCTCCGGGGTCAGGTCCCGTTCCAGATGGGCGAGTATCAGGCGTTCCGAGTCGTCATCCATGAAATCAGAAGCCACGCCGTGGATCATGCCGCCGCCTATGTCGAGTTTTTTAATTGCTGCGGGGATCAAATAACTCTTCTTGACGGCTTCCGCAAAATCCGGCGGAACGTCTTCCGGCCCCTCGCCGGTCATTTTATCCAGGACCTCGAAGGAGGTCAGGTCGGCCCAATGGGCGTAGGTGCGGTGTCCGTTCCAGTCCAGCGCCCGGAATAAAAACAGGTTGTTCTCCACCGGATGAGGGGAGTACACAGGCTTTACCTCCAAGCCGCCGATTTTATTCCATGCATCAAATTCCAGATCGTGGATGTCAAAGAACTGTTCGAATTTTTCCTCGGGCAAAGAGGTCAGGGCGGCAAACTTCTTGGCCACGGCCGCGCGCACCAGGGGCGTGGCGAAATATTTCAACCGCCGGTCCGTGTGCACAAGGTCAGGCAGGCCGGCAAAGTGGTCGTCGTGGGAATGGGTGTGAAAAATGCCCTCCACCTCACTGATGTCAATGCCCAGGGCGGTGAGGCCGTTCATGACGCTGGGCGGGGCGTCCACCAGATAGATGCGGCCCTGAAACATAAGCACGCTGCTCATGCTGGGCTTTTTGGTGTTCCAGCCGTCGCCTTCGCCCGTGTGCAGCACGGAAAAATAATGGCGCTGAAGGCGATGGCGCCCCAGGGGGTAGGGCGAGGGATAGTGGACGTCTTTGGGCAGATTCAGGTCAATATCGGCGAATCGTTCGCGGTAATGGAAACGAAACTGGTTAAACCCGATTCGCCGCACAAAAACGCCGTTGCGTATTTCCTGAAGAGTATCGTCGATCTCCAGGGTGTCCAAAAACTCATATGGCTTCTTGATCTTGCCGAATGCAAATTTCAGCTTCACGCGCATCATGGATTCCGCCAGGCCCTCATCTATCCCTGCGGCCATGATTTCCTCTTTGCTCAAAAGCCCGTAATTGCCATGGTGGATATACTCCATTTGGGCGCGAACCTGTTCCGCGGAGCCGATGAGCATGGGCTTGACGCCCGTGTTGTTAGGGTGGCCGGGGATCATCATGCCCTGGCGGTACAGCATTTGCAAAACCGGAAACTCGGACAAATTGGCGAACTGGCCGTTTTGGACCAGCAAGTCGGAAAGCAATATCACGTTAGGTCCGGTCTCGAAATTCACGCCGTCCTTAAAGGCCGGGGCATTCAGCCCTTTCAGCATCAGCAGTTTGACCACCTCGCCCGGGCAGCCGCAAAGAATGCGCAAGTCCGCCTCGGGAACCTGCACCCACAACACCCCGGGCGCCACCTGGATGGTCAACAGGTTGCCCATGGCGTCTCGGAGCTTTTTCTGGGATTTCACCAGCTCGGCCGTGCGCTCCTTGACCTGCTGCTCCAAAAGCTGCTTTTGGTTGGACATGGCCAGATGGGTGCGAATCCGGGCGGACAGCACGGCCGGCCTGAAAGGCTTGCGGATAAAATCCACCGCGCCCAGTTCAAAGCCTTTGGCCGTGTTTTCTTCGTCGTCCTTGGTGGTGAGAAAAATGACCGGGATGTTTTTGAGGGACTTGTCGCTTTTCAGCCGCCGGCAGACTTCAAAGCCGTCCATTTCGGGCATCATCACGTCCAGCAAAATCAAATCAGGAGATGGATCGGCCTTGGCCCGCATCAGGGCCTCGGCGCCGTTCAAAGCGATACTAACGTCATAATCATCGGACAAAAATTTCGCCAGAACGCTGATATGGATCTTCTCGTCATCAACGATAAGGATTTTCGCCTTGTCCTCGTCCATGGTCTCTCCCTAATGATTATCCATCATGCCCGGATTCCGGCGCCGGCCAGGGGCCATATTTTCTTTGAACGCGTGCAGGCATTATATCCTAAAGACGCCTATGCTGTCTTTCAGGATTCGCCTTTAATCACCACCAGGGTGATGTCGTCTTCAATAGCCGCGTCTTGACGGAAGGCGGCCAAGTCGTCCAAGATCCCCTGAATGATTCCCTCCGGCCCCAAATGAGCGCGCCGCCGGATGGACTCCTTAAAACGCTCCTTGCCGAACTGCTCTCCCCGGGGATTGCGGGCCTCCCAGATTCCGTCCGTGGCCAGGAGGATAATCTTACCCGGCCCCCAAGCCGTGGAATGATTCTCCTCATACCCCCACTGGCAGCGTACGCCCACGGCCAGCCCCTTGCCGCCCAACTCTTCAAAAGCGTCCGAGGCCGGATCGTACAACAGGGCGGGATCGTGCCCGGCCCTCACCCAGGTGAGCCTGTTATTTCCCGCGTTCAGCTCCAGGTAAAACAAGGTCATGAAAGCGCCGGATTGCTGGGTGTCGCGGCATAACAGCCTGTTCACATCCTCCACGATGGCGGCCGGACCGCCGCCAAGAGAGGCCCGGCACCGGATCAAGGCCCGCGCGGTCGTCATGAACAGGGCCGAGGGGATGCCGTGGTCGGAGACGTCGCCCAGGGCGACGGCCATGCACTGCTCCCCCATGGAGTCGAAATGGATGAAGTCGTAATAATCCCCGCCCGTCTCGTCGCAATACACGCTCGTCCCGGCGATGTCCAGACCTTGGAATTTAACGGAATCCTGGGGCAATAGGTTCTGCTGCACCTCCATGGCCAGATTGATGGAGGTTTTCAAACGCGCCCGCTCCTCCAATTGCACGACCATGGTGTTGAAGTCACGAACCAGGGTTCCCATTTCATCCCTGTATTTGGTCGCAAGATGGGGTGAGTAATCCCCCCGGGAAACCTTTTTCGCGGCGTCCGAAACCTCCTTGATGGATCCCACGGTTTTCATGATGACCATGCGGATTAATAGCAGGATGATGAAAAACTCCAAAACCGCGCCGGCGATGTAGTAATTGCGGAAGCTCAGGATGGGCGCCAGAACCTCATCCCCGGGAGCGATCAAGACCAAAGTCCAGGGCGCTTCATCAAGCCTGTAATACCCGCTGAATTCCAGGGGGTTTTCACTGTGTATGAGCGTGCCGAACGGCTTGGCCTTCATGGCCTCCAGGGTTTTCAACTCCAGGGGATCTCCGCTCTCGCCAAGGGATTTCCGGATCGTCGGCAGGTTGCAGGCCAGAATATCGCCCTGATTGTCCGCAAGAATGGCCTCGCGGGTTTTCCAAAAGCCCTCCGTCTGCACGGCCTGAATCAGATGGCTCCATTCCATAACCACTTCCAGCCTGCCCACCGGGTTGTCGGCTTCATCCAAAAACTCGCTGGATAAAGAAACGGTTTTGGCCGACTCATCCGTATCAAAAACCGGCGCAGCCACCTGGACCTTGCCCCGCCGGCGAATCGCCATTTCACTGAGGCGATCCATGCGGCGGCTTGAACCCGAGGCGCGGCCCATCCTCCCCCGCATGTCCGGGGCCTCCGGCTCCGCAAACTCCTCGTCGTTGACGGTCACTTCCGCCCGAACCACGCCTTCCAGGCTTCTTAGCTGCTCCAGAATGATCTCATGGGCCAGCCTGGCCCCGGATTTTCCCGAGGCGTCTGCAAACAGATTGATCAGGGTTTTCGGTTCTTTCAGGCGCATATCCACCTGATGGGCCGCGCGCTGAAGTTGCAGCGTAGCCGCTTCGGCCCAGAGGTTTTGCAAATGATCGCTGGCCAGGTCATAGCCGGTCCATCCCATAACAAGCAGCAGCAGGGCCACGGGAACCAGCAAATAGGCCGTAATCCGGGAGTTTATTTTCTTGAATTTGTACATAACCAGACTTTCCGGTCGATTCCGAAAAAATGAATGAACACGCCTTTTTATTGGAATTATGGGCTGTAAGAGCTTGGGGTGTCAACGGGAAAGAGCATTGCTGCAACTGGAAGGGTAAGGCAGGGAGGCGCAGCGGCCCCCCTGCAATTTAGCAAGCCTGATCTAGTTATATGCCGGCGCCGTCCCAGCCGGAAGAAGGCGCGGAGGGCTAAGGCTCGTCCAACTCCCTGAAAAGCTGTTCCATCCAGGGGGCCATGACCGGCTTGTCTTCGCCGTGGAAAGACCGCAGATGGGGCTTGATGTCCACCAACAGGCTTCCGTCCACCGCATCCATTCCCTTGACCTTGAGCACGTTGCCGCTCCGTTCCACCAAGGGAGCCACGGTAACCAATACAGGGTTGGGCCTGGCCGGGCTTCTGGTGGCGAAAATGCCTTTCAAAGGCATGTCCTTGCGGCCCATGGGGTGGATTTTCTTCAGGTTCCTGCGCTCCGGATCAATCAGATGAGGCCAGTACAACACCATCACATGGGAAAAATCCTCAATGCCGTCCAAAAGCTCCTCCCACTCCGGAAAGACGACCAATTCGCTGACGGCGTCCTGGAGGCCCTTGTGAAACTCCCGAATCGCCTCCATTTTACCGGCCAGTTCAATATCCGCGTCGTTCGCATTCAAAATCGGCTCGGCAACGGAGTTCCGCACCTTGCCTATGGGTTTTAAGGTCAGGTTCATTTCAGAAGACATATGGGCTTTCTCCTTTCCAGCAATAAAATGGCTGAAGACAATCAAGGGCGACAAACGGGCCAGAACCCGGCGCCCCCAAAAGAAAAGGGCCGCAAAAGCCGTCTCCCTTTGTTCGGGAGCCGGACCTTCGTGGCCCTTTTCTGTTTTAGAGTGGGTAAATACCCCGCGGCTTGCCGAGCTTACACCTTGAGACAGGCCGCGGTTCGCTGCGGGGAGGTTCATTTTATTTCAATTGCTTAACGCGTCCGTTTCTTTGAAAAACGGCGTCTTATCGTCTTGCGGCCCTTTGCAAAGCGCAACAGCGGTTTCAACCGCCCTTATGTTGGGCTTTACTCCCCAATGTTACCGGGCGTCAAGGGAGTATTTTTTAGCCGCTTAGTTCACCTGCCTTAATTTTTCCTCCCAAAAGGGCGCGCGCAGGGCTTTTTTGTCGATCTTGCCGATGATGGTCTTGGGCAGTTCCTTCACAAAAATCACCTTTTTAGGAACCGCATACTTGGACACCTTGCCCTTGCAGAATTGGATCAGCTCCTCTTCTACGGCGCCTTCCTCGGCGACCACGCAGGCCGTGACCATCTCGCCCCAGTGGTCGTCCGGTATGCCTATCACGGACACCTCCTTGACCTGGGGATGATTGATGAGGCAGGCTTCCACGTCCGCAGGAAATACGTTCATGCCGCCGGTGATGACAAGGTCCTTTTTCCGGTCCACAATGTAGACGTAGCCTTCGTCGTCCACCTTGCCCATGTCGCCGGTGTAAAGCCAGCCGTCCTTGAGGGTTTCCTGGGTGGTTTCCTCCAGGTTCAGATATCCGCTCATGACGTAAGGCGCCTTGACCACAATCTCCCCCACCTGGCCTATGGGCAGTTCATTGCCGTCATCGTCAATGATCTTCAGCGACACCATATGGTCCGGCTTGCCGCAGCTCTGAAGGATGGAAGGCTTCTCCAAGGCCCGCACATGATCCTCCACGGTCAGGGTGGTGATCATGTTGGGGCATTCCACCAGGCCGTATTTCTGGTAGAAAATCCGGCCGAAACGCTCCATGGCTTCCTCCAGGCGGGAGGCGGCGATGGGCGCGGCGCCGTATCCGATGATGCGCAGCGAACTGGTGTCCACCTCCATGCCTTTGAGGATGTCCAGGAACACGTAGATAATGGTGGGCACCATCATGGTCATGGTGACCTTTTCCTTCTCGATCACTTCAAGGACCTTGAAGGGGTCGAAAACCATTTCAAAGCAAAAACTGGTCCCCTTGACGCAACCGGCGAAAAGCAGCCAGCCCGTGGCGTGGGACATGGGCGTCATGAGCAGGATTTTGTCCTTATGGGTCAGGGGCAGCCCCACCACATGGGCGATGACGTCAAAAAACAGGCCCCGCTGACTGTGCAACACCCCCTTGGGCTTGCCCGTGGTGCCGCCCGTGTAGACGATCAGGGCGTCGTCCGCTTCGGACGCTGTGGGGGTTAACGGCTCCTCAGAATTTTGAGCCAGAAAATCCTCCCATCCCGTCAGGCCGTCCCGGCTGGCGCCGCCAACCACCACAATTTGCTTTAACAAAGGCAGATTTTTTTGCATGGCCAGGACCTTTTCCGCCATGCTCTCGTGGACAAAGGCCATCTTCACGGAAGCATCCTGCAATATGTGGGCGATGTCTCCTTCCGCCACCATCATATTGGACGGAACCAAAGCGGCTCCGGATTTGTAAATCCCGAAATCCGCCAGCGCGTATTCCAGGCCGTTGGGTAAAATCACGGAAATACGGTCGTTGGCGCCCAGCCCCAAGGCTTTTATCCCATTGGCTATCCTATTGGATTTCTTATCAAAATCCTTGTACAAAACCGCCCGGTCCTCCAGGTTGGTGAACAGCAGGTCCCAGTTCTTTTTTGCGGAATTGATAGCCAGCGCCTGAACCGTAGTGGTTTGAAAATCATTCATACAGCCCCTCCCTCTGATGCACATTAAATGATGAATAAGAATGATTGGATTTGCGGCAAGACCCCGAAGCGTACGACAAAACATACCCCGGTATGATTCCAAGGTACGTTACTGAGACGATTTTGTCAATCTTTCTTGACGATTAACAGCAATTTTTGTACCTTGCCCTCCGAGCCTATACAAACTTGAGGAATCAGGGAATCTGTACCCCCCTGATCCGAAACCTGTTCGCTTCTTAACCTGCAATCAGAGAGGGGATTCATGTCCGGGGGAAAAATTGGTCGCCCAAGGGGCCGGTCCGGCAACACCAAACAAAAGATCTTTGAAACCGCCATACCCATGTTTATGAAAAAAGGGTATGACAATGTTTCCATTGACGATATATGCGGTAAAATGGGTTTGACCAAAGGGGCTTTTTACGCCCATTACAAGTCCAAAGACCAATTGGTGGTGGAAAGGATTCTGGCGGCGGACTCCCATTATCGGGAGGAGATATTCCCGCGCTTGGCAGCCATGAATTCGGTTTCGGACAAGCTGAAATTATTCTGCCGTCTGGTTTTTGAACACATGGAACTGCTGGGAAAAAACGTGATAAGGACGGCCTATTTGATTCAGATCGGCCATAACGCCAAGCTGTCCGGCCAAATGACGGAAAAAAGGGAGTTGTACCGCATTGTGGAGGAGTTGATACAGGAGGGCCAGGCCCGCCGGGAATTTCGGGATAACTCGTCCTCCACAATTCTGACCCAGGTGGTTATGCATAACATCCGCGGCCTCATATACAACTGGTGCCTGCCGTCCAGCCAGTTCAGCCTATTGGAGGCCGGCGAGGAAATGACGGAGGTCTTGTGCTCCGGCCTGAAAATATCCTGATTTTTTTGAACCGTCAGGCATGAGCGGTAAAAACGCCTTTTTCAGGCAAGGAGCCCGGCATGACCACCTTTGTTTTCGGCAATTCTTCGGATCTTATGAAGGATTTTTTTCTTGTCGTTCTGTCGGGCTTTTTTGTGGGCGCCGCCATTTACGCGGCTCTGGCCTATCCCGGTCTCCGCAAGCGGGAACTAAAAAACACCGAATCCTACAAAGGACTTGGCCTTTTTTTGTGGGGCGTCATTTTACTTGTCTTCATAATCGGCTCTTATTGGTCCTGCTCCCACAGGTTCACCGGCCTCCAGGCCTGGGAATCGGAAATCGTCCTGGAGTACCCCTGGCCTTCCCGCAAAGTCCACGTCCCCTGCAACAATTTGAATTACATGGAATTGCTGTCCCATCCCAAACAAGCGACCCGCCAGATACTGGTGTACACCCAGGATCGGGTCCAACATAAAAGCAGGAAGCTCCACAGAAGCAAGTTCGAACCCTTGTACGCACAAGTGGAAAATGCGGTGTGTAAAACCCCCTTGTAATTCAATGGAGCGGCCATGGTTAAATATGACGTTAATGACAGTTATTTTGATCATAAGCATGGGGTGTTGATAAACAAACTCGGGATCAAAGACCCTGAAGAACTTCAGTCCAGAGAAAAGGACTGCCTTGTCAAGGCATACAAAAAGGCCGCCGAAAAATTCTCAGAAAACCATGTTTTTTCAGAGAAAGATGTTTGCGATATTCATAAGCTCTTCTTGGGAGACTTGTATGATTGGGCGGGAAAGTACAGGACTGTTGACTTGTCTTCCGAAAATATTAGGTTCTGCCACGCCGCCTATATTAAAAATCATATGAAGGACTTCTCCATTGCACTGGAAGCATTGACTCCATTGACTCCGTTTTCTGAGGATTTAAATAAGGAGCAGATATTGGCCAGGCTGGGAAAAATTCATGGAGAACTGATCATTATTCATCCGTTCAGAGACGGCAATGGCCGCTTTACCAGGTTGCTTTGCGACTTGCTGTTAATGCAGGCGAATTATCTTCCGATGGCTGTATCAGAGTTTTACAATACGGACTTTGCAAAAAAGTATCATGAAGCAATTCATGAAGTTTGGAGGGCGGTAGATTATTCCAAGCTCATCAGCCTGTTTGATCCTTTGGTTTCAAGGTAGATTTAAAATGCCGTTTATCTTCTAACTTGGCAATTTCGCTTTCGCACTCCTCAGCGGCTCGCTTCATCCCTTCCAAAGAAACGCTTCCTAATACCGCTTTAAGAATCATGAGTTCCCGTTCAATCGGGTCCATATTTTCATAAAATTTCATGGGTCTTTCCAGTTTGATTTCGACGATTGAAAAAATCGTATACCTAATAATATACAATAAAAACGGCTGTATGAAAAGTGAAAATCAACCTTTTTTCAAGCTAATTGCCTTAGTAAGAACCTTGCAGGCTAGCAAGCATGGCGGGCGGAGGGTTTGCACGTCAATAATCCGGGACCCGGGAACTCCCTCCGTGGGCTGCCATTCCTTTTTTTGGGCCTTGTAAACGGCCAGGGTTCCGTCCGAGACGGATTGGCCGTCCTTATATCTTGCCCAAATGCGCTCTTTGGCGATTTCGTCCGGCAGGCTGCAAACAACCAGAAAAAAATCAACGCCGCATTCCTTCGCTAAGTCATAAGCGGCTTTTCTCCCCTGGGATAAGGTGAACGTGGCGTCCAGGATCACGCTTTTTCCCTTCCCGAGATTCTCCCGGGCCTGATCCAGCATGCTTTGGTAGACTTTTTGAGACGCCGCCTGCCCGTAAACCTCCTTGACGGCGGGCTCCGGAATTTTTTCCGTGGGCTCAAATCCAAACATGGTCTTGCGGATTACGTCGCTCGCAAAAACTACAGCGCCCGTCAAGTTCGCCATCTCCTGAGCTACGCCGCTTTTTCCGGAGCCGGTTATCCCAGCCATGCAAATCAGGGTGGGGCGGGCAAAGGGCGCGGCGTATTGGGCGGCCAGCATGGCGTATTGGTTCGCCATGTCGCCCAAAGGCTCCCCATTGGCGCGGAGGCACATGATTTTAGCCCGGACCAGCGCCCGGTAGCATTTATAAAAACTCAGGAGCTTTTTCAGGTTCGGGTCTTGCGCGTGCTCGATGTAGGAGGCGGTGAACGCCCGGGCCAAAGCCGTTGCGCCCCGGCACTCCAGATCCATGGCCAAAAAGGCGATCTCCGAAGCCACGTCCATGCACCGGAATTTTTCATTGAATTCAATGCAGTCAAAGACTACAACCTTGCCTTGATTCAGGCAGATATTCTGCAGATGAAGGTCGCCGTGACAGTCTCGAATCCGGTTTTCTCGAATGCGCTCCAGAAGCAGGGCTTCGTTATTTTGCACAAACGATTTGGAAAAGGCCTCCGCCAGGTCCATGGGCTCAGGCGGGATCACTCTGGGGATGTGCTCCCGCACCTGGGCCAGGTCTTCCGCCCACATATTAAGGATCGCCTCAGGAAAAGCATAGGCGTTCACGCTGGGGCGGGCGTCGGCCCGTGCATGGAAATTCGCCATGATTCCCCCCAGCTCCTCCATGGCTTTATTATCCAGCTTGCCTTGCTGCAATAAAACGTCAAACATGCCGCACTGGTCCAGGCGCTTCATTTTTACGGCGTATTCCACGGGCCTGCCTGATGGAAATAGCGTGAGGGCGCCCTGTTCGTCCATAAAGATGGGGATGACCGCCAAATAGATTTCAGGCGCAAGCCTTCTGTTAAGGACCAGTTCATCCTCACAGGCTTTTTTTCTTTTTTCCAGGGTGGAAAAATCGAGAAATCCCAGGTCCAAAGGCTTTTTGATCTTAAAGGCAAAATCTCCGGCCAAAAAAACCAGGCTGATATGGGTGCGATGCACCTCCACCTTGTCCGCCGGAAAAGGATAAAAGGCGGGATTTGTCATGGCCTCCTCGAACTGCGGCGCGGTAGGCATGGACGCCGCAACCGAGGAGGCCTTTGTATCGGGTTTATGGATCACGCTAAAAATCCCCCTGAGCGCCGGGTTCAATGAACCGTGCATAAACCCCAGTATACACCAAATTACTTCTTGTATTGAACATCTATCTTAGCATTTTTCGGCTTCCTGCTCCGCCCCGGGATGCTCTGCCGTCGCCGCAACCGCGCTTTCCGCCTCTTTCACGTCCATGATGGGGGGCCGGGGCGCCGACATGGTCCTGAAAGGCCTTGCATGGTTAAAATGGCGATTCCAAAGATCCTCCAACTCATTGGCTCGAGCGCTTACCTCTCCTAAGGTTCTCCATGGCACTAGCTGCATGGCCGCCTCCTTTCAATGCAAAAACCCGGGAGCAGGCGGGAAGCCGCCCGCTCCCTTTGAATGCATTATCGCCGGCATAACGCCTAGCCGAACTTCATTTTATAGGCTTCCTGAATCAGCTTGGCTGCATGCCGGGCGTCGGGAAAATTGTCCCGGACAATCACCAGGTCGAACTCCTCGTTGGGTGCGTCGCCTCTTCCGAAAACCTTTTTAAAGAAACCGGCCTGTTCAGCGTCCACCCGGTCGATTTCCCTTTTAATCAGCTTTTCGTCTTGCTCCATGATCTTGGCCACGCGTTTGATCCGGTACTCCTTGGAAGCCACTAGGCGCACGGCCAGCACCCTGTCTCTGGGTAAAATCAGGTGAGCGCCTCTCCCTACGAAAATCAGAGGGCCTAAGCCCGCCAACGCCGCGACGGCCTGGGCGAGCTGCCTGCTGAAGTCGCTCAGGATGAAGGAGCCTTCCCCGAGGATCATGCTGAAAAAATTCGTCCCGGTTCCGGGGTAGCGCTCATCGAATATCTTGACGGTGCGTGTGGAAAGGTCCGAAGCAAGGGAGATGTACTCGATAATCTCCCTGTCCATGACCGGAAAGCCTGTGTCGTTGGACACCAGGTCGGCGACTTCCAAAGCGCCCACCCCAATTTTGCGGGAGAAGCAAATATTGGGCGGAAGCACGAGCTCCTTCTGCGCCGAAAGAGCCGCTTCTTTTTCCCAGGCCTCAAAAAAATGGTCCACCAAGCTCTTTATATCCGGCCTATCGGACTTGTAATATCCTGGCTGGTATTTCTTTTCCATATCCATCTCCTTTGCTCTGCAGGGTTAACTGAGTAACCGACCGCCCTGGCCTGCCAGATATATAGGCAACGGCCGTGCCAGGAGGATTTTGAAAAACCATCCGTAAAAATAAAATTTTTTTGTGCTATATTAATATGTTGTAAAAACCAGAGAATCACCTGGAATTGTCCCGACCGTCTCGGGTGTCGCATTCTTTGTCAAGCTGTAAAAGCGGGATGCATTTTCCGGATTTTCGGGATTTGCTTTTCTTTTTAGCCAATTTGGTGTAAGTGATAAAGAAATCCATTCTTAGAAACTTTATGAGGAGATTATGCCGTCAAAAGAAAAAAATACGTGCGTTCGCTCAAAGATTTGGCTGCAAAACAGGGATGGGGATGTGATATTCGGACACGGACGCATTAAGATTTTAAAAGCCATTCAAAAGCATGGATCCATCAACGCCGCAGCCCAAAGCCTGAACATGAGCTATCGCGGCGCATGGAAAAGAATCAAAAACGCAGAAGAGCGCCTGGGCCACCCCTTGCTTGAAAGCAAAATCGGAGGCCATTCCGGCGGCGGCTCCAAGCTGACGCCCTTCGCCCTGGAGCTTATGGAGCGTTTTGAGGCCATGCAGGAAAAAGTGGAATTAATCGCGGATTGCACCTACGAAGAATTATTTTCCGACCTTTTATCCTGACGGCGAAACAGGTTTTGAGCGTTTGTCAAATACACTCCCGAACTGACTAAAACCAGCCCCGCCAGGAGAGAAAGCGTAAGCGCCTCTCCTAAAATAACGAATCCGGAAAGCACGGCGCTCACAGGCACAAAATTGATGAACAAGGCCGCCCGGGTGGGGCCTATCGTTTTAATCCCTTCATAATAGAATACAAAGCCCAGCGCGGTTCCGAAAAAGGCCAGATAAAACAACGAGAACCACTGCCATGGTCCGTACGAGAACAGGCTGCTGAAAACCCCCTCCATCCCCGCGGGAATCGCCAGCATCACCGTGCCTGCTATTACGGAGTAGGTCACGGAAAGCAAAGGCGATAAATCAGCCATCACCACCTTGCCGATCATGGAATAAGCCACCCAACTGAACACCGCGCCGGCGATCAGCATTTCGCCGGGCCCCACGCCTTCATTAAATAAGGACAGGGGATGCCCTTTGGTTATGACCACCACCGCGCCGGAAACGGAAAGCAGTATGCCCACGGATTTCTGAAGGTTTAATTTCTCATTGAAAACCAAGGCTGACAGCAAAGCCAATATAATGGGATTATTGGCGATAATGACAGCAGCCCGGCCCGCCTCAATGTGGTGCAGCCCGCTGAAAAAGAAAAAATTGTAAAAACTGATGCCGGTCAAGCCCAATAGCAGGATGGAAGCCAACTGCCTTCCCTTGGGAAAAAACAGCCTTTCCCCCCTCCTACAGGCGATTACGGTTAAAAAAACCGAGGCCATGGCAAAACGCAAAAAGGCCGCGGACAAAGGCCCAACCTTGCCCGCCAGGGACCGGCCCGCAACAAAGGTGCCGCCCCAGAATAAGGCCATCAATAATAATTTCAAATAGGTGGAGGCCAAGCTGTTTTTCTTCATAAAACCGCCATACTTTCCTTTGTCATTTTAAGTCTCTCTTTACACCTTTAAATCCCTGCAGGATGCACCGCAAGAACAAAACGGTTATCATGGAAAAATGCGCACTTTCATTGACCTATAAGCAAAAATTTCGTAAAAGGCGTTTGTACCCTTGGAGCATAACGGATTTATCGAATAGGTGGATATTCGATACGAATAATAGGGCTTTTTACGGTTTTCAAATTTTATCCTCAGGAGGTAATTACTCATGAAACTACGTTTTTCCCTTTGCATCCTGGCAGTATTATCCCTGCTTGTCTTCAGTTCCCAAGCCATGGCGGAGCCGGCCGGAAAGGTTGCCATTTTTCACGCCGGAAGCCTGTCCGTACCTTTTGCAGAAATTGAAAAAAATTTCGAACAAAAATATCCCAAAGTGGACATTCAAAGGGAATCCGGCGGCAGCACCAAAATGGCCCGCTTGATCTCCGAAGTGGGCAAGCCGGCCGATATTATGGGTTCGGCCGACTATACCGTCATCGACAAAAACCTGCTGGGCAAGTTCACCGACATGAATATCCGTTTCGCCACCAACCAGCTTGTGCTGTGCTATACGGACCAAAGCCGCCTGGCCGGCAAAATCAACGACACAAACTGGCCTGAAATCCTCATGACCGAAGGCGTGGTCTGGGGCCATTCCGATCCCAACCTGGACCCTTGCGGATACCGTTCCTTGATGGTGCTCCAATTGGCCGAGTCCTATTATAAAATTCCGGGCTTCTACAACAAGGCCATTGCCAACCGTCCTGAAAAGAACGTGCGTCCCAAGTCCGTGGAATTAATCAGCCTGCTGAAAACCGGTAACATGGATTACGCATGGGAATATCTTTCCGTAGCCGTGCAGCACGAGTTGAAATACGTGGCTTTGCCCGACGAAATCAACCTTGGCAACTACAAATACGACAGCAACTACAAAAACGCCCAGGTGGAGGTCACCGGCAAAAAGCCCGGAACCACGATCACCCGTACGGGAAAATCCTGCACCTACGGCATTTGCCTTATTAAGGACTCCCAGAATCCCGAGGCCGCAACCGCATTCCTGGAATACCTCATGGACCCCGAAGGCGGCCTGAAGATCCTCCAGGACATGGGTCAGCCTCCTTTTATCCCTTGCCGCGTTCCCACGCAGGAAATGTATGACAAGCTGCCCGGCGGCCTGAAAAAGCTGGTGGAAATCAAGGAATAAATCAACCCGCGCGCCGGTCCTTTAATGGGCCGGCGCATTCTTTTTTGCACGGCCCGGGAGTGTTTCATGCCCGTTAAAAAGGAACCCTTTTTCTGGCTCACCCTGTCTTCCGCCGGGATAATCCTGGCGTTTATCCTGCTGCCTCTTGTCCACGTCATTGCAGCGCCTTCCATGGAATCCCTGTGGGAAACCTTTAACGATAAGGACGTACGCAAAGCCATCTGGCTGAGCATCAGCACATCCGGCCTGGCTGCGATCATCAGCCTGGTTGCGGGCACGCCCACCGCCTATCTGCTCGCCAGAAAGGAGTTTCCCGGCAAGCGCCTGGTGGAGAGCGTGGTGGATCTGCCCATCATGATACCCCATCCCATCATCGGCATCGCCATACTCAGCATAGCAGGGCGCAACCACTGGTTCGGCCGGGCCATTCAGTCCATCGGCGTGGAAATCATGGGAACGACCACGGGCATCGTGACCGTGCTCACCTTCGTGGGCCTGCCTTTTTACATCAATACGGTCAAGGCCGGGCTGGAAAGCATCCCGGAGCGTTTGGAAAAGGTTTCCCGCAGCCTGGGCGCCTCCCAGACCCAGACCTTTTTCCGGGTGGTGTTCCCCCTGGCCTGGAGAAGCATGCTGGCCGGCTTGATCATGTGCTGCGCCCGGGCTATCAGCGAATTCGGGGCCATTGTGATTGTGGCCTACCACCCCATGGTGGCGCCGGTCCTGATTTACGAACGTTTCACGGCGTACGGCTTGAAATATTCCCAGCCTGTGGCCGTGTGGCTGATATTGGTTTCCCTGGCCTTGTTCCTGGGGCTTCGGTTTATAACGCTTCCATCCGCTTCCAAGGCCAAAACGGGGTGACGGCATGATTCGCATTGAACAGCTTTCCATGGATTTGCCGGATTTCTCCCTGAACAATGTGGACATCCATGTGCGGGAAGGGGAGTTTTTCGCCCTTCTGGGCCCCACCGGAGCGGGGAAGACCTTGATCCTGGAGTCCGTGGCCGGCGTGGGGCCTGTTCATTCAGGCCGGATTTTTGTGGACGGAGCGGAGATCACCCGCCTCCCGCCCGAACGCCGCGGGGTGGGCATTGTGTATCAGGACGCAGGGTTGTTTCCACATTTAAATGTAGAAAAAAATATCGCCTACGGCCTTCGCTACCAAAAAAAGACGGAAAAAAAGCGCCTGGATTGGGTTAAATGGCTCATGGAACGGTTTGGCATTGCGCCTCTGGCCGGCAGATCCGTGGAAAACCTGTCCGGCGGAGAAAAGCAGCGCGTGGCCCTGGCCCGGGCTCTATCGGTCAAGCCCAGGGTTTTGCTGCTGGACGAACCCTTGTCCGCCCTGGATCCGGCTTTTCGGGAGGACCTGCGCAACCTGCTTAAAGAGCTGCATTCCCAATTATCCCTCACATGCCTGATGGTTACCCACGATTTTTCCGAAGCCTTGTTTCTCAGTCAGCGGGCTGCTGTTCTGAACAAGGGCGGCGTGGAGCAATGCGGGGGCGTGAAGGACATTTTCAACCGCCCGGCATCGCCCTTTGTCGCTCATTTTGTGGGCATGAAAAACGTGTTTCCCGCCTGCGGCGAAAACGGCCAGGTGCGCGTGGACTGCCTGAACCTGTCCATGCCCTCCAACGGACGCCCGGAGCCCAAATACGCCGCCGTCCGGCCCGAGCACCTGTTGCTGCTGGAGCGAAAACCTGTCCAGGATAATCAGTTCGGGCTCTTTCCCGCGGAAATTCGCGGCATGGTGGATTACGGCATTTTTTGCGAGGTTTTATTGGACTATCAGGACCAGACCCTGGTGGCTGCGGCCGCCAAAAGCGCCTTGATGTCCATGGGCCTGGACGCTGGCGCCAAAGTGTGGGTGGAAATTCCCCAGGATAGGATTCATTTTTTCTGAAAAATCAAGCCTGGATTTATTCCTCCGCCGGCGCTTCCTGGGGCTGGTCTCCGCCGATCTTGTAATTTCCGGAGCTTGTGAACCAAAATATCAACGACAGTATTCCAATGCCGGCGGCCAGCGATCCCAGCACCGTCATTTTATCCGGCCATTCCAGGGAAATCATCCACATTCCCACGGCGCCCACCATGGAGTAAAAAAACACCAGCACGGAGGATGCGCTTCCCACGTCCGTGGTCACTTGCTCCAAAGCCATATTGGTGGCCGCGGGCCTGAATACGCCAAAACTGAAGACAAATAAAAAAATAGGCAAGGCCAAATGCCAGGGTGTGGCGTGGGAGTTCAGAGCAAGAGCCAATCCGCCCAGGGTGACCCCGCTAAGCCCGATGCCGATGATCTTATTGTAGGACATGTGATTGGATAAACGGTTGAGCACCATAGGCCCCAGCATGAACCCGCCGGACGTAAAGGCGAAAAAATAGCCGAATTGCTGCTCGGTCAGGTCAAAAACCTTGATGTACAAATAGGAGGATGAGGCGATAAACCCAAAAAACGGCAGCCCGAACAAAGACATGACCACATTCAGCTTCATAAAAGGGCCGTTTTTGAAAACCACGCCGTACCGGGCGAAAACCTGCAGCGCGGAAACCTTGACCGGATCCTTTAAAGACTCCTCCATGCAATACACGCCAATAAATCCAATCACCCCAAGGCAGGCCTGGGATACGAACAGCCAGGGCCAGTCGCACCATGTAAGCATCCATCCGCCGAAGACCGGCCCCACCATGGGCGCAACGGCCATGATGCCCACCATATGGGCCAGAATCCGCCCCCGCTCCAGGCCGTCGAATTTATCGCGAATAATCGCCAAAGCCAGGGTCTGAGCCGAGGCGGCCCCCGCTCCCTGCCCGATTCGGGCTGCAATGAGCATGTACACCGACGGCGACAGGGCGCAGCCGAGGCTGGCGCCTATATATATGGTTATCCCGGCCAACAGCAGCGGCCGCCTTCCGTACCGGTCAGACAAGGGGCCGTATACGGCGATAAACGTACAAAAGGATGCAAAAAAGGCGATGAGGGTCAGGTTGACCACCACCAAAGGCTGGTTCCACTGCTCCACCAGCATGGGGATGGCCGGCAGATACATGTCCGTGGACAGGGCGGGAAAAGCCGTAAGAAAGGCTAATAGGGGGACGATTCGCTTCACAACATACTCCGATCAAAAAAAATCATCCCGCCGCGCTTGATGCTTCATGATCAGGCGCCCAGGATGTCTGACCGGAATTGAATGCTACTATGCGCTTTTTTGCAAGCTATTTTTCACACATGCGAAAATTACTTCCTCCCAATCAGGCGGGCCCCTGCGGAGGATCCCACTCTAAAACCACTCCCGCGCCTCCTTCCCGATACGCCATGGGATACAGGTTCTTGATCATCAAAATGTGCTGCGTACAGTGGGTGGGGCAAATCAATTCCAGATTCCGCAAAACCTCCATCTGGGTAAAGGCGTGAAGGCCGCCCACTAAAGACTTGACCTCTCCAAAAGACGAAGCCGCCTTCAGGATGACGTCCACGCCCGGGTGGGAGCACCCGGCGATCACCAATAGGCCGTCTGCGGCTTCCACAACCAGGGATTGCTCAAAATCCCCCAACTCTCCGGTGGAACGAATCCCCGGGAATATCTCCCGGGGCCCGCTGACATTAATCTGCTTGGCCGCTTCAAAGAGAGTTGGGCAGGATTTGGGGACGTAAACAGGAACGGCCTTTTGGGCCAAAAAACCCTCCAGGCCGCCTGCATGATCAAAATGATTGTGAGAAATAACCACCGCCTCGATCTCGTCCGGAGAAAAACCCAGGGCTTTCATGTTTGCGGACAAAATCTCCCACTTGTGGCCCGTGTCGAACAACAAGGTATGGCCATGCGCCTGAATTACCGCTGCAAAACCCCAATGAGCTTCCAGATCCTCCCGGGTCGTGGTGTTGTCATAAACAATCGTGACGGTGATTTTTTCCATAATCCTATTTTATAACCTCTACTATATGGCCTTTCGGCAGATGCCCCGTGCCCGCGACCACCGGAAGCCCTGTGGCTTCGTGCACCGCCTTCATCAATTCAGGCAGCTTGCCGCAAAACCCGCCGGGCTCGGACGCCCATCCGTCTTCAGTTTTTGTGGAAAACAAACACGTGGGAAAGTGTATGAACTCTATCCCCTTCTTCTTCATAATCCCAGCGAGCTCAACCACGTTGTCCCCCGGACAACGGCATGTGAAAACGCCCATCAGTTGCGGATCTTCATAATCCTTGTACGCCTGGGCCTTGCCGGACATGGGCTTGATGCAGCCGACCAGCGGACACGTTGTTTCATTCTTTTCGCAACGAATGATGCCTATCTTTTCCATATTAAATCCTTTCATCTAAATATAACAAGCACTTCGTTCAAATGAACGGCTCTGATCCTGGAAAAATTGCAGGCCGAATATATCATTTAAATGAAGCAAAGGCAAATAACCAATTAAAATAAATAGGTTATCATGACATTACCCATGAGGGCCGCATTTTGGCGCCGCCCTATATGACCATTGGTCATTTCAGAAAAGGCCAATACCATAAACAAGGCCGTCTTGGCAATCGCCCTTTAAGCCGCCCCGGTAAATCCCCGCGCGCCCTCGGCCCCGGCCAACTCCCCGGCGGCTGTAAGGGCCGGAAGGCCTGGGAATCCGCGACAAAAAGGCTGTTCCATGAAAACCCAAAAAAAATATTGCCCCGCAATAACATGCAGTTAAATCCCTAACGCACATTTAATCCTTGAAAGGGCGTTCACTTTTTCCTTTAAAAGTGGCATGACCTTTACAATCAAGGAGCGCGGCCCCGCCTGGAGCGGCCCGCCCGTGTTGCAATTTCAGCGGCAAAGGCGCTTTTTTGCGCCCCTGTTGCATAAATTTCCGGTTGCCGTTCGCAGGCGAATAAAAGTGCGGTCGCGCGGCAACCTGACATATACGAAAGGAATATAAAATGACCTTGACGGATGTTATGAGCGTGGAAGAATGGGAAGCCCTTGTTAGGGAGATTCAGGACAAATATGGATTGGACTGCTCCGTGTCAGACCCTGAAGGCGGGCATGTAACCCACGCCGGCAAATGGTGCAACGACCTTTGTCCTGAAATTAAAAAATGCCCCGAGGCCCTGGGAAGCATCTGCGCCACGGCGGCCCAGAGCTTCACGGCCCAGGCAAAGCAAACCCGTCGGTCCGTGGTTAGCGAATGCGACGCCGGCATGGTGAAGATTTCCGTGCCTATTTTCTCCGGAGACGAGTTTTTGGGAACCATCGGCGGTTGCGGCGCCTTGTTCGAAGACGGAGAGGTGGAGGATTTTCTGGTCCAAAAAACCACCGGCATGGAAGAAGATAAGATTGAAGAGCTGATTTCCAGCGTAAAGACCATGCCGGAATCCAAAGCAGAGGAATGTGCGGAATTTATAGAATCCCGTTTAAAAGAACTTATCAAATAATCCAATTTCCAAGGAGATGAAAAATGCAGGAACTGAAAAAATTCATCGAGGAATGGGAAGACACGAATGGCATGAAACCCGCCTTTCTCAAGTTCAAGGATCTTTTGGAAAGCCAGGACAGCGCCGAACTGGAATTTAACGCCCGGCCTGGAGTGTCTTACTCGCTCCGCGCCAAACATCCGGCCCAGACCGACCGGCCTTTGTACGTGATGGTTGACGTGGTGGACGACGATCCCGCGGATCGCTGGCTTTCCGTCTGCTTTTACGGGGACATGATCACGGATCCCGACGAAGAGGGCGACCTCATCCCCGAAGGCTTGCTGGGCCAGGACGGCTACTGCTTTGACGCCGACGACCCCGACCCGGCCAAGGCGGATTACATCGCCGCCCGCATTGCCGAGGCCTACGCCAGCGCAAGCAAATAAGCAGCCTGCTGTTTGACGGCATTCAACAAGGGGAGCCCTGGAATCAACCGGCGGCTCCCTTTTTTTTTATTCCAACCAACGCTCACGTTTGCAATCAACCACGGAATGCACGGAGAACATGGAAAGAAGATTTCTGTGGCTTCCGTGCTATCTGTGGTCTGAAAACTATTTCTCGTTCCCATGCTGTCGTGGGAATGCATACCAAAGCAGCATAAATTCAGGTAATTATCCAATGCTATCCCGCTTCACAAAGGCCTGAATGCCCGATTTTTAAACGGGGACGGCTTCGATGAAGCGGACAATCCAGCTTATTCAGACCCCAGCGCCGTAAACCTCCCTTTAAAAATAGCAAGATTCTACAATACGGAATCCATGCCATGGTCCATACTCCTTTCAAAAGCACGGATTATAACGCTTAACCACGAAAGGAGAACCCATGAAAACGCAAGAAATTACCGACTGCTTGACGAACGGCGCCATAACCTACATAGATAAGGAAGAGGCGGCCGGAGACATCCCTTGGAGCCGGCACCCCAAATTCAAGGGCGTGTACTTGAAGCATCTTGTCAAAGGAGCGGACACCCAGGGCCGGTTAAGCTGCCATATAGTGAAACTCGACCCCAGAGCCGTCCTGGAGGAGCATGTTCACGAAGACCAGTGGGAGCTTCATGAAGTCATCGAAGGCGAGGGCGCGTTTTTTCTGCAAAACAAGGAAACGTCCTATCATCCCGGACGTCTGGGAGTAATTCCCGAAGGCGTGGAGCATAAAGTCGCGTCCGGAAAAAGCGGGCTGGTTTTGCTGGCCAAATTTTTCCCGGCGCTGGTTTAGGAAATTGCGCAGCGGAGACCGCCAAGGCGTGAGGACATCCAATCAGGAAAACGTCCGGTTTTACAGCTTTCCGGACATCCCCCATATTCAGGCCGTCCATGGACTCCACGTGACCAACGCGTTTTCGCGTCACGTCCATGACGGCTTTTCCATCGGGATCGTCCTGGAAGGAAAACGCGTGATAGACCAAAAAGGCGCCTCCATGGTCATCGGACCCAAAGACGTCTTTTTGATCAACCCCGGCCAACCCCATGCATGCAAATCCGAGGACGGCATGCACACGTATTTCACCATCTGCGTGGAACCGGAAGCCCTGAAATCCCTTGCCTCGCAGATTTCGGAAAAGGCCCAAAAAACGCCCTATTTTTCATGCCTAGCCGCCAAGGACGAGGAGCTGAACTCCCTGATTCGAGAGTTCATGCTGTTGGTTCAAGAATCCGGTTCTACCATGGAAAAGGAAGCCAGCCTGATTTCCGTCCTTTCCACGGCCGTTCTTCGCTACGGGGACGACCCGCCTGAACTCCGCCGGATCAGCCCGCATGTTGAAGCCGTAAGCCGGGCTCGCGGGTACATCAAAATCCATTACGCCGAAAACCTGACGCTCAAGGAGCTGGCCGGAGTCGCCTGCCTGAGCCCCTTTTATTTTCAGCGCCTGTTCCTGGAAAACGCCGGAATATCTCCTCACGATTTCCTCGTTCAATACCGAATCAAAAAGGCCCGGGAATTACTGGAGCAGGGATCAAGCCTCGCCGACGCGGCTTTGGATGCAGGATTTACCGATCAAAGCCATTTCACCCGCGCATTCAAGCGTGTCACCGGCGTCACCCCCGGCCGCTATGTGCGGAATCTGCAGGATATGTGACACACCCCTTCTCTTTCCGGGTTTGAAAGCCATCCCGCCTCTTGACTCCCGGGCCTGTGCGGTGTACCGGTATTTGATTGCACTTGAAAAAATCCCGGGACGTCCGGGCGGGTTATTCAACATTCATCTCAGGAGGACGCAACATGGCAGATTACCAGGATCTGGAAGTAACCGTAGCGGATTATATAGCAACCATCACCATGAATCGGCCCCAGGCCATGAACGCCTTGAACTCCAACGTGGTCGCCGAGTTGGAAGCCGCGGTCACTGAACTGGGCGCAAATGACGATGTGCGCGTAATCGTCATCACCGGCGCGGGCAAAGCCTTTGTGGCGGGCGCTGACATCAAGCAGATGAACTCCCTGGAATTACAGGATTTCCGTACTTTCATAGCCAACGGCCAAAAAGCCATGTACGCCATTGACCTGTGTGAAAAGCCGGTCATCGCGGCCATCAACGGATTCGCCCTGGGCGGCGGCTGCGAACTGGCCCTGGCCTGCGATTTCCGCGTAGCCTCCGAAAAAGCCAAATTCGGCTTTCCCGAAGTCAACCTGGGCCTGTTTCCCGGATTTGGCGGCACCCAGCGCGCTCCCCGTTTTATCGGACGCGGCTACGCCAGTGAAATGACCTTCACCGGCGAAATGATCGATGCAGCCGAAGCCCTGCGCGTCGGCCTTGTCAATCACGTGTATCCCGCGGACGAACTCATGGACTCGGTCATGAAAATAGCTAAGACCATCGCCTCCAAGGCGCCCATCGCCGTGGCCCGCTCCAAGACGGCCATCAAAATGGCCGGCGACACCACCCTGGAAGCCGGATTGGCTTTTGAACGCGAATCCATGTCCATGGTTTTCCCCACCAAGGACCGCGCCGAAGGCATGGACGCTTTCATCAACAAACGCAAAGCCGAGTTCAAGGGCGAATAATTTCCAAAACAGGATTACTCCCATCGCCAAAAAACAATGCCGGCGGGGCGGGGCTGTTAATGCAGCCCTGCTCCGCCGTTTTATTCTTTGGCGCGGGAACCGCGCAACTCCGTGCTAATCCGAATTTTTCTTGTTCTTTTTTATGCCTGACCAATGGTCCATGCGTTTTTTGATGACGCTTTCATAGCCGCGGGGCGTGGGCCTGTAAAAGCTGGTCCCTTCCAGACCTTCGGGCATGTATTCTTCGGGGACGTAGGCGCCTTCGTAATCGTGGGGATATTTGTATTCCGCGCCGTAGCCCAGTTCTTTCATAAGGCCCGTCGGGGCGTTGCGGATGTGCATGGGCACGGGCTTGGCGCCGGTTTGGGAGATTTTTTTCTTCACCGCTTTTAAAGCCATGTACGCAGCGTTGCTTTTAGGCGCCGTAGCCAGATACAGGCAGGCCTGCACCAGGGCCAGCTCTCCTTCCGGCGATCCCAAAAACTGATAGGACTGGACCGCGGCCATGCAGATGACCAGGGCGTGGGGGTCTGCGTTGCCCACGTCTTCGGACGCGAACCGCACCATGCGCCGGGCTACGTAAAGGGGATCCTCCCCGGCGGACAGCATGCGCATGAGCCAATATACCGCCGCATCGGGGTCGCTGCCCCGCAGGCTTTTATGCAGTGCGGAGATAATGTCGAAATGCTGGTCCCCGCCCTTGTCGTAGTTGAGCTGCTTTTTCTGCCAGGCCTGGGCCACATGCTCCGCGGTGACGACGCGCCGGCCTTCTTTGTCCGGCCTTGCCAGAAACACGGCAAGCTCCAGGGTGTTCAAGGCCTTCCGGGCGTCTCCGTCCGCGCCCTGGGCCAGGTTTTCCAGGGCTTCCTCCTCCAGGGCGACGTCGTACATGCCAAGGCCTTTTTCCTCGTCCTGCACCGCGTTTTGGATCACGGTTTTCATATGGTCGGCGGATAGGGGCTTGAGCACCACCACCCGGCATCGGGAAAGCAAGGGCGAAATGACTTCAAAGCTGGGATTCTCCGTGGTGGCGCCGATGAGCGTAATAATCCCGCTCTCTACGTGGGGCAAAAAACCGTCCTGCTGGGCTTTGTTAAAGCGGTGGATTTCGTCCACGAACAGAATGCTTTTTTGAGCATGAAAGTTGCGGCGGTCCTTGGCTTCCTCCACCACTTCCCGGATTTGCTTGACGCCCGATCCCACCGCGGAAATCTGCATAAAATGGCTTTGCGAGGCGTTGGCCATAATGCGGGCCAGGGTAGTCTTGCCGCAGCCCGGGGGTCCCCAGAAAATCATGGAAAACAGATGATCCGACTCCACGGCCCGGCGGACGATGCCGCCTTCCCCCACCACGGCTTCCTGGCCAATGAACTCATCCAGGGTGCGGGGCCGCATTTTCTCGGCCAGGGGCTCGGCGTTTTTCCGGTCAAAAAGCGACATGCAACTCCTTAAAATCCCAAATAATAAACAAGCTCTTTGGTCATGGCGACCAGGTCGTCTACGTAAGTGAATTCGTCCGCGCAATGGGCCAGCATGTTGTCCGCCCGGAACAGACCGAGGATGGCCACCTGCAAATCCTCCGGCGGGATGTTCTGCGCCACAAACCCCAGGTCTGACGAGGCGGATATGCCTCCCGCCACGATGGGTAAATCCCCGTGCACGGCCTTGCGGGCTTCCCGGGCTTTGACGGCGGCCGGGTTTTCGGGGTTGATTTCCATGGGCGGATACATGTGGATAAACTCGGTTTTCACGTCCAACAGCCTGGATTTTTCCCGCCCCCTGGCCACGGCCCGGCGGATTTCGTCCATGACCTCGTCCAGGTCTTCGTCCACGGTGTAGCGGCGATTAATGGCCAGCTCGCAGACTCCCGGCACGATGTTTTCCTTGATGCCGCCTTTTATAATGGCCAGGTTGAACATGGGGGTCAACATGTCGTAAGGATTTCTTGGATCCGGGAAAGCAGGCAAATGGGATAAACGGGCCTGGACCTTTTTCTTCAACTCAACCAGTTCGTTGAGTATGGGAATCATTTCCTCAATGGCGTTGACGCCCAGGTAATTCATGCCCGAATGGCAGCTTTTGCCCACGGCGCTGATGCGGCATTGCAGGTTTCCGGCCGTGCCCAGGGTTTCCATGATTACGCCGGGCTTTATATACCCCAATTCCAGCCATAGAATATGGTTGGAAAAATAACCCTGCTCGGCCAGATACCTGGCGCCGGGGTAGACCCCGATCTCCTCATCGGTGCACAACAGGCAGTCCACGGAGAATTTCGGCTCGACGCCCAATTCCTTCAAAACCTTCATGGCGCCCAGAAAACAGGCGATGGAGCCTTTCATATCCACCGCGCCCCGGCCGTAGACTTTTCCGTCCTCCACCTTTCCGTTGAACGGCTCGCAGGTCCAGGAGTCATCCGCCGGAACCACGTCCATATGGGCGTAAGCCGTAACTTTCGGCTTTTTCAAGTCCAGGGAGGCGACCAGATTTTCCCGCGGTCCGGAAAGATTCAGCGGAATTTGCTTTACCAACTCGTCAGGAACCGTCACCCGTTTTGTGGAGAACCCCAGGTTTAAAAAATGGGGCTCGACCACTTCCAGAAACCGGCGGTAGTTGCTTCCCGGGGGCAGGGTGGTGTCAACAGCCAAAAGCTCCTGAAGCGTTTTTACCAGATAATCCTTGGCGCCTTCCACTGCCTGGAAGGCCTGTGCGTAATCCATGATTACCTCGACAAAAATGATTAAAAAGTTTGCCGTCGACTATGTTGCAGTTAACCCCCGCTTTTTAAAACCTTCAGGTCCTTGCGGTCCCGCTGCCTGAATAAAAGGCGGATCGGCGTTTGATCCAGGCCGGTTTCCTCGCGGATATGGTTGATCAAAAAACGTTTATAGGAAAAGTGCACCGCATCGGGATGGTTTACAAAACATACAATGGTGGGCGGTTTCGTGCTCACCTGGGTAGCGTAATAAAACTTGAGCCTGCGGCCTTTGTGATAGGGCGGCTCGTGCCTTGTAATGGCGTTTTCCAGCATGCGGTTCAGCTTGCTGGTTGAGATGCGTGTGGTGTATTGGGCGTACACCTTGTCCACCAGTTCGAAGATTCTATGCACCCGCTGGCCGGTCAGGGCCGAAATGGTCATGAACGGGGCGTAGTTGAGGAACTTGGCGTTCATGCGAACATCGTCCTTGATCTTCTTCAACGCCCAGTC
Organism: Desulfatibacillum alkenivorans DSM 16219; assembly: GCF_900142135.1. Taxonomy (GTDB): domain Bacteria; phylum Desulfobacterota; class Desulfobacteria; order Desulfobacterales; family Desulfatibacillaceae; genus Desulfatibacillum; species Desulfatibacillum alkenivorans. Next base: position 50,691 of record NZ_FQZU01000024.1, on the reverse strand, counting down.
TTTGTCTTTGACCAAGTCCCACTTGTTCGCCAGGAATATGCACCCGCATTTTCTTTCCTCCGCATATCCCGCAATGTGCACGTCCTGATCCGTAATGCCTTCGGTGGCGTCCAGCATGACCAGGGCCACGTCGCATCGCTCCAAGCCCTTTAAAGCCCGCACTATGGAGAATTTTTCCAGCTTGTGCTTGACCTTGCCTTTGCGCCGGATGCCCGCGGTGTCCAGTAGGAGATAAGGCTTTCCATTCACCTGGCAAACCGTATCCACGGCGTCCCGGGTGGTGCCGGGAGTGTCGCTGACCAAAAGCCTTTCCTGGCCGAGAATTTTATTGATGAGGGAGGATTTCCCCGCGTTGGGCCTGCCCACCACGCCGATGCTGATCATATCCTCTTCCAGCTTGGGGGAAGCTTTGGGCAAAACCTTCACGATCATATCCAAAAAGGTTGGAATGCCGTAGCCGTGCTCACCGGAGACGGGATGCAGCTCGCCCACGCCCAATTCGGCGAAGTCGGCCATAAGATATTCCAGGTCGGCCGAGTCGATTTTATTAACCAGGTAAAAAATCGGCTTGTCAATAGGCCGCAGCACGGATAACAGGTCCCGGTCAAAAGGGGAGGGGCCGTCTTTTCCGTCAAAGACCATGGCAATGGCGTCCGCCTCTTCGATTGCCTGGTTCACCTGAAAGTGAATCAAATCCACAAAGGCGTCCGGGTCGTTTTTGGAAAAGCCGCCCGTATCCACCACGGAAAACTTTACGCCGTCATGCTCGGCGTCGGCGTAGTTGCGGTCCCGGGTGACTCCGGGGCTGTCGTCCACCATGGCCTTACGGCTTTTGGTGATGCGGTTGAACAAGGTTGATTTGCCCACGTTGGGGCGTCCCATAATAGCTAACAGGGCCATATTATTCCCTCAAAATCTTGTAGTATTTTAGGCCTTTCAGACCAGCCCATACTCTTATCATATTCCATGCCAAAACCAAATTGCAAAGAAAAGCCCATAAATAATTTGCGATATCCGGTTCTTATGGTTAAACTGAGATAATAATAATGATTTTATCGCAAAGGGGAAGACCATGGAAATCCGCAGAGCGCAATTTATGGGCAGTTGGTATCCGGCCTCGGAAAAAGAATGCCGGGAAAAAATAGAGGATTTTATCGCAGACCTGCCCCAGGTAAAGCCCGAAGTCAAAAGGGTCGGCGGCATCGTCCCCCATGCAGGATGGGTCTATTCCGGAAAAATCGCGGCCCAGGTGATCGCCGCCCTGAAAGACGACAACCCGCCTGACGTCATTGCCGTTTTCGGCATGCATCTGGGGCCCAGGCATCCCAATTTTATCATGGCTTCCGGCGCGTGGGAAACGCCTTTCGGGCCTTTGGTCATCGCCGAGGACGTGGCGGGGCAGCTTGCCAAAGGGTTTCGGTTCGAAATCGAATCCCCGGACAGGCATGTGCAGGATAACACCATCGAACTGCAATTGCCCATTATCAAATATTTCTTTCCGGATGTACGCATCGTCCCTATAGGCGTTCCGCCCGTCTCCCGGTCTTTGGCTATTGGCGAGGCTTTTGTGAATATAGTTAGGCGCTTTGGATACACCGCAAAGGTGATCGGCTCCACCGACCTGACCCATTACGGCGCCAATTACGGTTTCTCCCCCGTTGGGTCCGGGCCCAAAGCCATCCAATGGGTTAAAAACGAAAACGACAAGAAGCTCGTGGAAAGAATAGAAGCCATGGACCCCCAAGGGGTGATTGACCAGGCCATGGAAAACTCCAACGCATGCTGCGGAGGCGCCGCCGCCACGGCCATGGCCGCCGCCAAAAGCCTTGGATCTGAAAAGTCGCAGATCTTGGCTTACTCCACCAGTTGCGACGTGATCCCCAACGAGAGCTTTGTGGGTTATGTGGGGGCGATTTTTTAAAGATCATTGGATAATGGACGGAACAAAAAAGTCAGCCTCCCGCCCTAATAAAAATTTTGGACGGGAGGCTTTTTTAATATTTTTCTTCCTAATGTAACTTTAACAAATGATTTGGCGTCTATTAAGTAAAATTTCTGTTATCAAGCGTTTTCAGTTAGTTGAATACCTCACGCCCAGGGGAAAAAATACTCACTATGCACTCCCGTTTTAGAATATGTTCACCGATTAAAAATGGTCTGACGATGGCTTTTTGCCTGTTTGCCGTGCTTGCCGCTCTTGGCGCGCAACAGGGATATTGCGCTTTGGTAATCAATGAGTTCATGGCCGATAACGACGCCACCGTCACAGACCCGGAAGGCAAATACGAGGACTGGATCGAAATATATAACACCGGGGATTTCTCCATATCCCTGGAAGGCTATTATCTTTCCGACGACTTGGAAAATCCCGCCCAATGGACCTTCCCCGCTGCAACCATTCCGGCGGGCGGATACCTTTGCATCTGGGCGGATGACGATGAGGGGGATGAAGGGATTCACACAAATTTTAAGCTCTCCAAGTCAGGAGAGGCCATAATTCTATCCGCCCCGGATGAATCGATATTGGATCAGGTTATCTTCGGCGCCCAGGAGACGGACGTAAGCACCGGCCGGTATCCCAACGGAACCGGGGAGTTTGTCAAGCTCGTCCCCAGCTTCGGCGCTGAGAATTCGGAACTGGCCGCATCAATAGGGGATATCGACGGCAACGGAAGCGTAGAAATGGAAGACGCCATTCTCGCCTTGCAGATCATGGCGGGCATGGATACTGGCTCCGTTATCTACAGCGGATCCGGCGTGGACGGCGACGGCGGCATCGGTTTACAGGAAGCCCTTTTTATCCTGAGTTCCATCCTGGGATTTGATGGAGTAACCTACATCACCTTGAACAACACCTCCGTAGCCGTGGACGGCGAGGGCGCCACGGTGGATGGCGCCATCGTCACCATCAGTGCAGGCGGGACGTACAGCATCACCGGAACCCTGAACGACGGCCGGATTATTGTGGACTCCAACGATTCCGTAGCCGTGAATATCGTCTTAAACGGAGTTTCCGTCACTTGCTCAACCACGGCGCCCTTTTTCGTCTCCAACGCGGAGAAAACAATTATAGAGCTTGCTGAAAACACGGAAAACTACTTTGTTGATACAAACAACTACGTATTCGAAGAGGGAGAAGACGAGCCTGACGCCCCGGTTTTCAGCAAGGACGATCTGACCATCCGGGGATCCGGCCTGCTTAACGTGGACGCCAATTATAACGACGCCATAAAAAGCAAGGACGGCCTTGTTATAGAAAACGGCGTGTTTGTGGTCAACTCACTGGATGACGGCATCCAGGGCAAGGATTATCTGAACATCCAGGGCGGAGTTTTTACCGTAAACGCGGACGGCGACGGCCTCAAGTCCACGGAAGACGAAGACCCAGACCTGGGGTATATCACTATCAGCGGCGGAAACTTTACCATCGTCTCGGGAAATGACTGCATCCAGGCTGAGACGGACGTTAACATCACCGGCGGAGCCTTTAACCTGACGGCCGGAGGCGGCAGCAACGCAACCATCGGCGATGACGATTCCGCCAAGGGAATCAAGGCGGTTGTGGAAATCAACATAGACGCCGGCAATTTTATCATCAATACGGCGGACGACGCGGTTCATTCGGACCAGGATATTGCGATCACAGGCGGCGACTTCTCCATAGCAACCGGCGACGACGGCGTGCATTCGGACTCTAAGATCACCATTGACGGCGGGGCTTTCGCCATTACAAAGTGCTACGAAGGCATGGAAAGCACTGTCATCACCATCAACGACGGAAATTTTCACATCACAGCCAGCGACGACGGGTTGAACGTGGCCGGGGGCGCGGACAGTTCGGGCGGAGGCATGTGGCCTGACACCAGCAATAACTTTCTCCATATCAACGGCGGCTATATTGTGGTGGACGCTGATGGAGACGGCATTGACGTAAACGGATCCTTTTATATGAGCGGCGGAACCGTGCTGGTGAACGGCCCTGAAGAAAACGGCAACGGCGCGTTGGATTACGACACCAAATTCGTGCTTACAGGCGGATACCTCATCGCCGCCGGAAGCGCCGGCATGGCCCAAGCGCCGACCTATCAAGACACCACCCAATACTCGGTGTTGTACAGAAATAGAAATATTAACAGGTCCGCCGGAACCCTGATTCATGTGCAGGATACCTCCGGAAACGCAATCTTTACCTTCGCCCCGTCCAAAAACTATCAGTCCGTGTGCTTTTCCATGCCGGCCTTAAGTCACGGAGCATCCTACGATCTTTACTTTGAAGGCTCCTCAACAGGTGCTACGACGGACGGTTTGTACGAAGGCGGGACATACACCCCGGGAACGAAATACCAGACCTTCACCATAAGCAACATCGTGACGAACATAAACTGATTGAAACCCGGCCCGGAAATTCCGGGCAGATCATTTATTGACCAAGGTGTATTTCAGGCCGAATTTTTTGATATGGGGAAATCCGCCCCCCTCAAGAATGGCGCTGCGGGCGCCTTCAATGTCCAATATTTTAGTTCCGCCCACGGCATGAACCCCTTTGTCAAAAGCCGGGCCGGGCAGCCATCCCGCCGAAGGGCCTACTATTCCAATAAATTGCGTTGAGTTGGCGGCATTAAGGATTTTGTCAAAGTCCCCCACAACAGCCGCCGATCCCGTTACGATCAACACATCCGCTTCAGACAAATCGCTGATATTTCGGCTGATCAAACAACCATTAGCCTGCCTCCCCGGGTTGAATTCGGGATTGTCGTCCACAATGGTCAGAGACTCATAGCGTTTAAGCAGCATGGGAACGAACGGAGCAATATACCCCACCATGCCCGCTTTAAGAGGCCCCTTAGGAGCAAGATCCAATAGGTCCTGATCCGCGAATTGATATTTATCAGGCGCCTGGTCCATAATCATCTGGGAAAGCACGTTAACAGCGGCTATGCCCACGCTTTTTTCCAGGAGGTTGCCCGAAATCATTAAACCCGCCAATTCAAGCAAGCCCATTTTTGAAAGGCTTCCGGCACGGCTGTAGTGCGTGCAGGAGGGGCTGGAGGCGCGCGGAGTGAAGCATATGCCCATGCGCTCGTTTTCCAACTCCACAAAGGAATATCCCAAAGACATGGCGACCATGCGAACCCCGGGAATTGAGGAAAGAATGGAGGCTTGATCCTTGACGGCGTGTAGGATATCCTTGGCAAGTTCACTCATGATAATCCTCCTATACAAAAAGATGATTGACCCTTAACAACTCATACCATGCCGCGTTAGAAAAGGTAATGACAGGAATATGAGCCGCCTGCAAAAAATAGTTAAGTTTCTGTGTCCTAGCGGCCTCTTTTCCCGCATGGAGGAGGAATCCAAAACATGGTTTTTGCTATGCCCGTGCGGTTGGAAAATTTCAGTCTGGGACGCTGGAGGAATCAGATATAAAGCTACACGGTCCAGGAAGAAGACTTGGGGCAAATGCCCGGCATGCCATGAAACGAGATGGTTCTCAGTCATGAAGGAATGAAGCTGAATTGCCGGTGAAAACTGCTAACCCCAATGTTTTTTTTGGTAATCCGAAAGCCATATCAAGCTGCATGAAGAAAGGATTTTGCCATGAATGACGCCCATTCAAAAAACGCATTGGTTGTGATCTGGAGTTCCAAAGACCCTGAAGTCGCCATGAACATGGTCTTTATGTATTGCAAGAATTCCAAAATCCACGGATGGTGGGAGTCCGTAAAGCTGGTGGTTTGGGGGCCCTCCGCCAAGCTGCTTTCGGAGAACGAAAATCTGCAGACGGAGCTTTCTTACATGAAAAAAGAAGGCGTGGAAATCCTGGCCTGCAAGGCTTGTGCGGACCAGTACGGGGTTTCGGAAGCTCTGAAGGAGTTGGGCTGCAAGGTCATTTATATGGGACAGCCCTTGACTGATTATCTCAAGCAAGGGCTTCACGTCCTGACCTTTTAAATTGGGTCGGTCTACTTTTTATTCCTGAAAAATTCGATAACCTTGTCCAAAATCGCGTTCAGATCGGTCGTGGGCGCGTATCCGGTCAGGTTTTTCAGTTTTTCGATGCTGGGAAGCCTGCGCTGCATGTCTTCAAAGTCGGCGGGAAAGGCCTCTTCGTAAGGAATGAGCTTTACCTGAGAGGAAGATCCGCATTTTTCCACAATCTTATAGGCCAGGTCTTTTATGCTGATTTCTTCAACGCCGCCGATGTTGAATACTTCGCCTGCGGCGTCCGGCTGATTTACCAAAAGCATGACCGCCTTAACCACGTCTTCCACATAAGTGAATGTGCGGGACTGTTCGCCGTCGCCGTAAACGGTCAGGTCCTTGCCCGCCAAAGCCTGGCTTACAAGGCGCGGGATGACCATGCCGTAGGTCCCGGTCTGACGCGGGCCCACAGTATTGAAAAAGCGGACTACAATGGCTTCCAAGCCGTTTTCGCGGTGATGGGCCAGGGCGGTGAATTCATCCATGAGCTTGGACGCGGCGTAGCTCCACCGGAATTTGGAGGATGGGCCGTAAATGATGTTGTCGGTCTCCACCAAGGGAGCGTGCAAATGCTTGCCGTATACTTCGGAGGAAGAGGCGATAAGCACCTTCTTCTTGAACTTGGCGCACAAATCCAGAACCTGCTCCGTGCCCCGGATGTTAATCCGGATGGAACGGAGCGGATTATCCAGAATATACTGAACGCCGACCGCCGCGGCCATGTGAAAGACCACGTCGCAAGTCCCTATCATTTGCAGGAGGATATCATGGTTCAGGATGGTGTCCACATGCACGAACAAACGCTTGGCGTATTCTTCGTCGGCCTGAAGATGAGCCAGATTGTCCAAAGAACCGGTGGACAAATCGTCAATGACATACACTTCATCCCCTTGCTTTAAATAGGCCTCGGCAAGGTGCGAACCAATAAACCCGGCGCCGCCGGTAATAAGTATCCTCATGGATTGAGTCCTTTATATTTTTACTGCTGGAGCAGGGGGAGGATCGGCCTGGAAGGGCAAAAGGGGCTTGTGGTCGGGATGACTGGATTTGAACCAGCGACCTCACGGTCCCGAACCGTGCGCTCTACCAGGCTGAGCCACATCCCGACACCACAAAACAAACAAGCGCCTTTTATGCCCCCTGATTGACTTATTGTCAACGGATTTTTTTGTTTTTCCCCTGCAAAATCATTTGCCGGAAAAAACAAGCATCCATAAGCCCAGGAATACGAACAACCCTCCGGCCGTCATTCGGATGGCGTCCTGGGACACATGCTTGGCGATCCAGGCCCCGGCCAAAACGGCCAGGGCGCTGGATAAACAAAGCGCCAAAGCGGAGCCGATGAATACGGAAACCATGGATTTTGATTCTGCTGCAAATCCCATAGTGGCCAGTTGGGTTTTATCCCCCAGCTCCGCCAGGAACACCATAATAAAAGTTGAAAACAGGATCTTTATATCAAACATCAGGACTCCGATAACGGTTTTAAACCATTAGTAGGAATCATAAGCCAGGTCCTTCAATACGTCGGGATCATTCAGCCTTTGCTCAAAATCCAGGTTAAAGAACTCGGCCGCCGGCGCTAAAATTTCCGGATTATCCTTTAGGACGGCCTTGGCGGCGTTCACCACCACGTCCAGGCCCTGTTTGGACATTTTTCCCAAGGGAGGACGACAGGACCCGCAGGGCATGCCCAAAGCCGCCATCAGAGTTTTTACTCCCAAAGGATTCCTGGCCCGGCACATGACCGGACCCACCGGAGACTCCTCCGTGGTTTTGATAACAACCAAACCGAACAACGGCTTTAAGGCGGCCCCTATATTCCTTGCAAGATCCGCATCTCCCGCAGCGGCCGCCCCGACCATTTGGGAAACCGCTTTGGGCGCAACATTGGAAAGCACGGAGATGACCCCGGACGCCTGGATGTCAGGATCCAGCATCATCTGCAGCGTCATGTCGTCGTCGCCGGACATGATGGTATAATCCGGGCCGCAAAGTTTCCGGGTTTTCCGCATGTTGTCCAGATCACCGGTGGCTTCTTTCACGGTTTTAACGTTGGGGCATTCCTTGTAAAGAAGGGCCAGGTCTTCAGGAAAAAGCTGAGCGCCGGTCCTGCCCGGAATCACGTAAGGGATGATTTCCAGGCCGGGAAACGCCTTGGCCGTGGGAGTCAGATACTCCCTTCGGATTTCCAGGCTGCTCGGGCCGTTGTAATAGGGATCAACCAACAAGACTGCGTCTACGCCCGCTTTGGCTGCATGCTTCGTGGCCTCCAAGGTCTCCTTAGTATTGTTGCTGCCGGTCCCGGCGATGCATTTTACCTTTCCCTTGGTTTTATCAGCTACGATTTTAATAACTTGCAGATGCTCTTCCCAGGACAGCGTGGGGCTTTCCCCCGTTGTTCCCACTGCCAGGATGCCATCGACGCCCCCGGCGATCTGGAATTCCACCAGCTTTTCCAAACCGGCGATGTCCAGGCCGCCTTCAGAGAAGGGCGTCACCAATGCGGTGTTACAGCCTTTTGTCATCTCATCCCCCTTACTCCATTTGGTTAGGGTTGTTGATTGCCCCCATATTGGGGAGTTCAGTTAAAAAATCCAGGATAGCCCGGTTCCAACCCGATGGCCCCGGCTCCGCAGCCTGAATGACGCCGGGAACCTCTTCCGCGGGAACGGGGCCTTTGCCCAAATAAAAGGCGTAATCAGCCCGCCCAAGCATGGAAAAGTCGTTCTGGCTGTCTCCCAGGGCTACGGAAATCACCTGGAATCCGTTCGTTTTATACCAAGCCGCAACTTTGTCAAGTGCTGTTGCCTTATCGGCCTTGCCATGAACGTGATAAAACCGTCCGCCTATGGAAAGCTCCAAGCCCTGTTCCCGGAATATTTTCCTCAGTTTTTCGTCTTCGCAAGGAGTGGAGGGATCCAGCACAAAGGGTTCGTCAAAGTCCCTTTTCGCCGCTTTTTCAGCCTGTTGCAAGGATAAACCAGTTAATTGCATAATATCTTTGATAGACATATTATGAAATCCGGTCATTTTCAGATTGAATGATAAAGCCGTTTCATCCAAAGCCCGGCACAACTTGGAATAGGAAACACCCAAGGTTAATTTATATAGAAGTCCGGCCGGTTCGGCTTCAGGGGGAGGTTTCAGGGCCCCTTTGCCCGGAAAAAACACTCCGCCTCCGTTTTCCGTAATGAATGGACCTTCCAAACCCAGTTCTAGCTGCAAAGGCTCCATTTCCGCCCTGGTCTTGCTGGAAACCATGACAACCGGAATTTTCGCCGCCCGGCAACGGGCCAGGGCCGGCTCCGCCTTATCCCAGGCATAGGTGTTGTGATCCAGCAGCGTGCCGTCCAGGTCGGTAAAAATTACAGGAAAAATTTTACCGTCATAACTCAAAGAAGGCTCTCTCTTCTTTTATGGCTATCCTTAATTTATTATAAATATCAGGTATTTTTGTCTCAACTCTTTCCCAGGAAACCGTTTGGGGAATTTCAAAGATGCTCCTGTCCAATTTGGATTCTATGGAAAGAATGGCGTCGGCCAGGCCGGATTCCAAAAAGGGCTTGAATTCCGGAAAAGTATGCACCACCTTCAGGAAATTTTCAGCCACCCGCGATCTGGCGGTCAGGATTTCGCCCGCCTGAAGAATAGAATTTTTAAAAACCTCTTTAACCAGGAACTCCTCATGGTCCCTGTCGTATATCAGGTTGTTAAAACGAGAGAGATACGAATAGTTTTTAATGCTGGTTTCGGCCACCGCCTGGTAGGTCGTGGCTATGTCGCGAAAAAAAGTATCCGTGATTTCAAGCCCTTCCTCCCTGACAATAGCGTTCATCAGAGTGGTCACAATGTCTATGGCCATCTTGTTCAGGCCTTTGCTCGAATCTGTCGGCGACTCAATCTGATGCTTGTGGTCAAAGGCTTCGTCCGAAAACTCCACCTGGGCCGGCGCGGCCGCTTTTCTATATACTTCTATCAGAGTGAATATTTCCACTCCCCAATTGGTTGCGAAACGCATTTTTCTGAGCAGGTCCCGCTCAAAGGCCACTTCCCCGGAAAGCTGGTATTTAAACTGTATCAAAAAATCAATCAAACCCAGCATTTTATATTCTTTATATTCCACAAACCGGCGTTTTAAGGCGGTAAGCAGGGGTTTGAGCATCAATCGGGTTACGCGGCCAAAAAGCTTTCTTTCGGAGATTCTTGTGTAAAAGGCTTTGGAAAAATCAAAATCCAGAACCACAAGAGGATATAACAGGCGATCCAACTGCACCCTGCTGAAGCTCCTGATATCTGCATCCACCAAAGCCGTGGAAGCGGAGCCCAAGGCAAGGGATAACCCAAAGCTCAGGAACATGTTTTTTCCCTTGCCCGGTTCGGTCAGGCCGAATCCCGCCTCGTTCAGTTCGTCATAAATTTTGGAAAAAACCGGCCCGGAATTCCATTGGATAAACGCATCCTTGATCTCATATTGCCTGATAAGATCCCGAAGCAGCATGGCGTCTTCCAAGCTGGCCGCGTCCAGGCCGAAAATAACCTTATGTAGATATTTAACCTGCCGTAAATTTTCCAGAATATTTTCAAATACCGGTCGATTTTCAGGCAGGGTGTACTCAGTGGCCAAACAGGGCATTACCAGCACCGGCTTCTTGGTTCTGGCCGCGTAACGCAATTGCCCCTTTAGTTTGGTGCGGTCTTGTTTCCCCAGGATTTCAAGGGTCATGACATTCTTATGCGTCTGAGTATAACCGGAAATAAGGCGCCTCCTTTGTTAATATTTTATTAACAGTCTGAAATTCTAACATATATATTTAAGTATCATATACCTAATAATATATGAACAACTCTATCGGTGTCAAATTTTGAGGCCGGTTTTTATTGGCTGGAAAAGACCTTTATGATATACACATAGCGTATAATCATTAAAAAACAGCCTGTACCCAGGGAAAGGATCGGGATGTCCGGGATGAGTCAATTTACCAAAGAGGATCTTCAACAATTTCAGGATAGAAACGTTTCTTTGGAGGAAATGGAAAGGCAGCTTTCCATCTTTGAGAAAGGGCCTAATTATCTGGATATTGTCAAGCCCTGCACGGCCGGCGACGGCATCAGGATTTTAGAGCCCGGCCAGGTCGAACATTTCGTACAAATTTATGATAAAGCCCTGCAGGACCGCTCCATAGCTAAGTTTATCCCGGCATCAGGAGCTTCCACCAGGATGTTCAAGGAGTTGTTCGCCTGGCGTGAAATGCAAATGAGGGGAACCGCCCCGGCTTTGGAGGACGCAGCCAAAGAAAAGGATCCCACAGCGCTTTTTATTCTGCGGTTTGTCTCCAATCTGAGAAAATTCGCCTTTTACCCGCTGATTCATAGGTTATTTTCCGTAAATAAAAAGGAGGTTCCTTCGGGGCATTCCAACGAAGAATGCCTGGAAATCATAAACGCGGTGCTGGACGCCTCCGGTCTTGGATACTCCCTGTTTCCGAAGGGGCTTATTAAATTCCATCGCTACGGCGAGTTTATGAGAAGCCCCTTTGAAGAACATCTGGTGGAGTCCGCCCAATACGGCAGAAGCCAGGGGCACTTTTGCCATATTCACTATACGGTCAGCCAAAGCCAGTTGGAAAATTTTAAAGACAAGTTCGAAGCCCTGAAAAGGGCCTATGAAAACTTTATCGGCGTGGAATATCTGGTGGATTTCTCCGTCCAATCCCCGTCCACGGACACCATAGCCGTGACGCCTGATAATATTCCCTTCCGAACGGATGACGGTAAAATTCTTTTCAGGCCGGGCGGACACGGCGCTTTGTTGGAAAATCTCAATACCTTGAATTACGATATCATCTTTATTAATAATATAGACAACGTCGTTCCCGACCGCCTGAAGGCCGAAAGATCCCGGTGGAAAAAGGCTTTGGGCGGTTTTATGGTCTTTCTCCAGGACCGGACTTTCAAGTACATCCGAATGCTTTCCCGGGAGGACGCGAATTTTACCATGCTTAACGAAGCCGTGGACTTTGTCTCGGACTTATTCGGCCTGAAATCCCATTTTCACGGCCTGACTCCCGAAGCAACCAGAGAAACTGTTCTTAAGCTGCTTAACCGGCCGGTCAGGATTTGCGGCATGGTTAAAAACGAAGGCGATCCGGGCGGCGCCCCTTTTTGGGTGCGTGGAAGCGACGGCGCCACGACCATCCAAATCGTGGAAAGCGCCCAGATCAACAAGGAATCCCAAAAATCCACGGATATTTTTTCGTCGTCCACCCATTTCAACCCCGTGGATGTGGTCGTCGGAGTTACGGATTATCAGGGAAACAAATTTGACCTGACCGACTTTGTGGATAATGACGCGGTTTTTATTTCGGAAAAATCCCTGGAGGGCCGGCCCTTAAGGGCTCTGGAACGCCCTGGTTTGTGGAACGGATCCATGTCGGGCTGGAACACGGTTTTCGTGGAAGTGTCCAAAGCCGCCTTTAATCCGGTAAAAACCGTCAATGACCTTCTTCTTCCGTCCCATCAGGTATGATTTTTTCTTATCTTATGCTATGGTAAAAGGTCCTGGATTTGGCGGCGGCGGGCTGTTTAAATCCAGGACGGCAAAATTGACGATTAATCGGGACTTATTAACAAAGAAAAAAATCCTGTTCAAAAGCCCCTATTTTTCAGCGCCTGATTCACAAGGATGTCGACATATTTTCAAAAATTTATTTTCAATTATTTTAAAGACCTATTGCTTTTTTTGAAGATATGAAATATCCTTATATTTATTATGAAGTTTTTAGAATAAACTAAAATAATATCACTCTGGAGAACGCCATGCAGTTTTCAATCAGCAAGGAAATCTTTCTGGACGGCATAACAAAAGTGCAGGGAATCGCGGGTAGAAAAACCACCTTCCCCATCACAGCCAATGTGCTTATCTCTGCCCAGGGCTCCACCATCACCATGGTGGCCACTGATTTGGAAATCGGTTTTAAAGGCCATTATCCAGCCACCGTGGAAGAAGAAGGCACAATTACCATTCCGGGAAAAAAGCTGTTTGAGATAGTCAGGGAGTTTCCCCACGGCGCCATAGATGTCCGGGACCTGGAAAACGGCTGGGTGCAGATTTTCAAGGACAAGGTCCAATACAAGATCGTCGGCATGGACCCCAATGACTTTCCAAAACTGCCTGAAGTGGAAGGGATGGAGCTTTTTGAACTGGATTCCATCGTGTTCGCCGACATGATCGAAAAAACCAACCTGTCCGGCGGCATGAGTTCAGAGGAAAAGCGCCCTCACCTTATAGGCGTGTACCTGGAAAAAATCGTCCAGGAAGAGAAAAATGGGCTGCGTATGGTTTCCACGGACGGCAACCGCCTGGCCATGGTGGACTATGTACCGGAAAAAGGCATGCAGCCGCCTGCTTTTGACGGCGCCAAGGGAGTCATCCTGCCCAAAAAGGTGATGACCGAAATCCTCCGGGTTTCGGAAGGCGGAGGAAATGTAAGCCTTGGGGTGCAGAAAAACTATTTCGTCATTCAAAAGGAGGCCGAAACCATCATCGGCAGACTGGTGGAAGGGGAGTATCCCGACTATAATCTGGTCATCCCCAATGATCTGGAAACTTTTTTCGAGATTGAAAAGCAGCCTTTTGTTTCCATTTTGAAAAGAATGTCTATCTTATGTTCTGAGCGTTACAGGGCCGTCCGATTCAAGGTGGATCCCCAGCGCCTGGAAGTAAGCGTGAATAACCCGGAATTGGGAGATTCCAACGAAGAAATGCCCATTGCCTTTAATGGCGGGGCATTTGAAGCGGCCTTTAACCCCCGTTTTTTTCTGGACGCTTTAAATCCTATGAAAAGCGACATGATCAAGGTTAATATCCTGGACTCCAGCAAGCCCTGCATTTTGGAAGGCCCCGAAGATCCGAGATATCTGTCCGTCATCATGCCCATGAGAATGTAAAATAATGACACAAGACTACACCGCTGAAAATATCAAGGTCTTACAAGGACTGGAAGCAGTTCGTAAAAGACCTTCCATGTATATTGGAAACGTCAGTACCGAAGGGTTGCATCACCTTGTTTACGAGGTGGTGGACAACAGTATTGACGAAGCCATGGCCGGTTATTGCGACCACATTCAGGTGACTATTCATGAAGACAACAGCGTCACCGTAGAAGATAACGGACGCGGCATTCCCACCGGCATCCATAAGACGGAAGGCATTCCCGCCGTGGAAGTGGTCATGTGCAAGCTCCACGCCGGCGGTAAGTTCGACAACACCACTTACAAAGTCTCCGGCGGCCTCCATGGCGTCGGCGTCTCGGTGGTGAATGCGTTGTCCAACTTTCTGGAAGTGGAAATATACCAGGGCGGGGAGATTTATTATCAGACCTACTCCAAGGGAGAGAAAACCAGCGACCTCCAGGTTATTGGCAAGACCAAAAAACGCGGCACCAAAATCCACTTCAAGCCCGACACCACTATTATGACGGATGAGGACTACCAATACGCCATCCTGAGTAAGAGGCTGCGTGAACTGGCCTTCCTCAACGCGGGCATCAAAATTACTCTGGAGGACGAACGCTCCGATGAGGAAAAAGAGGAATTTCTGTATAAGGGCGGCATCATGTCCTTTGTGGAATACCTCAACAGGAGCCGGACCACCCTGCATAAGCCCATTTTTATGTCCGGCGCCAAAAGCAATATTGAAATTGAGGTGGCCCTGCAATACACCACCGCTTTTTCCGAAAGCATCCTGACCTTCGCCAATAACATCAACACGGCGGAAGGCGGAAGCCACTTGATCGGCTTTAAGGCGGCCCTCACCAGGACCATCAATCAATACGCTTCCAGCGATAATGTCGCCAAAAACGCCCAAACCAAAATTTCAGGCGACGACGTTCGTGAAGGCCTGACAGCCATTGTGAGCATCCGCATTCCCGATCCTCAGTTTGAAGGCCAGACTAAAACCAAATTGGGCAATAGCGAAGTAAAAGGCCTGGTGGAAAGTTTGGTCAATGAGAAATTGGGCGCCTTTTTTGAGGAAAATCCCTCTATCGCCAAAAAGATGGTCATGCGTGCGGTGGAAGCCGCCAGAGCCAGGGAAGCGGCTCGCAGGGCCAGGGATTTGGCTCGTAAGAAAGGCGCATTGAACGACTCCACCCTGCCGGGCAAGCTGGCCGAATGCCAGATTTCAGAGCCCAAGTTAAGAGAGCTGTTTCTGGTTGAGGGCGACTCGGCCGGCGGCTCCGCCAAGCAGGGGAGGGATCGTAAGTTCCAGGCTATTTTGCCGCTTAAAGGCAAGATCCTGAATGTGGAAAAAGCCCGGTTCGACAAAATATTGCAAAGCGACGAAATCAAGAACATGATCACCGCTTTGGGCACGGGCGTGGGCGCCGAAGAATACGACATTAAAAAAATCCGGTACCACAAAGTCATCATCATGACGGACGCCGACGTCGACGGCTCGCACATCCGCACCTTGCTGCTGACTTTTTTCTACCGCCAATTGCCCGAAATTCTGGACGAGGGCTTTTTGTACATCGCCCAGCCTCCTTTGTATCGCGTGGGAAAAGGAAAAGCGGCCAAATACCTGAAAGACGACCAGGAAATGAGCGAATACCTCCTGAGGCGCATCTGCGAATCCAGAAACATCAGGAGAACCACCGAAGATAAACCCATGGCCGAACATCAGATGTATTTGTTCCTGTGCGATCTTACCGAATACGTCTCTACCCTGGATAGGTTGGACAGGCGCGGCATCCCCGCCGACATGGCGGAAGAAGTCATCAAGGCCGGCATTATATCCAAGACCGGGCTCAGAGATGAGGCCAAGATGATCGAGCTTCGGAACAATCTCATCGCCAAGGGATATGAAGTCAGCGAGTTGGATTATTCAGACGAACGCCGGGTGTACGAGTTGATGGTCACTCCGCTTCCCAAAGCCCAAGGCCAGGGCGACACCAGCGAAGTATCCATCTATGATAAGCTGGAGCCCATTAAAATCGGCCGCGGTTTTATTTATTCGTCCGATTTTCAAAAATGCGCCGTGCTCAGCAAAAGAGCCCTGGATGCAAACGGCGACGCCTTTGTTGTTTGGCCCAGGGGAAAAGACGAAGAAAAAACCGTGGAGCTGCCCAATAAGGAAGAACTGCTTCATCACTTGATGGAAGAGTCCAAAAAAGGCATCAGTCTGCAGCGGTACAAAGGTTTGGGTGAAATGAATCCGGACCAACTGTGGGAAACCACCATGGATCCTGAAAAAAGACGGTTGGTTAAGGTCAAGGTGGAGGACGCCATTGAAACGGACGAAATGTTCCGCCTGTTAATGGGCGACGAGGTGGAGCCCCGCAGGGATTTCATCCAGAGCAACGCCTTGGAGGTCACCCAGCTGGATATTTGATTGCAGGTGAAATTCCGCTTGATTAATTTTTTGGGGGAGAACTCATTTTTATTGAGTCTCCCCCAATGTAATTTTTTAGATCCCTGTTTTAGGGGGAAAATCGGACGCAGTATTAGCGTCAGCTGCTATGAATAAACTGGAAAAAGACAAAATATTGACCCGGGTCCGCAGGCCCGGAAGATACCTGGGAACTGAAATCAATTCCGTCCATAAATCGCCTGATGAGGTTAAACTGCAGGTCGCACTGGCTTTTCCCGATCTTTATGAGATTGGAACCTCCCATTTCGGAATTCAGATTCTGTACAGCATTTTAAACGGCAGGGAAGACATCCTGGCCGAAAGGGTTTACGCGCCTGACGACGACCTTGAAAAACTGCTTGGCGAAGAAAAAATCGATCTCTTCACTCTGGAAAGCCATCGTCCTTTAAGGGATTTCGACTGGATGGGAATCAGCCTGCTTTATGAGCTTAATTACACCAATATGCTCACTATGTTAAATCTGTCAGGCATTCCGTTTTATTCCAAAGATCGCGGCGAAAATCACCCCCTGATTATAGGTGGAGGTCCCTGCGCCTGCAATCCGGAGCCGATTGCCGATTTCTTTGACGCCATATTGATTGGAGATGGAGAAGAGGCGGTCCTGGAAATGGCCGACGCCTGGCTGGAATGGAAAAATCAGGAAAATCCTGTAAAAAGCGATCTTCTGGATAAACTGGCCGAAATCCGCGGAGTCTACGTTCCTTCCCATTTTGAGTTTGACGCAGCATCAGGAAAACTTTCTCCCAAACCCGGCAAGCAAGGCTCCGTTAAACGAACGATTATTCCGGATTTAAATGCAACGCATTTCCCTATTGATCCCATCGTTCCTTATTCCAATCCGGTGCATGACCGGCTGCGCCTGGAAATTTCCCGGGGATGCGGCAGAGGATGCCGGTTTTGCCAGGCCGGGATGATTTACCGCCCGGTGCGGGAGAGAACGCCGGAAAACCTTATGGAGTATGCCCGAAAATCCCTGACCCAAACCGGATATGAGGACATATCCCTCCTGTCTTTAAGCGTGGGGGATTATTCCTGTCTGGATTGGCTCATGAGCGGGATCATGAAGGAATTCAGCAAGCAGCAAGTGGCGGTTTCTTTCCCGTCCATGCGTGCAGGAACCCTTACCCGGCCTCTGATGGAAGAGATCAAAAAGGTCCGTAAGACAGGATTTACCATAGCGCCGGAAGCCGGAACCCAGCGCTTGCGGGACGTCATCAATAAAAATATCAGCGAAGAGGAAATCATTCAAACCGTTTCCGACGCTTTCTATATGGGGTGGAAGCTGATTAAGCTGTATTTCATGATAGGCCTTCCCACGGAAACCCAGGAAGACGTCCAAGGCATCGTGGACCTGGTGCACAAATTAAAGGATTTGGCCGGAAAGAAAGCCGACATCACCGCAAGCATTGGGGTTTTTGTGCCTAAGCCGCACACTCCTTTTCAATGGGCTCGCCAGATTTCCATTGATGAGGCTTGGGAGCGCCTGGATTACATCAAAGACAGGCTTAAACGGCCCGGCGTTAAAACAAAATGGCAAAATCCCCAGGTCAGCGTTATTGAAGGGGTATTTTCCCGCGGGGACCGAAAACTGGCCCCCTTGCTGGTCGACGCCTGGAATAAAGGCGCCCGGTTTGACGGTTGGTCCGATCATTTTGATTTTCATCTTTGGCGGGAACTCATGGAATCCAGCGGCATCAATCCGGATGACTACATCGGCGGCAAACGGACGGAGGAGCCTTTGCCCTGGGATCATATAGACATGGGCGCCACGAAGAAATTCCTTCAAAAAGAGTTGCAAAAGGCCCTGAACGTGGAAAAAACCCCGGGCTGCAGCAAGGAAACCTGCTCAGCCTGCGGGGTGTGCGATTTTTCCAATATACAGCCCATATTTTCAAAAAATCCTGAAAAAATCGAAAACCAGGAATCCGGGGAGGGCTCGGAAAATATAAACTACAGGAAGCTGATGGTTTATTATTCCAAAACGGATGAAGCCCGCCACCTGGGCCATTTGGAAATGATCAGCCAGGTCCACAGAGCCTTGCGGAGAGCGCGCATTCCCATGATGTATTCCAAGGGATTCCATCCCATGCCCAAGGTCTCGTTTTCTCAGGCCTTGCCGGTGGGAATGGAAAGCCTGGAAGAAAATTTCGTCATAACGGTAGACAGCCGTTTTCAGCCCGAGTACATGTTGGAACGCCTTGAAGGGCGCTTGCCCGAGGGTTTGGAAGTGTTCCGGTGCGAACCCTTTACCAAAGGGGCCAGGGCGGGAGAGCCGGACGTTATATATTACAAGGTCAGGCTCGAACCGGAGCACGATGAAAAAATAATGGTCTTTAACGAGGCGAAAGAGTATATAGTAACGCATACGAATCATAAGGGAAAGCAATGGGAGCTTGATCTGGCCCAATTGGTTGAAATACAATCAATGGGGGATGGAGCCTTTTTCTTGTCTGTAAAAAATATTCCGGGAAAGAGCATCCGGCCCATGGAGATTCTCGGTCATATATTGGGACTCTCTCCCGAATCGTTGGCGGGATGCCGCGTGGTTAAGCAGCCCGCACCCAACGCAGGGAGTTGACCCTTAGCAATAAGGGGTAAAAATGCAATGGAAAAAAAACTGATAATTAATGACGCCGGATTTGAAACCAGGGTGGCTCTGGTGGAGGACGGCGCTCTTGCCGAGTTATATATCGAACGCACCGGAGAATCCGATATTGTCAGCAATATATATAAGGGCAGGGTCATGCGGGTTTTGCCCGGCATGCAAGCCGCTTTTGTGGATATAGGTCTGGATCAGGCCGCCTTTATATATGTTGACGACGTGGTCATGGACTTTCCTTCGGATGAAACCGGCTCCCCCCTCATGCAGGAAGAGGATGAGGAGGATCAGGAAGTCATTCTGCTGGACGCCGGGGACGAGGAAGATGAAATCGAGGAGGCCGCCAGAATAATCAGGCCTCCCCGCATTCGGCCCAGTATTGAGGATATGATCCGGGAAGGCCAGGAGATCATGGTGCAGGTGGCCAAGTCGCCCATTGGAAAAAAAGGCGCCAGAGTCACTTCCCGAATCACGATTCCCGGCCGCTTTTTGGTGCTCATGCCCACCACCAACCATATTGGGGTGTCCCGCCGCATCACGGATTCCGGAGAGCGCAACCGCTTAAAAGAGCAACTGATGCAGTCCCGGGAGGAGCCTTTTGGCTACATCGTGCGCACCGTGTGCGAAGGAATAGGGCCTGAAAAACTCACCCACGAGGTGGAATTCCTCACCAGGGTCTGGAAACGCGTGGTCCATCGCTATTGGCAGTGCTCGGCCCCGTCTTTGCTGCATCAGGAGCTTTCAGCCAGCCTGAGGTCGGTCAGGGACCTGTTCACCAAGGAAGTGGACAGGCTGGTGATCGACTCGGAAAGAGGATATCGGGAAATCCAGGATTTTCTGGAGCCCAACATGCCCGGATTGCGCGACGCCGTGCAGTATTACGACCGCCGCGAGCCAATTTTCGACGCCTATCAGTTGGAAGGGGACATTTCCCGCTTGGGCCGGAAAAAGGTGTGGCTCAAGTCCGGCGGCTACATAGTGATCGAGGAGACCGAAGCCCTGGTTTCCATTGATGTAAACACCGGCCGTTACGTGGGCAAGGGGGATCTTTCCGAAACCATCCTCAAGACCAACCTGGAGGCGCTGAAGGAAATCGCCTATCAGTTGCGGTTGAGGGATATCGGCGGAATCATCGTCATTGATTTTATCGATATGGAAAAGCTGGAAGACCGGGACAAAGTGTATCAGGTTCTGGTGGAAACCCTGAAAAAAGACCGGAGCACTACCAACGTCCTGCCCATGTCGGAAATGGGATTGATTCAAATGACCCGGAAACGGACCCGGGAAAACATCAATCGCCAGTTGTCAGAGCCTTGCGCTTATTGCGATGGAGAGGGCATCGTCCTTTCCAAAAAGAGCATCTGCCACAATATTTACAGGGAAATTTTGCGCCAATCCTACGATATCCAAGGATCCCGGATATCCGTAAAGGCGCATCCGGAGATAGCCCGATTTTTATTGGAAGAGGAAAACACCACCGTTCTTTCCTTGGAGCAACGGATTGAAACGCCCATTTTAATTCAGGCGGATCCCGCCCTGCATATTGAACGTTTTGAGATTATGGAGTTCATGGACTCCGCCCCAATATCCGGTGGTTGATTCTTTTTCCGTTGACAGGTCGGATTTTTGTCTTTATAAGATCGGTTTTGCTTGACCGGTTTTTTGAAATGATGTCAAGGAGGTTTAAATAACAATGTATGCCGTAATAGCTACCGGCGGAAAACAATACAAAGTAGGTGAAGGCGAAATCGTCCGGGTGGAAAAACTCCCCGGCGAGGTCGGAGACACCGTGCGCCTGGACCAGGTCCTGCTTTTTTCCGACGGCGAAAACGTGAAGGTGGGTCAGCCCACTGTGGAAAATGTGGCTGTAGACGCCCAGATTGTGGAACAGGGCAAAGCCAAAAAGGTCTTGGTCTTCAGGTTTAAAAGGCGCAAGGGCTATAGAAAAAAACAAGGTCACCGGCAGCCTTTCACGGCTCTCAAGATCAACAAGATCGAGGCCGGAGCCTAAGCGATATCAGGAGTATTGAGTCATGGCACATAAGAAAGCTGGCGGTAGCTCAAGAAACGGCAGGGATAGTAACGGCCAACGCCGGGGCGTAAAACGCTACGGCGGAGAAATCGTTCGGGCCGGCAACATCCTGGTTCGCCAGGTGGGCACCAGAATTCATCCCGGCGAAAACGTGGGCATGGGCCGCGATTACACTTTGTTCGCCACCATCGATGGCAAAGTCGCCTACGAACGCAAGGGCCGCGATAAGAAAAAAGTGAGCGTATACCCGGTGTGAAATTCGTAGACGAAGCCACCTTGCTTGTACAATCAGGCGATGGCGGAAGAGGGTGCGTCAGCTTCCGGCGCGAAAGGTTCATCCCCAGGGGCGGACCGGACGGAGGCAACGGAGGCAAAGGCGGAGACGTGGTGCTTATAGCCACGCGAGCCAAGCACACCCTCTATCATTTTCGTTATAAACATCGTTTCCAGGCGCAACGTGGAGGACACGGCAGTGGAGCCAACCGACACGGAAAAAATGGGGAGGATCTCCTTATTGAAGTGCCCGTGGGTACGATTGTCCGCGATGCGGAAACATCCGAAATAATAGCGGATCTTTCTGCTGAAGAGGAACGGTGCATAGTTTGTCACGGCGGTAGGGGAGGTAAAGGCAACAAGCACTTTACCTCCTCCACCTACCGTGCCCCCAAGTTCGCACAGGAAGGCGAGGAAGGCGAGGAGAAAACCCTTAAGCTGGAACTCAAACTCCTGGCGGACGTCGGCCTTGTAGGCTTGCCCAACGCAGGCAAATCCAGCCTCATCACAGCCCTTACGGCCGCAAGACCCAAAATCGGCGCTTATCCGTTCACCACCCTGGCTCCCAGTCTCGGAGTGCTTCAGGATCCCTACGGAGAGCCTGTTGTCATCGCCGATATCCCCGGCCTTATTGAAGGCGCAGCCCAGGGCGCAGGCCTTGGCCACCGGTTTTTGCGTCATATAGAGCGCAACCGCCTTCTTATCCATCTCATCGACGCCTCTCAGGTGACTGCCGAAGACCCCTTGGCATCGTACCAGGCCATCAATAAGGAGCTCAGTTCCTATGATCAGGCTCTGGGCGAAAAGCCCCAAATTGTGGTTTTAAATAAAATGGACCTTCCCGAAGCTGAAGAAGGCGCTTGCCTTTTTAAGCAATCTTGTGGGAATCTGCAGGTATTGCAGATTTCTGCTATATTAGGGGAGGGACTGGACGAACTTATTGAAGCCATATTCGCCCAACTCCGCGAACCGGGCCGCCGACCATCCTGATTTATTCAGGCCGGCATTCAGCTTTATTTATCATTTCCTATAGAATTCAGGTTTATTATGAAAGGCCAAGCCAATAATAATGGCGCTGTATTTTCAGGCGCTGGCAATCGCAAGGAGTTTTTCTCCTGCGTCAAACGGGTGGTGGTCAAGGTCGGCTCAGGCATATTGACCGAGGAAACCGGCCTTAATTTGAAAATGGTCAAAAATCTTTCCCAACAACTGGCTGAACTGCATGCCGCCGGCCGGGAAGTTATCCTGGTATCCTCCGGCGCTGTAGCCGCAGGCGTACGCAAAATGGAGCTTGCCAAAAGGCCTACTGAAATTCCGGAAAAGCAGGCCGCAGCCGCCGTGGGGCAGGCCAGCCTTATCAATGAATACGAACTGGCTTTTGAAAAGCATAATATAAAGGTCGCCCAGGTGCTGCTTACCCGGGATGACCTGGCGGCTCGCAGACGCTACCTGAACGCCCGAAACGCCCTTCAGACCCTATTGGCCTGGAAGGTGTTGCCTATTATCAACGAAAACGATACGGTGGTGGTTGCTGAGTTAAAATTCGGGGATAACGACAACCTGTCCGCCATGATCGCTCAATTGCTGGACGCGGACGTGGTGATCAATCTGACGGATATCGACGGGTTGTACACCAGCGATCCCAAAACCTGTTCAGACGCCAAGATAGTCCCATACGTCGAAAAGATAACCTCAGCCCTGGAACAGTCGGCAAGCTGCCATACAGGCCAGCACGGCACCGGAGGCATGGCTTCCAAGGTTATCGCCGCCAAAAAGGCGCATGCCGCCGGCATACCCATGATTGTGGCGGGCGGGGCGACTCCCGGCGTCTTAAAAAAAATCTTTGATGGGGAAGAAGTAGGGACCCTATTCGCCCCCAAAAATAAAAAAATGGCGGGCAAAAAATGCTGGCTGGGCTTCGCCGCCAATCCAAAGGGGCTGTTTATGATCGATAAGGGCGCCGCCAACGCCTTGGTCAATAATGGCAAAAGCCTGCTTCCCGTGGGTATAAAATCCGTGGAAGGCGCCTTTGGCGTGGGCGCTCCGGTTCGCGTTGTGGACCTGGATCGCAGGGAGTTGGGGATAGGGCTTACCAATTATTCCTCGGCCGACGCCAGAAAGATAAAAGGCAAGCCAAGCTCCGAATTGGAAGGCATTTTAAAGCACAAAGCCTATGACGAAGTCATTCATCGTGACAATTTAGTCGTTACATTTGAAGATCAGGAGGAAAATCCGTGAGTGTAAATGAAATCATACTCGATATGGCCAAGGCGGCCCGCGCGGCCTCCCGGGAAATCGGCAAATGTTCGGGCCAGGTAAAAGACAAGGTGCTCACAGACATTGCCGCCCTGCTTAAGGAAGAAGCATCCTTTTTATACGAAGAAAACGCCAAGGATTTGGAGGCGGCCAAGGAAAGCGGCCTGAGCTCCGCCATGATCGACCGCTTGACCATCAAGGAAGCCACCATAGAATCCATGGCCCAGGGTTTGATAGAAGTGGCGGCCATGGCCGATCCGGTCGGCTCCATGGTTAAAATGTGGCAGCGCCCCAACGGCTTGTCCGTAGGGAAAATGCGCATCCCCCTGGGCGTGGTCTGCATGATTTACGAATCCCGCCCTAACGTAACCATCGACGCTGCAGGCCTTTGCCTTAAAGCCGGAAACGCCGTGGTGCTGCGCGGCGGCTCCGAAGCCATTCATTCCAACCGGGCGCTGGGTCAGGTTATCGCCAAGGCCCTGGCCAAAAACGGCTTGCCCGAAACCGTAGTGCAGCTTGTGCCCATGACCGACCGCGAGGCGGTGAAGGAATTGCTGGCCCAGGAAGAATACATCGACCTGGTCATCCCCAGGGGAGGGGAGGGCCTCATCCGTTTTGTGGTGACCAACTCCAGCATTCCCGTGCTGAAGCATTACAAGGGCGTATGCCACGTGTATGTGGATGACTCAGCAGATCATGACATGGCCGTCAATATCTGCCAAAACGGCAAGGTGCAGCGTCCAGGCGTCTGCAACGCCGTGGAAACCTTGCTGGTCAATGAGGCCGAGGCGGCGGCTTTTCTGCCCAAGGTCTATGAAGTATTGAGCAAGGACGGCGTGGAATTCAGGGGCTGCCCCAAAACCTGCGCAATCCTCAAAGACGCCAAGCCCGCCCAGGAAGAGGATTGGCCCGCGGAGTTTCTGGATTTGATTCTGGCGGTCAAGATAGTGAAGGATATGGACGAAGCCATGGACCATATCGCCAGATACGGCTCGCTTCATACTGAAACCATCGTGACCAATAACTATTCCCGCGCAAAAAGGTTCTGCCGCGAGGTGGACGCCTCGGCAGTCATGGTCAACGCCTCCACCCGGTTCAACGACGGCGGGCAATTGGGCCTGGGTGCGGAGATAGGCATCAGCACCTCCAAGCTCCACGCATTCGGTCCCATGGGCGTGGAAGAGCTCACCGCAACCAAGTTTGTGGTGGAAGGCCAGGGCCAGATCAGAAGCTGATTGTAAAAAGGAACACCCAAGAATTACAAAACCGGACGAGGATTTTCCCGTCCGGTTTTTATTTTCGGTCAAAATTGTTCCGGCAGGTTATTTCGCCAGCATGGCCCGCATCATGTCTCCGGCGTTTTCCGCATGGTCTGCAATAGAGCCTGTAATCTCGGTCAGTTTAAGAAGATGCATAACCGTAACAGGGTCCGCTTCGCAGCAAAATATCTTCCGGTTCAACCGGTCCTCGCAAATGTCGGCCTCATGCTCCAGGCTGCGCATGGTGGCGATGATTTCCTTGGCTTTAATACGCTGCTTTTCTGAGAACGTATTGAAGTATTCCCTGGCTTCTTTTACCATGGCCGAAAGTTCCTCAATGGGAGTCACCACCGAGTCCACAAGCAGGAAGAAATCCTTCTCCAATTCCTTGGGAATGGCATTCTGGGGACGGTAGGACAACCAGTTCAGGGAGTCCTTTACGGAATCCAGCACGCAGTCCTGTTCCCGGATGTACCTGAATATGAGAAACTTGCTCACGGGAAGCATGGTGTTTTTCGGCAAATGGCCCCTGACCCGCCTTTTTATGGCGTCGGCTTCATGCTCCAACCGAATGACTTCGTGGCGAAATTTTTCAAAGGATTCGCACTTGTCCGTAACGTAGCATTCTATGCCTTGCTGATATGCCCAGGCGCATTCCTTCACCTTTTCCGCATGTTCCTGAAGCCCCTCAAACGGTGATGTAACGAATAGACTCGAAAACGGTATACGCATGGAGAACTCCTTCTCTTATAGTATGGGTTCTAAAATCAGGAACAAAAACATACTGGTCAAAGCCGCCGCCGGAACCGTAAGCACCCAATACAAGACAATCTTCCCGATGATGCCTACGTTCACCGCGTCCACGCCGCCGGCGAAACCCACGCCAAGGACGCCGCCCACAGCGGCATGCGTGGTGGATACCGGCAAGCCCATTTTGGAGGCTACCATCACCGTGGTGGCGGCTGAAAAATCCACCGCAAAACCCCGCGTGTTGGTGAGGGTGGTAATTTTTTCGCCGATTGTTTTCATGACCCGTTCGCCGGCCATGGCGACTCCCAAAGCGATGCCTATGCCGCCGAAAAGCAGTAAAAACCAGGGCACGGGCAGACTGGCCCCCACGTTGCCGTCCTTGACCAGAAAATACACCAGCGCCAAAGGACCGATTGCGTTGGCCACATCGTTTGCGCCCTGAGCCAAAGCCACATAACAGGACGTGCCGATTTGAATCTTCCTGAAAACCTCCTCCGTTCCATCCGGATTGTCGGAAGAAATGAACTTCGCAAGAAGAAACTTGCCGATAAACCCGAATATCAAAGCGAGGCCGAAAGCCAAGGTCAATGCCATGGGCATGCTGATGGAAAAGGTCTTTCCCAAAGGCGTTTTAAACAGGAAGCATAAAAAAATTACAAAGCAGGCGATCCCCACAAACAAAGGGGACCATCGCAGGGCTCTCTCAAAAGGATTCTCCCGTGATAGAATCAACCCCACGATAAATTTGAACATCAAAAAGGAAAGCACCATGGCGAATACGGGCGAAATAACCCAACTGGCCACAACCTGGCCAAGCTTGCCCCAATTGATTACCGAAAAGCCCGAAGCCATGATCCCAAAGCCGATCATGGATCCCACTATGGAGTGCGTGGTGGAAACCGGCAAGGAACGCCATGTTGCAAAGCTGATCCACAAAGACGCCGCCAGCAAGGCGGACATCGCCCCCACCAAAGCCAGGTGAGGGTCTGCAAGCACCTCCGTGGAAACAATGCCTTTCCGGATGGTCTGGGTTACATGGGAGCCTATGAAAACGGCGCCCACAATGTTTAAAATTCCAGCAATTACAACAGCTTGTCTTACAGTAATAGCCTTGGCGCCCACGGCCGAAGCCATGGAGTTGGCTACATCGTTGGCGCCAATGTTCCAGGACATATAAAAGCCGAGCAAAAACCCTGCGATGAGTACTACTGTTTCGGGCATGATTATCTGCTTCCTAATTTGAGTGGTTATTGGTTGCAAGCCAAGGCAAGCAAGACAATTTTTGTTAGGGTTTTGTTATGAATTCATTAGGAAGTCAAGGGCAAACCCAAAAATCCAGGTTATTCCTTGTAAAATCAATGGAAGAGTTGATAAAAATGGGGACGGCTATCTATAAGAGCCGGCTATACACGCCCGGCATTGTTCGGCGTATTTGGCGGCCCCGGGAAGGTGGGGCATTGACTCAAAATGCTTCAAAGCCTGGCCAAAGGCGCCCAGGTTCATGAGGTTGGTCCCCAGGCATAGGCGGATTTGTTCGTTGTTGGGGAACAACTCCAAAGCTTTTTCCAAAATTCCCAAGGCTTTTTCAAACTGGCCTGATTTCTGGCGGAGCAATCCTAAGCCAAGATAAGCCCGTGGATCCTGCGCAAAAGTCAGGGCCTTTTCAAATAAAAACTCCGCAACCCCGGACGCGTTGGGAATACGAGAATCGTTTGCGTAATCACCCGCAGTGAAAGTCATGCCCAGGCGGGAGAAAAAGTCGCCGTGCTCCAAAGTCAAATCCGGATGGTTTTCCAATTGCAGGCTATATACATAATCAGGAAGATTTCGATAAAAATGGTTGCGCAGGGCGTCGCCGGTTTCTTCAATCAATTCCTGGGTGAGGGCGGGGTCCGTCTCCCAATACATGATGTCTTCCACCCGCTCCAGCCAGATGTCGTCCCTGAGGTTGTTTTTTTGCAAATATTCTTCATACAGCTTGGTTCCTGGGAACATGTCCAGGATATAAAACACGGCGCCTAAAGGCTGGATGGCGTCCATGAGGTCCAGGTTGGCTTGCAGCACCTCAGGGCCTTCACCCTGACACCCATAAATAAAATACGCCCTGGACAAAATCCCAAAATGGGCGGTCAGTTCAAAAGCCCGCAAAATATCCTGGGTGGACATATTTTTGTTCAACATGTCGCGAGTGGTCTCGCAGCCGCTTTCCACCCCGTAGCTTATCTGGATGCATCCGGCCTTCCGCATCCAGTAAAGGATGTCTTCGTCCACCCGGTCCACCCGGCTGATTGCATTCCACGATATATCCAGGCCCGCCGCGATAATTTCTTTACATACCGTGATGACCAAGTCTTTTTTTAAGGTAAAGGTGTCATCGGAGACGTAAAAGAACTTTTCGCCGGATTTGGCCAGGGTATGAAGCTGGCGCACAAAATAATCCGCCGAATGAAAACGCATGGTTCGGCCCCAGAACTTGGGGGATCCGCAAAAGGTGCAGTTGTGCGGGCATCCGCGGGAAAGGGACAGGTGCTGAAACTTGTAAAACCTGGAAGGCCGGGGCAGGGCGTCAATATCCTTTATATATCCCTTTTGCTCCGTCAGGACCGGCGCGCCGTCCACCCTGGAAGCGACTCCCGGTATTTCGGCAATTCCCCGGGTATCTCCGATTTCCAGGCATTTCACCAGCGAGGCCATGGCCTCCTCGCCTTCGCCCACAACCGCGTAATCCACCTGGGGAAAGTGCGTGAGAAAATGCTCCCATAAAAAGGTTGCGCCAATTCCTCCCAATACAATAGTCAGGTTGGGATTTCTTTCCTTGAGCATGGCGGCCATGTCCAGGGCGCCGAACCGGTTGCCGTTGACAATGGAAAACCCCACCACCGCCGGCCCGAAGGACTCCACGGTCTCCACGGCCTTGATCATGTCCAGGTTGGGCGAATGCCAGTTGGCCACCTGGGCGTCGCGCCCCGCGTCCCGCAGTACGGCCGCTACATGATACAAGCCTATGGGAACGGAGGCCACATCATCGGAGGAAACCCTTTTGTTCAGGAAAGGAGGATATATGAGTAAAACTTTCATGGACTCTCAAGAAACACAAGCAGGCCGGACTGTCAAGAAGGGAGTGCAAACAGGGCAGGGGAGATCTACGGGAAAAACCTTATTTCATGCCTTCCATAAATTGGGCGTAAACCTTGAAATGGTCCGTGTCCTTGTATGCGATAGGGTTGATGGGCGCCTGGTCGAAACTATAGATCACGGAATCGGGGCAGCTCATCAATATGGGGGAATGGGACGCGATAATAAACTGAGACTCCCCCTTTTTGTTGGCCTGAGCCAGCAGGTCCAAAAGAACCAATTGAGTCTTTGGAGATAAAGCGGTCTCCGGTTCGTCCAAAAAATACAATCCCGGCCTTTTGGTCACGGCGGAGAAAAAAGACATCAAGGATTGGCCGTGGGATTGGGTTACCAGAGATTTCCCTCCGTAATACTCCAGGACGCCCGGACTGGTGGTTTCCCACTCCTCCACCAAAAACGCGAAGTTCTGGAAAATCTGAGACCCGAAAAAAGCCCCGGAAACCCGGCCTTTTTCCCAGGTCACCTGCACGGCCTTCCACAAAGTTTTTTCCCAAGGATTGTTTTCCAGGCGAACCCTGTGGGCGCCCTCCCAGATGTGGATGCCGCACCTTTGACAGATAGCCTTTAACAACGTGGACTTCCCCGTGCCGTTTTCCCCAGTAAAAAAGGTCACAGGCCGCGTAAATTCCAGGCTTTCCGTCTTCGTGAAGACATCCAGGTTAAAAGGATAAACATCCACATCCGGGAAAAGGTCCGCCCGCAGGCGCGCTTCGCAAACATGCATGGATCAGACTTCCAAATCGACAGTATCGTTAAAGCTCGCCTGCTTGGGCAAAACCGGAACCTTAGGCTCGGTAACCGGTTTCGGCTTTTCGGTTTTTGATTTGTCGGCTTCGGGAGCTTCGTCCGCCTTTTCTTCAGGCGCCTCTTCAGCCGCTTGTTCTTCAATGGCTTCGGGCTGCACGTCCAGCTCCACAGGCTCTTCCGGCTGCGGGTCCGGCTCGGGTTCGGGTTCGGGCGCCTTCTTTTTTGCGGGCGCCCGGGACTCTATTTCGCCCAGCTTGTCATAGTCCGGGAACAGGGCTTTAACATTGTCAGGAGCGTCTTCCGGGGGATAGATCCGGACTCCGTCCTTGATAAGATCCGCCATCAGCTTGATGGGAATCTTGAGTTTTTCCATCTGCCCGCCGTTTCCGTTCAAATGCCTTTCCACCAGGTTATGGCTTTCCATATGGATCAAACGCACAATAGCCTCGTTCTGGCCTTTTTTGATATCCTCCAGGCTCTCCGGCCTTAATTTCAGAGCCCTGACATGCTCTTCAAAAATTTTGGCTTCCTGGTACTTGCCGTAAACCACCGCGGCGGACCAGGCAAGATCGCCGGCCAGGCAGAGGGCTGCTTCCGTGCCCACGTCGATTTCAATCCAGTTGGCGGCCGGGTCGATGTGGCAGATGGCGGACTTGCCTTTTGTATAATCCCCGACTACCGAACCCTGGAGCGTTTTCTCCAATTTGCTGCAAACATACATGAGCTTCTTGATGTTTACCGGCTCGGGGATTTGGATATTCAGCACATTGGCGGCGTCCGCCGGCATCAATTGGCGAAGGGTCATCAAAAGTGCCCTGGCGCCGTGGAACAGGGCGGCTGCGGATTCCTTTATATCCTCCGCCTGCGCCTGGTTTCTTTGATCCAGATAATCCTTTTCCTCCGCCCCCATGGCCGAATCCCGCAAAGCGCTGATGGGCGCCTCGAAAACCGGAACGGCCGATAGGGATTCCATGGCCTTCTTAAAGGTTTGGACGTCCGAAAAGGAATATCCCGTATCCAGTTGCTTGGCTTTAAGCTGCAGGCCGTTTAGATCCGCATTCTCCAATATGGATAAAAGATTTCTCAGCCTCATTGCGTGTCTCCTGTTTTCAGGTATGGAAATAAGGGCGCGCATACACCAGATATAGGCGGTATCATAAGAAACCGAAGAAATCTATGATATTATTCACACTTTTTTAAAAATCACCTCACAAATAAATAGTTTTTCCCATAATGCCTTTTTCAATACGGAAATAGATCATAAAGACAAGGCCATGGTGGTCACCCCGGAGAACCCCAAGGAGTACAAATAGGGATAGCTTACAGTTTTCACGGCCTTGAAGCCGCTCCGCTCATACAAGGCTTTTGCTCGAGGATTGGTGTCCAGGACGTCCAGCTTAATCACGGAGAAGCCGCGGTCTCTCGCATAATCCACCACTCCTTGCAGGAGCCTGGACCCTACGCCTTTGCCTCGCATTTTTTCCTCCACCACCAGTCCGTCGAAAAGCAGCTCCTTGTCCGAAGCCTTTCCGGATACGGCCCGAAACGCTCCAAAGCGCAACAATCCGGTTAACAGGCCAAAGGTGCGAACAAAGGTTCTTTTGCGGGTTTTCACCAGCCGGGCTCCCAAAAAGTTAATCCCTGCGACGCCTGCAAAATCACCGTCCCAAGAGGCCACAATGGCGCAATCCCGGTTCAAATCCTTCTCCAGCACCTGGCGGGCCTTTTCCGCCCCTCCCATAATGGTTTCAAACTTGTGGGGGAATGTGCGCACATAGGTTTCCGCCACATGCTTTCG
The DNA here is from genome assembly GCF_900142135.1 of Desulfatibacillum alkenivorans DSM 16219. Lineage (GTDB taxonomy): Bacteria > Desulfobacterota > Desulfobacteria > Desulfobacterales > Desulfatibacillaceae > Desulfatibacillum > Desulfatibacillum alkenivorans. The sequence continues at coordinate 19,428 of NZ_FQZU01000024.1, read as the reverse complement.
GTATTCCTCCGGCAGCCCCACGCACACGCATATGTCCTGTTTTTGCGATTTCATAAACGCCTCCTGAGTTATTGACGCAACCGACGCGCTGTTCGTTATGGCAATCTTGGCGCCAAGTCTCAGGCTCATTCCAAATACACGCTGTTTCAAGGGGTTGCCCATGGATGACCGGACTCCTTCCCTGGCGGACCCGTCCACGCCTGTACCCAGGATGCACAGGGCATGTGCACGGCATGTTCCTGTGCCATTTTTCCGTGCCAGGGTTTTCCTTTTCATTTTCCCTTATTTGGGATATCCTAACAGGACAGTGGGCCGGACGAAGCTTAGGAATTTACTGCATCATCCCGGCAAGCGCCGGGAGCGACGGGAAACGAGAATGCGTTTAGGAATATACGGAGGAACATTCGACCCCATCCATATCGGCCATTTGCGCATGGCCGTGGAGGTGCAGGAGAAGTTTTCCCTGGATAAAGTCATGCTCATTCCCTGCAACACGCCGCCCCATAAGGAAAACGGCGCCGCCGCCTCGACCCGGGACAGATTGGCCATGGTTCGCATGGCCGTGGAGGGCCGGGCCGGCCTGGAAGCCTCGGACATGGAAATACGGCAGGGAGGCCCATCCTACACCGTGGCCACTCTGGAGGCTTTGCAGTCTCCTGAAAGGGAGATTTTCTTTATCCTGGGCCTGGACGCCTTTTTGGAGATTCATACCTGGAGGGAGTATGAGCGCCTTTTTTCCCTGGCCCACTTCCTGGTCCTGGCCCGCCCCTGGCAGGGAGGCAGGGCGGAAATGTTTCACGTGGAACACTATATCCGGAAGAACCTGGCCGGTTTGGCCGTCCCCGAGCCTGACGGGGGATATTTCAGGACCATGCACACAAACAAGCGGATTTACTTTGCACAGACAACGGCGCTGGATATTTCCGCCACCCATATACGCAAAGCCGTGAACCAGGGAAAAAGCATTGCTTTTCTGGCGCCCGAATCCGTGGAAGAATATATTAAACGACAAGGACTATATTTATGAGCAAAGACCTACCGCAGGAGTTGGCTCCCTTCTTTGACGCCTTGGGGCAAAGAAAGGCCCGGGGCTTGGTGGGGCTGGACGTGCGCGGCATATCCTCCGTGGCGGACTTCATGGTCATCTGCAGCGGCCTGTCCAACCGGCAGGTGGCGGCCATGGCCGAGCATGTGGAGCGCCACATGAAAAAACGCAGACAAAAAGCCCTGGGCGTGGAGGGAAAGACGGAGGGCCAATGGGTGCTCCTGGATTACGGCGATGTCATCGTCCATATATTCCATGACTCCGCCCGGGATTTTTACGATCTGGAAGGCTTGTGGGCGGACGCCAAGCGCTATTATCCCAAGGGCCGGCCGGAAAATGAAGAGGAAGTTTTCAATGATTAAGACAGACCAGGAAATAGCCTATGTCATCGACAAGGTAACAGGGAAGCTGGTTTCCAATATAGGGGCTGAAGTCAATCGCCAAAAAGCGGAGGAAACCCTCTTGGAGAAGAAGGGCTTCAGTAAGGAGGATATCGCTGTTGATACTCCCGTGTCCATCGAGGTGAACGGCCAGGATTACACCTCAGCCCTGGACCTCTTGGTCTCCGTGGGCGGCACACCCGTGATGGTGATCAAATGCGCGGCAGGCTCTCTGGACTCCCGGCAAAAGGAAGTCATCGCCGCGGCCCGGGTATGCATTGATCCCATCCCGCCCATCGCCGCGTCCACTGACGGGAGCGAATGGCTGCTGTGGGACGTTAAATCCGGCAAGCAGATGGGGCGGGGCGCGGATTCCGTCCCGGACAAAAGCCAAGCTATCGAAATCCTTACCGGTTACACCCCGGAACCCCTGGAGGGAAAAGCCCTTATGCGGGAGCGCCTGATATTCAGGTCCTACGATATGGATAACGTGAATGTAGCCCGCAAAGCCTAGAAGCGTAAAAAACGCGCAAAAAAAAGGGGCGGATGAAAATCCGGCCCTTTTGTATTTTCAGGTTTGGGCGGCTGTTTATTGCGTCAGGTCCTTGCCGCAATGCTTGCACACTTGGGCGCGTTGCTTGACAATCTCCGCACAATAAGGGCACTCCCTGGTGAAAGTCCGTTCCATGACCGCCTTGATGGTTTTTTCCACAGCCTCCTTAATCAGCCGATTCCCGAATTTCTTATTTAGCAAAGCCTCCAGGCAATCCACGCCGCCCAACTCCTCCAGCATATCCGCCGCTTTAATGCGGACCCTGCCGGGTGCGCAGGCGTCCAAAAGAAACTCCAGAGGAACCTTGGCGTCCTTGTCCGCGTAAGCCTGGGCCAGGGAGGCGAAGCCCTCCTTGATGGCGACTTTCTCCTGCTCCATTTTGGCTAAAATATCCTCGTCCACAATTTGCCCGGTGCCGCCCACTTTGGAAAAAACAGGCATGAACTCAAACTGCCCGGAACTGGGATAGCAAAAGCACCGCGTGGATGCGCAATGCCCGTGCTCCTCTTCAAAATGGCTCCAGCCGGAGACAAAAGGCGGACACTCGTCATTGAAGCAGACAAACAGGTATGGCTCGCCCCATCCCAGGCCGTCCGAGAAGTTTACGGGCGGAACTTCCCAGATTTTCATGGCCTGCCGGCAGTGCGGGCATACAGGAACAGGCGTGTGCATGATTTTATCAAGAATTTGCTCTTTGGTCTCAAAACTCATAAGGCTAATATCCTTTTCCTTTACGGGTTTAGGGGCTTAAGCCCTTTCCCTACAAAGTAAGAGCCCTGGCTGGCTTGTCAATACAGGGGCCATGCCCCGGGCCGGCCCCAAGATGTTCCACGTGGAACAATTTCAACCCCCAGATGGTGTATACCTCTGTATAACGCCTACTTTCCAATGCAAAAATAGGAAAAAATGCGATCCAATATGTCGGGGGAAACGCCAATCCCCAGGATTTGCTCCAGGGACTTTTGGGCCTCCTCCATATCAAAGGCGGCAAGCTCCCAGGCCTCCTCCAAAATGCGATCCCGGGCGTGAGCGGCGCTTTGTAAAGCGTCCTCCAAGGCGCCTTTTTGCCGGAGGTTGGGAATGATTCCGGGCGCAGCGTCCAGCTCCCGCCCCTGCCTTAAAGCCTTTTCCATGGCTTGGCGAAGGCCTTCCAGGCCTTGGCCCGTCTTGGCGCTGACCGCCACAGGGGTGTAATCCCCGAGTGGGGAGGGGTTAAATCCGGGGTGCAGGTCTAATTTGTTGTAAACCATCAAAACGCGGTTGCAGGAGCGCTCGGCTTGACGCAGCAATTCCTGGTCTTCAGGGGAAAGGTCGCTCCCGGCCTCCACGACTAGTATGATCAAATCGGATTCGCCCATGGCGTCCTTGGCCCGCTGAATTCCGATCATCTCCACGGCGTCCGAAGAGGTGCGCATCCCCGCTGTGTCGGACAAGGTGAAGTGCAGGCCTCGAATAAGCACGGGCTCGCGAACCACGTCCCGGGTGGCGCCCGGAGTCTCGGTGACGATGGATCGTTCCTGGCCGGCCAGAGCGTTCATAAGGCTGGACTTGCCTACATTGGGACGGCCGACAATGGCGGCCTTTAGCCCTTCCATATAAGCTTTGCCCAGTTCCGCGGCTTCCGCCAGCTCCCTCAACGGAGGAATGACCCCTTGGTCCAGTTTGGCCAGGATCGATTCCGTTTCGCCGTCCCCCGCATCTTCCGAAAAATCCAGGGCGGCCTCCACATGGGCCCGGCATTCCATGATGGATTCCAGTATGCCTTTCACCTGATTCTTAAGACCGCCGCCCACATGCGTCGCTGCGGTTTTGGCCGCCTGGGAGGTGCGGGCGTGAATGAGGTCCACCACGGCTTCGGCCTGGGAAAGGTCCATGCGGCCGTTCAAAAAAGCCCGGCGGGTGAACTCCCCGGGCTCCGCCAGGCGAGCGCCCTGGGACAACACCGTCTCCAGCACGGCGCCTAAAACCACCGGGCCTCCGTGCCCCTGAATTTCAACCACGTCCTCTCCGGTATAGGTTCCGGGTCCGGGCATAAACACGGCTAGCACATCGTCCTTAACGGCCGAAGTCTGGGGATCGACGATTTTTCCCCGAATCAGTTTATAGGCTTGGGGCGGCCAAATATCGAACAGGCTTGAGTGCGCGGGCTGAAAAATGCTTTTTAAGATGGAGGAGGACAGGGAGCCTGATATGCGTATAACGCCAATGCCGCCTACCCCGGGAGGGGTGGCGATGGCTGCAATGGTTTGAGAAAGGTTCATGGCGTCAAACAAAACCCGGGCCTGCTTTCCAGGCCCGGGCGCTTAAGTTCAGGACTGTTTTTTGGCTTGCCCCCGCTGGGGGAATATGACCAGCTTGCGCAAATACCCGTTGCCTTTGCTTTGGGTGCGAATGCCTTTTTCGCTTTTTAAGGCAAGGTGCACGATCCTGCGGTCATGGGCGCTCATGGGGCTGAAACTGGCCGGCTTGCCGGATTTTCTCACCTTGGCGCCTAAACGCTTGGCCTGCTTGATCAGGCTTTCCTCCCGCTTGAGCAGATAATCGCCGGCGTCCACACGCACCCTGATTTTTTTGCTGCGGGCGCGGTTGACGATTTTCTCCACCAGGTACTGGATGGCGTCCAATGTCTGGCCGCGGCGCCCAATAAGCACCGCCGGCTTTTCGCATTCCAGGGTGACGACAATGTCGCCGTCCTCGTTCTGGGAAGCCTTTCCGGTGGACTCCTCGGCAATGGTGCGGGCCATGGTCACGGATGCCTCTATGGCCAGGTCCATGCATTGCTCCAGGTTGGGATCGTCTTCGGCGGCTTGGCTGGGCTCGTCTTCGTCTGCATCGTCTGCGAAGTCGGCCTCCACTGCCTGGACCTCCTCAAGATCCGTTTCAAGATCCGCCTGGTCTTCCTGGAGTTCCGGAGCCTCCTCGGCGACCTTTGCATCCACGGGTTCGGGCGCCTTTTCCGCAGCCGGCTCCAGCGTCTCCGGAGTCTCCAGCGTCTCCGGCGCCGCAGTTTCTTCTTCAGCCTGTACAGGCGTTGGTTCTGCGGCCTTTTTGGGTTTTTTCCCCTTTCCTTTGGCGGAGCCGGACTTGCGGCCCTTTTTCGCCTCGGCGCTGGCAGCCGGAGGATAGACGCGAATGCGGGCTTTTTTTACGCCCACCAGGCCGAAAATACCAGTGGATCCATAGGATAATACATCGTATTTAAGTTGCTTTTTAACGACTCCTAATTCCTTACAAGCGAGTTCCACAGCGTCGTCCGCTGTTTTTCCTTCAAATTCCACGTTCGAATTCATGGTTCCTCCGCGTTCAGGAACTGGTCTTGCCTATATAATACTGCTGGGCAATGGAAATGACGTTATTGACCAGCCAGTAAAGGACCAGGCCTGACGGAAAATTGATAAAGATGAACAGGAATACAAGAGGCAACAGCATCATCATCCTTGCTTGAGTGGGGTCCCCTGGGGGAGGGGACATTTTTTGCTGCAGCAGCATGCTGGCGCCCATTATAAGTGTAAGCACGGGGATTCCGTAAGGCTCTGCCATGAAAGGCACTTTAAAGGGCAGGTGGAACAGCCTGTCAGGCGCTGACAGGTCGGTGATCCACCAAATAAATGGGGAGTGGCGCAGCTCGATGGCGGCGTACAGCATTTTGTAGAAAGCGATGAAAATAGGGATTTGGATGAGCATGGGCCAACAGCCGCCCATGGGATTGACCTTGAAGGTTTTGTACAGCGCAAAAACCTCCTGGTTCATCTTTTGCTTGTCGTCCTTGTATTTTTCCCGAAGCTCCTGCATGAGCGGTTGGAGCTTTTTCATTTTTTCCATGGACCGGTAGCTCTTGTTGCCCAGGGGCCAGAGGACGACTTTGATGAGCAGGGTCAATAGAATAATTACCACGCCGTAATTGGGGATGTAATTGTAAAGATGCTTCATGAGCCATAGGCAGGGCTTTGCAATAACGTGGAAAAATCCAAAATGCAGCGCTTGATCCATGCCGGCTTGCTCAAGAATATTCCCTTCTTTGGGTCCAAAAAAGGCTGAGTTGGAAAATGAGTACGTTTGGCCCGGGGGTATGACAATGGGGTTGGTTGTAAAACGGGTTTGAACCAAATCGTCCAGGGACTCCATAACGGCTTTTACGGAGCCTTCCTGGGCGTCGGGGAAAATTATGCCGGACATGAAGTAGCGCCAGGTCAAACCAACCCACTTGGCGGTTCCCTCCATGCTTTTTTCAGGCTTTTTCTCCGAGACTTTAAACTCTTCCAGGGTATTGTCCACCAAGGCCACAGGACCGTTAAAAACAATGCGGGAGGACTTATCCGTGGGCATCGTGTTGTTCAGAATGAACGTCAGGTTGTCGTTGATGGGCCCCAGAGTATTGTTGGCCACGGTAAGCTGACAATCCATGGCATAGGAGTTGGGGTGAAAGGTATAGATTTTATTTACAACGATTCCGGACGGCGCTTTGTAGGTAAAGGTCAGAGAATGATCCTGGTCCTTTATTTGAATGTCATCCAACTCCTGGGCTTGGAAAATCGCGGTTTCCAGATTGCCCAGGCTGCCTCGTTGCATGGTGTTCAGCATGGTGGCGGCGCCGGGGGGAAGATCCAGCACTTTTTTAGGATCGGCGTTTTCGCCCTGAGTTTCAAAATAATCTTTCAGGGTCAGGCTTGTTAATCCGGCGCCTTTTTCCGTGAACACCGCGTGATACAGGGGCGTATCCACTATGATATCCCTGGCTGGGCGGCCGGGGGGCGCCTCGATTTCAGGGATGGGAGCGGCGGCCGGCGCAGGGGTTATTGCGGCAGCGGCTTCCTGGGCGGGGGCTTGGGCGCTTTGTTGCACTTCTGCAATTTCCTGGCTTTCCACGGGCGATTGGCCTTGGGGCGGCTTGGGGCCGAAAAAATACTGGTATGCGATAAAAACCATCATGGAGAGCACGACGGCCAGGATAAGACGAATATTTTCCATGCTACCTAAACTCCTGGGGGCAAACGAGTAATTTGCCCAGGTCAGGGCACCGGGTCAAACCCCCCTGGGTTCAGGGGATGGCACCGTAAAATTCTTCGGACAGCCAGCCAGCCGCCTTTGACCGGTCCGTGTTTTTCTATGGCCTCCACGGCGTACTGAGAGCAACTGGGGTAAAAACGGCAATGAGGACCCAATAGGGGGGACGCAAAACGCTGGTATATCCGGATGGCAATGATGAATAATCGTTTAATGGCGGGAGCCCTCCGAAACCCTGTTGAACAGATGGTCCAGGGAGGCTGCCAGCAAGGGCGACTCCTGCTGGCAGCAAGCCTTTTTAGCAATCACGTTGATATCAACAGGGGCTTTGAGCCTATGCTGGTTCAGGCGAAAGTACTCGCGCACACAGCGTTTGATCCTGTTCCTGGTGACGGCGCCTCCGACCTTTTTGGTCACTGTAACGCCCAATCGGGAGACTTTTCCCTGGGCAGGGGCGAAAACCGCGATAAAGTAAGCGTTTTGAACCCGTTTTCCCCGCTCGCCAAGAGCCAGAAATTGCGGCCTTTTCCGAAGGCGCTGCTCCTTGGTGTAGGAGAACGAACCCATAGTCCCTATGCGCTAAGGCGCTTGCGGCCCCTGGCCCTTCTGCGTTTGATGATGCGGCGCCCGGCCTTGGTGGACATTCTCTTCAGAAATCCGTGTGTGCGGGCTCTTTTAATTTTGCTGGGTTGAAACGTCCTTTTCATATTAATGTCTCCTGCATTTAATCAGTTTTTTATCGTCGTAGTCGTGGGGTCGGAACAAGGTCGTTCACTCAGGCCCGCCCCGGCCCATACAAAGACCAGCAAGTACAACATGAACCGCCCATTTTGTCAAGCGTCAGTTGAATTCTTTTGTCGGCTCTCTCCGGCTTCCCAAAAACTGGCACGAAAGATGCTTCTCTTTCGGACAGGGCCGGTGAAGCCCTGCCAGGAAATTCAGGAGAAAAAGCATGTCCGAAATATCGCGAACAGGCCCCCAGTCGGGCGTTTTATCGGAATCCTCGATAAAAAAAACCTCAAAAAACAAAGGGAATTTTTCCGCCGTCCTGGCCAGAGCCGGGAAAGACGGCGCGTCCGCTCCCTTAACTCCGCAAGCCAAAGAGTCTCTGGGCGTTATAACAGCCGAAAACTACACTGTTTCCCACCTTTTGGTCCGAAACAGCAAGTTCGCGGCGGACACATGGAATATCATACATAGCCCCATAAACCAAAATAAAGATTTTACTAAAATTCAACCAGGCGCCCAGGTTTGGATAGATCCTGAGACAAAGGAGATTTCCTGGCGCCAGGAAAATCTTGCCGAGCCGGCCGTGCAAACCCGCAAAAACGTTCATGTGCGGCGCTCTCCGGACTTTTCCAAGGAAGCCGATTCCCTGGCGGAAAGCCTGGTCCGGGCGGTGAGTCAGGAGATAGGAAAAAATTACGAGGATGTGGACTGCTATGAACTGGTGGTAAAAGGCCTTTCCAGCCTGGGAATCCAATACAGCGGCCGCGGCGGGCTGAAAGACGCCCTCATGAACCGGGCTCTGGCTTCCAGCCTGCCGTCCAACGCCTATCTTACCGGCGAGGGCCTGGTCAACGCCTGCGGGAACAATCTGTTTAACGGGACCTATATTAATATAAACGATCCGGACGCCCTGGCTAAAGAGGTGTACGAGAGCCTCGGCCCCAACCTCAGGCACGGGGGCATCCTTTCCCTGTCCACCAGGACGCGCGGCCATACAGGCGTGGTGGCGGCCCGGGACGACCAATGGACCTACATCAATTCCGGCAGAATGGACAATAATATCGGGGACCGGGTTCCCTCTTTGGGGGTGGGCCAGGAAGATCTTCTGGCTGAGTTGAGAAACTGGTTCAGGCTGGCGAAAAGCCGGGGCGAGGCCTTGTCCGTGTCTTTGGGCGAGCTAAACCGGGAAAAGCTCATGGCTTACGCCGCTCCCACGCCAGGGCCCATGTTGGTTTAAACGGATCAGACGGCTTTTTGAGTGCAATCCCGAAAGTTGAGCTTCTAACCTTCGTTGACGAACTCGCCGCTTTTTCCCCCGTATTTCCGCACAAGATGAATTTGTTCGATGGCCATGGCCTTGTCCGCCGACTTGCACATGTCATAAATGGTGAGGGCGGCCACGGAGACGGCTGTCAGGGCCTCCATTTCCACGCCGGTGCGGCCCGCCACCCGGGCCTGGCCCTCAATGCGGATGCTGGAGGTTTCTTTCTCGGGGAAAAAATCCACTCGCACATGGGTCAGTTCCAAGGGGTGGCACATGGGAATAAGCTCCCAGGTTTTTTTCGCCGCCATAATTCCGGCGATCCGCGCCGTCTCCAAAACGTTGCCTTTCGGCATGGCCTGATCCAGGATGGATGCCAGGGTGTCCGGCTTCATGGAGACCTTCCCCACGGCGATAGCCAGCCTGTCAGTGGTTTTTTTCTCCGAGACGTCCACCATCTGCACTCTGCCTTTTTCATCCAAATGGGAAAAATCAGCCATCAAGCTCCTCCTTGTGCCTGGCCTTTTCCAGGTCCTGGGGCGTGTTAACGTTTATAAAGGATGCAAGCTGCGGGTCCGCTGCATGAAGTTTATCTTCGGGAATCTCTTTCACCCGGACCTGCGAAAAAATGCTCCGGATGCTCAGGCGGTCGCTTTCAAGCATTCTGGCCGCCGGCTTTAGGCACCGCTTGGAGTATATGGCGCACAAAGGTTCGTACCCGGCCTGAGTCTTGGGTATAATAATATCAAATTTCGAATCCCGCTCTCCAAGCAAAAGGCTTATCATCTCGTCCCGAAGAAAAGGCATGTCGCAGGGCGCCAAAAAAACAAAGGGCGCTTTGGCGTAAGTCAGGGCGGAGTGGACCCCGTTTAAGGAGCAGCGCTTGGTAAAAAGATCCGAGTATACGGGCAGATTGTATTTTAAATACTCCCTGGGATTATTGCTGATGACGAAAATCTCTTTAAAAAAGGGCGTTAGCCGGCCCACCAGGTATTCAAAAATGGACTTGCCGTTGATGTTTAAAAAAGCCTTGTTCCGTCCGTCCATGCGGGAATTGGCGCCTCCGGCCAATATGGCGGCCGCGCAATTGGAGGAGGGAATGGACTCTTTTGGTATGGTTATCCTGGCGTTCATACAGGGCCTTTTATCTGTTAGTGGAATGGTTTGCAAGAAGTTTACTCCTGTGCTACAGGCTTGTGGAAGGGAAGAATATGGGCAAGGAACTGTAATATTTGCTATTGACATTGACCACTGTGTCCTATATTACACCCTGAGTATGTATTGCGGCATGTAATGGCGAGAAAGCCAGATTGATAAATCCTGTATAAAAGGAGGTAGTTGGACATGGCAACAATCGAATTTGAAGGAAAATCCTTTACCGTTGATGAAGACGGATTCATCGATTCCTTTGAGAACTGGTCCGAAGAATGGGTCACCTACGTCAAGGGCGTGGAAGGCATTGACGAACTGACCGAAGAACACTGGAAAGTGATCAACGTTCTGCAAGACTACTACAAAAAGAACGGCATCGCTCCTATGGTTCGCGTTCTGTCCAAGGTCACCGGTTTCAAACTGAAGCACATCTACGAGCTGTTCCCGTCCGGACCCGGCAAGGGAGCCTGTAAAATGGCTGGCCTGCCCAAACCCACGGGCTGCGTGTAGTCTGTCAGTTTTTTAAGTTGCATCTTGAAAAAGCCTTGCTTTGCGCAAGGCTTTTTCTATTTAATGGGGCGGGCTTTGAACCCTGCTGATTCGCCGCAATTCCCAGCAGATGGAGTATGGCCATGCAATTCACGGTTTCCACGCGATCAAGAACCGAAATGGTGGACATCACCTCGCGGGTTCAGGATTTTGTCCGGGAAGAGGGCGTGCAGGACGGCGCCGTGATGGTGTTCGTCCCCCACACGACGGCCGGCGTGACCATCAACGAGTCCGCCGACCCGGACGTAGCCCGGGATATCATCATGGCCCTGAACATCCTGGTTCCCGGCGACCTGGACTATCGCCACGCCGAAGGAAATTCTCCGGCTCACATCAAGTCCTCCATGATGGGCTCTTCCGTGTTGGTGGAAGTTTCCGGAGGCCGATTGGTCCTTGGAACCTGGCAAGGCGTTTTCTTTTGTGAGTTTGACGGCCCCAGGACGCGCAAGGTCAGAGTCGTCGCTTTATAAGTCAGCCTGAATGGCCGAAAAATACTAATGACAGTGGATCGGGACAAGTTTGCCATGGACGCAACAGACAAGGCCATTATCAATCGTATTCAATCCGATTTTCCCAGGACCGAGCGCCCTTACGCCGCCATAGGCCAGGAGTTCGGCCTGGACGAGGCCCAGGTGATTGAACGGGTTTCCAGGCTCAAGGAGTCCGGGATCATCCGCCGGATAGGCGGCAATTTCGTGCCGGACAAACTGGGTTTTGTCAGCACGCTTTGCGCCGCACGGGTTCCGAAAGACAAGGTGGAAATGTTTACGGAAGCCGTCAACCAATACCCTGGGGTGACCCACAATTACTTAAGGGAAAACGATTACAATATCTGGTTTACCTTTATTTCTCCGTCCATGGATGAAATCAAGGCCAACCTGAGCGAAATCTCTGCAAAAACCGGGGTGGAGGACATTATCAACCTGCCGGCCACCAATGTCTATAAAATCAGGGCGCAGTTCGAGTTATAGCCCCCCGGCTTTTTCAGGTTAGGGTGCGAGCAAAGCCTTTGCCATGGATTTTAAACCCATGAGAAAAGATGTGCGGGTTGCAGCGGCCCCCATGCACTGCCCCTTGTGGGAATCGGATCGGAACCTGCAAGTTGTGGATGCCTACGCCAAGGAAGCTCGCAGTTGCGGCGCCGAGGTGTTGGTCTTGCCCGAAATGACGCTGACCGGCTACTGCGCCTCCGAGCCGCTCCCCAAAGCCTTGGAAAGGGACGGTCCGGAATACCAGGCGCTGGCGGAAATCGCCCGCTCCAGGCGGTTGACCGTCTTGGCCGGCCTTCTGGAGGCAGGCCCCCGGGGCAATAAATACGCAACCCACCTGGCGTGTTTTCCCGACGGCCGGGTGTTTTTTCATCGAAAGACCCATCTCAGCACTGTGGAGGAAGCCTGGCTGACCCCGGGGAGCGAGCTGCCCGTCTTCAGGAACAGCTATTATGCATTCGGGATCCAACTTTGTTACGAGGCTCATTTTCCCGAGCTGTCGACCAACATGGCCCTGGCTGGCGCCCACATCCTTTTTATTCCCCATGCCTCCCCCCGAGGAACCCCCCAGGAAAAAGAGGAATCCTGGCTCAGGCATCTAACGGCCAGGGCTTATGACAACGGCCTGTATGTGGCGGCTGTGAACCAGTCCGGCGAAAACCAGGCGGGGCTTTCCTTTCCCGGCGTTGCTCTGGTTCTGGACCCTCTGGGACGGGTGGAGGCCCGTCTGCAAGGGGGCGAAGGCCTGCTGATTGCTGATTTAAGGGCGGATTTAATCAATCAGGTGCGGAGCCACCGCATGACGTCCTTTCTCTCCCGGAGGCGGCCGGACGTGTATAATGCCAAGGTCCTGAAGCACAATATTTAAGTATTGAGGACTTTTTACCCCGAAATGAGTTGACTTTACCCACGGTTTGTTTTTACAAATTAAAGTTCCAAGTTGATTTGCGCGGCGTTCACCGTCACTTTAGGCCTTCCTGCCCACGTTCCCCCAAAACAAGGCAGGTAACGCAACGCATCGCAATCAGTAAGTTTGTGCAAGACGACAAACCCCGATTAAAAGGAGCAAAAAATGTCCGGAAAAATGAAAACCATGGATGGAAACACCGCGGCCGCCCATGTGGCATACGCCATGAGCGAGGTCGCGGCAATTTACCCCATCACCCCTTCTTCTCCCATAGGCGAAATCGCGGACGAATGGGCCGCTCAGGGCAGGAAGAATATATTTGGTCAAACCCTTCGCATTCGTGAAATGCAGTCGGAAGCAGGCGCGGCCGCTGCAGTGCACGGCAGCCTTTCCGCCGGAGCCCTTACCTCTACGTTTACGGCGTCCCAGGGCCTCCTGCTCATGATTCCTAACATGTACAAAATCGCGGGTGAATTGCTCCCGGGCGTTTTCCACGTAACCGCTCGCGCCATTGCCGCGCACGCATTGTCCATTTTCGGCGACCATCAGGACGTTATGGCCGTGCGTCAGACCGGCTACAGCCTGCTGGCCTCCAACTCGGTCCAGGAAGCCATGGACATGGCTTTGGTGGCCCACCTGGCCGCCATTGAGTCCAGCGTGCCTTTCCTGCACTTTTTCGACGGATTCCGCACCAGCCACGAAATTCAAAAGATCGAAGTCATTGACTACGACGCCATGGCCAGCCTGACCAATTTCGCGGCCATCGAGGAATTCCGCGCCAGGGCCATGAGCCCCCTGACCCCGGAGCTCCGCGGCACGGCCCAGAACCCTGACATCTACTTCCAGGGCCGCGAGGCTTCCAATATCTTCTACCAGGACGTTCCGGGCATTGTCTCCGCTTATATGAAAAAGGTGGAAGGCATCACAGGCCGTTCCTACAAGCTGTTCGATTATGTGGGCCATCCCGAAGCGCAACGGGTGATCGTTTCCATGGGCTCCTCCTGCGAGACCATTGAAGAAGTGGTCAACTACATGGTTGACAAGGGCGAAAGGGTTGGCTTGGTCAAAGTCCGCCTGTTCCGTCCCTGGGTTTCCGACGCGTTCCTGAGCGCCTTGCCCGCAAGCGTGGAATGCATCACCGTCCTGGACCGCACCAAAGAGCCCGGCGCCATCGGCGACCCTCTGTACCAGGATGTGTGCACCTCCTTCTACGAATCCGGAGACGCTCCGGTGGTCGTCGGCGGCCGCTACGGCCTGGGCTCCAAGGAATTCACCCCGGCCATGGTCAAGGCGACCTTTGACAACATGACCGTGTTGAAGCCCAAAAACCACTTTACCGTGGGCATTGTGGACGACGTCACCCATACGTCCCTGGAAGTTCCCGAGAAGTTCGAGACCGCTCCCATCGACACCATCGCATGCAAGTTCTGGGGTCTTGGCTCCGACGGAACCGTGGGCGCCAACAAGAGCGCCATCAAGATCATCGGCGACCGGACCGACATGTACGCCCAGGGCTACTTCTCCTACGACTCCAAAAAGTCCGGCGGCATCACCATCAGCCACCTTCGCTTCGGCAAGCAGCCCATCCAGTCCACCTACCAGGTGCACCGGTCCAACTTCATCGCATGCCATAACTCCACCTACGTCAACATCTACGACGTGCTGGAAGGCATTGCGGAAGGCGGAACCTTTTTGCTCAACTCCACCTGGACCCAGGATCAGATGGATGAAAAGCTGCCCGCGGACGTCAAGCAGACCATCGCCAAAAAAGGCTTGAAGTTCTACAATATCGACGCAACGGCCATCGCCAAGGAAGTGGGCCTGGGCGGACGCATCAACATGATTATGCAGACCGCCTTCTTCAACCTGGCCAACGTGATTCCCGTTGACGACGCCATCGCCTACCTGAAGGACGAGATCAAAAAAGCCTACGGCAAAAAAGGCGACGAAATCGTCCAGATGAACTACGACGCCGTGGACAAAACCATCGCCAACATTCAGGAAATTGCCGTTCCCGACTCCTGGGCGACTGCTCAGGACGAAGAAGAAGCCGCCGCGGACGAGCCTGCATTCGTCAAGGACGTCATGCGCCCCATGCTCACATGCAAAGGCGACGCCCTGCCGGTTTCCTCCTTCTCCCCGGACGGAATCTTCCCCTTGGGCACCACCAAGTTTGAAAAACGCGGCGTGGCCATCGAAGTGCCCGAATGGATCATGGACAACTGCATCCAGTGCAACCAGTGCTCCTTTGTGTGTCCGCACGCTGCCATCAGGCCTTTCCTCCTGACTGAAGAGGAAAAAGCCGAGGCCCCCGACTCCTTCGAGACCCTGGAGGCCAAGGGCAAGGGTTTTGACGGACTCAGCTTCAGGATTCAGGTCAACACCCTGGACTGCCAGGGCTGCGGAAACTGCGCCGACATCTGCCCGGCCAAGGAAAAGGCTCTGGTCATGCGGCCCATCGCCACCCAGACCGAGGTGCAGGTTCCCAACCAGGAATTCGCCGACACTATTCCTTACAAAACCAACCCCATGAGCCGCGATTCCGTCAAGGGCAGCCAGTTCGAGCAGCCCCTCATGGAATTCTCCGGCGCATGCGCAGGCTGCGGCGAAACTCCTTACGTCAAGGTGCTCACCCAGCTTTACGGCGAACGCATGATGATCGGCAACGCCACCGGCTGCTCCTCCATCTGGGGCGGCTCCGCGCCTTCCGTGCCTTACTGCACCAACGCAGACGGCTGCGGTCCGGCCTGGGCCAACTCCCTCTTCGAAGATCCGGCGGAATTCAGCTACGGCATGCTGCAGGCGGTCACCTCTCAGCGCGACGCCCTGGCGTCCAAACTTCTTGAAATGAAGGAGATCTGCTCCAGCGAACTGGGAGACGCCATCGACGAATGGCTGGAAGGCCGGGAAGATCCCGAAGCCTCCGAAGCCGCCGGCGATAAAATCGTGTCCCTGCTGCTGGACGAACCCGAAACGCCTCTGGCGGACGAAATCCTCTCCATGGAGGGCCTGTTCCTGAAACGCTCCATCTGGATTTTCGGCGGCGACGGCTGGGCTTACGACATCGGATACGGCGGATTGGACCATGTCCTGGCCTCCGGCGAGGACATCAACGTGCTGGTCATGGACACCGAAGTGTACTCAAACACCGGCGGCCAGTCCTCCAAGGCCACGCCTCTGGGATCCGTGGCCAAGTTCGCGGCTTCCGGCAAGAAGACCGGCAAAAAAGACCTGGGCCGCATGGCCATGACCTACGGCTATGTCTACGTGGCCTCCGTGTCCATGGGCGCCAATAAAAAGCAGTTCCTCCAGGCCCTCAAGGAAGCGGAGTCCTACAAAGGCCCCTCCCTGATTCTGGCCTACGCGCCCTGCATCAACCATGGCATTAAAAAGGGCATGGGCAAGAGCCAGGAAGAAGAAAAACTGGCCGTGGCCTCCGGCTACTGGCCGCTGTATAGGTTCAACCCGGTGCTGGCGGACGAAGGCAAGAATCCCTTCTCCCTGGATTCCAAAGAGCCTGACGGAACCCTGGCCGACTTCCTCAAGGGCGAAGTGCGCTATGCATCCCTGCAAAAGACCTTCCCCGAGGAGTTTGAAAAGCTGAACGCCGGCCTCCAGGAAAAACTCGGCGAAAGGTACCAGGTGCTCAAGCAAATGGCTGAGGGCTGCGACGCTGAAGAAAAATAGTCACCCGTAATCAACAAGCGGGGAGTCCTGCGACCGGGCCTCCCCGCTTTGCTTTTTCGCCATCCTTACAAAGCATGAAAGGAAATTCACCATGGCAAATCCTGTCGCCGTTTTTGACACGAGCATGGGCGCCTTTAAGGCGGAACTTTACAAGGATAAAATGCCCGTCACCGCCGGCAATTTTATCAAGTTGGCCAAAGAGGGCTTTTACGACGGCCTGCATTTTCACCGCATCATCGCCGACTTCATGATTCAGTTCGGCTGCCCCCACAGCAAGGATCCCCTGAGCCCCCGCTGCGGAACCGGCGGACCGGACAGCGGCTGCATCAAGGACGAGTTCCCGGAAGACGCCAAGTTCTCCAATGAGCCCGGTACCCTGTCCATGGCCAACACGGGCATGCCAAACTCCGGCGGCTCCCAGTTCTTCATCAACCTGGTCCATAACGACTATCTGGACTGGTTCACCCCCGGACGCTCCAAGCACCCCGTCTTCGGTAAGGTCATTGAAGGCATGGACGTGGTGGAAGAGCTGGGCAAGGTGGAAACCGGCCCCACGGACCGCCCCAAGACTCCGGTGAAAGTCAACAGCATCACCATCGAGGAATAGAGCGCACGCAGAATTGATTCGATTCAGAGGCGGGATGCTCTTGCTCCCGCCTTCTTTCTAGGAGCGGCATATGAAAAGACTGTTCACCCTGTTGGTTGTGTTGATGCTCGCTACGTTTACGGCATGCGGCGGCGGACCGGAAATCGACGGTTCCAGCGACGAGGCCTTCAAAAAGTCCATCACGGAAGTCAGGAACTCCCTGGAGCCGGAAAAGGCTTCGGAATTTGACAAAGCGCTCATGGTCATTGGATTTAAAAGCATGGGCAACGTAATGAGCAGCATGAAATCCCCCGAAGACATGATGGCCAATATGAAAAAAGACCTGGACGGTAAAAACGCCGAGCAGGTCATGAAATTGGCCAAGGAGATTCGGGAGGAAAGCAAAAAGAAGTAGCCGAACAGAAGACCAAGCCCCGGCTTCGCCCAATATGATTTTAAAACAGGGCCTTTTCCTTTCGAGGAAAAGGCCCTGTTTTGCTTTAGGCTTGGCGCCGGCTCTTGGGCGCAGGGGCTTGGCCTCTCTTCTATCGTGTGTATGGGGAGTCATTTTATTGTCCGCCCTGAGAGTCCTCAGCCCGAAACCACTCTGTTGTTTTGCGGGTAAAAGTGGAAACATGCCCTTTTTGCACGGCAGGGAAACAAAGGAACCTGCTTCAGAACATCCTCCCGTCACCCCCGCAGGGCGGCTCAATTTTACACGACCATTTTTGGCTCAATTTAACTCAACCATTACCAGCCGGACGTGACCACCAATTTCTATTATGACGGAAACGGCGCACGGGTGCGCAAGGAAGTGCTCGGCGAAAGCACCACCTTTTACGCGGGCAGCCTGTATGAAGTTAAGGACGGCGCGGCGACCAAGTACATCTTCGGCGCGGACCGGCGCATCGCCAAGATCACGGACGGCGAGGGCGTCCAGTATTTTTCCAAGGATCACCTGGGAAGCTCCACGGTAGTGACGGACGACTCCGGCGCCGTGGTCGAGCAGGCCGATTACCGGCCTTTCGGCGAGGACCGCTTTTACACCGGAACCGTAGCCGCACCCACGCCCTACAAATACACGGACCAGGAACTGGACGCATCCACGGGCCTTTACAATTACGACGCCAGGCACTATGATCCCGCCATCGGCCGGTTCATCAGCCCGGATTCTTTGATACCTGATCAATTCGATCCCCAACAGCTCAACCCCTACGCCTATTGCAGCAATAATCCGCTGATTTATGTTGATCCGACGGGGCATGATGGTGGATTAACGGCGGGGTTGTTAGCAGGACTCGCCATGGCATTAGGAGCATATGCCAATCACACTGAAAATTTTGATGATTACCAAAATGGTAAAATGACCGGAGCAGAGTATGGTGGTAGTTTAGCGAGAGGAGCCGCTTTTGGCGGTATTGTGGCAACTCAACCAGAGATAGGGGTTGTTGAGGCAGTCGGGCTTGGGATGATAAATAATGCGGCTAACCAAACAGATAAGGGAGAGCCTTTGGATTCGCCGGACTCCGTTAATGAGCAACTTACTACAGTTGTGACTACTGTTGGGGCAACGGCTGTAGCACAAGGCGTAAAAGAAGCTGTTTCACCGCCAAAAACAAAAATTGGAACGATTGAGCCCGTACCATTTAGCAACCCACAAGCTCCAAAGTTTGAGGCAACAGTAGAAAGGGTGGCACAGGATGGAGACAAGGCTGCCAAAGCCGGCTATTTTGCAAATTTAGCTGGAAAGATTGCCAAATCCTATCTTGGAAAAAAGATCAGAGGATGGTTTTCTAATGATGAAGGCGAAGATGACCCTTTGTCTTTAGACGAGAGTAATCAAAATAGCATCAACAATTCTCAGAATGGTACTAACTCGTCCTCAGGGGAAGATGCTCACGATGGTACTGGATCAAGTAGCAATAGTGGGAATGGAAACGAGGAACCGACCCCATAAAGAGGTAACCTCAAATTACCATCAAACAGAACGCCATGTTTGAAGCAATTGACTTGCCACAATTGTGAAAAGTTTATGTTCCCTGCGGGAGATGGCTATTGATCGAGTGGATTTGAATACTGCCCGATACATGAGAGATCATCAGAACTTGACAACAAAGTATTTGACTTCGTTAAGCCTCTTTTCTTTTATGGAGCTTACATGAAACTGGTAACACAAATCATTCTTTGTATAATGATTGGCACAATTGCGATTGGCCCCCATACTGCAATTCCTCCTCATATACAAGGGTTAATAATTATTGGATGCCCGTTCGTAATCTGTTTAACAGGACTTTCAGAGTTAATGGCCTATATGCATCCTAATGATTTGATATAATGGACGATATTTCAGCTATATCTGTAGAACCCAACCGTCTTTGATGGCGTATCCCAGGGCCTTCAGGACCTCCTCCTGGATGGGGTTGGGATCTTCAATCCGCACCTTGGGGGACTTTTCCCCCTTATTCCAGGTGAGGACGCAGTTCAGGTTCTGCATTTCTTCCATGATGGTTCCGCCGCTGTACTTCCCTTTCACCTTGATTTCCAAAAGCCGCAGGCAGGTGAGCGCCAAAAGGCAGGTCAGGAGAT
>NZ_FQZU01000018.1:508-117675 GCF_900142135.1 Desulfatibacillum alkenivorans DSM 16219 | reverse complement strand
TGTTTTTGGGGACGTCTTTGATTAATTGACTAACCTGCAGTCGCGCATAGGCAAAGGACGCGGATTCAAATCCTCCAGGGCGTATTTGTTTTCCTGGGCTATCCGGCGACAGCGCTCTACGTGTTTTATGGAGACATCCTATGAAATTGTGTTGGGAAACAAAAAAAAGGGGAAAAAATCCCCTTGATTGCAAAAAAAATATGGGGTGAGTGATGGGATTTGAACCCACGACCTCCTGGGCCACAACCAGGCGCTCTGACCAACTGAGCTACACCCACCATGTAGTGACGGGCGAGAGTTACCATAGCCGTTCGGGCATTTCAAGCCTTTTTATTGGTTTCGTGAAAATAGGCTTACAAAAATCCAACAAAAAGAAATTAGGGCGAAAATCCGGGATAGTCCTT
Organism: Desulfatibacillum alkenivorans DSM 16219; assembly: GCF_900142135.1. Lineage (GTDB taxonomy): Bacteria > Desulfobacterota > Desulfobacteria > Desulfobacterales > Desulfatibacillaceae > Desulfatibacillum > Desulfatibacillum alkenivorans. The sequence goes on along the minus strand of NZ_FQZU01000018.1, from coordinate 117,271 downwards.
TTGAAACACGGCCAAGGCCGCAGGCGGCGTCATATATCCCATACCAAGGCGCCTTCAAACAAGTAATCATATTCCCGGGCGAGTCCAGGAATGACGCTGGGTCCCGGCTTGCGGACGATCCTGAAAAGCGGATCGCCCTTGCCGGGGTGACGGCCTTATAAGGGGGAAGGAGAGTTTTTGGGGCGTAAATCCATTTGTTGGGTTTCGCGCGTATGTTTCAGGCGTTAACCACTATTCCGGCGGGGGATGAAGCCCTTCTTTGATAAAATTCCGCAAGCTCTACCCAACCTCCCCTTTTTATGGATAAAATGTAGGTTGGGGTAGAGCGCTGAAATAGCTCTTTGAAGTAAAGAAAGTGCATCCCGCCTAAATCGGTTTTAACGTTTGCGTCGCCGCCGCGAAACCCAACAAAACAGCACGGCTGCTACGGCCGCCATCCTCCGTCATCCCCGTGGAGGGAGGCTGGATTTGGATACAAAGTCTTGAAAGTGAATGCGCAAATGACTGGAATGGCCGCAACTTGGCATCAGCCGGCGCCTTCCGGTGCTCCCCTTGCCCTATGCTTCCCGGTTATTTGCCATCGCCCTCCTTTTCGCCCTTTTCCACGCCAGGGTTGGCGCCAAACTTATCATTGACGCGTTGACCCATAAATTATATAGATTTTATCTTGTACGGAATTTTACCAGGGCAGGAGTTAAAGCGTGATTTTAACAATCCGAATAGTACTTACAATCATATTTTCCGTCGTCCTCATGCGCCTTTTTCGCCCGGAGGTTCATCTTGCGTGGGGAATTGTTCTGGGATGCTTTTTGTTGGGAATCGTATACATCCGGGAGCATTTCAGAAAAAAACAATCAAACGATAAATCCGACGCATCATGAAGCAAATCGTTTTAGGCACCGCCGGCCATATCGACCACGGCAAAACAAGCCTGATTAAAGCCCTTACGGGTATAGACACGGACCGCCTCCAGGAGGAGAAGGCCCGGGGAATCACCATTGAACTGGGCTTTGCGTCCATTGACCTTCCCAGCGGGCAGCGGGTGGGCATTGTGGACGTGCCCGGCCATGAAAAATTCGTAAAAAACATGGTGGCCGGCGCCACGGGAATCGACGTGGTGGCCATGGTCATCGCCGCGGACGAAGGCGTCATGCCCCAGACCCGGGAGCACTTGGACATCTGCTCGCTGCTGGCCATCGAGCACGGCATGGTGGTTTTGACCAAATCGGATATGGTGGACGAGGAATGGCTGGAGATGGTGACCGAGGACGTCATGGAATATCTCCAGGGCACCTTTTTGGAAGACGCCCCCATTGTCCATGTTTCGTCCGTCACCGGCCAGGGTATGGACGAATTCAAGACCGTCCTGGACTCCATTTGCGAAAAAGTCCCTGACCTTCCGCCTTCCGGGCTGTTCCGCCTGCCCGTGGACCGGGTGTTCACCATGCACGGATTCGGCACGGTCATTACAGGAACCCTGACATCCGGAAAGATTCAGGTGGGCGATCCCGTGGAGATCTATCCTTCGGGCGTCATGTCCAAGGTCCGGGGCATTCAGGTGCATAACGACGCCATGAACGAAGCCCAGTCCGGCATGCGCACGGCCATCAACTTCCAGGGATTGGAAAAGGAATCGGTCAATCGGGGCGATGTTTTGGCCTCGCCGGGCGCCCTGTTCCCCAGCTACATGGTGGACATTCAGCTGAACGCCTTAAAGAGCCTGACCAAGCCCATCAAAACCCGGCAAAAGGTGCGTTTTCACACCGGTTCCAGCGAAATCATGGGCCACGTAATCCTCTTGAACAAAAACGAACTGCTTCCCGGAGAGAGCGCTTTGGCCCAAATGCGGCTGGACGCTCCCGTGACCGTGGTCAAGGACGACCATTTTGTCATTCGCAGCTATTCCCCGGTGGACACCATCGGCGGCGGCCGCATTTTAAACCCGGTCCCGGTCAAGCATAAAGCCAACAGGCCCGAAGTGATTGAGCACCTGGAAATGCTTTTGGACGCTGATCCCATGGAAATGGTCAGCCAGCTTGTTTCGGGCGCCAGTTATGCGGGCGCGTCTTTCGCCCAATTGCTGGTCATGACCAATCTTCCGGCCAAGAAGCTGCAGGAAATGACGAACAAGCTCCTGTCCCAAAAAACCCTGGTGACCGTGGACAAGGAGAGCAAGACCTACCTGCACAAAAAAATCATGGACTCCCTGGAAAAGCGGGCCGTCTCCTATATGGAGGATTACCACAAGGCCAATCCCCTGAAAAACGGCATGCCCAAGGAAGAGCTTAAAAGCAAGTTCCCGCCGATCCTGAGCGCCAAAACCTTTCATATGCTGTTGGAAATCATGACCTCCGCGGGCCTGGCCGTCCTGGAAGAGGACCTGATCCGGCTGGCGTCCCACACGGTTTCTCTGCAGCAGGACCAGGAGGAAGTCCGGGCCAACATCGCCAAGGCGTACAAGGACGGCAAGCTCATGCCTCCGTATCTCAAGGAGATCGTCCAAACCATGTCCCTGGATCCGGCCAAGACCAAAGACCTGATTTCCCATATGGTGAGCGAGCAAACCATCGTCAAGGTCAAGGAGGATCTGTACTTTGACGCTGGCGCCATCCAGGACCTCAAGGACAGGCTTACGGCCTTTTTAAAGGAAAACGGGGAGATTTCCATGCCCCAGTTCAAGGAAATGACCGGAGCTTCCAGAAAATACGTCATCCCTCTTATGGAGCATTTCGACTCCATCAGGCTCACCTTGCGGGTGGGGGACAACCGGAAGCTGCGATAAAACAATTTTGAAGCGCCCTATTGGAAACCGGAAAGGAAAATTACCATGGATAAAGATGCTATTCTCGCTAAAATAAGCCAATGGGGATCCGCCCTCTGGATCTGGATGCAGGACAGGAAGCACATGGCCTATGTGTTCATAGGCATGGTGGTTTTTATGATTCTGCTGTCCATCATGGTTTTCTCCGGCGGCGTGGAATCCCCCCAATACCAGACCGCCTCCAACTCGCATGCGGCAGTCAGCAGCCACACAACAACGCCTGCGAAAGCGGTCTCCCAGGATACGGCAGCCGCTGCCGCGCATGAAACCGCATCAAACACGGAGTCCCACGCCGCTCCGGCCGTCAAGGAGGAAACAACGCACAAGGCCGCGCCTGCAGCTTCTTCGCATGCCGCTCCGGTCGTACATTCCAACTTTCCCAAGGGCGTCTTTTTTGTGGAGCAGGCCATGAAGCCCATGCAATACGAACTGGACGACCGGTTCTGGGGCTGGCGTCCCAATGACATCACCCGCCAGTTTACGGACAACGTCAATGAATTCCAACTGGGAGTTTTGGAGGCCACGCGCCGGACCACGGAAAACCTGGCCAAACGCCTTTCCCGCACCGGCGACACCGACTCCTTCGACCCCAACCTGGAGCTGGCCATGAATCAGTTCATGATCGGCGCCAAAAGCCTTGTCTTTCCCTCCGCGGAAGGCGCCTACTCCACGGGCCTCAAGGAAATGGAAAAGTACAAGGAGCGCCTGAAAAAAGGCCAGGCCAGGTTCTACGTCAGATCCGACAACCTGATTCCCCTGCTTAAGGATTACCGCGACCTTCTGGGAAGCTGTGACGAAAACCTGGTCAAGTCCCATGAAGACAACGGCGAGGAAGTCAGCACCTTCAGCGCGGACAACTATCTGTACTACTCCAAGGGCGTGGCAAGCGCCGTGCACACCATGCTGGAAGGCATTTTGGTGGACTTCCAGGAAACCCTGGAGCCCAGGCACGGAGAAGAATTGGTCGAACACGCCATCCATTCCCTGGCCCTGGCCAAGGAAATGGATCCCTGGCTTGTCACCGAAGGCGCCATGGACGGCTTCATCGCCAACCACCGCGCCAACATGGCCGCGCCCATCAGCCACGCCCGGTTCTATTTGGACAAGTTGATCGAAACCTTGTCCACCTAAGCAACGCAGACATAACGCTAAATCAATAATCCCCGCACGCTCTCAAAGCCCGTGCGGGGATTTTTTTGTTTTTCAGGGACGAATGCCAGGCAATCCCTACCGTTTCATCCTTGAAGCTGTTTTGGTTCTATTCATTAGGCGCCTGACGGAATTGCATGATCGTTTGGTTATCGGCCAAGGTCAAATATAAAACGCCGTCCTCCACTTTAAACGAGGAGGCATTCTGCAAATTATCCGCAAAAATGATGTCCTGCGAATCCCGGCAAAACATTTTGGTGGACATCATGGGGCCGAAAGAAAGTCTGCCCCGGCTGATTTCATAAGTCCCGCCGCCCCCGTTGCAGTCAAACTTCACCTGCGCACGGCCGTCAGCCAAAAAGATCGTGTAACGCTCAGGGCCGATCACCGCGACGTCGTGCTGCGGCCCGCTGATGACGGTCCATTGCCAGGTTTTATTCAAAACAGCTTCAGGGTCCGTGCTGGACACCTGGGCGTTTCCGGCGCCTCCGGTTGCGCAGCCCAAAGCAATGAGGCACAGCATCAATACCGTCAAAATTCGACTCATATTTCTTCTCCCGTTTCATAAAAGGATTCAACAATGAAGAAATCCGCGCCCGTTACGCTGAAATCACGCGCACAGACATTTCCCGTTCAGTTTGTGAGATTGAATTAATATACTCGCAAAGATTGGGCGCGGCAACCATGGCGCCCTATTTGGATTCCAAACGCCGCTCTTTACAATGCAAACGCCGTTACGCCTATTCCAAGCAATTAGCCAGCAACTGGCAGACGCCGTCCGAAAAAAGCATGCCCTTTTTGGTCAAGGCGAAGGATTGGGAGGAATCTTTGGCCAGGCCCTCGTCCTGCAAACGTTTCCAGTCCGGGCCGAAAATCTCCAAAAACCCTTTGCCGAACCGCTGCAAAAAGTCACGGGCCTCAATACCTTTTGCCTGGCGCAAGCCCACATACAGCCATTCCAGCATATGCTGGGAGGTGGTCAGGGATTCCTCTTCCTCAACGGCTGAGTTTCCGGCTTGAATCAACTCCAGATATTGGTCCAGGTCGGAAATATTCCATTGCCTTGTTTCGCCCGAATAGGAATGGGCGGCGGGTCCAAGACCGAGATAAGGGGCGTGGTTCCAGTAGTGAAGGTTGTGGCGGCAGGTTTTTTCCCGCCCGCGGGCGAAGTTGGATATCTCGTAATGGAGAAATCCCTCGTTTTCCAAGAAGTCCGAGGTGTGGAGAAAAAGCTCCCCCACCCTGCCCTCGTCCATGGGGGAGAACTCCCCCCGCTCCAGCATGAGACCCAGGGGGGTGGATTCTTCTATGGTGAGCATGTAGCAGGACAAATGGTCCGGGCCGTAGGCCAGCACGCCTTCCAGGTCCTTGGTCCAGGATTTTTTTGTCTGGCCCGGAACTCCGTAAATCAGGTCGCACCCTACGGAATCAAATCCGGCCTCCATGGCCCAGTCCAAAGCCAGCCTGGCTTCGAAAGCGCTGTGAATCCTGCCGAGAAATTGAAGGGTTTGATCGTCCAGAGATTGGACGCCCAGGCTTATCCGGTTGACTCCGGCTGAGCGAAAGGCCTCCAGATCGCTTTGGGAGACAGTGCCGGGGTTGGCTTCCAGGGTAACTTCCGCGTCCGGGGCGATTCCGTATATCAGGCTGGCTCTTTCCAGGATTTCGGCAACGCGGCCGGGAGGCAGAACCGAAGGGGTGCCGCCCCCGAAAAACACGGTGTCAAAGGGGCCTGCATCCCATTCCCTGATTTGCATTTCCCGTTTTAAAGCCTGAATGTAAGCCGGCATTGCGGAGTCATCCGTCACCGAGTAAAAATCGCAATACCGGCATTTTTTCTTGCAAAAGGGAACGTGGATGTACAGGCCGCCCATGGCGCCTCCCGGTTTTCCCGGCCTGGCCGGCCTTTACACGAACCGCTGCATGAGTTCGTAAATGATGGAATCCACATTCTCCGGATTGGCGCCCAGGCGGTTGACCACGCCCTGAGCCTGGCTAAGCTGCCCCGGATCTTTCAGGTCTTCCAGCCCCCGGAATATGCCCGCGCGCCGGCCCACCTGATACAAAACCTGTTTATCCGGCGGCAGGGCCAGGAAATCCTTAACCTGGCCGGTCATTTTCTCCTTGTCCTGGGGATAGCGGCCTTCCAGGGTTTCAAACAGGTTCAAAATATGGTCGCTCTTTAAATAGCTGGTAACGCCGTCCAGGGTTTCCAGGAACAAAAGCAGCTCCTTGGCGGTTTCCACTCCGGTGAGAAGGTCGAAGGCGCCTTCCTGATGCTCCTGATAAATGGGCGCGTTGGGCGGCAGGGCCAGGCTGCGAATGCGGATGAAGTCCGCATTAATCTGGTTGAGGGCGTCCGCGGTTTCCAAAGCATGGTCTTCGCTCAAATCCCGTCCGCCCAATCCGGGCATGACGTATTCGGACAATTCCATGCCCGCATCCTTCACCAGCTTTCCGGCTTTAATATGGGTCGCTTTGTCCACGCCCTTTTTCACCCGTTTCAATACCTTGTCCGATCCGGACTCCATGCCGATATGGATGCGGTTCAGCCCGGCCTCGGCCATGGCGGTCAGGTCTTCCAGGCTGATTCGGGCGATGGTGTGGGACCGGGCGTAAGAGGTGATGCGTTTGGTCCACGGGAACCTCCTGCGCAAATGCTGCAGGATTTCAATCAAGTCCTTGGGCTTGATAATCAGGCTGTTGGCGTCCTGGATGAAAATGGACTCCATGCCGTAGTTGATCCAGTTGATGGCGGCCTGATACGCCGAGGGGTCATGGGGGGTTACCGTGCGCACGGCCTCCTGAAGCTCCTGGTGCGTGATGCGGTCCTGTTTCTCCAGCATAGGCAGGATTCTTTCAAGATACCTGTGGACGGCCTCGATGTCTTCGATAACATGGTCTTTGGACCGCAGGGAAAACTTGGAGCCTTTATAAACCGGGCAAAAAGTGCACCGGTTCCAGGGACAGTTTCGGGACACCCGAATAAGCAGGCTGCGCGCCTCGCTGGGCGGCCTTATGGGACCTTGTTCAAATCCGTTATAGGTTTCCGCCTTGATCTTTCCCGCCACTTTTTGACTCTGAGCCATACGACAGCCTCCCCTGGTCTTTCAATATTCACGTTGCTCGCTCTTGACCCCAGATTACCATGGGCGGCGGCGAGCCGCAAGCTATGCCTTTCAAGGCCGATTTGTTAAAAAATTGTAAGTTAGAATGCAATACCTGCTTTGCATTTTTGCCGGCATGTGATATAGCCGGTCCATGCTTACAATAAGACTTTCCCTCAGCTTGGCAACAAAGGCTTTTGTCCTGGCTGGAATCCTGACCTCTCTCATGATTCCTTGCGCTCCTGCGTCTTATGCATGGGAGCAATCCCTGGATGCGGAAACGCCTTTGCAGTACACCATCCACATTACGCAAAAGGGCGATACCCTTTGCGACATGGCCGCCAGCCTGGATGTGTACGGCTCTTGCCTTAAGTGGCCCCAACTGTACTACTATAATATTGAGGAAATTCGGGACACCATCCCCCATGATATGGATCTGCCCTTCACCCCGCTGCCTCCGGGCCTGAGCATCGCCATTGTGCACCCCAGCAATGTGAAGGAGCGCGCCAGGAAGATCAACCGCGAATTCCGGAATTTTTGGACCATCAACGTCATGTCCAGGGACCAGTCCAGGGATCTGTCGGAACTGGCCCTGGCCCTCATGGACCAGGGCTATTACTGCTACATCACCAAATTTGTAACCGAGGACACGGTTTGGAAAAGGCTCAGGGTCGGATTCTTCCCCAGTTTGGAAATCACCCGGGAAATACAGCAGGAATTGGGGGAAAAGATGGGCCTGAACGATGCATGGATTGTCAAAGCGTCTTCCGAAGAGGTGCTGGAGTTTGTGGGTTTTTTGGAGTAGCATTTTCTGAACTTTCCGCCCGGCGGCCGTCCAGCCTCTTTTTCACGCTGTGAAATACCTCACTCCCAAGTTGTCACTTCATGTTTTCCCTTGCGCTATCAAGCCATTTTTTCTATAAAGAACTTTTAATTCTTATACTTATACTTTTTGATGGAGGTAATGCACATTGGGCGATAATCAAATTAACTTCCAAACCATCCCCATGCACGGAAACCGCCGCAGCGTGGGCTGCGATGAAACCCGCGAAAAAATCCTGGATAACATGGTTATCGTGGGCGGTCCATACCGGGGCGGAACAACCATTCTGACTGATTTCATCAACTCCCATGAAGAAATTTGCGTGGTCAGCGACTTTTTGGAAAGGGAGCACACCTCCATCTTTTATTTCGCCGGCCAAACCGGCTTATGCGCCTATGTGAAGAACCCGGAGCTGTCCCAATACACGGCCAGGGGCATTATCGCCAACGGAGTATTCGACGGCGAACATGTTGTAGGCCTGACCAAAATTCTGGGCAACGGATTCAAAAACGAACGCTTCACCTACCGGGGCGACAAGCGTTTCGTCATCAACGACCTGGGCCGTTACACCCTGCCCATCGAGCATTTTCACCAACGCCACAGGCTGGCCATGAAACACCCCGAGGTGGCCTATTGCTTTCCCAGGCTGGCCGGCGTTCTGGACAAAGCCAAAATCCTGCTCACATACAGGCCCATGCAGTATGTGGTCCGCTCCTGGGTGCGCGCCACCACGTCCAAGCCCGGAACCTGGGCGGACCTGTTTGACGTCTGGCTGGACGATGAGGGCAAGAAAGCCCTGCCCGTGCACGTCCCCCACGACCTTAAGGACGCCTGGCAGGATTATAACGTCTTCCAGAGAATCGTCTGCTTCAATAATGAGTTGTACAAAGCGTTCCTGAAAGGCGTGCGCACCCTGGACAGGGACCGCTTCCTGCTTTTGCACCACCAAAACCTGGTGGAGCACCCGGACCTGCACCGCAAAGCCATCTGCAGCTTTATCGGCATTTCGGACCGGTCCCGGAGCATGTTTGAATTCCAGAAAAAATTCCTGCGCAATCGGAACAAGGAAATCTCTTTCACGGACGAACAAAACGCCCAGGCCAAGGAAGTGCTGGGCGTGAGCATGCAGGAAGCCCAGGAAGCCTTTGAAGAGGAATTTGTCAAGGAACTTACGGTCGTGCCGCGCAAGCTGGCCACCACGACGCCCAAAGAGCCTCCCAAGGCCATGGTGACGCCCATGTTGTTCCAGCAAAGCGCATAAACTTATGAGTGACGTTCCAGGCAAAATCGTGTGGGATAGAGAAGGATCTTACGCGGATCCTTACAAAGTGACGACAATTATAACGGAGCCTACCGGAGGCGCGCCGGAAAATCCATTAATCATCCTATTGTCAAGAGGGGCCTTCCTCCACGTTGAAAGCCCCGCAATGGCGAAAACCAGACAATGGATGGCGGACGAACTGAACGCCGTATGCATTGAAAGCAACTGCTTCATGACCGACTTTCTGAATATTCCGTCCCCCAGGCACAATTATCGCCTCCCCGGCGGGTTGAAGGACGGAATTTCGGGCGCGTTCAAAAACGGGATGGATTTGCAGGAACTGATCGCAAAATGCAAAAAAGGGAATGTTCACCCGGAGTTGCTATGCTCATTCAAGCAAACTCCCCGAGGCCTGAAACATGTGTTTTTTCTGCAGGCCTATGACATATTAACGGGTTTTGTCAAAGCTCTGGAATCCTTGAAAGGCAACGGAGTCGTTCCGGAACGGATCATGGCCGCCGGCTTTTCTCACGGCGGCAACATGGTGCATATCTGCAATGCATTTTGGCCAGGCCTTTTTGGCCTTGTTGTGGATGACTCCTCTATTGGGGAGGTGGATTACATCAAACCCCCCAGAAGGGTCTCTGTGCAAATTAACGGTCTCGCCGTTTCCTTTATTTGGAAATTCGACAGCCTTGTGGATGATGTGGAGCCGGATTTGTACTATCCGGAAAAAATATACGCCCAACTCAATGGAACATTCCCCTCGTCTGATATGTTCTTTTTTTCCAATGAAGAGGATGTAATCGGCGCCGCAGCAAAAAAAGAAACTTTGTGGGGAGACAGGACCGGTTGCCATGTATTCACGGCAAACAAGGAAAACCGTTTTCTGGAGGGGCTGTATAACTCTAGCGGCCATGCGGATTCCGACCGGGCGGCCTTGGTAAAAAAGGCCCTGGAACTGCAATCTTCCCTAAAAAGACCCGAGAGAGCGGGAAAGCCCGAACGTATTCGATTCAAAACAACACATTTTCTCTATGAGGTGGACCTCCCTTTCACCAGGAATGAGGCCGTCTCTATCAAGCCAATATAAGACCAAAGGGAGAACGACCGAACTATGATCATTATATCAGGTACATACAGAACAGGCACCAGCCTTATGATGCAAATCATGGAGGAAGCGGGATTCGACGTTCTGGGGGAAAAATTCCCCAAAGCCTGGAAAGGCGCCAACAACCACCTTAATAAGGAAGGCTTTTACGAATCCCGATGGATCGACAAAGGCGTCAACAAGGAAAACTGCAAGCTGGACCCCAAAGCCACCCAGCTGAAAGCCTGCAAGGTCTTCACCCACGGCTTGGCCACCACCGATATCGAATACATGCATAAATGCATTCTCATGACCCGCGATTGGCGGGAGCAGCATAATTCCGCCACGATCCTGGACGAAACCAACCGGAAGTCCCACGGCAAAAAACTGGTGGGCTACTACCCTCCCGGACAGGTCTTTTTAATCAACTACGCCAAATTTCTGGCCGATTTCTCAAAAAGAAAATATCCGTCCATCGTGGTGGATTTCAATGACTTGGTTTCCCAGCCCGTGAAAACCTGCCAGAGGATCAGGAATTTCCTGGGCGCCGGCAGGTTCGACCTGGCGGCTCAGCGCATCAAACCCAAATTAAAAACCGTAAGCGAGACAGGCCCGGAATGGAAAGAACCCTTCCACCTGTTCATGGACCGTTTTTATAAAAAGCTGAAAACAGGCCATTTGGAAGCCACCTTTCTGAAAGAGGCCCAAGCCTGGATCAACAAGGTTTCCCCTGAAATCCAGAAATTCAATGAATTGAGAAAAGCGGAAGACGGGGACGATGCAAAGCCTCAAGCGGAAGCGGAGGGCGCCCAAGTCGCTTAGCGGACCGGGGAAAAGCCCCTCCCCCGACGGCGTGAGGGTGCGCGCAGTCCTCTCCGTACAATCATTTGCAACTCCAAGGGCCGGGTTTTCCGGCCCTTTTTTTGTCTCCCCCCATAAGCGCCGCTAAACCAAGCCTACGCCCCCTTTACAAACACGTATGCCAGAATCTTTGTTTCGCCGGAATTATGTTTGCCGGCGCCGCTCAAAGACGAGGTTGTTGACGGCCGTTTCAAGGACTGGGGGCAAAAGACCGGCGCAGGCGGCTGGAATTGTGGAAAGGGCGGTTTCGGCCGGCGGGAAAGGCCTGAAGGAATGTAAATTTAATTATCGTCAACATTCCTGCGGGGCCTGACGAAGTTCGTATATTGATTAGCATTATACATGGTACACATTGATTTCAAAGGATATTGCAGGGATAATATTTTCATTTTAGACTACAAAGGCCGTTATACATGATAAAACACCTGTTAAAAACAGTTTCTTCCTGGTTCCCATTTCATAAAATCCGTTGCAATTTTCTCAAAATTTTGTCACCATAGGCTCAAGATAACTAGTTCGGAATTTCGGCCGGGAGTCCAGACTCCAACCGGCTTCATTTTTTCAGGTTCCTTTGTCAATAACAAAATAGAGTTGGTTTTTTCCAAGGAAAATCATCGCATACGGGGGAGGCCCCGGTGTGCAGACGGCTATAACAGCAGTAATGGTAGCAGGTTTGATGGATAGTTTGCCCACAGCCATGAGCACGACTCGCCAGGAATCGCCGCATAACCAATCTGTCCGCCGTATTTTCCAAAACCACCACCTGTTTCACACAGATCCCGTCTTCCGGGAATCATTAGCAGGGCTGCCGCTGAAGCAGTGATTGGAAATGGAGGAGCGGCGATGAACCGCGCTGTTCTTCCTAATCTTTTTTATAGGCCATGCAAAGCGGCGACCCATTAAAAAAGGGAGGGAGTATGAAAGCAATGCATAGATTGGGCTGGTTGGTTGTATGTCTTGCCGTGGTTTTAACCATAGGCGTTCCCGCCTTTGCGCAGGAACAGGCCGTCAAGGAGGAATGCGTGGCCAAAGTGAAGCAGGCTGTGGAAATGGCTCAAAAAGTCGGAATGGAAAAGGCCATCCAAACCCTGAACAACCCCGACAGCCCGTATATATGGAAAGACTCCTACGTATTCTGCCTGGACCTGGAGAAGCGCCTGGTTTCCGCCCACCCCGTCAATCCCGCACTCGTGGGCAAGGACTGGGCCATGAGCGCCAAGGACGCCAACGGCAAGATGTTTTTCGCCGAATTCATCAGAGTCGCCATGGATCCCGGAGAAGGATGGGTGGAGTATGTCTGGCCCAAGCCCGGAGAAACCACGCCCGAAAAGAAAGCCACCTATGTGCTTAAGGTTCCCGGCCAGCATTACTGCATGGGCGCCGGCGCCTATACGGAATAATGCAAACCGGGGATTATCTCTTTTTGCGCCATTTTGATTGCCCGCCGGAACGCCGGGCGGGCGGGAGTTAAGTTATGTTCTTATCCAAGATCAGGTTATCCAGCATCGGAAGACGCATCACCTTTTTGACCTTTATGGGCTTGTTGCTCATGGGAGTCATCGCCGGAATGAACGGGGTGCTGAACTTGCGGAAAACCACTGCTACCCGGGTCGAACGCATGAGCCACGCCATCACCCTCAACGTGGTGGAAAGCATGAAGCTGGAAGAACGGTTCATGAACAACCCGAACCCAGAAACCCTATCGGAGTTGGAAGGCCTTTCCAAGTCCATTAGCAGCGCTACGGAAGGCATTCAAAAAAGAGCGACCGGAAAGGCAGGCAACCCCCTTTGGGTGGATATCAAGCATACGCTTCAGGGAACCTGGCAGGCTGCCATGGGGGGAGACGCCGGCCCCACCGTTGAAGAGCTCAGCAAAGCCATTGAAGTCAGCTTAAAAGAACATGCCGAGAATTTCGACAAAGCAGCCGAGAACACGCAGCAAATCGTCAAGGACGAAAACGCCTTGGCGGCGCAGGCCGAACAGGAAAGCCAGGCGCTGAAGGACTTTATAGCCAGCATCAATCAAAAGGAAGTGCAGTTGATGATGTCCGGCGGCAAAACCCTGGATCCGGCTCTGGCGGGGCTCCGCGATGAGGCTAAAGACCTGCTGCGCGCTACGGAACAGGTTCTGGCCCACGTACGCGCCCTGGTATACATGCATGTTGACCGCGGCGAAGAGCAGGAAAAAGAGTATATGGCCCGGCGGCGGGAGACGCTTGACAACTTCAAGTTGCATGTGACCAACACCATCAACGGCTTAGCCGCCATGCCAAAGCAGGAATATGCAGACCTGGCTGAAAAATTCTCCGCAGCCAAGGACGAATTCCTGGCCCTGGAAGCAGCCATTATCGACAAGTGCATAAAGAAAAAACAGTTGGCCATAGAACTCCAGGGAACCCGGAAAAGAGTCCGGGAAGCGGCGGAAAAAATCGCTGAGCACACGGAAAAAAGCATTTTCATGAGCGAAAGCATTCAGCACGCCGTAGGCTACACCGTGGTTTTCACGGGCCTGGGATTCATGATCCTGCTGGGCTTCGCCGTCCACCGCTCCATTGTAAAGCCCGTCAGAATGGTGGTGGAGGGGCTTAAAAACATCTCGGAAGGAGAAGGCGACCTGACGGTCCGCCTCACCATAAAAGACGATTCGGAAATGGGGGAGCTGGCCAAGTATTTCAATCTCTTTATTGAAAAACAGCACACCATGATCAACCGGATCTCCGAGGCCGCCCAATCCCTGGGCGCCTACACCGTTGAGGTCACCAGCACGGCGTCCCAGCTGGCGGCCAGCGCCGCAGAGGAAACCACCAGCGTCTCGGAAGTGACCACCACCACCGAAGAGGTTAAGCAAACCGTGGCTCTTTCCAGCGAAAAAGCCGAAATGGTGGCCCAGGAGTCCGACGCCATGTCCCAGGTTTCCCAGGCGGGCATTGACGTCACGACAAGAGCCTCCGACGGCATGGCCGCCATCATGGAGGAAATGGAGTACATCGCCCAGAGCATTATCAAGCTGAGCGAACAAACCCAAAGTATAGAAGAAATCATCAACGCCGTCACCGAGCTTTCCAACCAGTCGGACCTGCTTTCGGTCAACGCTTCCATCGAGGCCGCTAAAGCCGGGGAGTTCGGCAAAGGCTTCGCCGTGGTCGCCCAGGAAGTGAAAAACCTGGCCCACCAGTCCAGGGAGTCGGCCAACCAGGTGCGCCGCATCCTTCAGGAAATCCATAAAGCCACGGACGAAGCCGTTATGGCGGCCGAACGGGGCGCCAAAGCCGTGGAAGCAGGCAAAAGCCTTTCCCTGGAATCGGGAAAAGCCATCGAGGAACTGACGCAAAGCATAGAGCATTCCGTCAGGTCGGCGGCGCAGATCGCCTCCTCCTGCAGACAGCAGCTTGCAGGCATGGAGCAGTTGGACATGGCCATGCGCAGCATCAGCGTTTCCAGCGGCCAAAACCTGGACAGCTCCAAACGCCTGGAAGAACTCACCAAGGGTTTGCGCGACCTGGGTTATGCGCTGGAGAGCGAGACCAAACGATTTAAGCTGTAAGGAAATTTTAGCGGAATTTCCTGCACGCTAAACAGCCGGGGGCCAGCAAGGGCGCCCCCGGCTGCTTTATTTCAGGCCCTCAGACGCTCCTTGCCAGCGCGAAAAAAAAAGTGATCCCCCTCCTGTGCGGCGATTGCAGTCCTCTTTTTTTAAGGCGGAAAATTGACGTCCGTTCAGGGGCACATCTTCAATTCCCTACAAAAAGCAACAGGTTGATTAATGGTGGGGACGCAGACAATTATGATGGTTTTTCTTGTCATGGAAAGCGCCTCATGGTATGAGTCGCCAGTAAAAGGATTCTGGGAGGCTTGACCATTGGGGGTTTAAGCAGTCTTTTGTAATCCTTTTTTATCGTCTTTCCATGCAGTATTGTTTCAGGGGCATGTAGTTTGTAATGGCAGTGTATAAACCATCGTTTACCAGTTCCAGGCGGCGCCTAAGGTTCTTTCCAGCCTTTCCGCTTTCTGCGCTATCAATGATCGCTTTTCCGGAACCCGGCTTTAATACTCCCATGCAATTCGTTTTTTGGCAGTTTCCCCAACAGGACAGGACTGCGCCCTGACCTGATTAGGAGTGGCATTTCATGCAGATCAAAAAAATCAATTTTTCCAGTATCAGTGCACGCATCATCCTTTTCGCCGTGCTTGCAGTAGGCCTGATGGTCATTACTCTTTGGTTCAACGGGCTGTTTGCGAGGCAAAAGACCCATTACATGGAGTTGGAAAGAGCCAGCCACCAAATCAGCCGGCAAGTAATGGAAGGAATGCGTTACGAAGCTTTATACATAAACGATCCCTCGAAAAAGACTCTGGACCATTTGGGGGCTATCGAAGCCAGCGTGCAAAAACAGGTCAAGGAATTGTCCAAAAAATCCAAGGACTCGAAAATCCAGTCTCTGACCGCTAAGATGTCCGAACAGGTTCTTGAGCACAAAAAGCGCTTTGAAGAAATGGCGTTTAACGTCAAGAATATGCATGACGACCAAAACACCATCATCGATAAAATCACCCTGACGGAAGGCAGGTTTCAGGCCATCATCGATGATGTGAACATGAAAGAGGCCATGCTGCTCATGGAAAGCGGCCAGACTCTGGACCCCACCAGGACCGGCCTGAGAAACGAAACCAAAGACATCCTCCGGCTGGGCGACGAGTTGACCTCCAACATCCAGGCCCTATTATTAAAGGGAGACGAGGACTTCTACAAAAAGGAAGTGGAGGCTTTCAAGGATAATGTGGCGCTGCGCAGCCGCAACATTGAAACCACACTCAAAACTCTGAAGTCGGAAAAATACGACAAAATGTGGAAGACGGCGCTTACGGAAGTGCCGAACGTCCTGGCCCTGGAAGCCAAGATTCATACATACTGGAAAGAAATTCAGCGTCTAGAACAACCGTTACAAGACACCCAGAATAAACTATTGAAGGTCACTGAAGACATTTCCAAATACTCCAATGAACGCATCAACGCTTCCTCTCGCAGGCAAGGCACGGTCAGCGTCCTGTCCAGTCTGGTCAGCCTGGGGGCTTTGTTGTTCCTGGCCTTCGCCCTGTCCCGGTCCATCATCATGCCGGTGAACCGGGTTGTGGCGAGCTTGAAGGAAATCTCCCAGGGAGGCGGCGATCTGGCATCCCGCCTGCCCGAGGACGACAAGGGGGAGATGGGCGAACTGGCCAGGTGCTTCAATCAGTTCATGTCCACTCTTCACGGCATGATCATGGATATCACCATGGCGGCCAACTCCCTGGCTGCTTTCACCGCCGACGTCACCAGCACAGCCGCCCAAATGGCGGCCAGCGCCGCTGAGGAAACCACCACGGTCACGGAAGTCAGCACCACAACGGAGGAGGTCAAGCAGACCGTTTCCCTTTCCAACGAAAAGGCCGAACAGGTAACTCACGACGCCGACAGCATGGTGGAGGTCTCCCAAAAAGGTATGGAAGTGACGGAAGAGGCTGCAGCCGGCATGGATCTGATCCGGGAGGAAATGGAAAGCATCGCCCAAAGCATCATGCAGTTGAGCAACCAGACCCTGAATATCGAGGAAATCATCAATTCCGTGAACGAAATCGCCAACCAGTCCGACCTGCTCTCCGTAAACGCCTCCATCGAGGCGGCCAAGGCCGGAGAGTTCGGCAAGGGATTCGCCGTGGTCGCCCAGGAAGTCAAAAACCTGGCCAACCAGTCCAAGCAGTCCACAGCCCAGGTCAGGCAGCTTTTGGGCGAAATCCATAAGGCCACCAACGACGCCATCCTGGCCGCAGAGCGCGGCGCCAAGGCCGTGGAAAAAGGCGTGGCCCTGTCCGGCCTGACAGGCGACACCATCAAGAAGCTCTCGGCCAGCATTGAAGCCTCGGTCCGCTCCGCCCAGCAGATCGCCTCCTCCTGCCGCCAGCAACTGGCGGGCATGGAGCAGCTTGACATGGCCATGAAAAGCATCAAGGACGCCAGCGGCCAAAACCTGGAAAGCTCCCAGCGCCTGGAACAGCTCACCCTGGGCCTCCAGCAGTTGGGAGACACCCTGGAAGACAAAACCAGCCGCTTCAAGCTCTAATTTCTCCCCAAATTCAAAAGGCGCTTTTCGTCCATTCCGCGACGAAAAGCGCCTTTTTTTACTCAACCAGTAATATGGTCCAGCGCTACTCCCTGTATTGATAGCTGGACTCCACGCCCATGCGCATCAGGTCGTTAGGGCTGTAAGTCCGGGACAGCCGCACCAGAACCGTGGTGTTGTTCTGGGCCAATTCCTTGGGAGTGCGATCCTCCAGGCCCAAAATCTCCTGCACCGCGTCCGCAACGGCCGGCCCTTTTCGGGGCAGGATTTCTATCGGGTCGCCCTGGAAAATCTTGTTCCGGACCTCCAGGACGCACAAATCGCCGTCCACGCCCAGAATCTTGCCGGCGAACCGATGGATGGTGTCCGGCGAGGTGTTTTCGTAGTTGGGCTCCACGTCCCTGGGATCGCCGAAATAAAACCCCGTGCAATACTTCCTGCTGCTGATGCGGGAAAGCTCCTCCAGCCACTCCGGCCTGACCTCAAAGCCGGGAGGGTCGTCGTAATAGGCGTCTATGGCCTCCCGGTAGGTTTTCACCACCGAGGCCAGGTAGTTCACGCCCTTCATGCGGCCCTCGATCTTGAACGAGCAGATGCCCGCCTCGATCAATTTGGGCAAGTGCTCCAACAGGCATAAATCCCGGGAGTTGAAAATATACGCCCCGCGGTCGTCCTCCACGATGGGATAATACTGGCCGGGCCGAAGCTCCTCCACCACGTGGTATTTCCACCGGCAGGGGTGGCAGCACTGGCCCCGGTTGGAATCCCGGTTAGCCATGAATGCGGAAAGCAGACAGCGGCCGGAGTACGAAATACACATGGCCCCGTGGACGAAGGTTTCCACTTCAATGCCGCTTTGCCCGGCGATCTCCCGGATTTGGTCCAGGGGCAGCTCCCTGGCTAAAATCACCCGGGAGGCGCCCATGCCTTTCCAGAAACGGGCAGAGGCGATGCTGGTGACATTGGCCTGGGTGCTCACGTGGATGTCCACGTCCGGTGCGGCCTCTTTGGCGATGGCGAAAACGCCGGGATCGGCGATGATAAAGGCGTCGGGCTTGAATCGGGACAAGGCCGCCAGATACTCCCCGATGGCGTCCAGCTCATGGTTTCGGGCGAAGGCGTTGCAGGCAACGTATACTTTGACGCCCTGGCCGTGGGCGTAATCCAGGGCATCCCCCAATTCGTCCAGGGTGAAGTTGCCGGAAAAATTCCGCAAGGAGAAATCCTTGCCCGCCAGATACACGGCGTCCGCCCCGTAATGAACGGCGATTTCCAGCTTTTCCCGGTTGCCCGCCGGCGCCAGCAGTTCCACTTTTTTCGTCATGTTTCTTCCAAGTTCGTGTTCAGTCGGTCCGACTTCGAGGGCATGCCCTTGTCTCCTGATTAAAAACAAAAGGCGCCAGGCACAACAGCAGAGAGAAAGATCGCGCCCCCTGAAATCCGAACATGGCGCCCCGCCTTTTGCTTTTCCTATTATGATTCCCTTTTCGTGGCAAGCCTCTATTTTCATCCTCAACGCTTGAAACAGACCGGTGCAACGTGCTAAGTGGAGACAAATCTTATTGGCCTGGAATCATTGACAACCATTGCAAGGAGAGCCCCATGAGGCAATTGGAGTCGCTGGACGCGCTGGTGGTGCAGCAAAAAAAGGAATGGATTGAAATCGTCACGGATTTTGAGACCAAAAACGCTTACTCGGTTTTCGACGTCCAAGGACGGGAATTGTACACCGCTGTGGAGGACGGAGGCTTCTTTCTGTGGAGATGGATTCTGAAAGCCCTCCGGCCTTTCACCATCCTTTTGCTGTCGCTCGACCAACGCCCGGAGCTCAAAGTAAGGCGTTACTTCCGGTTCTGGTTCCATACGGCGGACATCTTCGACGGAAGCGACAGGCTGTTGGGAACCATCAAACGGCGATTTTCCATCTTGCGAAAAAAATACTCGGTTCTGGATTCATCAGGAAACGAAATTTACCACCTGTTCGGCCCCATCCTGCACCCGTGGACGTTCAACATCCTGGACGGGCAGGACATGGAATACGGAAAGATCACCAAAGAATGGAGCGGCCTGCTTACGGAAGGATTCACCGACGCCGACAATTTCGGCGTGGTCTTTCCCCAGGACTGGCCCGTGGAGCGCAAGGCCCTGTTTTTGGGCGCCGTCTTTTTGATCGACTTCGTCCACTTTGAAAACAAGGAAAGCGGCAACCGCCGTTAGGGCTTGCAACCAGCGTGCGTCAACATGATCACCCCGGAGGCGCGGCATGTGCGGAAGATTTCTTCAATTCTGGTTTGAGGGCGACGACCTGGAAAACCTGGGCGTCCGGGATACGCCGGAAAACTTTCAGCCCAGCTACAACGTCGCCCCAACCCAAAAGGCCTGGGTGATCGTGCACGACAAAGGCCCCCGCCTGGAGGCCTTTTCCTGGGGGTTGGTTCCGTCCTGGGCCAAGGATGCGGCGGGCGCGGCCCGCCTCATCAACGCGCGGAGCGAAACCGCGGCGGAAAAGCCCAGCTTCCGCTCGGCCTTTAAAAAGCGCCGGTGCCTGGTTCCGGCCAACGGATTTTACGAATGGACCGGCGGAAAGGGCGCCAAACAGCCTTATTACTGCTCTCCGGCCCCAAAAAAGATGATCGCCTATGCCGGCCTATGGGAAGTCTGGAAGCCCCGGGAAGCCCCCTCAGACAGCCAGGCTCTGCATTCCTTCACCATCCTCACCCGGGAGGCCGACGCGTCTTTCGCCCCAATCCATCACAGAATGCCCGTCATTCTTCAGCCCCAGGCCTGGGCATCCTGGCTGGACCCTCAAAACCAGGACTCCGGAGCGTTAAACAATCTTTTGGAAAACAATTTCATGGGAGAGATTCAAATCTGGCCGGTGTCCAAGGCGGTCAACTCTCCCTCCCACAACGCCCCTGACTGCCTGGCGCCCATAGAGCTTGAAAAAACCGCTCCGCCCGAGCAGCAAACGTTATTTTAACATTTCCACCTAACATACTAAAACTTTATCAAAAATTATCATTTCACATAGTTTTTTCCCTCTGGATTTAGGATTTTTTTCGTGCCTCCCTATTGACTTGATATATATCAAAACGATATATATCACCCCAACATAGCGAAAGGATCCGCCATGGACATCCAAACCATGATCCTGGGCTTCCTCATGAACCAGGATATGACCGGATACGATATCCGCCAAAAATTCGATATGTCCTTCGGCTTTTTTTCAGGACTCAGCTACGGCTCCATCTATCCGGCCTTGAAAAAAATGGAGGCCGCCGGACTCATCACATCCCAGTTGATGATCCAGGAAGGCGCCCCCAACAAAAAGCTCTGCACCATAACGGACAAGGGGCGGGAGGCTTTTCACGAAGCCATGCGCGCACCCTTGGGCCTGGACAAATACAGAAACTCCTTCATGGCGCGGCTGTTTTTCTTCGCCCACCTGGAGCCCTACGAACGCAGGGAGCTGGCCGTCAACTACATGAACTCCCTGGATAAGATGTTTGAAAAGCTCCGGGAATACGAACCGGTCATCCGGGCGTACGCCGACCCCTTTGAACTGCTCTGTTTTGAATGCGGGTTGAGGTTCGCCGAGGATGTGATGAGCAATATGCAGGATACCGTAAAAGCGTTGGAGGAGTCCGGGCTTGACAAGACATAGCCGTCCTGGCGTCTTACCGGACTAAAAAATTAATCACCGTGGCTAACAGGAGGTCATCCATGGAAAATCCCATTCCCAAGTCCCTTCAATTTCCCCATTACCAACAATACGGAAAAGCCGAGCCCAATTCCATCAAGAAGGTTCTGGTCATCCAGGGCAGCCCGCGAAAAGACGGCGTGAGCAAGACCGAAGTGGTCACGGCGGCCTTTTTGGAAGGATGTGAACAGGCCGGGGCGTCCACCGAAATCGTCAACCTGCGCGATAAAAAAATCGCCCATTGCCAGGGCTGCTTCACCTGCTGGACCAAAACCCCGGGAGTCTGCATCTTCAAGGATGACGTGCCGGAAATCATGCAGCAGACCGAAGAGGCCGACCTGGTGGTTTACGCCGCGCCCTTGTATCATTTCGGCATCATCTCCCTGCTGAAAAAATACATCGAGCGCACCCTGCCCTCGGTGGAGCCCTACCTGATTCCCCGGGGCGACGGACACACCACCCACCCCCATCGCAAGGGATACAAGGACGTCCAGAACACGGTGATTATCGGCGTATGCGGATTCCCCGAGGTCTCCCACTTTGGCGCCTTTTCGGCCAATTTCCATTACCTGGCCGCGGCAGGCGGGGACTGGGGCATGAACATCATCGGCGAGATCTACCGCCCGGCTTCCGAGCAGTTGAACAATCCCATTTTCGACGAGGAAAACAACCGCGTCCTGGACGCCGCCAGAGAGGCGGGACGCGACGCAGTCACCCTGGGATACGTCAAGCCCGAAACCGTGGACGCCATCGCGAAAGTCAGCCAGGATCAAAAGGAAATGCAGGACATGGCCAACCAGGCATGGGATTATTGCATTAAAAACAATGTAACCATGCCCGAACTCCAGCTGGCTTTGATGGAGAAAAAATAAGGGCTGTCATTCCGCCCTTTTCTTCCCGTAGGGGCAGGCGGAGGTGCAAATGCCGCAATTATGCCCTTTGTGGAATTCGAAAAAATGCGTTTTTTTATACATGTCGCAGACTTGCGCGTCCAGGATATCCTCCCTGGGCGCGCCGGCCCGCCAACTTTTTCCGCTTAAAGCCCCGGCCGGGCACGCCTCCACGCACTTTCTGCACGTTCCGCAATGGCCTACATCTTTAACTGGGCCGCAATCCAGGGGCATGTCCGTAAAAACCGTGCCCAGGCGAACCCAGGGGCCGTAAGGCCGGGTCACCAACTGGCAATGCCTGCCGATCCATCCCAGACCGGCCCGGGTGGCTGCCGTTTTGTGGGGGAAGTCTCCCCGGATGTTCTCGTAATCCGTACGCATGGAAGCGGCCAGAGTCTTGGCCCGGAATCCCCTGGACCAGATGGCGTGGGCCAGTTCCAGGGCGATGCGGTTGATCTCGTTGTTCACCCGCGTGTACTCCGCCGCATAGGCGTGGTTGGGCCCCTTGCGGATGGACTGCATGATCTCCGGGCTCATGGGCAGGCCGAAAGACACGGCCCCGGGAAAGCCGTCTCCGTGCTCATCTGTGGGCGTTTCAAATTCCTGCAAGTCCGCCCCGCCCCATAACTCCACCCCATGGGCGCTCATCCATTCATTCAGCCAAGCAAATTTTATTTGATCTTTCGAAGCCATGCGCACCTTTATATGCCCTATTGGTCCATGTTACTTACCGGGCTAGTCTTAACAGAATATAACCATCCAAGGCAATTTCCAAACCTGACATTTTTGCAACACACTGTCTTTTTAGGATTTTTGAACGATCGGAATACTTCCTTCCCCATAAGAAAGCAAACAGCAAAATGTAATGATTATCATTGTATCATTATTGACATACCGTGTCGGCCTTTGGTAAATTATTCGGCGGACAGGATGACGTGAAGGAGCGCCGAAAACGACTGCGAAGCATCTCCCCTTCCATGCTGAAAGCCTTCGAGCTTGCGGCTTTTATGGATTTCTGCACTTTCACGATTTTTCGTCCCCAAACAATCAAGAGGTATGATTGTCTTTCCGATAAACAGAGAATAGGCGGCGTTGCTTTTTCTTGCGGCGGGCCGCCCGAATATGCGGCTGGAATGTCCTGTCGAAGTCCGGCTGTTTGCAATTTTGGAAGTGCGTCAAAGCGCATCTTTAAGAACCAAGGAGAATCCATTGACCGAATCGTTAAAGACGACTTACAGCATTTGCGGCATGTGCACCGTGCGTTGCCCCATCAAGGTGGAAACCGGGCACGGCAGAGTAAGGTTCATCCAGGGAAACCCCTATTTTTCCTCCATGAAGGGCGTGTGCCCCCGCGGAGTCGCCGGCAAAGCCCTGGTGGAAGACGATGAAAGGCCCCAAAGCCCGTTGATCCGCGTGGGCGAAAGAGGCTCCGGGCATTGGAAAGCCGTATCCTGGGACGAGGCCTTGGATTACATCGCCAACAAAATGAAAGGGGTCATGGAAAAATACGGCCCCAGAGCCGTCTCCCTGTCGGACCGCGGCGGCCCCTTCCGCGACATGCACCGGGCTTTTCTCCGGGGCCTGGGCACTCCCAATTATTGCAACCACGACGCCTCCTGCGCCCGCAACGTCCAGCACGCAGCATTGTCTGTCACGGGCCAGGGCCGCAAGGCCGTGGAATACGACCTGAAGAACGCCAAGCACGTGGTGCTCCAATCCCGGAACATGTTCGAGGCGGTGAACGTGCAGGAAGTGGGCGACCTGGTGGACGCCATGGACAAGGGATGCCGCCTTACCGTGATCGACATCCGGGCTAACGTCTCCTCCACCAAGGCCAACCGTTTTTTCATGGTGCGTCCGGGCACGGATTACGCCTTGAATCTGTCGGTCATTCACGAGCTTTTGAACGAAGGCTTTTACGACAAGGATTTTGCATCCAAACACATTCAGGACATGGACGCCCTGGAAAAATTCGTCAAGCCCTACTCCCCGGACTGGGCCGCCAGGGAATGCGGCGTGTCCGCCGAAAGCATCCGGGCTTTCGCCAGAGAACTGGCCGACGCCGCCCCCGCTGTGATCTGGCATCCCGGCTGGATGACCGCCCGTTACAAGGATTCCTTCCACGTCTCCCGTACGGCGTATATCATCAACGCCTTGCTGGGCTCCTACGGCGCCAAGGGCGGCCTGCCCTTTGTGAACAAACCCGGAGACATGGGCGTCCGCTCTCTGAAAAAATTCATGGATCTCTACCCCTCCCCGGAGGAGGATCGCGTGGACGGCGCAGGCTGGAAGCTGCCCCATATTGAAAAAGGCCCCGGCCTGACCCATCTGCTGTTCAAGGCCATGGAAACCGAAGATCCCTACCCGATCAAGGCCTACATCGCCTGGCGGCACGATCCCCTCATGGGCTTCCCCGATCCCGACCGCTTGAAGGAAACCTTCAACAAGTTGGATCTCATGGTCAGCGTCACTTTTTCCTGGTCCGACACCGCGTGGCATTCTGACGTGGTCCTGCCCTTGTCCACCTACCTGGAACGGGAAAGCATCATTGCCGCCAAAAACGCCCTGCAGCCCTATTTCTTCCTGCGCCAGAGAGCCATGGAGCCCCGCTTCGACTCCAAGGCCGATTGGGAAATCGTGTCCGGCCTGGCCAAACGCCTGGACCTGCCCGAACTGGTCTTCGACTCCGTGGAAGACGTCTGGGCCTTCCAGTTGAAGGACACCGGATACACCATCGACGATTTCAAGGAAACGGGCCGGATTCTTTTCGCCGACAAGCCCGTTTATAAAGCCAAGGAAGATATATCCTTTAAAACGCGGTCCGGAAAGATCGAAATCATCTCCCAAAAGCTGGAAGACGCCGGCATAAACTCCCTCAAGCCTTATGAGTCTCCCCAGCATCCTCCGGAGGGCGCCTTCCGCCTGACCTTCGGCAGGGTGGCGACCCACACCCAGGGGCATACCGCCAATAACACGGCCCTCTCCGAACTCATGCCGGAGAACGTCCTGTGGATCCACTCCGGACCCGCGGAAGCCCTGGGCATCGAGGACGGCGCCACGGTTAACGTGGCCAAGAACGGAGTCCGGGAAAGCATCAAGGCCCGCGTCACCGACTGCATCCATCCCGAGGCGGTCTTTATGGTCCACGGCTTCGGGCATCGGCTCAAGGCTGAAACCCGCGCTTTCGGCAAAGGCGCGGCGGATAACCGCCTCATGACAGGCGGCCTGGACAACTGGGACCCGGCCGGCGGCGCCATCGCCATGCAGGAGCATTTTGTCACGGTGACGCCTGCTTAAGACGCTCCAAGGGAGGGTAGTGTCACAGCCTCCCGATTTATATTGCCTTAAAACATCAAGAGCGTCGGTTCCGGTTGCCCATGGCAGCCGGAACCGCCGCCCTTTTTTATTTCCGGCGCGCACGCCTGCTTTTTTTCCCCGTTTCATGGACGCCCCGCTGCGTCCATACAAAAAAACCAATAGCGTCCCAACAATCAATGGGCAAAGGACGATGGGTCCCGCCTTGCGGGCGATCCCCAAAAAACGGATCGCCCTTGCCGGGATAACGATCTTACATGGCAAAAATAGCTGAAGGACCTTGGGATTTAGCCCGGTTATTGGCGAAGGCGCATCCACGACCTAAAAAACGCAGCGGCCCGCTCTCCCCGTCATCCCCGTGCAGGGAGGCGGCATGACGCACTCCCGGAAACGGGGACCCAGCGTCTTTCTGAATCCGCCTCAAAAAAACATACAATTCTTCAAAACAGCCTAAATGCAACATGACGCCGTCCTGTCAGGCTTCCCAGGCCTTAAATCAACAATCTCTGCATTCATGGTATGTATATCAAGGGTTTTCCTGTTTTCGGCCCCGATTGAATCACAAAAAACGCGTTGCTCCAAAAACGGCCCTCATCACCTGAAATCAGAATTAGCCTCAAAAAAATAGCGATCCGGCGGCCTCCCAAAAAACTGGGATTGCGGTTCCGCTTTCGGCCATTTTATGGTTCAGGGCAACATAATCCCCCACCCAAAGAGAGATAATTACCAATTAATACAGCGTGATAAAAAGAAGGTAATGAAAATGCAGAGAATTCATTCGGGATGTTTCCTTCTTCATTTTTTCACCCGATCTTTTTTTCTACGATCGTTACATTATAAACCAAATAACCCCAAAAGGGAAAAAACCTTGCACGGAATACTTTTGCGAGGCTATTCTTGTTCTCAATCAAGCCTTGAGAACCGTGCTAGCCGTCCAAGGCCCGCATCAGGAAAACCCTAATCTTCTCCGACTATTGTAATGCCCAAATGGCCCCAGGAAGGGTGCGTCGAGTTGCGCCATTTTCAAAGAAGGGAGTATCAAGATGGATTTTGATCTTAGCCCGGAACAACAAATGATTAAGAAAAACGTGGCGGACTTTATGAGGAAGGAAGTCGGTCCCCTTGCTGAACAAATCGACCGGGAGGACAAGTTCCCGGACAGCATTTGGCAGAAGATGGGAGACCTGGGTTTCCTTGGCCTTGGCATCCCCGAGGAATACGGGGGATCGGGTTACGATCTGACGGCGACCGTTCTCGCCACCGAGCAAATCGCTCGCGTCTGCCCAGCTTTGGCTCTCTCCTATGGGGCGCATTTGAACTTGTGCACGCACAACATCTATCGAAACGCAACGGAAGAACAGCGGCGTAAATACCTGCCCAGCCTTTGCTCGGGCGAATGGTACGGATGCATGGGCCTGACCGAGCCCGACGCAGGCTCCGACGCCGTGGGCATCCAAACCACGGCCGATCCTGACGGAGATGATTTCATCCTCAACGGCGGCAAAATATTCATCACCAACGCCCCCGTCATGAACGTGGCCATGGTTTACGCCAAAACCGACATGGAACGAAAAGCCCGCGGCATCACTGCTTTTATCATCGAACGGGATTTCGACGGTCTGATCATCCCCCCCAAGATGGAAAAAATCGGCAATAAAGGCTCCCCCACCGGCGAACTGGTCTTCAGCAATTGCCGGGTTCCCCGGTCCCAGGTGTTGGGCGACGTCAACAACGGCATCCATATCATGATGACGGGCCTGGACCTGGAGCGGGCCGTGGTGGCGGCCATGGCATTGGGCATTGGCGAGGCGGCCCTGGAGCTTGCCATCAAATACAGCAAAAAACGCAAGCAGTTCGGCAGCCCCATCGGCGACTTCCAGCTCATCAAAGCCAAGCTGGCGGACATGTACGTGGAGATGGAGGCGGCCCGCTGCCTGACATACAAGGCGGCGGTTTTGGCCGATAAAGCCAGCTCCGGCGGCAAGGGAACCGATGTGCACAAGCTGGCGGCGGCCGCCGTCTTGTTCGCAGGGGAATCCGCTTCCCGAGCGGTGAACCAATCCCTGCAAATCCACGGAGGCTACGGCTATACCCTGGATTACCCCATCAATCGATTTTACCGCGACGCCAAACTTTACGAAATCGGCGCCGGCACCTCGGAAATACGCCGTCTGCTCATCGGCGCGGAGCTTCTTCAGCGCGGTATGGGCGACCTCTAAGCCTTTTCCAAAATCCGGCCTAAAAAAAGCGTCCCCTGTATAAACAGGGGACGCCCTTTTTTTCTTCAGCTTCATACTTCTTAACAATCCGTACAAACTCACGCAAGAAAACCGTGGCAGACTCCTGTGCAACGTTGTTGTTGAACCTTCCAAACAAAGGAGATTGTCATGAAGATGAAAACAAAAAAGATGCCTAAAATTTTTGGAATTCTCGTTCTAACGATGGTGCTGGGGGGCGTTCTTTTCGCCGGATGCCGCGATAGCTGCCGCTTCAACCATGATCCGGAGGTTGCGGCGCTTCGCGTGGAAAAAGGCCTGGACCGGGCTTTGTCCAAGCTCAAAGCCGACGAGGCCCAGCAAGAGGAAATCCGTGATATTGCCCACTTGCTCCTGGAAGACGCGCTAACAGTCAGGCAAAGGGGGAAAAATTCCCGTACGGCCATGGTGGAAACCCTTTTGGCCGAAGAAATTGACCGGGAGGACCTGCACCAACAACTGGACGAGCAAATCCGCCTGATGACCGAATTCGCCCACAGGACGGCCGACAAATTGGCCGATATGTCCGCCGTGCTCACGGTTGAACAGAGAAACGCCCTGCTGGAGCACATCAAATCCAAACGAGAGGAATGCTTCTAAAAACGTTTTTAACGACCCGGACGCAAGAGGAAAGGAACGCATCATGAATAATATGGAAGTGGAACAGGAAATATTGGACGGTTTTCACCTGTTTTGGGACAATTTTCCCTTTCCGGTCATGCTGAACAACAAGGACCGTTTGATCGTGGACTGCAACAAGGCGGGCAAGGCCCTTGGATACGCGCCGGGAACCTATTGCTACGAGCAAGGCGGCAAGGAAATGCACAAGGGATGCCTTGCCGGAAAGGCCATGAAGCAGCAAAGCGCCGTACGCAAAGTAGGAATGATCGACGCTTTGGGCATGGTCATTGACACCTACTGGATTCCCCTGCCCGGCCGCGAGGATCTGTTCGTGCATTTTGGCATCGACATCACCGAGTATGTGCAGAACAATCAGCCGGAGCCCGTCTGCCTGGAAAGCCAGGCCTGCTAATCGTTGACCGGATGAAACGGGGCTGATGAATCTCTTATTCTGTTTTCATCAGCCCCGGATTACGCTATGATTTCGCCATGGAACAATCATTGATCAACATCCTGATGATCGAAGACGACCAGCGGCTGGCCAAGCTCACCCGGGAATACCTGGAGCGCAACGGCTTGGCCGTCTCCCTTTCCGGAGACGGAGAAGCCGGGCTTCAGCAGGCCTTGCAGCATCGATTCGACGCCATCGTGCTGGACCTCATGCTGCCGGCGCGCGACGGAATCTCCGTGTGTCAGCGCATCCGGGAGCATTCCGACGTGCCCATCATCATGGTCACAGCCAGGGGCGAGGAAGCCGACCGGGTCATGGGCCTGGAGATCGGCGCGGACGACTATCTGCCCAAACCCTTTTCCCCCAGGGAATTGCTCGCCCGCATAAGGGCCATGGTCCGCCGGGCCCGGGGCCAGGCAGGCCCCCGCAGCTCCGTGGTCGTCGTGGGCGACCTCATGCTGAACCCCGCCGCCCTCATCGCCTCATTGGACGGCGCCCCTCTGGACTTGACCACCTACGAGTTCGCCCTGCTAAAGGCCCTGGCGGAACGGGCCGGGCAGGTGCTCTCCCGGGAGCGTTTGATGGAGCTTGCCAAGGGCAACGCTGAGGAGGCTTTCGACCGGTCCATTGACGTGCATATTTCCCGGCTGCGGCAAAAAATCGGGGACGATCCCCGCCATCCCAAGCGAATCCGCACGGTGCGCGGCGCAGGTTACCAATACCTCAGCAGAGGAAATTCATGAATCTTCCCGGAAAATTATTCTGGCGCATCTATTTGTTCGGGCTGCTCCTCATCATTGCCGCCACGGTAGCGGCGGTTTTACCCTCTATCATTGTAGAGCCCAACGCCCGTTTTCACGGAAGCCCCCACCGCATCAGGGAGTGGGTAACGAGTGAGTTGCACGCAAGATTGAACGAGCCGGTTGAACTGCAGAAGTATCTGGATCATATTGCCTCCCTCGTCAACAGCGGCGCGGCCGTGTACACAAGAGACGGAGTCAGGCTGGCCGCGTCAGGCGGGGCCCCGCCCCCAGCCCTGGAGGCCAAGAACCATCGCTGCATTGGCAAATGGCGCTCCATCCGGTCCCATGGCATATGGGTGTATTCCATGCCTCTGGGGGATGATGACGCGCCTTATCTTGTGATAGACGGCAAAGGAGGAGGCCCCCGGAGACTGTTCCTGGCTTTGGGCGCCGTGTTGCTGACCGTGGGAATCCTGTCCTGGCCGCTGGCCAGGGCCATCACCCGGCCTCTGGAACGCCTCAGCAATAGCGCCCGGGCTTTGGCGTCCGGAGATCTATCCGCCAGGAGCGGCGTGATTCGGAAGGACGAAGTGGGCGAGCTTGCCAAAACCCTGGACAACATGGCGGACCGCCTGGAAGAGCGCATTCACAGCGAAAAAGAACTGTTGGCCAATATTTCCCACGAAATCCGAACCCCCCTGGCAAGGCTTAGGGTTGCCATCGAGCTGTGTGAAGACGCCCCCGGGGACGCTGCGGAAACCATGGAGCGCCTGAGAGGCATGGGCTCCGACCTGGCTGAGTTGGAAAGCCTGTTGGAAAATGTTCTGGCCAGCGCCCGCCTGGACCTAGCCTCCAGCAGCCCGGCCTCCATCCCTGTGCGTTTGCGCCGGGTCGCCATGTCCGGTTTTCTCGAAAAGACCAGGGAACGGTTTGAGCGCCGCTATACGGACAGGGTTCTGGAAATTAACTCCTCCGTCGAGGATATGGAAATCATGCTTGACCCGGATTTGTTCAACCGGGTTTGCGACAACCTGCTGGATAACGCCGTCAAGTACAGCCCGCCGAACGCCAAACCGATCCTGATTGCGAAAAAAAAGGAAAGCCGCCTGAATATCCAGGTCATGGATTACGGCCGGGGAGTCCCCGAAGAGGACCTGCCCCGGCTCTTCGACCCCTTTTTCAGAAGCGACAGAAGCCGGTCCCGAAAAACCGGCGGAACCGGCCTGGGGCTCACCTTGTGCAAACGCATCGTGGAAGCCCA
The DNA here is from genome assembly GCF_900142135.1 of Desulfatibacillum alkenivorans DSM 16219. Lineage (GTDB taxonomy): Bacteria > Desulfobacterota > Desulfobacteria > Desulfobacterales > Desulfatibacillaceae > Desulfatibacillum > Desulfatibacillum alkenivorans. Next base: position 86,825 of record NZ_FQZU01000018.1, on the reverse strand, counting down.
CTACGGAACCATATCCGCCAGCGCCAACCCCAAAGGCGGCCTTATAATCGATATTGAAATTCCCGGGTAAGATTATAATAACGGCGGGCTCCGACTTGCGGGAATGACACCCATTGACAACAGGCTGATATAATAGAAAGATATTGTTGGGTTTCGCAAGCTCTACCCAACCTACGTCGCGTTTAGAAAAGTTGTAGGTCGGGTTACGAAGTCCGGCTTTGCGCTTCTCATAGCCGAAAACGCGGGTGGACTTCAAACCCGACAAATGTTGTTTGTTGGGTTTAGATAGCTCCACCCATCCAAAAAAGAAAACAACGCCTACCCTGTCCGTCAGTCCCGGGCGGAGCGGGCCGGGCTGCGGAAGGAATCCTTAATTAATCCAAGAGGCTTTTCAATAAAAAGAAAATGGCTGAGGGCCAAAAACTTGCGCACCGCCTGCATGCGGTCCAGGGGATAGTCGCGCAGGATCCGGTAGGCCCTCCGCGGGTCGAAAAAGAACAGGGAAAAGGCCAGGGCCTGAAACAGGGAAAGCTCCCGGGCGCCCACTCCTGCGATGGACTTGTTGACGTGGTGATAATCCCCCCAAAGGTCTTTGGGCTGCAAACCGTGTTCGGCGGCGGCCATGGCGGCCAGATCGGTGCCTTCAAAGGGCACCACAGTGAAAAAATAGGCGCCGTGAAGTTTGGAGGCGCACGCAAACTTTATGGTCTGCATTAACTCTTTGCGCGTTTCCGTGGGAAAGCCCAGCATAAAAAACCCCCAGGCGAAAATCCCCGCTTCCGCTGCAATGGCTATGTTCTCCCTGATCTTGTCCAGCTTGACGTTTTTTCGGATGAGCTTTTGAACTCGCGGGCTGGCAGTCTCCACGGCGAAAGCCATTTCATACACGCCCACGGAAGCCAACTCTTGAAGGAGATCCCGGTCCAGAAGATCCCCCCGCACCCCGTTGGGAAAGGAAATCCTCACCTTGAGGCCGCGCCTTTTGATTTCGCGGCAAAACTCCATGGCCCTGCCGTAATCCAGGTTGAATATGTCGTCTATAATCTCAAAGGACTCCACCTGGTATGTTTTCACCAGGAATTCCATTTCATCCACGACGCGAGAGGCTTTCATCGGCCTGAATTTTTTGGAGAAAATTCTATGGCAGTAGATGCATCCGTAGGGGCACCCCCTGGAGGTGAACAATACGGCGTAGCGGGTGGAGGAGTCGATGGGCGTGAAGTGGCTCAGGCTTTGATAGTCGGCGAGGTCGATCAGGTTCCAGGCCGGGATGGGAATTTCCTCCATGTCCGGGACATGGAGATTCATGGGATTTTCCACCAGGGTTTGATCTTTATTTATAAACGCCAAACCGCTGATGGGCCGCTCCGGAAACCTGTCCCCATTTTCCAGGGCGTCCAAAAAATCCGTAAAGCCAACCTCGCCTTCTCCCTGAAGGATGTAGTCGATATTTCCCGACTCCAAAACCCTGGCGCCGGAAGCGCTGGCCAGGGGGCCGCCCACGATGATGGGAGTTTCAGGAAAGTCCGCTTTAAACCGGGCCGCGATTCTTTCCAGGCGGCGCCTTTCCACGGTTACGGCGCTGACGGCGATAAGGTCCGGGTTGAATTCGCGCACCAGATCGGCCCAATCGTCCATGGTGCGAGGGGCGACCCTTTCGTCGGCGATAACAAAGACGTCTTTGCCCGGCCTCCTTTCCCTGGCGAAGGCGGCCAGGGACATGAGGCCAAGGGGCGGCGTTGCGGTCTTGTTCAATCCCTTGAAGTGGGGATGCTTGGGTTTGATCATCAATACGCGCGCCAACGAGTTCCCCCCTGCCGGATCGGCGTGAATCCAGGCTGATTCCCGGCGCCGAATCCGCGGCTTTTTCAACCCTGTTGGAACAAAAAATCGCCCCGAAAAAAAATTTATACCTATTTATATAGGCGCCTATACGTTGAAACGGAAATTTATGATGTCCCCGTCCGCCACGATATACGTCTTGCCTTCCAGGCGGACCTTGGCGGCTTTTTTGGCTTCCGCGTAGGAACCTGTATCTATAAGATCCTGATATGCCATTGTTTCCGCGCGGATAAAACCCCGTTTGATGTCGGAATGAATAACGTCCGCTGCGTCCACGGCCTGAGTTTCGCGGGAAATGGTCCACGCCCGGACTTCGTCTTCGCCCACCGTAAAAAAGGACATCTTGCCCAATAGCTCATAGGACCTGCGGATCATCCGATCCCTGGCCGTGGAGGTGACGCCGTACTCCTCCAAAAAGACCTCGGCCTCCTCGGGATCCATCATGGCCAGTTCCGCCTCCAGTTTGCCGCGAACCACCATGCAGGACTCGTGTTCGCCCAGGCCGGGAACCTCGGGCATGGCCTCATCTCCTTCGTCATTATTGAACACGATAAGGGTAGGTTTTGCCGAGACAAAGGTGAATCCGCGCAGCTTGGGCGCGGCCGCCAAATCCGGATTTGTCCGGATGGGTTTGTCGTTTTCCAAAAGCTCGTGGCAGGCCTTGAGCTGGTCCAACTCCTCGGGGTCCACTTTTTTGCCCCGTTTGGCGTCTAGCTCCAGGCGTTCCAGGCGTTTTTCCACCACGATCAAATCGGCGAAAACCAACTCCTGATCCAGCTTGCTGAAATCCTTGGCAGGGTCGGGCGCTTCTCCGCCCATGTCCTCGAAATTGCGAACCACATGGATGAGGGCGTCGCAGGTGCGCACCGGGTTCCAGATGGCGTCGGCGCTTTTGGCCTGGGCGTCCCTGGCGCCTGGCAGCACGTATTGTATTTGGGCGTATATGGTCTTGCGCGGGTTGTACATCTTGCTGAGGATGTCAACCCGGTCGTCCGGCACGTTGATGGTTCCAATACGGACCTCTCCCTTGCGGGCCGGGTCGGATTCGCTTTGGGTCAGGGCCTCGAACAAGGTGGTCTTTCCGCACCGCTCCAGGCCTATGATTCCTAACTGCATGTTATATATCTCCCTGAGAATGAAATAGGATATTGATCAATTTTGCATGATTCTTCTCACAGACTACCCCGTGCGATTTTGGTTGTCAATTGCATGAATGAAACTGGTCAGGCTCCGCAAGGTGTGGTATGGCATTTTCGGAGGCGATTGGAGAGGGTGTTTCTCTTACGGAGGTGCTTATATGGCGGGTTATGGCTTGTATGCAATGTTGGCCGCTTTTGGGGTGCTAGTAGGCGTGGGCGCCAGTTTTTCAGGGCTCGGCGGCGGCTTTTTAATCGTCCCCCTTCTATTGTTCATGAAATACGAGGCTCAACAAGCCGTAGGGACATCCTTTATGGCCATCCTGGTTATTTCGTTTTCGGCGATCATCGCCCATAACAAGTTGTCCAACGTAGATTATGTGGCTGGAATTATGCTCGGCATCGGCGGAATCATCGGAGCGCAAATAGGCCCACGCTTGCTGGAAGGCGTGTCCACGGCCAGCTTCAAGAAAATATTCGCAGGAATTCTGGTGGGACTGGCAGCGTATCTGTTTTTCCAAAAATAGCCTGGCGAAAACCGTTTTTCGCGGCATCAACTCAAACAAAGGCCTTGGATTATGAACATGAATGTCCCGTTTATCGACCTGATTAAAAAACGGTGTTCCTGGAGGAGCTTTTCCGGCGCCTCCCTGCCAGTGGATGCCAAGCAAAAAATGGAGGAGTTCCTGGCAAACCCGGGGATTCCTCCTTTTAACTCCCAAACCCGATTCGAATTGGTGGATGCCGGCGTGGACGGCGCCAAACGGGTTCCGGGAACCTACGGCGTCATCAAAGGCGCCCGAGACTTCATCGTAGGCGCTGTCAAACCCGGTCCCAAATACCTGGAAGATTACGGCTACCTGTTCGAAAAGGCCATCCTGTTCGCCACCGCCCTGGATTTAGGCTCCTGCTGGATGGGCGGCACCTTGAAGCACACCATTTTTGCGGAAAAAATCGGGCTGCAAAAAGACGAAGCCCTGCCTTGCATTTGCCCTGTAGGCATCCGGGCCCCCAGAAAGACCTTGGTGGACGCCATGTTCGCTGCAGGCGCAGGCTCCATGAAACGCAAACCATGGCACGAATTGTTTTTTCTCAACGATTTTTCCAATACTCTATCGAAAAATGCCGCCGGCGAATATTCTACTCCCTTGGAAATGGTGCGGCTGGCGCCTTCCGCCTCCAATCGGCAGCCCTGGAGAATCATATACAGCGGCTCCTGCTTCCACCTGTTCCTCACCAGAAACAAGGCCTACAAAAATATTTTCAAATCCGACCTCCAAAGGATCGACATGGGCATCGCCATGTGTCACTTCGAGCTGAGCGCCAAAGAAAAAGGGCTGGAAGGCTGCTGGACGGAATCCGATCCAGGGCTCTCCCGCATACCCGAGCGCACGGAGTATGTCGCAACCTGGAAGATCAAGGAATAACTTCTCCCCCGGCGCTCCAGTCCGGAAAAAAATCCGCCGATCCTGAGCGGCGCGTTCTCAAACCGCTCCAAAAGGGTCCCCTCGCCCTGAAAAAACGCCGCCTCTGATTTGTTTTTAAACAATCTTGTCGATTTTTCCTTTTTCTTCGTAAAGTGTAACCTCTTGTTTTGGCGATTTTTTTTGCGTATTAAAATCTTTTTGCAACGAACAAGTGAAAAAAAACACTTGGACGGCAATAAATACTTTGATAAACACACTTGGGATTGCAAACCCGGGTTCACCCCGGATGACCACTTAAAAAGTCCGGCAAGGGGTGAGAGGAATCAGGCGTCAAAGGGGACGACGACCGACTTGGCCGGCCGGTTTGGAGTGAGGAATAAAAAAGATATGGATAGCAATATTGAAGCGAAAGAGCCGTTTGATTGGAAGCGATTTTGTTTTTTGATGCTGGGCGTAGCTCTCTTTGTCATCGTGTATTATTGCCCGCCGCTGCCTGATGCGGTGGACCCTAACGGGGTCCACTTTCCGTTGAGCAAGGAGGCCAAGGGGGCGTTGGCGGTGTTCTTGCTGGCGGGCACCTGGTGGGTTTTTGAAGTGGTGCCCATCGGCGTCACCAGCCTGACAATCGGCGCATTGCAGGCGTTGTTCCTGATTCGCCCCGCCAAAGTGGCGTTCAAGGATTTCATGGACCCCTCGGTTCTGTTTATCTTTGGCTCCATCGTCATTGGAATGGTTTTCACCAAGACGGGCCTTACCAAAAGGCTGGCTTATAAAATGCTCATTGTGGTGGGCGAAAAAACCAGCATGATCTACCTCGGCTGCTTCATCGTCACAGCTGCCCTGGCGCACATCATGGCCCATACGGCGGTGGCCGCCACCATTTACCCCCTGCTGCTGACCATCTACGCCTTGTACGGAGAAGGCGACAAGCAGACCAAGTTCGGCAAAGGCTTGTTTATGGGCATGGCTTACGTGGCCGGCGCAGGCAGCATCGTGACCCTGCTGGGCGCTGCGCGCGGCGCCGTGGCCATCGGCTTTTACAACGACGTGGTCGGCAAAACCGTGGGCTTTTTTGAACTGACCAAGTTCATGTTCCCCATCGGTTGGTTGATGGTGTTTTTGCTGTGGGGATTTTTCATGGTCTTCTTGAAGCCTGAAAAAACAACGATCCCCGGCCTGCGCCAAAAAGCCAAAGACCTGGACGCCAACAACGGCCCCATCACCAAAAACGAAATCCTTGCGGCGGTTATCGTAGGCTCGGTTATTTTGATTATGTCCCTGGGGTCTCTCATTGACGGATTCCCCAAACTGCATAAAACAGCCGTCATCTTGTGCTCCACCATCTTGTTCTTTATCCTGAACATCCTGGATATCGACGATCTGGAGGAGATTCCCTGGAACATCATCCTGCTTTTCGCCGGCGCCATGAGCATCGGCTTCTGCCTGTGGGATACGGGCGCCGCGGAATGGCTGGCCGTCAACTGGCTGGTCATGTTCGAAAAAGCCAGCCCCTTTGTGTTCATCATGAGCATCGCCTTTTTTGTCATGATGATGACCAACTTCATCATGAACGTGGCGGCCATCGCTATCTCTCTGCCCGTGGCCCTGGTTATTGCTCCCTACCTGGGCGCTGCCCCGGAAGGCATCCTGTTCGCCTCGCTGGTGACTGCCGGCATGCCCTTCCTGCTGCTTGTGGGCGCCGCTCCCAACGCCATCGCCTACGACTCCAAGCAATTCACCACCGGGGAGTTCTTCATGTACGGCATCCCGGCCAGCGCAATGCTGATGGTGGTGGTGGCCATTGCCGTGGGCGTTATTTGGCCTTTGATGGGCATGCCCATTTACGTGACCCCGGCCGGATAGCAGGCGACAAAAAAACTTGTATTGTATAAAGGGCAAAGGCCGCCCAACCGGCCTTTGCCCTTTTTTATTTTCCCAAAGACGCCAAAATCTGCTGAACGCCCGTGACTGCGCTCAAGAAAGTAAGAGGCTTCACCCAGATTCAGCCCGTCTTTCCAAGGGATTTAATTGGTATTCTCTTGACTGGCTTTTTTATTTTTCCGCCCCCTCTTACAAAGCAGGATTCTTTTCTTTACCAAATGCTCACATGTGGATAAAAATCCCTTCCTGGAATCAAAGGCGATTCCGGTTATTCATTTATTTTCTTTATGGAGGATGTAGTGATGAAGCACAGTAGGATTTGGCAAACCCTGATTGCCGCGGTTGTCATCTGCGGAATGCTTTTGGGCTCTGTTTGGGCCGCAGAGTCCGCGACAAAGGAAGAATGCGTTCAAAAATGCAAGGAAGCAGCAGCCCTGTTTCAAGACAAAGGCATGGACGAAGCCGTCAAGCAAATCAATAACCCTAAGGGGCCTTTTGTTTGGAAGGACTCTTATGTTTTTTGCGTGGATTTGGCCAGCGTATCCAACATCGCCCATCCTTTCAACCAGACATCTCTGGGGATGAGCCTTCTTATGATCAAAGACGCCAACGGCAAAATGTTCTACTCCGAATTTGTAAAGACCGCCAAAGAGCAGGGGGAAGGCTGGGTCACTTATATGTGGCCCAAACCGGGAGAAAGCGCCCCTTCCACCAAGATGGCGTACATCTTACAGGTTCCGGACACGCAATATGCCATGGTCGCAGGAACCTACGAATAAGAATCCTTGGGCAAAAGGATTTTCTTTCCAGTAGAAGCAACTCAAAAGGCCGCCCGTTTATCTTGGGCGGCCTTTTTGTTCATTATGCATTCCCCTTGTCAATTCCGGCTTTTCAAAAGTCTGTAAAATCCTCGTCATCCATGGGTATGACCCGTTCCGGATCCACAATCCTCCCCTGGCCGCTTTCTTTATCCGTCAGCGGCTTAGCCTTGCGGGCGGTGATTCTGGGCCGGGGCTTTGGGGCTTGAGCCTTTTTCTCTTTGGCCTTGGCGCCGACGATTTTGCTTAGCTGCGCCACCATGCTTTGCAACTGCTCAGCCTGGGCGTTAAGCTCTTCCGAGGCGGACGCCGACTCTTCGGCGTTGGCGGCGTTCTGCTGGGTGACTTTGTCCATGTCCGTCACGGCTTTATTCACCTGTTCGATCCCCTGGGATTGCTCTTGGGAGGCTTCGGCGATCTCCGCAACCAGCCCTTCCACCCGGGAAGCGCTGGTTCCCACTTCCCCAAATGCTTCATTGGTTATTTCCACCAGGTCGGCGCCCTGGGTCACCTTTTGCATGGTGGCGTCGATCAAAAAGGAGGTGTTGTGCGCCGCTTCCGCGGCCCTGGTCGCCAGGTTGCGGACTTCATCGGCCACTACGGAGAACCCGGCGCCCGCCTCCCCGGCCCGGGCGGCCTCCACGGCTGCGTTCAGGGCCAGAAGATTGGTCTGAAAGGCTATGTCATCTATGGTCTTGATAATTTTGGAAGTCTCAGCGCTGGCCTGGGCTATGTCCGCAATGGATTGGGTCAACCGGCTCATGGATCCTCCGGCTTTTTGCACCACCTGGGAGGTCTCCTTCATGAGATTGTCGGCCTGGCCGGCGTTCTCCGCATTTTGCTTGGTCATAGACGCCATTTCCTCCAGCGAGGAGGAGGTTTCCTCCAGCGCGGCCGCCTGCTGGGAAGCGCCTTCCGCCAGAGACTGGCTGGAAGAGGAAACCTGTTGGGAAGCCGACGCTACTTGCTCGGAGCCTTCGTTTAAGCCGGAGATGACGGCGTGGATGGGTTTGGTAATGCTGCGGGTGATTGTCAACGCTAAAAATAATCCCAGAATTACAGCGCCCAGAGCCGCTATGATCATATTGCGCGTGGTGGAGGATATGACGTCCAGCATCTTCGCCTTCTGTTCATCACGGGCGGCTGCGCAGACTTTAACGGCCTCTCTCGCGGACTCCACCATCCCGTACTCCGCCATTTGCTGTTCTTCCATCAGGGAAGCGATGGCGCCGAACTCGCCCACATAAGCGCGAACCGCGTCCATGACCGCAGCGATCCTCTCTTTGTTGCGCTGTTGGGTGAACCCGTTTTCCAGGTCTTCGCCAAGAGACAAAATGGAGCCGATCCTTGCGTTGACCGCATCCAGATAAACGAGCCCGCCTTGGGAATTGACAAAATCCTTTTCCGCCAGACGGGCCTCCAAGAACCACTGGACCAGCTTGCGAGAAGAGTCGGCCTTTTCAATTTTATCCTTGGTCTGGGCCTCTGCTTCATCCCGGATTTCGTTCAATACCGCCTTTTGGTTTTCCGTCAACTCCTCCACCTTTTGCACCAGCAAATCCGCCTGGGCGGAGGCCTCCTCCCGGACTTCGGCGGCCTGGGAGTATTCATAATTTTTGGTCATTTCCACAATTTTTGCAAAGCCGTCGAAATAAGCCTGAGACGCGGCCAAAGCCTCTTTAACCAGGGTTTTACCGGGCTCCTTGTCCAATTTCTTTTCAATGCTTTTAAGCAGACTGTTGATTTGAACGCCCGATTCCTGAACCTTATCGGCGTATTTGTCAAAACTGGTGAGCTGATAACTTTTCTCAGCGCCCCGGGCGTCGAAAATCATGTAGATCACTTCTCCGGCGGCCTCGGCGCTCCACTGGGTGTCCGCAATCATTTGCTTGCTGTGTGACCGGATCCGGTCCAACTGGCCTTTTTGCTCTTCGCCGATATCTTTGGCCTCTTGAATGGCCGATTCGGCCAACGCATCAATTCTTTCCAAAGCCTGGTTTCTCTGAACCACGGAAGCCGCATAAGCCTCAAAGGCCTGGGCGTATTCGTCCGCGCCGCCGATCACCTCGTCCATATGCTTCTTGCTGGCGCCGGACTGAAAATTTTTCTTGGAAGCCTTGGCCAGGGCCGTAATATCAGAGAGGTTCTTGCGGACGGAGATCAAGTACTCCTCCTCGCCGCGCAGCATAAAATTCTTTTCCTGCCGGCGCGTTTCCAGAAAGATTTTCACCAGCCGGTTGACGTCGTCCCCCTTTTCCACCCGATCCGCGACCTTTTGGAATCCGTTGTATGCAAAGCCCGCCACAAGGCAAAGAAGCACCATAATCGGGATCACGGCGCCCAAAATTTTGGTTCCCAATTTTACATTTTTGAACATAAGCACCCCCTGTTGCTATCAAGGATGGTTTGTAAACAGAAAAAGGCGCGAACAAGGCCTTTGAGGAAGAAACACCAGAGAGATTATCGGCAGGCCGCTCACCAATCTTTAGCGCCATTCCCCATTATAAGATGCAAAAATTACGCCTAAAACAGCTCCAAATCCCATTTTATTTGGATGAACTATCCGGATTTATTTTAGCGGCATTCAGACTATAATAGAGGCGCAAAGGCGGCTTTCAGCATGCATGATGGCGGGAATCCCTTGACCGATGGGCCAAAGCAAAGATATAATGAAGATCACTAATCCACTTTAAATGCTGTTAAATCTATTCCCCCTTTTTACAATTCAGATTTTTTTCTTGGGAAATAGCCCTGGAAGAAAAAAAGCTCAGGGCCTGTTGTCGCTTTATATGTCGTATTTCACCGTTAATGGAGGGAAAAACAGATGGGCGAGCAATTTTGGAGAAAATCGTACGACCCGGGCATGGAAGATTTGGATCCATCGGTTTGGGAAACCAATTACGTCGATGCGGTCAAACCTGTTTTCGAAAGATTTCCTAATAAGACCGCCTTTGCATACATGGGCGTAGAAATCACTTTCGCCGAGCTGGATCTATACTCCAACCGTTTTGCCAACATGCTGCTTGACAGCGGGCTGAAAAAGGGGGACGTGGTGGGCATTAATTTGCCCAACATTCCTGAATACGCCGTTGCCTGGCTGGGAACCTTGAAGGCCGGCTGCGTGGTTTCCGGCGTATCTCCGCTGATGGCGTCGGACGGCATGAAATACCAGTTGGAAAATTCCAATGCCAAAGCGCTCGTGACCCTGGACGCCATTTTCGCCGCCCGGGTCACGGAAATCGCTCCTTACCTGCCGGATCTGAAACTGGTCGTGGCCGGGTCGGTGGGCGGGTTTCTGCCGGCGGTAAAAAGGACCTTGGGAAAGCTGCTGAAAAAAATCCCTTCCGGCAAGGTGACCCAGCTTCCTGGCAAAAAGGTGCTTAAGTTCTCCCAGGTCATTCAAGGGGAGCAGTTTGACTCCAAGCAGCCGGCTGTGGACCTTTCTCCGGACGACATCGCCTACATCCAATACACAGGCGGCACCACCGGACTTCCCAAAGGCGCCATGCTGAGCCATCGCAACGCCGTATCCGACTTGCTGATCACCCAAAAATGGCTCAGTTGGGAGCAAGGCAAGGGCCTGGCCTTATCCGGCTTTCCTTTCTTTCACATCGCCGGGCTTTTCTTTTGCGAAAACTGCGTGTATCTGGGTTGGACGCAAATCCTGATTCCCAACCCCAGGGACACCAAACATATTTGCAAGGAAATCGAAAAGTACAAGCCCACCGCACTGGTTAACGTGCCGTCTTTGTTTCAGATGCTGTTGGCCGAACCCGCCTTCAAGGCCCTGGATTTTTCCAACTTGGAAGTATGCATATCGGCCGCTGCGCCTTTTCCCGAGGAGTCGCAAAAGGAGCTGGAAGCCGTTGTGGGCCGGGGCAAGCTCCTGGAGGTCTACGGCATGACCGAAACATCCCCCTTGTCGGCCATGAATCCGGCCAAGGGCCGAAAAAAGCTCGGGTCCGTGGGTCTGCCCCTCCTCAATACGGAGGTCCGCCTGGTGGATACATCCACCGGCGAGGAGGTGGAGCAGGGCCAGCCCGGAGAAATCTGCGTCAAAGGCCCCCAGGTCATGGTGGGGTATTACAACAAGCCCGAGGAAACGGCCAAGGCCATTGATTCGGACGGTTTCATGCACACGGGAGACGTGGGAATAATGGACGAACACGGCTACATCTCCATTGTGGACCGCACCAAAGACATGCTCATCGTGAGCGGCTACAAAGTCTTTTCCGTGAAGGTGGAGGAGGTCCTGGCCACACACCCCGGCGTGGACATGATCGCCATCACCGGCAAGCCCAATCCGGAAAGGCCGGGCTCGGAGCTGGTTCGGGCCTATGTGACTTTGAATCCGGATTACGCCAAGACCAAAAACAAGGAGGCCATCAAAAAGGGAATCATGGATCTGGCCAAAGACAAGCTGGCCCCTTATGAAGCGCCCAAGGAAATCATCATCATGGATGAAATTCCCCTGACGACGGTGGGCAAGATTGACAAGAAGGAGTTGCGAAAACTCTAAAGCTCCTATTCAATGTAAAAAGCCCGGGGCCGCGTCAGGCGGCTCCGGGCTTTTATTTTAATCGTAAAAACAGCTTATTATTTGACGGCGTGAACCGCCGCGCATTTCCTGGAATCCAGCCGGAAGTTTTCCACTCCTTCATCAACGGAAACCACAATCACCTGCTCGGCCATGTAGCCATCCGCCCATCTGGGGTTGCTTTTGCTCGACCAGAAGACCAAGCCCGGCGCTGCAGGGTAGCCGTTATCCGTTTTGTAAAAGGCCTCCAACTCCGCTTCGGTGGGCAAGCGCCACCCCCTGACTCCTCCTACGCTCATGTTTTGTACGTAGGCCTTGGCATAGTCGTAGCTCACGCACTCCTGCAAGTCTTCCTGGGATGACAAAAGGGTCCAGGTCAGGCCTGTTTTTCTATCCAGGACGGTCCCTGGCTTTTGTTCGGCGAAGCGTTTATTGGCGCTCAGCTTCAGGCGCATGGCCGCCTGGGCGTTGTCAATGCGGGACTTGTATTTCAACGCCTGCAGCATTCTGATCTGCTCCAGGACCTTGTCTTTTGCCGTGGTCCGGGGGTGGAGCGTCAGATATTCGTTGTAATCCTCCAAGGCTGCGTCATAATCGGTTCCGCGGCGCGAAGCCTTGGCCTGGACAGCGTCAAAAGCCTTCTGGTCAGCCAGCCTCTTTTGGAAGCCTTCCTTTTCCCGGCTCAAGCGTTTGGCGTTATTGTTATCGAAAATCCGAATGTAGGAGTCGCAATATTCGATCGCCTGCGCCCAGTTTTCCTGGCGGGAGGCCAGTTCGATTCTCCGGTTCAGAAACAGGTAATACTCATCGCCCATCTCCCAAATGAGTTTGGAGACTTCGTCCTTGTGCCTGCCGTTAGGATGATTGGCCAGGTAATCCACGTAAGCGGCGATGCGCTGGTCGGTGTCTGCGGCGTCCAGGGCTTTAAGCTCTTCGAACTGGTAGGTCTCGAAGGCGTTTTCAATTTCCTTGATTTTGGCCTTTGCAGCCCCTGTCTGAGAGCCGCCCGGAAAATCCGCAAGATACTTCTTATATAAGTCAAGGGCTTTTCCAAATTCTTCGGCGGCGAGCAATTCCTTGGCCTGTTGATCCACCGACGTAAATGCGGCCTTTTCCTTATCGGCTTTCATCTGCTGCATGGTTTCGCGTATGAGCGCGTTCACCTGTTCGGTGTATTTACTGGGATCATTGACGGCAACGTAGTTGCGATAGATGACGATGCGTTTTTCCGGATCTTTTTGCTGGAGGGCTCTTTCGGTGGTGTCTTCAAACTCGGCTTTGGCCTGCATGGCCATTAATAAGTAGAGTGCGCCCATGGCGGCGACGCAGAGAACGACCAGGGCGGCTCCTATGATAATGAACTGCTTTTTGGAGATCTTCCTTTTTTCCTGGCCTTCGATGGCGTAATTTTTTTTTTGACAGTAATTCTTGATAAAGGACTTGGCCTCGGCCTCATCCATGCCCAGATCCTGGCCCGTTTTGACCAGGATGTCGAAATACTGGGAGCGGATTTTGCCGTCAATGCCGGCCACGTCGATATCGGCTTCCAGATCCTTTAAACGGGAGCGCCCCCGGCTGATGTCGTAGGAAGCGCGGGATTCCTGATCCCGGAAAATGGCCGAGCATTGCCCCGCCAAAATGCCGGAAGCCGTCACAAGGGCGTCCTTTTTGGCGATTTTGAGGATTTCCGCCTCTTTTTTACGGGCGGTTTTCCTAAGAAGCTCGACGCTGGTGGTCTCGGGCAGGCCCAGGAACTCATACAAGGAAGAGTGGCCGACGATCTTCAGGTTGTCGTTGATCACCTTCTCAATGGATTTATCCAGGGATTTGCCTTTGATCTTTTCCGCGGAGCCGGCTTTGCGGATGGGAACGTTCACCCGCTTTTTAACATCCTTTTCGGTCATGCCATGGGCTTTGGCCAACTTGGAGATTTCCTCCTGGGTGATATACCCCTTGGCCATGCGCAGGCCGAGCTGGTTGTCCAGCTCCGCCAGCTTTCCTTCTTCCATGAGCTTGATCCGGGCGCGGATGTCATCTTCTTCAATATGATGCAGTTCGGCGAGTTTGGTGATTTCCTGGTTGGAGACGTACCCCTTGCTCAAATGAAGGGCAAGATGCCTGTCGATTTCGGCAAAGGCTTCGCCTTCTTTTTCCCGGCTGACTTTCAGGGCCTCCCTGGCCTCCGCCTCCCGCAATTCGGGATCGCTCATGACTTTGCGGATTTCGGGAATGAGCCCTATATAGTTTTTCGCCTGAATCCCCTTGGTGGGATGGTTGCGCAAACGGCTCCAGTTAGCCTGCATGCGCTTGATAGCGGCGTCTATCTTAGCAGGGTCCTGCTCAGGGGGATCGATGTCCAGTTCCAACAGAATATAATAGTTTTCCCTATCCATGAAACGCTTATCATCCTAAATCTCTGCGTGATGGCAGCTTGGGCTGCCGATACAATACCCTGAGGCCGTCTGATAATGTTCTATTATTGCACAACGGCCCCCTGGCTGCGGGCTTTGGCTTCATCCAGATCCTTACCGCGGATGACCGACGTGGTTTCAATAACCACATTCACTTCCTTGGATTCCGTGGTTTCCCGGGCCGTAATCTGAAGGCGCCCTTCCCTGTTCAGGGAAAAGGAAATTTCCACGGGAGTTTCCGTGGGCAGGCCGGTCGGCAGGTTAAGGACCGCTGTTCCGATTTCCACGGCCGTTTCCACAGGCACCCATTCCTCGCTGGTTTCACATTCCATGATGCGAATGAGGACTTTTTGCTGATTGGCGACGGCGGTGAAAAAAGTGTCTTTGGCATTGACGGGAACCGCCGTGTTTCTCAAAATCACATTGAACACGGCTTCTTCGTTTTCGGCGTTATTGACCACAACGCCGAAGCTCTTGCTGGTTACGTCCCGGATTTTTATGAGGGAGCTTTCCACCGCGGCCTGGGTCACGCCGGTATCGTCGGCCATTTCCCTTGCAGCGTCCTTGAACTGCTGGGAGCTGGTGTCCATGGTCTTGGTGATTTCCTCCACGGTTTTCTGGGTCTTTTGCGCCACCCTCTTGATCAGGTCGTCGTTGATGGACAGCTTCCAGCCAAAAATGGCGGCGCCCTTGGCTACGGCTTCGTCCGGATCGAAAACCTTGGGATCCATGCCGAATTCCTCCTTGATCCGCTGCTCCACCTGCGGCATGCGGGTGGAGCCGCCCACCAAGATGATTTCGTCAAACCGGTTGTAGCCCTTTTTCCGGGCTTCCTCCAAAATGCCGTGGGTCAGAGAAATGGTGCGCTCCAGCAGGTCCCGCGTGATTTCGTAGAACTTGTCCCTTTGCAGCTCCACCTTGACGCGCTCTCCGCCGTGGGTGACGGCGATGGGCGTTTTTTCCCTTTGGGAGAGGATCTTCTTGGATTTTTCAGCGGAGAGCTGAAGGTCCTGCCAGGTGTCCGGGTCTTCCAGAATGTCTTCCTGGGAGCCGGTCTGGGTCTGGAACTCCTGGACAAGGTTGTTGACGATGCGGTCGTCCCAGTCCTTGCCGCCCAGGTTGTGATCGCCGCCGGTGCAAATGACCTGGATGGCGTCCGGCCGGATGTCGATCATGGTGATGTCGAAGGTGCCGCCCCCGAGGTCGTAGACCAGGACGACCCGGTTGTCGGTTTGCTCAATGGACCCGTAGGCGATGGCCGCGGCGGTGGGCTCGTTGATGATCTGGCGCACGTTGAACCCGGCGATTTCGCCGGCGATCTTGGTGGCCTCCCGCTCGTTAATGCCGAAATAGGCCGGGCAGGTGATGACCACGTCCGTAATGGCCTCGCCGATTTTCTCCTCCGCGTCCTTGGCCACCTTTTTCAAAACATACGCGGAAATTTCTTCAGGACGGTAGCTCTTCCCGTTGTATTCGAATAAAAAATTGGGCTCGCCCATGGAGCGCTTGATAAAACTGACAACCTCGTTGGGGTACAGCCTGGCGCTTTCCTTTGCCACGCCTCCTACCACAACAGCGTCCCCGTCGAAAAATACCACCGAGGGCGTTACGCGTTCATTTTCAGAATTTGGAATGACAACCGCTTTTCCGAACTCGTCAACATAAGCGATGGAAGAATAAGTGGTGCCCAGGTCAATTCCGTATATCCGTTTCATTTGCGTGCCCATATTGACTCCTAATCCCTAGTCCTCTGAGACGGGCTTGTAAGTGTAAACCCCAACCATCTCAAGTCTTATAATAGTATCATCCCATTCGTAGCCGGGCAGCAGCCGCTTGGCCACCATTTTATCCAGCGACTCGTCCTGCGTTGCGACTTTTTGCAGCACCCTTTGCCTGGACGGGTTGAAAGCGTCCCCCTCGCATGTATACGGCCTGATCCCCTGGAAGGAAAAGGCGTCCTCCAAATCCGAAGGCAAATCCTCCAATATATCCAATAATTTGGGAAGATCGCTTTCACTCAGTTCCTTTTCCCGGTAATGGCGGACGATCTTTCGCACGTCGTCGATGATCTTCACAATGTCCATTACCATGGACTGCATGTGTTTTTTCAGGAGCCCGTCCTTATACTCCTGCAACTCCCCGTGCAGAGAATCAATGATTTTCTCCTTATGGGAGTCGTATTTCAACTTGCTTTCAAAATCCCGGGACAACTGCTCTATCTGCTGGGACAGCCCGGAAATCTGCTCGGAGACGAAACCCAGGTCCTGGGAAGGATAGCTCTGATCGGGTGCGTACTCCGGCGTTTCCGGATCATCGGAATCCGGCGGCGCCCCCTCCTCGCCTTGCGGCGGATCAATTACGATGAAGCCGATCTCAGAGTCGTCTCCATAATCCCCGCCGTCTGAGGCGGACGCCTCAGGCATGGAAGCCCCCAAGGTAAAATCATCCTGAACCGCTTCCTCGCCCGAATCCGGGTCCATGGGGGCGTCTTCCCGGAACTCCGATTCCTCTCCGGACAGGGCGCCCGGAGCCTCAGTCGGACTTTCCATCCGGAACGAAGAGGAACGGCCCGGCCCTATCAGCGCGGCATCCAATCCATTCCCAGACGCCGAGTCCTGATCTCGAGGCGTTCGATCCTCGGAATCGTCCGGAAAAATATCCAACTCGTCATTGTCGATATTGCTCAAAACACACTCCCCGTATTGCGCAATGTTTTACACCATAACAAAATGCAAGGCTGCGGCATTAGAGAAAATATCATTAAAAACTGTGCAATAAAGGCACATTATCATTCCAGCTTTGCATATAAAATGTCAAGCATTTTCTATACTTTACCTTAAACAATAAAGGCTTGACGGCATACCCGGGAATTTTATCAGCATTCCGGTAAGGCTACCTGCAACTTTTCGTAATCATCCCGGCTGATACTAGTGAATTGCACCCCCATACCTGCAGGCATCTCAATGGGATCGTCCGTCTTGGGCCGGTTCCACATGACTTTGCTTTTGATTTTCAGCGGCTTGGGATGATTAGGCAGCCACAGACTCAATTCAAACTCCCGGCCTATATCCAGGGGCCTTTCGGTCTTTATAAAAAGGCCTCCGCAACTGGCGTCGTGGGAATAACTTTCCCTGACCGTGTCGTCGGCCAGGAAGGCCAGCGAGAACATTTTTTTCACCCGGGGCTCTTTGCGGAGAAAATGGACTCCCGAGGAAGTGTCCGTAGCCTTTTTAAGGCGCATAACCAGGCTCTGGAATATCTGCCTCATACCCTGGCTCAGGCCGGAAAACTCGTCGCGGATTGCCCCCGGGTCCAGGACGTTGACCACCGTGGCGCCCAAGGCCCTGGCTGTGGCGGTTCGGGGTATTTTTGCGATATAGGACATTTCTCCGAAAATCTCTCCTTTTCGGATGACCTCAACCACGATGTCCTCGCCGTACACCTTTTTGGTGATGGTTACGGCGCCGGTTTCCACCTGGTAGATTTTATCGCCCGTCGTGTCTTCCTCGAATATAATATCTCCGTCATTGAATTCTTCTCTGGCAACGACTTCAAACATAACTATTCCCCAATCCCCGCAAAGCCGCCCTGCAGGTCGCCCCCTGCCGCGGCTCGCATAAATCATTAGGCTGGCGTGTTGTTCTTAAGAGAGATACTTCCTGTTTTTCAGAGCAAAGAGTCCGAATATCTTTTCTTCTTCATCATTGAGCTTTTCTGCAACAAACTGACTTACCATCGCGAAAACGGACTGGATGCCGTTTGATTGATCCGGTGAGAGCATGAGCCTTTTGTCACGGGTTTTGCTTAGGCTTTCGGTCAAGGCGGCGATAACGTCCAGGGTCCTGAACCCCCCAATGATATCAGGCAAGTCTTTTAACAGGTTCGTCAAATACAACTTGTACCCTTCCTCCAATATCCGTGCGCCTTTCTCCGGAGCCTCCTCCTTAAAGCATTCAAAAACCCAATCTTTGGTTTCGCTGGGCGTGTTATCCGGATGGATCCCCTTGAAAACGCCTCGAAACTCATCGTCTTTCGGCCGAGCCTTGAGTAATATATTGGAAATCCATTTCCACAATTCAGTCTCGTGCAAATTCTTTATAAAATCCCTGCGTTTGGAAGGAGAGGCGGGCGGAGGACTCCCGACGATGATAAAAGGCCGTGAACCCAGGTCCTTTTCCAACTCCTTGCGAACCACCACCCAAAACTGCCTGTAAAGATCCAAAATCGGGCCGTAGGCTTCGACTTTGGAGGCCAGTTCCTCATCCTTTTCCGCCAGTCCCAAGGACAGCAGAGAATTTAAAACCTGATAAACAGTGAACTTGTCGTATCCGCTTTCCCGCGTGATGTCCTTGATCTTGCGTTTGCCGTCCACCAGGGAAAGAAAGCGCCATTCAATGGGGCTCATCTTGACCTGGTCCACGGAGGCGGCCCCCACGGCCTTCAAAACCACATCGTCGCCGGGGAGGTGCTTTTTCAGCACATCCAATTCGTCAATGCGCCGGGTGGCTTCCAGCAGGATGTTCATGATGTCCAGGTGAGTGACCAGAACCCCCGGAGGAACCAGGTCGGAGTCCGAATAATCGAAACGGCCGCCGTCCCAGAAAAAAACGCTGTAAATCACTTGCTCCGCCTGATCCGCGATATGTTTCTTAAGCCTTTTTAGGCTTACATGCCCTTTTTTAACCAGAATGTTGCCCAAGGCCTGCCGGGTCCGGGAGGATTCTTCCAGGCATTCGTCCAGTTGATCGCTTGTAATGACGCCTTTGGACATCAGCATCTGGCCCAGAGCGTGCTCCTGGGCCGTTCCTCTTGCATAGATCACCACGCCTTCCTTGAAGAAAATGCGAACGTCATTCTCTTCATTTGTCAGGCGCAGAAGCCCGGTTTTCATGTCGTTGGACAACATCTGAAAGATGGTGGTCAACGACGCAGTCTCAAAATTGCCTTTTAAATGCATGTACGCCAGGCCTTCATAAATAACTACAAGAGGTAACAAGCAAACCGCTTTGGGACGCGCTTAAGCGGATGCGAGCCATAATATCAAAATCAACGGTAACCATCAAGAATAAACCTGGAAACTTATGCTATCTTCAGGGAGGCGTTCCTGACTGCGCGCAAGGCCCTTTCCGCACTGGCGAACACAGGAATCCCCGCAGCCTGATATTTGGCGCGCAATTGCCGCCACGCGGCATCGGCTTCCATGTCTTCCAGGCGATAGGCCCGGTTTTCAAAAACCAGGGCCAAATCCTTTCCGGTCTGCTCCTTGAGTCCCATGAGAGTCTCAAACAGGCTGTCCACGTACTGCCCCGGAGGAGGCGGCTCCAAACCGTACATTTTGCAAAATGTGGAGGAAACCGTTTCCAGAGGATGGGTCAATAAAATGAGGATCATGACGTCCACGGGCTCGGCGGTCAGGATTTCGGTCACGCAGCCTTTCAGCACGTCCAGGGGAAGCGCGGGCGTGCCCGTGTCCAGGGGGTTTTTCATGCTGTTGCCGGGCGTGGGAAAATACGCCCTGAGCTTCTTCTGAGTCCCGTCGCTGAAAACCGGAATCTCCAGGCCCCAGCGATAGGCCAGGTCCGAGGTGAAAACGCCGATGGCGCCTCCTCCGCCCACCAGGGCGATCTTCTTACCCCGGCTTTTGGTGTATACCAGGCCCATCAAAGTGTCCATCATCTCGTCCAGACCCTGCACCGCATAAGCGCCGGCCTGGGCCAGGGCGCCTTCCCAGATTTTCGACTCCCCGCCCATGGATCCGGTGTGGGACAGCGTGGCCCGGCCGCCCAAAGGAGTGAGGCCCCCCTTCCAGATGACCACGGGCTTCTTCTTTGTCGTCTTCCGAACCGCGTCCAAAAAGGCGCCGGCGTCCGCCACGCCTTCGATGTATGCGGCGATGTACTCGGTCTGGGGATCGTCGGCCAGATATTCCATAAGCGATATGGCGTCCAGGTCGCAGCCGTTGCCGAACGAGACCACCTTGGAAATCCCCAGGCCGGCCAGGGCCGCTTCGTGGCCGAAATCATTGGCAAGGCCGCCGCTCTGGGAAATCATGGAACAGGGGCCGGGCTCTTTATTAAAATCGAACCCCGGCAGGACGGTCAGTCCGCCTTTGGGGCAGTGGATGCCGAAGCAATTGGGTCCCACAATCCGCAAGCCCTTGGCCGCGTATTCCTCCAGTTTTTTCTGCAGGGCGACGCCTTCCTCGTCCCCCATTTCAGCAAAACCGGAAGTATGCACCTGCACCCCGGCCACGCCGTTTTGCAGGCATTGCTCCAAAACTTCGGGAACCGCCTTGGCCGGCACGGATATGGAGGCCAGATCCACCGGGCCGTCCGCCTGATCCAGGCTGGCGATGGCCGGAACGCCCAGCACGTCCCCTCCTTTGTCGGATATGGGGTAGATCTTTCCCGCGTAACCGTATTTCATAATGGAAAGCATGACGAAATTGGCAAAAGACCCGAACTTGGTTACACCTCCGTAAAAGGCGATTCCTCTGGGATGGAACATCCGGTCGATTTGTTCGCGCATTTGTTCTTGCATAAGACAGGCCTCCAAAAACATTTAAGTGCAATATGAAGCTATCTTGTCGGACTGGAATCAATAAAGGGCTGAATCCGTCGGGCGGCGGCTTAAAATCTGAAGAGCCTATTAGTCATACATCAAATAAGCCCTGACGCCAAGTTCAGGCTTGGTTTGGGAGGAAATTAACCATGCGAAGAAAAATACAACTAAAATGATATTCAGTTAGGTTCCAGGCCGTTAGTCCTGGAATAATATTTATTCGCGATGGATTTGAAATAAGCCATGCGGAGAAAAAAGTGCACTTTAACCTTTGCACGTACGCTTTTTTTCTTTGTTCCAATGCAAAAAAACAGGATCTGACTTAATGGGTGGATTTGCGAAGGATGGGAAATGCAGTCAGCCTCTCCCGGGCGAAGTCCACCGAAACCGGAGCGCCGAAAGGGACGCCATGGATCTTCCCGGCCGCGCTCCTGGAAACGAGAATTTCAAACCTATGCTTCTTGGCCGCTTCCTCCACGGTGTAGGCGACGCTCACCTCCTTGCCCATAACCGAGTAGCCCATGCGCTGGTTGGAGCCCCTATTCCCCACGACCATTTGCCCGGTGGTTATCCCGATTCTTATCCCCGGACACGGATATCCGCGCTCCGCCGCCCAGGCATGAAGCCGCTTCATGGTCTGAATTTGGACCATGGCCGCCTCGCAAGCCAGTTGGGCGCTGTGCTTTTCCGTCCGGAAAAGCCCCCAGAAGGCGAAAATCTTGTCCCCTTCGAACCGGTCCACGCATCCTTTCCGGGAATGGATCTCCCCGCAGTTCAATTCAAAACACCGGTTTATGAATTCTGACAGGGCGTCCAAGGGCGGAATCTCCGAGCCCCTGACGTAATCCGCAATTTTGGTCACGAACACGGTCAATTCCCGTTCCTGGGGGTCGTATTTAGGCGCTTTGGGCCTTTGGATTTTTTCAAAGAAGAGCCACATGGGGTTTTGCCTTTCGGCGAGCAGCCTAAAATTTGATGCTATTTATTCTCCATCATCGAGTACACACCTTCACACAATCCGCGCGGCAAACTCCAACATTTTTTGTATCGTTGAATTTCACCCAAAACAACAATAGGGCCGCAGGAAAGATCTCCCTTGCGGCTCCTTGGATATTGTTCGGGCTGAACAGGCTCGGCGATTCCTTGCCCGTTTATTTTAAGTCCGGCTTATTCGTAAATGCCGGCGCACATGGCGTAAGGCTGATTGGGGACTTTCTTGACGTAGGTGATTTTGGGGGAAGGCCCCTGGTCGCCGGGTTTGGGCCACATGTAGCTGACCCACCCGTCTCCCTGATTAAGGGCCACGCTGATGAACTCCGCAAAGAACATCTTGCCGTTCACGTCCTTGGCCATCATGAGATTACGCCCAATGAGCGCCGGGCTGATGGGATGCGCTGCGTTGCACTGCTTTTCCAAGTCCAGGCAAAAAACATAGGAATCCTTCCAGACAAAATCCCCCTCCTTGTCGTTGATCGCCTTAAAGGCCTCGGCCACGCCTTTCGTCTCCATCGACAGAGCCGCCGCCTCACACTTGGCCATGCACTCCTCCTTGGTAGCTTTATCGGCTGCAAAAGCAGGCAAAATCAAAGAAAACAGGGCCGCAAACACCGCTGCCTTGGGCAGCCATCCAAACAACTTTTTCATACTCCCTCCGTTCTCAAAGCTGCATCAGCAAAAAACCGGCCGGCGCATTCACCGTCTGGCGCACCGGCCGGAACAAGCGTAGAAATAATACAGCGAAGGGGCCCATCCGTAAAGAAGCAAATTAATATTGGCAAGGATTTCAGTATATAAGCATAGCCCAGGCCTCATATAAGATGGACCGTTAGGGGGTTGGAGAATGTCTCTTTATAGAATGTAAGATGTTTAATATCCAAAATAAAAGTTTTTAAATGATATTTCTTTTTGATGAAATGGAATATCAAACGCTCTTCACCGATAATCCCCGCTAAAAACGCCCTGACTCACGACTTGGGCGGTTTGTACCGAGGACCGGTCAATTGCTTGGGGGAGAGCTGATACAAGAGGCTTCCCGCTCCCAAGGTAAGCCTGGGCAGCAGGGATTTCTGGATGCCTTTCAGCTCCTCGATCCGCTCGGCCGCGTAGGCCAGGACGTCCTTGGACGGCGGTTTGTGGCCGTAGCGCTCCTTGAGGCTGATGGCTTTTGCCTTGCTGCATTTGGGGACGCACAGGCCGCAGCCGATGCACCGGGAGTGGTCGATGACCGCTTTATTATCCGCCAGGGAGACGGCCTCCATGGGGCAGATTTCCACGCATTGGCTGCAGCCGATGCATTTTTCCGCGTCCACGCTGGCCTCAAAATGGCTTTTGGCGATAATGGTGGGGATGTTGTATTCCTTGAGGATGCGCATGACGCCGCAGCAGCAGGTGCAGCATGAGCACACCTGCATGGGGTCTTCCAGGTTGTCCACCATGTTCACCAGACCGGCTTCTACGGCGGCGGCTTTGGCTTCCAGGAACTCCTCCCGGGAAACCCTCCGGGCGATGCCCTTGTCTATGGCCAAATCCGCCAGCCAGCCCATGGCCGAACACGCGTGCATGGCCCGTCCGCAGCCCTGCCCCAGGTATTCCTGATGCGTGCGGCAGGCGCACACATCCACCAGGGAAAAGCTCCGGTTCCGCTCTACGATTTCAGAGTACCTGTCCGTAGCCAGGGGCATGATGCCTGTGGTGGCTTCCAGGGATTTTTCAATGGGCACGATCCGGCCGAAGCGCAGGTCTTTGCCCTTGGCCTTATCCTTAAAATAGAGCATGTATTCGTGATACACGTCCTCGAACAGCCTCGCGAATTCCCTGTAATAGGAGGCGTTTTCCCCATCGTTTTTGCTCCGGATCATCTGGGACTCAAAGATGCCGGGCGCCAGGGGAAGGAGGTTGTATACGGGAACCCCGGCCATGGTCAGGCGCAAGATCATAAACCGGTCTCCCAGGTCCTCCAGGATGGGGCGCACCGTCTCCAAAGGCAGGTTGGCGTAGCGGGCCACGGTCTTGGCCGGTTTGGGCGCAAAGGAAAGGGCGTTTAGGACCTTCGCCTCCTGCTCGTCGAACAAAAACTTGACCAAAGCCAGCAGGGAGTCGGTTACAAGCACGTTGGGAAACATGCTTTTAAAAACAAATTTCTCGGCCAGGGACCGGTATATTTTCAAGCCGCTCATCGCAATCTCCTATTTAAATGAAAACAACCATTGCAGCGCCCCTTTTTTCAAGCCGATGGCGGCTTCCGGGCAAATCTCCATGCAGCAAAAGCAACGGATGCATTTTCGATAGTCAAAATCCGGCGTTTTTTTGCCTTCCCGAGGCTTGGAGATGGCTTCCGCCGGACAGGTTTTCATGCATTGATAGCATAAAACGCATTTTTCCGGGTTCGGGGCCGGCTTTTCCACCAGCCAGTTTTTAACCGTTTTGGACGTCAGGGGCCACACCACTCCGCCGTAAACGGTGTTTTTCGGCGGTGTAAACCGGCATGCCAAATCCTGTATGCTTTCCCCCAACACCTGGATGTCCTCCGGCGAGTTGGGGCCGAAATCCCTCTTAAATCCCTGCACCAGGGTATACGCCTTATCGGCATCCAGGCCTGCAGTCTTTACCGCCACCCAGTCAACGGCGATGGCGTCCTCCCCGGCGATGACCACGCCCCAATCCCTGGGCGAGCCCGTGGGACCCGGACCCTCCCCTTCCATGGAGCGCACGCCGTCTACAATATGAAATATTTTCCTGCCGTCCCCCAATCCGTACTTCAGGCCGCCGTAAAGGTCCAGCAAATAATCGGCGAAATCCATCTGGTCGGGCACGCGCATGTGCATCCGGGACTTTTTCAAACCGGGAATCGTCCCGAACCAGTGCTTTACTGCGCCGGTTATGTAGGAATAGGAATGGGTCTTGAACTTCACCAGACTCAGGATGACGTCCGCTTCAAAATAGACGGCGGAAATATCAATGGTCCGGTACAGTTTGGCGTGCTCCCAGTGCAAGGGCCGGGTGGGGACGGGATCGGCGACTTCGATGCCCAGCTCCTCCACAATGGGGCCGTAGCCCGCCTTTTTGAGCGTGTTTTCCAGGGAGAAAAAATTGGGATTCTCGATCAGAACAGGATGGCCGCCGTAATCCTTTACAATGGACGCAACCGTTTGAAAAAACACGGGATGAGTGACAATGCACTTGTCCGGGTTGCTGGGCATCAACAAATTGGGCTTCAGGGCGACCCTCAAACCATTCAATGAAGAAAGATCGAATCCGGCCGCCGTCATCCCCCTGGCGACGACGTCCTTCAAGACTTCGAAATCATACTCCTTGCACCGCATCAAGGCCACTTGAGTCATCAAGCTGTTCTCCTTTGTCAGGAGGCGTTTCCCCTCCCCGTCAAAACATGGATGGCGTCGTTCAATACCTGTTCAAAGTCAAAGCCCGACTGGGCGCTACGGGCCGAAGCCAGGGTCAGCTCCGCCACGCCGGTAATCATGCTCCAAATAATGGGTATGCCCCTGGCGGGCTCCAGCCCATTCAGCATGGGCGCCATGGCCGGACGCGCCAGAATAAGATGGATCTTTTCCAGAATCCGGTTCAGCAGGGCGTTTAGCTCCTCCATCAGATCCGGGTTGATATCCTTTGTCTTATCGCCCTGCTCGTAAAAATACCCCATGGCGCTGATGTACCGTCCACATTGCAGATAATAGTCCTTGTAATCATGAGCCATGGCTTTGAAGGCTTTTACCGGATCCTGCTCCTGGATTCTTTCCTCAAAAGCCGCGTCCAAGGCCGCAAGATGCCTGAGAAGAATGCTTAAAAGCAGCTCTTCCTTATTCTTGAAATACACGTAGATCGAGCCCACGGAAAGACCAGCGGCCTTGGCCACACTGCGAATGGCCACCCCATCGATCCCCTTGGCCGTGAGAATTTCCTCCGCCGTGTCCGTAATGGCTTGTCTGCGGTCTTCTTTTTGCGATTTACGCAATTCCCTGAATCGTTTGATGGTCACAAAAAATCTCCAAAAATTGAAATATACCCTAAACCCCAAGCCCTACGATGAAATCCGGCCGGGGCGGAGGCGCTTTTTCCGCACACCGAACCATGCTAATGGCTTTCTGGGGCACACCGTAGCGCAGTTGCCGCATCCAATGCAATATTCCCCGGCGATTACGGCGGCGTCCCCGTCCAGGGAGATGGCCGCCACCTGGCACCGATCCAGGCATTCGCCGCATCCAATGCAAAGATCATCGTCTATTCTGGCGGCGAAATTGGAAGGATACACCATGCGTACGCCCCGGTATTTTTTCATCTTGATCATGAAGTCGCAGCAGCATCCGCAGCAATTGCAAAGCACGATGTTATCGCCGTCAAAATTGCTCACATTATGCACCAGCCCGGCTTTTTCGCTGGCTTCCAGGATTTCCATGCACTCCTCCCGGGTGGCCCTGGAGGCGAATCCGCGATCCACCACATAATCCGCCGCGCTTCCGAAGTATAAACAGGTGTGGGAAGGCGCGTCCTTCACCTTGCAGGGATCCCCCGTCAACTTGGCCTGCTGCCGGCAATGACAGACCGCGGCGGCGAACGAGCTTTCGGCCTTGATAACCTCGGCCACCCGTTCGTAAGGTTGAACCCCGGACTCCAAAGGCAACTCCTGCTCAACGGTCAAGGTGCGCAAGGCCGGCTTGATCACACGGCGGGCCTTTTCCGGCATCATGAAAAGCCCCTTGACCGCTTCCTCCACCCCGTCCAGCATCTTCTTAATCATTTTGGCCTGGCGAATCTCGAAATAATCCTCCCTGCCGCGCATGAGTTGCAGCTCAATCAAGCCGGGCATAAAGGGAGGCAAAGAATACTCCCGCACGCCAGAATCCCTGTCCTTGGAAAAAACCAGGCCCTTATCCGCCATGGATTCCAGCATGTCCTGCAACTCCCCGGGGTCGCGCGCCATAGCTTCCGCCAAAACCTCCACCGGATGGGAGCCCAACGGAAAATCGGCGCCCACCTGGGCCTCCTCCTCACTGAAAATCGATTGAAGAAACTCCAAAACCTCCGGAACCAGAGGCATTCTTGTAGGATTTTTATTCAGCCTTTCTCCCAGCCTGGTGTACACGTCCTCTTTCATACTCCCCCTTAGCGCCTGCTGTGGGCTGTTGGATGATTGAAAAAAACAGCTCGGTATTGGAAATCACGCACAATTTCGTTGACAGCATGAACCATGTTCATTATCATGGACCATGTTCAAAAGAATTTCAACCCTTTTTCCCGCCCCAGGAGACCGCCTATGACTGCACATCCGGATCAAGCCCTTAAGCAAGCCCAGGACGGCCTGAAAAAAATCATGGTCCAATGGGCGGCAACCAAAACCTGCGACCAGGACAAAGCCCTAAAACTCAGGGAGCAGGCGGCGTCGGCCAATTATCTCAGGTATCGGCGCAACATCCCCTATTTCGCCAAGGTCTGCAGTATGGCCGGCATGAACGGCGACAATCCCGGCCTGGACCAAATCATCGAACACTGCATGATTCCCGACGACATCTTCAAATCCTATCCCCAGGGCTTCTTGGACGACAGGGACTTCCGGGGCATGAATCGTTGGCTCGCCAGGGTGGGCGACGTCCGGCCCTCTAAGGCTTCAGGAGAGGCCCGGAACATGGACCAGTGGCTGGATCTTCTGGAAAAAGAAGGAATCCATCTGGTTTTTTCCTCGGGCACGTCCGGGAATATGTCTTTCGTCCCCAGGGATGAAAGCACCTGGCGGCATTTTTTAAAAAATTCGCTGCTGTATACGCCTATGGCGGCCGCGGATCAGGGGGTGATTCCCTCCTGGAAAAAACTGGCTTTGAAGCTGCTCTGCCAAAATATCGAACCAGACTCCCTGCTGAGCCTGGCCGATCGTTACGGCCGCTTAATTTTTAGGGATTTCGACGGATACTTCTGCAATTTTTCAGGCGGCGCCCAGGGCATTCAGCTTGTGGGCCAGGAACTGGCCAAGTATTGCCGCAACGCCTTTTTTCTTTATGATGCGCCCTTATCTCCCATGGCTGTCCGGGGCGTCATCCGGGGGGCGGCCGCTCCGGAGGAGCAGGCGGTCATCGACGCCTTTTTAAACACCACGGTCCACGACAAAAAAGCCAATTATCATCGCATGCTGAGCGCCTTGGAAAAATCCTCCAAACGGGGGCGGAAGGCCATTATTTTTGGAACTCCCTATTTATTGCTGGAAATTTGTCAGGAGGTCAAGGCCCATAAGCTGAATTTACGACTAAAAAAGGGCAGCGCCGTATTTTTCGGGGGAGGCTGGAAATCCTTTGACGGCAATCGTATTCCCGAAGAGGAATTGGTAGGACTCATCGGCGAAAGCCTGGGCATAGAGCGCAATTTCATCGCCGAAGGGTATTCCATGACGGAAATCCAGGGGCTTATGCTGCGTTGCCCGGAGGGGCGATACCACGTACCGCCCCATTTTGAAACCGTCATCCTGGATCCTGAGCTTAGGCCTATGGACGGAGACGATGTGACAGGGACTTTGGGAATTATCGACCCCTTCGCCGAAAGCTATCCCGGCTTTTTGATTACCGGGGACCATGTACGGCGCGTAAATGAGGGGTGCCCGTGCGGCCGGAGCGGACCGGCCATCATTTCCATTGCCAGAAGCCCGGGACGGGAGATCAAAGGATGCGGGGGCATTATGGCCAAAATCAACGCCTGATGAACGACCGTGGAGGGGATCATGAAAGACGACTTAAGGGAAGAAGGCTGGCGCCTTATCGATTCGAACATGCAGGATCTTTGCACCAAATATGACCTTTTGCATTCCGGCGAAAACAACGTCATGCGGCTCCCCTTTTTAATAAAGGGGAGCCTTCGCGCGCCCTCACGGGTAAATTTTGACGACATACTCCAGGCCTTTGACGCGGCGGAAAGAGTTGCTCCGGCGGGAGCGTTTCCCAGTCATGTGCGTCTGGAAAAGGTTCAGGTATTGCGGGAACCTGTCATCAACCGCAAAACCATGCGCCCGGCCGGCGCCTATCAATACTCAGTCATGCCTGTTTTCTCGCCCGGGGAGGTATTGGAAAACGACTTTTCCGCCATTTGCGAGTTATACAACACGCCCTTTCAGGAGATCCTGGAGCTTTTAAAAAGCCTTGGCGCCGTGTTCGTCCAGGAACAAGCACTCCTGAACTCCCTCCGGGACCTCACGATCCACACGGCCCAACTTCCTGACCAATGGCATAACCTGGGCTTCGACGCCCTGGGCATGCTGATCGATCCTCATTCCGCGAAAGTCATGGTGGATAAGGACCTTGGCGTATGGGGACAGGCGGGTTCACGCTTTTTGGACGGCTGGGTGGAATTGCCCGGCGCCGCGCCCCTGCCTGCGCCCGTGCATTTGATTGCAGCCCAGGCCCTGGGGGCAAAGGCCCCTGCCTGGGAGAAGCGCAAGCCGTCCATGCGGGCCATGCCAACCCGGCAACTGCATATCACGGCCGGCAATGCGCCCCAGATCCCCTTTATTTCGGCTTTGCGGGCTATCCTCACCAAATCGGCGGCGGTGATCAAATCCCCTTGCGGGGCGACCCTGCCCGGCGCATTATTGTCTCTGGGGCTTCTGGCGGCGGCCCCGGATCATCCCGTAACTAGGCATTTGTCCATCGTCTACTGGCCGGGAGGAGAGGCCGCCGTGGAAGACGCCTTTTTTGCGCCCAACGCGTTTGACAGGATTGTGGTGTGGGGAGCGCCTGACGCCGTGGAATCGGTCAAAAAGCGGGCCTTATTCACCAAGGTGCTCACCTTCAACCCCCGCTATGGCGTCTCCATGATCGGCCGGGAAGCCTTTGCTGAAAGCCTGGAAGACCTGGCGGCCGCGGCCGCCGCGGATTCCCTGGTCGCCAATCAAAAAGCCTGCATCGCCTCCCAGATTCATTACATAGAAGCCGAGGAAGATCAGGCCAAATCCTACGCCCAGGCCCTGCAAAGGGCGCTGGCCGCCTTTGACCGGGCGTCTCCCAATTATGTGGACCCGTTTTTCGTCGGAGAGATCAAACGGGTCATGCGCGGCGTGCTTATCGACGGAGACTGGTTCGTCAACAGCGAGGAGGGCCGCTTTTGCTCCGGGGTCGTTTTGGTGGACAGGGAAATTCCCTTGTCCGCCGTCACCATGCAGCGCATGATCATTGTCCGAAGGCTGGATAGACTGGAAAGCGCCCTGCCCTATTTGCATTCCGGCGTTTCCACCGTCAGCATGTCGCCCCTTTCCGTAAAGGAGCGGCTGCGGGACGAAATCGCCGCCCGGGGAGTCAGCAACATTGTGGATCTGGGCCATAGCGGGACCATGTTTCCGGGTATGAGCCACGACGGCATGATGGCATTAAGCGAACTTGTGGACTGGAAAAACGGCTGAACCGCCGGAAAGGACTCCAACCATGCAATCATCCTCCATCCTGGCTCAACCTTTAATAATTGGAAAACTGACTGCGAACGGCCGGGTATTCAAGACGGCCACGTCCGAAACCCGCGCCACCGAGGACGGATTCGTCTCCGACGAACTGCTGGGCTTTTACAAGCCCATCGCCCAAGCCGGCACGCCCCTCATCATCACCGGCAATCTGTACGTGACCGAGGAAGGCAAATCCACCTACCGCATGTGCGGCGCCGATCATGTGGATAAGATTGAAGGCCTGAGCCAATGGGCGGAGCTTGTCCACAGCCAGGGCGGCCTGCTGTTCGGGCAGATCAATCATTGCGGCAGGCAGGTTATGGCCAAAGCCATGGGCCTGGACTCGGCCGTCTCCGCCTCCGGCGTGGGGGAAAAGGTCATGGGCGTCAAACCAAGACCCCTCACCCGGCAGGAAATCAAACAGGCGGTGGAAGCCTACGTGCACTCCGCCGAAATCTGCGAGCAGGCCGGATTTGACGGCGTGCAGATACATGCAGGCCACGGTTATCTTATCAATCAGTTTCTCACGCCTTATACCAATCGCCGGGACGACCAATACGGGGGCAGTTTTGTCAAACGCATGCGCCTGCTTTTGGAAATCTACTGGGGAATCCGGGAGCGCACCAACCTGACCGTCATCATGAAAATCAACGGAGCCGACTACCTCCCAGGCCGGCAAGGCCTTTCCACGGCTCAACTGACGGAAGTCGCCCGCATCCTGCAAGATGAGGGATTGGACGCCGTGGAGGTCACCGTGGGGCATTATGAATCCGGATTTCCCATGATCCGGGGGAATTTCGGGCCTTTCTTCAAAGGATTGATGGAGGAAGGGATAGGAGATCAACTGCCCTGGTTCCGGCGTTTTGGCGTGACTTGGTTTCGCCATCCCCTGGCCTTTATCTTCGACCGGATATGGCCCGCCCAGGAAGGATTCAACCTGCATTACGCCCGGGAGTTCAAGAAAAAGTTGCGCATTCCGGTCATCTGCGTGGGAGGCTTTTTAACCCGGGAGCATATGGAACAGGCCATTGACGGCGGCGCCTGCGACGCCGTGTCCGTAGGCCGCGCCATGATTGCGGACCCGTATTTGTTCAGGAATGTATTGAACGGCGGGAGCGGCCCCAAATGCTCCTTCTGCAACGCCTGCATCGCCCGGGCCGGCCGCCTGCCCGTGGACTGCTACGATCCGGAGGTTAACAATAAGAGGTCATTGATTTAAGAAGGAAAACTATGGGTTATTCAGAAGGTTGCGCATCTCCGCTGTCCAAGGCCTGGCGAATGGCGGCGGCCATGGCTTGGGTGCGCAGGGGCTTGGCAAGGAGTTGGCACGCTCCCAATTCCAACGCACGGTCCTTGCTCATAAAATGGTCGTTGCCGGTGAACAGGATGCACGGAAAATCCGGTCTGATTTCCTTGATTTTTTTCAGCAAGGCGTCCCCGGTCATTTCCGGCATGGAAACGTCCAAAATAGCCAGGTCGAATCCATCGGGATCGGCGGAAAATGATTCAAGAGCGGCGGCGCTGCTGGTGTAGGCGTCAATCCGGTATCCCAGGCGTCCCAGGGCCCTTTCCAGCAGCATGGTTATGGAATCTTCGTCGTCAACCAGCAGGATTTTTTCCTCGCCTCCCTGCGCCTGGACTGTTTCCCGTGGCCCTTCGGAAAGGCCCTCCATGTGCAATACGGGAAAATACAGGGTGAAAGTGCTGCCGTATCCGGGAAGGGTATCCACACAAACCTCTCCCTTATGCTGAGTCATGATGGTGTGCACCATGGCCAAGCCCAAGCCGGTTCCTTTCCCCTTGGGCTTTGTGGTGAAATAAGGCTCAAAAATCCTGGACGCCACATGAGGCTCCATGCCGCCTCCGGTATCCTGGATCTCCAGTTTGGCGTACTCTCTTAGTGTAACGGAGGGTAAAGAAGCCATGTCGCCGGGAACGCGGGATTCCATTTTCAGGGAAACCTTGAGCAAGCCCCCGCTTTCCTTCATGGCCTGATAAGCGTTGGTGCACAAGTTCATCACCACTTGATGAACCTGGGTCGGATTGCCCATTATCAGAAAGGGCGCCGACTCAAATTCCTCCTGAATCCGGATGGCCGCCGGAAGGCTTGCGCGAATCAGAGCCAGGACTTCTTTGACGACGTTGCTCAGATTAATGGGCTTTTGCTCCTCCTTTTCGAATCGGCTGAAGCTGAGAATCTGAGAGACCAGGCTTTTGGCCCGCCCTGTGGCGCGGACGATCTCCCGGACGCATTCGCTTGCCGGATTTCCGGAAGGGATGTCTTCCAAAGCCAACTCCGCATACCCCATCAATGGATGAAGTATATTATTGAAATCATGTGCTATCCCACCTGCAAGAACCCCTATGGCCTCCATCTTTTGCGCATGGCGAAGCCGTTCCTCCATTCGCAGAGAATGGGTAATATCCTTGGCGATGGCCAACAGGGCCACATGCTTGCCGGAGTCGTCCTTAATAATAGAGGTGCTCATGCGGGTGGGAAACTCAGCGCCGTCCTTTTTAAGATGAGTCACCTGGGCGTCATTGGCGCCGTCGTATACAGGGTCCGTCAGATTAAACCGGATCTGCGATTCATACTGATCGGGCGAATGAAATGTTCGGAGATTTTTGCCGGTCAGTTCCTGAGCGGTTTCATAACCGTGCATGTCCGCCCAGGCCTGATTGACGAAAATGACCTCGCCCTCCAAAGTAAAGATGCCGATTCCATCAAAACTCTGCTCCAAAGCCATTGCTTGAGATCGCAAGGTTTCCTGCGCCCGCCACTCGGTCGTTACGTCCCTGACAATGACCACGGCTCCCACAGGCTGGCCGTCTTTATAAACGAAGCGGTTGTTCAACAGGCATCGTAATTCCTCGCCGCTTCGCGTGCGGATGGTATAGTGCACTTCGGCGGAAATCTCTTTTCCGGATAAAAAATCCTCCATTCTTTGCTCATACAGTTCCCTGCTTTCAGGAGTCAGCAAGTCCCATGGTTTAAGGTTTAAAAACTCCTCCCTGGTATATCCTGAATAGGCGCACATGACGTCATTCACATTGGAGATTCCGCCTGTTCTGAAGTCGATTTCATAGATCCCGGCGGGAATCATATCAAACACATGGTCCAGCCTTTCCTCCAAATCGGCGGCAGTCTCCTCGGCTTCCAGGCGGAGCTTCTTCTCCTCCTCCAACTGCTTGAGGATGTCCTGATATGAATCTTGGGTTGGATGGCTTTCCACTATATTACCTCATAATAACTGATCGTTATAGTACTTCATATCATCTTTTAGCGGGAAGGCAAAGCAACCATTCAGCTTTCCGGATGTTTTTAAACACCATCTTGGCTCAAGCTGCGTTCTGCAAGGCTGGAGGCATGGCTTTTGATTGCGGAGGATCTCGTTATGAAAGGCCTAATCACAATGCAATATAATCACTGATATTTCAGATAAAATAAGGACCTAAAAACATGAAAACCGCGGCCGGTCAGCCCGGCCGCGGTATATTCCCTCATATAATGGAACGCCGTTTATGTCATTGTTGGGGGATCAGGCCGTGCCTAAAGCAGGGCGGCTTTCCGGCGCTTCCAGCATTTTTCTTTCCTGCCCCTTGAGCGCCCTCCTGGAAACGGCTTTGCCGGAGGAGTTTCCCCCCACCAAAACCATCAGTTCCTCAACGATTTGTTTCATCTGCTCGGCCTGGGCGTTTAATTCTTCGGCTGCGCTGGCGGATTCCTCGGAATTGGCAGCCGTACTCTGCGTAACCTTGTCCATTTCAGACACGGCCTTGCGTATTTGCTCATAGCCCTGCGTCTGCTCATTGGAGGCGGCGGCGATCTCGCCTACGATCTCCCCGACCTTGATGGTGGTTTCGGCCACTTCGCCAAAGGCCTCGGTTGTGGAGTCAAGCAATTGGGCGCCGTCTTCCACGCGCTTGACCGTGCCTTGGATCAGTTCCGTTGTGTTTTTGGCGGCCTCGGCGGCCCTGACGGCCAGATTGCGCACTTCGTCCGCAACGACCGCAAATCCGGCCCCTGCCTCCCCCGCCCTGGCCGCTTCCACGGCGGCGTTCAAAGCCAGCAAATTCGTCTGAAAGGCTATCTCGTCAATCGTCTTGATAATCTTTGAGGTTTCAGCGCTGGCGTTGGAAATTCCCTCCATGGCGCCGGTGAGATCCTCCATGGTCTGGCTGGCCTTCTCCACCACGCTCTTGGTTCGTTGCATAAGCACATCGGCTTGATTGGCGTTTTCCGAGTTGCGCACGGTCATGGAGGCCATTTCCTCCATGGAGGAGGAGGTTTCCTCCAGGGACGCAGCCTGCTTGGAGGCGCCTTCGGCCAAAGACTGGCTGGAGCCGGCCACCTGATTGGAAGCCGAAGCCACCTGATCGGCGCCTTCACCCAAATTTTGGCTGATTCTTGTAAGCACATTGACAATGCCACGTGCAATGACTATCGCCAGAAATAGTCCGGCAATGATCGCTGCAAGCCCCACGATGCTGACGTTTCTTTGCGTGCCCTGGGCGGCGTCCAGCATGACTACGTCCGTCATGATGTTTTTCTTGGCCTCCTGACGGATTTCCCCCAGCAGCTCCTGAACCGTCCTCAGGCTGGGCATGGTCTGGGATGCGTATATTTTATTGGCTTCCCGCTGGCCATCCAGCAGGGCCGCCGCTTCATGGTGCAAAACCTCCATGGCCGCCTCGGTTTTTTCCAAAGCGGGCAGGGTTTGTGTACGATAGGCTTGCAAAGCCTTATCGCGCCCGTCCATCAATACGGCTTCCGCGTCGATGGCCTGTTTAAAGTATTTTCCCACCTCTTCCAAGGCCGGCAAAGTCACCATGGTGTATACATCCCGGGCGGAGAAGGCGTCTCCGGCTTTTAAAGAAGCATCGATGTCCATGGCTGATCTGTGCAAGGCTTCATGGGGCGCTTTGCAGGCGTCCAAAGCCTGTTTTAAAGCCGGAAACGAAGCCATGTACTCCTGAGCTTCTTTGGACTGCAAAAACTTGCCAAAGGCGCATTTGGCGGGATCGGTCTGTACATCCAACGAATTTTTACGCTCCAGAATGGCCTGAGACACTGTTGCGGCCCAAACCCTGTGGTCGTCCAGCCTTTGCTGCAACATGACCATCAGCCCGGGATGGATTTGCCGGTACTCGGATTGAATCAGCTTTGCGGATTCATGAAGCTGCCTGTGAGGCTCCTCCAACGCCTTAAGCAGGGGCGCTAAAGAAGGATTTCTCGCCACCGCCTGCTTGGCTTCCTCTCCGTAAAGCCACTTGCCCAGAGCGCACTGATGATCATCGGTGATCACATCCAACTTTGCATGGTTTTCCAGGAATAAATCATCAATGGTTTCCATCCACTTAAGATGATCTATCTGGCGAGCCTGCAAATAGGCGGGCAAATTCGGATCCGCAGGCTGATACGCCTTGCCAATGGAGATGGCTGATTCGTGCAGTTTGGCATGGGGCTCTTCAATCCGCTTGATAATCGGCGCCAGGGAGGGAACCAGAGCTTCGGCATTTTTACGCCCTTCCCCATAAAGCCATTTGCCGAAACCGCATTGGTGGGGGTCGGTCTCCACATGCAGTTCCGTGATATTTTCGTCCGTAAGCAACGCGTTGACGGATCCGGCCCAGTTCAGGTGATCCACCTCGCGTTGAGCCAAAACGCCGTCCAGCTTGTTGCCGTCTATCACCATGCCGGCGTTGCGTACTATACCGCCTACCCCGGTGAAACTCAGCAGCCCTACGGCCGTAAGCAAAACCAAAACCACGGCAAAGCCAAATGCAATTCGTTTGCCTACAGTCATTCGTTGCCAGAAGGAATTACTCTCCATTTTAGGCTCCAATCATCATTAGTTTTTTTTCGACCATCCTGCATCCGGATTCAAAGGTTGCATTGTCAAGTATTTGGCCTCACAACGCATTATAAACATGGGAAAATCCATTCCCGGCCCCATTGGCGATTTGGCCGCGTCTTCCCGCAATACCCTGAAAAGCCGGACAAGATTTCACAAAATCGCCGCTATGTCCGAAATAAAAATTTCATGTGAACACTGTAGAAGCAATATTCAGGCCAATTTAAAAAATACCGCGCAAGCCCGCTTGCTTATCAATAGTTGATAAAAAATAAGACGGTTACAAAGACAAAACACCCAAAACCATGCCAATTTCTTGTCGAATCCGCCAAAATTGTGACCTGTCCAATTCCACGATTGACTTTCAACGGCCATGGACCTAAAACTAATCCAAGACTCACCTGGAGGGGGGATTCGGGAAACCAATGGCAGATGCAGTATTGATTTATCCTTACATAGGGGACATGGATGTGGTTCGCGACAAACCCCATCTTCCCTTGGGGCTGATCCAAACAGCCTCTCTGGCGGCGAAGCATTATTCATTTTCCATCATTGACCTTCGGATCGAATCCGATTGGCAGGCCAGATTAAAAAGGGAGCTGGCGGGGGGCCCCTTGTTCGCGGGCCTGTCGGTCATGAGCGGGCAGCCGGTGGCCAGGGCCTGGGCCGTATCCCGTTTTATCAAGGAACACAGTGATATTCCGGTCCTATGGGGAGGCAATCACCCCAGTTTAAGCCCTCAGGAAACCCTCCAGGACCCCCACATAGACATGGCGGTCATAGGAGACGGCGAGGAAACCCTTTTGGAAGCCATGGACAGATTGTCCGCGGGAAAATCCCTGAAAGGCGTCCGGGGGATGTGGTTCAAACAGGACGGAAAAATTGTACAAAACGAATTGCGTCCGCCCGTGGACCTGGACTCCCTGCCCCTGCCCCCTTACCACCTGGTGAATGTGGAAGACTACGTGCAGGTCTATCGGGGCAAGCGCATGATCAACCTGGAAAGCTCCAGGGGGTGCGCGCACCGGTGCAGGTACTGCTATCACACGGGCCAGTCGGGAAATCATCGCTTCCGCGCCATGAACGCGGAAAAAACCCTGGAGCGCATGTTCTGGGCCCGGGATTCCATGAACCTGGACGGCGTGTACCTGGTTGACGACAATTTTTTCCTGAATAGAAAACGAAGCGCCGCCGTGGTCGACGCCTTGAAAAATCAGTCCCGCCAGTTTTATTGGCAAATCCAGGGCGTGGACGTGCCCAGCATGCTGAAGTTCGACCAAGCGGGCTTGCAGGATCTGGAGAAAAGCGGTCTCCAGCGGGTTTCCGTGGGAGCGGAGTCAGGCAGCCCTAAAATTCTCAACTATGTCAACAAGCCCCATACCGTGCCCATGCTGCTGAAGGCCAATAAGTTATGGAGCGGGTTTGGCATCTATATTTTTTACTCCTGGCTTTCCGGATTGCCCGGAGAAACCCTGGCGGACCTGAAAAAAACGGTCAAGGTGATGTTTCGAATCATGGAGGACAATCCCAACGCCAGGCTGTCTCCCATTTACAATTTTCTGCCTTTTCCCGGAACCTCCATGTGGGATGAGGTCATTGACAACTACGGATTCAAGCCGCCTGAAAGCCTGCAGGAATGGGGAAATTACGACTGGAGCCGCGTCAACGTCGCCTATCTTGACCCGGCTTTAAAGCGCACGTTGGACAACCTGTATTTTCCAAGCCTGTGCCTGGATCGCAAATTCGAGGATTTCCCCGCTCCCTGGTGGCTTCGCCTGGGAGTCAAGCTATACAGGCCCGTGGCCAAAGCCAGAATGAAGACCCTGTTCGCCGGATTCCCGGCCGAAAGGGTTGCAGCCTCCATTGCGGAAAAAATCCTGGTTGCCGGCGTCCGGATGAAAACTCCCTGGACGCTCTAATTTGACGCCATGAATATGAGCCAGAAACCGCATCTTTTACTCGTCAAGGTTCCCAGTTACAGCGACGTCATAGCGCCGCCCCTTGGGCTGGGCTATTTGGCGGCCGCCGTGCGCGACTCCGCCCGGATAAGCCTGCTGGACGGCGTGCGGCTGGGCCTGACGCCTGAAAAGCTCTACAGCATAGCCAAGTCACTCACCCCTGACATGGTCGGATTTTCCGTGGTTTCCGCGGCCAAAGACCCGGCCGTTCAATGCATTGACGCCGTCCGAAAGGCCCTGCCCAAGGCGGTCATCCTGGCCGGCGGCCCCCATCCTACCGCCATGCCCACGGAGTTTTTGGAGGAAAACGCGCCGCATCTGGACTTTGTCCTGCGGGGGGAGGCTGAGGAAGGCCTGCGCATCTTGTGCCGGGAGCTTCCGGCCCAAGGGGTTCGGGACATCTCGTCTGACGCTCTGAATAAAATTCCAGGAATGGCCGCCATTTGCAAAGATACGCTCATTTGCAGCCCGCCGGCGGTGCGGGAGGATATAAACGACCCGGCCATGCCGGCCTGGGACCTGATGCCGCCCGGCCAATACCCCAAAGCCCCCCACGGCGCCTTTTTCCGGCGGTTTCCCGTGGCGCCCGCGCTCACCAGCCGGGGATGCTCCTACGGCTGCGGCTTTTGCAGCGTCCCGGCCCTGACCGGGGGTAAGATCCGGTTTCGCGCCCCCCAACTGGTCGCAGAGGAGTTGCTGACGCTGAAAACCCGATTCGGCGTACAAGAGGCCCAAATCATCGACGACAATTTTACGGCCAACAAAGCCCACGCCCTTGCTGTCTGCAAAGCTATTGTCAACTCGGGCGTCAATCTCCCATGGACCTGCCCCAACGGGGTTCGCATGGAAAACCTGGATGAAGAACTGATCCAGGCCATGAAAGGCGCCGGCTGCTATTCCGTCTCCCTGGGCTTGGAGTCCGGCAGCGCCAAGGTTCTAAACAGGATGAAAAAGGGCCTTTCCCTGGATCATGCCGGGGAAAAGGTCGAGTTGCTGGCAAAAGCGGGGCTGGAGGTCAACGGGTTCTTTATCCTGGGATACCCCGAAGAAACCCGGCAGGATATGAAAGCCACCCTGGATTTCGCCAAAAGCCTGCCCCTGACCCGGGCCAATTTCTCCCTGTTCACCCCCCTGCCCGGCTGCCCGGAATGGGAAAGGCTGTCCGCCGATCCGGCCGCCATGGAAGGTTTGAGCACCACCTTTTCCCAGGTGGGATACGTGCCCAAGGGATTCTCCCGCTCCAGCCTTAAGCGGCAGCAAAGAAAGGCATTTATTGGCTTTTACCTGCAACGGCGGAATGCAAAAAGGCTCCTGGCCTCCTTACGCTCCAGGGAGGCGCTCTATTACTTCGCCCGCCGGGCCTGGCACTGGATGGGAGCCTCATGAACGCCGGAGCCTTGGCCATAAGCTCCCTGCCCAGGGTGCTGCTGCTCAACCCGCCGGCGTCCTCCCCGGTCTTACGGGATTATTACTGCTCCACCCGCCCCAAGGCCAATTATTACTGGCAGCCTATTGACCTTTTATGCCAGGCGGCCCAACTTGGAGGCCGCGCCCGGTTCATGATCCTGGACGCCGCGGCCCAACAGACGCCCGCCAAACAGGCGCGGAAAATCGTCCAGGCGTACCAGCCGGAGGCAATCTATTGCCTGGCTTCCACCCTGTCCTTTCAAGAAGACATGGTCTTTCTTAAGAAAATAGCGAATGAAAAAACCCGCGTGATTTTAGGGGGGGAAGCCGCCCTTGATCCGGATTTTCCCTTTGAGGATTATCCTTTTATCGATGCTCTGGCCCTGGACTTCACCGCTCCGGAATTGCCCGAGTTTATCCTGAAGGGAAAGGCCTCAGGACGTTTGCGGACCAGGGACCGGGCGCCCGACCCTCCGCCTAAAGGCGGGGAATATTCCATGGGAGTCACCCCCCACAACCTGGTGGACAACGCCTTATACAAGCTGCCTTTATGGAAGGGAGTCTTCCATTCGCTGCTGACCGATTTCGGATGCCCTTATAAATGCTCCTTTTGCAACTCCGGGCTGGACGGCCTGGGATACAAAACCAGAAATCTTGCGGAAATCGAAAAGGAGCTGAATCTTCTGAAAACCCTGGAAGCCCGCCAAATATACCTGAGGGACATGACCTTTGGGGCGGAACTGAGCAGGGGCATGGAAGTGCTGGATTTGCTGTCCCGCTATTCCTTCGCCCTGCGAGGCTATCTGCGGGCCGACCAAATCACCCCGGCGTTCGCCAAAGTCCTGAAAAAAGGCGGGTTCCTAATGGTTCAGATCGGCGTGGAAAGCCCTTCTGCTTTAACGCGGCAAGCGCTGGGAAAAAATGTTAGCGACGAGGTTTTTCACCAGGCTTTCAGGCTGCTTCAGGAACAAGGGATTGAGGCGGGCGCCCATTTTATAATCGGGTTTGAAGAGGACCCGCCCCTGGCCGCCATGGACTGCCTGACCATGGCGAAAAAACTGAACGCCGCCTATTGCTCCGTCAACGTGGTTCAGGACCGCTTGGGCGCCAGGCCCAATCTGCTTCCGGACCCGCTCCGCCGCCCCTGGTTTTCACTCCAATCCCAGGCCGCCATGGCCCTGTTCAACGCCCCCAAACAGGCAAGATTTCTATTTAGCAAACCTTGGTGAGCGAAACTTGAGGAGGGGAGTTCCGCCCTGATGGAGGGTTCTTTAAGCGTCTTCAACGGTAATCTTTTTCGCGGACAGGTCGTAAACTTCGGAATTGATTTCACATGCAAACCATTCACAGAACATTTTATAAGTCAGCTTTCCAGGAAAATTTTTGGGGTCAGTACTCCAACCCCCAAGCTCAAGCCTGAAAATAGTCTTAAAATTCCTCTTGATAAATCCCTGCGCCTCCTCAACCATGTCGTATTCGGGAATCAGGAAGACAGTGCATTCATTGCGAATATCCTCCAGAGAATAAGCTTCCTCCGGATAGAGTTTTTTAAGCCAATTCAAAAAGGGCTCGTTGGGTTTCACTATAACGGCTGATCGATTAACGCTTCTCATCTATTTCCCCTCGTTGCAGAACTATCCCAGACATGAATATTGAACTCCAATATTAGGTATGATACTTAAATGGCAAATTCAATTACTTTTTCAAGTTCTCCACACTCCTGCGCTCCGCGCCCAGGCAAGGTACTGCTTTGCCTGGGCCACCCATTATTGGCGGCGGACAAGGCGAACCGCCTATCACGATTGGGCCGATAGCCGGAACCCAGCTTCCTGTTGAGCATGCCATAGAATATGGCAGTTACTTAAATGAAACCTGGCATTAATGTCGTTACGGCTTCATCGACAATAAAACCCACGAAGCACTTTGCACTCTTTAGTACAACTTCCTTTTTGTAAAGCTGCTGCCAAGGACGGCGAAGGTGTTTTCCACGATGAAAATGGCCTGGGGGTCTTTAGTAAAGACGATCTCCTCCAGCCTCCTTAATTGCACGTTGTTGGTGATGGTCATGATCACCGGACGGGGCGTGCGGGAATAGCATCCTTGCCCCTGAAGCATGGTGGCGCCTTGATTCAGATGGGTCATGATGTCGTCCACAATGCATTGGGCTTCCTGGGAGATGATCATCACCATCTTTCTGTTGGAAAACATGGACAGGACGTAGTCAATCGTCACGGAGGCCACGAACACCGTTAATATGGAGCCGATGACCAGGTCCTGGTCTATCACCGCAGCGCTGGCGCAAAACAAAAGCAAATTAAACACAAAATAGGTCTTGCCGATACCGATGTTGTATTTGCGATTCAGGATAATCGCGGCGATATCCATCCCCCCGTTGGAGCCTAAGGTCCTGAGCACAACGCCCATGCCAAAACCCATAATCCCGCCGCATGCGATGCTGGCGTAAATGGGGTTTTCTATTCCGAAATTCAAATCCATGACTTCATAGGCTATGGTGGACACGGCCATGGCCCATATGCTGTACAGGATAAATCGTTTGCTAATATTCAAATAACCCAGGATGGCCAGGGGGATGTTCAGCAGCATGAATAGAATGCCGGCGCTGATCCCCACTCCGGCGTAATGAATCAGCAGGGCCAGGCCGAACGCGCCGCCGGGGACCAAATGCTGATGCACTGCAATGCCCTTGAGCGCGGCCACGGCGATCAAAGAGCCGGCAAAAATCAAAAACATGTTCCAAGCCGGGGAATAGGCAATGCCCCGGCTTGAATTATCAGAGCAAGTTTCGCTCACCATATATATCTTCCTCTCCATTGCTCCCAAGCAAAAAGCCGCGGTCTGCAACAGGCCGCGGCTTCTCTGTAATTCGTAATTTTTTGTTTATATGGCGCATTCCTCCACCAGAACCTGATGCAGGACCTTGACCGTTTGCTGCAAGTCGCTTTCCGGCACAATGAATTTGGCTTCCACATTGCGCCGGTCCTTTTGCATGGCAATGACGTAAACGCCGGCCTCGTCCAGAGCCCTGGTGGCGCTGGCCATCAGGCCCGGAGTGGCCATATTGCTGCCGATGGGCGAAACCATGGCCACCGGTCCCATGTCGATATCAGCCTCAGGAAATTGCCTTTTCCAGCTTCGCACCAGCTCTCCGGCCCGTTTCATGGACACGGGAAGATAATGCACGATGGTGTTGGCGCTGGTGGTTTTCGCCACATAGCGCAAGTCCTTGTCATCCAGATCCTTGCACAATTTCTGATCGTATCCCGTGAGGCCCACCATGTCCTGATCCATAAACCGGACTTCGGTCAAGCCGGTCCTTCCTGCAATGATTTCCACGCAGGGGGACTCGCTCACATAGTCATTGGTGATGAGCGTTCCGGGATGGTCCGGTTCAAAGGTGTTTTTGATGCGAAGGTCTATGCCCGAGTTCCTGAGCCCTTTGGCGGCCCCGGGATGAATGGCTTCCATGCCAAGATCCGCCAGTTGATCGGCCACGTCGTAATTGGTATGTCCGATGGTCTGCACCTTGTCCTCGCCCACCATTTTGGGATCGGCGCTGGAAAGGTGGAATTCCTTGTGGATGATTGCTTCCCGCGCCTGAGTTACGACGGCCACCTTGCTGAAGGTGATCTCGCTGTACCCGCGGTCGTAGGTGTGCATAAGGCCTTCCTTGCACTGGGTGTATCCAGTGACAATGGGCAATTCCTCGTCGTAATTGGTCCCGTCAAAGAACTTTTTGATCTTCTCGGTGAACCCCAGGTTCTCTTCTTCGCGCCACCCGGTAAGGTCCATAAAGCGGGCGTTGACGCCTTTATCCTGCAGGATCATCGTGGTGTTATAGGCGCTATGAGCCTCGCCGATTGCGGAAAGAAGCTCCCGAATGGTCAGCAAGTGTTCAGAAAGCTGAAAATGCCCGTAGGAACATAAACGATGCAGATCCAGCAGGCAGCTTCTTACGCCTTCTATGCGCTCCTTGACAAAGAGGTCCGCCTGATCCAGGTCCAACCCCAGCGGCTCCAGCTCCGCGTTGATGGAAAGCATTTTTTCGCCGACTTTGGTGATGGCGTCGCCCCAGGCCCAGGAGGAGGCGTTGTCATCCACAAACAGCCCGTACACCCCGGGTTCGCGGGTCTTTTTATGCTCCAACAGCAAGTCCGTCAGGCCCGCGTAAGCCGATACGACGATAATCCGCTGGTACAATTCCGATTCCTTACGGTTTCCTACAAGAACGTTGTCCAGCACGTCCTTGAATCGGGACATAGAGGTTCCGCCGATTTTTTCCACGGTATGGGATCTCATGGTATTTTTTTCGCCTTCCTGTGCTTTGCCTGCGGTTAATCGTCCAGAACGGGATAGGCCCCATCCTCGTCATGGTCCTCCCGGCCCGTAAGCGGAGGGTTGAACACGCATACCAATCTCAACTCTTCGCTGGCCCTGAGCAAATGTTCGTCGTGCTTGTCCAAGGCATACATGGTTCCGGGCTTTATGGGAATCAATTCTCCGGAGGGGACCAGTTCTATCTCGCCCTTTCCGTGAATGCAGTACACGGCTTCCAAATGATTTTTGTACCAAAGGTGCGTTTCCGTTCCCGGATATATGATGGTGTCGTGCAGCGAAAAGCCCATGCCGTCCTTTTTCAGCAAAAGACGGCGGCTGGCCCAGGTTCCGGTTTCGCCTTTAACGTCTGCATCGGTTCCTAAAATATCATCCAACTGCCTGACTAACATACAAACTCTCCCTTCAAACGTTCTTCTTTTTGTTCCAAAATCTCGCCGATGGCTTCGTCCACAATCCCGATGCCTTTGCGCAGAGTTTCTTCATCAATAATCAGCGGAGGCAGGAATTTCAGAACCTGATCGTCGGCGCCGGCCAGCTCGATCACCAGGCCTTTTTCAAAGCACAGGCTGGACACTTCGCTGGTAAAGCCCTTTTCAGGGATCTCCAGGCCCCAGATCATGCCCCGACCGCGGACGTTGGCTTCCAATTCCGGGTATTTGGCGGCGATTTTTTCCAAC
This sequence comes from Desulfatibacillum alkenivorans DSM 16219, assembly GCF_900142135.1. Classification (GTDB taxonomy): domain Bacteria; phylum Desulfobacterota; class Desulfobacteria; order Desulfobacterales; family Desulfatibacillaceae; genus Desulfatibacillum; species Desulfatibacillum alkenivorans. The sequence continues at coordinate 42,532 of NZ_FQZU01000018.1, read as the reverse complement.
TCTTCCTTCATGACGCCGCCCTTGTACTTGACAGCCTCGCTTAGATCGTTGGTCTCCCAGTACTTGAAGTTTTCCGCCGCAGCCACAAAGGCCAGGTTGTTGCCCCGGAACGTCCCCGTATGCTCGCCGGGCTTCCACTGGTCCAGGTCCGGCCGCATGAGCATGAGGGCCAAAGGCAGGCCTCCGCCAATGGCCTTGGACAAGGTGACCAGGTCCGGCTTGATTCCGGATTCTTCAAAGCTGAAATAATCCCCTGAACGGCCGTTGCCCACCTGGATGTCATCCACGATCAGCAGGATGTCCCATTCGTGGCAAATTTCCGCCAATTCGGCCAGCCATTCGGGACGGGCTACGTTCACGCCGCCCTCCGCCTGGATGGTTTCCAGAATCACGGCTGCCGGAAGATCCAGTCCGCTGGAGTTATCGTTCAGGAGCTTTCTGAACAAATCCAAGGTATTGATATCCGGCCCCATGTAGCCGTCAAAAGGCAGAAAGCTCACGTTGCTTCGGCTGATGTGCGCTTCGTCGCGATAAAAGGTGTTACCCGTCACTCCAAGGGAGCCCATGGAAAGTCCATGGTATCCGTTGGTAAACGCCACTACGTTGGAACGCCCCTTGACCATACGAGCCAGCTTGAGGGCGCTTTCCACCGCATTGGTGCCGGTGGGGCCTGTAAACTGCACCTTGTATTGCAGGTTGCGAGGCTCCAAAATTCCGTAAACCAGGCTCTCCAAAAAACGCTCCTTGGCCTTGGTGGCCATGTCCAATCCGTGGACTACGCCCTGGCTTTTCAAATACTCGATCATGGCGTTGGAAACGTTGTCGTTGTTGTGGCCGTAGTTAAGGGTTCCCGCTCCGGCGAAAAAATCAATGTACTCCTTACCCATGGTGTCCGTGAGTATGGAACCGTAAGATTTTTCAAAAATTACCGGAAAAGCGCGAATGTAGCCCCTGACGCGGGACTCGTAGTTTTCAAATATACGCATTGTAATATCCTCTTTTTATTTAAGTTTTTGGCTTGGAACAAACCGGAAAAGAATCTCTTCCTCATGGAGCCCCTTTTCCGTTTCATAAGCTTCGATAAACGTCTCTCGCCGAACATCCAGACTCCTGTCCTCGGCGAATCGCAAAAACAGGCTTTGGCTGGCCTTGTTGGATGGACTGATCGTAGTTTCGAATTGCTTGCAATCGGTTTGATCCGCAAGCCAGTGAAGCATGGAGAGGCCCAGCCCTCTCTTGCGGAAATCAGGCGAAACTGCCACCTGCCAGACAAAAAAGGTCTGATCGTCGCTTGGCTTGATGTATCCCGAAATAAACCCGGCTATGCGGGATTCCAACTCGGCGATAACGCACGTAGACGCAAAATGACGGCATAGCAAGTGATATGCATATTCCGAATTCAGATCCAGCGGCGCGCAATTGCGGATGAGTTCATGCACTACGAGGCCTTCCCCGGGCTTGGGGGGCCTCATAAGTGGCGGTTGGTTGTCGGTTTCCATTGTCTCCTTTACTTCCTTGATGGCGCTTTTTACTGTTTTTTCAGGCGCTTTCTACGGCGTCTCCCTCAGTCCGCAACAAGCCTTGCTTTTGCGAACAGCTCTTTCGAACAATTTATTTTCTGTTCAAATCTTTTTTATTGCAAAAATAACACCACAAAGCACTAATGTCAAGAAGGCAGATTATTACGGGTAAATCATCACACCGAAAAGAGGAATGTAAACGCCGAAAACGTATTTTATTTGTAAAAGCTCCCTTCGTCCCAAGTCCCTTTATCGAGTGAATAATCCGGTTAACGGAATATTATTTCGCCCCTAATGCTTCCCTAACACCTTGGGCGCACAGTGCCCTTGAGAAAAAAGGATCGCGAACAATCAAGGGGATGATGGGCGCGCTATGTTTCAAGCTCTAACCACATGGGAACAGGAAATTCTGGACTTCAAACAAGTCAGTGACAATTTGAAAGTATACGAAACAGGCTGCTACCAAAGTTTGGTGGACATCATTGAAAACCAAAGCATAGAAACGGTTTTTCAGCCCATCGTCGATTTGCACAAAGGGGATGTTTTCGCATACGAGGCCCTGAGCCGCATCAAGGGCGAGTCCAGTTTTCCCAATACGGAATCTCTGTTCCAGGCCAGCCAGTTTTTTCAAAAAACGCTGCAACTGGAGCGCGTCTGCCAAAGAAGCGCCATGAAAAAGGCCGAGGATCTGGGCCTGACGCGTCCGGTTTGCATCAACCTATGCCCCTCCGTTTTTCGCACGCCGGAGTGCCGTCACGGCGACGTAACCTGCATGCTGGACGAGTTGTTCGGCATTCGGGACAAGATCATCATTGAACTCACCGAGCGCTTTTGCATCCGGGACGACGAGCTTTTTAAAAGAACCATCGATTCTTATCGCCAGCAGGGATTCCGGATCGCCATTGACGATCTGGGCTCAGGATACGCCGGGCTGAAAATGCTCGCCCAAATCGAACCGTTTATCGTCAAGATGGATCGTTTTTTGATTGCCGGCATCGATAAATCCACCAAAAAGCAAATGCTTCTTTCCGCCTTTGTCTCTTTCTGCCACAAAATAAACGCCCTGGTAGTCGCCGAAGGAATTGAAACCAAGGAAGAATTGGAAACCGTGGCGGCCCTGAAAGTGGACCTTGGTCAGGGGTATTTTTTGGCAAGGCCCAATAAAAAGCCGGTGTCCTGCAGCTCCGAAGCCAAAAGCGAAATCCTCAGAATAAATCAACCCGCGGTTAACGGCTTGGAAGTGGGCAATTTTATCGGCTCCCTAGCCAAATACATTGCTCCTGTAAACAATGACCACAAAGTGGAAGGCATCCTCAAGCGATTTGACCTTGAGAAAGATCTTTCCTCGGTCCCTGTAGTCAAAGACAATCGCCCTGTAGGCATCATCCACAAGACCAAAATTTTCTACAAACTGGGCCATAAGTACGGCTACGATCTGTTCGCCCGGAAAAACGTGGAAAATATCATGGAAACGGGCATGATCTTCGAAGCCTCCACGCCCCTGGACGACGTGGCCCGGACCATTATCACGCGGGACTCGACCTCTGTATACGACGCCCTGATCATCGTCCTTAACGGATCGTACATGGGCGTCGTCCAGATTCATGATTTGCTGGAAGCCATCACCCAGCAAAAGATCAACATGGCCAAACAGGCCAATCCGCTCACCGGCCTTCCGGGCAACAACCTGATCAAAACGGAAATCGCAGACAGGCTGAACGCAAAAAACATTTTTGCGGTCATGTACTTTGACCTGGACGACTTCAAGCCTTTTAACGACAATTTCGGGTTCGACCAGGGAGACCAGGTCATCCGCCTGGTGGGAAACATCCTGAGGGACATGACCCAGGAGTGGGACCCTTTGGGGTTTGTGGGCCACATAGGCGGAGACGATTTCGTGGTGATCTGCCGGGCCGGAGGCATCGAGCGCTTTTGCGAGGCCGTCCTCCATCGCTTTACCGTGGAAAGCCGTAAGTTTTACCCGGAAGAGGTCCTGGAAAAAGGATCTTATACCAGCAAGGACCGCAAGGGAGAGCAAAGGGATTTCCCCCTTCTTTCCTTGTCCATCGCAATAATCACCACCCAGAACCGGGTGATAGAATCATACGGGCGCTTGGCGTCCCTGGCTTCGGAAGTAAAGAAAAAAGCCAAAACCATCCAGGGCAATTCGTACTACATCGACCAACGCCGTCAATAAGGCTTAGCAAGCAGTGGGGCGTCTCAATAAAAAAGCGCGGCACGCCAAGGAGCATCCACCCACTCTAAAATAAAAATTGAGGAAAACGCCATGAAAACCATGATGCTTAAGACAGACATGCACGTGCACTCCAAGTATTCCAAAAGGCCTTCCGAATGGGTCTTGAGGAAACTGGGCGCGGCGGAAAGCTACACCGAACCCACGGAACTCTACCGCATCGCCAGGGATCGAGGCATGAACCTGGTGACCATTACGGATCACAATTCCATCGGCGGCGCCCTTGAAATCGCCCATCTGCCGGGAACCTTCATCAGCGAGGAAGTGACATCCTATTTTCCCGAAGACGGATGCAAAGCCCATGTGCTGGTGTACGATATAACGGAAAGCCAGCACCAGGAAATCAGCCTCATCCGCAAGAACATCTACGATCTGGTCAAATACCTCCGGGATCAGGATTTGCTGCACGCCATCGCCCATCCTCTGTTTCCCATCAACGACCGGCTCACGCCCCAGCACGTGGAAAAATTTCTGGTGCTCTTCAATATCCTGGAAGCCAACGGCGCCCGGGACGTACTCCAGAACCAATTCATCACGAATCTGGTGAAAGGGCTGACCAAGGAAAAACTGGAGGAACTGGCGGACATGCACAATCTGGAGCCCTGCGGAAAAGCGCCCTGGAAAAAGCAGCTTATTTCCGGCTCCGACGACCATTCCTCCCTGACCATCGCCACAACCTATACCCAGGTGGAGTGCGACCTGGACGACAAAAACTCCTTTCTCCGTGAGATTGCGGCGGGAAGGGCCGTGCCCGGCGGCGAGGCCTCCGAGCCCAAAACCCTGGCCCACAACATCTACAGCATCGCCTTTCAGTACTATAAACAAAAATTCAGCCTGGACCGCTTTGTGGAAGGCGAGGTGCTGACCAAGTTCATTGACCAGGTCATGAGCCCCTGCCCCGCCGGCGTAGAACCGGACGCAGGGTTTGTGGATCGACTCAAAGGCCTTTTCCATAATTCGCGAAAAGGCCGTTTTTTTAAGGCCGAGCCTCAAAACCTTCAGGAAATGCTTCAAATGGAAGCCAGGAAGGTCATCCTGAACAACTCGGCCATGTACCGGCTGGTCAAGGATCCGTCCCCACCGCCCATTCAGAAGCCCGAGGTGTGGTTCCGCTTCGTCAACAAAATGAGCGAAACCGTGCTCAAGGCCTCGGCGGACAAGGCCCTGGACAAACTCTCCACGGGCAACTTCTTCGACCTCTTCCACATGCTGGGCTCGGCGGGATCGCTTTACACCATGCTCTCCCCTTATTTGGTGGCCTGGGCGGTCTTCGCAAACGGCAGAAACATGGTCCGCAACTGCAAGCTCCATTTTGCGCCGGACAATAAAAGCGTGTCCAAGCCGGAGGTCCGCATGGGCCATTTTACGGACACCCTGCACGAGATCAACGGCGTGGCCCTGACCCTGAACATGCAGATAGACATCGCCAGGAAAAACGAAATCCCCCTGACCATGATCACCTGCGGCCCTGAAAACGGCAAGCCCGGCGTCAAGCACTTCAAGGCGGTGGGCGAGTTCGGCCTGCCTGAATACCAGGAAATCAAACTGTACTATCCGCCCCTTATGGAAATGATCGATTACTGCTACGAAAATAACTTCACCCATATCCACTCGGCCACTCCAGGCCCCATCGGCCTGGCCGCCCTGGCCATTGCAAGGGTGCTCAAGCTGCCCATCTACGGCACCTATCATACCGCCCTGCCCCAGTACGCCAGCCTTATCACCGGCGATCCCAATATGGAGGACCTGGGCTGGAAATACATCGTCTGGTACTACGACCAGATGGACAAAATCTACGTGCCTTCCAGGGCCACGGGCGCGGAGCTGGCGGAAAAAGGCATTTCCAAAAACAAAATCAAATTCTATGAACGCGGCATCGACATCGACCGGTTTCATCCCAGAAACCGCAACGGCTTTTACAACTCCCATTTCAACCTGGACGACTCAGTCACCAAGCTCCTGTACGTGGGCCGGGTTTCCAAGGAAAAGAACCTGCCGTTCCTGGCCGAAACATTCAAGGAAATGCGCCGCGAAAACGACAAGCTGCACCTTATTGTGGTGGGCGACGGTCCTTATCTCAAGGAGATGAAACAAGTCCTGCAGGGAGAAAACGCCACCTTCACCGGCTACTTACAGGGCAATGACCTGGAGCAGGCCTACGCCTCGGCCGACGTCTTTGTGTTCCCCTCCACCACCGACACCTTCGGCAACGCCATCCTGGAAGCCCAGGCATCGGGCGTGCCCGTTGTCGTCTCGGACGAAGGCGGCCCCAGGGAAAACTGCGTGTCCGGCAAAACAGGGTTTATCGTGCCTTCCCACGACGCGGCGGCCTTCAAGGAGGTAGTGCTCAAGCTGGCCTCGGACCCGGAGCTCAGAAAGCAAATGGGCCTGGACGCCAGGGACTACATGCAAAGGCATTCCTTTGAATCCAAGTACATGGAACTCTGGGAAAGCTACGGGAGGGCTGCCTGATTATGGCGACTGCAAAGAATATTTTCGGAGGAATCAAAACCGCTGCGGGCGTGTTCAAGGGAATCAGCCCCGGACAATTGATCATCCAGTTCACCAATAAATGCAATGCTACCTGTCCTCAGTGCGGCATGAACAAGGGAAACAAGTTCTCACGCTCCACACTAAATATGGACGAGTGCAAACGCATCATCGACGCGGCCGCGGTCAAGGGCGTCAAAGCGCTTTCGCTCACCGGCGGCGAGCCTCTCCTGTACCTGGACGAAATCGCGGAGCTGCTGAAGCACGCCGGGCAGGCGGGAATCGAATACACGCGCACGGGCACCAACGGCTTCTTTTTCGCCAATCCCGGCAGCCCGAATTTTGAGGACAGGGTAAAAAAAGTCGCCGACGCCCTGGCTGACACGCCCTTGCGAAACTTCTGGGTGAGCGTGGATTCCCACGCTCCGGAATACCACGAGAAAATGCGCGGCTTCCCCGGCCTGGTGGAAGGCATGGAAAAGGCCATCCCGATTTTTCAGGAGCGCGGGATTTATCCTTCTGCCAACCTGGGCATAAACAGGAATACGGGCGGCGACTCCACGGCCAAGCTCTTCATCCCGCCCGGAATCACGGACGGACAAACCAGCGAAACCGTCCTGTTTTACACCGGATTTAAAAAGGCCTTTGATAACTTCTACCATTTCGTGAACGACCTGGGGTTCACCATGGTCAACACATGCTATCCCATGAGCATCAACGAAGAGGAAAGCGAAGGCCTGAGCGCAGTGTACGCCGCCACGTCCACCGAAAACATCACGGGATTCACCCCCCTGGAAAAATCCCTGTTGTTCAAGGCCCTGGCCGAAACCATCGGCAAATACAGGCCGGTCATCCGCATCTTCTCGCCGGTGACATCCCTCATGGCCCTCCAGGGAGACTATTCCAACGGCCATAAGGAATCCCGCCCCTGCCTGGGCGGCATCGACTACTTTTTTGTGGATGCGGAAGGCGGCAACACCTATCCCTGCGGTTTCCGCGGCAAGGATAATATGGGCAAATACTACGACCTGGATATGAAAACCATCGACCGCAACGCCGCATGCAGATTGTGCGACTGGGAATGCTTCCGGGACCCCTCCGAACTTTTCTGGCCCTTCATGCAAATGGCCCGGCATCCTTTCACCCTGGCAGGCCGGTGGATGGAAAACACCACCTCCCTGAAAAACTGGGTCAAGGACCTGGCATACTACCGCGCCTGCGGATACTTTAACGGACGGGAAGCGCCCAATTACATCAAAATGGCCAAGTTCGCCAAAACCATTTGGCAGCCGGCTTTGTATTGAAGATACTCTGCCAAAAACAGGGCTGGCCAAGACGGGGGAGCGCGCCGGTGCGGAGCAAAACGCTTGGAACCCTCTGCCTCCCCTGTTTATTGGGTTTCACGGGTCTCCACCCAACCTGCTTTTTATTCATAAAAACAGTAGTTTGTATAGAATAAGCACCGCATTAGAAAGGGCCTTCGGTTGAATCTGTTATTAAGGACGCTCGAAGCCTGGGGTGCTTCAAACGAAACCCAACAAAAGGAACTCGACCCGGGCCGTCCGTCCGCTCATCGTCTCCAATTCCAAGATGCTTAATCAGCCGCACCTTTTGGCCTCCGGCCCCAGGCAAATAAAAACCTTGCCAGGGCCACCCTTTCCAAAAATCAACCTCGGTTCCCGCCAGTCCATTCGCGTTGGAGCCTTTCCCGGCCGCGCTTATGCCCCTGGCATTGCAAGCCGTGGCGTGAGTACTTCGTATAAAACAATGCGCACCAAGGTATTAGTCCCCAATTTTTTAGGCCGTCTCCTCTTTTGATTTTACATATTGTAAATTCTTTCAACATTCCACATGCTTCACCTGCGTACGCACGACCGCGCATTAATGGCATTTTTTATCTTAATATCAAAGCATTAAACTCATAAGTGTTCACAGGCTCTTCCTGGCACAAGCGTTGCTCAACGAGTGGTTAACTAGTTCGGCAAAGCCCGGCGACAGTTTTGCTTATCCAAAACCGGGCGCAGCGTTCAAACTCATATGAAAAGGAGAGCCGCCATGGAATGGATGAGTCTTTACAAGCAGAAGCTGACCACTGCGGAAGAAGCCATGTCCCACATCAAATCAGGAGAGAACATCACCTTTTCAGGCGCCAACAGCGCTCCTCCGGACTTGGTCAACGCCTTGTGCAAACGCTATCAGGAACTGGAGAACGTCACTTTGTGGTCCGGGCTGTTGATGTATCCTTTTGAATTTCTGAAAAGGGAGTACAAGGGGCATTTGAACTACATCACTACTTTTTACGGGCCCGTGGAAAGAATGTTCGCTGCGGAAAAAAACACGGAGAATTTTTCCTTTCATTTCTCCAATGCGGATAAAGCCTGCTACGGCGTGGCGGACTGGGATTATCTCATGTGTGAAGTATCTCCGCCGGACGCCAAGGGTTACATGAGCTTCGGCCCTACGGGCATCTACCACAACGGGTTCATGCGCGACCTCGTGAAAAAGGTGGTCGTCCAGGTGAACGATCAATGCCCATACGTAAACGGCGTGGAAAACGTCATCCACGTGAGCGAGGTGGACGCCATTGTGGAAAGCAGCCATCCTATTCCCGAAATGCCCGAGATAAAAATCGGGGAAGCGGAAATGAAAATAGGCCAGTTGATCGCCGAGCAGGTTCCGGACCGGGCCACAATCCAGATTGGAATCGGCGGGGTGGCCAACGCCGTGGGACACTTTTTGGACCACAAAAAGGACCTTGGCATACACACGGAATTGCTAACGGATTCCATGGTGGACCTGGCCGAGCGGGGAGTCATCACCAACCGGGCCAAGAACTTCCACCACGGCAAAGGGCTTATCGGCGGATTATGCATCGGCTCCAAAGCCACCTATGAGTTCATCGACCGGAACCCCACATTGACTTTCGCCCCGGTATTTTACGTGAACAACCGCCAAAACATCGCCCGGAACGACAACTTCATCTCCATCAACAACGCTCTGTCAGTGGATCTGACCGGTCAGGTGGCCTCCGAGTCCATAGGCTTTTCCATGTACAGCGGAACCGGCGGCCAGGCTGACTTCGTCCGGGGCGCAACCCAGTCCAAGGGCGGCAAATCCTTCATCGCCCTCAAGTCCACTTACAAGGACAGAAACGGCGGCCTGCAGTCCCGGATCGTCTCCGTCTTTGCTCCGGGCACCGCCGTCACCAGCGTCCGGGCCGACGTCATGTACATTGTGACAGAGTTCGGCATCGCCTATTTATGGCAAAAAACCACGTCCCAGCGGGTGCAGGCCATGATCTCCATCGCCCATCCCGACTTCCGCGGGCAGTTGGAAAGGGACGCCGTGCAGTACGGATTGTTATAGGTGTTATGCTTAAGTGCTTGGAGTGCGGAATTGGTTAATCAGCCCTGGTAAAGCAACATCTTGCCAGGGCTGGCCGGGGTGAGGAGCTGTGCTCTGAAAACCGAGGCGCCTGGACGCTTTGTACGTCCTCATTTGTTGGGTTTCGCGGGGCTCTGCCCAACCTACGTTTTATTTATAAAGACGGCAGGTTGGGTAGAGTATGTTCGGTTTTAAAAAGGCCTAACGGTTAAATCCGTTAGTGAGGACGCCCGAACCCAGGAAAGATTCAAACGAAACCCAACAAAAGGAACTCCATCCAGTTTTGTCGGTTCGATGTATGCGCCCGCTTCCGCCTGACATTCTCTTGCGCGAAGCGCCATGGAAAAGTTTTTGTCGAACTTTTTACAAAAAGTTCGCCGCCGGAGGCGCAGCTAATCTTTTATATTTTCGCTTTTCCGTCGTTCTCTTTGTTACTGTTCCTTATTCAAGGCTTTGGCTTTGGCGTTGCGCATCTGGTAGCGGGCCTGGGCGGAAAGCACGGCTTTACGCAAACGCAGGGATTTCGGCGTGACCTCCACCAGCTCGTCTTCCTTGATAAAGTGCAGGGCCTGCTCCAAAGTCATTTTTTTCACAGGAGTAAGGGTGACGGCGTCGTCCTTGCCGGAGGCCCGGATGTTGGTCAGCTTTTTCTCCTTGCAGGGATTGACGTTGATGTCGTTTTCGCGATTGTGCTCGCCCACGATCATTCCCTCGTAGACGGGATCGTTGGGAACCAGGAACAGGCGGCCTCTGGGCTCCAGGTTAAACAAGGCGTACGCCACGGCAGAGCCGGCCCGGTCGGAGACGATGGAGCCGGAAAACCGGGAGGGGAAGTCGCCGCGGTATTCGCCGTATCCCTCCAGGATGGAGTTCATGATGCCCGTGCCCTTGGTGTCGGTGAGAAACTCGTCCCTATAGCCGATAAGGCCGCGAGACGGCGTGGAAAACTCCATGCGGACCCGGCCGGTGCCCTTGTTGACCATGTTGGTCATTTTGCCTTTGCGCATGGAAATTTTTTCCGTGACTACGCCCATGAACTCCTCGCTGCAGTCGATGAACAAGTGCTCGATGGGCTCCATGAGCACGCCTTCTTTCTTCCGGAGGATGACCTGGGGCCTGCCCACCGTGAGTTCAAAGCCCTCCCGGCGCATGGTTTCCACCAGGATGGCCATCTGGAACTCGCCCCGGCCCTTGACAATATAGCTTTCCCTGTCTTCGGCCAACTCCACCTGGATGCCCACGTTCAGCAGGGTTTCCTTGAAAAGCCGCTCCTCGATCTTGGAGGACTGCACCAGCTTGCCTTCCTTGCCGGCCAGGGGCGAGGTGTTGGGGCCGAAACGCATGGACACGGTGGGCTCGTCCACCCGTACGCGCGGCAAAGCCTTGGGGGCGTCCAGGGTGCAAATGGTGTCGCCGATGGTCACGTTTTCGATGCCGGCCAACACCACGATATCGCCGGGTTCGGCGCCGGTGATTTCCGCCAGGGAGTTTCCTTCGTAAGACTGGAGCTTGGTCACCTTCAGGGGGATGTGCTTGTCCTTTTCAGACAGGCAAACCAGTTCCTGGCGCTGTTTCACGCGCCCGTTAAAGACGCGGCCCACGGCCAGCCTGCCCACGTAGTCGGAATAGCTGAGGTCGGCCACCAGCATCTGAAAAGGTTCATCAGGATCATAGGACGGAGGCGGAACCTTTTCTAAAATGGCGTCGAACAGCAGGCGCAGGTCTTCGCCTTTATCCTCAGGGGATTCCATGGCGACCCCGTCCCGGCCGATAGCGTAAAGATAGGGAAAATCAAGCTGCTCGTCCGTGGCGTCCAGGTCAATGAACAGGTCGTATATTTCGTCCAGGACTTCGTCCGGGCGGGCGTCTTTGCGGTCGATCTTATTGATGACCACCAGAACCGGCAGGCCCGCCTGCAGGGTTTTCTGCAAGACGAAACGGGTCTGGGGCAGCGGGCCTTCCGACGCGTCCACCAAAAGCAGGGCGCCGTCGGCCATGGTCAGGGCGCGCTCCACCTCTCCGCCAAAGTCGGCGTGGCCGGGGGTGTCGATGATGTTGATCTTGATGTCTTTGTATTTCACGGAGCAGTTCTTGGCCGCAATGGTGATGCCGCGCTCCCGCTCCAGTTCCAGATTGTCCATCAGGCGGTCCTGGACCACCGCTCCTTCCCGGAACATGCCGGATTGACGGAACATAGCGTCCACCAGGGTGGTTTTTCCGTGGTCGACGTGGGCGATGATCGCCACATTGCGGATGCCGCTGTTTTGCTCTTTATTTGCCATGGCTAATTTTTCCAGCCTCTTTTGAATAAAAATAAAAACGCGCCTCGGACAGATGCCGCCTCCCATTTCCAGGCGTCCCTGCCCCAAACGCGTGAATCAACTTCCGGAGCGGTTGTGCAACAATTGACGAAATTTTGCAACCCCTATTTTGTTTGGATTGCGTTTACCCATGAAGACTTGATAGATATACGGTTTCAAGGTATAAAATCCATGCAGCCTTTCTTAACTTGGAATTTAATCAGGAAGGAGAGCTTGATTCCATGGAAGAAGCTCAACTTGATGAAATTGAAGCATTAAAAGCCCGCATCGCCTCCCTTGAAGCCGAAAACAAAAGGCTCAAAGACCGTATTGAAAAACTAAAGTCCGGGAAAGAAGGCTTCTACACGCTGAAATCGGGACTTTCCAGCCTTGTCGATCTGGGGGAAATCACCGAAAAACTCCCGCCGGAAATTCCTGAGCACAAAAAGTGGAAAGCGACCGACTACCCAAAGGATTGGCCGCCTAAGCAAAAGGCCGCACACTATTTGGAAACCTTTTGGAAAAACTATCCAGTCTCCCGCAGCTACTTTTCCAACGTCAAAGGCGGACAATCATTTTACAAATACATCTCCCGCAATAACCTCTTTGAATTGCTGCCTGATTCGTTCCAATTGGAGTTTAAAAAACGGATGGGTTAGTTAAGGCGCAAAATTTTTTATTGACAAATGTACTTACTTAAGTACATACTTTCTCCCAAGAGAGGCGGAACTTGCCTCTTTCCACTCAAAAACAAAGGAGATGCATATGAACGAGATACAGGAAAAAATTCTGGCCGCTCTGAAAGACAGCTCCAAACGGGGAAAGCCCATGTTATATCCGAAAGACCTGGCCAAAAAGGTGGGGATGAGGTTCCGGGCCATCAAACCCGAGGTGCAGTCGCTAATCGAATCCCAGGCGCTGGCTTATTACTATCCGGGAAGTTCCACATACATCATGCTGAAAAGCGACTATGACGCAAGAAACGCCATCGAGGAAAAGGGAAAGGCTCTTGAAGAATAGGACGCAAAACGCCCCGGACCGCTCGGCGGCCGGGGCGTTTGATCTAAAGGAGAAAAACTCTATTTGAAGTAGTATTTGAACCCGAGAGTGACCGAGAAAGCATCCAGATCTGTGCTTTCATGCAAGGTTAAGACTCCGTAATCAAACTCATATTCCGAAGAGTGATCCGTATATTTCAATTCCACATCCACTCCGAAATTCTCCGTAAAACGGGTTTCCACGCCGCCCACTGCGTGAAAGCCAAAATCATTCTTAAGCTCGACAGAGGGACCCGTGACTTTTTGATCAAATTCGTTGAAGTAGTAGCCCATGCCTATGCCTGCGTAAGGCGTGCAAATGGAGTCGTTGGCCCAATGCCCCCGCACGGTGAAGTACACCGGGATTTGCTGAATATCGCCGGCCTCGAGGGCAACTCCGGCCGTTTCCTCTGTAAATGTGTATTCGGAATAATCAACGCCGAAAGCCAGGGAGCAATATTTGTTGAAATAATAGGTTCCGTAAATCCCGAACACGGCTGTTTCGTCGTATACGTAGTCAATATCGCCGGACTGGGTTTCCAGCTTGGTATCATCCAATATGTTATTGTATCCCGCCTTAACGCCCACAGCCCACGTGCCGGTTGCATCGTCCGCCATGGCGGGCGCGCTGAAAAATGCAGCCATGATAATAACTGTTGCAACAATCCAATAAATCTTTTTCATATTTTCCTCCGAGCTGATAAAATGATTATGTTTTGATGTACGATCAGGCTCCGCTTTGCTGCTTGGAAGCCTTGCATCCCCCTCTTTTCGTTTTAGGGCGGCAAGACCGCCGCAGTGTTTAACCCGACCCAGGCATTACCACAAAATTTCAGCCAATTTGAAAGTTGCTGAAATAAAGTCGCCTATAGTGTCACAAACAAAAGGGATTGTCTACATAATTATCCCACTATTAGGCTATATTCATTCGCACTGCCCCCGAATAACATCTTTCTTTTTCAAATTCTTTGCTAATAAACAGATGGATATACAAGAAGCTGAATCGCCCCATCAAAAACAAAAAACGCCTTGAAGCAGGGGACGCTCCAAGGCGTTGCTAAGCATGAAAACAATTCAAATAAGGCTAAGCCATTTTCCCAAGGCGGCTATTGGTGGTCCTCCCTGTATTTACAGCCGCGGGTCGGGCACTTTAAATATACGCCGCTTTTCTTGGTGGATTTTTCCACAAGAAAGGGAGATTGGCAGACCGGGCAGGGTTTGTCCACGGGCTTGTCCCAGGTTGCAAAATCGCATTTGGGATATCTGCTGCACCCGTAAAAAACCTTGCCCCGCTTGGACCGTCTTTCATGAATTTCGCCGTCGCAGCCCTCCACCGGGCATTTGATGCCCGTGGCCTGATTCTGCTGGGCGCCGCCGTTCATGGTTTTGGTGTTTTTGCAATCAGGATATCCCGAGCACCCGAGAAAGGTTCCATACGGGCCGCTTTTGACCAGCATGGGCTTGCCGCACTTGTCGCAGACCTCGTCGGTCTCCTCGGTCTCGGGGGGCGTTTCCATGACAATGCCGCCCTTTTCGTCCCGTTCGTAATTCCGTGTAAAGCGGCAGTCGGGATATCCCGAGCAGGCCAGGAAGGGGCCGTTTTTTCCAATTTTGATGTGCAATTCCTTTTCGCACTGGGGGCACTTGATGCCGGTGGGCACGCCCACGCCCTTGACGCTGACCATTGTGTCGCCGGCGTTTTCCAGGTCCTGTTTAAAGGAATTATAGAAAGCGTTCAGAATTTCCAGGGAATTGGCCTGGGAGGTTTCCACCTTGTCCAGGTTGTCCTCCATCTGGGCGGTGAAAGGCACTTCAAAGATGTCCCCAAAGCTGGAAACCAAAAGATCGTTGACAATGAACCCCAACTCGCTGGGCCGGAAATAGCGCTTGACCAGTTCCACGTAGCCTTTATCCCGAATGGTGGATAAAATGGCCGCATAGGTGCTGGGGCGGCCGATCCCGTTTTCCTCCAGCTCTTTGACCAGGCTGGCCTCTGAAAAGCGCGGAGGCGGCTGAGTGAAGTGCTGTTTGGGCTCCAGCTTGGTGCACTGAAGGATCATTTTTTCCTCCAGCACGGGCAGCATGATCTTGTTGGCGTCCTTGTCCCCATCGCCGGAATCGTACACCATGAGATATCCCTTGAACTTCAAGGTGCTCCCTGTGGCGTGAAACATGTAGCGCCCCGCCTTGACGGAAACGGAAGTCTGATCAAACAGGGCCGGATTCATCTGGGAGGCGACAAAGCGCTGCCAGATCAACGTGTACAAGGCCAGTTGATCCTTGGACAAGACGTCCGACACCTGATTAGGAGTGCGGAGCACGTTGGTGGGGCGAATGGCTTCGTGGGCGTCCTGGACCTTTTTCTTGTTCTGAAAAAACCGGGGTTTGTCCGGCCGGTATTCGGGCCCGTACACCTTGCCGATGTAGCCCAGAGCTTCCATGGCCGCCTCGTTGGAAACGCGGGTGGAGTCCGTACGCATGTAGGTGATGAGGCCCACGGGCTCTCCCGGTCCCAAGTCGATGCCCTCATAAAGCTGCTGCGCCAAAAGCATGGTCTTTTTGGCGGAAAAACGCAGCTTATGGATGGAGTCCTGCTGGAGCTTGCTGGTGGTGAACGGCGGCAGAGGATTTCTTCTGACCGTTTTCTTGATAACCCGGTCCACCACATAGGTTTCGCCTTCCAACTCCTTAAGGACGGCGTCGGCTTCCTCCTGATTGGACACCTTGGCTTTTTTGTCGTCGATCTTCAGGAGCTTGGCCGGAAAGACCGGAGGTTCGTCCTTTTGCAGATGGGCGGTGATGCTCCAGTATTCCTCCGGATCGAAGGCCTGGATCTCCCGCTCCCGCTCGCAAATCATGCGCACGGCCACGGTTTGCACCCTGCCTGCGGACAATCCCCGCTGCACCTTCTTCCACAAGAGCGGCGACACCTGATAGCCCACCAGTCTGTCCAGGATGCGGCGAATTTGCTGGGCTTCGAACTTGCTTTTGTCCAGTTCCAGAGGGTTTTGCATGGATTTGAGGATGGCGTTCTTGGTCAGCTCATGAAAAAGCACCCGGTGGAAGCGCCGGTTTTTCCCTTGCAGCAGTTGGGCCGTGTGCCAGGCGATGGCCTCCCCTTCACGGTCCGGGTCAGGGGCCAGAAATATTTCAGCCGCATCCTTTGCGAGCTTTTTCAGGTTGGAGATGACTTTTTGCTTACCGGGAATGACTTCGTATTGAGGCTCGAAATTATTATCAATATCAATACCGATATTCTTCTGAGGCAGATCCCTCACGTGGCCCACGGTGGCGGCCACATTATAATCGTTTCCCAAATACTTTTTTACGGTACGAACTTTTGTGGGTGATTCCACAATGACTAAAGGCTTGCTCACTGTAAACTTGTTCCTCGGGAAAACAGCTTGCCGGGCTCCTGCCTGGCAAGCCCTTTAAGTTCCAATTGAAGTAATGACGCGGACAAAGTCCCCACCGGCATACCCAGGCGCTGCACCAGGACGTCGATGTGAATGGGATACGGCCCCAGCGCTTCTAACACGGTTTGCTCGTCTTCCGCAAGTCCCATGGCTGGCGCCGGCGCCGGATTCAATGGTTCTTCCAGGGCCGTGGCCGATCGCGCAGCGGGCTCATGGCTGGAAAGGGCCAGGGCTTCCAAAATGTCCTGGGCGCTTTCCGCCAGGCCGGCGCCCTGCTTGATCAACCGATTGGTTCCAGCGCTTTTATGCGACTCCACGCTGCCTGGTACGGCGAAAACCTCCCTCCCCTGCTCGGCGGCCAAATTGGCAGTGATCAGGGATCCGGATTTTTGGGCGGCCTCCACCACCAGGACGGCTTTACACATGCCGCTGATAATCCTGTTTCTTATGGGAAAATGGCGGGCTTCGGGCTCCGAGCCCACAGGAAACTCCGAAATCACCGCCCCGTTTTGGGCGATCTTCTGATAGAGATCCTCACTTCCCCGGGGATACACCTTGCCTAGGCCGCAACCCAGGACCGCCACGGTTTTTCCGCCTCCCTCCATAGCGCCCTGATGAGCTCGGGTGTCTATCCCCCTTGCCATGCCGGACACCACAACAACCCCCTGATCGGCAAGATCGCGGCAAATTTTAAAGGTGGCGTCCAGGCCGTAATACGTCGCGCTGCGGGAGCCGACAACCGCCACGTTCCGCTCCCCCTTCGGCAATTCGCCGTAAACGTACAGCAATGGAGGCGGGTCGGGAATGTGGCGGAGCAGAGGAGGATATCCCTCATCCGCAAAGGTGACGATTGCAAAGCCGCTTTGCCGGGCGGCTTTCATGTCGTCCAGCACATGGCCGGGCATCTTATGGTTCAAAATGGCCCGGGCCAGCCTGGGGGATATCCCCTGGACGGCCGTCAGCCTTGACTGGGAGGCTTTAATGACCTCCTCAGGATGCGAAAAGCGCTCCAGTAAACGGCGAAACAGGAGGTTTCCGATTCCAGGAACGCTTTTCAGAAAGAACCATGGATAGTATTGGTCCATGCGCCCTCGTTCAGTTATTTATTGCGCCGCCTCCCCGGATGCTTTCTGCCAAGCCAACAAAATGGGACTGGCGACAAAAATGGATGAGTACGTTCCAATGAGCACGCCGATAAGCAAAGCAAAGGCGAAATCCGCAATAATGCTGCCGCCGAACACATACAGGCATATTACCACGACCAGCGTGGTCAGGGAGGTCAGCAAGGTGCGGCTGAAGGTTTCGTTGATGCTTCTGTTGATGATGAAATCAAGCGCCCTGCGTGTATGCCTGGTCTTGTTTTCGCGAATCCGGTCGAACACAATGATGGTGTCGTTCAGCGAGTACCCAACAATGGTGAGCAGAGCCGCAATAATAGGCAGGTTGAACTCCTTGCCCACCAGGGAGAACACGCCTACTGTGATGATCACGTCGTGAATCAGGGCCACAATGGCGCCCATGGCGTATTGCAGCTTAAGCGCCCAGAACCCCGCCACGGCGATCACCAGGGCCACGGCGATTTGCGCCGGAATGCCCAGGTCGAACTTATCCATAAAATAGGCCACGCCGATAATGGCCAAAGCCATGACCAGGGGCGGAATCCATTTGAGTTCGAACCGGCCGGAAATGTAAACCGTGATGAACAAAAGCGCATAAAACATGGCCATGAGGGCTTGTTCCTTCAAGTCCTTGCCCACCTGCGGGCCGACCATGTCCACCTTGCCGAGCTCCACACCGGTTCCCAAAGCCTGTTCCAGGACGGCTTCAATTTGTTCGGCAATATCCGAGCCTTTTCCTTCTTCCACATCCGTCCGGATCAGGAACTCGGTCTGGCCTTCCACATGGGTTTCCTGAACCGTGGCCTTCTCAAGCCCGATGGCGCCTAAAGCGCTGCGCACCTCCTGCGCCGTGGGCAGTTGCTCGAATTTAAAAATCATTTCCGCGCCGCCGGCGAAGTCAACGCCCATCTTGGGGCCGCCGTGCATGACCAGAGAAACCAAGGATACGGCGATCAGAATTGCTGAAAACACATAGGCGATAAAACGTTTGCCGATGATGTCAATGTTTATGCCGGGTTTAATCCACTCCATAATTACGCCTTCCTTATATGCTCAGTTTCCGCACGTTGCGATAGTACAGGAAATAGTCGAAAATCAACCGGGACACCACAATGGCCGTGAACATACTGGCTGCTATGCCGAAGCATAATGTGACCGCGAAGCCCTTGACCGGACCGGTTCCGAACTGCAGCAGAACGAATGCCGCCACAAAGGTGGTCACGTTGGCGTCCAGAATGGTGATGGTGGCTTTGGAGAACCCGGAGTCCACGGCGAAGGCCGGGGCCTTGCCTGTCCGTATCTCTTCCCGGATGCGCTCGAAAATGAGCACGTTGGCGTCCACCGCCATACCAATGGTCAGGATGATGCCTGCGATGCCCGGCAGGGTCAGGGTGGCGTCCAGCAAGGCAAGGGAGGCCAAAATCAATACGACGTTTAATACAAGCGCCACATTGGCGATAAGGCCTGCACCCATGTAATAGACCGCCATAAAGATCACCACCAGGACAAATCCGATGAGCATGGCGTTGGTGCTGGTCTTGATGGAGTCCTTACCCAAGGATGCGCCCACGGTGCGCTCTTCCAGAATCTTGAGGGAAACCGGCAAGGCGCCGGCCTGGAGGATGATGGCCAGGTCGCTGGCTTCCTGCATGTTCCCGATTCCGGTGATCACGGCCTGTCCGCCGCTGATCTTCTCCTGAATAACCGGCGCGGAGAATACCCTGCCGTCCAGGACGATGGCCAGGGGCTTGCCCACATTCTCTCCGGTAATCCGGGCGAACTTGAATCCGCCTTTTTTATTGAATTCAATCGAGACCACGGGTTCGGAAAACTGGCCTTGCATGTTGGCGTAAGCCTTTTCCAGGTATTCACCGGTCAGGAGGACCTTTTTCTTCACAAGATAAGGCCTGGAAGACACCCGGCCTTCGGCGTCCACGTTCTTGGAGTACAGAATTTCCGTGCCCGGAGGGGGCCTCCGGTTGATGTAGTCCCGCACCTGGTCTTGCCTGTCGTCCAGAAGCCGGAACTGAAGCTGGGCCGTGCTCACCAAAATATCCTTGGCGCGCTGGGTGTCGGTGACGCCGGGGAGCTGAACCAGGATGCGCTTCTCGCCTTGCTTGCGGATGTCAGGTTCGGACACGCCCAGCTTGTCAATCCTGTTGCGAATGGTCTCCAGGGCCTGATCCCGGGAGGAATCCATGATGGCCTTTTGGTCGCTTTCGGGCAGGGTGAATGTGCAAACCGTGTTTTCCCCCTGGGTGTCGTAGTCGGGAACCAGTTCGCTCATCTCCTCGCCGGCCCATTTCTTGAACTTATCCAGAGCTTCGCTGCCAATGATGGTGACGGTCAGAGTGTCTCCATTGATCAAGTCCTGATCCTTGCTGCGGATATGCTCCCGCCGCAATCCCTCCTTCAGGTCGTCGGAGTAACGGTCCATGGTGCTGACAACCGCCTCTTGAGTCTGCACCTCCAAAACCAGATGCATGCCGCCTTGCAAGTCCAGCCCCAGATTGATGACCTTGTGAGGCCAGGCTGTATGATCTTTATCTTTATCGACGAACCATTGATTTACGGTCGGCCACAAGAATAAAAGCGCCAGAGCCAGCACAATTGCAACCAAAGTTAAACGGAATGTGAAGTTTTTCAAAACGGTGAACTCCCTTTATGACCGGTCGCCTCCAAAGGCGGCGACTCCAAAATTCCCCCCAATTATCAGGCCGAACCCCCTGGGCTGATCCTTGGAGCAACGAATAGGCGAATCGCCCGTCCGCTGTTTTTGTAAACGCCTGACTGGGCCGCCTATTTTCCGGGTTGAGCCAGTCCTGCGATGCCGCTCCGGGCGATCTTCACGCGTACGCGATCCGCAAGCTCCAAGGTGACGGTGCTTTCATCCAACCCAGTGATTTTTCCGTAAAAACCGCCGTTGGTGATAATCTTGTCTCCCTTTTTCAAAGCGTCCAGCATTTGCTGGTGCTCTTTTTGCTTTTTCTGCTGGGGCCTCATGATAAGAAAATAAAAAATTAAAATCATCATGCCCATCATGCCGAAAAAGGCAAGATTGTTCTGCTGGCCCGCCGCCTGTCCAATTACCATGGTGCTTAACAATGAATCGATCAAAACTGCCTCCTTTTAATATCCGCCTACGGGCTAAGGCTTTTCCCTCGGGCGTCGAATTTTTTCAAAACCCGGATTGATTATTCGCCGAAGACCCTTTTGAAAATCGTGTCCACGTGTTTGAAATGATAATCCAGGTCGAAAATTTCCTCAATAGCTTCTTTGCTCAGGTGCGCCCCAATGTTCGGGCAGGCCAGGACCAAGGTCTTAAAATCAGCGCCTTCGTCCCAAACGCGCATGGCCTGGGTCTGCACCATCTTATAAGCGTCCTCCCTGCTCACTCCGGCCTCGGCCAGAGCCAAAAGAATCTGCTGGCTGAAAATAAGGCCCTTCATGAGGTTCAGGTTTTCCATCATGCGGTCTTTGTTGACCACCAGGTTGCCCACCAGGCCGGAAACGCGGTGGAGCATATAGTCGATAAGGATGGTGCTGTCCGGGCCGATAACCCGTTCCACCGAGGAATGGCTGATGTCCCTTTCGTGCCACAGGGCCACATTTTCCATGGCCGCAATGGCGTTGGCGCGCACAACCCGGGCCAGGCCGGACATGTTTTCCGATCCGATGGGGTTGCGTTTGTGGGGCATGGCCGAAGAGCCTTTTTGGCCCTTGGAAAAGTATTCCTGGGCTTCCAGGACTTCGGTCCTTTGAAGATGCCTGATTTCCACGGCGATTTTGTCGATGGTGCAAGCCATGATGGCCAGGGCGGAAAAGTACTCCGCATGCCTGTCCCGCTGGATGATCTGGGTGGATGCAGGCGCCGGCTTGAGGCCCAGCTTCTTGCATACCAGGGCCTCCACCTCGGGCGGGGTGTTGGCGAAGGTGCCCACCGCGCCGGAAACCTGGCCGTAGCTGATAGTCTCAATGGCATGCTCGATGCGCACCCGGTTGCGTTTGACTTCATCGTACAATACGGCCATTTTCAGGCCGAATGTGATGGGCTCGGCGTGAATGCCGTGGGAGCGCCCCACCATGGGGGTGAATTTATGCTCCATGGCCTGCTTTTTGATGGCGGCCAGGAGCTTGTCCACGCCTTCGAGGATCATCTCGCCGGCTTTCTTCAAAAGCCAGGCGAAACTGGTGTCCAGCACGTCCGAAGAGGTCATGCCCTTATGGACGAAACGGGAGTCCGGTCCCACGTACTCGGCCACGTTGGTCAAAAAAGCGATGACGTCGTGCTTGGTTTCTTTCTCAATCTCCAAAATGCGCTCGACGTTAAAGTCCGCTTTTTCCGCTATATTTTTGGCCGCTTCCTTGGGGATGATCCCCAATTCCGCCATGGCTTCACAGGCGGCGACTTCCACCTTAAGCCAAGCCCTGAAACGATTTTCGTCGTTCCAAAGAGCTCCCATTTCTTCCCGGGTGTAACGTTTGATCATGTTTTCCTCAATTTTTCATTATTTGCCGCTGACCGGCAGCCAAAGCGTATCTCCGTCAAACTGAATCATATTGACCTGGCTGTAGTCGATCTGGCGCAACAGGTCGAACACATGGGTCATATTATAAACAACCACCTTGCTCAAGGGCTGGATCATATTCAGGTCCTGATCCACCTGCCGGGTCTTCAAATTATAGATGGCTACCATATTTTCGGAAAATTTCAAGATTTTACCGACGCCGGAACTGAATCCGTTATTTGAAGGCTCGTCCGCCAGAGGCGAAAGCCTGACGCCCTGATGGGCGAAAAATTCGTCCAAAAGTTTAAAATGAATGTTCCAAATGTTGTCTCCGGGCTGGACGACGTAGACGCCGAACTCGGCGCGGCCTTTAGGAGCGGCGGCGGGCTTGGCAGGGCTGCCCGATCCGGTGGAAGCGCGGGCGCCGCCGGCCTCTTTGGAAGCCGTCCCTCCCTGCCGTAGATTTGCTTCTTGGGCTTCCGCAGCGGTTGCGTTTTGAGCCCTGTCTTGACCGGCGCCGTCTGCAGTGGTTGCGCTTTCAGCCCTGCCTTGACCGGCGCCGTCAGCAACAGGCTTGTTTTGCGCCATCCTGAGGCCGCCTTTTCCGTCCGGATTGATTTCATCCACGACAATTTCACCGCGGCTCAGCTTGACGTCGTCCATAATCTCTTTCATGGACACCGTGTATTCGCCCACCTTGATGGACTCATCCTCGTTCACGATCATGTCCAGGCTTTGATCCACTCCATACTTGGCTTTGCGCTCATCCATGAGGTTGGCCATGTCCTGGTCCTGATCCCCCTGCCCGTCTACCTTATTATAATCAATGACGACAGACTCTTTTTCCTGTGCGGCGCCTTGCCGGGCCGCCGGGACGGGTTCTTGGGCGGCGGGAGCTGGCGCCGTCTGCGGTTTTTTGGCGTCCTCGCCGCCTTGATAAACGAGCAAGACAATGACGCCGGCGGCTATAATAACCAAAATCAAAGCTAAAACGCCGCTCTTCGAAACCCTTTGCCCTGAGGATGCTGTTTTGGCCATGAATCGCTTTCCCCCCGGTGCTGGATTAGTATTCAATGCGGGATTTGAGTGTTCAGTTAGGGGTTTTATGGTTTCCTGAGACCGGGAATCGCCCCGGTCTCAGGATGGTTTATCAAAACCGGCTCTCCAGGCTTGTCCGCACTATCGCTGAGCGGGTCTTGCCATGGAGGCCTTGGTTTGTCAAGGGGATGCGCCTGTTTTAACGCACTGCTATTTTGACGCCTGGGCCTTCTTCTTGGCGTCTATGTTCGTAAAAATGCGCCCGGAGACCTGCATGATCACCTGGATGACGCCCAACACAATAAAGATGCCCACAAACCGGATAATGAGGGTGTAAATGGCGATGCCCCAATCAAAATCCGGATCGCTGGGACGGCTGTTTCCGTCAATGAGCTTATTTCCGGCGTCAGCGGCCTTTTCCACAGCCTGGCCGCTTGCGTGAGCGGCTGCAGGGGTCAGCGCCATGAAGCCGCCCAGGGTTATTGCCAGACAAAGCCCCAAAACCAGGAGGGCCTTGCCAGCGGAATACTTCTTATTTGCAAACATTGTAAATTCCCTCCTTTGATTAGCCGAACATGGCGATGAACATACCGGCCGCAGCAGCGCTGCCGATAACCCCGGCCAGGTTGGGGCCGATGGCGTGCATAAGCAGGAAGTTCTGCTTGTCTTCCTGCTGGCCCGTGACCTGGGCCACGCGAGCCGCCATGGGCACGGCCGAAACGCCCGCCGCTCCGATGATGGGATTGATCTTGTCTTTCAAAAACAGGTTCATGATGTGGACCGTCAACACCCCGCCCATGGTGCAGATCATGAAGTCCAACAGACCGAAGCCGAAAATCATCAAAGGCTTGGCGCTGAGGAACTTGTCGCCTGACATGGTGGCGCCCACCGAAATGCCCAGGAAAATGGTTACGATGTTCATGAGCGAATTCTGCGCCGTCTCGGAGAGCCTGTCCACAACCCCGGACTCACGCATGAAATTGCCCAGCATCAACATACCCATCAGGGGGGTGACCGCCGGAATCAGGATGGAGATGACCATGAATACGGACAAGGGGAACATGGTCTTTTCCAGCTTGGAAACCGGCCGAAGCTGCTTCATGCGGATAAGGCGTTGCTTTTTAGTGGTGAAGAGCCTGACAATCGGCGGCTGAATCAGCGGCACCATGGCCATATACGAGTAGGCCGCCAGGGCGTTTGCCCCTAGTAGGTCCGGCGCCAGCTTGGCCGTCAAGTAAATGGTGGTGGGACCGTCCGCGCCTCCGATAATGCCGACCGAAGCGGCTTCTCTCAAGGAAAAATCAAAGAATAAAACGCCCAGGAAGGTGATAAAAACCCCGAGCTGCGCTCCGGCGCCGATTACCATGGTCCGCGGATTGGCGATCAGAGGCCCGAAGTCGGTCATGGCGCCAAGGCCCAAAAAGATCACGCAGGGGATGACTTCCCATTCCACCCCGTAGTGATAGAATATTTCAAAAAGATGGCGATGGCCAGCTTCATTGAAACCCATCAGCGGCACATGGGGAAAGTTCACCGCCACGATTCCGAACCCAATGGGTAAAAGCAGCAGCGGCTCATATTTCTTCGCCACCGCCAGATAAATGAAAAAGAACCCGATGGCCCACATGGCCACCATTTTGATGTCCAAGGCGAATAATCCGGTCTGTGTTGTGAGGATCTGCATCAACACATCGATAAAATCATGCCAACTCATTTGTCTCCCTCTCTGAAAGTCTGTTTTTCACCATATGGCGTCCCCCCGCCAATACGAACACGGCTTTTGGAGCTTAAGTCGAGAAGTAGTAGAAAAAAAAGGAGAGACCGTCAAGCCTATTTTTCGGCGTGAATATGGGATTCGCCTGGGACAAGACCTTTGTCCGGCCTAATGACTATGGTCACATCATGCCGTAATTCCAGGTCATTCAATTCCCGGCGCTTCTTGTTCAACAGGTACTCCGCCACATTGGCCGGAACCATGCCTTCCATGCTTTTAACGCCTTCTTTGATGATCTGAGACCTTAGCTTACGCAGAAAATCCAGGGCCATGGTTTCCAGGGACGGCACCCTGCCCTTGCCGCGGCATTGGGGGCATGTAAGGTAGCTTCCGTAATCAATAGAAGGACTTATGCGTTGGCGAGACATTTCCATAAGCCCAAACTGGGAAATGCGGCCGATTTTCATGCGCGCCTTGTCCAGTTTGGCGTGCTGGCGCATGGCCTTTTCAACGGCCGTACGATTCTTTGCGTCCCGCATATCGATAAAATCCACCACAATCAAGCCCCCCAGGTCGCGCAAGCGCAGTTGCCGTGCGATTTCCTCGGCCGCTTCCAGATCGGTCTTGAGGGCGGTTTTCTCCACCGACGCTTCCTTGGTGGACTTGCCTGAGTTCACATCAATGGATACCAGGGCCTCCGTGGGATGGATTACAATGCTTCCGCCGGATTTCAGGTTGACTTTGCTCTCAAAAATGGAGGCGATCTGCATTTCCAGTTGATACTTGGAAAATATGGGCCGCTCCTCTTTGTGCAAGCGCACCACTTTTTTTCTGCGGGGCGCGATGACGGACATAAACTCCTTGATTTCCTCGTAGGCGTTGGGATCGTCCACCAGGATGCTGCTTATGTCCGCATTGAAGTTGTCCCGCAAAGAGCGAATGGCGAGGCTTTGCTCCTTATTGAGCAGAGCCGGGGCCTTTTCTTCAATGCCCTTTTTGTTGATGGTCTTCCAAAGCCTGAGCAGGTGCTTGATGTCCTGGGAAATGACGGACTTGGTGCCCTTTTTGCCCACGGTGCGGACAATCACCCCGAATCCCTCGGGAATCTTGCAGGAATCCAGGATCTTTTTCAGGCGGACCCGTTCCTCCTCCTCCTCGATCTTCCGGGACACGCCCCGGGTCTTGCTGCCCGGCATGAGCACCACATAGCGGCCGGCCAGGGAGATGAAGGTAGTGAGCATGGCCCCTTTTTTATCCACAGGGTCTTTGGTGATCTGAACCAAAAGCTCCATGCCCGGCTTAAGCAGGTTTTTAATGGCCGTGTCCCCGGAATTGGTGTCCATAAAATAGTCGCTGTGAATTTCGTTTTTCTGCAAAAATCCGTGACGCTCTGCTCCGTAGTCCACAAACACGGCCTGAAGGCTAGGCTCCACCCGGGCGATGACGCCCTTGTATATATTGCCGCGGGTGATTTCCCGGGCGGCGGTTTCTATATGAAATCCTTCAAGATTGTTGTCTTTGACAATCGCGATGCGGCACTCCTCCGGGTCTACCGCATTTACAAGAATCCTTGTTGTCATTGGCGTTAAACTTTCATTATGGTTAAGGTTCTTTCTTGCTTGCCTATTAGATAGAAATAAAACGCAATGAAGTCAACGGAATTCTGGGGGTTATAACATGACGAAATAAAAGCCTGCTCCTTGCCAAACGCCCTGAGTTGTGGCATGGATGAAAGGTGATAGCATTGCCCCCTGACTATGGAACGCCGGGAGGGACCAACCCGGTTTATATTGCTGACAACTCTCTTAAGCCCCTGTATGTGAAAGGCATTTTGGCATGGATGAACGCTACGACCCCAAAAAAATAGAAGGCAAATGGCAAGCCCATTGGGACGCCGCCGGACTGTTCAAAGTGAAGGAAGACCCCTCCAAAGAGAAGTATTTTCTTATGGAAATGTTTCCCTATCCGTCCGGAAAAATCCATATGGGGCATGTTCGCAACTACTCCATCGGCGACGTGGTGGCCCGTTTTAAGAGGATGCAGGGCTTTAACGTCCTTCACCCCATGGGCTGGGACGCTTTCGGCATGCCCGCCGAAAACGCGGCCATCAAAAACAACACCCATCCTGCCAAGTGGACTTACGAAAACATAGCAGCCATGGGCGCCCAGTTGAAAGCCATGGGCTTTTCCTACGACTGGGACCGCGAAATCGCCACCTGCAAGCCCGACTATTACCGCTGGGAGCAATGGCTCTTTGTGCAGATGTTCAAAAAAGGCATGGCCTACCGCAAGGAAGCCAACGTCAACTGGTGCCATACCTGCCAGACCGTTCTGGCCAACGAGCAGGTGGAGCAGAACATGTGCTGGCGCTGCGGAGACGAGGTGGAGCAGAAAAAGCTGAAGCAGTGGTTCTTCCGGATTACGGACTACGCCGACGATCTGCTGGAGCACTGCGACAAACTGCCCGGATGGCCCGAAAAGGTCGTCACCATGCAGAAAAACTGGATCGGCAAAAGCCACGGCGCCGAAATCCTCTTTTCCGTCAAGGACAGCGACGTAAAAATCAAGGTCTTCACCACCCGGCCCGACACCTTGTGCGGCGCCACCTTTATGTGCCTGGCGCCCGAGCATCCTCTGGTTGAGGAGTTGAGCAAAGGCACGGCCCAGGAGGCCGTCGTCCAGGAATTCGTCTCCCGCATGGCCAAGCAGGACAAGGCCAAACGCACCGCGGACGACAAGGAAAAGGAAGGCGTGCCCATTGGCGCCCAATGCATCAATCCCCTGACCGGCAAGACCATGGAAATCTATACGGCCAACTTCGCCCTCATGGAATACGGCACCGGCGCGGTCATGTCGGTTCCCACGCACGACCAGAGGGACTTTGAGTTTGCAACCAAATACGGCCTGGAAAAAATCGTGGTCATCCAGCCCGAAGGCGAGGCGCTTTCGCCCGAAACCATGACCGAAGCCTATACGGACCCGGGCGTGCTGGTGAATTCCGGCCAATTTGACGGCATGAAAAACACCGACGCCATGGAGGCCATCGCCCAATACCTGGACGAAAACGACATGGGCAAAAAGACGGTCCAGTACCGCATTCGCGACTGGGGCATCTCCCGGCAGCGCTACTGGGGCGCTCCCATTCCCATGATCCACTGCCCGGACTGCGGCATTGCGCCCGTGCCCGAAGACCAGCTGCCCGTGATTCTGCCCGAGGACGCCAACCTGCTGGAAGGCGGCAAGTCGCCCTTGTCCGAACTGGATTCGTTCGTAAAGACCACCTGCCCCCAGTGCGGAAACGAAAACGCCCGGCGCGAAACCGACACCATGGACACCTTTGTGGAGTCAAGCTGGTATCCGGAACGCTACTGCAGCCCCAAATGCGACGACGCAATGTTCGACGTGGATGCGGTCAAATACTGGATGCCCGTGGATCAATACATCGGAGGGGTGGAGCACGCGGTCATGCACTTGCTCTACTCCCGCTACTTCACCCGGGTGCTGAACGACTTCGGCCTGGTGGACTTTAAAGAGCCCTTTACCCGGCTCCTGACCCAGGGCATGGTCTGCAAGGAAACCCTCAAGTGCCCCGAACACGGCTGGCTGTTCCCCCACGAAGTGGAAGGAAACGGCGAGGAACGAACCTGCACCAAGTGCGGCAAGATTGTTGAAGCCGGCCGTGTGGAAAAAATGTCCAAATCCAAATTGAACGTGGTGGACCCGGAAGAACTGCTGGCGAAATACGGCGCGGACACCATCCGCCTGTTCTGCCTGTTCGCCGCTCCTCCGGAACGGGACCTGGACTGGAGCGAGGAAGGGGTGGAAGGGTCTTACAGGTTCCTCCAAAGGGTCTGGCGCATGTTCGCCGCCCATATGGACGAGGTCAAGGACGTGCAGCCCTACGAGGGAAGCCCGGACGACCTGGACGGCTACTTAAAGGACCTGTACAAAAAAACCCACCAGACCATTAAAAAGGTCACCGAAGACATTGACGGCAGGTTCCATTTTAACACGGCCATTGCCGCGGTCATGGAACTGGTGAACATGGTCTACGGCCTGGACGACGACCTGCAGGACGAAAAACGGGCCGGCGTGCTTCGCGCCGCCGTGGAAGCGGTCATCCTGCTGATTTCGCCCATGACGCCCCATTTTACCGAAGAGCTGTGGAGCATGTTCGGAAAAACCCAGTGCGTTTTGGAAACCCCATGGCCCGCGTGGCGGGAAGACGCCCTGACCGCCGATGAGGTGGTTGTGGTGCTTCAGGTCAACGGCAAGCTGCGCAGCAAGCTGAATGTGCCCCTGGACACGGAGGACGAAAAGATCAAGGAAATGGCTCTGGCCGATGAAAAGGTCCGGAAGTTCATGGGCGGCAAGCCCATTCGCAAGGTGATTGTGGTCAAGAACAAACTGGTCAATGTAGTGGTTTAGCCGCTGCAGGAAAGGTTCAGGGACCGGCCCATGCAAAAGGCTCTTTTGCGATTGGTTTTACCCGTATTGATATTAAGCCTGTGCGCCTGCGGATATCATTTTTCCGGAGGCGCCAGGCCCGGCGACCCCGTGCGGACGGTTTTCATACCGGTTTTGGATAACGAAACAGCCGAAACCGGCCTGGAAACCATGATAACAAACGGCCTGATAAGGGAGTTCACCCGGGAGCAAAAATTCACCCTGGCCCACAGCCGCGCCGAGGCCAACGTGCTTTTGGCGGGGTCCATCGAGTCTTTGTTGGATGAAAATGCAGCGCGCAGGTCGTCCGGGGATTCAGCCCTGCGCAGGGTGAGAATGATTTTGTCTCTGGAACTGCTTGATGAAGACGGCCGGGTGTTGTGGGCGGACGACAAGATTTCGGAACACGAGACCTATCAGGTGGTGAGCGGAAACCTGGCGGCCACCCAGGCAAACAAAAACCAGGCGTTGTCGGTGTTGACCACGCGCCTGGCTATGAAGATCCGCCATCGGATGGAAGCATATTTTGAAGGATTTTAATGGGGTATCGGTCGGCGCGCTGCCATGTCGGCCAAGGGTTTGAAGCCTGGCCATGCAGCGCAGCCGCCGCACCCATTCACTACAAGTTCGGTAACCTAACCGGCCAGGGCCTCTACCTTTTTGGCAAGGCGGGAAATCTTCCTGGAAGCGGTGTTTTTGTGGATAACGCCCTTGCTAGCGCACTTATCGATGATCGACTGAGTTTCCACCAAAATAGCTTTGGCTTCATCGGCGGACTGGGCTTCCACAGCCTGGTTGACCTTCTTGACCATATTCCTGAGACGGGTCTTGTAGGAACGGTTGCGTATTTGCTTGATGGTGTTCTGTTTTGCTCTTTTCAAAGCGGACTTATGATTCGCCAATGTTGCATCCTCCTTGGCCGGCGTTGTTTTTTCAATCGCCGATTTATTTATTTTTCACTTTCGTTAGCTGGTGCGGGCCTATATTCGGTAGACACCACAACATAAAAAGCGGTATGTAAGGAAAATAGCCTTTCTTGTCAAGGCCTAAATCATTCAACCATAATTTTTCAAGGGCGGGCGACTGTGCGAATTGCTGTTATTTCTGATATTCACGCCAATCTGGAAGCATTTACGGCTGTCCTGGAAAATATGCAAATCCGCAATGTACACGCCTGCGTGTGCCTGGGCGACGTGGTGGGGTACGGCGCCGACCCCGAACCCGTCCTTCAGCTTCTGTGGGAGAATAAAATCCCCTCCATCCTGGGAAACCACGAAGAAGCCGTATACGACGACGACATTTTACATTATTTCAACCCTCAGGCCAAGAAAACCGCCCTGCTCACCCGTAAAATGCTCAAGCCCGAAAGCGTGGAGCGCATCAGAAAATGGCCCGTGAACATCGAGTTTCACGGCGCTTTGGGCGTGCACGGCTTTCCGCCCGACTCCATCCACAAATATCTGTTTGAAGCGGACCAGGGCGCCATATCCCGCATGTGGGATTCGGTCCCTTACAAGCTGTGTTTTGTGGGCCACACCCACAGCCTGGACCTGGTCGCCTTTGACGGCCACAACGTCATTACTTACCCCCTGCTGGAAGGCGGCTGGCTTCTGGACAACCGCAAGACCATCGTCAACGTAGGCAGCGTGGGCCAGCCCCGGGACGGCGACAACAACGCCAAATACGTGATCTGGGACACCAAAATGAACGCCCTGACCATCTGCTACGTCCCCTACAACATCCAAAAAGCCGCCGATAAAATCATGAAGGCCGGCTTTCCGGAAATCAACGCCAGAAGGCTGTATTAATGGCGAATTCAGGACGTACATGCGCCCTAATGGGGTTGCGAAGCAACAGTAGATGCGTCCGTGAAAGCATATTGAAATCAATGAGTTAGGCGGTTGGACAGTCTTGATCGGAACCATTTATTGTTTTCTTATTTAATCCAATCCGAATAATTTGCTAAAAAATATAGGAGTGATCCGTGAAGTTATGGCCTTACGACAAATTCCATATTGATACAAAATTATCTCGCGACGAACTGGTCGCCCTATTTAAATCCCAAGTCGAAGCCAGAACATTTTTCCATGTATATTTCAAAGAAAACAAACCCTTTGAAGGAAAGGTTTCTCAAGAGGGTTTTAGAATCAAGCGAATCCTTTCCTACTTAAACTCCTTTCAGCCGAATGTTTCCGGAAAATTTCCGACCGGAAACACGGGCGGTCAAGTGGAAGTTCGTATGACGCTTCCTCCAGTCGCCATTGCATTCTTATGCATCTGGTATTGCGTCTTTTACTATTTTATAAGGGGTGTGTGCTCCGGTCTTTTTAGTGGTGCAGCACAGGCGCTTCCCGCCCTGATTTTTTCACTCGGAATGTTGCTCCCAATCTGTGCTTTAGTTTTATATTCTTTTTGGTCTGAAGCGATAAAACAAAAAAAAATGATTATTGAAATTCTGCGTAAAGGGGAAGAAATCGAGTAAACACCGCCCTATCATGACATACCGCAGTTAGCCAAAACGCGACGGAGAAGGACTAAGGCAAAAAATTTTCCAATGCAGCGTAGTTTCAGGGCTTGCCCTGCCATGGACGCGCTTGCGCGTCAATAAGGCGCCCACAGAAGGGGCAGGCTGCAATGCAACCGGGCGGCCCCTTCTTTTGGGTGGCCCTGGCAGCGTTGTTTGCTGCCAGGGTTGCTTTAGCAACATAAGGTGCGGCCTAAAACATATTTTGAAATTTCGGTGTCAGGCGGACGGGAGGCATTGCTTGAATCCCTGATTTTGTTTCATGGTTTTGGATAAATCGTCCGCTCGCCGTAAATTCAGGGATTTCTACCACCCCCTAGGCCGTTCCTTTTGTCCTGTCGGACCCAGGCAAAAACTGCCTTGCCTGGGCCACCCGGGTTGGGTCGCCGAGGCTGGCCGGAACGCACCGGAGAATAATTCAGGGCAATATTTCCCTAAAACAGTGTAAGTTCTAAGGCTTGCCCTGCGCAGAACGCCCAACGCCGCTCCTCACGACAATGTAGTGCAGGCCCCCGTGCCTGCCATGGACGCGCTTGCGCGTCAAACTGGCGCCCACGGGGGGGGCAGGCTGCAATGCAACCGGGCGGCCCCTTCTTTTGGGTGGCCCTGGCAGCGTTGTTTGCTGCCAGGGTTGCTTTAGCAACATAAGGTGCGGCCTAAAACGTATTTTGAAATTTCGGTGTCAGGCGGACGGGAGGCATTGCTTGAATCCTGTTTTTATTGACGGCCGCTCTTATTGCGCTCCGCACCCCGGCAGAATACTGCTCTGCCGCTGCTGGCCTACCCGATCCCCAATTTTTGGCATACGCCCTGCGCGCAGCGCCATTTAAAAAGTTTTGATCAAACTTTTTCAAAAGTTTGCCGCCGGAGGCGCGTAGTTATGTAGTTATGCTGCTATGCAGTTATGCAGTTATGCAGTTCCGCAGTTAGGCTTTGGCGCCGGCGATTTCCGTGAGAAACGGCGCGATGTGGGAGTATTCCCTGACCCAGACCACGTTGAGGCCCAGTTCGTTGGCGTCCTGCTCTTCCAGGAGAAGGGCCAGGCTGTTGATGGTTCCTTCGGAATGGCTGGGAATCTTCTTGATGACGTAGTGATTCAGCTCCCGGGACGGGTTTTTCCGGTAGGCCACGTCGAGCAGCCTGCGCAAATTGGGATCGTTCAAGCTCAGGCCGATGAACAGGCAGGTGTTTTGGCTCAGCTTGTTCAACTGAATCAGGTTGGACCACGAAAAGGGATCGATGAACTGGTTGTGATAGGCGTCCTCCGAGAACACCACGTCCGTGTTCTTTTTGATTCTCCCTTTGCGCGGCAGGTATCCGTGGACGTGGTAAATGGGCAGCTCGCTGCAACTATAGCGCATGCCCTCTTCGTAAATGGCGATGTGCCGGATGTTATTGGCGGACAAAGCCTCTTCGATCAGACCGTCGAAATTGAAGGTCACGATGGAGTCCAGCGGTTTGCCGTCCCGTTGAGGCCGGGCCAGATCCACAATGGCTTCGATGATGGCGCACGACTTGGGATTCTTGGAGTACAGGGCGTCGCGAAGCTGGGGCAGAAAGTCGTTGCCCAGGTTGGTTTTGAGGTATTTTCCAACCACCAGGGCGGAGGGGCTGTAGCTTCTTTGGAACTCCATGGGATCCACTTCCTCCACGGACAGGGAATGCTTCCTGGACATGCGGATCATCATGGACTCCAGCAGCATAAGCAGCAAATTGTCCCATGATAGGATGCCCGCGCCTATGGACGCCCCCGCGCCGCAAAACAAAGACAGCCTCCCGGCGTTTAGCGCCCGGGTCAGGGCGGCGATGGCCTGGGCGTAGGTCCTTTCCCTGCCCTCCCCTATTTTGGCGGCCGGCGGCTTGTCTGACAAAAAGCCCAGGACCTCGTTCAGGCCCCGGTCCAGGTTTTCGGACAAGTCCACGTACTGGTATCGGGCCAGATATTGGGGCACCGTGCTTTTATCCACCAGGACGGGGATGATCCGGGTGGAGGGGCTGGACAGCTCGCCGAAAGCCAGGGCCGAATACTCGTGCATGGACCACTTGGAGCTCAGGGAGTCCTTGCTGATAATGATGATGAAGGCGTCAACCTCCTTCACACCCTGATTGATTTTTTCCAGCAGGTTGTCCCCGGCCTTGATCTTCCATCCGTCGTACCAGACTTCATGCCCGGCGCCGCGCAGTTTGTCCGCAATGAGGTCGGCGTGCTTTTTATCCTGCTGGGTGTAGCTGATGAAAACTTTCATTGCATCCTTCTTGTGTGGAAGTGGATTTTTTTCCTGGAAGAACGACCGGAAAACAAACACAGGGCCGCGGGCGGCCTTGCGTCTTTCAAAACGCAATACGAGCCCCGCGCCTGCATTTTCATTTAATGGCAAAATTTAGCACAAGCAGGGAGAATCAACAACGGTTTTAACGCCGTCCTGGATCCATGCTGCAGCGGCGCTGAAAGCCGCAGCAATCAGCGCCGAAAAAATGAACGATTCTGTTTAGATGCGAAAAAATAATGCATGGCTGTTTTGCAGGCGTTAAGAAATCCGGAACGGAGTCTTTCCGGTTCCCGCGCTCTGAAAAAGAGACGTATCATCCTTGGGAGTTGGAAAACAAGTGGGCGCCCAAAATGCCGTATTCTTCGTCATCAACGGAAATGGTGATTTTCACCTCGCCCGCATTGCCTAAGAGAGAATCCGGCAGTTTGACAGCGTAATATAAAACAAAGACTTTTAAATTTCCTTGCCTTTGCACATAATTATAGTGGGAATACACACCGTCCTCCACTTTTCCGAGCGAGGACAACAGTTGATCGTGGGTTCCTCCCAACGCCTCCTCGTCAATTTGCGCTTTGGCCAAATCACTGAATAAATTATAAAAGGCGTCATGGCTCCCGCTATTATAAGCAGCCTGAAAATCATTGAAGATCTTTTTCTTAACGTCCTTGGTGATGAAATCAGGCAGGACTTCCCCAGGCTGCTCCCCGCTGACGTGTGTGGATGGCGAGGAGACTTTAACCGCCACCCAGGCCGTGGCGGCCAGGTTGGCGATCAGCAAAACAGCGATGACAATAAGCAAAGGAGTGGCTTTATCGGATTTCATGGACTCATGATCCTTTCCTGTTTAAGATGCTGGGAACCGAATATCAATTTTTCGGTTCATATCAG
This sequence comes from Desulfatibacillum alkenivorans DSM 16219, assembly GCF_900142135.1. Taxonomy (GTDB): domain Bacteria; phylum Desulfobacterota; class Desulfobacteria; order Desulfobacterales; family Desulfatibacillaceae; genus Desulfatibacillum; species Desulfatibacillum alkenivorans. Next base: position 7,625 of record NZ_FQZU01000018.1, on the reverse strand, counting down.
ATGTCGACGCCATTTTACAAGAATGATCGTATCAAACCACAAGATTTCATCTTGAAAATCAGAAGAAAAAACGCCAAGCCGAAAAAACAGCCCCGAAAAATTAGCAACGCCTGGCTTGCAGGGGCGTCTGCGCGCGCCCGGTTGAGGCTTGAATTTGCGTTGACAATCAAGGGGATTTTTCGGATACTATACCAAGCGGTATATTTAATTGCAGGTTTAAATTAAGCGGGGAAATAAAAGGTTATACAAAAAATTCTAACGAGCGCTCTTTATTTTAGAGCAGGAAGCATGTATAATTAAAACGCATGGATCGAAAGGGAGAAGGAGCGGTCTCAAGCCTTTCGTCCGGGGTTCGGGAGTTTCCTCAAGCGCTGAAAATTTCCCGCCGCATCTTCAACCAAAACGGGTCGGCGATGGTGGAATAATCCGCCCAAGACATCCCTAATTTTTTCGCCAAGGAGACAAACGTGATCACCAAACAAGACGTGATGCAAGCCGCCTATGACAATGGATTCGTGGACGTGGGAATCACCACCATGGAGCCTTTCGACAATTCCAAAGAATACCTGGAGGCCCACCAGGAGGAATACGGCTGGGCTGAAAAAATGGGCCTATCCTTGTTAAAGGGTACGGATCCCGCCTCCGTCATGCCGGAAGGCAAGTCCATCATCGTGCTGCTGGAGGGGTATTTCCAAAAGGCCTTCCCCCCTTCCATGGAGCGCCATTTCGGACGCTGCTATCTGGATGACGACCGGGTGACCAAGGACGGCCTGGCCCTGCGCATCAAGGCTTTCAGGAGCTTCCTGCGGGACGCCGGAATCAACTCCAAGGTTCCTTTTAACCTCCCCCATCGGGGCGCCGCCACCCGGGCCGGTCTGGGAACCCTTGGCAAGAACTGCCTGTTTTACTCCCGCAAGGCCGAGGCGCGCAGCTCCTTTAATTTTCCCATCGCCGTGGTGGTGGACCAGGAATTTGAAGCGGACGAGCCGACCATGCGATTCGGGTGCCCGGACTGGTGCCGCAACGCCTGCATCGCCGCCTGCCCCACCAAAGCCTTAAAAGGCAACGGCAGGCTGGATCCGCGCAAGTGCATCTCCTTTCTCAGCTATTACGGAAGGGGCATCACGCCAATGGAAATTCGGGAAGCCATGGGGCTTTTCGTATACGGCTGCGACCGCTGTCAGAATGTGTGCCCGCGCAACGCCCCCTGGCTGGCCAAAGACCTGCCCGTCAATCCAAAAGTCGTCGCCAAAGCCGGAGACTTTGAACTGCCCAAGCTCCTGCACATGGACAAGGAGTATTTTGAGACCAAAATCTGGCCCCACATGTTTTATATGGGCTACGAGCATATCTGGCGCTGGAAGATGAACGTGGCCCGGGTCATGGGCAACACCCTGGACCCGATGTACGTGGACGACCTGGTCACAGCCTTTGGCGAGCATGACGACGAGCGGGTTTTAGGCATGATCGCCTGGGCCCTGGGCAGGATCGGCGGAGAAAAGGCCAAACAGGCTCTGGAAGGATTCGCCCCAAAAGCTCAGGAGCCCGTGCTTGGAGAAATCAGGCACGCCCTGGACATGTTCGATTAATACAAATCAGGAGAACAAATGCAAACACCGGAACCCTTAAAGTTTTATGCAAAAAAATTGGGTTATCCCAAATCGGAAACCCTTGGGACCATCCTTTCCACCTTGTTTGACACCGAAGAAAAACAAAAGGTGGCCGCCGCCCTTCCGGGCGACGCCCCGCAGTTGTCCGAAAAAACCGGCGTTCCGGTGGAGGACGTGAGAAACATCCTTAAGGTCCTTCGCCATTTTGGGGCGATTTGTAAAAACCAGAAAGTGCAAGCGGAAGAAGAAGTTTACGTACTGTATCCCGGTCTGATCGAATTGCGGGACGCGGTGCTGCTCACTCCGGGAATCAACATGGATATGGTGGAGTTGTGGGACCACATGATCCGCCGGGAAATGCCGGAAATCTTCCCCACATGGAAAAAACTGAACGTGCCGCCCATGATGCGGACCATCCCGGTGGAGGCTGCGGTGGATACGCGCTCCACGGTTTTGGACGAGGACTCAGCGCGAAACATCATAGAAAACGCCCGGCAGATCGTGGCCATTCCGTGCGTTTGCCGGGCCACGCGGCATCGTCTGAACAAAAGCCCGGATTGCCCGGCGCCCGAGGACGCCCACATTTGCATGCTGATCAACAAATTCGGCCAGGAAGCCCTGGAGCGCGGGATCGGCGCGGAAATCACCACAAAGGACGCCTTAGCCAAGCTCAAGGCCGCCGAGGACGCAGGGCTGGTGCATATGACCCGCAATAACGTCAAATCGGACGTGGCTTTGTGCAATTGCTGCTCGTGCTGCTGCACGGGGCTCTTTGCCGTCAATCAGGTGAAGTATGAAGCCTTTGCGCCGTCCCGATTCCGGGTGAAGCTGGACGAGGATGCGTGCCTGGGCTGCGGAACCTGCGTGGACCGTTGCCAGTTTCACGCCATCGAGTGCCAGGACGTGGCCGTCATCGACCTGGAAAGCTGCTTCGGCTGCGGCAATTGCGTGTCCACCTGCCCAGGCGAGGCCTTGACGCTGGAGGAATTCCGGCCCAGGGATTTTATCCGCAATACCTGATTGCTTGGACCCGGGTCCGGGAAAATTCTTGCCGGGCGCTTCGTAAGCAAAAGACTGAACTTTTTTTCAAAAAATGTCTGGATCGGCCTTTGGGAAGGGAAAATTTTTTTCGGGATTTCCTGAAAATGTCCTTGACTGGCGGGCGGCGGCGGCGAAACCGGCCCCGCCCGCAAAAAGCGGCTTATTTTCGCGTTAGAACCTGGAATTATTAAATAATACAAGAGCAAAAGAAGGATTTGATCGTGAGAGAGGGATCGGCTCCAAACCAATTGCCGTGCGTCGCTTTCAGGCGTAAAACGGCCAATCCCGGCCAGCAGATAAAAGATCAAACAAATTCTTAACCAGAGCGGATTTTCTCCTTGACATCTTCGGCTCAAACTCCTATATACGGTCCCACTTTGGCGGTAACGCAAACCGGCAAAGACATAAGGCCAAGCCGAGGTAGCTCAGTCGGTAGAGCAGCGGACTGAAAATCCGCGTGTCGGCAGTTCGATTCTGTCCCTCGGCACCAGCCTAACAAAACGCCGCATGATTTCGATCATGCGGCGTTTGTTATTTTCAGCCCCCGAAGATTTATTCCAAGCCTGAAAGTCAGCATTTTAACCACGAAAAACACCGAAAACACGAAATTGAAAACTACCGGATATCAAAACTTTTCGTGGTGTGAATGGAAAGAAGCCTTTGCTCAGGCTGAATGGCATGTCTGTCTTAACGGAGCCTTACCCTATCCCTCCCAAGGCCATGCCGAGGATCCAGACAATAAGGCAGACGGGCACGAAAACCCAGGAAAGGTACTTGATCAGGCCGCGGGTCCAGGGCTTTTTGCATCCGGTGTTTATGGCCTTGAGGGCGGCGTCGGCTCCCAGAATCCAAAACAGGCCCACGGCGATGATCAACGCTCCGGCGGGAAGCATGTAAATGGTAAAAAGATCCACCCATTTTTCAAATACGCCCATATTGAGATCCAGGTACAATCCGATCCCCAAGGCGATGCACGCGACCAAAACCGCCGCTTTTTTGCGCGGCAGCTTTAGCTGATCCATCAACGCTTCCACGGGAACTTCCACCAGATTCAAGGCCGACGACAATCCCGCCAGAATCACGCTGAAGAAAAACAAGGCGCCGTACACCCGTCCTCCGGGCATGACGTCGAAAATCCGGGGCATGGTTACGAACATCAGGTCCGGCCCGGCTGCGGCGTCCACGCCAAAGGCAAAGGTTGCGGGGATGATCACAAAGGCGGCCAGAAAGGAAGCCAGGCTGTTCATGACGGCGGTGGCCAGCGAGGCGCTGGGGATGTCCATGCCTTCGTCCAAATAGCTGCCGTAGATGAGCATGCCTCCCAGGCTGACCGTGAAAAAGCTCTGGCCCAGGGCCATGATCCAGGTTTGGATGTCCCACAGGCATTTCCAGTCCGGTTTGGTTAAAAACGCAAGGCCCTCCAGAGCCCCGGGCAGGGTCAGGCTGCGCACCAGGAGAATGGCGAGTATTCCGAACAATAAAGGCATGGCCGCCTTGTTGATGCGCTCCAGGCCGGATTGCACCCCCTGGGCGGCGATAAACGCGGTTAGGCCTATGGCCAGGACGTGCCAGGGCATGGAAGCTGTGTTGCCTGCAAAACTCCCGAACAAGGCGGAAAAATCGGAGCCGGAAAGGTCGTGGCTGATAAAAAGCCAGAAGTACCGGATGATCCATCCCAACACGATGGAATAAAACACCAGGATGCCCGATACGGCCAGCACGGGAACCAGCCCCAACAGCTTGCCAAGACCGGGATGCAAGCGTCCGAAAACCTGGGACAGGGCGCCCATGGGCCCCCGCTGCTCCCTGCGGCCCAGGGCGAGTTCCGCGGCCAAGCCGAACCGCACCAGTCCGAAGACGAACAACAGGTAGGGGATTAAAAAAGCGGCGCCGCCGTAGCGCCCCAACCGCCAGGGAAAAAGCCAGATATTGCCCAGGCCGATGGCAGCGCCCATGCAGGCGGCGATGAAACCGATTTTACTTCCCCAGGTTTCTCTGGGGGTGTGATTGGAGGAATTCTTATTCATAACAGCGTACCGGCGTCACAAAACAGGCCCGATTGTCAACCCGCACCCAGTCCTTTCCTGACGGGCGACTCAGATAGGGGGCGCTATGGTCACAAGCACGCGCATGTCCGTAAGGGCGTTAATGCCGTGGGGTTCCGAAATCTCGGAGATGAGGATGTCTCCCGGCTTGGCGGGAATGGCTGCGCCTTCGCCTCCCAGGAACTCGCCCTCCCCTTCCAGAACCAATATGGAAAGCTGGCCGTCGATCTGATGGGAGTGAATGGGCAGCTTTTGCCCGGCTCTGAAATTGAAGTTGAGGATCTTGAAGTACGGTGAATCGTGAACCAAGTATTTGCTCAGGCTCAGGTCGTTGAAGTCGTTCACTTCAATAATGTTCAGGTGCTTCATGTTGCGAACCTCCTCATTTAAAAAGCCGTTTTCAATGCCTTGACGGGTGAAATCTACACCTGATAGCCCTGGCTGTCCTTGATTCAAGTCAAAAAACTCAATTTTCTCCCTTTTTTTCAAAATGGTTGGGCTTTTCAAAAAGATCCATGCCCGCGCCGGCGAAAGCGACCCGCCAATCCTGCGGCGTGGGTTTGGAGACCTCAGGCCATTGCCCGGGCTGCGGGTCCGGCCCTTCCAGGGCGGTTTCCGAAGGGCCCCTATCCACCAACACCGGAGTTTTTCTAATATCCCTGCCCGGAACCGGCCAGGAAAACTCGATGGGAATTCCGTTGGGGTCAAAGGCGTATATGGAATGGATGAAGCCATGATCCATGGCGTCGGTAACGGGAAACCCGGCCGCCTCCAGCTTGTCTTTCAGGTCGTACAACTCCTTTTCCGTTTCCACGCCGATGGAAACATGATCAAAAACATACGGCCCGCGAACCGGATAGCCGTGGTCCTTTTTCTCGACCGGCTCCACGCCGTCCCATTCAAAAAAAGCGATGCAGTCATTCTCGCTGATTTCAAAAAAATAATGCCGTAAGCCGGGCCTGCCCAAGCCTGCCACAAGACGCATCCCCAACAGGTCTCTCCAAAAGCGTATGGTTTTTTCCATATCGCCTGTGGCCATTGCCAAATGATTGATGCCGGTAAATTTAGTCATAGAGTCCTCGCCAACCCTCTAAATTGTTCCTTTTCAGCAAGTATATGAACCCATCAGGCTCAGGTCAAGAAAGTCCCATAACTAATTAGGAATGAGTGTCATTTTTTCTTGCCTTGAAAAGGAGAGGCGGCGTATCATAGACAAAATCTTGGCAAGAGCGCGCAAAGAATCATAAATACCAATATAAACCATAGGAGGAACCTATGCCCAAGGAATTCAGCCCCGGTTGCGCCCGCCCCACAGGAGGGCCCGTGGGGGAAGAGGCGAAGGAAACGGCGTCACCGCAACCAACAATCCAGGCAAAAAGCAAGGAGGCAGGCATGATCAAGGTAGGCAAAAAAGCTCCGGATTTTACGGCTCCGGCTTATTTAAAGGGTGAGTTTGTTACGGTGCAATTATCCGAATATTTGGGCAAATGGGTGCTGTTGTGCTTTTATCCGGGCGATTTCACCTTTGTCTGAGCGACTGAAATCTCGGCGGTCGCCGAGAAGAATGCGGAATTTGAAAAGCTGGGCGTGCAGATTCTTTCCATGAGCGTGGACAGCGTGTTTGTGCACAAAATGTGGGATGATCACGAGCTTTCCAAGATGGTGGAGGGCGGGGTTCCCTTCCCCATGCTGTCGGACGCCGGCGGAAAAGTGGGAACCATGTACGGCATTTACGACGAGGACGGCGGAGTGGAAACCCGCGGCCGTTTTATCATCGATCCCGACGGCGTGGTCCAGGGCTACGAGGTGCTGACTCCGCCCGTGGGCAGGAACGTGTCGGAATCCTTTCGCCAGGTTCAGGCTTTCCAGACCGTGCGCCAGAGCAAGGGAACGGAAGCCACGCCTTCCGGCTGGAAGCCCGGCAAACAGACACTCAAGCCCGGCCCGGATCTGGTGGGCAAGGTCTGGGAGGTTTGGAAGACCTCCGAGGCTTTCGACTAAGGCCCGGTTGGATTAGAAACAAGGAACTATTCCACCTTCGAGTTTGGAAGTAACAATCTGATATCAGCTACTTAAACCTGGGGCTAAGATCTGAATTATAAACCGGAGCCCGGGAATCATGATCCCTTCCCCCCATTTCCGGGGGGAAGGACAGGATGGGGGGCCGTCATTCCCGAATGTCCTTGTCGGGAATCCAAGGTCTTCGTCCTTTGCTCTCGTTCCCATGCTGTGCGTGGGAATGCATATAAAAAAATTTTAAATTCAAATGGTTATCAATTTTTATACCGGCTGATTGAAAATTGAACACCCAATTTGTACGTTTGTTTTGAACCACGGAAGTCACGGAAAACCCGTCATCTCCAAACGCCCTGGCTTTTGTAGCGACAGGCCCCCGTGCCTGTCCATGCTTTTTGCCCGTCA
>NZ_FQZU01000018.1:0-498 GCF_900142135.1 Desulfatibacillum alkenivorans DSM 16219 | reverse complement strand
GCCCTGGCTTTTGTAGCGACAGGCCCCCGTGCCTGTCCATGCTTTTTGCCCGTCATTCCCGAGCGCCCCTGTCGGGAATCCAAGGTCTTCGTCCTTTGCTCTCGTTCCCATGCTGTGCGTGGGAATGCATACCAAAGACATTAAATTCAAATGGTTATCAATTTTTATACCGGCTGATTGAAAATTGAACACCCAAATTTGTACGTTTGTTTTGAACCACGGAAGTCACGGAAAACCCGGAATTGAAAAACTCCATGGCCTCCGTGCCTTCCATGGTTTGAAAGTCTTTCTCTATAGTCCTTGCTCACCTAATGGCGCTGCTTGCCGCGCCCGCCCCGTCATCCCCGAATGCATATGGGCCGCGTAGGGGCGAGGTCTCCCCAACCCGTCATTCCCGAACGCCCTGGCTATTGTAGCGACAGGCCCCCGTGCCTGTCCATGCTTTTTGGCCGTCTTTCCCGAGCGCCCCTGTCGGGAATCCAGGGTCTTTGACTTTGG
>NZ_FQZU01000040.1 GCF_900142135.1 Desulfatibacillum alkenivorans DSM 16219 | reverse complement strand
TGAATTTGCTGAAAAAAGACAAATCCTTTAAAGGAAGTATAAAAACCAAGAGGCTGAATGCGGCAATGGACGTTGAGTATTTACAAGAGGTTGTGTTTTCGTAAAATTCACTGAACACGAAACGCCACACGCGGATTCTTTACTTGCGTTGGCCCTGGTGTTTTGTCGGAGCAGCCTTGCAGGCGGGGATTCTCTGTGATAATAGTCAAATACTGGATTTCAGCCCCAGTTTATTTAGTCAACCCGCGGATTTTTGGAGAGAACCGTTCATGAAGGGGATTATCCTTGCCGGAGGGACCGGCGCCCGGCTTTACCCGCTCACCCAGGTGGTGTCCAAGCAATTGCTGCCGGTTTACGACAAGCCCATGGTGTACTACCCCCTTTCGGTGCTCATGCTGGCGGGAATCAGGGAGATCCTCATTATTTCCACGCCCCAGGATCTGCCCTTGTTTAAAAAGCTGTTGGGCGGCGGCGGCAGGCTTGGCCTGTCCCTGACCTATACGGTGCAGGACCGGCCCGAAGGCCTGGCCCAGGCATTTCTTTTGGGCGAATCCTTTATTGGAGACGGCTCCGTTTGCCTGATATTGGGAGACAATCTGTTCTACGGCCAAACCCTGACGCCTTTGCTGCGGGAGTCGGTGGAACTGGAAAAGGGCGGAATCATCTTCGCTTATCCGGTGAAAAGCCCGGAGGAATACGGCGTGGTGGAGTTCAACGCCCAGGGCATGGCCGTCAACATCGAGGAAAAGCCGGAAAAGCCCAAAAGCCAGTACGCCATTCCCGGGCTGTATTTTTACGACAACCGGGTTGTGGAGCTGACCCGGCGCCTCAAGCCCTCCCCCCGGGGCGAGCTGGAAATCACGGATCTGAACCGGCTGTATCTGGAAAAAGGCGAACTGCAGGTGAAAGTCATGGGCCGAGGCATGGCCTGGCTGGACACCGGAACGCACGACACCCTGCAGCAGGCGTCCAATTACGTGCGCATCATCCAGGAGCGCCAGGGGCTGAAAATCTCCTGCGTGGAGGAAATCGCCTATCGCATGGGCTTTATCAGCGCGGAGCAGGTGGAAAAGCTGGCCGCGCCGTTGCTCTCCAGCGGCTACGGCCAATATCTGCTCGACATGCTGGCCCAGGAAAAATACTGAAAACAGGCTTTATGAAAATACAGGAAACACCCCTTCCCGGAGTTTTGATCATAGAACCCCCGGTCTTTTCCGACCATCGGGGCCTTTTTATGGAGACCTATCACAGCGCCCGCTTTGCGGCCCACGGCCTGGACGTGAAGTTTGTCCAGGACAACCTTTCCCTTTCCGGAGAAAAGGTGCTGCGCGGCCTTCATTATCAAATAGAACGCGCCCAGGCCAAGCTGGTCCAGGCCGTCCAGGGGCGGATTTTTGACGTGGCCGTGGACGTCCGAAAAGGCTCGCCTTTTTTCGGCCGATGGACGGGCGCGATTTTGGACGATGAAAGCCACAGGCAGATGTTCATCCCGGCCGGATTCGCCCACGGGTTTTGCGTGCTCAGCAAGGAAGCCCGGGTCTGCTACAAATGCGACGCCCTGTACGCCCCCGGCGACGAAGGGACGCTGTTATGGTCCGACCCGGACGTAGGCGTTGAATGGCCTTTGTCCGATCCGATCTTATCGGAAAAAGACCAGGCCGGACCCAGGCTGAAGGACATCCCCCCCAACCGCTTGCCTGCATACAAATAAGGACGCCCTGGCATTCCCTGCGTGACGCACAGGCTTTTTTCAAAGAAATTTCGTCCGATTGTTGAAGGGTGAACTGATTCAATAGGGATCGGATTGCATTCCCAGTGCTTGATAGACTTTGCTCTCCGTGATACATTGCGTTGTCTCGGCCTTTTTGGATCTTTACGGAGCACATCATGATATTACCGGTAATTTTAGCGGGAGGGTCCGGCACCCGGTTGTGGCCCTTGTCCCGGTATCAATATCCCAAGCAATTGCTTGCCCTTTCCGGGGATAATTCCCTGCTGCAAAGGACGGCTTTGCGCCTTCAGGGTTTGGAAGAGGCGGCCTCGCCCCTGGTCGTTTGCAACGAAAAGCATCGCTTTTTCGTGGCGGAGCAATTCCTGCAAATGGAAATCGATCCTTTTTCCATCGTCCTTGAGCCGGTGGGAAAAAACACGGCGCCCGCCGTGGCGGCCGCGGCCATAAAGGCTTTGGCCCTGGGCGAGGACCCGGTGCTTTTTGTGCTGCCGGCGGATCACCATATTCAGGACGCCGAAGGCTTCTTGAAATCCGCCAAGGCCGGGGAAGCGCTGGCCGAGCAAGGCCGCCTGATCACCTTCGGCGTTGTCCCCCACGCCCCGGAAACCGGATACGGCTACATTCGCAAAGGCGAGTCTTTCGCCGAAGGCGCATTCATCCTGGACAAATTCGTGGAAAAGCCGGACCTGCCTACGGCGGAGCAATATCTGGCCTCCGGCGACTACCTCTGGAATTCGGGCATGTTCATGTTCAAGGCCTCGGTGGTATTGGACGAACTGAAAAAGCATGCGCCTGAAATCGTCCAGGCCTGCAAGCAGGCCGTGGAGGACGGCCGGGAGGACCTGGACTTTTTCCGCCTGGACGCCAAAGCTTTCGGCCGGTCGCCGTCCATTTCCATCGACTACGCGGTCATGGAAAAGACGTCCCAAGGCGTGGTTCTGCCCTTGGAGATTGGATGGGACGACCTGGGCTCCTGGGAATCCTTGTGGCAGACCGGGGAGAAGGACGAAAACAGCAACGTGCTCATGGGCGACGTCACCACGGTGGACGTGACCAACTCCTACCTGCACGCCACAAAAAGAATGCTGGCGGCCGTGGGCGTTTCGGATCTGGTGGTGGTGGAGACCGCGGACGCCATCCTGGTGGCCAACCGGGACAAGGTGCAGAACGTCAAGCACATTGTGGAGGAGTTGAGAAAACGGCAGCGGGAGGAAGCGGTCAGCCACAGAAAGGTTTATCGCCCCTGGGGATCGTATGAAAGCATTGAGGTTTCCAACCGCTTTCAGGTGAAATTGATTACGGTCAAGCCCGGCGCCAAACTTTCGCTCCAAAAGCATTTTCATCGCGCCGAGCATTGGGTGGTGGTGAGCGGCACGGCCATCGCCTCCCGCGACGGCGAGGAAATCACCCTTCATGAAGACCAGTCTACGTATATTCCCCTGGGCGTGGTGCATCGGCTGGAAAATCCGGGGAAGATCCCTTTGGAATTGATCGAGGTCCAGTCCGGCGCCTATCTGGGTGAAGACGATATAGTCCGTCTGGATGACGTGTACGGCCGTTAGCAGGCCGATAACCGGCGGAAATCCTCCGGGAGAAGCATAGAGCGAGGTGGTTGCAGTTTCATGTTAAGGGTACTTTCCCGCATCCTGATTGCGTGCCTGGCCTTAGCCGGCCTGGCGGCGGCCGCATATACCCTGTGGACCCCGGGCGCCCGGGAGGTTCGTGGAATCCACGACCTTGGCGCCAACGGCATGTGGCTGAGCCACGGCTGGATCGGCGACGACGGCTGGTTTTCCAAATACAGGAAAAAGGCCTCCCTGTATCGCGATCCGGAACGCATCCAGGAGATTGCCGTAAAACTGCGAAAATATCATATTAAGGACGTATATCCCCATCTTTGCCCCGCCGAACCCGACGGGACGATTCCTCCCGTGGATAAACCCCAGACCGAACTGCTGCTGGACTGTTTTCACGGCATCCGCGTTATGCCCTGGATCGGAGGAATTCTGGACACCCATTGCTTTTTGGAATCCCCGGAGTGGCGGGACAATTTCTGCCGGTCGGCAATCGCCTTGCTGAAAGAACATCCCCGGCTGGCCGGGCTGCACGTCAACATCGAGCCCATGCCTTCGGGCAATCAGGACTTTGTCCTGCTGCTTGAAACCCTGAAAAAACGCATGCCGCCGGGGAAGGTTTTGTCCATAGCAGCCTACCCGCCCACCACCTGGCTGCAGCCGGTCATTTCCGTGCACTGGAGCGAGGAGTATTACCGGGCCATCTCAAAACCGGTGGATCAAATGGCCGTCATGACCTACGATTCGGCCGCCCCCATGCCCAAAATCTACGAACATCTTATGGCCGGCTGGACCCGGGAAATTCTGTCATGGACCGAGGATTCGCAAGTGCTGTTGGGAATTCCGGTTTACGACGACACCGGAGTGTTGTACCATAGCCCCAGGGTGGAAAATATCAAAACGGCGCTGTCCGGCATTCACGCGGGGCTGCTGTCATCAGAGCGGCTTCCCGCCAATTACCAGGGGACGGCTATTTATTGCGAATGGGAGATGGACGACTGGGAGTGGGAGTATTATAGGGAGCATTTTCTGTCCAAGTCCACCAATTTGCAATAGTCAACCATGGACCGCCATTGAGCCGCCGCCGAAAACGCGCCGTAAAATCAGCATGGACAATCCTGCGAGGCCTTGATGAATAAATCGCTGAAAAGAGCGCTGGGCGTAAACTCTCTGGCGCAGGCCGCTAAAAAGCGGTTGGAGGGGGATTATCACGTAGACGAATGGGGCATGGACGAAGGAATCCGCCGATCCTTCTGGCCCATCCTGGATTTTTTCTACAGCCGCTATTTTCGGGTGACGGCGTCGGGCATTGAGAACATCCCGGATAAGGGAAGGGCTTTGTTGGCCGCCAATCACGGCGGCGCGGTGCCTTTTGACGGCGCCATGGTTATGGCGGCCATCATGCGGGAGCATCCCAACCCCAGGCTGCCCAAAACCCTCCATGTGGACATGCTGAGCAACTGGCCGTGGGCCAATTATCTGGTCTCCCGGCTGGGCGGGGTGCAGGCCATGCCGGAAAACGCGGAAAAGCTCCTGGAAAGCGGCTGCCTCACCCTGGTTTTTCCGGAAGGCGGCAAGGGCCTTGGCAAGCCTTTCAGCAAAAGATACCAGATGCAGCGCTTTGGCCGGGGCGGATTCGTCAAGGTGGCGCTTAAGACCCAATCGCCCATCATCCCGGTTTCCATCGTGGGGGCCGAGGAAATCTATCCCATGCTGTACGACGTCAAGCCCCTGGCGAAAATGCTGGGACTGCCCTGGGCGCCCATCACCTTTACCTGGCCGTGGCTGGGGCCTTTAGGCGCCCTGCCCCTGCCCAGCAAATGGTTCATCGATTTTGGAAAGCCCATCCCAATCCCGGACATGAAATACAGGCCCTCGGAGGAGCCCTTGCTGGTCAACCGCATTACCGCCCAGGTCCGGGACCACATCCAGAAGACGGTCAACCGCCTTTTGGTCCAAAGGGAAAAGGTGTTTTTTTAGATAAGGGCACGCCAAAGGCATGCGGGACAAGGATGTCCCTGCCGTTTTGCCGACCATGGAAGCAAGCGGCGTTTGACAAGCCCTGCCGCCTCAAAGGCCGCCCCCTTTTTTTGCCCCCGCCTTTGTCAAAATTCTGGACACATTCTCCTGGATTTGAAAATATACGAAAATTGTCCCTAAAAATTTTTCCGTCTATCAATGTAAAGGAGACGTTATGAAAGAAACAAAAAAAATTGGGATATTAATTTGCGACCGCTATCGCAGATGCGCCGGGGGAAAATGTTTCAGATCTCTTAAAAATCGCGAGGGCGCCTTCAGCAAATACAAAGGCATGGAAGTGGAAGTCGTCGGATACACCAGTTGCGACGGATGCCCCGGGGGCAACATGGAATACGCCGTGGACGAAATGAAGGCAAACGGAGCAGAAGTAATTCATCTGGCCACCGGCCTGGTTGTCGGGTATCCGCCTTGTCCACATATCGTTTATTTTCATGACTTTATTAAAGCCAAGTATGGTCTGGAGGTTGTATACGGCACCCATCCCATACCGGAGAAATATTTGCAGATGCATGAAAAGCTGGAAACATGGAACAGCGATGAATGGCAGGCTATTATTCAGCCGACATTGAATGATGAAAAGATGCGCCTGGCTTACAACTAAGGAATGCCGGGCTCCCAATAATATTTTTCCGGACGCGGCGGCGTGGAAGAATCAATTCGCTTACACATAGCCTTTGAAATCCTTGGAAGGAGGAGGCTTCAATATCTTGCCTCCGCCTTCTTTTGCAGGATGTACAGGGCGGTTTCCATGTCCAGTTCGCCGTTAACGCCGTTGTTCTCAAAATCCTGAACATCGCACCCGGCCAGGGCCTGGAGGCAGAGGACGGCGTCGTCCAGGTCCAAGAGACCCGAGGCGTTGATATCCCCCTTCAAAGGATTGTACAAGCCGATTTCCTCCAAATAGGGTTTGTCCGCCTGGGCGTTATAGCTGGGGGGAGTATACAGGTAAAGGCGTCCCTCCACGGGTTGAATCACCATGGACTCTACAGTAGCCACAGCAACGACCAGCCCGGTGCCCTCAGCTAGAATCGGGTCGGTTTCTCCTTCCTGGTCGGTCATCATGGCCGCTATATCGGCGACTGTGGCGGCCCTTCCCGGGTGAGCCTGGGTGTTGGGCAGGAATTTCGCCAGTTCCACAAAGCGCTCCCATTTTTCGGCCGTGCTGAAACCCAATTCCTCTTCCATAATCGGATAGTATCCGTTGCGGTCAAAGTCTTCGCTATAGAAGCCTACATCATAAGTCCCGGGCCAGTAATCCCCGGCGTAATCGGATTCGCGGTTGCAGTACTCCCAGCAATTGGTTTGGGGCTCGGCCAGGGTGCAGTCGTCCGGTTGGTCCGCGTCATAGGCGTAACAGGTTTCATTAATGTAGTCGCAGGCGTGATCCATGGAATAGTAATTATATTCGGCTATGCCGGCGGCATCCAAAGCGCCCGAGAAGCAGCCGGAAGGGCAGAGCTCGCAGGGATAAGGCAGGCCGGGGGGCAGGACGAACCGGTTGGTGACGGCGACCATGTTTCTCCGGCCTCCCCAGGAAACCGTGGTGGGATACAGGTCGGCCTCCCACCCCCGGAGTCTGCCGGGAAGGGATTCCTCATTGTTCACCGTCTTGCCGCAGGGATGCTCCTGGATCATAACCTGGCTGGAATCAGCGAGGAGCAGGCTATGGCTGAAATGGTATTTATGATCCTTGGTGTAGCCGTGGATGCCTTCGTCCCCTCCCTGGGATCCGATTTCGTCCAGGTTTTCCAGGGCGTAGCGAAGGTCGAAAAGAATGGACCTGCGGCCGGTTTCCAGAAAGGGGATGCCGGACAGGCTCGAGCCGATAACCGCGCCGAAAAGACCGTCGCTTCGTAACCCGGTGATCGTCCCCGCCATGCCCATATAGCCAATATTGACGAAGGAATAGGAATCGCCCTCATAAATGGTGACGGCATGCAGCTTAAGCGTGTCCGTAGTGACGTAAGGCAAATCCAGGTTTCTTCCGATTATGGGATTGCCTGTGCCCGAATAAGCCCCGTAAACCCCGAATCCCGAGCAAGACACCGGTTGAAGCGCGTCGTAAAGAAACTGATATAGGATGAACTCGTTTGCAGACAACGCCCCGTCGCCCAAAACGTCATCCGCCGTCAAATCCAACTGGGAGGCCAGGCCCTGCATCTCCTCCTGGTATCGTTGGTCAACCTTTGAACCGGACCGCATATCCGCGACAAGTTCCGGGATATGATCGCCGCTGCTTTTGGCGTTCATAAGGTCGTCAAAAAGCCCCTGAGCGTCCAGGTTCAGGCTGTAATAGCCGTTATAGAGAGCCACCAGGACCTCCAGGCTTCCGGCCAAAAGGCCGTCCACCAGAATCGGGAAGCCGGGCTCCTGCTCCAGGATTTGGGCGCCAAGATCCTGGCCGACCTCCAGGGGAGTCCTGCCTCCGGAGGCGTCGACGCGAAAAACATGGGGCGCAGCCCCTGCCGGCCCGGCAAGCAAAGACAATAATATGGACGCAAGTATGCAAACAGCTTTCAATTGGAATCCAAGGCGCATGATCAGGCAAGACCTTTCCGGTAAGAAAACGAACAGAAGATAAACTCCCTCCAAGTTTATAGTCGTTTTTTCCCGGTGGAAAGTGACAATTCCTCTTTAATCAATTTACTTCCATATCCCATGGGCCGGAGTTTGGCAATTGGGGCATGCTCCGTCCACAAGTTCGTTCCTTTGAATGACGTACCCCATCCTGTCAATCAACAATTGCCCGCAATGATGGCAAAAAGTGCTTTCTCCGCCCTGACCCGGGATGTTCCCGGTATACACGTAATGCAGCCCGGCCTTACGGCCGATTTCAAAAGCCTCAAACAGCGTGGAGGGCGGCGTGGAGCTCCTGTCCGTCAGTTCGTACATGGGATGAAACCGGCTGACATGCCATGGGGTCTGGGGCCCCAGCGATTCTGAAATAAATCCGGCGAGCCGGCGCAGCTGGTCCGGATCGTCATTGAGCCCTGGGATAACCAGGGTGGTTACTTCCAGAAAAATTCCGGCCTCGTTCATGCATTTCAGGGAGTCCAGCACGTTTTCCAGTTTCGCCCCGCACATATCTTTGTAAAACTCGGGGGAAAACGCCTTTAAATCCACATTGGCGGCGTCCAGGTACGGGGCGATCATCTCCACCGCCTCGGGGGACTCGTATCCGTTGGTCACAAAGACGTTGCGGACGCCCTCCTGCCTGGCGAGCTTGGCCGTATCGTAGGCGTACTCAAAATATACCGTGGGCTCCGTATAGGTGTAGGCAATGGTTTGGCAGCCGGTTTTTTTTGCCTGGGCCACAACCTGGTCCGGCGGGAAAGGCCGCCCCATAATTTTGCCGTTATGGTCCCGGGGCATTTGGGCGATGTTATGGTTCTGGCAAAACCGGCATTTAAAGTTGCACCCAACGGTTGCAATGGAAAAAGAGCGCGACCCGGGAAGCACGTGAAACAGGGGTTTTTTTTCAATGGGATCGTCGCTGGCGGCGATGGCCTGGGCGTAAACCAGGGTAAACAGCTCTCCGTCCCGGTTCTCCCTGACTCCGCAAATTCCTCTTTTGCCTTTTGGAATGATGCACTGATGGCGGCAAAGGTTGCATTTAACCCTGGAGTTCTCCATGGGTTGGAAAAGATATGCCTTCATGATTGCAAACCCCCGGGTAATCTCGATAGCAGGCCAGAAGTTTCTCCTTGCGGGATGGCTCCACCCTCAGAGGGAGGGGCCTTGTCCTGAACTTGGGATTGAGTACGACGATCATACCGCAAAAAGCCCCTGTGGGCGCCCGCTGTATGATGGGAGACTGCTCCAGCTGCATGGATCTCTGGCCGTAAACTCCGGGCAATTGGCAGGTGGTTCTCCACCGGATCGGCGCTTCCCCCGCCACGGAGCGGATCAGGGACTTCATTTCCCAAACCGAAAAGAACTGGGCTTTGTTGTACACCGTTGAGGAAAACAGGCCTTTAAGCCTGCGCTGCAGGCCTTTGATGGCGTAGCGGTTGAGAAACCCCACGAACAACTGGTCCTTGGCTACCCGGCAGGCCTCTTCCAGGCATGCTCTGGGATTTTCCACGAACTCCAGAGTGGTGACCAGGGAGGCGACGTCAAAGCTGTTGTCGTCAAAGTCCAGGCTCTCCCCCAAGCCGGGATGGAGATCCACCCGGTTCCCGAGACGCTCCCTGGCTTTTTCCAGCATGGGTATGGAAGGGTCCAGGCCGGTGCAATTAAACCCCTGGCGCAAAAAAAGCTCCAGAGACCAACCAGTTCCGCACCCGATGTCCAGCAGCCTGCGGCCCTGCCCCTTGCCGAGCATACGGGTCATGAGACGCATTTCCAATTGCGCCGCAGCCCTTCTGGAAGGGTCGAAAAGCCAGTCATCGTAACTGGCGGCGTCTTGATGTTCGAACACGTATCCCATACTATAAATAATAGGGCATGACGCCTGATTTTTCAACCATTAATCATTGAACGCCCCTTTTTCGGGAAGTGCTTGACACACGCCCCGGCAACCGATACTTTCATGGCCTAATTAATCATCCGAATGAACTTCAAGCAAAAAGGGAGACGTTGAATGGCGGGATTGAATAAAGTAATGCTTATTGGCAACTTAGGAAGAGACCCGGAAATCCGTTACACCGCCAGCGGCCTGGCCATTGCAAATATCAACCTGGCGACCACCGAAAGGTTCAAAGGCGAGGACAGGACCGAGTGGCACCGGGTCGTGGTCTTTGACAAACTGGCGGAGATCTGCGGCCAATACCTCACAAAAGGCAGACAGGTTTATTTTGAAGGGCGCCTCCAGACCAAAGAATGGACCGACAAGGACGGCAACAAAAGATGGACCACCGAGATTATCGCCAATAACATGGTCATGCTCGGAGGGCGCGGGGAAGGACAAGGCCCTTCCAACTACCAGCCCAGGCCGGCCCAAAGGCCCGCACCCCAAAACAACGGATATCAAAACAACGGCCCTGCGGACGGCGGCTACCAGGACGATATGCCCGGACCTTCCTACGATCAGGGCGGCATGGACGATGACGACATCCCCTTCTAAAGAGACGCATCTGCGGGACGTTCCGCCGTCTGACCATTGATACAGAAAACGCACGCCCTGAAGACGCTTTACCCAACGTTTTCAGGGCTTTTTATTGCCAGGCGGCATTCTTCCTGCGGGGTTTGCGTTTTTTTTTGACCCAAGCCGGAAAAGCATGTAGGCTGCGAATGGATGCGCGCCCAATCTATCTGAATAGCGTTCAGTTCATATATTCTCTATAGCGCCCTTTTGGGCCAATAATTTTACATTCAATATTTTTGAGAATTGTTCCGATAAGGTTAATTGCGTCCATAGGATCCTCCGACAGGCGCGACTTGTTAAGCAGCTGTAATTTAAGGATCAATTTCCATATGAGACATGCTTTTAGGTGGCAATTCACCATCTTTTTTATTGGCATTATCCTGTTATATATTTTTGGCGTCTGCCTGTTCAGCAATGCTGGATACGCCGATGTTGACCAGCCTGCATACCCGGAAGGGTTGTCATTCACCCAGGCTGAAAAAGACTGGCTCGCCCAGCATCGTAAAATCCGCGTGGCCGGCCCCCGGAATTTTCCTCCCTTTTATTTTTACGAGGACGGCCCGGCCCCCAAAGGAGTCGCGGCGGACATCATGCGGGCAGTGGCCGGGACGCTGGGGTTGGAGGTGGAGGTTATCCCGGACATTCCATGGCCCCGGGTTTTGGAAATGGCGAAAAATCGTGAGGTGGACTGGATACCCTGCGCTGCAGTCTCTGAGCCAAGAAAGGCCTTTTGGAGCTTTACCGATCCATTCATGTCCTTCCCCTTGCTCATCATTACAACTTCAGACACCGGATTTATCGGCGGCATCCATGATCTGAACGGCAAAAAGCTGTCGGGGGTGAAAGACATCGCCTGGAGGGACTGGCTGGCCAAGGACGGCATAGCTTATGAATGGATTCCGGCCGCCACGCCTTTGGACTCGCTCCGCATGGTGAGCGAAGGCAAGGCCGACGCCACCATCGAAAACCTGGCGACTTCGGTATACAATATAGACAGGTACGGGCTGTCCAACCTCAAGGCGGCCGCCCCCACGGCCTATGAGGCTTATAATCTGCATTTCGCCGTGCGAAACGACTGGCCCGAGCTTCAGTCCATCCTTAATAAAGCGCTGCATGCCTTGCCCACGGAGCAAAAAAACGAAATCAAGGGAAAATGGTTGTCCTTGCGTTATGAGCATGGAATTCGCTTGCAGGACGTCCTGATATGGGGGGCGGGCGCCGGCGCCTCCCTGTTTTTGATAATGGGCTTGATCCTGGCTTGGAACAGGCGCCTGGGGCGTGAAATCGCCTTAAGAGAGGCCACGGAGCGCGACCTGCACACCTCCTTGAGCATCCTGCATGAAACCCTTGAACAAGCCCCCATGGCCATTGAAATTCTCAAAAAGGCGGACGGCCGGATACAGCTGATAATTGAGAATCAGGAGTCCCAGAAAATCAAGGACGTTCTTTGCCGGGAGGGCGGAGACGATGGGTTTGCTCTTGAAGACTGTTTTGAATTGGAGTTTCGGGATATTGCATCAAGCGAGCCCATCTCCTTTTCCATGCTGCCGGCGCAGAGGGCCTTTGCCGGAGAGACCGTGGAAAATGAGCGCATCATGGCCATCGGCCGGGACCGGCGCCAGGTTCCCTTGGAAGTGAGCGCCGCGCCTGTTTATGGAAACAAGGGAGAAATAGAGGCGGTCTTCAGCGCGTTTTCAGATATTTCTCTGCGTCTGCAACTGGAGGAGGACCAGAGGCAGTCTCAGAAAATGGAGGCCATAGGCACTTTGGCGGGAGGAATCGCCCACGACTTCAATAATATTCTCAGCATTATGATAGGCAACGCCGAGTTGGCCGCCGCGGATGCGCCGGCCTGGAGCCCCACTTACGCCAAGTTAATCGAAATCAAATCTGCCGGCATGCGGGCGCGCAATCTGGTCAGGCGCCTGCTGAGCTTCTCGCGAAACACGCCCTTATCCAAGCGGCCCGTTCTCTTGTCATCCATCGTAAGCGAGTCCGTGGGCCTGTTGCAGGCGACCTTGGCCGCCAATATTGAAATTCGCTGCACCGGCCTGGAAAACAAGGGGATAATCCTGGCGGACGCCACGCAGCTTCATCAGGTTTTGATCAACCTGTGCACCAACGCCGCCCACGCCATGGAGGAGGGGGGCGGGATTCTTGATATCAGCGTGAAATCCGTGGAGCTGAACGATGATGACGCCGCCCGGAGCCTTAATCTGGAAGCCGGCTCATACATTCGGCTGGAAGTTGCGGATACGGGAATCGGCATGAGCAAGGAAACGGCGGATCGCATCTTCGACCCTTATTTCACCACCAAGGAATTAGGCAAAGGAACGGGGTTAGGCCTGTCGGTGGTGCATGGGATTGTCCGCTCCTGCTCCGGCGCCATTGAAGTGGATACCGCCCCCAATCAAGGAACCCGGATCTCCATTCTTTTTCCAGCCTCGGATCAGGCCGTCCCGGAGCCGGAGCCCGCGCCCGCGCTTCCGGAAGGAGGGACCGAGAGAGTGCTCATGGTGGATGACGAGCCTCAGATTATTGAAATGAACACTCTGATGCTGGAGAAATTCGGATACCAGGTCACCTCGTTTACGGACAGCCGGGAGGCGTTTAAAAGGTTTTTGGAATCTCCCGGCGATTTTGATCTGATAATAACCGACATGGCCATGCCCAATCTTTCGGGCGATATATTGGCCCAGAAAGCCAGGACAGTCAGACCCGACATTCCCATCATCATTTGTACGGGTTTTTCCGAAAAGATAAAAAAGCTGAGGGAGTTGGACCTGGGCGCGGTCACTTATCTCCGGAAGCCCATATCCATGAATGAATTGGCCGCTGAGGTTAAAAAATCCCTGCAAAAAGCGGCGTAGAAAGCCTATGCGGCTATGCGCTCCGGGCGCGGTCCAGGCTTTGGCGAACAATCCGGGCCAGTTGATTTTGCTCCAGGGGCTTCATCATGCGCACCCACGAGGATGACGGATCCGCCTCCTCGTCTCCGCCGCCGTCCGACTCGCTGTATCCGGAAATCAGGATAATCGGCATGTCCTGCCGCTCCTTACGAATGCGTTGGGCCAGCACTTCCCCGGTCAGGCCGGGCATGGTGAGGTCTGTGAGGATGAGATCCACGCTATCGGGGGCCTGCTGAAAAGCCTCCCAGGCGGTCAGGCCGTCCGGCGCTTCCACAACAACATAGCCAAGGCGCTCCAGAGCCCTTTTCGTGACCCTTCTCACCGCGGCCTCATCATCCACCAGCAAGATGCGTTCTCCGTTTCCCAAAACCTTTTCATGGGATTCAGGAATCTTGACTTCCTGACGGGAGGCCGGGGCGGCCGGCAATAGTATGTCGAACCGGGCGCCTTTTCCCGGCTGGCTGAAAACCTGAATGACGCCCCCGTGCTTCTCCACCATGGCGTGAGTGACGGCCAGCCCCATTCCCGTGCCCTCCCCCACCGGCTTTGTGGTGAAATAGGGGTCGAAAATCCGGTCCATCACCTCCTGGGGCATTCCCTCCCCGGTGTCGATCACGCTGAATCGCATGTACGGTCCTGAGCCGGGGGGAAGCCCGGGAATCACCTCCTGGGAGGAAGGCTGGAACCGTTCCAGCCGCAACTCCAAAACCCCTCCTTTGGAAGCCATGGCCTGATAGGCGTTGGTGCACAGGTTAAGCAACATCTGGTGCAGTTGGGCCCTGTCTCCGATCACAAAGCCGGCGTTGTCGTCCAGGCGGGTTTCTATCCGAATTGTGGAGGGCAGAACCCCTTTGATGAAAGTAATGACGTCATCCATGATGGGGCGCGGGTCCTGGGGATGAAAAGACTCCTTGGTCACGTGGGAAAAGGCCAGAATCTGCTTAACCAGGTCCTTGGCCCGATGGGTGGCCGTGAGAATGCCCTCCAACTCCTCTCGCACCGGGCTGTCCTCGGGCAAGTCTTCCAGGGCCATTTCCGCGTATCCCATGATGGGATAAAGGATATTATTAAAATTATGGGCTATGCCTCCGGCCAAAGTTCCGACGGCCTCCATTTTTTGAGACCGGCGCAGATCGGTTTCCAGCCTCAGCTTCTCCTCTTCGCTCTTGCGGCGCCCCGTCACGTCCATGAGGGTCCCCTGGACGCCTATGATCACGTCATCCTTTCGAGCCGGCCGGTTGGAGGAATACACCCAGCGAACCTCTCCGGTCTTGTCCAACACCCGAAATTCATGGGACCATGCGTATCCGGCCAGAACATCCCGAAAACGCTTGGCCACTTCTTCCAGATCAGCCGGATGAACGAGCCGATTGAAGTCTCTCCCCAACAGCTCCTCAGGATGATATCCCATCAAGGTTCTGATCCTGGGATTGATGTAAGTCAGACGCCCTTTTTCATCCAGAGAATAGACCACTTCATTGATGTTCTCCACCAGGTCGCGATACTTTTCCTCGCTCTCCCGGAGCAGCCTCTCTTTTTCTTTGGCGTAGGTGAGGTCCGTAGCCAGGCAGACGATGCCCGTTGCATCGCCGTCGTAGTCTTTCATAACGGACCGCGACATGCTGACGGGCAGGGAGTCTCCGCCTCTGGTTCGTAAATTGATCTCCCGGTTTTTAAAATTGCTTCCATGGACGATATCGTTCCGGAGGCCTTCCACCATCTGGTCTTCATGCAAAAATTCGCTGATATGCCGCCCCGCCATCTCGCCTTGACGCATGCCAAGCATATCCATGGCCTGTTCATTGGCGATGGCCAGCACGCCGTCCTTGTTCAGAAGCATCATTCCGCTGGGCATATTGGCGACAATGCTCTCGGCGGCCAGGGAGGGAGTCAGGTCCAGAAAGCGGTACCGGGACATGGCGTAAACAATGCCGCAGCAAAAAATCAGCATGAAAATGCTTTCCAGCTCGGGAACGGAAGTGGCGCCAAAAACAATGCTTAGCGCCGTATTGATGGTGATTGGAATGGCGGAAAGCAGCAATGAGAAAAAAACAATCCGGGCCTGGGTCTTGCGGGGGCCTGAATGAGGCCTCCTGGCGTATTGCCAGCTTATCCCCAAAAGGCTTACAATGCACACAATCTCATACAACAAAAACAAATAGGCCCACAGGGTGTCGCCGAATACTCCATACCACCCAAAGGGTTTGAGCTCGTGTCTGACCACAATGTTCCCGGTGAACTGCTGATAGAGCAGCACCCCGGGCAATCCGACGAATATCGCCCAAAACCATTTGGTCCGGAAAATCCATTCCCGCCCGGTAAAGGCCAAAACAAAACACAGACCCGCCCCGGGGGCGAATATCCACCCAATGGCGTTGACGCTGGACAAAATCGGTTGAAGCTCCGCGGTGGAAAGGGGGTGATGCTTGAACGCCATCCCTCCGTTCCAGATGCTGAAGCATACAATGAGTATGGAGCACCACCGCCCCGTCCAGGAACGAAAGTCCTTGCCTGTGACATGCACGGCCAAAACCAAACCAAACGCCATGGATAATATGTGCAAGGACGACAAAAAGGTCATGAACGCTCTCAAAAATGCTGCAATAAAACCCTGATTGGGGCGGGTAGCCCGTATAAATTTGAATACGGCTATTGACCTATAACACGATGTCATACGAGTCAAGGGAGCTTACGCATTCCCCCTGAAATTCAGGCGCCTATCCAATGACATAACACGATTGAAAGGCATATAATTGTATCCTGCATCAAATTTTCCCAGGTCTTGGATCAAAAAACAGGAATGCCGGCGTTCTTTCTTCCTTTTCCCGGCTTCCTAGAGGCTTTTTCTGGGGCAGGGTCTCATTCGCGGCGCTTAAATGAAGCGTTTTTCCTAAGGCTGCCTGGAAAAGGCGGCATTTTCACTCCACATAAGTTAATTTTGGTTACTTCTATCCTCACAAGGTAATTAAAAAAACTTCTTGATAAAAATCTTAACAAATATATACAAATACCTATTATCGTTCGGCTCCAGTACCTGGGGTTATCGTCATTTTCATAAAGAAAGGGAGACTTATCAAATGAAACGAATTGCCACTCTGTTTGGGATCGCCTTGCTTTGCCTTTGCCTGGCGCCGTCCGCTTTCGCCGGCGACAAGGTCATCAAAATGTCCACAACCACCAGCACCCAGGCCTCCGGGCTGCTGGACATCCTGCTTCCTGCGTTGGAAAAGGACACCGGCATTCAGGTGAAAGTCATCGCCAAGGGAACGGGCGCAGCCATCCGCGACGGAATGGACGGCAACGTGGACGTTATTTTCGTGCACGCCAAATCCCGCGAAGAAGCCTTTGTGGCTGAAGGCTACGGGACCAAGCGCTATGCTGTCATGCACAACGATTTCGTGATTTTAGGCCCCGCCTCCGATCCCGCCGGGATTAAAGGCGACGCCAGCGCCGCCGACGCCTTGAAAAAGATCGCCCAGGCGAAAGCCTTGTTCGTGTCCCGCGGCGACGATTCGGGAACGCATACCAAGGAGCAGGCGCTGTGGCAGGCCACGGGTTTACAGCTTGAAGAAAAAACCCAGACCATCGTCAAAAAGGGCAAGGAGGTTTCGGTAACCGCTGTGCAGCCCAACGGCGACTGGTACAACTCCATTGGCCAGGGTATGGGCAAAGCCCTTACTTTTGCGGAGGAAAAGGCCGGATACGTCATCAGCGACAGGGGCACGTATCTCAAGTACAAATTCGGAAGGGACCAGGGCCTGAACCTGGAAGTGCTTTGCGAAGGGGATCCTCTGCTTTTCAACCCCTACGGCGTCATTCCGATCAACCCCGAAAAATTCCCCCATGTTAAATACGACCTGGCCAAGCAATTCGCCGAATGGCTGGTTTCCGCCCGTGGACAGAAGCTCATCAACGACTACCGTCTGGTGGGACGTCCTCTGTTCATTGGAGACGCCAAATAGCGGTTTTTAATGAGGGAAAGGTCCGGAATGCTTTCCGGCCTTTCCCATTTTTAATCTCGATTCATCCGCCATAGTATGTTACCAACGCAGGAAGACTGCTTTCTAACCCTGAAGAACTTTGGATTACCGTGGACTTACTGATTGACAGCTTTTGGTCGGCCTTGCTGCTCTTGGCCAGCGCTGATGAGGAATTATTGAAAATCGTCAAGGTTTCCTTGACGGTTTCGGGCTTTTCCACGCTTATCGCGGCTGTGACGGGAGTCCCGCTGGGATTCTGGGTCGCCTTTGGCAAATTCCCCGGCAAGGGCATGGTCACCACCATCCTCCATACCCTGCTTGCCCTGCCCACGGTGGTTGTGGGCTTATTCGTCTACGCTTTTATTTCCCGCCGGGGAATTCTCGGTCCGCTGGATCTTCTGTACAGCCAGCAGGCCATGATTATCGGGCAGTCCATCCTGATTATTCCGGTTGTAGCCGCCTTCACCATCACCGCCGTAAAAAAGGTGGACAAACGGTACAGCCAGACCGCCATGACTTTGGGCGCCAACCGGTTTCAGACGGCCATGGTTGTCGCCATGGAGGCCAGGTACGGAATCATGGCGGCGATCACGGCGGCGTTCGGCCGGGTGATCGCCGAAGTGGGCGTGTCCATGATGCTTGGCGGAAACATCAAAGGCTTCACCCGCACCATGACCACCGCCATGGCCCTGGAGTACGACAAAGGGGAGTTCATCCTGGCCGTGGCTTTGGGGCTGGTGCTTTTAACCATAGCTTTTGGGCTGAATTTCGCCCTTACTCTTTTTCAGTCGCGGGTGCGGGCTTGATGATCTACTCCATCAGGGGAATGACCAAAATATTCGGAGGCAGGACTGTCCTGGACGTGGATTCTTTGGATATCCCCAAGGGCAAAATCACCGCTTTGCTGGGCCCCAATGGCGCCGGCAAGACCACCCTGCTGTCCATCCTCGCCTTTTTAAGCCGCCCCGCCAGCGGCTCTCTGGCCTATGACTCCCGGGAAGTGCATTTTACGGAATCCCATATGCATCCCCTGCGCCGGGAAGTGGTCTTGATGAACCAACACCCCATCATGTTTTCCCAGACGGTGTATAAAAATATGGAATTCGGGCTTAAGCTGCGCAAGGCCGGCAAGGAGGAGCGCAGGAACATCATTCGGGAAAACCTGAAGCTGGTGGGCCTGGACCATTTTGAGCAGGCGCGGGCTCACAAGCTGTCCGGCGGAGAGACGCAACGGGTCGCCATAGCCAGGGCCCTGGCCCTGTCGCCCAGGGTGATATTGTGCGATGAGCCGTTAGCCAGCGTGGACTCCCAAAATCAGGCGATCATTGTGAGTCTGCTCAGGCAAATCAATAAAGAGCGAGGCATCACGGTCATCTTCACGAGCCATGACGCGGTCTGGGCCAGAAACCTGGCCCACGAGACGGTGTATCTGGACGGGGGCAGGCCGGTGGATTCCGTGCTGGAAAACATTCTTTCGGGCAGCGCCGCCAGGGCGGAAAACGGAGAGGTCTGGTTCGCCTCCGGAGACGGCACAAGGCTCCCTTTGCCCGAAGGCCTTGCGGGGCAAGTCCGGGTTTCTTTGGACCCTTCCGCCCTGAAAATCAATCATACCAGCGCCCCGGGGCCGGAAGACGGGCTTTCAGGGCGCATCCATCAGATCAGCCGGGAGAAAAACGGGATACGCGTCGTGGTGGATGCAGGCGCCCTGATTTCGGTCATCATGCCGGAGGAAGAATACAAGGCCATGGCGCCCGGCATCGGGGACAAGGTGCACGTGGCCATTCCATCCCACGCCGTCAAAATCCTTAACGGATGAATTCTTTATTCCTCCTCGTCCTCTTCCCAAAACAAGACGTCCGCCCCCGGCCGCCGGTTTAAGTTAATCAAGCACAGCCGAAGCCCCATGCGATCCTTCCAGGGGATGACCTGTTCGTCCCGTGCTCCTTCCAAATAGTCCTTATACTTCTTCAGGATAGCCTGCCGGGATGCGCCGCAACACTCTAAAAACTCCTCCAGTGATTGAATAAGACATAAGCAACCTCCAATGGAGTACAGTCCCATGAACCGGGGAACCCGTGCGGCGGCCTTTTCCGCCTCGTCGATATAGGCCAGGGCTAACTTGACGCCGCCCACCGAAAGGACCGGCGCCATGTCATGCTGAAATGCGGCCACGGAATATAAAGAGTACGGCGTGATTGACGCCAATTGAGATGCAGTTCCATAAGACGCCACCAATGGCTGAACGCGGTGCATGAGAAATCGTCCGTCCTCCGGATCCACCCAGCCATGAAAAGAAAACAGGTCCCATGCGTTCTTCAGGTAAATCCCTTGTTCGTCCATCAGAACGCCGTCAGGAGGAGGGGCCGGATTTTTTTCCAGAATCTCCAACAAAGACTTCACATGAATCATCCAAAAGATGGATTGAGCGCCTTTGCCCGTGGGAGAGGCCACAACGCCCTTTTCATAGCAGGCCAGGCATTTTTTTAAGGAGCCCGTCACATCTTCCAGGCAGAGCCGCTCCCGGCCATTTCCCTCCCATAAAGAAGACAGGTCCCGCAAGGCCCTGGCCAAGTGTATCCTCCCCACCTTGCCGTAAAACTCCTCATCGTCTATAATGCAGCGGTTCTCAACGAATTCGGCCTCTCGCAAAGCCCTGTCAAAAAACAAATCCGACAAGGAGGGTTGGGCGGCGTGCCTCATGCCCAAATAGAAACAGGAGGAGATGCGCATGGAGCGGGCGATGATGTTGGCCGGCTCGGCGGCCAGCAGGGTGGAAAGGACCTCGTTCGCTTCCTGGAACATCCGCCTCAAAAACAAGGCCTTGAATATTTCCAATATGACAAAGGAGTTCTGGGGGTATCTCTTGATAGCGGTCAGGGCGCGGAAGGAGGGGGCCTTTGCATGATCCGCCGTATACAGCGCCTCTTGAAAGGATTGAAAATACTCCCTTTTCCGCGGAATAACATCCGGCTCGTGGAGTTGGGGGACAAGTTTAAAAAAAGACGGCCAAAAGCCCTCCACTTCCCACAGTTGGTCCGTTCCTCCTTGCACATCCACACCCCCAGGCTGCCGGCCGAAAACGACTTTGACCTCGGCCATGCGAGCGCACAACCTTCCGAAATCGTTCACCAGTATGCCAGCCCCCACGAAAGAGGACGCCGCCGATAACAGCTTCACGCTGGTTTCCATTGAATCGAAATTGCCTGCTGAAATCAAAACGCCCAAACGGACGTCCGGCTCGTGATAATCCGACAACAGCCACCGAACCGTGGCCTGGTGGGACAGGGACAAGGCCTCGGTGACGGCTTTTCCGAACAGCCTGGGCTCGCGGGAAGGGCCAGGCAGCTTGGGTATGTCCAGGGAGATAATGCGTTCAAAGCGCACCGCTTTTCGAGGGTCCAGATGATGAAACCGGAGATATTTCAGGCTTTCCGCCAATTCCTTATGCAGCCACTCCATCATCCGTTTGTCCGACGCAATCAAACTCAGCCGGACGCCTTCGGTCTCAGGAACCGGGGCAGGGACGGTTTCATCCAAGGGGAGGGCCAAAAAGGTGTTGTAATCCCACGGCAAGACCCGGGCGGCCCGCAGCCCGATCCAGAAGCAAAGCAGCCTGATGAAGTTGCGCTTTTTGGGGGTGTTCAGGTTGAAATGGCTCTTGAGCCGGCTGACCATGGACTCCTGAACCGGCGCCATGCCGAGCTTTTTGGCAATCTCATTGAGATTCTCAACCAGGGCGGAGGCGGACCCCACCCCGGTATGATCCCACAATATCCTGAGAAACCCTGCAAAACCAAGATCGGAGGGCATGGGCTCACCCCGCCTCCTTTCCCTCTCCGCCCCCTCCCGAGCCAGAAATCTCTGAAAGGCGGCCTCCTTATTCATGGGAATGTCCGGGTAATCCGAAACCAGGAAGTCCTGTGAATCGGCGATTTCCAGGATTTTCGCCAGAGCGCCCGGTGAAACTTTCAAGTCATTTTCCTTGAAATTCCGAAAATCCTTGGGAGAAGGAAAGGCGCGGGAAAAGGCTTCGCGGACATTTTCCGTACTTTGATCAAAATGGGGCATGCTTGACTCCCTAAGCCGCATGAAAAAAAGAATACCAAGCAGTATAATGAAACCGGAAAAAAAATTTCAGCGTTACTTTAGTGATATTTCATTTTCTTAATGAAATTTCAAGATAATTCGCCATGAAATCGCTATTTTCATAAAAATTCCAAATTTATTTCAATTATTTGCGCATTTATTGCTTGCGCCCCAATCCCCATTGATGTATGTTTCCCCCAACGCTAGTCCCCCTCGTTCGGTTTCCCAAGCAGGCTCTAAAAGGAATGGATCTCAATACGTTATTTAAAATCCTGATGCCCCGTATCCACGAATTGGACACCCCGTGTTTCGTCTACAATCTGGACATCATAGAAAAAAATCTCCGGAATTTACGGCAGGCCCTCCGGCCGGATAAAATCCTGTTCGGCGTCCGGTGCAACCCTTTGCCTCAGGTGCTAAAAGTCTTGCACCAAAACCAATGCGGTTTTGACGCGGGCAATCCGGTGGAGTTGGAGTATGTCAAACAGGTTGCCAGGGAGGGAGCTGACTGCTTTAACGGATGCCCCATCGCCTCGGCGGACAGCGTGAAGGAAATGTACGCCCAGGGGGTCCGCATTTTTTCCGCGGACAGCGCCAGCCAGATGGAAAACCTGGCGGCCAATGCGCCTCACGCCAAAATCCTTATCCGTGTATCATCATCCAACGCCGGCAGCCTAATCGCCGACAGCCACCGCTTGGGTGTGGAGGAGAATCACGCCAACCGGCTGTTGGATTATGCGGCGGCAAGGGGGGTGGAGGTTTGCGGTTTGTCGTTTCATCCGGGCTCCCAATGCGTGAATCTGGAAAACTGGAAGGCGGGAATTTCGGCATGCGCCAGGCTGGCAAGAGAATACCCCTCCCTGCAAATCCTCCATATTGCAGGCGGTTTTCCCGCCCATTATCAAGGCGCCTCGCCGGACGCATGCACTGTGGCCGACGCCATCAAGCAGGCGATTGGCAAGTATTATCCCTTCACCCCGGTTTTATGGATGCAGCCCAGCCGTTTTCTGGCGGCTGATGCGGCCGTGACCCTGACGACAGCGGTCCACACCGACGAATCCTGTTATCCCCGCAGGCTTTTTGTGGACGCCTCGGTCTTTGCCGGGCATGGAGAGATTCTGACCATGAACAATCGCCTCCAATACCCTATTTGCGGTCTGGCGCCAGCGAGCAGATTCTACCATTACCAGGTGCACGGATGCACCAGCTCCGGGGTGGATACATTCACGGCGGACGCCCTGCTTCCCGAAGTGCGGGTGAATCACGCGGATCCGAGCCAATCCAGCCGCATAGTCATATGCAACGCCGGCGCTTATTGCGCTTCAATGATTCGGGGCTCCCGGAAGACGGGCTTTAACGGGGCCAAAGCGCCGGGATTGTACTTTCTCGAGGGAGAACAACTGGCGCCGGGCTTCTGATATTTTTTTTGCCGCGCAACGACTGCAAACCTTTAAAATCGCATAACCACTTCCGGAGTTTCGCCGCGCAGCACATCCACATTGGCTTCTATGGTTTCGCGCTCGCCTTCGGGCTTAACGCCCACGTCGTACCTGCCATAGGGAATTATTAGTTCAACCCGCCGGCGGCCGGAGATCTCCCTGGTGAACACCACTTCCATGGTTCCACGCTTGAAGAAGCGCACCCTGGCCGGTACGGGCTTTCCTCTTTTTAATGCCGTAATGAATATTTTTCCATCGCCTTTAAAGCCCGGGCCCGGATAGGCGTTTGCATTCCCCTGTCCTTCGGCCTCCCGCAATATGGCCTTATAGTCGCGCGTGATTTCCTTTAAAGCCCGCCAATCATATAACCGCGAAAGCTCCATGGCCCGGTCGGCGCTGATGTTATTGTATACAAGGGATAGCAGGGCGTGCCGCCTGGATTTATTATCTTTATGAAGCAGGATGACCAAACAGCCCTTGTTGCGGCGTTTGTCATACACGTTTTGCACGGAAAACCCGTTGATTTTGGAAGTTGTTTTTGTAACGCCCGGGTCCGTCAGGTCCGGCATTCCGTCAACGGAATACGGATTGGAGGCGATGCCTGAGGAGCCCGCCTTGACCGCCGTCCTGATTCGCGCATAATTTTTTTGCAGGGTCTGCTCGGCAATGAGCATGGAGGCGCCGCTTTTTGTGTAGTCCTGGATGGAAACCTTGCTTCCGGTCCAACCAGGCAGTTGTACAAACTGCGCCTGCAGCGCTCCGGGGGCGCCGCCGCCTCCCTGGACTTCATCCGTCGCAGCAAGAGGCCGCCTGGAGCCATGGCCGTATCTTTCCTGGGGCTTCCCCGGCTTTCTATTCGGCCGGTCAGCCTGAGCGAACGGGTTTGCAGCGATTGCGCTTTCAGCAGCCTCGGCGGCCCTGAGGATCAGGTCCGCGCGCGTATCAGCGGAGGAGTAGACGCCTCCCGACGCACGGGCCAGCCTTGTCAGTTTGGCGGCGTCCTCGCGACTGGGCGCCTCCCCGATTACATTCACCATAATCCCAAAGCCCTGGGCTTTCAAATCCTCCACCATGGAGACAGGATCGCCCCAGCAGTCGTCCCAACCGTCCGTTATCAAGGTGATGACGCAGCCCTGACTCAGGCCGGCCGCCTGCTCCCACGCCTTGCGCAAAGCCGCGGCCAAAGGCGCTTTGCCCTGGGGCTGCACTTTCTTGATGGCTGAAATTAAAGCCCTTCTGTCATAGGGGGCGAGAGGAACGAGCACTTCCGCGTCGTCGCAGCCTTTGGCTGCACTCTGGCCGTAAGCCACAATGCCCACCAAAGACTCCTGGGGCAGCGATTTGACGAAACGCAAGGCTGCAGGCCGCGCATTTTCCATGCCCGGCCTTGTATCCAGGGTTCTTTGCATGCTTTGGGAGCAGTCCAGAACCAGCATGTTCCCGGGAGGTTCGGCCGCCGCCGGATCAAGAATGAAAGCAAACAACACGATCGTCAGAAGACATTGCCTAGCAAAACCTTTTCGCATGCTCTCCCTTTCTTAAACTGTGTACAACCAAATGGAATAATAGGATTTTCCCCTCCCATATTTTGGTCGTCGGCAAAGATCGTACAATCGGACGCAGCCGGCGAACGGAGGTCTTGTTCGAGGATGATGGGGCCAGAGTATTTTTAAAAGATGAATTCTGTCAAGAGGGAGGCGCCTTTTCAGCCATGAAGCCCCGGCAGGGCGCAGTTTTGCGCCCCGCCGGGATAAGCGCATGTTTTTGCTAAACGGTGTTGTAGATCCTGACAAGCTCGCCGGGGGAAAGCACGGAGCGTTTTTTCAGGGCCTCCATTCTTACGGCGGCCATCAGGGATTCGGTTTTACCCTCTTCCAGGCGCACGCCCGCCTTGGCCAGCACATGCCGAATCATGCCGGAGCCGCTATGACGCCCGATAACGAGCTGCGCCCTATCCCGGCCTACGGTCTCGGGTTCGAAAGGCTGATAGGTATGGGGATTTCTCAGGATGCCTGCGCAATGAATCCCGGACTCATGGGTGAACACCGCCTGCCCGGTTATGGGCTGGGCCGCAGGGATGGGCCTGTTGGCGATCTCGGCTACGTAGCGGCATATTTCGTTCATGCGTGTGGCGTCCATGCCTGTGAAGCGGGAGTCCAGGGTTCCGACGGCCACCACAACCTGCTCCAAAGGAGCATTGCCCGCCCGTTCTCCCAACCCGTTGACCGTCACGCTGACGGCCTGGGCGCCGGCCTCGATGGCTGCAATGGTGTTGGCCGCGGCCATGCCCAGGTCATTATGGCCGTGAAACTCCAGGGCCGTTTTTCCTGCAGCCTTGGATAAAACATGCACCATATTTTCCACCTGGGAGGGCCTGGCAAGCCCCACCGTGTCGGCGATGCGCACCCGATGGGCGCCGCAAAGGTTGGCGGAGTGGACGAACTGCTCCAAGAACGCCATGTCCGCCCGGAACGCGTCCTGCGCCCCCACGGAAACCCGGCTAAACCTTTTTAGCGCGTAGGGTATCAACTCTCTGAGCTGATCCAAAACCCAGCGCCTTGTCTTGCCCATGGCTTCCAAATGAATGTCCGAAACCGGAAAGCTGATGTGCACTCCGGTCACGTTGCATGGCAAAGATTGGTCGATGTCGTCCTTTAAAGCCCGGCACCAGGCGGTCAGCAGGCAATCCGGGGTCAAGGAGGCGATGGCCTTGATTTCAT
Source organism: Desulfatibacillum alkenivorans DSM 16219 (assembly GCF_900142135.1). GTDB lineage: Bacteria > Desulfobacterota > Desulfobacteria > Desulfobacterales > Desulfatibacillaceae > Desulfatibacillum > Desulfatibacillum alkenivorans. Next base: position 25,916 of record NZ_FQZU01000040.1, on the reverse strand, counting down.
CCTGCGCGGCCGGCCCCATGGCGGGGATGCCTACTTCCAATTCGTCCACATGGGCCTGATCCAGCATCATGGCCAGGGCGATTTTCTCCCTTTTATCAAAGGCTACGCCAGGCGCCTGCTCCCCGTCGCGCAAGGTGGTGTCAATGATATGGACCGGAACTTTTTCTTCCATCTTAATCTCGCATTTCTAACTGATATCCGCTTTACGCAGACAAATGAGCTTGGTTCCGCTCCATCCCTGCTTTTCATAAAAGCTGAGAGCGGGATTGTTGTCCTTATCCGCCAAAAGCTGCATGCGCGTAACGCCCCGGAGCCTGGACCATTCGGTTACGGCGTTAAGAAGCATAGACCCAACGCCCCGTTTTTGCAGGGATTCAGTCACAACCATGTCCTCCACCAGAGCGGAATAAGCGCCTTCCGCGGTGGAAACCAGCAATTGGGCCGAGCACATGCCAATCACTTTGCCGCCGGCTTCCGCAACTTTCACGCAACGGTGCTTGCCGCATCCGTCCAGCATGAGTTTCAGGCCTCTTTTTTGCTTGGCCCTGTCCGCGGCAAAGTCGGCTTCTATGGCGAACAACTCATCCAGCAGGCCGATCATGGCTTCCAGATCCTCAAACTCCGCATTGCGAATCGTTATGTTCATAGCCTCGGCCTTTCCCGCAATGTTGTGCGTCAGGGGGCGAAGGGCGCCTTAGGCGGCGCAGAACACGACCCCGTTGACGAGTTCCCGCACCTTTTCCCCGGTCATGATCATGCCCTGCAACTGATCGTCGGTCAGGGCCGTCTCCAAAGGAGCGCCGGGATCGCACAGGTTGACAATGTTGTCCATGGCCGTGACTTCCTCGATTAAAAAAGGAGGCAGATTGACCAAAGGGGCCGCCTCCCGAATCATGGAGGTCAGGGTGTTGTGCATGGGCAGGGCGTCATGATAGGCGAACAGGCCCATCAGGTATTTTTCGATGCTCAGACACACAATGTGGTAAATCATGCTGTTGTTAAAAACCGCACTGCGGCGATGTCCGCGCCTGGCAGTCTGCAGGAACTTGTTGGCTTCATCCACAAAATGACTGCAATTTTCTTTGGACATGAGTTTTTCCTCAAGGTAAAGGCGGCGCCCGTCAATCGGGCGCCGCGCTTATTCATCACAAGGCGTAAGACTCGGCTGCCTCACCGTCTTCCAAGGCATCCAGAATTTCATCGACGGCGTCTTCGCTTTCCACTCCGCCGTACCAAAGTCCGGCGGGATAGATTACCATGACCGGGCCATGGTCGCAGGCCTTCATACAGCCGGTGCTGGTAATCTGAGCGTCCAGGCCCCGGTCTATGATTTCGTTTTCAATGTACGGCAGCAGGCTGACAGCGCCTTTTTTGTTGCAAACGCCTTTGGCGTCGCCGTCGGCGCGAAAGCTGGCGCAGACAAAAATGTGATGTTCAGGTTTTTCCATTTGTAATGCTCCTTACACACTCAATAAAGGGTTGTTCTTACCATTTAGCCTGGGGGCGCTCTCCCTAATCAACCGCACCCCATGCCGTTGCCGCCGCACGCGCCGCCGCAGGCGGTGAGCGAGCGCTTGACCATGTGATTCAAGGGCTGTCCGGCGAACACCGCCCGGACCGCCTCATCGATTAATCCTTCTATTTCATAAACCTTGACGCCGGATTCCGACAGCACCTGCTGGGGATTGGGGCCTATGCCGCTTACCAAAAGCGTGCCGCAGTCCGAAATGGTTTCCGCCAACTGCGTCCAGCGTTCCATGCCGCCGCCCGCCGCCGGAGTGGTGCGCGCTTCCAGCAACTGGACCCGTCCGTCCTTTTCGCCGTAAACCAGCAGGGTCTCCGCTTCGCCCAGGTGCTGATTGACCAGCACGCCTTCCATGCTGGCCACCGCCACGCACGGCCTGGAGGAAACCTCGCCGACCATAGCCTGCTCCACGTCCAGGCGCTGGCAGGCCTGGAGGGTTTTCATCAGGCCCTGATCATGGGCCTCGCCCAGAAGGCCCACGGCGTCCGCCCTGCACCGGGTGCAGTGGCGCATTTGTTTGACGTGCTTGGAAGCCTCGGACCGGATCTTTTCCACCGTGTCTTTGGAAGGCTCGGGCAGATTTTCAAAATCCGAGCCCGGATTGGGCGCATAAGGCATGGCGTTAAACAGATCCACGCCCAGATCGGACATCTTTTTCGCCACCTCGGCGATATGGTCTTCGTTGACGCCGGGAATGATGATGCTGTTGACCTTGACGATCATGTCCTCGGCTTTCAAAGCCTGGATGGCTTCCAACTGCCTTTCCAACAGCACGGCCGCGCCGGCCTCGGAACGCACCACCCTTTTGCCCACGCGCATCCAGGAGTAGATGTCGGCTCCGATGGCGGGATCTATGGCGTTCACCGTAACGGTCACGTGGCTGACGTTCAACTGTTTGAGGTCGTGCACGTACGGGTAGAGGTTAAGCCCGTTGGTGGCCAGACACAGCATGACGTCGGGATATTTCTCCCGGGTCAGGGACAGGGTTTCCAGGGTTTCCGCCGGATTGGCGAAAGGATCGCCGGGGCCGGCGATGCCAACCACGGAGATGTTGCCTTTTTTGGCGAAAACCTCGTCCAGGTAAACCATGGCCTGGAGAGGAGAAAGCACCGCGCTGGTCACGCCGGGGCGGGTTTCGTTGACGCAATCGAACTTCCGGTTGCAGAACTTGCACTGTATATTGCAACGGGGGGCTACCGGCAGGTGGACCCGTCCGAAGGATTTGCATGCATTGGGATTAAAGCAGGGATGGTTGTCAAAATTCATGGTGCGACCCTTTCCATCTCGGATTTTCTATTATTCTTAGAGGGTTTCGGCGTGTTCGTTTTGTCCGAAGCTACATGTAGGTGTATCCTACGTCCGAGCGATCTTGTTTTATTTCAATGATTTTATTGACTATCCTGTCAAAAAGCTGTTGCGCGCCCCGATAGCCCAGATGCAGCGTTCTGCTGCCGTTCACCCGGTCGTGGACCGGGAATCCCACCCGCAGGAGGGGGGTTTTCAGTCTCCGTGACATGGCGTAGCCTTTGCTGTGGCCTATGAGCAGGTCCACGCCTGTTTTTTCCAGGGCCTTTTCGATGGTTACAAAATCCACGTCTTCCATGATTTCCATTTTGCGGTGGATTCTTTCCGGAACCACGCTTTTGATGGTTTTTTCAAACCGTCCGGCGCCGCCGCCCGTTGCGCACAGGGCGGGAATCACGCCGATTTCGCTGCAGAAGGCGGCCAGGCCCGCTACCAGGTCTTCCTCGCCGAACAGGGCGGCTTTCACGCCGTTCAAATGCTTGTGCCCGTCCACCATGGCGTCCAGCAGGCGGCCTCTCTGCCCCAGGTATTTGTCCGGGATGGGGTTTCCGCTCACTTCGGCCAGGATGTCCATCATCTTGTCGGTCTCGCGGATGCCGATGGGCAGGCCGATCCGATGGGCTGGCACGCTGAATTTTTTGTCCAGCCAGGTTCCGGCGGTCTCAGGCTCTCCAGCCAGAATCATTCCGCATTCCAGGGAGGCTGCGGCTCCGCCGGTGGATTTGATGGCCTCGATGGTGGTTCCGCCTTCGGGAATGCGCTGGTACTCCGTCCACAAGGGGCCGTTCAGGGTGTCGCTGTAATCCGGGATCAGGACGGGCTCCATGCCGAAATCCGCGGCGATTTCCTTAAGCAGCCGCAAGTCCGAAGGAGAGACCATGCCGGGAAACAGGTTTAGCAGGGGCTTGTCTCCGGTTTCCGCGGCTTCGGCCAGGGTTTCCACCAGCGCCCTTACGGCGCCGTGAAAGCCCTGCATATGGGTTCCCTGGTAGCTGGGGGTGGACACGTGAACCAGGGCGGGGAGGTTTTCCTTGTCCTCGCATTCTTCCTTATATGACCTGATGAACATGGGTACGTCGTCGCCGATGGTTTCGGACAGGCACGTGGTGGCGATGCCGATCAACTCCGGGCTGTACTGGCTGCGGATATTGTCGATGGCCAGCTTGATGTTGGCGCCGCCGCCGAAAATCGCCGTGTGTTCGCCGAAATTGGAGCAGGCGATGTCCATGGGCTCTTTAAAGTGGCTGATCATGTAGCGCCTGATATAGGTGGAACAGCCCTGAGATCCGTGAAGCAGAGGAACGCAATTGGAGACGCCTTTGAACACCAGGGCCGCGCCCAGCGGGGAGCACAGGTTGCAGGCGTTCTGCGTGGCTGCATAATTATCGGTCTTTCCCGCAAATTTCATGATCGCCTCCTCTACTTTTCTTTGTTGCCCAGGCGAGCCGGGCAAAACTGCCAAACCGGGCTGGTTACCGAGGTATGGACCTCCCGCGCGAAGGCGAGCATGCCCCGGAATCCGGCCAGGGGGATCTTTCTTTCGTGGTTATGGTCGCAAAAGCCAATGCCCATTTTGAATGCGATGGGACGCTCCTTGACTCCTCCGATGAAAAGGTCCGCGTCTTTTTCGATGATGTACTTGGAGAGTTCCAGGGGATTAGCGTCATCAAGAATAATAGTGCCGTCATCACACATCTCCTGCAGGGTTTTGTAATCTTCCTTATTGCCGGTCTGGGAGCCAACCAGCACCACTTTCATGCCCAGGTAGTTCAGGGCCTTGATCAGGGAGAAGGCCTTGAACGCGCCGCCCACGTAGATGGCGGCCTTTTTGCCTTCCAGGTCCTTCCGGATCTCGTTCAGCTCGGGCAGAATGGCTTCCACCTCCTCCCGGACGATTTTCCTTGTGCGCTCCATGATTTCCGGGTTGTCCGGAAACCGGGCGGCCACGTCGTACAGGGACTTGGCCATGTCGTCGATGCCGATGTACGAAACCCGGATGTAGGGCGTGCCGTATTCCTCCTTCATCATCTCGGCCAGAAAGGTCAGCGCGCCGGAGCACTGGACCACATTGAGCGCCGCCCCGTGGGACTTGCCGATCTGGTCCACCCTGCCGTCGCCGGTCATGACCGAAACCACCTGCACGCCCATGCGTTCGTAGTATTCCTTGATGAGCCAGGCTTCGCCGCCGATGTTGAACTCGCCCAGGATATTGATGCTGATGGGCGAGACGCCTTCGGTGGAGCCTTTGCCCACCAGTTTGAACAGGGCGTCGCAGGCCGCCTTGTAGCCGTCCTTTTTGGTGCCTTTAAACCCTTCCGAATGGACGGGCAGGACGGGGATTCCCTTTTTGGCCTCTATCTTGCGGCAGACTGCGGCCACGTCGTCGCCGATGATCCCCACGATGCACGTGGAGTAAACAAAGGCGGCTTTGGGTTTATAATGGTCGATGAGTTCGTCCAGGGCGGCTTCCAGTTTCTTTTCGCCGCCGAATATGACGTCCCTTTCCCTAAGGTCCGTGGAAAAGCTGAGCCTGTGCAATTGGGGTCCTGAAGAAAGCGCGCCCCGGATGTCCCAGGTGTAGGCTGCGCAGCCAATGGGGCCGTGGATCAAATGCAAAGCGTCGGCTATGGGATACAACACCACCCGGGATCCGCAGAACACACAGGCCCTTTGGCTGACGGAACCCGCTACGCTGTGCTTTCCGCAGGTCATGTCAAAAGGCTTTTCGCCTTTGGTGTGTATTTGCGCCTCGCGCGATTTCAGGATGGGTATGGACGACATATTTCTCTCCTAATCCATGCTGCTCTTTTATGGAGGATGCCCTGACTCCGGGCCGGAGTCCCTTTTGCAAGGGACCTCCGTCCATCGTCATATTTCCTCTCTGCTACATAACCAGTTCCATGGTGATGTCCGTGGCGTCCCTGTCCTGGCGGTCCATGAGGACGCCCAGAATTTGCTCCATCAGGCGCATGGCGCCCCGGTATCCCATGGTGGAGAAGTAGGAGTGCCCCATGCGGTCGTAAATGGGGAATCCGTGCCTGACAAAGGGGATGTCCTCATCCTTGGCGATGTACTTGCAATAGGTGTTGCCAATGATGAGGTCCACGGGATCGTTCTTGATCCACTGGTGGAAGAGCAGCATGTCGCCGGGGACCTTGATGTTAACCTCTTCCCCAATGTCCGCCACAACTTCTTCCAGGGCCTTGACATACTTCTTTCCGGCCGGGCTGCCGGAAACGATGTGCACCGGCTTCATGTCCAGGGAGACCAAAAACCTGGTCAGGGCCAAAACCTGATCGGGATCGCCCACCACGCCCACGCGTTTGCCGTATAAGTACTGATGCCAGTCCGAGATGCAGTCCACCAACTGGCCGCGTTCGAGGTTGAGGACGTCCGGAACGTTTACGCCGGCCATGAGGCGGAGCTTATCCACGAACTCGTCCGTGCCTTGCAGCCCGATGGGCAGATCCAGGATTTCGCAGGGGACCTTGCACTTGGAATCCAGAGCGCGGGCGGCGGCCATAGTGCACGTGCGGCCCAGGGCGATGGTTCCTTTGCTGTCGCCTGTCATATGCAGGTCTTCGATGGTCGTTCCGCCATCCGGGAACATCTTGTATTTCCCGGTCAGGGGGCCGTTCAGGACCTTGGAGGTGTCCGGGAACATGATGTAGGGTACGCCCATGACTTCGGCGATGCGCTGGATTTCCGCCATGTCCGAAGGCTCCACAAACCCGGGAATCAGGTTGACGGCCTTGGTTTTGGCGCCCGTTGAGGTGGAGAAATAGTCCACCATGGCCTTGACCATGTTGGAGTAGCCGGTCACATGCGATCCCACATAGCTGGGAGTATTGGCATGGATGATGTACTTGCCGGCCGGCGCCTTGCCGTCCGCTCTGGCCTTGGCCACAATCTGAGGAATGTCGTCGCCGATGGTTTCGGACAAGCAGGTGGTGTGCACGGCGATGACGTCCGGGTTGTATACCGTAAAGATATTGTCAATGGACTGCAGCAGGTTGGCCTGCCCGCCGAATACCGAGGCGCCTTCGGTGAATGCGCTGGTGGCCGCCGCTACAGGCTCCTTGAAATGACGCGTCAAGGCGCTGCGGTGGTAGGCGTAGCATCCCTGGGACCCGTGGCTGTGAGGCAGGCAGCCGTGGATGCCCAGGGAGGCGTACATGGCCCCGATGGGCTGGCAGGTTTTGGCCGGATTAACGGTCAGGGCCTTGCGTTCTTTGATTTCCGTTGGAGTATGTCTAAGTAGCATGAGAATTCTTTCTCCTGTTATCGATCGGTGTTGGTTCCCGATGTGATTCTAATCTTGCGCCATTTAGTCGCAGGCGTATGTGGCCGCCAGTTCGGGGTTCTTGTCCCAGGGCGCCTTCATGTATTCCCACACCCGGCTGTTCACCATGCGATCGATCTCATGGTAAAAATTGATAGCGCCTTTAAAGCCGGCATAAGGTCCGCCGTAATCGTAGCTATGGAGCTGCTTGAGCGGGATGCCGTGTTTCTGCACGGTGTATTTTTCCTTGATGCCGGCGCAGAAGAGATCCGGCTTGAAGATCTTGATCAGCTGATCGGTCTCCCACTGGCTCAAATCGTCGATAACCATGGCTCCGTCCGGCATTTCAGGCATCATGCCGTCGTAATCGTTGAACGCAAAACCGGCTTTCTCCAACTCCGCTTTTCTTTCTTCGCTGATTCGGGGATTAAAGCGTTCCGGGTCCTTTTCAATGGTCAATTCCTCGATGTTCCGGCTGTCTGCATCCACCTTGATGTCGGGCAGCACCTTGCGGCCTTCGTAGTCGTCCCTATGTCCGAACTCGTAGCCGGCGGACAGGGTTTTCATGCCCAATTCGCCGAACAACTCCTGGTAATGGTGAGCGCGGGAGCCGCCCACGAACAGCATGGCGCGCTTGCCTTCGGTGCGGGGCCTGACTTCAGCGCACGCCGCTTCCACTTCAGGCAATTCCTCGGCGATGACTTCCTCCACCTTGTCGATCAATTCCTGCTCGCCGAAGTACTGGGCGATCTTGCGGAGCGACTTGGCCGTGGCGTGCGCGCCGATGAAGTTGACCTTGATCCAGGGCACGCCGAACTTGGTTTCCATCATTTCGGCCACGTAGTTGATGGAGCGGTGGCACATGATGCAGTTCAGGTCCGCGGTGTGGGAGTTGGCGAAGGCATCGATGCTGGAGTTGCCGCTGTAGGTCGCAACCTGGGTGATGCCGCATTTGTCAAAGATTCTTTCGATTTCAAAGGCGTCGCCGCCGATGTTGTATTCGCCCAGGAGGTTGATCCTGTATTTTCCTTCTTTAATAGTGTCGTCCAGGCCCACCACGTGTTTAAAGATGCCGTTGTTGGCGATGTGGTGGCCCGCGCTCTGGCTGACGCCCTTGTATCCTTCGCAGGAGAAGCCGAATACGTTGATGCCCAGCTTTTCCTTCATTTCACGGCATACGGAGTGCACGTCGTCGCCGATGAGCCCCACGGGGCAGGTGGAAAATACGGCGATGGCCTTGGGCTTGAAGTTGTCGTATGCCTCCTGAATGGCTTGTTTCAGCTTCTTTTCCCCGCCGAAGATGATTTCCTCGTCCTGCATGTCGGTGGAAAAGCAGTAGGTCATGAAGTTGTGTCCGTCCGGGGTGGATTCCGGATCGGTCTGGTTCCGGCGGGTCAGCCAGGAATAAAAACCGCATCCAATGGGGCCGTGGGTGATGTTGATGATGTCCCTGGTGGGCCCCAAAACCACGCCCTTGCAGCCGGCGTAGCAGCAGCCGCGCTGACCCATGAGGCCGGGAACGGTGCGCACGTTGGCGTTGATCACGGGCGTTTTGCCGTCTTCGCCCACCTTGTTGATAACAAACTGTTTCGACCTTTTACGAGCCACCTTGGGCGGGTATTTGGCCATGATTCTGGCTTTGACTTCTTCCGGATCAAGGTTATCCAGAGTTACCTTTTCGGTCGATAAATCCTTTGCGGCCTCGGCCATGGGAAAATCTCCTATTTCAAAACATTTCAGTGTCTTCATTGCCCGCCGTCCCGCATTTTTGGACGGGGCGGCCTGGTCTTGCCAAGAGCCCCGGGATTCGGACACCGCTTTTTCAAGCGGCGTCTCAAAGGCTTTGGCGCGGGCCGTTACGGGGTTCCGGTTGAGGAACTTGCTTCCAATCCTGGCGTTATCCTTCGTCCAGAGTATCTTCTCCCTCTTCCCCGGTGCGAACCCGGACCGCTTCCGCACAGGGCATCACAAAGATCATTCCGTCCCCGGACTTGCCGGTTTGATTGACCTTGATGATGGTCTTTACGGCCTTGTCAACCAGTTCGTCGTTCACCACCATGATGATGGCGCGCTTGGGGATAAGGCGTTGACTCTGGCCCAGTTGGGAGATGGCTTCTTCGTATCCCAGCTCTGCGCCTTGCAGCAGGTTGAGGTCCACGATTCCCTTGCCGCGGCCGAGTGCGTCCCGGGCGGACATGGAGCCCAGTCCAATGTCCGCAAGGGCCTTTTTGGTCCTGTTCATCATATTCATGCGTACGATGGCGATCAGTTCTTTCATATCTGCACCTCTTCCGTTGCGCCGTCTTCGGTTTCCTTGATGCCGGAGCTGATGGTGTAGGTCTCGATGACGGGGATGATGAAGATCCTGCCGTCCCCGAATGCGCCCTTGTCGCCGGTGCGCGCAGCCTTTACGATGGTTCTTACGGCGAAATCCTTGTCTGAGTCCCTGACTACGGTCAGAAGCATTTCCTTGGGGATTTCATCGTAGGTGATTTCGCCTATTTTTATTCCGCGTTGCTTGCCGCGCCCCACAACGGACATCTTGGTGACTCCCGGGAAGCCGGCTTCCATCAGAGCGGCCAGCACGTTGTCTACTTTTTCGGGACGGACGATTGAACGGATCATTATCATGGTTTAAGTTCTCCTTAAGGTTCTGGTTTCCGGATGGTTTGTTAGGCCGCAATGCCGTAGTCAATGAGCAGTTTTTCCAGTTCTTCGATTTCCAAAGGCGAGGGAATCACGCGCATCTCGTTGGCGTCGATCTTCCTGGCCAGAGTGCGGTATTCGTCCGCCTGGGAATGGCCGGGATCGAACTCGATGACGGTTTTCCTGTTGATTTCCGCCCGCTGCACCATGTTATCCCTGGGGACGAAGTGAATCATCTGGGTGCCCAGCTTGGCTGCAAAGGCTTCGATCATTTCACGCTCGTTATCCACGTTGCGGCTGTTGCAAATGAGGCCGCCCAGGCGGACGCCGCCGGCTTCGGCGAACTTCACGATGCCCTTGGAGATGTTGTTGGCGGCGTACATGGCCATCATCTCGCCGGAAACCACGATGTAAATTTCCTGGGCCTTGCCTTCGCGAATGGGCATGGCGAATCCGCCGCACACAACGTCGCCCAGGACGTCGTAAAACGCGTAATCCAACTCTTCGCTGTCGGCGTAAGCCCCCAGCTGCTCCAGAAGGTTAATGGAGGTGATGATTCCGCGGCCCGCACAGCCCACCCCTGGTTCAGGGCCGCCGGACTCGGTGCAGAGGGTGCCGGCGTATCCGACCTTGCGCACGTCTTCCAGTTCCACGTCCTCGCCTTCTTCCCGCAGGGTGTCCAGAACCGTACGTTGGGCCAGACCGCCCAAAAGAAGTCTTGTGGAGTCCGCTTTGGGGTCGCAGCCGACCACCATGATTTTCTTGCCCATTTCAGACAGACCAGCCACTGTGTTCTGGGTTGTTGTGGATTTGCCGATTCCGCCTTTGCCGTAAATTGCGATTTTTCTCATTTTTCTGTTTCCTTTGTTAGTTTGCCAGGGGGTATAGGGTGACTTAATCCCAACCGGTTGCCTGGGTATAAGAGCAACGCATGTGCCAAGGGGGGTGGAGTGAATGCTTCATACAATTATAAAGTTCTGGTATAATGAGAGATATTTCTTTAAAAAAGGGCGGAGCCGGACATTTTGCAGGCGAGCATGGCCCCTTATTTATTACAATTTTGTTTATAGGATAATTATAATATACAATTTTGTCTATCGAATACTTACTTTCTACAATTATGTATATAAATTCCGGAGGGGGCATCCAACAAACCATGCCCTATTCAATTAATTACCTGTTTTTATTTATTAAAAAAATTGAAACTCTCACGCAATGGACCCGGCCCTCCCCTTCAACGCCGCCGCCCCGACCCCCCTCCCCCGCCCCAGGCCGCCCAAGACCCCAAGATTCTTTTCTCCTCCCCGCAGGCCAAAATAGGGTCGCCCCCTTATTTACACGCCCATTCCCGGGGAAAAACCGCCCGGCGCCGAAAAGTCCGCGCCCTCTCCGGCTCCGTCCCGTCAGGATTCATACAAAAATGTGCTTAGGAAATATTGCCGCCTCCAAAACGTCGTTGACCTTTTATTTATGGATGGAAATCACCCTTGACATTTAATTAGATATCTAATTAAATGCGCCCAGGAGACGCCATGACCAATCCGGACCACATTGTTTTTCTCGTCACACGGCTTCAGGAAAGCGCCCACCGCTTTCTGACAGACGCCCTCAGGCAGAGGGGCGTCCAGGGGATCGAGCCCTCCCATGGGGTCATCCTGCGGCAATTGCACGTCCAGGGCCCCTTGACCATGAGCGAGCTGGCCCGTTTGACCGGGCGCACCAGGCCCACGGTCACGGTGCTGGTCCGCAAGCTCATGAAGCACGGGTACGTGGAAAAGGTCCGAGATCCCCAGGACGGACGCGTCTTTCAGGTGAGCCTGGCCCCCAAGGCCCGGGAACTGGCTGAGGACCTGGAAGCCGTCTCCCAAGAGCTCAGGGAGCGGCTGTACACAGGCTTTGATGAGCACGAGAAACAGGTCCTGGCCGGACTGACGGCAAAAGCCCTGCGTAATTTTCATTCCGCTCAATAAAAATACGGTCATGTACGCAAGTAGTTTTACGCCCCCAAATAGTTAGACATCTAATTAAAATGGAGACATCATGAAATCGGAAAAGCCCATCATCGACGTATGGATGCAGCAGCCCACCAGGGAATTCCTCAACCACCCCATGTTCGCTTCCTTAAGGAAATGGATGGGAATCGATTTGATCGAACAGGACCTGCCCATGGAATGGACCCTGGATTCCATGGATCAAGCCGGAGTCGGCCTGGGGCTCCTCAGCGCCTGGCATGGCCCCTGCGGCCCGTTGATCTCCAACGAGCAGGTTTTGTCTTTGGTTCAGGCCTTCCCCGGCAGGTTCAAGGGCCTGGCCTCGGTCAATCTGCATCAGCCCATGGAAGCCTTGCGGGAGATGACCTATTATATACAGGAGCGCGGATTCGTGGGAGTGAGGCAGGTGCAGTGGTTCTGGAACCTTCCGGCCACGGACAGGCGCTACTATCCTCTATACGCCCGGTGCGTGGAGCTGGACGTCCCCATCTGCTTTCAAGTCGGGCATACCGGCCCCTTACGCCCGTCAGAGCCGGGCAGGCCTATCCCTTATATAGACGAGGTTGCGTTGGACTTTCCGGAATTGAAGATGGTCTGCGGGCACATCGGCTATCCCTGGACCCAGGAGATGATCGCCGTGGCCACCAAGCACCCCAACGTATACATCGACACGTCGGCCTATACGGCCAAACGCTTTCCGCCCGAACTGATCCAATACATGAAAACCAACGGCAAGAAAAAGGTGATGTTCGGCACCAACTATCCCATGATCCCTCACGCCAAATGCCTGGAGGATCTGGACAGCCTGGGCCTGGACCAGGACGTCAAGGAGCGCTTTTTGCACCAAAACGCCCGGGAGGTGTTCAATCTGGGATAGGATGAACCTGGGGCGGCCTTTTGAAGGGCCGCCCCCTGTAAGCCGGAACTTGCCTCCCGGCGCCGCTTTCAAAAAAGCATTCATTTTCGGCATTTCAATCATGAGGCCGGTCATCTCCGGAAGATAGGGGCTCCAGGCCTTGGCAGATATCCTGGATTCGGCGCGAAAAATGCGGCATGCCGCCCATTTCATGGAACATTTGATCGGCTATCCGGAGTTTTTCCAGGGCCCTGCTTTTTTGATTGGCATGAGCGTAACACTCGCCAAGGCTGTAGTTTCCAATTGCATGAAAGGTAGCTAGTTGTTCTCGTTCAATCCTTTTCTGATGTTCAGAAATAATGGCTTCGGATACTGTCAAATTCTCCGGATCCATTTTGGTAAGCAACACAGCAAGCATGAAAGCGGATACGGTCGCTGTATGCAGACTGTCCTGCCCCTCCGCCAGTTTTGTCGCCATTTCGGCGTCAGCCTTGGCCATGGAAAGGTTTCCGCTGTAATAATGGATCAACGCTGATATGTAATACGGCATGTTGAGGTTAAAAACTATTCCTGTATCCTTATGCATTTTCAGGCTCTTATCACAATATCCCCGAGCTGTTTCCAGGTCCCCGGAGAGGCAATAAGCCCAGGCCAGGGCAGTCAATGCGAAGATGTAAAACAAGGGGGAATTCGCTTTCTCAAAACATTTCAGACTCATCTGGGCAAGTTCTATGGGCTTTTCATATTCTCCTTTTATCAGCAGGGAGAATGCATAGAAAAGGTTTGAATGGCCCATGGTTACCAAATGATTGGATTCCATTGCCACGGGCAATCCCTTATCCAAATATGTCTGCATCTCAGAAAATCTTCCTTGCAAGGCTAAGGCGATAGAAGCATAAGAACACAAATAGGGATAGGGAATGATCGGAAGATCGTATTTATTGAATTGGGTTGCCTGCTTTTCGATAATATTAATAAGCCGTGCTGATATTTCGATAAGATTTCTGATTTTCCCGGACACGTAATATGTATTTATAATGCCGCATACAGTCCGGATCATCAAATCAATGCAGCCGGAAGCTTCGGCGTATCGGATGCTCTTTTCCGCGTAGTCCATGGACAGGGGCGTGTTTCCCGCCCATGAATAATAATGGGCCAGCCGGGCATTCAACACGGCCATTGCCTTTTCATCCGGTATCTTCTTCGCAAGATCTTCTCCGTACTCGATAAGCCGGAGCGAGTCACCGGGATAATTCAAAAACACCATAGGGGGAAGCATCTGCTGGATAAGAGCAATAATGGCTTTCTTTCGTTTTTGGGATTCAGGCTGGCTTTTCAGGATTTCCAATGCTTGCCTATAGATCTGGAGAGATTCCTGATTCGCGTGCTTTATAGACGCTTTTTCCCCGGAGAGCTTCAAATACTTGCAGGCTTTCTCCGCATTTTCGCTTTTTGAATAATGGTAGGCCAAAACCTCATAAAACTCCTCGATACGGGCAGAGTATATTTCCTCCACTGCCTGGCCGATCTTTTCGTGCAGTTCCTTGCGGCGCATGATCAAAAGGCTGTCGTAAGCCACTTCCTGAATCATGACATGTTTGAAAATGTATTCCAGTTCCGGAAACAGCTGTTTTTCATATATAAATTCAAGGTCTTGTAGATTCACCAGCGACTTTTTCAGGTTTTCCCGCATTCCGGTCACGGTCTGGAGAATCTTGAAGGCGAAATCCCGGCCGATTACCGAGGCCACCTGCATGGTGCGCTTCAGGCTTTCCTCAAGCCGGTCGATTCGCGCCGCAATGATACCCTGTATGGTGTCAGGAACCTGCAGCGATTCCGCCCGGCCGATCAAGGCGAACTGGGCCCCCTCCTTTGCGATGCAGCCGTTTTCAAACAATGAGCGGGTCAATTCCTCCATGTACAAGGGGTTTCCCGCAGCTCTGGTAATAATCAGGTCCCTCAGCTCCGGAACGGCTTCGCCGCCTTCCAGCATGGCGGAAATCAACTCCGTACTGGACTTGGATGTCAATTGGTCGACGCGTATCTGGGAATAATAGGAACGGCTTCCCCACGGATGGGTGTACTCGGGCCGGTAGGTAATGACCAGGAGGATGGGGCTGGCGGCGATCCACCCCATAAAATAGCCGAGAAACTCCTCGGAGGTTTTGTCGATCCAATGCAGGTCTTCCACGGCAATAACAAGCGGCTGATCCTGGCTGGAAAGAATCAGCAGGTCCCGAAGGGCCTCAAAGGCCCTTTCGCGCCGCTCCTGAGGTTCAAGGCCGAGCCAGCCCGGGTCGTCCACCGCGACAGACAGCAGGGCCTGCAGGGGAGAGAGCATATGAGCCATATTTTCGCCCAGACCGTCCACCTTATCCCGAATCTTTTTTTTGACGATGAATTCACGGTCATCCTCTTCGATGCCGAAAAGGATTTTAAGAATATCCAAAAAGGGCAGATAAGGCATGGATGCGCCATAATGCAGGCAGCATCCCTCCAGGCACGTAATCCCCTGCTCGTCCAGCCTTTTTTTGAACTCCAGCAGAATTCTGGACTTGCCCACGCCGGCCTCCCCCACCAGGGAGGCCGCCTGGCCCGAGCCGGAAGAGGCTTTTCCCCAGGCTTCCCAGAGTGCGGCAAACGAGTTATGCCTGCCTATGAACCGCGTCAGCCCTTTGGCTGCAGAGGCTTCAATGCGGGTAACGGCCTTTCCGGTCCTCTCCAGCCGGTAGACCTGTTGCAACCCCTCCTTTCCTTTGACCGCAACGGGAGCCAGGGCCGTGCACTCAAAAAAATGGTTCACAAGCCGGTAGGTGTTCCGCGAAATCAAAATTTCGCCTGGTTCGGCCATGCTCTCCATGCGGGAGGCCAGATTGGCGGTATCCCCGATGGCTGTGTAATCCATGCGCAAATCGTCGCCGATGGAACTGACAACCACAGGTCCCGTGTTGAGCCCAATCCTCATCCTGAACGCCACTCCCAGGTCTTTGTAAATTTTCTCCCCATAAACCTTGAGCGCCCTTTGGATGGCCAAAGCCGCATGGCAGGCTCTTTGCGCATGATCCTCGTGGGCTACCGGCGCCCCGAAAAGGGCCATGACGCCGTCGCCGGTGAACTGATTGATGGAGCCCTCGCATCGATGGATCTCATCCATCAAAATCCTGAAACACCCGTCCATGATCTGGTGAACCTCCTCGGGGTCCAGCATTCCGGAGATTTCGGTGAAGTCCGCGGCGTCGGCGAAAAGGACGGTGACCAGCTTTCTCTCCCCCTCAATGGCCGAACGAGTGGTGAGGATCTTTTCTTTCAGGTGTTTGGGCGTATAGGATTGGGGCTGATTGTAGTCAAGAGGAGCTATCGGCGCTGGTTCTGCGGTTTGATGGCCGCACTGATCGCAGAACCTGGCGCCGCCCCGCAGGGCGCTGCCGCATTTGGGGCAGGCGGTTTCCAATGCATGGCCGCACTCACTGCAAAATTTTGCCTCCCGCCGATTTTCGAATCCGCATTGCATGCATTTCATGGCCTCCCTCCCGGAATCTTCCAATTATTAAAAATGCACGACACAGGGATTAAAGCCAAGGGCGCAGATTGCGTCCGCAGAGACATCCTTCTTTAGGGGGCCGGACCAATCAGGGGCTGGAGGCGCCCCCCTTGATTCCCAATAGACGGCCAACATGGCGATGTCGTCGCTTTGGCCTGCGCCATTCATGAAAGAAAAAAGGCCGCTATGAATATGTTGAATCAACTCGTCCGCCGAAGGGCGGCCGGCGCTTTCAACCAATCGCTTCAGCCGCTGCCTTCCAAACATCTCCCCGTCGGGCGACAGGGCTTCGGTAACCCCGTCCGTGTATCCGAAAACCAGCGAACCTGAATGAATCCGGAGTTCCCTCGGCTCATACGGCGCAGCCCCATGCAGGCCAAGGGCAGGCCCTGTGGCGCTCAACTCCATGAATCCGCTCTTGCCGCCAAGCACGTAAACAGGCAAATGGCCCGCGTTTATATAGGACAAAGCGCCCCCTTTGGGATCTAAAACGCCGAAAAACACCGTGGCGAACATGCCCTCGGCGCCATGCTCCTGCGCCAGATAATCGCTGGTGATATCAAGGGCCTTCAGGATTGAACGGCGGACTGTCGGCGCCCCGCATTCGGAAACGCTTTCGCCCAATGCGGCAAGCGCCCTTTCGCAACACTGGACGGCGAAAATCCGAATGCAGCTGCGAATCAACGCCATGTAAAAGGCAGCCGCCGCCCCCTTGTCGGACACATCCCCTATAACCAGGCAAACATGGCCGCCGGGCAGGATAAAGGCGTCGTAGAAGTCACCCGAAACCTGAAGAGCGGGGGAAAAAAAGGCGGCGATTTCCATATTGGGCAGCCGGGGGAGATTCCGGGGCAAGAAGCCCCGTTGGATCTTGCGGCCCTTTTCCAGTTCCCGAGCAAGGATGGAGGAATATAACTCCGCGGAGGCTTTCGCCTCGGCCAGTTCCACATAGAGTTTGATGTTTTCGAGCACCAAGGCGATCTGGTCGGCGGTGACCATCATGGATTCGGCGATAGCCTGATTGAAGTGCTGTTTTCCCGAATGCAGGAGCGTCAGAAGTCCAAAGAAGGCTCCCCTCCGCTTGATAGGAACCGCCAGCGCGGACCCGACTTGGTATGGCTGGTTTTCCATGGACAACCAGCGTGAATCGTTATCCGCGTCATCCACAATTCCATAGATCCGGTGTTTCAGCACCCAGCCGGCCAGCCCTTTGTCCATGACCTGGCCGACGAGGGCGGTTTTCTCCTCACCGGAGGCGTCCCGGGTAAGGATGCTGTCCGTGACCGCGCCGTTGCCGTCAAGCAAAAAGATGCTCCCCTTCTCCGCCCCGGTCAATTCCAAAGAAAGGGTTAAGGTTTGTTGCAGGCTGGCGCAGAGCATGTCGTCTTTCATGGGAGCGCGCAGCATGGCCACAAAATTTTCCAGCAGAAGGCTCTGAGCCTTCAACGCCCCGTTCTCCTTTCGGAGTGCGGCGATCTCTGCCTGAAAGTCCGGTTCCCGCATAAGCCCTCTTTCGAAGGCGTCCCGCTTCATAGAGCTATAAACAACCTTCAAATATGGCCAGCGCCCATTTTTTTCATGTACTTTAAAAATACTCCTCTTTTGACCGACCTTTCAACTTTTTTCTAAGGGCGTCACGTCTGAATTCCCATTTTGATAACATTTGCCAGTTATGACTATATGCAACATAAAATCCAGGGGGCATCCGGGAAAGAACGATAGGGTCTGAGTTGCCGCCAGCCTTGAAATTGAGGATCTTTCTATCAGGGATGGCAGGCGGAAGGAATGCCTTGTTTAGAGCCTGGGCGTATTGTTTTTTAGGGCGGCGCCGACAGCGGCGGTCTGGCGCCATATTGTGTTGGCAACACTAATTGCGACCTTTAAAAATTGCAGGAATCAGGAATGGTCGGCGGCCGGAGGGAATGGATTGGATTCCTGTTTCCTGGGTTTTCAAATGAATCCTCAACACATTGAGAAAAATATGATTTCAAATACTTCCGTATGCATTCCCACGCGCAGCATGGGAGCGAGGCCGACATTGGATAGATCGTCCTTCTGATTAACCTTCCTTGATTTCCATGGTTGACGAGGCCGCCTGACATGTGCTCACACGCCCCGGCAGAATGCTGCTCTGCCGGGG
Organism: Desulfatibacillum alkenivorans DSM 16219; assembly: GCF_900142135.1. Lineage (GTDB taxonomy): Bacteria > Desulfobacterota > Desulfobacteria > Desulfobacterales > Desulfatibacillaceae > Desulfatibacillum > Desulfatibacillum alkenivorans. The sequence goes on along the minus strand of NZ_FQZU01000040.1, from coordinate 7,630 downwards.
CTACCCTACTACGGACGGATGGCAGCCTATGCGCCGCAATCTACCTTGTAGCCGCGTCCCCCTGTGGGCGCCTTTGGAACGCGCAAAGTGCGTCTTGGGCTGGGCAGGCCATGCATCTACATGCCGCATGCCAGCTATCGCAGTCAAAAAGCCTCAAACGTCAAACGTAGATTTGACCCCATAGTTTGACGGCAGGATGCTGCTCTGCCGGGGCTACCCTAACGGAAGGCCGACCAAAGCGCCGCAATCCACGTTGTAGCCGCGCCCTTTATGGGTTCCAATGGCGTGCGGAGTACGCTTTGACCAAGGTAAGCCCTGCAACTGCAAATGACAAACGCTCAAACGTCAAACATGGATTGGCCCAAACTATTTTTAACCCACCCACCCCTGTTCCACGCCGTGGCAGGCGACAGCGGCGTTGTCTCCCGCTGTGAAGGGCGTGGGGATTTCCTGGGTGCAGATCTCCTTGGCGTAGGTGCATCGTTTATGAAATACGCACCCAGAAGGCAGGTGCAAGGGGGATGTGACCTCCCCTTTCAGGCGGATGTGTTTGGCCTTTTTCTCCCCCAGTCTGGGGATGGCCGATAACAGAGCCTTGGTGTAGGGGTGCCTGGGGTTGTTGAAAATCTCGCCGCCCGGGGAAAGCTCGCACAGGCTGCCCAGATACATGACCGCCACCCTGGTGGAAATGTGGGCCACCACGGAAAGATCGTGGGTGATGAACATATAGGTCAGGCCGCGCTTTTCCTGGGCTTCCATGAACAGATTAAGGATCTGGGCCTGCACGGACACGTCCAGGGCGCTCACCGGTTCGTCGGCCACGATGAACTCCGGGTCCACCATCAGGGCCCGGGCGATGGATATGCGCTGGCGCTGTCCGCCGGAAAACTCGTGGGGAAAGCGTTCGGCCCAGGCGGGATGCACCCCGACCTGCTCCATGACCTCTGCGATGCGATCCAGCCGCTGTTCCCTTGTAAGCTCCGGGTAGTGAAAAAACAGGGGCTCCTCCAGGGTTTTCCGGACGGTGAACCGGGGGTTCAGGGAGGCGTAGGGGTCCTGGAAGACCATTTGCATGCGTTTTTTGTAGGGGGTCTTTTGGGAGTAGGACAGATCGTCTATCCGGTCGCCGTCATAGAAGATCTTTCCGCATTCCGGCTGCAGCAGGCCGGTGACGGTCCTGGCCAGGGTGGACTTTCCGCAGCCTGATTCCCCGACCACGGAAAAGGTTTCCCCCTGATAAATGTCAAAGGTAACCCCGTTGACCGCCTTGACGATGGCCTTTTTTCGCACCGGGCGGCCGTTTTCCCACCGGAACTGCTCCCAGAAGCCGCCGGTGACGTCGAATTCCTTGTAAACGTCCTCCAACTTGAGAAGGGGCTTGGCTTGGGTGTTCATGAGGCCCCTCCTTTCGCCAGGGCGTGGCAGGCAACCAGGGCGTTTTTGTTATCCAATTCGATCAGTTCCGGGACTTTTTCCTTGCATATGGGCATGACCAGTTCGCACCGGGGATGGAAGGAGCACCCCTGGGGCATGTCGGTCAAAGACGGCATGGTTCCGGGGATCTGGCTCAGGGCCTTGCCCCGCTGCTGGCTTTCGGGCAGGGCGGCGATGAGTCCCTTGGTGTAGGGATGGCGCGGGTTGGAGACCACGTCCCGGGTGAGTCCTTGCTCCACAATGCGGCCTGCGTACATGACGATGATCCGGTCGGTCACCTGGCTGACCACGCCCAAATCGTGGGTAATGAGGATCAGGGCCATTTTTTCCGACTCGCACAACTCGGACAAGAGATCCATGATTTCCGCCTGGATGGTCACGTCCAGGGCGGTGGTGGGCTCGTCGGCTATGATCACGGCCGGGTCGGTCAAGAGGGCTATGGCGATGACGATGCGCTGGCGCATGCCGCCGGAAAACTCGTGGGGGTATTGATCCAGCCTTTTTTCCGGGGAGGGAATGTGGACCTTTTTCAGCTTGTCCAGGGCGATGGCCTGGGCCTCGGCTTTGGAGACGTTTTTGTGCGCCAGGATGGTTTCCGTCATCTGGGTTCCGATGGAAAGCACCGGGTTCAGGGTCATCATGGGATCCTGAAAAATCATGCTGATGCGATTGCCCCGGATATTGCGCACCTCCTCAATGGAAAGCCCGGCGATGTCCCGGCCTTCGAAAAGCACCTTGCCGCCGGAGATGAATCCCGGTTTGCTGATCAGCTTGATAATGGCGAAGCCGGTCACGGACTTGCCCGCGCCGCTTTCGCCCACCAGGCCCACGCGCTCCCCCTGATCCAGGAAAAAGCTCACGTCGTTGATGGCCGTGACCTCGCCGGAGCGCAGGCGGAATTTTACTTCCAGATTTTGAATTTCCAGCAAATGATCCATAGCCGCTTGGATTACCTTTTATACAGTTTGGGGTTGAGCACGTCGCGCACCCAGTCACCCAGAAGATTGATCACGACAACAAGGGTCACCAGGAGGACGCCCGGAAACAGGGTGATCCACCAGGACCCGGAGAAGATGTATTCAAAGCCCGAATTGATCAGAGACCCCAGGCTGGGCTTGGTGACCGGCATGCCCAGGCCCAGGAAGGACAGGGCCGCCTCGCTCATGATGGCGTTGGCCACCTGCACCGTGGAGATAACCAGCACCGGGCTCAAGGTGTTGGGCAGGATGTGCCGGAACATGATCCACCACCGGGGCAGGCCGATGACCCGGGCGGCTTCCACGTATTCCTTTTTCTTTTCGCCCAGAACACTGGCCCTGACCGTGCGGCCGTATTGGGGCCACTCCGCCAGACCGATGATGACGATCAGCAAAGGCACGGCAAGGTCTTCGTATTTGGCCAGGCCGAAGGCCAGCTGGAATATGGCGGATATAATGATGGCCACCATGAGGGTGGAAAAGGATAGCTGCACGTCCGCCACCCGCATGAGAAAGGAGTCCACCTTGCCGCCCACGTAGCCCGCGATGAGGCCGATCAACACTCCCAACACCGCCTGCAGGCAGACAGCCCCAAGACCGATAAGGATGGACAGCCGCATGCCGTAGAGCATGGCTGACAGCATGTCCCGCCCCTGAATATCCGTGCCCAGCATGTAGTCGCTTGAGCCTTCCTCCATCCAGGCTGGGGGAAGCTCCGAGTTCATGATGTCGATGGACGAGGATTCGTACACATCATGGGGGGCGATCCAGGGCGCGGAAAAGCTGAGAATCGCCAGGATGACCAGGATGGAAAAACTGGCGATGGCCACCGGATCCCGGCGAAAGCTGAACCAGAAAAACGAATTTTTAAAACGCCGCCAATATTTTTTCATTTCCTGCCTGCTATGCGGACCGTGGGGTTGACCAACCCGTAAATGATATCAACCATGGTGTTCACCGCCACAAAGACCACGCCCACAACCATCATGTACGCCACTAACAGCGTGGTGTCCGAGCGCTCCACGGCTTCCAGAAACATGAAGCCCATGCCCTGCCACTGGAAGACCGTTTCCGTGAGGATGGTGTAGGCGATGAGTATTCCCAACTGCACCCCGCCCACGGTGATGACGGGCAGCAAGGTATTTTTAAAGGCGTGGACGAAGTACACCCGTCTGGGGGCCAGCCCTTTGGCCCAGGCGTATTTGACGTACTCGCTCTGGAGGACTTCCATCATTTCGGACCTGATTAAACGGATGAACAAAGGGAGCATGATGGAGGAAAGGGCGATGCTTGGCAGGATGAGATGCTTCCACCCGTCAATGGTCAGCAAGCCGGTCTCCCATCCCCACAGACTGACGGTGGCGCCCCGCCCGTAGGAAGGAAGCCACCCCAACTCCACGCTGAATACATAGATTAATAAAATCGCCGTTAAAAAGACGGGAATAGAGACGCCCACAATGCTGGCGCCCATAATAAACCGGGTGAGCCAGCTTCGAGGTCGTATGGCTGCGTACACTCCGGCTGGTATGGAAAGAAAGATGATGATCAGGCTGGAGACGAAAACCAGTTCCAGGGTGGCGGGGGCCTTTTTGACGATGACCTTCAAGGTGGGCTTTTTGTAGAAAAAGCTCATGCCCAGGTCCCCGCGGACGGCGTTTTTCATAAAACGCACGTACTGGGACATAAAAGGATCGTTCAGCCCCAACTCCTCCCGAAGCGCGTCCCGTTCGGCCTTGGAGACGGAAATCCCCACCAGGTCGCGCACGGGATCGCCGATCTGGTGCTTGATGGCGAAGCCGATAAAGCCGATGACCAGAATCACGAACAAGGATTGAATAATGCGTCGAATGACAAAGGCGAACATATTTACCGCGCGATTTTTAAATTATTGGTTGGAAATCCAGCGAAAAAAACCCCGGACCGCGTTTGCGGTCCGGGGTTTGGGTGCAGGTTATTTGATCACGAGATCCCCAAAGTAGGGAAAGTTCATGACGTTGACGATGGGGTCGATGTCCAGATTGGACTTGCCGGCCCAGGACAGGTTCTGCCAATGCAGGGGCACGTAGGCGGCGTCGTCATACAGGAGGCGTTCCACCTGTTTGAGTATCTGAGACCGCTTGGCCGGATCGGTTTCGCTCTGGGAGTCCAGAACAAGCTCATCCACCTGGGGGTTGCAGTAGTTGCCGCTGTTGTACTGGCCGTAGCCGGTGTCCTTGTTGGGGCACATGCACAGGAACTCGGTGTAGTTGGCGGAGTCTTCGGTGTCGGAGTGCCAGCCGATCATCTGGATGTCAGCCGCCTGGGCGTCGAATTCATCCCAGTATTGGGCTTTGGGCATGGTTTTGAGGTTCACCTTGATGTTGATCTTAGCCAGCATGGACACGATGGCTTCGGCGATTTTTTCGTCGTTTACGTACCGGTTGTTGGGGGCGATCATGGAGCAGGAAAAGCCGTTTTCAAAACCGGCTTCCTTCATGAGGGTCTTGGCTTTTTCCAGGTCGTAACGGGGAACCAGGGCGGGATCGTAGCCGGCGAATCCCATGGGGCCCTGCTGGCCGGCGGCCAGGGCTTCGCCCTTCATGATCTTTTTCACGATGCCTTCGTTGTTGATGGCGTAAACAATGGCCTGGCGCACCTTGCGGTTGGCGAACTCAGGACGGCGCTTCTGGTTCAACTGCACGGTGATGATGCGGGAGCCGGCCATGGTAACCAACTGCACGCCGGATTCCTTGCGGATGCGTTCGTAATCCTGGGGCGGCACGGGCATGATGAAATCCACGTCCCCGGAAAGAAGGGCGGCCACGCGGGTGGCGTCGTTCTTGATGGGAGTCAGGACGATTTCATCGGCGTTGCCGGGGGAGGCTTTGTCCCAGTAATCGGCGAAACGGGTGAACACGTTTTTCACGCCTTGTTCACGGAAGGTCACTTTGTAGGGGCCGGTGCCGGATTCGTTGGTCAGGGCAAAGGAGGGGCCGATTTTAACGATGGCGTCCTTGGGCTGGCCTTTTTCATCGGTTCCCGTATAAAATGCGGAATCCATGGGAAAAACATAGGTTGCCATGTTCAGGACCAGGGGGTACGGCTTGGTGGTTTTCAGGTCCACCACATAGTCGCTCACAGCCAAAGCGCCCGTAAAGGGCTCAAACAGGGCTTTGTAGTCCTGGCTTTTTTTCAGGCGATCAATGGTAAAGACCACGTCCTTGGCCGTAAACTCGGCTCCGGAATGGAATTTGACGCCCTTGCGCAGATAAAAGCGCATGGTCAGGTCGTCGAGTCTTTCCCATTTTTCCGCCAAACGGGGTTCAATTTGCATGTCCTTGGTCCAGCGCACCAACGGATCAAACACCATGTGGCTGTATTGCAGCATTCCGCCGGAAAGCTGAACATGAGGATCTAACGAGACGGGGTCAGCATCCATGGCGAGCTTGAGGGTTTTGGCCTGAGCCGTTGCACCGAACGCCAGCACGATGCACAGGGCCAGACACGCAGCGATTAAAATCTTTTTCATGGCAAACCTCCTGGTAAGTGAGTTGTGGTCGGTTGAAAATCCAGGCATAGCCTCACTGCACTATTGTTTAAATATGCTTTAATTTCAGGATTAAACAGCTATTGACGCCCTCCCGTGGATCAACCGCCGCTGTGTTTAGACAATGTTAGGACAGGGGTCAAGGAAAAACGGCGCCGCGGGCTTTTAAGTTGGTGTTGATTCTTATTTTCGCATTATACACATTAGAGAACTCCATGTAAACTTGTGTAAAAACCTCGAAAAAATTTTTGCAGGAAGAAAAAAAAATTGGGCGGAAGTTGAAGAAGGCCGTTTTGCTTACGGTGAGGCGAAGCGCAACAATTGACGATAAACTTAACCGGCGCGGCTATGGCCGGAAGGCTTAAAGAAACCGCTGTTTTTCCGGATCAGGCTATTTATAATTCGTCGATGCAAACCCCTTGCTGTGCTTCTTTGCGGGCCTTTTTTCTGAAAGCCCAGACCAGGACTTCCATCACTTTAAGCATGCCAATGGGAGCAAGGCGATAGGCCCGCCAAAGAATGCGGGCGTGCAGGGGAAAAACGATCACGGCTTTATTCTTTATTGCGCCCGAAAGAATCTTGTCCGCCGCCTTATCCGCCGGGCAGGCCCGGACAGGCAGCATGCCAAGCACATCCTGGACGTCCGCCTTGACGGACTGGCAGTTGGTATACAGGGAGGTGTCCACCAAGCCCGGGCAAACCACGGAAACCTTGACACCCAGGGCCGCCGCCTCGGCTCTCAGGGAAAGGGAAAGGCCCACGGCGGCCTGCTTGGTCATGACGTACGCCGCAGTCACCGGCTGATAAATCAGCCCGGCCATGGAAGCCGTGTTCACAATATGGCCGAAGCCCTGGCGAAGCATCACGGAGTAAGCGGCCAGGGTTCCGTGCAATACGCCCATGACGTTGACCGCCATAAGCCTGTCCCACTGGCCCGGCGCCATGTCCCGAATTTCGCCCACCACAAGAATTCCAGCGTTATTGAACATATAATCCAGGCGGCCGTGATTTTGCGCAACCTCTTCCACCAGGGCGTACACAGCGTCTTTATCGGTTACGTCCAGGGATGCGGCTTCGGCCTTTCCTCCGGCGGAGCGAATGTCTTCAACCACGCGATTTACATTATCAAAGGCTATGTCCGCTGCAATGACCTTTGCGCCCGCAGCCGCCAGCTTCCGGCACAAAGATTCGCCCATGCCTGAAGCGCCTCCGGTGACTATGGCGACTTTGTCCTTGAATTGGTTCATGGATCTCTCCTTGGATTTGGTTAAAACGGCGACGCTGGGTTCCCGCTTGCAGACGATCCTGAAATAACGGATCGCCCTTGCTGGGATGACGGGTTTCAAGGGTGAAAAAATGATTATAAACCGAGCCAATTGCAAAAGGTCACGGCGACGACCGTACGCAGACGATCTTAACCGCTTCAAGGGCTTGGACCCTCGGCCGAAAGAGTCTTTGAAGCGGATTTTTCGCATTTTCCATACTTTTCGCCCAACTTTACACGCACCTATCCTGATAACGGCCCAGCCGCCAAAAAAACTCCGCATCCAATACCGCTAACTCACAACGTAAGGCGGAATAACTGCGTCGCTGTGATTACAAGTATTCCAAACATCAGGTGCGCCATCACCTTCTTGGGGCCGCGAACGCGGATATGACGGCCTCCATGGTTGTCCTTGAGCAAGGAAAACAC
>NZ_FQZU01000095.1 GCF_900142135.1 Desulfatibacillum alkenivorans DSM 16219 | reverse complement strand
GATCCTGCGGCAAGCATTATTCCCTATAAAAACAACAAAAAACCGGCCCTGATTGTGGGGGCATTAATCCCGGAAACTTTTTGCCGGGCCATCATATATGAGATTCCGGTTAAGCATGCCGGAATCAGAGTGCTGTGGTTTACGATCCAAAAGGGTGTGTGGTATAGGGGAAAAGGGATTTGCCAGGAATCCTCCGCCTCACATTTTCCAAGGAATAAAAAACTATGACTGCTGACGGAAAAACCGGCATCACTCAACGCTTGTTCATGAGCCTGTTCGGGCTGATTTTTATGGCGGCGGGAGGCTTTTTCGCCTACATGATCCTCACGGACGTTTGGGCCAATTACCAGACCCGAAGCTGGACCAAAACCCCCTGCGTGATCATGGAAAGCCAGGTGGACGTGGTGCGGGACGGCTACCGGTTCCGGGTGGGCTATCAGTACGATTTTAACGGCAGGGAATGGGCCTCCTATAAGCTGAACCTGAAAGACGACAATGTGTTTTCCAAGGTGGGCGAGGCGGACGCCAAAGCCAGGAAATACGCCCCTGGCGGGGAAACTTGGTGCTACGTCAATCCCAAAATGCCGGGCCAGTCCATCCTGGAGTTTTCCAGCTTGGCTATGGGTTTTGCCGTTCTTCTTCCAATGATTTTCGTCCTGATCGGAGGCGGGGTGTTTATTGCCGCCTGGACGAGTTCATCCAAGCCCGAGCGTCAAGTCCGCTCCAAGGCGGACGGGGGTTCCTCCTGGAAAGGCCGCCTTGGCGGGGCTGCTTTTTTCAGCGTATTTTTTCTGGCGGGAAGTCTGATAGGCTATTTTTTCTTTTTATCTCCCTGGATAAACTCCCTCACCTCCGGTGATTGGAAACGAACCGAATGCACCATCCTGTCCAGCCGGGTGCAAACCCATGACGGCGACGACGGCGACACCTACAGCGTGGACATCCTGTATTCCTATGAAGCAAACGGCCGGGGCTATCGCTCCAGCCAATACAGCTTCATGACCGGGTCTTCCAGCGGGTATTCGGGCAAAAAGGAAATTGTCAGGCGCTATCCGGCGGGATCCCAGGCCGTATGCTACGTCAACCCCGACGATCCTTCCGAAGCCGTGCTGAGCAAGTCCCTGGGGGGCATGGCCTGGTTTGCCATTCTGCCGCTTATTTTTATGATTGTGGGCGGCGTCGGGATTCTATACTCCCTGTTCGGAGCGAAGGATAAGCGGCCCTCGTATACCCGAAGCCGAAAGCGCTCCCAAGCAGCCGGTTTTTCAGAGTCCTTCAAGGGCGAGAACGCTGGTGTATCCGGCGGCGGAATGACCATCCTGAAGCCCAAGTATTCGCCCTGGTTCAAAGTTTTCGGGTCTCTTTTCGCCGCCGTCTTCTGGAACGGCATTGTCGGGGTCGCCGTATTCCAATGCGTCAAAGGTTGGATGAGCGGAAACGGGTCCATCGGGTTTACGATTTTCATTTCGATTTTCGTTCTCATAGGGATCGCCATTATCTTCGGTTTTTTTCACGCCGTCCTGGCTGCGTTTAACCCCAAGCTGACAATCACCCTGTTTTCCGACTTCATCTGCATAGGGGACGAGGTATCCTTCAGCTGGGAGTTCAAAGGCAGCGCAAGCAGAATCAGCCGGTTCACCTTGACGCTGACAGGGACGGAAGCCGCCTCGTACAGGCGGGG
>NZ_FQZU01000079.1 GCF_900142135.1 Desulfatibacillum alkenivorans DSM 16219 | reverse complement strand
TTTTTGGGGACGTCTTTGATTAATTGCCTAACCAATGTTTTTGGGAACATCCTTAATAAGGTACTACGAACCTATTTTTGTATGATAATTTGGATGGGCGGAAATATTCAAGGAGAAAAAAAAACGGCCGGGGCGTTGAAGCGTGACGCTTTCGCCCCAGCCAGAGGTCTATGGTTTGTCCAGCATGCCCTTGACGACCACTTTGGCGCCAAATCTTAAAAATTAAGTTACCGATTATGCAAAGCCGTCACCACGAAAGAAAACGTTCACTTCAACTATATGGCATTCTAACAAAAAGTTCTCCACATTCACAGACTACAGACCATTGAGAATCCTCTTCAGAAACATTAGGTTCTTGAACAATCCATGCAAAATCAACATCAGATTCAAGAGATATTGAAAGTGACTTTCCATTCTTAAAAACAATTGTTAGGCAGTTATCTCCCATGTTAATCAAATCGACAGTACCTCCCTCGCTCCAGCGCAAGCAAGTTAGTTCATATGCTTTCAGAGGCTCGTCGGTGTCCAAGCAATGTTTTTCTTGAAAACTCTTCACACGTTTTTTCCAATCTTCTTTAGCACCAAACCACCACTCGGTTAAAATCTGAAGTTCAAAAATCCAAGGGATCTCATTGCCATTGATCTCGCCAGGCTCGCTCCTTTCAAACCTCAGACAAAACGCGGTATCAAAACGAAACCCGCTAAACCCGCCACCTTTGAGTATAGCTCCAATCAATGCTTCACCTACCCTACGATCCTTTTTTGTCTTCGCGTTCAAGCTGAAATACTCCTTACACTGTTTTTAATCCAACATAGAAATCCTTGCTCTCTGAGCAAGGTCAGAGTTCAGTGGCTTTGCCATCTGAACGACTCATTTGCTACAACCGAAGCCGAGTTGTCCCCACAACTGTAGCTAAGGAGTAACAAATGAGTCGATTCAGGAAGTTATCACAAACAATTTGGCATTGCCAGTATCACATAGTTTGGACGCCCAAGTATCGATACAAAATACTCAAGGGCAAGGTAGCCGATGAGGTTGAAAACTGCGTCCGGGCCTTTTCCGCCCAACAAGGGGCGGAAGTTATAGAATTAAACGTGCAGATAGACCATGTTCACCTTCTGGTGATGATTCCGCCCAAAGTGTCTGTCTCTGGTTTTGTGGGCACGGTCAAAGGGCGAACGGCTATCCGTGTTTTGAACCGATTCCGCGAGTTGAAGCAAAAGCCCTATTGGGCAATCATTTCTGGTCGAGAGGATATTGCGTTGACACAGTAGGACTCGATTCGGAAATGATTCGAAAGTACGTCAAACATCAGGAGAAGAAGGAACGGGAATCCGAGAATCCCCGCTACTAATAACATAGTAAAATGGGGGCAACTCAACTTTGCCCTCTCAGAGGGCAAAGCAATTTTATCCCCTTCCAGGGGTTAATCCCAAGACCGGCCCCTCTGGGGTCGGATTCTTTATTTAAAACGTTTGCCCATGAATATGACCAATTGCTTTCCTCTGATTTAATGGAACAGGCCCCTCTATCCTTGCACCATTTGGATGCACATACTCTCTAGTCCCGGGCCTTGTCACGATGGTCCTTGGTCCTTGATTGGGGCCACCCCCTGGTCTGCCATTCATAACTCGAGCCTCAATGGGGCCGCTTGATGTGTTCATATGAAAAATTTGGCCACTTTCTGTTGTCGCATGAGTAGGGCCAATTTTTGTTGCACCGGAGTTAGTTATGCTTTCTATCATTTTAGATTGGCTTGCATGAACTGCAGTTCCATTCTCAGATACTATGAAATCAGCGCCACTTTTAGGCCCCCATGACCCAACTGCACCAGTCTCATCTGCAAAGAGTCTGGCAAGTCGAGAACCAACAGAATTCCCGAACTGGCTATTTCCTAAATTTGAAAGCCCTTTGGAAAGGGGTCCCTCAATTGCAGCACCGACTGTAACAAAGGCATCGCATCCATACACTATTTCCATCAGGCTATCAACTTTCCATCCATGTTCACCAAAAGAGGAGCCTAATTTCAAAAATGAAGCAAGCGGCTGAACGAATGAGTACCCGGTATTTTCAATGGCATACAGGTTTGGATGTTTTTCTGCTGTTTCCCAGGATCCTGCCCGATACACATCAATCTCATAATCCCAACGATAGGCAAAATCCGCCCATGTGTTTAGCGGGTCTCCATAAGCCCAAAGAGTAGTGCCCCATGGAGAACTGTATGGAATTCCATTATGTCCCGTTGGATCTGTATAAGCGAGCGGATTATTAAGGCAATAGGCGTAACGGTTCAGGCTTTGGGGGTTGAGGAGGTCAGGGATAATGGTATCCGCCGAGATAAAACGCCCTATGATTGGATCATAAAGCCGAGCGTCATAATTGTACAGGCCGGTGGAAAAATCCTTTTCCTGGCCGGTGTAGCGGTATTTGTCGGTAAAGGTTCCCCAGGAGCTGTTTTCCAGGCCGAAGGGGCGGTAATCCATCCCGCCCAAACGCACGCCCAATGCGTCCGTGCTGGCCGTGGAACTGCCCAAATGATCCTGGTGCATGTAGGTCATCACGCCGTTTTCATCGATTTTGGCGATGGTCATGCCGCAGCCGGAGATGTACTTCACCGGCGCGCCGTTTAACACTTCATAGCTAGCGGTCACATAATGGGTGAGGTCTCCGCCCGCTACTTCCATGACCGCCCGGGTTCCGTTTCCGTCATAGGCGAACAAAGTAGTATCGTTGCCCAACGTAATAGAAACAGGCATATCGTACCCGTCATATTGGACTGTTCGAGCAACTGGATTGTAAAGCCCGGAAAAATCCCAGCCTTGGGTCATGTTACCGTTGTTGTCGTGCTCATAATAATAAAATGGCCCCCCGCCGCGGTGAATGCTAATTAGCGGTTGATTGTTGCCGGCCCCACCATAACCATAGACGAGAGACTCACCATTATCTACCTGGGCTTGAATATTGCCAATGGCGTCATAACCGATGCATCTGTTGGTTCCGTCCGTGCCTGTCTCTCTGGTCAGCCGGTGCAGGTTATCATAAGTGTAGGTATAGGCAACGGATTGGGGCAGCCTTGAATCCACCTTCGTAGCCAGGTTTCCGGTGAGAGTATAAGAGTAAGAAAAGTTCTGAACTGGTTCTGAATTGGCGTCGGTAGTAACAATGGACTCCAGGCGCAGGGTCTGCCCGTCAAACACCTGATCCGTATACGCCCCATTGTCGTAATCAATCCGGCATGGACTGCCGTTGGGAGCGTAGCCGGAGAAAGTCGCAAGCGTTGCGCCAAGTTGTCCTATCACTTGATAAGGCAGGCTTGTGCCCGGATAATAGGTGTACGCCACCGGATATCCGTCAGGATAATAAATGTTGGTCAGATTTCCGGCCAGGTCGTACAAATAGCTTGTGGGGTTGTAGGCGGCTCCCTGGATTTCCTTGGTGGAAGCGAGAACCCGGCCCATGGCGTCATACGCCTGGACCGTGGAGGTGACCACGCCGTTGCTTTCCAGGTATAGCATGCCCACGCCGTTGGGGCAGGATGCGTCGTCGTAGGTATAATAAACCGGGTTATCGTCCGTGTTTACAAAGGTTTTGGATTCCAGGCGATTCAATCCATCGTACTCCATGACCTTCATCTGGCCCTTGGCGTCGGTCTCCATGATCTGGTTGCCGTTGGCGTCGTAGTCGTAATGCCAGGTTCCCATATTTGGATCGGTCATCTGGATCTTGCGGCATAGAGTGTCGTAGACCATGACGGTTTCATTTCCCAGGTGGTCCGTAATCTTTGTGGGATTATCAAAGGCGTCGTACTCATAATAGGTATGATAATTAAAGTCGTCGGGATCTTCGACGATTTCCAGGACGCGCCCTTTGTAATCCCGGATTTCCGTTTTCTTCTTGCCGTCCGGATCGGTGATGGTGGTTTCCAACCCGCTGTATGTATAGGTTTTGGTTGCTCCGTCCGTCATGACCGTGCTCACGACCCTGCCGCGGTCGTCATAGGTCGTCGTGGAGCCCGGATATTCCAACCATGGTGTTGCCGGATAGGTGTAGGTGTGGTCATGAAACGGCCCCCAGCTGCTTTCCACCCGGCCCATACCGTCATAAAAGGTGCGAGTGATCAGGTAGCCTGTAGCATCCTGCACAGCCGTCTGGATTGTCCTTCCGAAACCATCTTTGAACTCATAGGAGGTTGCGTAATTGCCCGAGGAAATAAGCGTGCGGGTCTTGGTGTACCGGGGAAAAACGCTGTCGAAATAGTCCGTCAGTATTTGGCCGCCGTCCGGGTAATCCTGCTGAATTACTCGGCCGAACTCGTCGAGAGTGACATAGGTCCGGTTGCCGTTGGCGTCCTTGGCCTGCGTGACTATACCATAGCGATAGTCTATGAACTCGTTTTTCGTGACATGGCCCAAGGGATTGGTCTTGGATACGGCGTAAGCATGGCACACCGAATCGTAGGTGGTTGTGGTGGTGTTGCCCATTGCATCCGACTGCTCAACAATGTTTCCGTAGGAGTCGTACTGAAACTGAAGATGCGGATTAATTCCTCCAGCCAGCCAGCCAGCCAGTTCCAGGCGTCAGTCAGGTTGCCGGTTCCGCTTTCATAGCCGTATGCGGTAGCCGCTTGCGTCACCCAGGAAGAGGAAGCGCTGTCCCATTCATAGACAGTTTTCTGGGTGTTTTTCCAAAGCCAGTCGCCTTTGTTGACATATGAATAGGAAGTGCGGATGGTTGGACCTTCCCTGCCTTGGATGGTTTTAGACGATAGGTTTCCATTGATCGGGTCGTATGTAAAGTTTTCCTGGGAATAGACGATTTCGCCATCAAAGAACTCCGTCCGTTTCTCGTCCGGCCAGATAAAGCGCCAGTCATCGGAAGGGTCCCCCGAAGCGGCCCACCGATATGTAATCTGCGACAGCAATGCGGAATCTGAGGAGAGAGTCTTTGTCAGCACACGGCCCTTAAACCAGTAATCATCAACCTCAATGGTGGCTTTTTCAATGGCGCCATCAGGATTGGTCTTGTAGGTATGCTCGAACCCCCTGAATGCTCTATCCTCAAAGGAATAGTATCCATTTTCATAGTTGTAACAGTATTGGGCAGATGGAGAGAGGCCATCGTTGACAGTCTTGGAGATTACTGTTTGTACCTTCAAAGGATGGGAAAAGTGAGTATCGTACCTGAATTGTGTTGTTGCTCCAATCCCATTGTCTATTTGGGTAACATATCCAGGCGCCTGGGAATTTGAGTAAACCCAATACAATCGATTAAGAATGGTGGTATACTGATATGCCGTTCCTGAGTTAAGAGTTTCCCCCGGAACGGCCCATAAGTCAGCACTTCCGTCACCGTTAAAATCGGCAAAGCCTTTCCAGTCCCCTGCCACAAAACTGTAATTGCCATTACTTAAAGTCATGGCTTCAGTCATGCCCTGCCCCGTGGAAAAGCGCACCATGACATGTCCATTGGAAGCATCCTGATACCACAAGTCCATTTTGCCATCGCCATTAATGTCCGCAAACCCCTTGTTGTCATAACCCACCCAATTGTCACCGTCCGTCCATTCAATAGCGTCTGCAAGTCTTTCTCCATCAGATAATCTTACATGCAGTATGTGTGATCCACTCGGCACAAACCATAGATCCTGCTTTCCATCACCATTGAAATCGGCAAAGCCTCTCCATAAGTGATTGGCCCAGTTATTGTCGGTACCCCATTCCAATATAGGGCCAAGACTCGTTCCTGTTGATAATCTGACCTTAAGGACAGTGGTTGCATTTGCACTGACAAACCAAAAATCCTGCTTTCCATCACCATTAAAATCTTCAAATCCTGTCCATATATAATTGGCCCAGTTGTTTCCAGACCCCCAGTCAACTGGAGCATCGAAACCGTTTCCATTGGAAAGCCTCACTGTTACTGTGCCACTCCAAGCTCTGACATACCAAAGGTCCTGCATACCATCGCCGTTTAAATCCGAGAATCTCACCCAATAATGGTTTGCCCAAAGGTTGTTCGCCCCCCACTCCTGGGGATCGGCGAAATTTGAGCCAGTGGACAGGCGAACAAAAATTTTTCTTGTTGAATTATTAGGAACATACCAAAGGTCAAGCATGCCATCGCCGTTAAAATCCTGAAAGCCTCTCCAATACTCATTTGGCCAATTGTTCGTGAAGCCCCAATCCTGTGCTTCACCGAATCCTTGCTCATCAGCCAAATAGATAAGGATTCTATCAGGCGTTTGCTTGTGTTGAATTCTCCAAATATCAGCTTTGCCGTCCCCGTTAAAATCCCCTATACCTTTAAACAGCTCCATATTTACATTGGAATTTCTTGTCCACTTGAATACTTTGCTGTTGATTGACCCGAACGAATTGCCTTCAGACCTGTATGTAAATGTTTTTTCAGGCAAATGCGCCCCGACTATCGTGCCATTGTGAGGCCTAACACTCGTGGGCTGACCATATTCGGTTACTCCAGCCAGCATGGAAAGGTGGGTGACGTCACTGTTAATGTATCGAAGACCATAAGCTCTGACATTTTTGTTCGAACCTTTGACCTGAATGATGCTGAGCCTTTTCCTATTATTAACTTCAAAATGGCCATCACAGGAAATGAAGTGGTCATCCCTATCCTCCAAATGAAACTGAACTGTATAATATGGAGATGCGTTTTCGTGATAGGTGTATTTAATCTCTTTGGGATAAATCTGATCTTGATAATCTTTGATTTGGTAATCTTGATGGCCCGGCAAAAAGTTTCCGGGATTAATGCCCCCACAATCAGGGCCGGTTTTTTGTTGTTTTTATAGGGAATAATGCTTGCCGCAGGATCAGATTTATGCTACTATCCATAATTAATTCAAATAATTAATAGGAATACAATGATTCGAATCCGTGACAATAAGCAACTCCCCCTGTTCGACCCCTGGGCCTATCTCGGCCCCAAACGCAGAGCCATGCTGGACGCCTCCTGGGCCGGCCT
>NZ_FQZU01000099.1 GCF_900142135.1 Desulfatibacillum alkenivorans DSM 16219 | reverse complement strand
CTTCTTGCGACATGGAATCTCCTTTCAAAAGATGGAAATTCTTATGCCACATCCCGATTAACCCGTGAAGATGCGGTTGTTTAGACGGTTACTTTATTTCGAATGATTCAATTAATAGTTACGATTTTTTAGGGCAATTCGGGGAAAGATGCGAGTACACGGGGGAACACATGATCCACATAACCATAAGAGAGAAAAATATACGATCACCAAGAAATTTGTGGAAGTTTTATTTCAAGCCGCTTTATATGAAGCGAGATTTTGCTGAGTGCAAATGCATATATGAATGTTGTGATTATGATTATGGTTTTGTATCCTGGTATCCAATTTCTTTGGGTTCCATAGATCCATCATATGCTTCTTCCGATATAATTATTGGTTATATCCCCAGTATGGGCTGGTATAAAGACTATGATGAAGAACCTACAAGAGACTCGGACACTTTTTTTGAACAGTATATTGACTTTACTACTTATCAGGACAAAGTAACAGACATTAAAGAGCCTGTAAAAGAAGTGTTTAAATATGGCTATGGAAAACTATTAGGCATGAGTTCAGATTTGGATATGGGTATACTGAAAGGTTACATTGAAGGAAAACTTGGTGAAGCAACGTTTGATGCATTCCTTAAATATCTAATATCAACAGGACATTTTATGACAGCTGAGGAATGGAAATTACAGAAGCAGTTAAAAATGAAAGAGTTTAGTGATAAATGTAAGAATTTTTGTGCAAAGAAGAAGGGGGGTAAAAGATGACAAAGATGATTTACTATCATTGTTTAATGTTTACATGGATGCTATTAAATTTGTGGGTAGCACGAAGGTATGATACATATAATATCTACAATGTAGCAATATGTATTTCAACTTTACTTGTAATAAATCCTATACAGTTCTATTTATCACCCAGAATTGGATTTATTGAAAAGAGAAAATCATTCTTATACGTTTATCCATTAACAACTTTGTATATATTGATTTTGGGACCTTTTGTGTTTGGTTATTTTTTGTGGCCAGATTATTTATTCTGGGTAAGAGTGAGGGAACCACTGTCTGTGTTTGATACTGTGTATATGTTATCCTGTTTAATAGTTTATTTCCTGACACTATTTTTTTATTCAAAGAGGACCAAGCAAAAGAAGTGACTTCAGCGACTCCAGGGGAC
>NZ_FQZU01000026.1 GCF_900142135.1 Desulfatibacillum alkenivorans DSM 16219 | reverse complement strand
ACAGCAAGATCCGCTGCCATCTCCTGACCTGCCTTTTGGCGCTCACCTGCCTGCGGCTTTTGGAAATCAAGGTGAAAGGGAAGTACAGCGGCGGAACCATCATGGAAGAAATGCAGAACCTGAACTGCGTCCTCACCTGGAATAAGGGGGAAAAGTCCCCCAAGGTGCGGATTGAAGATCCCAACCCCATCCAGGAGGAGGTCCTGAAGGCCCTGGGATACGCCATCAAAGACGGTTGGGTTCTACAGATATAGCTGAAATATCGTCCATTATATCAAATCATTAGGATGCATATAGGCCATTAACTCTGAAAGTCCTGTCCAAAGGTTGATATTGGGGCGGGACAGGCGGGGATTCTTGTACATGAGGCTGGGATACCCGTTTACAAATGCGTCAGCTTTAACGCTTAGTCTGCCGGATCCGGAAACCGCATTTACATTTATGCAATGCGCAGGCTTCAGGACCGGCAAAAAACTATGCAGAATGTTTCAGGACCAGCACGGTGATGTCGTCGTCCAGGATGTCGCCCCGGCCCCGGAAGGAATCCAAACGGTCAACGAGCGCCTGCACAAACTCCGAGGGATTGAGCAAACGGTTTTCCTCCAAAAAGGACGTCAGATTTTCGTCGCCGAAAAGGTCCCCGTTCTCATTAAAAGTCTCGGTGACGCCGTCCGTATAGATCAGCAAACTTTCGCCCTCTTTCATTCGGATCACTTTTCTTTGGATTTCCGTTTCCCAAAGTTCGCTTTCAACCATGCCAAGGGGGACGCCGGCGTTTTCCTCAAATAAATTGACGGTTTCATGAGCGCCCATATGATACATTTCCGGGTGTCCGGCCGACGCAAGAGTCAGCGTGCCCTGCTCCGGGTCGAACACGGCGAAGGCCATGGTCACAAACATGGTTCCGGGAAGGTTCGTGAGCAGTTCATCGTTGACTTCGCTCATGATCTTGAGAGGGTCGTTCACGCCCCGGCTTATTACGGTATGAAGCATGGTGATGGTGATGATCATGCCCAGGGCGCCCTCTACGCCCTTTCCGGCCACATCCGCCACCATGAATCCCACCTTGCCGTCAGCCAGTTGGAAAAAGTCAAAGGCGTCGCCGCCGACCTGCCTGGCAGGCTTGAAATAGGTCTCGTAGAGTAAATTCGGGACTTGAATTTTTTCCTTTGGCAAAAACTGCTGCTGAATGTTCTGGGCGATTTCAAATTCCTGTTCCAGCAATTCCTTTTGGACAAGGTCGTTTTGCGCGGTTAAAAGCTCTTTAGACATCCAGTTCATGACATCGGCGAGACGGCCGATCTCATCCTTGCGATTAATCTCTATTTGCCTTCCCAGGGCGCCGGAGCCAAGGTCCCGGGCGAACTCTCCGATGTCCCAGATCGGCCGCAGCATGCGGCGGGTGACCAACAGAGCGATCAGCATAAAGGAGAGGGTGAGCAGGGAGGCGATGAGGGCGGCCCGTTCCATGGTCTTGGCCGTTTTTTCCCGCAGGCTGGCCAGAGACAGGCCCAGGACGTAATTACCCATCACCTTGTCGCCTACGATCATCTCTTTTTGCAGCAACCGCACCGGCTCATTGTGGAAGGCGGATTCGGATTGGCCTGATTCGGCAATGGCTTGCAAAGACTGTTTGTCGTCTTCCTCGGTCACAAAAAGCTGGTGGTTTCCGTATTCCACCAGCAGAAACAAAATGTCCTGATTTTTTATGAAGCGCCTGGCGGAGATTTCCAGGGCGAAGTCGTCCTTCAGGATGAGCACTTCCTTATTCTGTATGATAAGGTTATCCAACAGGGATTGAGCCCTGATTATCTTTTCATGAAGCAGGTCCCGTTGTTGCATTGACGCCATGTATCCGGTCAGGGTGACTCCCACCACCAGAATGAGCAACAGGTTCAGCAGGGTGAGTTTTATTCGCAGACTCAAGAAAAAGGCCCTCCGTGGACTTTTACAAAATCCCTAATGCGATTCCAAGGCCTCGGAAAGTTTGCGGGCCTTTATGCTCAACTCCTTGACCGACTTTTCGGGCCTGTATTTGTACTCCTCATCAAACAGGTCCGCCGCGGTTTTGTAATTGGACTGCTGATAGTTGACCAGGGCCAGTTTATGCAGAGCCGAGGCCAGTTTGTCATGGACCTCCTCTTTCATGAGGGAAACGTGGGCGATGGGCCTCAGCATGTCTATGATTTCCTGAAACTTGTACTTTTGATCCAGTTCGTCCGCTTTTTGCAGTTTGGCCTGTACGGCGGATACGGCCTTGGGTTCCACCTCCGCTTTTCTTCTCTGGGCGATGTTGGCAAGCCCATTATCCTTGGCCGCCACCTTTTTGGCGTTTTGATAGGAGAAGAAAGCGAGTTCGTATTCTCCCTTGTCGTCATAAGCCTTTCCCTCGGCCGTAAATCGTTTGTATTCCGCAACGCGCCAGGCCGGAAGCCTGTAAACGGGCTTTGCAGGCTCCGGCGCCTGGGATTGGGCTTGGGGCTGGGGCTGGGCGCGCATCAAATCGATCTCCTGCATCTCCTTCCGTGCAAGCAGGTAGAGATGGTGGCTGTTATCCACTTGACCGAAAGCCTCGTACGCCTGATCATAATCCCCTTCGTAGGCGAAAAGCATGCCGTCCAAAAACAACTTTTCATTCGCGTCGGCCTTCGCGCTGTTGTTGGCGATGGCGCCGGTAATGGCGTCGTTGATGGCGCAGCCGGGCAGGACGAGCAACGGCAGCGCAATGAGGATGCAGGAAAGGCCGGCGATTCTTTTAACGAACATGAGATCCATTTTTTGTTCCTATCGGTTTTCTATTTTGGATATGGCTTTGATATGGATCACATTATTATCATCCATATAGGCGTCTAGTTCAAAATTCCCTTCGTAGGCGACCCGGACCAGCCCCAGGCAGCTTAACTTGGAGTCCTTGGGCTGCTCCGCCACCTGTTGCATACGGGCCATGTAGGCTTCCGCCGGAGAAGAGAATTGCTTGATCCAGTCAATGGCGTCCAGAAGTTCTTTGGGCGTGTTTTCGTCTGCGGAAACAGGATTGGAAACCTGGACGATAATCTCGTCATTGGTCAATATAAAGCTGAACTGGAAAAGGGAAGGGTCGGAATGCTCCCAGTCTCCGTATTTGATGGCGTTTTCCACCAGTTCCCTGCTTACCATCCCAACCGCCTGTCCAAAGTCCCGATCCCTGAAGAGGGCCTCCAGGCAACCTACGATTGCGACGCGTAAGGCTTCAGCGCTTTCCCACTCCTGACCCAGAGGAGTGTTCAGCTTGATGTCAACTTCCATCTTCGCCCTCCTATTCGATGGCGCTTATTTTTAACAACCCTTCCTGTTTTTTCTCAAATATCTTCAAGGCGTCAAAACTGAGCTTCTGCCATTTCATGGTCTGATCATAGACTATCTCTAAAGGAACCTGCTTGTTCCGCAAATCCTGGATTAACTGAATGATGGCGGTGATGGTGGAGGAATTGAAATACTCCAGGTCCTCAAAATGCATTTCAATGGCGGATTGCATTTCCTTGGCTGCATCGCAGATCGTCACGAAGAACGGATCGAGGATTTTCCGGGGCTGGCGGTCGTTGCTTTTGCCTTTCCAGTCCAGTCTGATTTTGCCCGAAACGGGTTCACCGACCTCGATGGTTAAATCATTAAAAACGAGATTTTCCATTTGGTCACCTTTGTGCTTTATTTTTTACTTATTGTTCAGGCTCGTTAAACTGATCCGGTGACTTTTTTTTAACTTGCCCCATGCTGACTTGGCAAGCCTTTTTGTTAAGATTGTCCATGATGCAGGGCAATCTTTAACCGCACTTTTGGCCTTTAAAAGCCTTCACCAGATACATTTGAGCCTTTCCAATCCCCTTAAGGCGGATCATGCCGCGCGGATCGCACTGGAATTGGTCCTTCACCTGCAAATAGGTGGCCTCTGAAATATTCACCTTGTTGGGAATGCCGTTGGCCTCCATCCGGCTGGCCAGATTGACCGCTTCCCCCCATACGTCATAGGTAAACTTTGTCTGGCCGATGACCCCCGCCACCACCGGCCCGGTATGGATGCCTACGCGCACGTCCCATGAGTTGATGCCCAGGGCCTGCCGGGCCTGCTTGATCGCCTTGATGCTCTCCACCATTTCAAGGCCGGCCTGCACGCAATCCATGGCGTGGTTTTTGTTCAGGACCGTCAACCCTCCGGCGCACATGTAGGAGTCGCCGATGGTCTTCAGCTTTTCCAGGCCGCGGGCTTCCACGATCTCATCAAACAGGGCGTAGCTGGCCTCCAGGTCGTCAATCAACTCTTCGGGGGATATTTTCTCTGCGTGAGCGGTAAAATCCACAAAATCCGCAAAAAGTATGGTCACGCTGTCATGGCGTTTGGGCGTGACGCGCCCCCGCTCCTTGAGTTCCCGGTATACTTCATCCGGCAGAATGTTGAGCAGCAGTTGCTCCGACTTGTTGCGTTCGGCCTCCAGGTCGCGGGTGCGGAGCTTCACAAGCCGGTCCTGCTCCTGGTAAAGCCGGGCGTTCTCAATGGCGATCCCGGCGTGGGCCGCCAGCAGATGCAAAATCTCCCCGTCATAGGAGGAAAAAGGTTCGCCGCTGAGTTTATCCTCTACAATGATCGCGCCGATGGCTTCCCGCTTTCCCAAAACCGGCGCCACAAGGGCTTCATACTCGCAGCCGGGATTTAAAAAAGGCAGTTTTGCGCGAGCCTGGGGCCGCACCACTGTAAAGGGCGCCTCTTCCTCCCCCCATTCCGCGTTGAACGACCCCATATACACCTGATTCAGCATCTCCTGGTCATTTTCATAACCATGGACCGCCTTCACCTTATGCTCGTTCGTCTCAGGATCAACGACCCAAAGCACGGCCTTGTCCGCTTCCAAAAGCACGGAGGCGTAAAAGACAATAAGGTAAAACAGGGACTCCGGCTCCAGCTCCGAAGTCAGCTTGAGGCTGATTTCGGCGATGGTTGTCAGGTCCCTTAACTTGCGTCTATCCGATGCCAAATCCGGCGCCTTTTCCCTAAAAGGTTTTTTCCAGGATTATAGAATAAGCGGAAGGCTGCTATCAATAGCGATTCCGCATGCCTGCGCCCAGAAATATCCCCCAAGCCCTTTTCGTGCAACCCTTTTTTAAAATGAACCGCCATATATAGTGGTTCGCAGGCCTTGTGAGCATGGAGACCGCTCTTCCGCATCCCCTCAGGAAAGAGGATATTGGATTTCGGGGGCATGGCCCTGTTTCCGAAAAAACGCCGCGCCCAAAGCCCTTTGACAGCAATGCCGCCTCTTTTCATAATCCCCGTGCAGCCATGGAGGCATTATGATTGCGGGCAGTTTTGCAATCATATGACGCAATGGCGGAAACGGGGACCCGGAAGCGTTTTTCAATGCCTTGCCGGCCTCATGCATAATGACACTGGGTCCCGGCTTGCAGGCGGTCCTGAAAAGCGGACCACCCTTGCCGGGATGACGGGCTGAAAGGAAGCTCGAAAGTTCAAAGGACGCGGGCTTTCCCCGGTTATTGGCTAAGGAGCATCCATGACATACAATATGCAACGATCGCTTCGCTCCGTCATCCCCGTGCAGCCATGGAGGCATTATGATTGCGGGCAGTTTTGCAATCATAATGACGCAATGGCGGAAACGGGGACCCAGCGTCATCTTGGAATTGCGGCAAAAATCCCAATCAGCCCTAAAATAACAAAACGCCTTCTTCTTGGCGCCCCCCCATGGATATGATATCGTGCCCGTCAATCAGTCAACGGCCTTGAACGGAGCAAATCCCATGCAAAGCAATTTCCTCACCCAGTACTACTACCTCTGGAGCGTCGCCCTGCTGGTTCCGTTCTGGGCGCTGATATTATATAAAAAGAGAAGCGGGTGGGAGGAAATCGTATACATCGGCATGCTGGCGGGCGCGGGCGCCATGTTTTTCGACCGGTACGTCTCTTTCCGGGACTACTGGCATCCCCAGACCATTTTCGACCTCTACAACTTCGAGAGCTTCCTCTACGGATTTTTTTACGGCGGCATTTCCGCAAAAATTTTTGAATTCGCCGCTAAAACCGATTACGCCCCCACAAGACCCCCGAACCCGCTCTTGCTCACGGTCGTCATCCTGGCTAACGCCGTGATTTTTGTTGCCATGAGAATCGTCTTTCATCTGAACTCCGTGGAGAACTTCGTGGTCATGCTCATGACCACCTCCGCCCTGCTGGTCCTGATCCGACGGGACCTGTACAAGGTCTGTGCGTTCTCCGGCCTGCTGATCTTAGCATTCAATGCGTGCTGGTACTGGATTATCCTGCTTATATACCCGGACGCGTTCAAGGATATCTGGAGCCCCGCCATTCAAAAAGGCCCCCAATTGCTTAAGATCCCTGTCCTGGAGCACTGGTTCATCCTGGCCGTGGGATGCTCCGGGTCCATGGTTTACAAGGTCATGGCAGGCAGCCGCATCGCCCCTCCAGAGCAGGCGGAAGCTGACAAAGAACCCTTAAGAGCCGGCCGCCTGATTTTGCGTTACGCCGGACGATTCGCCGTGCCCATCATCGCCCTGGGAATCGTTCTCTTCCGCATGATCGTCTTCGGAACAACCCCCATTCATATGAAAAAACTTGCTGCGTTTTTTATGTAAATCTGACGGTGCATCAGGCCGGCAATAGCTTTTCAATCAATGATTCGAGGTTGGAGTCGTCAATATTATAAATGATTCTAAGCGCTTCCTTGAGGGCGCCTCATGCGGGAGATCCGGCGAAGAACAAGGGTGGTGGGAGCCTTCCCTGACGGAAAGTCGGCTCTGATGCTTGTAGCGGCGCGCCTGAGGCATATCTCAAGCAGCAAGTGGGGCACTCGACGTTATCTCAATATGGAGCACATGGAAACTTTAAACAAGACAGCATAGACTGCGATGCCGCCGGGGGCCATGGCCCCCGGCGGCATCGCATCCAAACCCCGGTTGGG
This sequence comes from Desulfatibacillum alkenivorans DSM 16219, assembly GCF_900142135.1. Lineage (GTDB taxonomy): Bacteria > Desulfobacterota > Desulfobacteria > Desulfobacterales > Desulfatibacillaceae > Desulfatibacillum > Desulfatibacillum alkenivorans. The sequence goes on along the minus strand of NZ_FQZU01000026.1, from coordinate 79,044 downwards.
GCTGCTCAAAATCAAAAGTGCGAAAAATTCTGGACACTACCTCCAGAGAGCAGATGACCACCTCTTCAATGAGCCACCGCCAGTTTTGGTTCCCCTACCAGCACATCCTCATCCTCACATCCTCATCCTTGCCAGTTTGAATCGGAATATGCTATAGTTCCAGGCAACTTCAAGCTCAATGCACTACATTTCTTAAACCGTTTTAAAACCATCAGCATCTACAATTTGCGTTCAGGCGGGCTTATAGGCCCGCCCGGTTATGAGGAGGGGCTATTTATGGCCGAACCCAAGATCGGCATCTGGATTTGCAATTGCAAAGGCCAGGTTTCCAATTTCCTGGACACAGCGCTTCTGGAGCAGGAGGCCGCCAAACTCCCCTACACGGTGTTTGCGGCTCGGAAGGACATCCTGTGCAGCAAGGCGGAGATGGCCAACTTGAAGCAGGAGATCAAGGACTCCGGGGTGGACCGGGTGTTGTTTGCGGGATGCTCCGCCAGGACCTCTTTGCGCTTTCCCGAAGAGTTCATCACCCTCACCCTTGATCAATGCGGCATCAACAAGGCCATGTACGAGGTCGCCAACATCCGTGAGCAGTGCGCCTGGCTGCACGAACCCGGCCCGGCGGCCGAGGCCAAGGCGTTGGACGAAATCCGCATGGCCCATGCAAGGTTGAGCCTGGATCGGGAAAGCCTGCCGGATGTGTTGATTTCGGACAAAGCCCTGGTGGTGGGCGGAGGCCCGGCCGGACTGGCTGCGGCCAAGGATCTGGCCGGCGTGGGCAAGCAGGTGGATATTGTGGAGCGCGGAACCTTTCTGGGCGGGCGCCTGTGCCAGATTTCCCTCTTGTTCCAGACGGAAAACTGGGACGGCAAGTGCGTGAGCATGTGCGTGGGGCCGGTGCAGGCCTCAGGCGCGATCATGAATCCGCTCATCGGCGTACACACCCAGGCCAGGGTTTCGCACATCGAGAAGGAGGACGGAAATTTTCTGGCCACGGTGGAAGCCGCCCCCAATTATGTGGACGAGGATAAATGCGTGTCCTGCGGCGAGTGCGCCAGGGTCTGCCCGGAATTCGCGGTCAGCTCCTACGACGAGGGACTATTCTCCCGCAAGGCCATTGACAAGGACTTCGCCCGGGCCGTACCCGACAAATACAACATCCTGGAGCAATACTGCACCAAGTGCGGCGAGTGCGAGAAAATCTGCCCCACCCAGGCCATCAACCTGAACGCCCAGCCGGAAAAATTTCAGGACACCTACGGCGCCGTATTCCTGGGCACGGGCTTTGACGCCGCCACGGTGCACAACCGGCCCGAGTTGGGATATGCCTCCCCGGACGTGGTGACGGGCATGGAGTTCGAGCGCCTTTTGGAGCACGGCGTCAAAAAGCCCTCGGACGGCGAAACGCCCGAGCACATCGTGTTTGTGCTGTGCGCAGGCTCCCGGGCTACAAGGGACAAGGAGGGCCTGGGCGCGCCCCATTGCTCCAAGACATGCTGCGGCATCACCATGAAGCAGGCCTTGCGGGTGGCTCAGGGCATGATGGAAACCGAAGTGACCATCATCTACTATTACGACATCCGCACGTACGAACGCACCTTCGAAAGCATGTACGACACGGTCCGGAAAATGGGCATCGAGTTCGTCAAGGGCAATATCGACTCCATCACGGCTGGCGGCCAAGGCGGCCTATCCATCGCCTTGGACCAATTGGACGATCAGGCCGAATCATCGGGCGGCGAGCATGTGTTTGAGGACGGCAAGCTGACCATCGACGCGGACATGGTGGTTCTGGCCTCGGCCCAGTTGCCCCAAAAGGACCCGGACAATCTGGTCACCCAACTCCAGATGAGAATGGACGAGGCGGGCTTTCCCATCGAGAACCAGCCCCGGATATTCCGGCCCACGGAATCCCTGGTGGACCGGGTGTACGTCATCGGCGCGGCCTCCGGCCCCAAGGTGGTGCAGCAGGCCGTGGAGCAAGGTCACGCCGCGGCCATGACCGCCCTGCCCTATTTTCTTAAGGGGAAAAAGGAAATCGGCAAGTTCGCCAGCCAGATAGATCCCCAATACTGCATATCGTGCCGCATTTGCGAGACCGTATGCCCCCATGGGGCCATCAAATTCACCGCCGAAGGCATGGTATGCGATCCGGCGTTCTGCCAGGCCTGCGGCTTTTGCGCCGCCGCCTGCCCCACCCACGCGGCCGCCCTGGTCAATTTTTCGGACCAGCAAATCCTGGATCAGACCAACGTGGCGTTTCAAGGCGTCAACAACGGAGATCCCAAAATCCTGGCGCTGCTTTGCTATTGGTGCTCCTACGCGGCGGCCGACCTTGCCAGCGTCAACGGCCTGAAAGCCCCGCCCAATTTCCGAAGCATCCGCATTCGGTGTTCATCCTCCGTGAACACGGCCCTAATCATGGAAATGTTCAAGCAGGGCGTGGACGGCATTCTGGTTGGAGGCTGCCCGCCCAAAGGGTGCCATCACATCAACGGAAACTACCTGACCGACAAGCGCACGGCGCTCATGCACAAACTCATGGAGCAATTGGGAATCAGCACCACCCGCCTGCGCTTCGACTACATAGGGGTGTCCAATTACCAGCTTTTTGTGGATACCATCGCGGACATGGACAAAAAACTGCGCGACCTAGGCCCCAACCCGGCGGGCCGGAACCTGAACCGGTAAGGGGGGATGCGACATGGAAAAAAAAATCACAATGGCTATCAACTGGGCCGGCGCCTGCGGCGGCTGCGACGTGGCGATTCTCGACATGGAGGAGATGATCTTCGACATCACGGACCTGGCCGACATCGTGTACTGGCCGGTCGCCATGGACTTCAAGCGGGACGATCTCATCGCCATGGAAAAGGACAGCATAGACATTGTGCTGTTTAACGGCACGGTGCGCACCTCCGAGCAGGAGGAGGACGCCAAGATACTCCGGGAGCGGTGCAAGGTCATGATCGCCTTTGGCGCCTGCTCGGCTTTCGGCGGCATTCCGGGCCTTGCCAACGTTTCGGACAAGGAAGGCATTTTTCAAATTGCGTATGACGACACGGCGTCCACGGTCAATCCCAGGGGCGCAACGCCCCAGACGGTTCATAAGGTGGACGGCGGGGAAATCACCCTGCCCGAGTTTTACGACACCGTGAAAACTCTGGATCAGGTGGTGGACGTGGACTATTACGTCCCCGGCTGCCCTCCAACCCGGAACACCATCGCCCAGGCCGTGGGAGTCATCGCAGCCTACGCCAAGGGCGAAGAGCTGCCTCCCAAGGGGGCGTCCATTTCGTCCGCCAAGGCTTTGTGCGACGAGTGCAAACGGGTGACGACCAAAACCGGCAAGCGCATCCCCGAGGTCATCCGGCCGCACGAAGTGGTCGCGGACCCGGAACGTTGCTTTTTGGAGCAGGGAATCCTGTGCATGGGGCCGTTCACGGCCGGAGGATGCGGCGGAAGCTGCATCAACGCCCACATGCCCTGCCGGGGCTGTTACGGCCCCACCAGCAAGCTGCTGGACCCCGGTGCGGAGGCCCTTTCCACCTTTGGCTCCATTGTTGGCAAGGGCGGCGAGGATTTTCAAATCCGGGGGCCTATGAAAGCGCCTGTGAACAACATCAAGGATCCCATCGGCTCCTTTTACCGGTTTACCTTTCCCAGCGCCCTGGTCAACAGGACCGTCAAGGAAGGCAAATAAAGGATCGCCCGTAAAATAATTCCGTGAGCACACGGATCAGCGACAGAGGAAAAATCGCCATGAACCGGAAAATCACCATATCCCCCATAACGCGGTTGGAAGGCCACGGTAAAATAGACATCCTGCTGGACGACGCCGGCAACGTGAAGGACTGCTACTTTCAGGTGGTGGAGCTGCGCGGCTTTGAGCGTTTTTGCCAGGGCAGGCCCGTGGAGGAGCTGCCCCGCATCATGCCTAAGATCTGCGGCGTGTGCCCCGGCGCCCATCATATGGCCAGCTCCAAGGCCGGAGACGCCGTGTACGGCATAGAAATCCCGTCAGCCGCCAAGAAGCTGCGCCAGTTGTTTTATAACGCCCATATCTCCCACAGCCATATCCTTCATTTCTTCGCCCTGGCCGCCCCGGACTTCATCCCTGGCCCGGGCGCGGACGCGGCTAAACGCAACATCCTGGGACTCATCGACGTGGTGGGCAAGGATACGGGCCTGGCCGTCATCAAAAACAGAGGCTACGCCCAAAAAATCCAGGAAATCATCTGCGGCCACGCCATACACCCGGCGGCCTCCCTGCCCGGCGGCCTTTCCAAGCCCATCACCGAAGAGGAGCGGGTGGAAATCGAAGCCATGGGCGAGTCCATGGTCAGCTTCGCCCTGACCGCCCTGGAAATATTCCAGGATCTCGTCCTGGCCAACCCGGAATACAAGGAATTGATCGCCGGGGATACCTACTACCACGAAACCTATTACGCGGGCATGGTGGACGAAAACAACAAGGTCAACTTCTACGACGGCGACGTGCGCGTCAAAAGCCCCGGCGGCGAAGAGTTCGCCAGGTTTCCCGCCGGCGAATACCTGGACCACATCGGCGAGCACGTGGAGCCCTGGTCTTACCTGAAGTTCCCCTTTTTAAAAGCCATCGGCTGGAAAGGCATGAAAGGCGGCGGGGATTCCGGCGTGTACCGCGTCAACTCCCTGGCTCGTTTGAACGTGGCGGAGGGCATGGCGACTCCCCTGGCCCAAAAAGCCTATGAGGAGATGTTCGGTTTTTTTAACGCCAAGCCCGTGCATAACACTCTGGCCTTTCATTGGGCCCGTTTGGTGGAAAACCTGTTCGCGGCCGAGGAGGTTCTCAGGCTGGCTACGGACCCGGAAATTACCAGCAAGGAGGTCCGGGCCCTGCCCGCCCAGACTCCAACAGAGGGCGTGGGCGCCGTGGAAGCGGCCCGTGGCACATTGTATCATCACTACACGACCGACAGCGCCGGCATGGTGACCAAGGTCAATCTGATCGTTGCCACGGCCCAAAACAACGCGGGCATGGGCATGTCCGTCAAAAAGGCGGCGGAAAAGCTCATCAAGAACGGAGAGGCGGACCACAAGCTGCTGAACATGGTGGAGATGGGGTTCCGGGCTTATGATCCCTGCCTGGCCTGCGCCACCCACTGCCTGCCCGGACAGACGCCCCTTGAAGTGCGCATTTTCAAGGGCGGGGAACTCTACCGCCGCCTGACCCGCAACCTGGATTAATGCTTATGAAAACCCAGGTGCTTGGATTAGGCTCCGCCGTGCTTTCGGACGACAGTGCGGGGGTGAAGGTGGTGGAAAGGCTAATGGAGTGTAATCCGGGGCCGGACGTCATCCTCACCATGGGAGGAACAGGCGGCCTGGCTTTGGTGGATATGCTGGAGGATTGCGACCGCCTGATTGTTGTGGACGCCGTGGTTTCCGGCGCCGAGCCCGGCTGCATTCATCATATGGGCGTGGAGGATCTGGAATCCTCCATGCCTTTTCATTGCGTTTCCAGCCATGGGCCGGGACTGCTGGAGATTCTCCGCCTCCGGGAAGCCCTTTTGGACGCCCCTCTGCCCAAAGAGATCGTCATTCTCGCCATTGAAGCGGCCGACACGGCCACGCTATCCGAGAATTGCACCCCCAGGGTGGAAAAAGCCGTTGCATCCGCCGTTGATCAGATTTTAGCCATGCTGTGACCATTGACCATGCCCTGGACGATTTTTTCCATGCCCCTGTCATATCCTCCCCCTTGATGGGAGCCCGGGGCATCCTGCGGCCCGTCCAGAACTTTTCTGATCGTATAAGCGAACTCCTGCATAAGTACGGGCTTGACGACGTATTCCACGATTCCAAGCTCTCTGGCCAGGCTTTCCGAAAATTTCTCCGAGAATCCCGTGCACATAATCACCGGAATCTGGGGCCTGATGCCAAACAGATTCCGGACCAGCTTGTCGCCGGTCATGCCCGGCATGTTGTAATCCGTGATGACGATATCGAATTTGCCCGGACTTTCCTGAAATTTTTCCCAGGCGCCGGAACCGGAGGCCAACGCCGTCACCTGATAGCCCAGGCGCTCCAGGGTCTGCCTTGTCATGTCCAGGATGGGTTTTTCGTCATCCACCAATAAAACTCTTTCGTTTCCCGCCGGAAGAGCGCCTATGTCCAGCACGCGTCTTGTTTCTTCGGGGGCGCCTTCCATGGGAAGCACAATATAATAATTAAAGCCTTTATTGGGGTTGCAACTGACTTGAAACTCCCCTTGATGCCGCTTGACGATGGACTGAATCAAAAGAAGATCCACATGGCTTTCCATGCCCGGCACATCTTTGAAAACCAAAGGGTTATATACTTTTAGCGGGATTGGAGGTTCCTTTCCCTTGCCGGCGTGGGACACATATAGGCGCAAGTACGTTCCAGGATTTAAAAGAGAGTCAGGCGGCAAATCAGTCTGCCCTATAAGGGCCTCCTCCAGCAAAAGGGTCACAGCGCCCCCTTCAGCGGCCGCCGACCTCCAGGCACGCGAGCATAAGGCGTATATCATTTGACGAATGCTTTGCTGATCGCCCTTGACGGTTCCGCACCGATAGCTCCCAAGCCTTTTTATGATAACGTCATCCTGCGCTTCCGCCCGGATTGCCTGGACCGCTTCGTCCACAATTTCGGCCACATTCACGGAGGCGCTTTCCCGCTTTGGCTGCGTGTGAAATTCCGAGACCTGAATGGCCAGATCCGCAGCATCCCTGGCCATATTGCAAATTGCGAGCAAATCCCGCCTTGCCGGATGCCCCTGGGGCAAACTTTGCTCCACCGACTCCGCCCTTTCTATGATGGGCCCCAGATAGCCGGAGACGTCCAGGACGACTCCCCCCGCCGCCTCGCCAAACGCCTGTTTTTTTTCAAACTGCCGTAATTTTTCTTCCAGGTTGGCCCGCTCCTGCTCCGCCCCTTTCTTCTGGGTAACGTCCAAGGTGGTCATAAGCAAGGCGTCCCTGCCCTGATAGCGAATCCGGGCGCTGGAAGCCTCCAGCCAAATCAGGTTGCCATCCCTGTCCTTAAGGCGGTATTCCGTAAGGGGAGGCACGGGCTTCCGGGCCAGGAGCCTTTCCACGGCGCTTTGCAATGAGTGCAGGTCTCCCGGGTGCACCCATTGCTTCAGTTGATCAAAAGTAAGTTTCTCAAGCTCAGAGGGGGAATATCCCAGCGTCCTGCTCAGGGATGGGTTGACGTATATCATTTCAGGAGGATACAGGCTGAATATGGCGACGCCTTGAAGGGATTGCTCCACCAAAGCCCTATAGTTATCCTCGCTTTCCTTAAGCGCAGCCTCCGCCCGGTTCATCTGGGTAAGGTTTGTCTGCGATCCAAGCACGCGAAGCATATTTCCCTGGTCGTCGCGCTGGACATGGCCCCGCACCCAAAAGGTGTTGTACTCGCCGTTTTTCAGCCTCATCCGGCACTTTCGCTCAAAAGAGTCAGCGCCGTCCTCGGCCTTTAAACCCTCAAACAATGCAATCATGCGCCCTTGTTCTTCCGGGTGAATCCGGTCAAGGAACTCGTCCATGGTATTGCCGATTTCAAATTTCGAATACCCGAGCATCCTCTTCCAGTCCATGGAAAAGGCCACGCTCCTGGTTCGAAGGTTCCAGTCCCACAAACCTTCAAGAGATCCTTGCAATGCCATGGCAAACTGCTTTTCGCTGGCTTCCAGGGCTTGATTCGCCCGCATCTGAGCCTCGGCCTTTTCCTTGATGATGGCTGCGGACGCCTTTTGCATGCGCAAGGCCCGATTCATGCCGTTGCCCACCGCCGCAATGATTGCGGCCACAATGGTGCTTGCCAGCAAAAAATTGGCGCCTATGACGGACCAGCGAAAAAGCGGACGATCCTGGGGTACGGCCATGTCCGTCATCCCCAAGTGCAGCATAACCCCGATCGCCGTCAACGCCAAAACGTTCAACAGTCCTGCATACACCGCCGCGCGTGCGCCAAGCAGCACCGTCGCGAAAACCTGGAAGCAAAACAGATAAACCAGGCCAGGGCGAAGAGGCCCCAACTGTACAAAAATCATGACGCCCAGTAAATAGACCAAAAGGCACATACTGTACGCCCGCACTTTATAACTGAGATATTGCCGGAACAGCAGCAAGGATAAAATCCACTCATAAAAAATAAAATCCAGCACCGCCACGCCCCATTCCCCTTCCATGACGGTAAGCACGGCGCTTGGCAAAAGCACTAATGCGCCCAGAACGGCGCCTCCAATAACAATGAGCTGCAGCAATTCCTCTCGCAGGGCCAGCCAGGCGGGCTCTAATTCCGTTCCCGGAATAAACACGCTTTGAAAATAATCCCTTAATTGTTTACGCAATGTATCTATCAAACCAAAACCCTTGATTTTGCTTGCAAATAAAAACATTATCCGAAAGGCTCCCGTCCGGAGGCGCTCCAGGCCTTTTAAGAAATGAAGCAATTTTCGTGCCGCCATGTTGTAAAGAAGCCTTCCCGTCAGGTTTCATTTTTTTCTTGGCCTATGATTTTCCGGCGGACCTCTTGAAGCGCAGTTTTTTAGATAAAATTACCGTTATTACTGTGATTAAAAATCCTCCTAGTATTCAAGTTCTGTAACGCGTTTGTTAGGTTTAAGTATTGATAAAATTGCACAGGTGTGGCAATGTGCCTTTCACAAGAGTGGAAATCGCCCGTCTACCCCCATCCCCATGCGAAAGGAAAAATTATGAAAACTCGTTGCGCAGTTCTGTGCTTTGTACTCGCTTTGTTCATGTTTTGCGTCCCGGCCTATGCGGACATGGATGCTTATGTACCGCCGGATCTGGAAAACCTGATCGTTTTCGGGGACAGCCTGTCTGATTCAGGGAATATCTTCGCCCTGACCGGCGAAACGAATCCGGTTACCACCGCTTATTGGCAGGGAAGGTTTTCCAACGGACCCACGTGGTGCGAAGTCACGGCCGATTTCATGGATATCGACAATGACGTTCTTATCATGAAATCCACCGTCGCCAATTACCTTGTGTTCGGCAAAGAGGTTCTGACTCCCCCCCTGGAGCCCGACACCACCTATGGCACGCCCATCTTCTTTAACAATGCCTTCGGCGGCGCCGAAACCGGCGCGTGCGACACGGACTTTTTGTTTCAGGTCAACGGCTGGCTTAACGCCGGATACACGGTTCCTGAAAAATCCCTGGTCGTTATTTGGATCGGCGGAAACGACTTTTTGGGCATGGGCGATCCCTCCACGGCCCCTGCAGTCATCGCCAATGCCGTCAATAACATATACACCGGCATGGCCACCCTGGCGGGACTGGGCGCGGACCACATCGCCGTTTGCAACCTGCCCAACCTGGGCGACACGCCCCTGTATCACGGCACGGACATGGAAGACGACGTCCTGACCCTGACAGTGGGCTTTAATCAGGCATTGAGCGGCGCCCTGGCGACCTTCAACGCCGCTTACCCCAATGTTGACGTGTATCCCGTGGACATCTTCTCCATGGGAGAAAAAACCCACGAGAATCCGGCCGTATACGGCGTTACCAATCTCTATGATCGGGCCATCGAACCCGCGGTTGCAGCCCTGGGACTTGGCGATATTGCAAGCATCGATCAGTATGAGGCCGCCGACGGCTACCTGTACTGGGATGACGTGCACCCGACGCGGGCCGCCCACAAACAGATTGCAGCCCAGGTTTACGGCACGGTTTTTATGGGCAATGCAAACGCCGACTACATCAAAACCGAAGGGACCACCGGCGACGCTATCGGCATTGCAGGCGTCAACTGCACGGTCACTTCCGTGGAATTCGCCAATCAGGGCGCCACCGCGAAAACAGACCGTCCCTCGAACTTGCTCTACGGCCTGCTGGACATCACGGCGGACCTGGACACACCGGGCGATACGGCGGAAATCGAAATCTACCTGCCCAACGCCCTGCCTAAAGGGTATTCCTGGTACAAATACATCAATGGCGAGTGGGTGGACTTCGCCCAGGTGTATAAGAACACTAACGGACTGGAAGGCGCTCTGATCAGCGACGACCGCAAAACCATTACGCTGTATATCGACGACAACGGCGCGTACGACCTGGACAACGTCCTTGGCCTGATCCAGGATCCCTCCGGCGCAGGCGTTGTGGAATACAACAAGCCTGCAGACGCCGGCAAGGAAGACAACTGCTTTGTGCGCTCCATGGAGGCAGATGCATCCTCCGTCCTGCCTCTGGCCATGCTGGCCGCGATCCTGGGCTTGGGGCTGGCCGTCCGCCGCATGCGTTAATGGATGGCTGCTTAATCGAATGCGCAGCATTTTTATGGCGGCGCTGCCTTGTTCTTAATAACCGCCCTGCAGGCCTTCCTGCAGGGCGGTTTCGCCTTGAAGCCGGCGCGGCCTGTTTCCCCCAAAGTCCCCTTCTCCCGGCAAGACAGGAAAAGCCGGGAGGATCGGATGCAACGTCCAAAACGGCCGCAGAAACCCATCCGGCTCCAGGCGTTTACGGGGTTTTAAAAAACTGATGGGGCTGGAATATGCAGATGTTGGCGTCGCCTCCGATATTGGCGTCGGTAATTTCCACAAAATATCCGTAGTCCGTCCCCGGATCCAGTTCCTTGTCCACAATAACCTCCCCTCTGTTCTTACCGGCCCCGGGATCGCTGTTGTAAAGCCTTTGCACGTAAATATTGTCGAACATGGTCAGGTTGTTGCCGTCAAAATTCATGGGAGTGGACGCCTGTGCGAGCCGCGTGACGTAAAAAGCGTCCGGGCCGCCGAAGTCGCTTAAGACGGACCAGTTCAGCTTGACGTCTTTCAGCCCCGCCCCTGCGCCTAAAGGCTTGGCCTTGGAAGGCGAAAAGGACTCGAAAATGGCGTCGTAATTTTTCAAATAGGCTTCCACCGCAGCGTCGGAGGGGCCATTGTCCTGAACCCGGGACTTCCTGCTCACGCTTCCGTCCTTGCTGATGACCTCGATGGTGTACTCACCCTCCTTTAAAAACCCGTCGGGCAGGTTGACCATGTACCAGTAATTCTGGATTTCGGGCGTGTAAAACCACCCGTTCTTGACGTCGTTTTGATACTTCTGATTGGCGAAGGCCGCCTCGTATCCGTCCGGGCCATAGGCCGTGATCTTCTCGATCATGTCCGGGGCGGCGACGTCCGGCGTCGGGTACAGGGCCACAAGCATCTTGTGGGTTTCCTTGGGCATGGGGGAGTTCTCAAAATCCCAATACACGTTGCAGGCCATGATGTCGTAGATTTGAATCCGGGGGTCTGTCATGATTCCACTCCTTTTTGGGGTTAAAGGCCGGGCGGCCGCCTGGGGAGGACGGCGGCCTGCGGTTTTCTATGCCTTGGCGGGACAGCCGATCTATAATAAACGAATATTCATTTATAAGAGCGGCAAAAAAAATTACAGCTTGATGGCGTCCCAGGCCAGTTGAAAACTTTCCTCAATCAACGCCTCGGTCATCTCCACCCGCCGGGTCAGGCGGGGGTTGGATAAAATAATGACCGGGTAGAACACAAAGGAGCTGATGACCTCCGGGTGCATGTCCTTGACCACCTTTTCCCTGATCCCCCGGCGGATAAGCCTGCCCATGGGCTCGTACATGGCGTCCACGGCGTCCTGATCCACCTGGTCGTTATAGGGGGAGTTGGAAAACTGCTCGGCGAATTGGAAATAATCCAGATGATCCCCGGCGAACCGGAACAGGTTCAGCCACACGCGCCGGAATCCGTCCCGGATAGGCAGAGAATCGTCCATGTCCCCCAACACCGCGTCCGTGAGCTTGCGCTTGATGTTCAAATAGGTGGAAATCAGCAGGTCGTCCTTGTTCTTGTGGTAAATATACAAAGTGGCCGGAGAGACGCCCGCCTCCTTGGCGATTTTAGACACGGAGCTGGATGCAAAGCCGATTTCATTGACCACCTTGACGGCAGCCAGAAACAGCGCTTCCTGCTTATCCCTATCCTTAATTCTCATGGCTCTTAACTAAACGATCATTCGCTTTTGGTCAAGTGTTTTTTCAAGCCGGGCCCATCCCGGTTTTGATCTTTCCCCAGGAATATGTCATGATTGTTTCCATGACAACATACCGCTTTCAATGATATTTTAAAATCATGAAATTCTCCGAATTCGTCAATGCATATATACAAATCGTGGGCGCCGGCGCCTCCATCCAGGACTGCGCCGAAATCCTGGCCGACGCACCGGGCAAAAACCTGCTGGTTGCGGACGATCCCCATCACATCCAAGGCATTCTGACCCTGCGGGAAATCGCCCGGGCCCTGGCCGCCCAGGCGCCGCCCCAGGTCCCGGCCAGGGAGTTCGCCAGCACGGATTTCCAGCGCGTATTGCCCGGCGAATCGCTGCCGGAGACGGCCGAGGGCTCGCCGGCCTATTGGCTGGTTGCGGAGTCGGGCAGGATCATCGGCGTGGTCAGCCGGGCCCGGGTTTCGGAGCAAATCCATAAAGGCTCCCTGTCCGTCATGCGGCGGATGAGCATCTTCCTGGACTCCATTTACAACCCGGTGGTGGCCATTGACGCCGAGGGGCTGGTCATCTTTTGCAACCAATCCCTGGCCAAGGTTTCGGGCAAAAACGTGGAGGAAATCCTGGGCAAGCCCATCGGCGATCTGTTTGAGGACTCCCAGCTTATCCGCATCATCCGCACGGGAAAAGCGGAATCCACTCAAAAGGTGAGCCTGGGCGGCAAAGTGTACATGACCAACCGCACCCCCATTTTCATGGGCGGCCGGATTGTGGGCGCCACCGCCGTGCTCCAGGATATTTCCGAACTGGAAGCCATCTCCAACGAACTGGAGCACACCCGGCGCATCAGCCTGGAGTTGGACGCCATCATCGAGTCCTCCTTTGACGGCATATACGTGACGGACGGCGAAGGCCGCACCCTCCGGGTGAACAAGGCCTACGAACGCACCACGGGCATCCGGCGGGAGGACGTGGTGGGCCGTACCATGGCCGAGTTGGTGGAGCGGGGCTTTTTCAACGAGTCGGTTTCCATGCGGGTTCTGGAAAACCGCAAGGGCGAGTCTTTGGTGCAAAAGGTCAAAACCGGCAAGACCGTCATGGTCACCGGAACCCCCATCTTCGACGATCAGGGCGAAATCTCCCTGGTGGTCACCAATGTGCGAGACGTGACCGAGTTATACAATCTCCAGAACGAACTGGGCCGCATGGAAGTGCTCCGCACCCGGTATGAAAACGAACTGGAGCAGTTGCGGGAATCCGCGGGCGCGGCGCCTTCGGTGGTCATCCGGTCAAAAAAAATGAAGGAGGTCCACGAACTGGCCTTGCGCCTGGCCAGGGTGGACGCCACCGTGCTGGTCCAGGGAGAATCGGGCGTGGGCAAGGAAATTTTCGCGGACCTGATTCACTCCAACAGCCCCCGCAAGGACAAGCCCTTCGTCAAAATAAGCTGCGCCGCCATCCCGGAGCAATTGTTGGAATCCGAGCTTTTCGGGTACGAGGCCGGCGCCTTCACCGGCGCCAAGGCCAAGGGCAAGGCCGGCATTTTCGAAAGCGCGGACGGCGGAACCATCTTCCTGGACGAAATCGGGGAAATGCCCCTGGGCCTCCAGGCCAAGCTCCTGCGCGTGCTCCAGGATAAAAAAATCATGCGCGTGGGCGCCAATCACTCCATAGACGTGGATATCCGCATCCTGGCGGCCACCAACCGGGACCTTTCCCAAATGGTTGACAAAGGCGCCTTTCGCAACGACCTCTATTTCCGCCTGAACGTGGTCCCGGTGGTCATCCCGCCCCTGCGGGAGCGCAAGGAGGCCATCGTCAACTTCGCTTATCATTTTCTGGAGAAATACAACCGCAAATACGGCTTCGCCAAGCAAATCGCCCCGGACGTCCTGGACATCCTCTACGACTACGACTGGCCCGGGAACGTGCGGGAATTGGAAAACACGGTGGAACGCATGGTGGTGGTCACCAAGGGAGACGTGATCGAACCGGCCGATTTGCCCGAGAAGCTGCGAATCGCCCCCAAATCCGGCCTGGCCCATGCTCTTGGCGGCGGGTCTCTGAAAAGCGCCCTGGAAGGTCTGGAGCGGGAGATCCTGCAACAGGCCCTGGAAACCCACGGCTCCACCCACAAGGCGGCCAAGGCCCTGGGAATCAACCAGTCCACGGTGGTCCGCAAGCTCCAGCGCTACGGAATCAATCCCAAAAAGAACAACGGGGATTAGCCGGCTTCATTACCTTCGACACCGAGATTTAACCACGGAGCACTCGGATTATGTACTTCCGCGGTCTGCATCTCCTCATATTTCCATGCGGGGCTTGGAAAGGCCAAAAACGCAAAAAAAGGGGCTGCCCCGTGTGGGATCAGCCCCTTTGTTTTTCATGGATGGAGCGGGAAACGGGATTTGAACCCGCGACTTCGACCTTGGCAAGGTCGCACTCTACCGCTGAGTTATTCCCGCTCAGCGGCCCTTACTTACACAGAACAAACCGGGTTTGTCAACTAGCAAAAGCAGGAAAAATCGGATATTTTTCCAAACAAGCAATTAGTCAAAGAATCAAACGCTCAATCCCGGTTGGAAAACGAAAAAGGGGCTGTTCGGGTAAGGGCAACCCTTAGGCAAAGGTCCGGACCGCACATCGGATATGGGAGCGGCTTTGTTGGTTAGGTCCCCAATTCTCTCACAAAGGGGCCGTCGATACCAATGTTTTCAAAATGATAAAATATTGCGCCGCCACTGAGATCTTTAAACTTGTAACGCATCAGAGTTCTTTTCTTTGGGGAACCCCCTACGCAGGAAACAGACCTGGCTGCCTGCGGGGGGCGAGGCCCTTGGGCGCACATGGTTCATAGGGCTTTGCTATTTGTATTGGACGCCCCGGCCGAAGGGGACGCCCAGCTTTCGCATTTTATTCCGCAGGGTGGCCGGGTTAACGCCCATGGCCCGGGCCGCGCCGTCCTCTCCGTTGATCTTCCCCTTGGTTCGGTGGAGCATTTTTATGATATGGCTGGATATCACATCATCAAGCATAACAGGGGAGCCCTCGGCGTCACGGGGCGCCTCCTCCCAAACGCTCCTTGGCTTTTCAAATCCGGAATCGTCGAAATGAAGCGTCTTGCCGCCGCTGACGATCATGGCTCTTTCCACCGCGTTTTCCAACTCGCGCACGTTGCCCGGCCATTCATAAGCCTCGAGCCTTTTAACGGCCCCCGGGGCTAAAGAGGGATACTCGGCAAAGCCCATTTCCCGATACTTTTTGTGCATAAAATACTGGGTAAGCGCGGGAATGTCGCAAGCCCGCTCCCTAAGGGGAGGAATGTAGATGGGAAACACCTTCAGCCTGAAATAAAGATCCTTTCGGAACAAGCCCTCCGCCGCCATGTCCTCCAGGTTCCGGTTGGTGGCGGCGATAACCCGGGCGTCCACCTTGATGGTCTTGGCGCTTCCCACCGGTTCAAACTCCATTTCCTGCAAGACGCGCAAAAGCCGAAGCTGGGCCGCCTTGGGGAGTTCGCCGATTTCGTCCAGGAAAATGCTTCCCCGGTGCGCCCTTTCAAAGCGGCCCCGTTTGTTTTCAAAGGCGCCCGTAAACGCGCCTCTTACATGGCCGAAAAGCTCGCTGTCGATGAGGGTCTCTGAAATGGCGCCGCAGTTCACCTTGATGAACGGCTCGTTCCGCCTGGAAGAGTACTTGTGAATGGCGTTGGCGATCACCTCCTTGCCCACGCCCGTCTCCCCCATCAGAAGGACGGGGCTGGAAAGGGGCGCCACCTTGTTCACTTGCTGCATCACGTGCTTGAGGCCGAAGTCCGCGCCGATAATCTCATCGCTTTTTTGGGAAAGAAGCTCCTGCTGAAGGTATTTGTTGTCATCCGCCAGGAGGTTTTTCAGCTCCAGCAATTCAATATATCTGCGGCTGTTGGAGATGGCCACGGCGAAGGGCGATTGCAATAATCGGAGCCTGTGAAGGTGCTCCCGGCTGAACCGGCTCTCCCCCCTGGCTTCAAAGGCGATAACCCCCACCTCCTTGCTGTCCAGGCTCAGGCGCATCATCATCAGGGAGCGTATGCCGGAAAGGCCTGCAATTTTAAGCATGTGCTTTCCCAGCGTACTCTTATCCGCCCGATCCAGAAGCACTTCCTCCGGCAGGTCGGAGCCGTCTCCGATGAGCCGCCAGACCGGGGCGGGGTAGTCGAACCGGATATTCAACTGCCGCCCTCCGCCGCCATCCGCCATGGCGTAGACAACGCCCGTTTTTTCCCTTAAATCAATGAAATGGAGGTAGACGCTCTCCGCCGGGATGAAGTTTTTCAAATAATCCAGGCAGTCAAACAAGGCTTTTTCAATTTCAATGGAACCGCAGATGCGCAGGGTGGCTTCGCGAAAGAATTTGTTTTCATCCATGTGCATGGCGCCTCGGCTTGTCTTGGTAATTATCTTATAAGACACTTTATCTTTAGTTCTATCTTATATGCAATTTAAAATATCAAATAAGATGCTTTAACGAAAGGCCTTTTGATAACCTATTGAAATGCTATCCATATTCATCTTGGCGCCCCATTTGCTTCAAGAATGGAGGCCGCAGAGGCGTTTTGAAATACAACAGTCTGACCATATCTTTTTTTCACCGCCCGTAATTGAGGGCGGCTGCGCAGACGCAAAACCGGAAATCGAGGGTGGAAACATGGATTACCAAACCATTTTGTATGAGGCCGAAAACGGCATCGTGACAATAACAATCAACCGGCCGGAGGCCTTGAACTCCCTTACGCCGGAAGTGCTGTGCGAAATGGCGGATGCCGTGGAGGCGGCGGCCCAGAATCCCGCAACAGGCGTAATTATCATTACCGGCGCAGGACGGGCCTTTTGTTCAGGAGTGGATCTCAAGGCTGCGTCGAGCCTTGGGGAGGCGGATATCGAGGCCAGGCTGCATGGACCGGCCCGCCGTCTGCAATCCGTCATGGAGACGGCGCCTGTCGTCGTGATCGGCATGATCAACGGATTCTGCCTGACCGGCGGCTTGGAGATCGCCCTGGCCTGCGACCTTTTGGCGGCCAGCGAGGACGCCAGGTTTGCCGACACCCACACCAAGTGGGGGCTGCGGTGCATGTGGGGCATGAGCGTGCGCCTGCCCCAAAGGGTCGGGGAGCTGAAGGCCCGGGAAATGACCTACACCGGGGAGATGGTCACGGGCAAGGAAGCCGAAGGAATCGGGCTGGTGAACATGGCTGTTCCGGCCTCGGAATTGAAAAGTGCGGTTTTGGACCTGGCCGGCAAAATCATGGCCAACAGCAAGGAAGCCAACGCCGCTCACAAACGGCTATACTACCTAAATAAAATGGACAGCATGAAAGAAAGCCTGGAGCGGGAGTACTCCGCCGATCAATCGTCCGGCGACGCGCAGGACCGCATTCAGGGCTTTGCGAAAGGCTGAGGCCTAAGGATGAACGCACATTTCTCATTTTCAATATAGCTACAGAAAGGAATTCCATGGAATTTGAAACCTTGCTTTTTGAAGAAAAGGACAACATGGGCCTTTTGACCCTGAACAGGCCCAAGACCGTCAACGCCTTAAACCAAAAAATGATCGAGGAATTGCACGCCTTGTTCGACTTCCTGGAAGCCAATGAGAGCATTCGGGTTTTGATCCTCACGGGGGCCGGCGAGAAAGGCTTTTGCTCCGGCATGGACATGAAGGAGTCCGCGGCCCAGCTCTTTGAGGCCACTCCTGCCCTGATATACAAGCACCAATCCCTGGCCTCCAGATTGTTTTACAAAATGCGGCGCATCCCCCAGCCGATTATTGCGGCGGTTCACGGGGCCGCCTCCGGGGCCGGGTTCAGCTTCGCCCTGGCTTCGGACGTGCGCATCATCACCCCCCAGGCCCGCTTTAATGCGGCGTATATTAATATCGGGTTGGGCGGCGCCGATCTGGCCAGCAGCTATTTCCTACCCAGGCTGATCGGCTCGGGACGCGCCAACGAGTTTCTGCTGACCGGCGATTTTATGTCCGCAGAGGAAGCGATCCAACTGGGTTTCGCCAGCCGGATTGTCGAAAAGGAGAACCTTCTTGATACGGCCTGTGAAATTGCCGGAAAGATGGCGTCGAAAAATCCCCTGGGGCTAAAAATGACCAAGGAGGCCATCAATCAGAACCTGAACGCGGGCTCCTTGGAGCAGGCCCTTCATGTGGAAAACCGGAACCAGTCGTTTCTTATCGCGTCCATGAAGCTGGGCGCATAATCAATTTTTCGAGAGGGAAAAATGGCGAGTAAATTCGTAAGCAAAAGGAATATTGACTTTTTATTGTACGACGTCTTTAACGTGGATGAACTGACCCGGTTCGACTACTACCAAGAGCACAACCATAAGGTATTCGACATGGTCATCTCCTCCGCCGTCCAATTGGCCAAAAACCTTATGCGGCCCATATTGGAGGAAATGGACGTCACTCCTCCGGAGCTGGCGGGCGGCGAGGTGAAGGTTCACCCCAAGGTAAAAGAAATCATGAAGGAGTGCGGCGAGGGGGGTTGGATTGCATCCAACTTTCCCCTGGAGTACGGAGGGGACCAATTTCCCCTGACGCTCACCAATATGTCCCGGTTCATCTTCGCAGCCGCCAACTATTCCGCCAGCGTGTATTCCGACGCCAACACGGGCGCCGCTCATTTGATTATTTCCTTTGGGGATAAGGCGTTGCAGGAAACCTATCTGGGCAAACTGATTCAAGGAGAATGGCAGGGAACCATGGCTCTGACCGAACCCCAGGCCGGCAGTTCCCTCTCGGACATAACCACCACCGCCTATCCCACGGACGAGGGGTATTATAAAATCCGGGGACACAAAATATTCATCTCAGGCGGGGATCACAACGCCCTGGACAACATCGTCCATCTCATGCTGGCGAGGATTGACGGAGCGCCGGCCGGGACCAAAGGAATATCCCTTTTTGTGGTTCCGAAAAAACGGGTGGAAGCGGACGGATCGCTTGTTTTCAACGATATTGTCTGCTCAAGCGTTTACCACAAGCTGGGCTATAAAGGAATGCCCCTTACCGAACTGAGCATCGGAGAGCAAAACGACTGCCGCGGTTACCTGATAGGAGAGCCTCATAAAGGGCTGAAATGCATGTTCCAGATGATGAACGAAGCCCGGATCGAAGTGGGCTTGGGCGCCGCAGGCATCGCCACGGCGGCCTATTACGCTTCCCTGGAATACGCCAGGGACCGACCCCAAGGGCGGAAGATTACGGAAAAGGACCCCACGCAGCCCCAGACGCCCATCATCAATCATGCCGACGTGAAAAGAATGCTCCTACTCCAAAGGGCCATTGTGGAGGGCTCCCTCTCCCTGCTGACCCAGTGCGGCATGTATTACGATCTGGCGCTGGTTGCGAAAAATGAAGAAGACAAGGAAAAATATCATCTGCTGCTGGAAATTTTAACCCCCATAGCCAAGAGCTTTCCCTCGGAAATGGGAGTCCTTTCCGTGAGCAACGGCCTGCAATGCTTTGGCGGATACGGGTATTGCGACGATTTTCCCCTGGAGCAGTATTACCGGGATATCAGGATTCATCCCATTCATGAAGGGGCTACGGGCATTCAGGCCATGGACCTTTTAGGCCGCAAAGTGCTCATGAAAAACGGCATGGCGTCCATGTTATACAACCAGGAAGTCCAAAAAACCATCGACGAGGCCAAAGGTGTAAAGGGCCTGGAGCCCTACGCCGTCCGGTTGGACGAGGCCATGCACCAATTGCAGCAGGTTACCATGCATCTGCTTGACGTGGCCCAGGAAGACGGGCCGGAGGTGTTCCTGGCCGACGCCAGCTTGTACCTGGAGTATTTCGGGCGCATCGCAGTGGGCTGGCAATGGCTTCTGCAGGGAATCGCCGCCCAAACCAGGCTGGAAAAAGGGCCTTCAAAAAAGGAGGCCGATTTCTATACCGGCAAGATTTTTACCATGCAATATTACTTTCATTATGAACTCTCCAAGATCAAGGGCCTGGCCGAACGCCTTATGGAAAAGGCCCGCTTATGCGTAGATATGCAGACGGAGTATTTTTACGATTAGAAGGCTTGCAGCGCCGCGATCCAAAAGCGGGATTGCATTCAAGAAGGGTCGGATGCAATCCCGCTGATCCGCCTTTTATCTCCAAAAAACGCCCCGCCTCCGCTGTGGCGAACCCCTCAATCAGGCGATTGGCCGGATTTGCCTTGAGGGCAGGCGATTGGCCGGATTTGTCTTAAGGGCGGGAATCAATTCGGCTCCGATCAGGCTGGTTCTTAGACTGGTCATGCTCGTCTCCTTTTTCTGTTTTGCCGGGTATGCGCCGTTCCCGGCGTTCGTGGGTACATCCTGCCTAAACCGCCATAAAAACCAGAAATTATATCAATTACCGATGGAACTGCTTTGATGCTAATATCCATTTCTATCCGCCGTTGTTATTTTTTAAAAAAACATTGATTGACAAACTATATTTTTCAATACTATTTTTTTAAAAAATATGGCGAGGAAAAATAGTAACCCCGCCTTTTCCCGGCGGCGACCGCTGAAAATCAAAATCGACGCAATAAATTGATTCCCCCCCTGGATATGGAGGAACTTTCATGGACGTGGAACTTCTCGCCCTTGGCTATCTTAGCTCCGGGCCGAAAACCGGATACAAACTCAACCAGATTTTCGGCAACATGATGCTTTATTACGCTGTCAGCCTCAACCAGATTTATCCGGTTTTGCGTAACCTGGAGGCGAAAGGGCATGTGGAGAAAGAGGTCGTGATCCAGGTTGGGAAGCCTAACAAGAACATGTACAGCATCACCGAAGAGGGCCGGAAGGCCCTGGAGCAAAAACTTACCGGCCCTCCCGAGCCCATGGACTACCATCTGCCCTTTTTGACCCGGGCGTTGTTTTTCAGGTTTCTCGATAGCGACAAGACCCAGGCCGCCTTTGAAGACGAAATCGCGTCCCTCTCCGAACAGGTGGCCACCCTGCAGGAAATGGAGGACACCGTCAACGAGCGGGCGGATCAAAATGGCGCGTTTGCATACAAAACAGCCGTTCATCTTTTGGAAACCCTTATTAGCTGGTACCAGGCTGAACTGGACCGGCGTGGAAAGGAATAACAACATGGGAATTAAAACCGGTGATCAATATGTGGAATCCCTTCGAAAACTGTCTCCCACGGTTTATATCGGCGGCGAAAAAATAACCTCTGTGGTAGACAGCCCCTTTTTCGCCACCCCCATCCGTGAAATGAAAAAATTTTACGACTGGCAATCAGACCCTGAAACCAAGGACGATTTTACCTTTCATTCCCCCATTACAAACGAAACCGTGGGCTTTTGGACGCACCTGCGTCAGACTCCCGAGGAGCTGCTGGCCATGGTGGAGACCATGAAACGCACCAACGCGCGGCATTTCTGCTCCATGTGCATGGGCATCGGCCTGTCCGTCCTGTGGGGCGTCACCTGGGAAATCGACCGGGATAAAAACACGACCTATCACGCCAATTTCCGCCGTTTTTTTGAGCACCTCCAAAAAGAGGATCTCCGTTATTGCCTGGGCGTCATGGATCCCAAAGGGGACCGTTCCCTTCCTCCCTCCAGACAGCCAGACCCGGACCTCTACCTGCGGGTTGCGGAAAAACGGGATGACGGCATCATCGTACGCGGCGCCAAGGCCCATACATCCAACGGCCCCATAACCCACTACTTTTTCGCCATGCCCTGCCGGGCCATGGGCGAGGACGACGCAGACTATTGCCTGTCATTCGCAATACCGGTGGACGCTCCGGGCATTTCTTTCATAACCAGGCCAGCGCCCGGCCCCCTCGCTCCCAAGGAATTCGAGTGTCCGGTGAGCACCCGGATCGGGTTCACGGAATCGCTCACCGTATTCGATGATGTGTTCATCCCCTGGGAAAACGTGTTCATGTGCGGCGAGTGGGAGTACACCCAAAAGCTCATCGGCCTGTTCTCCCCCTATGTGCGCTTTGCCAAGGGAACCTGCACCTCCGCCCGCATCGACATTCTGGCCGGGACGGCGGCGTTGATCGCCCAGGCCAACGGGGTTCCCGGCGCCGGACATGTTCGCAGCAAGATAACCGACATGGCCAATGCCAGCGAAATCGGCTACGGATGCGCCATCGCCTCCGTCCAAAAAAGCGTCATGCACGAGTCCGGCATTCCCATCCCCGATAACGGCATTGCAAACGCCGGGCTTTACCACACGCGCACCCGGTTTGCGCAGTTTTTGGGGACCTTGCAGGAAATCGCGGGAGGCATCGTCACCACCATGCCCACGGAGCAGGAATACTCCAACCCGGAAATCCGGCCTCTCATCGATAAGTATTTTCAGGCCTCCCCCCTGGTGACCGCCGAAGACAGGATGCGCATCCTCTATTTGATCCAGGAGCTCACCGCGTCCCGTTGGTCCGGGTACCTCATCGCCAGCGCCATTTGCGCGGGAGGCACCCCCGAAACCAACCGCATGGAAGTGGCCCGCAATTACAACCTCTTGGAAAAAATGGAAAACGTTAAAGCCATTTGCGGCATTAACTAAACAACCACCGACTAAAGTCGGAGGATTTTCTTTAAGTGCTGAAAGCACGGATACGGGTCAAAGACCCGTCGCTAACTTTCTGTTTTAAAATTATCATCGGGATTGGGTTCAAAATGATGCTCCAGGTAATTCTTGATCATCTCATCGGTAAACTGGCCTGCGGTTACGCAAAAGTATCCCCGCGCCCAGAAATGACGTCCCCAATACCGCTTTTTCAAATGGGGAAACTCTTCAAACAACTTTGTTGCGCTTCGCCTTTTATTCTTCGCATTATCTCACTGGGGCCCAGTGTGGGCGTCCCGATCCAGGGTTGTCAGGGACGTTGTCTGGTTGCCGTACATGTCGATATTCACGGACTCGCCCACCAGTCCCGAGCCCAGGCCGGTCAGGCGGGAGCGTGCCACGCCGATAAAATAAATACCTCCGGCGGCAAACTTTTTGCAAAAAGTTTGATCAAAAATCTTTAGAGCATGGGAGAAGAGGAAGACGGAAGCGCTTTGGCTGACGGCAAGGGTTGCGGCTGGTCCCCGGGATGGCAAGCACGCCCCAGGAAAAGATCCTCCCAGGCCTGGATAGGATATGCCCGTCAAAAACCGATAAGGCAGTGCGCCCCATTAAGAGGTCTTCCGAGCGCCGCCGTTTTCTAGCGGCCGTAGGGGCGCTGCTTGCCGCGCTCGCGTAGGGGAGATCCTTGTGATCGCACAAATTACCGCCGTTGTTGGGGCGAATACAAGATTCGCGCCCTACGTAATGCGCCTCTGTAGGGGTGATCCTTGTGATCGCCCTTAAGGATGACGGGCGACGGGAGCAATCATTAGCGGATGGAGAGGGCGCCGTCCTACCAAACGGCGCCCTCTCGCTATCCATGTCCAGGCTGAGTAAAAGCGATGAGATGCAAGGCGCACGATCCCCGAGAAATGAGACGTACTTTACGTACTTCGCAGTGACGAGGGGAGATGTGTAACGCCGTAGATCGCGGTTTTACCCAGCCTGGTTTATCTCCGTATTTTTATTCGAATGTCAAAGACCCTGCCCAATACAGGGATCGGGATAAAACCGCTTCCCTGCGTGCGGGCGAAAACCGAAATTTTATGTTTCAGGCCCCTCTCTGGGGGCTTGCCAACCAGTCCAACCGCCTCAAACACCCCACAAAATCAATATGCTACAGAGTTTCTTAAAGGCGTCCCCTAAAGTCAGAGTTTCTTAATTTCTTAAAGGCGTCCCCCAGAGTCCTGGGCGGCACTGGCAGAGCAGTATCCTGCCTGGGTGCGAAGCACAAAAGGCGCGACCGGATCTCTTTCCCAACGCCAAAAATGCATTGCGTCCCTCTGATGCGTCGTTATTCTCGTTCCCATGTTGCACGTGGGAATGCATACCTCTGCCTCATCCTTCAACCGCATCTTCCATACAGGGAGCGGGATAAAACCGCTTCCCTGCGTGCGGGCGAAAACCGAAATTTTATGTTTCAGGCCCCTCTTTGGGGGCTTGCCAACCAGCCCAACCGCCTCAAACGTCCTACAAAATCAAGATACTACAGAGTTTCTTAGTTTCTTAAAGGATGTCCCCTAAAGTCATTTTTTCCATAATCCAAAAAGAAAACCAAGAATGGTCCACTGCAACACGGCTGCAACCATTGGTACAATAGCAAAAGCTGCTTCGTTCCGTGGTGGTAGGCAAAAAACAAATGACCAAAGATAAGCTAACCAGCTTGCGGGTTTATGAATAAAGTCAAACACTCTCCGTAAGAGCGGTATGGTCTCTGTGTTTAATCCTATAACCAGAATAAAGAGACCGACACAAAACCCAACAAATGAAGCAACTATAATTCTTCCAAAGTAGCTATTGAACATGGCGTTACCCCAAAGGCATTTCTGCATTCACAGGCATTTTCTTGTGTTTCCACATAAGACTTGAAATCCTGCAAGATTTTTTTAGTTCGTGTTCTTGTTAAATTAAAACGACGGTTGCCTGAATGATACGATACCCAAAAAACCACATCCCCATTGCTTAAGGTTCTGTGCCCACCATTGGGACCTCTCATCGCAGAGATTGTTGCTCTGCCATTATCTTCGGAATTGTCTGCATCCATGTTAGCATCATCTGGCATTCCTGTACTACCTCGCCTCGGTAAACCCCAATTATGCCAATAAAAACGTCTTTCAAAAAAGCCTGCTCCTTGTAAAGTAGGCGCCTCCTGAATTCTATTATAATCTCCATGGGCAACCCAGTCTTGATCAGGGTGCAAAGCCCATCCGATATATTGTGCTGCGAGATTAGGATCATCGGTCTCATTATCACATGCTTTTCTGGCCAATTCGATATTTTCATCCCTATGAGTTAACCTTGAATCTCCCTCTCTGGATCGGTTGAAATGCCATCCCCAAGTATCATTAGAAATGACAGTTGGAGCATGAAGCGTATCAATTGCAATGTCTGCTTCGCCAATCCTATCTGCAATTTCCTTTGTAATATTAACCTCCTGAGCCCACTCAATAGTACGGTCTCTATGAACATCCTCTCCCCATAGTCCAAACACGTCATATTTATTAACAGTGTTATTATCGAATGCATATAAATTGAATCCACCGTCCTCTTCAATAGGATCACGACTGACCCACCTGCCAAGATCAACATCAAGGTACCTGTAGCCGTAATAATAGAGGCCCGTCTGCTGGTCCATGGGTTTGGTGGAGAAGCGGTAGGGGTTCTGGTTGGCTTTGGAGCCAGTGGATTTCAAGAGGCGTCCAAAGGGGTCATATTCATAATGGGCGTTGATGGTTCCGTCAGCGGCGCTTATCAATTGCCCCACGTTTCCATTGGCGTCGTAGAGGTAGAAGTCCACGGCAGAGTCATTATCCACAACGGCAATCAGACCGCCCACTCCTCCGGCGCCCTGCAAGCTCTGGCTCAGGTCAAGACCCCAAGCGTAGGATGTCATTTCCTCAGAGCCGTCCGAGGCAAGCACCACTTTTTCCTGGATGCGGTTCCAGCCATCCCATAGCGACGTGGATGTGGAGACTAAAGACCACTCGCCGGAGGCATAGATAAAACTCTGCTTCTGGTATCTTCTGCCCATATAGTCGTAGGCAAAGGTTACTCTGGTGTCTCCTATCACGGGAGCCAGGGGCGATACTTCCACCAGCCTGTTCTCGCAGTTGAAGACGTACTGTACGCCGTCCTTGTGGATCAGGTTGCCGTCGTCGTCGTAGTCCAAAGAGATGCTCTCGCCAGCGGATGTGACAGATTCATACTGGTTCAGGCTGTTGGTCACATAAGTGGACGTAATGGGCGCACTGGTTGAGATGTCGTAGTCCTGCTGTGCAGCGATGCGGTTGCCGATGGGATCGTAGTTGTAGGCCCGTGCCTCATCATCAACAGGACTGGCTGTATCCAGGATGCTGGTCCCAAGGTATCTGTTTGAGGCCGTAAGCTCATTCCTTGCATTGTATTCATACAGGTTAAACGCCTGATCGTCAAAGGCATTCCCGCTGTTTGTGACGCTGGTTCTCCTGCCGAGGGCGTCGTAGCCGTAACCGTACTCTGAAATAATCTCCGTTCCGTACTGGTTGGCGACCAGGGTTTTCACGTTCCTATGGGGCTCGTATCCGTAGGTCGTGGTGACGGCCGTGGCCGCCCCGTCCTCAAGCATGGTCACGGATTCCAGGAGGCCCGAATTGGCCAGATAGCCGTAAGACGCGGAACCGGCAACGCCTTCCACGGCATATTGCACGGTTTCAAACCGTCCAAAACCGTCGTACCCGTAGGCGAGGGCGTAGTCCGCGTCCGTGGAGAATCCCGCGTTCCGGCCCATAGCGTCGTAGGCCCGGGTTATGACGGCCTGTACCGTGCCGGTTATGGCTTCGGATTCCGGCTGCAAGTAATCGTTGTAGGTGAAGGTCCGGGCGCCCGAGCCGTCCGTGACGCTGGTCTGCCTTCCCAACCGGTCGTATTCAAAGGCGATGTCCGGGGTGGAGTCGGAATAATCCGTGAGGATCATCTCGCCGGTGGCCGGATCGTAGTCGTAGGTTGTGGTCAAGGGCTGGCCCTGATCGGTCCTGGCCCAGGTGCGGGTCAGGAGCTTGCCTTCGGCGGAATAGGCGTAGGTTGCGCCCTTGTATTCGTCGTCGAGCTTTTGGATGAGCAGGCCTGTAGCTTCGTCGTAGATCCAGGTGGTGGCGTCTCCGTCTCCTGCGTCGGACGGCCACTCGTCCCCGTCAAAATCCGCAGTGCTGCGGAAGGTTTTCATGCTTGTCTTGCGGCCGTAGGCGTCGTACCCATATTCCACGGGATAGGTTGCGTCGCCCCATTGGCGGACAAGCTGCCCCTTGAGGTTGTATGCGTACCGGACAAAATGGCCCAGCGCATTTTCGTCGGCGATTTTCCGGCCGGTTTCTGCGTCGTAATAGAACCGGGATGTATTGCCGTCCGCGTCCTGGACGTAATCCACCCTGCCGTCTTCGTCGTAATGGGTGGTGGACGTTCCCGTGCGCGGATCGGTTGCGGAAATCCGCCTGCCGAAGGCGTCGTAGTCAAAGGTGTAGGTGAGTCCGGTCTTGTCGGTGGACGAGACGGTCAGGCCGTATTCGGACGTGGATATGGCGTTGATGGTGGAGTCGGGGTAATCCACTTCCCGGGTCTGGGTGTGGGCGTCCCGGTCCAGGGTTGTCAGGGACGTTGTCTGGTTTCCGTGCATGTCAATATTCACGGACTCGCCCACCAGTCCGGCGCCCAAACCGGTAAGGCGGGAGCGGGACACGCCGGTTTCGGTCTGCTCGGCGGAGTTGGCTTCGGCGTAGATGATCTGCTTGCTCTCCTGCCACCAGTCGCCGCTGATGTAGGCGTACTCGCTGGCGGATTCGGTCAACCTATCCATGGAGGCGGCGGTCAGTTCTCCGTCTCCGTCCACGTCCAGGCCGGACCATGTCTGGTTCCCCAATTCGTCGTAGACGTACAGGGAGTCTGCCCTGCCCGGCGCGGAGGACCGGATCAGGCGGCCGTGTTCGTCATAAAAATTTTCTGCAACAAGAGTTCCGCCGCCGAAAGCGGGGCGTTCGGTCTTGATAGTCCGGCCCAGGAAATCCGTGTAGGACTTGCTCCACATGGCCGAGCCCGCGGACCCTGTGTAGACCTTGGTCCATTGGATTCCGTCATCCTCCACGCCGTATTCGTAGTACTGGGGCGTGACCGCCGTGCCCGTCGTGCTGATGGTCCTGCCGTCCAAGTGCCGGGTTGTGGTGCGGGTTGCGCCGCCTGGCTGGGTGACGGTCTGGGTTCTGCCCGCGTTTTCGTAGGCGTAGGTGGTGACAAGGCCCGCCTGGTTGGTGGACGAGGCGACGCGGCCGGCCGTGTCGTAAATCGTGGAACTGGCCTGGCTCAGGCTTCCCGCTTCCGTGGTTGTGGACAGGGTTCTGCCCAGGGCGTCCATGGTTTTGGTGGTTGTGACGTCCCCGTTCAGGCCTTCCCGCGTGACCATATAGGGCCGCTTGAGGTCGTCCAGGGTGTAGTAGGTGGATACACCCGTGGCGTCTGTCTGGGATTCCACGGCGCAGCAGCTCCAATGGGTTTCCGTATAGGTTCCGTCGGAGTTGTCCGTGCGCACGGCCCGGCCCAATTCGTCGTAGGAATACTCGGTCCACTGGATGGTCTGATACGCCGACCCGTCAAAAACCTGGCTTGCGCTGTAGAGCGTATTGCCCACGGAATTTGCAATGGACACGCTCCGGGTGGTCTTGTTGGCGATCCCCTCGGGGTTATCCACCGTGCCCTGGGTGACCAAGGTGCGGACATAGGAGCCCGATCCTTCGGTGAACACGCCGTCGCCCGGGTTGAGGCCTTCCACGTAATCACCGTAGACGTACTCGTAGGTGGTCATGAGACCGTCCGAGGACTGGGAGGTCTTGATTTTGTCCGAGGTCAGGGCGCCGGGGTTTTCCTCGTAATATTCGCTGGTGGTGCGGATATTGCCGGGGTCCCCGTATTCCGCGTCCTGGGACGCGGCCCGTTCGGTGATGACGATGCGGTCTCCGAACAGGGTCTGGTTGTAGGCGTAAAAGGTCTTGGACGTGACGATGCCGTTGATTTCCTCGGTGATCGTGCGCGGCGAGGTGACGTCCCGGAATTCCCGGGCGTCGTCCTCGTCCACGGGGGTGTAATCGTAGTAGGTGACGCGGCCTGTCGTATCAAAGTCCGAATCCAGCCAGGGCCTGCGTTCTTCGATGACGCGGCCCTGGACAAGGAGGCCTTGGAGAGAATGAACCGTCTATCCCTGCGCCTGGAAGCCCTGGCCAGCCAAGAGGAAGTCCCGCCGGCCTCTCCCATCCCCTTATGCCAAACCTGTTCGGCCGCCGTCTTTTGCGGTTTTGATTAAAGGAGCGTTTGTGGAAACCTTATTCATTTCCAGGGAAGCCAGACTTTCCCGAAGGGAAAACACCCTGATCGTCTCCATGGACGGACAAAAACGGTTTTTCCCCATCGAAAAAATCCGCCATATCGTCATGCTGGGCCAGGGACGCTTCAACTCCGCCTTGCTCTGCCTGTGCGGCGCCCACGGCGTGCGGGTGTCCGTGTTCGACTACTACGGCTACTACAAAGGCTCCTTCGAGCCCAAGCCCCAAAACCCCTCGGGCCGGGTCGTCAAGGAACAGGCCCGGTGCATCCTGGATGACGAGATGCGCCTGGAAACGGCCCGGGAAATCGTCCGGGGCGCATGGCGCAACATGCGCGCCAACCTGGCCTATTATCAATACCGGGGATTGAACCGCCTGGATCCCGTCCTGGAACACATGGACCGCATGGCCGAAAAAATCGAAACGGCGCCGAGCATCCCCAAGCTCATGGGCGCCGAAGGCGTCCTCCACGCACGCTACTTCGCAGCCTGGCCCATTGTGGATCCCCGCCTGGACTTCGCCCCCCGCACCCGCAGGCCGCCCAACAACCCCATCAACTGCCTGATTTCCTTTCTCAACCAATTGACCTACACGGCCGTGCGCCACGAGGTCTTTAAAACCCACCTGCACGAAACCCTCTCCTGGCTCCACTCCCCCGGAACCGGCAGATCCTCCCTGAGCCTGGACCTGGCCGAACCCTTTAAACCCATCCTGGCCGACAACCTCATCTTCCGCCTGGTCCGGAAAAACATCCTGTCGGACAACTGGTTCTCCCAACAAGACAAGGTCTGCCTGCTGACCGAAACCGGCCGGCGCCACGCCGCGGAACACTTCTCCACCCGCCTGGAGGAGCGATACAAGGGAAAATCCTACCGGGAGTGGATATACCGCGAAGCCATCGCCCTGGAACGATCCGTCATGGGCCTGACCCCTTACGAATCATTCAAACGCAAAGCATAAAGGAGGCGCGGCATGTTCGTCATCATGACCTACGACGTGGAAGCCAAACGCACCAACAAATTCCGTAAGCTCCTGCGGAAATACCTCTCCCACACTCAATACTCCGTGTTCACCGGCGACCTTCCCGAAGCCGCGCTCCTGGAGCTCCGCAACAAAATCCACGAAATCATCATGCCCGGAGACCGCGTGACGGAAATCACCGCGGAAAACCGGCATAACGTCAACGTGGTCCACCTCCTCGGACAAAAACCCAAAAACGGCGCGGTAAAAGGAAAGGTCCTCGCCACAAAGGACGCCAGCCACAAATCCGACTACCAGGTGCTCTGACCCAGAACTTCAACCCCCGGTCCTGCAAAATCCCCCGGGGTGTGAAGTAAAAAACACAGGAATTTGATGGAGTATTGCTTCAAAATATGGACAAAATATAGGTTTTTTGTAATGATTAAAAGGGTTATCCATCCCCATGAGGGGTTATGAGCGAGCACAGTCAAATCATTTGCAACCGGAAACGGCAGTTATCCATCCCCATGAGGGGTTATGAGACCGGAGTGGCTTGCGAACGCCTTGGCCGAAAATGGTTATCCATCCCCATGAGGGGTTATGAGATCCCGAGTCCTGCGCCAAGGCCGCCAAGTTCGAAAGGTTATCCATCCCCATGAGGGGTTATGAGATCCCCAGTGGGGCCAAGGAAGCGCCTACAAGAACGGTTATCCATCCCCATGAGGGGTTATGAGGGAGTCAGGACCGGCTTTAGCAAGTTGGATTATGTGAGTTATCCATCCCCATGAGGGGTTATGAGGTTCCATTCCGTACCGCAGCCCGCCTGCCTTACCGCTGTTATCCATCCCCATGAGGGGTTATGAGTTGGCTATGGTCTTTGCAAAAAATGCGCCGACTGGGTTATCCATCCCCATGAGGGGTTATGAGCTTTAACCTCAACAGCTCCGTCGATCATCCTGGAAAGTTATCCATCCCCATGAGGGGTTATGAGTCGTGACAATGCGTAAGCCTGGGGAAAACGCGGACCGTTATCCATCCCCATGAGGGGTTATGAGATACATGGCAAAAGCGGTTCTCCGGCGAAAAACGAGGTTATCCATCCCCATGAGGGGTTATGAGATTTCGAAGCTGACGGGAACCTCGTTAACGTTCCTAGTTATCCATCCCCATGAGGGGTTATGAGACGGCGTCCGGCATGACATCCTTTACATCCTCCGCGGTTATCCATCCCCATGAGGGGTTATGAGCTGTATATTGCCCCGGACGCGCCCCCGGCCAGAGTGGTTATCCATCCCCATGAGGGGTTATGAGTGAGTCCATCATCAAATCATCAAGCATGCCGGATAGGTTATCCATCCCCATGAGGGGTTATGAGCTCAGCAGAATCAGAAGCCTGTTAACATGCAACAGGTGGTTATCCATCCCCATGAGGGGTTATGAGGCTTTTGCCATGTATGGTTAATCCTAAGAGCGGACAAGTTATCCATCCCCATGAGGGGTTATGAGCTGCTATCGAGCTTGAACTCTGTATGGTTATATTTGCGTTATCCATCCCCATGAGGGGTTATGAGACATGGCCTTTTGTTCTAACCAAAAAACAAAACGCGGTTATCCATCCCCATGAGGGGTTATGAGTCAAAATACCATTCGAGTACTTCAAGTCTTTTTAATGTTATCCATCCCCATGAGGGGTTATGAGACTTCTGTCCAAAAGTTCAGATTCACAGTAGTCTTCAGTTATCCATCCCCATGAGGGGTTATGAGACAGTTAAAGAGGGCGATGTCGTGCCTCTGGTTTTTGGTTATCCATCCCCATGAGGGGTTATGAGCAAGAGAGCTTGAGGCTGCCGCGGCTGAAATGACGCGTTATCCATCCCCATGAGGGGTTATGAGCTTCCCCGGGAACGTACCCTACGATGATATTCATGTGCTATCCATCCCCATGAGGGGTTATGAGAAAAGGAAGCATACCGTATATCGCCGGACCGTACAGGTTATCCATCCCCATGAGGGGTTATGAGGTTTCCACGGGCCACGGCTTTGTTGAGGGCGAAAAAGGTTATCCATCCCCATGAGGGGTTATGAGATACAATGCCGTTGAGCGAGTCCTTGACATGCTTGAGTTATCCATCCCCATGAGGGGTTATGAGGGCCCGCTTTTGTGTATGGCCGTGCCACAGGCGATTGTTATCCATCCCCATGAGGGGTTATGAGAGACAGGTGACACGGTGCGAATCGTCGTTGGCCCGTGTTATCCATCCCCATGAGGGGTTATGAGGTACAGAGCATCGACTCCATGGCAGATCCAGGAGAAGTTATCCATCCCCATGAGGGGTTATGAGCTTACGATCCGCCAGGGCAGGGCGCACGATCTCGCCCGTTATCCATCCCCATGAGGGGTTATGAGTTTACAATAAGGAGCTATTGAACATCCAGCGTAAAAGTTATCCATCCCCATGAGGGGTTATGAGCTTACGATCCGCCAGGGCAGGGCGCACGATCTCGCCGTTATCCATCCCCATGAGGGGTTATGAGCCCGGCAGTTTCAAAGCCGCCGTTGCTGATAAGGTTGTTATCCATCCCCATGAGGGGTTATGAGCTGAGCTTTGGGGTGGGCCGAACTTTGAAGACGCCGAGTTATCCATCCCCATGAGGGGTTATGAGAAAAAGGCGAAATGCTTCATGAATTCATCGTATGACTGTTATCCATCCCCATGAGGGGTTATGAGTTTTCCCACCTAAAGGGCAGGGTTGCATCTTCGGTGGTTATCCATCCCCATGAGGGGTTATGAGACTCGGAGTCAGCTTTCTCCACGCAATCCGCAAGGAGTTATCCATCCCCATGAGGGGTTATGAGACAAAGGGGACTCCAGAGACATTGAAGCTCAGCCGCAGTTATCCATCCCCATGAGGGGTTATGAGCTCCGCCCTGGAATCTGTGGCTTGGGGACTCGCACCGTTATTCATCCCCGTGAGGGATTATGCGAGATAAAGAAATGTATAGCAGGAGCGCCACACATTCCCATGTTGAAGGAAAATAATGTTAGAACAGGTTTCTTTGAACATGATGAATTTTTGGCTTTGCGAAAGGCCCTGCCCTCCCACCTAAAAGTGTTGGTAACTTTTGCTTACAAAACAGGATGGAGAAGAGGTGAAGTATGCAGGTTAACTTGGGCTCAAGTCGATCTCAATAGGGGCACAGCCAAATTGGATCCCGGTACGACCAAGAACAACGAAGGCCGTCTGGTTTTTTTGGATGAGGAGTTGCAAGGCATGTTGAAGGGTCTCCATAAAAAGCGCAAAAGCCTACTACCCTGGGTGTTTCTTAACGAACGGGGAACGGGCCGAGTAGACCAGTTTTCCAAGTCATGGGCAAATGCTTGCACTAAAGCAAAATTAGGCCATCGATTGTTTCATGATTTGAGAAGGACTGCTGTGCGCAACATGGTTCGATCAGGGGCGCCGGAAGCGGTCGTCATGAAGATCTCAGGGCGCAAAACGAGATCGGTATTTGACAGGTATAATATCATGAGCGAGGAGGGCCTGAAAGCTGCTGCATTCAAGCAGGAAGCGCATCTGCAGAGGGTCGCGTGCGCAGTTTAGGCGCAATTTGGCGCAATCGGCCATTTTGGGCATAAAAAAAGGTTAGCCCAAAACGAGCTAACCCTTTGATTTTCTTATGGAGGCGGCATCCGGATTTGAACCGGAGAATAACGGATTTGCAGTCCGCTGCCTTACCACTTGGCTATGCCGCCCAAAAAAAATGGAGCGGGAAACGGGATTTGAACCCGCGACTTCGACCTTGGCAAGGTCGCACTCTACCACTGAGTTATTCCCGCTCAGCGCCCCCTACTTACCCAGAACAGGCGGGGTTTGTCAACTAAAAAAACGCTAACAAAAGCCTAAAATTCAACTTCTGATGACCTTTGAATAGTTCCTGAAATACTCGGCGCCGGACCAGATGGTAAAGACCA
The DNA here is from genome assembly GCF_900142135.1 of Desulfatibacillum alkenivorans DSM 16219. Taxonomy (GTDB): domain Bacteria; phylum Desulfobacterota; class Desulfobacteria; order Desulfobacterales; family Desulfatibacillaceae; genus Desulfatibacillum; species Desulfatibacillum alkenivorans. The sequence goes on along the minus strand of NZ_FQZU01000026.1, from coordinate 45,157 downwards.
AAGCGATCCATAAAACCCAGTATCCCACCTGCCCGAAATCCAGGAAAAAACTCTCCGTAAAATAATACTTGTGATGAAGCAGCAAGGGGATGATCGCCCCGATCTGGAAGCCCATTTTATACTTGCCCAGTTTTTCCGCGGCAATGACTTTGCCCTGCTCCGCGGCGATGCCCCTGAGTCCGGTTACGGCCAGTTCGCGGCCTACGATGATGCAGGCTATCCAGCCTGGAATCCACTGGTGCCATGTGAGCATGGTCAGGGTGGACATGACCAGGAGCTTGTCGGCCAGGGGGTCCATGAACTTGCCGAAGTTGGAGACAAGTCCCAGGGATCGGGCGTAATAGCCGTCCAGCCCGTCGCTTATGGCCGCCAACGAAAACAAAATGGCGGCGATAAAGCAAAACAGTTTGCCCGGCTCCTGGGGCAGCAACAGTATAACGATGCCGGGGATAGTCACCACCCTGAATAAAGTCAGGGTGTTTGGATGCAGCACAATGTCCTTGAAAGAGCGACCTGAAGCCATGATATTCCTATTACGGACCGGTTTGGGGCTTACTTTTTGGACTTTTCGTAGTCCGCCAGAAAGGCTGCCAGGCCCTTGTCCGTCAGGGGATGGCCCATCATTTTCTTGATAACGCCAAAGGGGATGGTGGCTACGTCTGCGCCCATCATGGCTGCTTCCAGCACGTGCAGCGGATTGCGTACGCTGGCGACCAGCACTTCGGTGTCAAAGGCGTAGTTGTTGTAAATGGTCACCATCTGCTCAATCAGGAGCATGCCTTCGTTGGCCAGGTCGTCCAGGCGTCCCACAAAAGGGCTGACGTAGGCGGCGCCCGCTTTGGCCGCAACCAATGCCTGCAAAGGAGAAAACACCAGGGTCACGTTGACCGGAATGCCTTCCGAGGACAGGGCGCGGGTGGCGATCATGCCGTCGGGAATCATGGGGATCTTGATGACGATGTTCTTATGGATAGCAGCCAGCTTTTTGCCCTCTTCAATCATGGACTTGGCCTCGGTGCTGATAACCTCGGCGCTGATGGGGCCGTCCACCTCGGCGCAGATATCTTTGATGATATCCTCAAAAGGCCTTCCTTCTTTTGCAATCAGGGACGGGTTGGTCGTTACGCCGTCCACCATTCCCATGCTGTTGGCCTCTTTGATCTCGTCGATGTTGGCCGTATCGATAAAAAACTTCATCCGCCGCGCTCCTTGTTTGAGTGTGTTTTTTTATTCCGGTTTATTTTTGATTAAGATATTTTTTCATGCACTCCTCGCTGCAGAAATACATGAGCTGTCCGTCCACTTTGGCTGCAACCCCTTCCCGCTTGGGAAAATACACCTTGCAAACCGGGTCCTGCACCATGACATCGTCTATCTGCCGGACGTCCTGGCGATCCATCCGGGGCCTGTTTTTTTCAGGTCCGGGGCCTGCCAGGGCCTTGTACACCATGTAACCCAACCCGGCAAATATTAAAAATTTTAGCCACATGAGCAACCCCTTAAGCTATTTCGGCGCTCCGGTCAAGCCGGATTCACGCCGTTATTGCAAGGACGTCCTCCAATACCATGACATCCTTGCCGCCGTCATCCAGTTTGTCCAGAAGTGAGCTAACTGTCTTTTTTAAAACCGGATGCTGCAATTCCGGAGCTATATCACAAAGCGGGGCTAAAACAAACCGCCTTTTATGAAGCCGGGGGTGGGGTATTTCCAAATCCCCCGATTCCATGACAAGGTCTCCGAAAAACAGGATATCCATATCCAGGACCCTGGGGCCGAAACGGGGGCCTGCGCTGCTGCGCCCCGCTTCTCTTTCCAGGGATTTTAGCAAGGCCAAAAGATCCCGGGGCGCCAGGCTTGTCCTGATCCTGGCCGCCCCGTTCATAAACCTGTCCTGGGCTTCGTAATCCACGGGCTCGGTATCATACAGGCGGGAGATCTTTTCCACCATGCAGACTCCGGACCGGCTCAGGCTGTCCATGGCCCACTGGCAGTTTTTCTTCAGGTCTCCCATGTTGGACCCGAACCCGATGTATACGGTATGCTCCAATGCGATCTTTCCTTAGAGCTTTAATTCCTGCATGCGCTTGACCGCTTCGGCCATGCGGTCCTTGTTCTGGGTGAGGGCCATACGAAAATAGCCTTCGCCCGGCGCGCCGAATCCGTTGCCCGGGGTGGCCACAATGCCCGCCTCGGTCAGGAGCTTGGCGCAGAAATCCGCCGAGGAGTACCCTTCCGGAACCTCGACCCACATGTAGAAAGTGGCCTTGGGCGGCGTGCACTTGAGGCCCATGGCGTTCAGGCCTTCCATAAGCAGGTCGCGGCGCTCCTGGTAAATCCCGGCGTTGTCGGCCACGCATTGCTGGTCGCCGTCCAGGGCTTCGATGCCCGCCATTTGCACGGCGTCGAAGGCGCCGGAATCGATGTTGCTCTTGACCTTGCCCAGGGCGCCGATGACTTCGGCGTTCCCTACCGCGAATCCCAGGCGCCAGCCGGTCATGTTGTATGTCTTGGACAGGGAGTGGAACTCAATGCCCACTTCCTTGGCGCCGTCCACTTCCATGAAGCTCATGGGAGCGAATCCGTCAAAGGACATTTCTGTATAGGCGGCGTCGTGGCAGACGATGATTTTATATTTTTTGGCGAATTCAATGACCTTCTTGAAAAACGCCTCGTCAGCCACGGCGGCCGTGGGGTTGTTGGGATAATTGATGAACATGAGCTTGGCCTTGGACGCGACGTCCTCGGGAATGGCGTCCAGGTCGGGCAAAAAGCCGTTTTCCTTCAGCAACGGCATGATATGGCAGGATCCGCCGCAGAACTCCACGCCGATCTGATAGACCGGGTAGGCCGGACTGGGAACCAGGGCCACGTCCCCGGGATTGATGTACGCCAGGGGGATGTGGGCGATGCCTTCCTTGGAGCCGATCAGGGTGATGATCTCCGAAAGCTCCAGGTTCACGCCGAAGCGCTTGTCGTAAAAACGGGCGACCGCCTTATTGAACGCGCCCATGCCGGAATAGGAAGGATAGCGGTGAAACCGGGGATCTTTGGCGGCCTCGTTCAAGGCTTTGATGATGTGATCCGGAGTGGGCAGGTCGGGATCGCCTACGCCCAGGTCGATAATGTCCACGCCCTTGGCGCGAACCTCTTCCTTTTTCCGGTCGATTTCCGCAAATAAATAGGGTGGAAGTTGTTTAAGCCTGTCCGCTTTTTCAAATTGATCCATGATCCATCCTTTCCGCTTATTCTTTTTGGGCCAGTTTCAGGGCGTCCGGCCCGATTTCTCCCGTGTAAATAATATTGGCGTCCCCTTCGAGAAAGATATTGCCGTATCCGCCGGGCACGCGCTTGTAATGCACGTAAAGATACTCCCCGCTGCGCGTCAAAACCTTGACCGGAGACAAAGCCGCGTCCGCCGCCACCCGGGCGAGGGCTGCAGCCACGGCGCCGGTTCCGCAGGCCAGGGTTTCGCCTTCCACGCCTCTTTCGTAGGTGCGCACGGCAAGCTCTCTGCGGCGGAACTCCACGAAGTTCACGTTGGTTCCGGCCGGAGCGAAGGCTTCGTGATACCGGATTTTACGGCCCAGTTCCTCTACGTCCGGCTTTTCGATGTCGCCCACCAAAAGCACCACATGAGGCACGCCCGTATTCATGCTGGTGACATTGCAAGTGGTTCCGTCCACGTCCAGGGCGTAAAAATATTTGACGTCCGTGGGATCGGTCAGCCCCGCCTTGACGGTCTCGCCCAAGACCTCGGCATGAATGACGCCGGCCAGGGTTTCAAAGGTCATTTTTTCGCCGGCGATCTTGTTCAGATAGGCGAAACGGGCCACGCATCTGGAAGCGTTGCCGCACATTTCCGCTTCACTGCCGTCGGAGTTGTAAAACTGCCACTTGAAGTCGCACTGGTCGCTGTTTTCTACAAGGACTAACCCGTCGGCGCCTATGGAAATCTTTCGGGCGCACAAGGCTTTTGCAAGCCCAGGCATGTCGTCCTTGGCTATTTTTCCGTCACGATTGTCAGCGATAATAAAATCGTTGCCGCTTCCGCTCATCTTGTAAAACTGCAAACCGGTCATCTTGATTTATCCTAATAAAAAGGTTGGAATAACTTCCCCCCGCGTAAGATCTTCGTAATTCTCGCGCTGCCGAATGACTTCAAAGACATTCCCTTTCACCATGACCTCGCAAGCCCTGGGACGGGAGTTGTAATTGGAGGACATGGCGAATCCGTACGCGCCTGCGCTCATAACCGCCAGCAAATCCCCCGGGACTACGGCGCCGATTTCCCGGTCCTTGGCCAAAAAGTCCGTGGACTCGCAAATGGGGCCGACCACGTCGCCGGTAAGGGGATCGCCTTCCCGTTTGTTTACGGGCTGAATCAAATGAAAGGCGTCGTAGATGGACGGCCGGATCAGGTCGTTCATGCCCGCGTCCACTATGATGAAATTCTTGGTCGCGCCCTCTTTGAGATACAGGAACCTGGTCACCATGATTCCCGCATTGCCCACCATGGCCCTGCCGGGCTCCAAAACCACGGTGATGGGGAAGTCCGCAATCACCTTGCAAATGGCCTTGGCGTATTCATCGGGCTCGGGGGGCTCTTCGTCGTCATAATTGATCCCCAATCCGCCGCCCACGTCCAGGTACTTGATGTCAATTCCCATGCCTTTAAGCTCAGCGGCCAGGGATTTGACGCTTTCCATGGCTTCCACAAAGGGCCCTACCTGGGTGATCTGGGACCCGATGTGAAAATCAATGCCCACCACCTCCGTGGAGTCCAGGTCGTGAGCCGCCTTATAAGCCTCTACAACCGCCTCCTTGGCGATGCCGAACTTGTTCTTTTTCATGCCCGTGGAGATGTAGGGATGGGTTTTGGCGTCCACATTGGGGTTGACCCGCAGGGAAATGGGGGCTTTCTTGCCCAATGCCTTGGCCCGGGCGTTGATGGCCTGAAGCTCCTCAAAGGATTCCACATTGAACATGAGAATGCCGGAGTTGAGAGCCAGGTCGATTTCATCCCGGGTCTTGCCTACGCCTGCGTAGGCGATTTTATTGGCCGGGATGCCCGCTTTCAAGCCTCGATGAAGCTCTCCGCCGGAAACCACGTCCAGGCCCGTGCCCATATCCGCGAACATCTTCAGGATAGCGCCGTTGGTGTTGGCCTTGGCCGAGTAGCAGATAATATGATCCACGTCTCCGAAAGCCTTGTCAAAGGCCTGAAAGTGACGGGTAAGGGTAGCATGGCTGTAAATGAAAAGAGGCGTTCCCAGTTTGGCGGCGATATCCGCAACCGGGACGTCCTCGCAATAAAGAGCATTATTCTGATACTGAAAATGATGCATGGCAAAACGGTCCTTGTTCTGACGCTATATTGTTTGTCGTGCGATCAGGGCGCTGCGGGAATTACGTCCACGCTCACCCTTTCCGAATCCTGCGCTTCCCCTCCGGGCCCGAAGGCCGTCACCTTGAAAATATACCTGAACCCTTCCAGTACCGGCGTCATGTGCACGGCTTTGTCCGACTGGGTCTGCCAGGGATTGAACTTGCCCACGTGCACGTCGGCGATCCGCTGGAAATTCATGGGGCAGTTCTTGCACGCCTCCTTGTCCAGCTTTTCCCGGGCCATAAATACGGCGAATCCATCCACCTTGCCGCCTGCAACGCACCCGGCCTGGTTCCAGGTCAGCCGCACCCTGCTGTCTTCCAGCAGTTCCGTTTCCAAACCGCAAGCGGGCGCCGGAGGCTGGGTGTGGGGCGCCCTTGGGGGGCCTTTTTTCCCGCATCCTATGCTGAGAGCGAGGATTAGAGCCAGCGTACATATGAAGTATTGTCGCATTCCCGGCATTGTCAAGGTCAGTCTCCCGAAGTCTCCGCCTGAAGCTGGGTCTGAGCCCGGCCGATGGCGGCGATTACATTGACGGAGGCCGTCCCGCCTATGGTGCGGCGGCGCTCCACAACATGCTCCACAGTAAGGGCTTCATACAAATCTTTTTCCAGTTTATCCGAAAACTTGCGCAGATCGTTCAGGGAAATCTCGTGCAACTCCCTGCCCCGATCCAGAGCATAAGCCACGGCCCGGCCCACGATTCCGTGGGCTTCGCGAAAAGGCACGCCTTTTTCCACCAGATAGTCGGCCATGTCCGTGGCGTTTAAAAATCCCTGATTGGAGGCGTCGAACATGTTTCTCCGGTTGAATTCCAGCTTGGGAACCATCCGGGCGAACATGGCGACGCAGGCCTTCAAGGTGTCCACCGCATCAAAGAGCGGCGGCTTGTCCTCCTGCATGTCCCGGTTGTAGGCCATGGGCAGGGATTTCATGGTGGTCAGAATAGCCATGAGGCTGCCGACGACGCGGCCCGTCTTCCCCCGCACCAGTTCCGGGACGTCCGGGTTCTTTTTCTGGGGCATGATGCTGCTGCCGGTGGCGAATGCGTCCGGCATGTTGAGAAAAGCGAATTCACTGGAAGACCAGAGAACCAGCTCCTCGCTCATCCTGGAAAGGTGCACCATGCAGATGCTGGCGTCGGACAGGAACTCCATGATGAAATCCCGGTCCGAAACCGCATCCATACTGTTCTGCGTAACGCCCTCAAAGCCCAGGAGAGAGGCTGTATACTCCCGGTCCAGGGGAAAGGTCGTCCCGGCCAGGGCGGCGCTTCCCAGGGGCATTACATTGATTCGGTACAAGGCGTCCGTAAACCGGTCGCTGTCCCTGGTGAACATCTCGTAATACGCCATGAGATGATGGGAAAGCAGCACCGGCTGAGCCCGCTGCAAATGGGTGTAGCCCGGAACGAAGTAATCCAGATGAGCCTGGGCCGAATCCACAATAGCCTGGCGCAGTTCATGAAGCATGGCGACGATTTGCCGGGTTTCGTCCCGCAAATACAAACGGTTGTCCAGGGCGATCTGGTCGTTCCGGCTGCGCCCCGTGTGGAGCTTGGCCGCCGTCGGCCCCAGAATTTCCGTCAGCCTGGATTCGATGTGCATATGGATGTCTTCCAGGCTGTCGTCGTATTTGAAGTTTCCGGCCTCGATTTCGCCTTTTACCTGCCGGAGCCCCTTTTCCATGGCGTCGGCCTCGTCGGAGTCGATCACTCCGGCTTCGGCCAGGGTCCGTGCGTGGGCGATGCTGCCCGTTATGTCATGGGCGTACAGGCGCTTGTCCACCTGAATGGAGGAGGTGAAAGCCTCCACCATGTCATCGGTTTTTTCGGCGAACCTGCCGTCCCAGGGTTTGTGCTCAGCCATCACCCGACTCCTATTTGTTCAACATGGACTGGATGCGGAGCCTCAGGGAGTTCAGCCTGATAAAGCCTTCCGCGTCCTTCTGGCGATAAACCTCGTCCTCTTCAAAGGTGGCGAAATCCATGCGATACAGGGACTTGTCCGACCTGCGCCCCAGCACCCGGCAATTGCCTTTATAAAGCTCCAAAAGCACCTCGCCGCACACGTTTTCCTGGGTGGCGTCAATGGTGGTCTGCAAGAGCTTCATCTCCGGGGAGAACCAGAATCCGTTGTACACCAGTTCAGCGTATTTGGGAATGAGGGAATCCCGCAGATGGGCCACTTCGCGGTCCATGGTGAGGGTCTCCATGTTCATATGGGCGATGCGCAGGATGGTCCCGCCGGGAGTTTCGTACACGCCCCTGGACTTCATGCCCACGAAACGGTTTTCCACAATATCCATGCGTCCGACGCCATGCTTGCCGCCCAGTTCGTTGAGCTTGGCCAGCAGATTGGCGGGAGAGAGCTTTTCTCCGTTGACCGCCACGGGGTTGCCCTGTTCAAACTGAATCAACACCTCTTCAGGCTGATCCGGCGCCTGCTGAGGCGACACGGACATGACGAACATGTCCTCTTCCGGCGGCGCCCAGGGATCTTCCAGCACTCCGCCTTCAAAGCTGATGTGCAGCAGGTTCCGGTCCGAGCTGTAGGGCTTGGCCTGGGTCGTCGGGACCGGAATGCCGTGCTTTTCGGCGTAAGCCATGAGCTTGGTCCGGGAGTTCAGGTCCCATTCGCGCCAGGGGGCGATGATCTTGATGGTCGGATCGATGGCCAGGTAGCTCAGTTCAAACCGCACCTGATCATTGCCCTTGCCCGTGGCGCCGTGGCTGACCGCGTCCGCGCCTTCCAGCTTGGCGATTTCCATCTGGCGTTTGGAAATGAGAGGCCGGGCCAGGGAGGTTCCCAGCAGGTACTGGCCCTCGTAAATGGCGTTAGCCCGGAAAGCGGGGAACACGTAATCCTTCACGAATTCCTCGCGCAGGTCGTCGATATATACGGCGCAGGCGCCGCTGGCTTCGGCTTTGCCGCGGACCGGCTCCAGCTCTTCGCCCTGCCCGATGTCGGCGGAAAAAGCCACTACTTCGCACTGGTAGGTTTCCACAAGCCATTTTAAGATGACGGAGGTATCCAGTCCGCCGGAATACGCCAGGACCACCTTTTTAATATCTTTTCCCATGATGCTTCTCCTATTTCCAAAGCCTGATCAAGGCGTCCAAAATCGCCTTGTGCATGTGCAACTTGTTTTCGGCCTGATCCCAGACCACGGAATTGGGGCCTTCCAGAACCCCGGCGGTGATTTCCTCGCCCCGATGCGCCGGCAGGCAGTGCATGACGCTGACATCCTTGGCGGCCAGGTTTACCAGGGTCTGATCCACGACGTACCCTTCAAAGGACTTCATCCTTTCGTCGCTTTCCTCCTCCTGGCCCATGCTGGCCCAAACGTCGGTGTACAAAACGTCCGCGCCCACGGCGGCTTCCCTGGGATCGCTGACAACCTTGACGCTTCCCGCGGAACTGTTTTTAACCTTGTCCAGAACGGTCTGCTCGGGCTGATGATCGTCCGGGCAGGCCAGCACCAGATCCAGGCCCAGAATGGCGGCCGCTGATATCCAGGAGTGGGCCACGTTGTTTCCGTCGCCGATCCAGACGATCTTTACGCCTTCATATCCGCCTTTGAGTTCGATGACCGTCAGAAGGTCGCTTAAAACCTGACAGGGGTGGTACATGTCGGTCAGGGCGTTGATGATGGGTATGGAGGCCTCTCTGGCCAAATCTTCCACAAACTCCTGGGAAAAGGTCCGCACCACCAGGGCGTCCAGATACCGGGACAGCACCCGGGCCGTATCTTCCACCGGCTCCTGACGCTTGATCTGCGTATCGCCGGATTGAATGTACATGGGCACGCCGCCAAGCTGAATCATGGCTGCTTCAAAAGAAACGCGAGTCCTCGTGGAGGGTTTGTCAAAAACCAGGCCGGCGGTCTTGCCCTGCAATACGGGCTCGTAAACGCCTTGCTTGTGTTTTTTCTTTCCCTCCCGGGCGTTGGCGAATAATTCGTCTATCTGCTCTTTGGACAAGTCCGAGAGAGTAGTGATGTCAACTTTCATATATTAACCTCCTAAAAGCGGATTTCCTCCCGCTTTGATTTACTGGCTGTCTGCAAGGATCTTGTCCAGTGTTTCGATGAGCCCGTCCACGTCCTTCCGCGAAATAATCAGCGGAGGCACGAACCGGAGGACGTCGCCCTGGGTGACATTGAAAATGTAGCCCATATCCATGGCTTTGGCCGCAATGGGCGCTCCGGGCGTGTTCAGCTTAAGGCCCAGCAACAGGCCCATGCCCCGCACTTCCTCCACGCAGTCAAATTTTTCTTTCAGCAAAAGCAACTGGTTTTTAAAATAGTCGCCTACTGAAATGGACAATTCCAGCAGATCCTGATCCATGAGGGCGATCATCACGGCCCGGGCTGCGGCCGTAACCAGAGGGGTTCCGCCGAATGTGGTGGCGTGGGACCCCGGAGTGAACGCGGAAGCGACCTCTTCCGTGGCCAGGGCGGCGCCGATGGGCAGGCCGTTGGCCAGACCCTTGGCAAGGGTCATGATGTCAGGCGCGGCCCCCATTTGCTGATGAGCGAACAAGGAGCCCGTCCTGCCCATGCCCGTCTGGACTTCGTCGAAAATCAGCAAAATGCCTTTTTTATCGCAAAGCTCCCGCAACCCGGGAAGATATCCGGGAAAAGGAACCATAACTCCGCCTTCCGCCTGAATGGGTTCGGTCAGGACCGCGCAGGTTTCGTCGGTAATGGCTTTTTCCACGGCTTCCAGGTCGTTGAACGGCACATGGTCGAACCCTTCCATCATGGGCTCGAATCCCTTTTTGATCGCGTCCTGGCCGGTGGCGGCCATGGTTGCAAAGGTCCGGCCATGAAAGGATTTTTCCATGGCGATCACCCGGTATTTTTCCGGCTGGCCTTTTGCCGAGAAATATTTCCGGGCCATTTTGATGGCCGCTTCATTGGCCTCGGCCCCGCTGTTGCAAAAGAACACCCGGTCCGCAAAGCAGGAACTGATGAGCTGATCCGCCAGCAGAGTTTGGGGCTCGGTGTAAAACAGGTTGGACACATGCACCAGTTTGGCGGCCTGCTCCGATACGGCCTGGGTCACCGCCGGATGGGCGTGGCCCAGGATGCATACGGCGATGCCGGCCAGGAAGTCGGTGTATTCCTTCCCGTCCTCGTCCCAAAGTTTAACGCCCTGGCCTTTTACAAGGCATATGGGATTCCGGGCGTAGGTGTTTGCAATTACCTGGTCTGCAAGTTGTTTTGTATTATTCATGGTTACGGCCTTTCGTAAGTTTTGATCACGCTTTGAATTCAGTTCCAATACCTTTGTCCGTCAAAAGCTCCAGAAGCAAAGCGTGTCGTCGCCGGCCGTTGATAATATGCACTTTGTTGACGCCCCAGGAAATGGCGTCCAGGGCGCAGTTGACTTTGGGGATCATGCCTCCGGCGATGACGCCCTCGTCAATAAGAGACGCGGCGGCATGGGCGTCCAGGGAGGAGAGCAGATTGTCTTGCTGATCCTTGACGCCGTCCACGTCGGTGACCAGGATCAGCCGCCCGGCTTTTAACGCCGTAGCCACATGGGAGGCCACCAGATCCGCGTTGATATTGAAGGTTTCCCCGTTGTCGCCGGTTCCCACGGGCGCAATAATGGGGATGAATCCTTCCCGGGTCAGGGTTTCGATAATCCGGGGATTCACCGCCGTCACCTCTCCCACAAGACCGGGATCGATGATCTCAGGGGGGCTGTCCGCGGTTTCCTTATGCATGATGGTCATCTTCCGGGCCTTGATCAGTCCGCCGTCCTTGCCGGAGAGGCCTACGGCCCGGCCGCCCGCCTGGTTAATCTGAGCCACAATGGATTTGTTGACCTTGCCGCCCAGGACCATTTCCACCACGTCCATGGTGGGCTGATCCGTGATGCGCATGCCTTTAACGAACTTGGAGCAGATGCCCATCTGATCCAGGACCTTGTTGATTTGGGGGCCGCCGCCATGAACCACAACCGGGTTGGCGCCCACCAGTTTAAGCAGGGTGATGTCCCGTGCGAAGGCATCCTTCAGCTCTTCGTCCACCATGGCGTGGCCGCCGTATTTGATCACAATGGTCATGCCAGAGAACTCCCGAATGTACGGGAGGGCTTCCACCAGAATATCAGCAACAGTTTTTTCCATGACTCACCCAAATGAGAGAGGCCGGTCCGCCTGCCTTTACAGGATGTACCGGGAAAGGTCCTCGTCTTCCTTAATGGATTCCAATTTCGCCCGCACCATTTCCGCACCGATGGTGATTTTCTTTTCCGGAACCTCCGGGGCGTCGTAAAGAATGTCCTCCAACAGGCATTCCATAACCGTATGCAGCCTGCGGGCGCCTATATTTTCCGTCCTGTCGTTCACTTCCTTGGCAATGGATGCGATTTCCGCCACTGAGTCCTGCGTAAAAACAAGCTCCACGCCTTCGGTCTTCAACAATTCCTGATACTGGAGCATGATGGCGTTTTTCGGCTCGGTCAGAATCCGCATAAAATCATGTTCGGTCAGGGAGTCCAATTCCACCCGAATGGGGAACCGCCCCTGCAGTTCGGGCGTCAGGTCCGAAGGCTTGGTCATATGAAAGGCGCCCGACGCAATAAACAAAATGTGGTCGGTCTTGACCATCCCGTATTTCGTGTTGACCGTGGTGCCTTCCACAATGGGCAAAAGGTCCCGCTGAACCCCTTCCCTGCTGACGTCCGGCCCCTGCCCTTTTCCCCCGCCCACGGCGATTTTGTCGATTTCGTCCAGGAATATGATGCCGGACTCCTCCACCCGGGACAGAGCCTTTTTGACCACCTTTTCCATGTCGACAAGCCCCTGAGCCTCCTGCTGGGTGAGGATTTCCATGGCCTCGCTGACCTTGACCTTGCGCTTTTTCGTGTTCTTGGGCATGAGGCCGCCGAGCATATCCTTGAAGTTGAACCCCACCTCTTCCATGCCCATGTTGGAAAAAATCTCCACCACCGGGGTATTGCGTTCGTTGATTTCCAGGTCCACGTACCTGTCGTCGAACTTGCCGGAGTGCAGCATCTTCCGGAGCTTTTCCCGGGTGGAGTCCTGGTTGGAATCGCCCCGTGTGACGATTTCCAGGGTGGTCTCCCCCTCTGCATCGGCAAAGGGCTGGGTCTCCCTTCTGGGAGGAAGCAGGATGTCCAGAATGCGCTCTTCGGCGGCTTTCATGGCCGGCAGCGCCACCTCCTCCTCTTCCTTTTCACGCATCATGTTGACGGTGACTTCCACCAGATCGCGAATCATGGATTCCACGTCCCGGCCCACGTAGCCGACTTCCGTAAACTTGGTGGCCTCCACTTTTAAAAAAGGCACGTCCGCCAATTTGGCCAGCCTTCTGGAGATTTCCGTTTTGCCCACGCCTGTAGGGCCTATGAGAATGATATTTTTCGGGGCGATTTCATCCCGCAAGTCCTGGGGAACCTGGCGTCTGCGCCAGCGGTTTCTCAGCGCAATGGCCACAAACCGCTTGGCATGGTCCTGCCCTATGATGTATTTGTCCAGTTCCTGAACAATTTCCCGGGGTTTTAGGTCTTCCATGCCTTCCTCATATCTCGTGCAGGGTTACAACCTGATTGGTATAAATGCAAATGGAGGCGGCCACATCCATAGCCGCTTTGGCAATGGCCGGAGCGTCCAGGTCCGAATGCCGGATCAGGCCCGTAGCGGCCGCCTGGGCGAAGGCTCCGCCCGAGCCGATGCCTATGACGCCTTCGTCCGGCTCAATGATGTCGCCGTTGCCGGAAATCAAAAACATGCGCTGGTCGTCCACGGCGATCATCATGGCTTCCAGCTTGCGCAGGTATTTGTCCGTCCTCCAATCCCTGGCCAGCTCCACGGCGGCCCGGGTCAGGTTTCCGTTATATTGCTCCAGTTTGCCTTCGAATTTATCGAACAGGTTCAGGGCGTCGGCGGTGGCGCCGGCGAAACCCACCACAATCTTGTCATGGTAGATCTTACGGACTTTTTGCGCCGTGTGCTTGACCACCGTATTGCCAAGGGTCACCTGGCCGTCGCCTGCAATGGCGGTTTTGCCGTCCTTGCGAACCGCCAGGATGGTGGTGCCCCTGAAATCCAATGGGTTGCTCATGATCAAAGGTCCTTTTTCCGGCTGCTTGAATTCAACTTTTTTCGCCCCGCGGATGCGCTTTGTCATAGGCGGCCATCAACCGGTCTATGCTCACATGGGTATAGCGCCCGGTAGTGGAAATGCTGGCGTGGCCGAGCAATTCCTGGACCGAACGCAAATCCGCGCCGTTATCCAGCATGTGCGTGGCGAATGTGTGGCGCAATCCATGGGGGGACAAAGGCCGGTTCAGCCCCATGTCCCGCACGATCTTTTCCAGAATGCGCCGTATGGACCGGGTTGAGAGGCGCCCCCCGTTTTTATTGAGAAACACCGCGTCCGGATCCAAATTTTTCGGCCCTTCAACGGCCAGCCTGTCCCTGTAAGCCTTTATATGCTCCAGGGCCTTGGCGCCCACTGGGACGATGCGCTCCTTATCCCCCTTGCCCAAAACCCGAAGGGTCTTGCCGGAGAAATTGACGCGCTCCATGTTCAGGCCCGCCAGTTCGGAAACGCGGATGCCCGTGGAATACAGGCACTCGAACATGGCCCTGTCCCTGGCGCCGGCCAGGGAGTCGTCCAAAATGGAGTCCAGCAGGGCGAAAGCCTCGTCCACGGTCAGGTGGGCTGCCACGGTTTTTTTGCGTTTGGGCGTCACCACCGACTGAGCGGGGTTGACGGCCACGCGGCCTCTTTTTTCCAGAAAACGATAAAAGGATCTCAGGGAGGAGAGCTTCCGGGCCATGGTGCTCTTTTCGTTCTTTTTATGCAAAAAGCCCAGATAGCCTCGAATGGCGAGGTTGTCCACCCTTTCCACGTCCGCGTTTTCCGGAGAGATTTCCCCTTGCAGGCCCGACTCGGCCACATAGGAGAAAAACTCGCGCAAATCCTTGCCGTAAGCCAAGCACGTTGCAGGGGAATATCGTCGTTCCGCGGCCAGGGATTCCAAAAAGGAATCAATCCAAAAAAAAGCGCCTTGGTCGTCTATATCCCCATGATGCATGGAAGAAGCTCTTCCCAGGAGCCCACCTCCTTGAAGGGGTGAGGCCTGCGGTTCCACGGCTGTCGGAAAAGGACCGGATTGATCCCTGCGTCCGCCAATAGGAAGCAGGTCTCCAACCGGTCCTCCACAAACCAGTTGCGGCCGTGTTGGGCCAGGACATCTATTTTGGCCTCAAAACTGCCCGTGGCTTCTATGTGCATGTCTCCGTTGCCGATGCCCAAATTGGTTCGGAGCCATTGTTCCACGGGCGGTTTCCGGGGCCTGGCTGTGACGAACAAAAGAGGCGCCCCCAGAGCTCGAATTCGTCGCAGAGACTCCACGGCGCCCTCGATGGGTTGCAAAACTTCCTTGTAAGTTCCGTCGATGATGTCCTTGATCACGTCAAGGATCACGTCGGAGCTCATGTCAAGGCAGTCCTCCAGCATGTAGCTGGTGATGTCCTCTTTTGCTATGCCGCTGACGCCGTGCTTGTTCCGGGCGATGTCCAAAAACAGCTTCATGGCGTCGGCCACCACTCCGTCAATATCAAAAGCCAGGGCAGCCGGATCGATTTTGTCCATTTTCAACAATACTTTATAAAAGACTATTGGAAAATTACGCGTCTGGCCGAAAAATGCGCTGTTAGGCCGCCCTGCGGGTCTTTTTCTTAAGCTTGCTGATCTTGCGGCGAAGGATGGTCATCTGATCCTTGTCCTTGGCCTCAATGGCTGCGTCCCGTTTGTCCTTGAGTTCGTTGATCTGCTTCTTCAAGGAACGAATCAGGCCGGTGTCCTTTTGGGGGCCGTCGTCCACGATGCCGCGGGCTTCCTTGATTTCGGAAAGCAGTTCCAGTTTATTCATGGAATGTACGCCGACGATCCCGGGGATTTCCTTGGCCACTTCCCGGAGTTCCTTGGCTGTCATTTTATCCAGGGGTTTTTCCTTGGCTTCTTTTTTCTTGCCGCCCATGGTCTTCCTCTCTGTACTGTTTCATTCTGTCAGGGTTTTTAAAACATAACGGAGGCATGAGCAAACACACCTCCGCCCCGAAAACGACCCGTTTCCGGTAAAGGGATAATTTATAGGGCGCCTATAAGCGCTTTGTCAAGAATTGATTGGGTTTTTGATTGCATCCTGGCGAAAACATCACTCCGACTTGGCCTCCACGGGAATGAGGCGGATTTGCACTTCCACGTCGGGCCAGGGTTTGTCCGAGGGTTGGGCGTCGGGCGGAGCGATGATCTTGCATCGGATGGACGTGCTGGAGCCCAGGCCGTCCAGATAGATGGGCGTGGTGGTCACGGCGGGGGCTTGTTGTTCGCCTTCGCCCTTTTTCATGACCACCCGGACTTTCTGCGGCTTCACGGCGACGCTCGCCACGGTCCAGCCCTGCCTTGGCTGCCCCACCAATTGGGGGGTCACGGGGACTTCCATGTCCACGGTTTCTTCCAGGGACAGGTTGATTTCCGAAGGGTCCGCATCCAGCAGGTCCACCTTCTTGGGCAGGTTCAGGCTTTCACGGGATACGAAAAAGGTCTGTTTGCCGGGTTGGGCCTTGGAAAGGTCGATGCGCACCCGCAGGTTGTCGGCGGTCAGGTTGTCCAGTTGCGATTTGGGCCCAGCCATATGAATGCGCGTGCCCGTGGGTTTGACCCCGGAAAGGGCGATGTTGGCGGGCAAGGCAACATAGACAATGGGGGTCTCCACGCTTTTTTCCACGATCTCCATGCGTCCTATGACCACGCTGGACCAAAGGAGGATGGTGAGCATGAAGGCGGTCACAAGTTCCACGGCGGTGGTCCATTTTTTAGTCCCCTTTTCCGGCTGGGGCAAGAAGGAGGCCGAGGCCTTCCAGTGATCCGTAATGGCTTCCACCGCTTCCTTTCGGCCAGGGACGCGGGACAGCCTTCCGTTTTTGAAAAAGGAAACCAGCCCCCTCTCTTCCGAAACCACAAAAACCAGGGCGTCCGTAATTTCCGACAACCCCATGCCCGCATGATGCCGGGTGCCCATTTCCCTGGGCAGGTGGGAGGACTTGGAAATGGGCAGGCGAAATCCGTATCCGGCCAGACGGCCGTCCCGGACAAGCAGGGCGCCGTCGTGGCCGGGGGAGTGGGTGTCGAATATGCTGAGAATCAGCTCCGGGCTCGGATCGGCGTTCAAGGAAACGCCTCCCGTGAGAAAACGCTCCAGGGGGTCCCGTCCGGGAAAAACGAAAATGGCGCCGCAGGGAATTTTGGCCAGGGAAAACAGGGCGTCTGCAATCATCATGGGCAGGCCCTCGTGTTCGGGCCCCTCGGGCTCCCGGCGCGCCGGAGAAACCGAGCTTTCCAGCATTTTCCGGATTTCGGGCTGAAAAATAATGATGATGCCAATGAGCGCCACATGGCTCAGGTTGGAAAAAATCCAGGTGATTCCTTCCAGGCCCAATAAATTGGCGCCCACATAGGTGAGCATGGCCATCACCAGCCCCAGAAACATCTTCCAGGTTCCCAGCCTGCGGAGGGTGTGGTAGACGAAAAACATCCCCAAAGCGATGAGGATGATGTCCGTCAACGCCCGCCATCCCAAAACTGTTTGCAAAAAGTTGGAAATCATCAAATGTTCCGGTCAATGGGTGAGGGGCCCGCAGCTTTCCCCGGCCCACAGGCCGCCCGCTCCCTGTCTATTCGTTTACTTAAGCAGACGCCTCGGAGTCGGTCTCCCGCCTTTTTTCCGCACCCTTGTCTTTTAACAAGGAAAAAGCCGCAGAGCAGGCGATGACCAAAGCCAATGCAATGAGCGCCAGGCTGATAACGCCCAGCATTAGGTCATGGCCGGGTCCGGCGCCAAGATATCCGTTTTTGTTGAAGACGGACCAGCCCAAGGCGCCAATGGTGGTGGCCACCATGAACAAGGCCGGAAAGATAACCGGAGCGATGGCCCTGCGCCTCTGGGCCAGCCAGGCCGTGATCACCAGCAGGCTGATGGCGGCGATCAACTGATTGGAAGCGCCGAACAGCTTCCAAATATTTTTCCAATTGCCCGTGGCGGCCAGATAATAGGCGGGCGCCAGGGTTCCCATGGTCGCGACAAAAGTGCGCCTTAAAAACTTTACGCTGGAGAACAAGGTCTCCATGAAGATAAAGCGCCCGAGGCGGGTGGATGTGTCCAACGAAGTCATGACAAAGGTTTTCACCATAACTCCGCCTAACAGGGCCGCCACGGCGGCGCTTAAAAAGGGCAGGCCTGCATCGCCCACAATGGCGCCGAATCCATTGCTGAAAGCCACAATCCAGCCTTGCTCCAAGGAAGAGGCGAAATAAAGCCCGGCGGCCTCACCGGCCGGAGCCTGTCCCCATTTGAGGCCCGCGCCCACAACAACCACCACCAGGGCGGCCAGTACGCCCTCCATGATCATGCCGCCGTACCCCACGACTTTTCCGTGGCTTTCCTTGTCAAGCTGCTTGGAGGTGGTGCCGGTCCCGACCAGGCAGTGGAAGCCGCTTACGGCGCCGCATGCCAGGGTGATGAACATAATGGGCCACATGGGTTTGTCCGAACCGGTGATGAACGCGGGCGCCGTAAAATCAGGCCTGGCCGCCAAAACGCCCAGTAAACCGAGAAAAAGCCCCACAAACAATTTCACCGACGAAATGAAATCCCGGGGCTGAAGCAGCACCCAAACCGGAAGCATGGAGGCGATGAGGCAATACCCCATAAGCAGGTTCAAATAAAGCATGACCTTGCTTGCATGCGACCATCCATCCAGGGCAATCGGATAATTGTAACCCACGTAAATTAGAAAGTACGAAAGAAAAACCGCTCCAATAGAGGCTAACACCGCGTTGATTTTCAATTTGTACACCGCCAGGCCCAGCAGGACGGCCACAAAGCAAACGCCGAAGGTCGGAATGACCAGTTCGGGCATATTGGCCAGGGCGTTGGCCGCGCTGACGGCGAACACGGCGATGATGAACACCAACGTAATCCAGATGAGAATGCCGAAGGAAAGCCGGGTGACGTTCCCCAAGGTGTCTCCGGCCACTTCGGAAATACCCCTGCCCTGGTGGCGTACGGAAAGCATGAGGGACAGATAATCATGCACGGCGCCAATGAACACGCACCCAATGGCGATCCACAAGATGGCGGAAGCCCAGCCGAACCAGGCCGTGGCCAGGATGGGGCCGATAATGGGGCCGGCGCCCGCTATGGAGGAGAAATGATGCCCCCACAGGAAGCTGACTTTGGCCGGCGAGTAGTCGACGCCGTCCTCAAACTCGTAAGCCGGCGTGGGCCTGGCGTCGTCCGGCTTTACCAGATTTCTCTCCACCCAGGTTCCGTAAAATCGGTATCCTGCATAAAACCAAGCCAAAACCAAGGCCATTACGATAAAGGCATTCATCCTACCCCCTCCTCAAGATTTTTGCTATTGAATAAAGGCATGAAGTCAAGCAAACCAACCTCAAACCTATCAGTCTCCCTCTTCATCCGGGGGTTGCCAAGGGCGAACCCCAGTGTTAAAAGCACAGCATGGAGACATTAATACCACATAAATGCACGAATGAGCCACTAATTCTGGCCTCGGCCTCCCCCCGGCGCAGTTATCTTTTAGAGCAGGCCGGGCTGGAATTCCAGGTCATTGTGAGCGACGCCGACGAAACCTGTCCGGCGGGCGCCTCGCCCAGGGAATGCGCGGCCATGCTGAGCGAAAAAAAGGCCCTGGCCGTGGCCGAAAGCCATCCGGGCCATTGGGTCTTGGGCGCCGACACCATTGTGGTCACCGACGGCCGCATCCTGGGCAAGCCCTCGGGCATGGAGGAAGCCAGGGACATGATCACCATGCTGGGAGGCCGCACCCACCAGGTTTTGACCGGCTTCAGCATATTCCATGTGGACAAAGGCGTGCGCCATACGGAAGTCATTTCCACCCAGGTGACTTTCAAAAGCCTGAGCCCGGACGAAATCGAATGGTACTTGAGCACCGGAGAGCCCTTTGACAAGGCCGGGGCTTACGCCATCCAAGGGATCGGAACCTTTCTTGTCAAAAGCATATCCGGGTCTTACACTAATGTGGTCGGCCTGCCCGTGTGCGAGGTTATCGAATTTTTTATGGCTCAAGGCGTAATTATGCGAACCAGTGAGAATGATGGATAATACAATCAGAAAAAATTTGCGGGAAATTCAAGACAGCATCCAAAAAGCCGCGGAAAAATGCGGCCGGGATCCCCAATCCATACGATTAGTGGCTGTATCCAAAACCAAGCCTGCTGAAATGCTTCGGCAAGCGGCGGATGCAGGCGCGACGATTTTCGGCGAGAACTACATCCAGGAAGCGCGGGAGAAAATCGCGGAACTGGACAGCCTGGAGGTGGAATGGCATTTCATCGGCCATTTGCAATCCAACAAGGCCAAGTACGCGGTTCCGTTGTTTAGCCTGATTCATTCGGTGGATTCCTTCAAGCTGGCCAGGGAAATCGACAAGCAGGCGGCCAAGGCGGAAAAAATTCAGGACATCCTGGTGCAGGTGAATATTTCGGGCGAGGAAACCAAGTCCGGCGCCGGAGAAAACGAGGCCATCAATTTGGTCAAGGAAATCTCAGCGCTGGAAAACGTTCGTGTAAAAGGGCTCATGACCATGCCGCCTTTTTTCGACGATCCGGACAGGGCCAGGCCGTTCTTCCGGCGCCTGCGGGAATTGGCCCAGGCAATACAAAGCAAAGGATTTGAGAACGTCAGCATGGAAGAACTCTCCATGGGCATGACCGGAGACTTTGAAGCCGCCATCGAGGAAGGCGCCACCCTGGTCCGGGTGGGCACGGCCATCTTCGGCGCCAGAAACTATAATTAAGGCGACAGCCGTTTATGAAAATTCTATTAAACATTTGCTGCGGGCCTTGCTCCATATATTGCCTTAAAGTATTACGCGAGCAGGGTCACCACGTCATGGGAACCTTCTACCGCCATAACATTCACCCCTTTACGGAGTGCATGAAGCGGGAGGAAACCCTCCGGGAATACGCTGCAGCCCAGGATTTGAGGATGGTCTGGCAGCAAGGCTATGAAATTGAGGAGTTTCTGCGCAATGCGGCATTTCGAGAAACAGAGCGCTGCCGGTATTGCTACCACAGCCGTCTAAAGGCCGCCGCCATGATCGCCAAAAAGGGCAAGTTCGACGCTTTCACCACCACCCTCTTGTACAGCAAGTTCCAGAAGCACGAACTGATTCGGGAAATCGGGGAGGCTTTGGGCAAGCAGTACTCCGTGCCTTTTTATTACCACGACTTTCGGGAAGGCTGGAAATACGGAATTGAGGAATCCAAGCGTCTGGGAATGTATCGCCAGCAATATTGCGGCTGCATTTACAGTGAAAAAGACCGCTATTACAACGCCAAAAAAGACCAGGAGGCCCGTTAGCCGCCCTTTATGTTCACCAACCTTATTCTTATAATTGCGGTCCTGGTCAGTTATGATTACGCCCCGGAATCCCGGGATCTTTTACTCTCTCAGGGAAAAACGTGGCATATTTTGTATCTTGCCGCCCTGTTTCTGGTGGTCGCCCGGCTGCGATTCAAAAATTTTGCACGCCGCATTCCCCAGCGATCCAAAAACAGCAACCTGACGATTCTGGATAAGCTGACGGTCCAACAGATGCTTATGGCCGTCGTGTTTTTCGTCTCGTGCCTGTTTTTGACTCCGCTTAAGCCGTTTCTGCTGGAAATTCCCATTATAAGCAAAATCCCCACCCTGTCGGCCCTCTTGGCCCTTTTTATGTTCCTGGGATTTTTGATCGCCGTATGGCATATGGCCCATCCCATGTACGCCAAACTGGGCCAGACCATGGTTTCTCGCAGGGAGTACGTCCGGCAGCAGGTCATGCTTGTGGCGCCCATTCTCATCCCGTGGACGGGCTTTTACGGAGTCCAGGACATCCTGCTTCTTATACCAGGCGCATCCTGGCATGGGGCGCTCATGAGCGCGACCGGACAATTGATCTATCTTTTGGTTATGATGACCGCCCTGGTCTTGATAGGCCCCCGAATCGTTCTGTATTTTTGGGGATGCACGCCCGTTCCGCCCGGTCCTGAACGAGACCGTATGGAAGCCCTGTGCCAAAAGGCCGACTTCACCTGCGCCCAAATCCTGCGCTGGCCCTTGTTCGGCGGGCACATTTTGACGGCCGCCGTGTTCGGAATCGCCAGCAGGTTCCGGTACGTTCTCATGACCGACGCCATGCTGCGCATGGCCTCGCCGGATGAACTGGACGCGGTTTTAAGCCACGAAATCGGGCACGCCAAGAAAAAGCACATGCTTTTATTTTTACTGATTGTCGCCGCCATGGCCCCTGCGGGCTATCTGGTTTGGAGCGCGCTGGAAATTCCGGTGCTTTATCTCAGCACGCGCTTCGTCCCCATGAGCATGGAAGCTGAGCAATTCGCCTGGTTTTTGAATTTGGCCCAAGGGTTGTTTTTGGTGACATTCGCGGTTTTGTACCTGCGCTTTGTATTCGGTTATTTTCTACGGAACTTTGAACGGCAGGCGGACCTCTATGTATACGAAGTCCTGCCCAGCGCCCTGCCTTTGGTGACCATGTTCCGGAAGATCGCCTTTTTTTCCGGGCGCTCCGCCGACGAACCCAACTGGCATCACTTCGGCCTGAACCAGCGCATCGATTATATTCTTAAGTGCGAGTCCAACCGGCTTTGGATAGACAGGCACAACGCCAAGGTGAAAAAATCCCTGATGATTCTGGTCGTTGTTTTTGTCGGGACATTGGTCGCCCAGGGCGCTCTGGCCTGGAATGGATTCCATAATCGCGTCAGGCTGGGAGTGACTCTGGCAGCCCTGGAAGCCAGACCGGACGGCATGGAAGAGCTTGACAAGGCGCCGAGCCTGCTCGGAGATATGTATCTTGCTGCAAACGACATTGAAAAAGCCATTGACGCCTATGAAAAGGCCCTGCAAATCCATCCGGACGACGCTTTGACCTTAAACAACCTGGCCTGGACCTATGCAACCTGCGAGAAGGAAGAGTTGCAAAACCCGAAAAGGGCGTTGGAACTGGCGCTGCGGGCCGTGGAAATTTCTCCCCTTCCCCACATTCTGGATACCTTGGCGGAAAGTTATTACATAAACGGAATGTACGCCCAAGCCGTGGAAACCCAGACAAGGGCCCTGAAAATGGAGCCGGACTCCAAAAACAGAAGGATATACCAGGAACACCTGGACAAGTACTTGGAAGCCAGAGATGGTTTGCAGCCTTAATGTCGGGTTTGAAGTCCAATTGCTTTCCCGGTTATGAGACGCCCCGTCGCCGGACTTCGCAACCCGACCTACGACTCGTTCCCATGCTTTGCGTGGGAATGCATATCATAACACTTTGAAATCACATTTGTTACAAATTTCAAAATAGGTTAAATTGCACCCTGGTATATATTCCCACGGGGGCCGCAGGAACAAACACTACGCCTAATCCTTTTTCTTCGCCTCCATTTTTTTAAAGCGGCGTTCCGTATACCAATCCACCTGGCGGCAGATTCCCCGGACGATTTTCACGTCCCGGGCGGTGAGGGGGTGGCGGGTGAAAAAGCGGCGAATGTTGTCCATCCAGTGATCGGGGTTTTCCGGGTTGATAAAGTCAATGCGGACCAAAAGTTCCGAAAGCTGGTCGTACATGGCTTCCAAATCGAATTTGTTGGCCAGCCTGGGCGCGCTTTCCCTGGGCTTATCGCTGCCGGCCTTGAACAACTCGTAGCAAACCAGCAGCACGGCCTGGGCCAGGTTCAGGGAGGAGAACCCGGCGGTGCGGATGTTCACCAGTTGGTGGCACAGGCGAACGTCTTCCGTGGAAAGGCCGCGATCCTCCCTGCCGAAAACCAGGGCGACCTTGTTTTCCCCGGTCATGGAAATGAGCCTGGCGGCCATGTTCTCCACGGTCATGGCTTTACGGTGGCTGCCCAGCCGGGCTGTGGTTCCCACCACCCAATTGAATTCCTGGAGTGCGGTCTTCAGGTCGTCCACCACTTCCATGGAGTCAATGAGATGGCGCGCCCCGGCGGTGGCCATGGGGTAGATCTTTTCCTGGGCCAGGCTTTTCGGCTTAACCACAATGAGCCGCTCAAGGCCCATATTAGCCATTGCCCTGGCAGCCCCGCCGATGTTTTCGGGTATCTGGGGCTCGCACAGGACAATGGCTACATTTTTTAAATCAACGCTGTGGGGCATTAACCGGCCAGTTCGTACTCGGTGAAAAAGAAAGCGATTTCCTGAGCCGCGGTTTCCGGAGCGTCGGAGCCGTGCACGCTGTTCTTTTCTTTGTCAATGGCCAGGTCGGCGCGGATGGTTCCCGCGGCCGCTTCCTTGGGATCGGTGGCGCCCATGATTTCGCGGTTCTTCAGGATGACGCCTTCGCCTTCCAGGATCATGGGCACGCAAGGGCCGGAAGACATGTAATCGGTCAGTTCGCCGTAAAAGGGGCGTTCCTTATGCACGGCGTAAAAGGCTTCGGCCTGGGCTTTGCTGAGCTTAAGCAGTTTCATGGCTACGATTTTGATGCCGGCGTCCTCAAAGCGTTTGATAATGTTTCCAATGAGGTTTCTTTCCACGGCGTCGGGCTTGATGATGGAGAGAGTTCTTTCCATGGTTGATGTCCTTTCGCGTTAATAATTGTTCCTTGGGTTCAATGCGCAACAATTCCAGCGAGGGATTAGCAGAAGGATACGTTCAAGTCAACAGCGGCAATGAGGGCGTTTTTTAAGTACAGGTTTATTTTTCCCCAAAAATCGGGTTGTCAAATCGCTGAAATGGGTTTATGAAATAAGATTATTTCACTTTACTTGTCCCTAAGGAGGAGACGATGGCAATCAAGGTCACTAAGGCATCCAATTTGAAACCCCACCCTGCTGACGACCAGCTGGGATTCGGGAAGATTTTCACTGACCACATGTTCAACATGGACTATGCCGAGGGTAAAGGCTGGTTTGATCCCAGGATTGAACCTTATGCGGCTTTATCCTGCGACCCCGCCATGCTGGTATTTCATTACGGCCAGGCGATTTTTGAGGGACTTAAAGCGTACAGGACTCCCAAAGGAAAGGTTCAGCTTTTCAGGCCCCAGGCCAACTTCGCAAGATTCAACCGCTCGGCTTCCATGCTGTGCATTCCCAATTTTGATGAAGCCGAAGCCCTGGACCATCTAAGGCAGCTGATCTCCGTGGAAAAAGACTGGGTTCCCAGTTCTCCCGGCACCAGCTTGTACATCCGGCCCACCATCATTGCAACGGACAACTATCTGGGCGTGGCTGCATCCCAGACTTACCGCTTTTTCACCATTCTTTCTCCGGTGGGCGCCTACTACGCAGAAGGCTTCGCCCCCATCAAGATTTTGGTGACCACCGAGCATGTGCGCGCCTCCCGCCAAGGCATCGGCGAAGCCAAGACGGCCGCAAACTATGCCGCCAGCCTGCTGGCGGGCCACAAGGCCGCCAAAGCCGGTTACACCCAGGTGCTCTGGCTGGACGCCGTGGAAAGAAAGTACGTGGAGGAAGTGGGCTCCATGAACATCTTCTTCGTCATTGACGGCGAAGTGGTCACCCCGGAACTGAACGGCAGCATCCTACCCGGCATCACCAGGGATTCCGTCCTGACCATGGCCAGGCATTGGGGACTGCCCGTTTCCGAACGGCACATCTCCATCGAGGAAATCTTCGAAGCCAATGAAGCCGGCAAGCTGGAAGAATGCTTCGGCACCGGAACCGCCGCGGTCATCTCCCCGGTCGGCGAACTGCGTTACGACGAAAGGGTCATCACCATTCGCAACAACGAAGTGGGCCCCTTGTCTC
This sequence comes from Desulfatibacillum alkenivorans DSM 16219, assembly GCF_900142135.1. Lineage (GTDB taxonomy): Bacteria > Desulfobacterota > Desulfobacteria > Desulfobacterales > Desulfatibacillaceae > Desulfatibacillum > Desulfatibacillum alkenivorans. Next base: position 19,892 of record NZ_FQZU01000026.1, on the reverse strand, counting down.
AAAAGCTGTACGACGCCATCACCGGCATCCAGTTCGGCGAAAAGGAAGATCCCTTTGGCTGGATCGTGCCCGTGGATTAACAACCCGACATTTTCAAAGGTCCCATACGCGGGGAAAGCCGGACGCATCAAACGGCTTTCCCCGTTTTTTTCCTATTGGGAAGGGCAAACACAGAATCAAGCGCACCCGTAAAAGAATGCGGCGGGAAGAGTTAGGGGGACATGACCTTATCTCTGCGGAAACCATGAATTCCCCAAGCAAATAGGCGAGATAAGGATCGTGCACCCTTAACTCCAAGCACGACGTCCCCCATGCTCAATTGAAGGCGGCTTTGAATACTAACCTCCAAGAATTCTTAAACTCCCCCCTGGCCATTGGGGGAAAAACCATCGCCAACCGCCTGGTTTTGGCGCCCATGGCCGGGCTGACCCATATCGCCTTTCGAGAGGTCCTGGCCCTGTACGGAGGATACGGCCTTTTGTATACGGGCATGGCGGGCGCCAAGAGCGTTCCCCACGAGAATCCCAAGGTTTCCACGGTCTTCTCATGGAGGGAGGAAGAGTTGGAGCACACGGTCTGCCAGATTTTCGGATCCGTACCGGAAACCATGGCCCAAGCGGCGCAACGCATCGAGGCGGAGGGCTTTTTCGGCGTGGACATCAATTGCGGCTGTTCGGCCAGAGCCATTTGCCGGTACGGCTCGGGCGCGGCCCTGCTGGCCAAACCGGACCTGGCGGCCCAGGTGGTGAGAGCGGTCCGCAAGGCGGTCAATATTCCCGTCATCGTGAAATTCCGCACCGGCTGGAAGGACGATCCCGCCCATGCCGTCTCCATGGCCCGCCTTTTTCGCGACGAAGGCGCGGACGCGCTGATTTTCCATCCCCGGGTTGCGCCGGACCTGCGCACCCGCCCCCCCAAATGGGAGTATATCGGGCTGGTCAAGGACGCCGTGGAGGTTCCGGTTTTCGGCAACGGCAATGTGATCAGCCTGGACGACGCCGCAAAAATGCTCTCCATGAGCGGCTGCGACGGCGTGGCTTTAGGCCGCATCGCCCTGGCCCAGCCCTGGATCATGGCCCAGTGGTCCCAAGGCATGGCGCCGGCCCTGGACGACTACAAGACAGCGGGAACGGCCATGGCCTCCTTTTGCGCCAAACGTTTCGAGCCGCGAACCGCTTTTCTCCGATTCATGAAATTTTCCCCCTATTACTGCGCAAACTTCCAGTTCGGCCACGCCTTGCATAAAAGGCTCTTCGCCGCCAAGGAGATTGACAATATAATCCCGGTCTTGGAAGATTTTTTCCAGTCCGCCCCCCCTTTGAACAAGCGGCCCACTCCCGGCCTATTTGTTTAAAAAGCAGAGTCTTAACCCCCGGCCCCCCATGGCGCCGCTTGACAAGGCCCGGCCCTTGCTGTCATTTTACGTATTGCAATTTTCAACCACATGGCTATATTATAGAGCAAACGTTCGTTTTTTCATCCCGGAATGCCACGCAAAGGCGGGGGGCTGGCTGGCTCGGGACCTTACCCCCTCTCCCAATCCCCGCATCGGAAAATAATCATATGCATGAAATGGGTATCGCCCTGCAGATTGCGGAAATCGCCAAATCCGCCATCCCCAAGACTCCCGCCGACCTGAAAGTGAAAGCCGTCAACCTGAGGGTGGGCAAGCTGACGGCCATTGTGCCGGACAGCCTGCGCTTCTGCTTTGAAATTGTGGCAAAGGACACGCCCTTGGCGGGAGCGGAGCTTAACATCGAGGAAATTCCAATCGTTGCGGTCTGTAAGGAGTGTTATACGGAGACCATTATAACGGATGCAGATTTTTCGTGCGAAAAATGTAAAAGCGGCAAACTGGATATCATTTCAGGCAGGGAACTGACCGTCAGCTCCATTGAGGTGGCGGATCCTGGAGAAATGGAACAGGCCCAAAAGAAATCCAAAAAGAAAAAATAAGCAAAGGAGCAACCATGGAAATACCAGTCGTACGCAAAGTCCTGGACGTCAATGACACAATGGCCCAGGAAAACAGGGATTATTTCACCCAGCAGGGCGTGTATGTCTTTAATCTCATGAGTTCTCCGGGGTCGGGCAAGACCACCCTGCTGACTAAAGTGCTGCAAAAATTGGCGCCCGAAATCAAAGCTGCGGTGATCGTAGGGGACGTGTGCACCACCAACGATGCGGACCGTCTTTCCGTCACCGGCGCGCCTGTGGTTCAGATCACCACCGACGATTTCGGGGGGGACTGCCATCTGGCCGCTCATGTCATCAAGAGCGCCGCCAAAGAGTTGGATCTCTCGGAAATCGACCTGCTGATCGTAGAAAACATAGGCAACCTGGTTTGCCCGGCCGAGTTTGAGATCGGCGAGGACTCCCGGGGCGTGGTCCTTTCCATCACGGAAGGCGAAGACAAACCCCTCAAGTACCCCTTGATGTTCCGGGTTTGCAACGTCGCCATCCTCAATAAAATGGACTTGGTCCCCTACCTGGAGGTGGACGCGGACCTGGCCGTGAAAAATATGCTGACCGTGCATCCTGAAATGCCTGTGTTCAAGACCAGCGCCACCAAGGATACCGGCCTGGATGAATTCGTCGACTGGCTGAAGGGAGAGGTGAACAAGAAGTTCGGCAAGTAACGAATCCTGAAGCATGCTTTGGAGCGAGTTACGGAAAGCCGCAGCCGAACTGCGCAGCATACTTCTGCTCTTGAGCAAGACAGCTCCATATCGCCCGGCCCATACCATCATAACGAGTCCAAGGAGGATTTATGGGAAAGACCGTCTACGAGCAATTCGCAGAAAAGATAATGATCCCGGGATCAGGGATCGTCCCCCGGCTTATCGCCATGATGACCACGGAGCAGGAAGCGGAAATGCTCCTGTCCATGCCCGCCACAGCCCAGGAGTTGGCGGACAAGTTTTCCATGGATCTTTCCGCCGTGGAAGACAAAATGGTGGACTTCTTCAAAAAAGGCCTGGTTTTCAAGTCCTATAAGCCCCAGGGAATCGTCTACCGCATGCCCCGGGAAGTCATGCAGTTCCACGACGCCACCATTCTATGGCACGGCGCCACCCAGGAGTATTACGACCTGTGGCAGAAGTTCATGGAGGAGGAATGGCCGGAATACACCAAGATGGTGGAAAAATTCATGCCCCGGCCCTTTTCCAGAATCATTCCGGTGGAGCAGTCTTTAAATCCCAAGTCCCAGATCCTGGCCTATGAAAGCTGCAAGGACCTGATCGAAGACAGCGAAGACATTGCGGTGACCAAGTGCACGTGCCGCGTCATCGCCCACAAATGCGACAGCCCCGTGGAAGTCTGCCTCCAGCTTGGAAAATCCGCCCGATACGCCCTGGAAAGGGAGACGGGCCGAAAAGTCTCCAAGCAGGAAGCCCTGGACATCATCAAGCAAACCGAGGAAGCCGGGCTCATCCACGTGACCATGAACCGGGCCGAAAACATGCACTTTATCTGCAACTGCTGCGGCTGCTGCTGCATGGCCATGCCCATGATGGTGGAATACGGCCGGGCCATGAACGACCCCAGCCGGTTTTGCGCGGTGATCGACGAGGACGCCTGCGAAGAATGCGAATTGTGCCTGGAGCGATGCGTGTTCAAAGCCATTGAAATGGACGAAGACAAAGGCGCCGCCGTAGTGGATCCGGACCGTTGCATGGGCTGCGGAGTGTGCCAGGTAACCTGCCCGGCCGACGCCATCGTCCTGGACGAGGTCCGGGAAAAGGAATTCATTCCCATGACCTAAGGGCGGTTTTTCCATCTCAACGTAAACCACAAAGGGGAAAGCCTGGATGGAAAGGCTTTCCCCTTTTGTCTTGTTGCTTGCTCGCCTATGCCTGCCCCTACTATTCAAATCTTATGTCATTGATAATTCTTAGATTAGCTGATACTGAAATGAAATAATCTTCATTGCCCATAATTTAAGCAAGGGGGTGCATTCATGTCTGTTCCTGACTTTCAGTCTTTCTTCAAGCCGCTTCTGGAGTTTGCTTCTGATGGAGCTGAACACTCAATGAAGGAAGCCAGGGAAGCAATGAAAGAGTACTTTTCCTTAGACAGCGAGGACTTGTCTGAGCTTCTGCCAAGCGGACGGCAAAGAAAATTTGATAACCGCATCGCTTGGGCGAAGAGCTACTTCGTACAAGCCAAAGTCTTTGAGGCCACAAAATGGGCTCATTTTAAAATTACCGATAGAGGCAGGGAACTGCGCCAGCAAGGGCACGACCGGATTGATATCAAAGTGCTTAATCAATATCCGGAGTTTGTTGAGTTTCATTCTGCCAATTTATCCAAACCAAAAGACAATGAAACTGAAAAAAATGGGAAAGCAGCTATTTCTGAAACGCCCGAGGAAATTTTGGCCAATGCATACAAGGATATTCGAAAGGAGTTGGCTTCTGAAATACTTGATATCCTGAAGACTAATTCGCCCCAGTTTTTTGAAAAGTTGGTCGTTGACCTCATGATTGCATTAGGATACGGCGGTTCCTTGGAAGATGCCGGCAAATCAGTGGGGCAAAGCCACGATGGCGGCATCGATGGAATTATCAAAGAAGACCGCCTTGGCCTTGATGCCATATATCTCCAAGCCAAGCGTTGGGAAGGAACGGTTGGCAGACCTGAAATTCAAAAATTTGTCGGAGCACTGATTGGAAAGCGGGGAAAAAAGGGGGTTTTTATAACAACAGCAGTCTTCTCTAAAGACGCTGTTGAGTATTCTCAAAATATCGATTCAAAAGTCGTTCTCATTGACGGGCGACAACTAGCTGAATTCATGATTGACTTCAACATCGGAACTTCAGTAAAAACCGCATATGAAATAAAAACAATTGACTCGGACTATTTTAACGAAGATTAATTTAATATCTGATATCAAGCGGTTTTAGCACTTCAACATTGACAGTTTGTTGGAGAAACAACCATGGACAATCCCCAACAAAGAGGCAAGTTCCGCTCCTTACGCCTTAAGAGATATGATTATTCTCGTCCAGGCGCCTATTTTGTCACGATTTGCGAGAGGACTCGAAAGAACCTTTTTGGGCGCATTTTAAAAAGTAAAATGGCGCTAAACAGGAACGGAGAGATAGTACAACAAATTTGGGATGCCCTGCCCGACCGTTTCCAAAATTTGCGTTTAGATACTTTCGTGATTATGCCCAATCATGTGCATGGATTTTTAATATTTCCAGGGCAAGTATACACCACGAATGCCGAAAATCCGACAAATGAAAAGAATTATATTGACGATATGTCTCAGCCCTGTTCTGCTGTGAACAAAGATTTTCGAGACAATGTAGGCGCAGGGCTTGCCCTGCATAGTGGAAAGGCTTGCCTTTCCGAAAAAGACTCCACCGAATATGCCTCCTCGCCTGGAGGAACAACTATCAAATCAACTCAGGGCGCCAACCAAAGGTACTCATTGGGTGATGTTGTTCGCGTTTTTAAATCCATCTCTACGTTGGATATCAATCGCTTTTTGAAAAAATCCGGCCCAGTTTGGCAGCGCAATTATTATGAGCACGTCATCAGAAATCCTCAATCCTTAAATGCCGCCAGGGAGTACATCCGAAACAATCCGAAAAACTGGAAGCACGATAAGGAAAATCCTGGACGCCATGAAAAAATTTGATTCATCAATCCCTAAATAGTTTCAGGCGACGGATAGTTACGCGGAGGCAACAATCTCCGCCAAGAGCAGGGCAAGCCCTGCGGCTACATTGCGTTTGGAAGAGTTTCACCCTCTATGGCATTCATCGGCGTGGTGAAAACACTCGGTGTTCAAGCGCGCCCGTCCCTTGATTTCGCCCCTCGTTTTGCAGCATTCAAATCATGTTTAACCCCTACTTCCTCCAAAACTCGGGGACGAACAGGATGATGACCGTGTAGATTTCCAGGCGGCCCAGGAGCATGCACCAAACCAAAAGCCATTTGCCGGCCAGAGGGATGTTTGCGAAATTGTCCATGGGCCCGACGCCTCCGATCCCGGGGCCTATGTTGCCGATGGTGGCGGCCACGGCGGCCATGGAGGTCACCAGGTCCACGCCCATGCCCGCAAGCACCAGGGCCGAAATAGCGAACAAGCCCATGTACAAAACGAAAAAGGCGCACACGCTGTGAAGCACATCCTCGGGCACCACCCTGCCCCCCAGCTTGACCGGGATGACGGCCCGGGGGTGGATCATGCGGAACAACTCCCGGTAGCAGTATTTAAAAAGCAGCATGACCCGCAGGCACTTGATGCCGCCGCCGGTGGACCCTGCCGAGGCGCCCACCACCATGCAAAACATAATGAGAAGCTGGCTCAAGGCCGGCCATAGCTCGTAATCGGCCGTGGCGTACCCGGTGGTGGTTATGATGGAGGAAACCTGAAAGGCCGAAGCCCGTATGGATTCGTTCAGGCTGGTGAATATCTTCCCGTGGATGTTCAGGGTGATTACGGCAACCAGCACGAATACAAGGCCCAGGAAAAACCGGCATTCGGGATCTTTCCACAGGGCCATGGGCTTGCCCCGCAATAACTGAAAGTGTAAGGAAAAGTTAATGCCCGCTATGATCATGAAAATAATGATCACCCACTCAAAATAAGGGCTGTGATACTGCCCCACGGAGGTGTTCAGCGTGGAAAAGCCGCCCGTGGGCATGGTGGTGAAGGCGTGGCAAACCGAGTCGAAAACGCTCATGCCTCCCACAAACAACAGCACGGCCTCCAAAACCGTAAACAAGGCGTAAACCTGCCACAGGATGACCGCCGTGTCGCGGATGCGGGGCTTTAACTTGTCGGGAACCGGCGTGGGCACTTCAGCTTTATATAACTGCATACCGCCAACGCCCAAAAAGGGCAGGATGGCGACGGACAGCACAATAATGCCCATGCCGCCCAGCCACTGGATCATGCTGCGCCACATCAAAAGCCCTTTGGGCACGCCTTCGATGTCGGACAACACGGAGGATCCGGTGGTTGTGAAACCGGACACGGATTCGAACACTGCGTCCGTAAACCCCAAAAAAGACGTGGAAAAATAAAAAGGCAGGGCGCCGGCTACGCCAACGGCGGCCCAGCCGAGAGCCACAATGGCCATGCCTTCCCTATGGCTTAGGGATTCCTGTTGTTTGGCAGGAGCCGCCAGATAAATCATGGCGCCCACCAGAAGCGTGATCCCCATGCCTTTGGCCAGGGGAATGATGCTCTGGTCCTGATAATACAGGCCGACCAGCATGGGCAACGCCATGGCCAGCCCGCAAAAAACAAGCAAAATTCCTACAACCGAAAATGTGTGGCCCCATCTCATATCATAATCCTAATTCTGATCGGCGCAGACCATATCAAACCTCAAGGGACGCGATCCTTACCTCAAGCGTCATTACTGATAATTTCAACAACTATTCCTGAGATAAGGCCATGTCCCCGAAATTCCACGAGTCCTGTTGGTTAAAAGAACTCAAGCTTGACGGCCATGGCCTTTTCGATTTTTGGAATGGCTTGTTGGGAGCATAACAGAATGATCCGGTCCGCAGGCTGAATCACGCTGTCCCCCCTGGGGATGATCACCTCGTTATCCCTTATGATGGAGATAACCAGCGCGCCCTTTGGAAAGCTGATGCTCTTTAAAGGCTTTCCCACAATCTCCGCGGTTTCAAGAGCTTCGGCCTCCAAAACCTCGGCGCGCTCCCCTTTGAGGGATACGGAGGACAGCACCTTACCCCGCCGGACATGCCCTAAAATCGTGTTGATTGCCGACAGCCTGGAGCTTATGACATGCTCGATCCCAATAGCCGTGGTCAAGGGAAAGTATCCGAATTTGTTAATCCTTGTGACGGCAATGGGCACTCCCATGCGTTTGGCGAGCAGGGAGGTGAGGATATTGGTTTCTTCGTCTCCGGTCACGGTGATGACCACGTCCATATCCTCGATGTTTTCCTCGGCCAGCAAGCCCTGGTCCGTGCCGTCCCCGTTGAGCACAACCACGTTATTCAGGGCTTCGGCCAGCCGGTTGCACCGCTGCGGATCGTCTTCCACGATTTTCACATACACGCCGTTTTGCGCCAAAGCCCTGGCCAGACGCATGCCAATGCGGCCTCCGCCCACAATAAAGGCCCGCTTCACAGTGCGGGATTCCTTGCCGAAAAGTTTGAGGGCCGTGTGCAGGTTGGCGTCGTCCGTTACAAAGTACACCAGGTCTCCCCGCAAAAGGGAGTCCCGGCCCGTGGGGACGATCAACTCCTCATCCCGGACAATAGCGGCGATGAGCAGATGAAAGTCTCCGGTCACCTCACGCAATTTGGTCAAACGCATGTTGGATAAAGGAGACAGTTCGTCCAGGCGCACTCCGATCAGCTTGATGGCGCCGTCGGAAAACTCCGCCACGTCCTCGGCCCCCGGAACCTCTAATAGCCTCTGAACCGTACGCACCAATTCCACTTCCGGGTTGATCACCGTGTCAATATGCGGAGGATCGTCCTTTAAGCGGTCCGTAAAATCGGTGTAATCCGAATCCCGGATGCGTATGAGCTTGCGGGTGGCTGGGGAGAGAAGATCGCAAACCAGGCAGGAAACCAGGTTGGTTTCGTCCGAATCAGTGACGGCCAGCAATATGTCGCTTTGGGAAATCCCCGCCTCCCGAAGCACTTCCGGACTGCTGCCCGATCCTTCAAAAACCTGGACGTCCAGTTGCTCTGAAACCCTTTTCAACGCCTTGGGGTCTTTATCTATGACGACCACGTCCTTGTTTTCCGTGGCCAAACGGCTTGCAATATGAAAACCGACTTCCCCCGCGCCTACAATAAGGATCTTCACGCATTCCTCCCTGTTCCGGTTATGGTGAGTAAAAGGCTTTGTAGTACAGGTTTTGGGCGGGTGTCAATCCAAGACGCGCAATCCGGCGCACAGGCTAAAAAGCAGGAGCAAGTAAAGCCAGTCGGTTTTCCGGGCGTGCAGTCCGCGGGACGTGGGATTAGGGCCGAAATTCCGGGACACAAGGGCCAGGGTAAGGTCCTGAGCCCGGGTGAAGGTGCGCTCCATCAAAGGGGGAATCAAACGGGTGATGCGATATACCGGATTTTTCCTGTTTTCCAGGCCGCGGGACCTTTGCGCCTCCTTGATGGAATCCGCCTCGTCCAGAATGATGGGGATGAAACGCATCATCAAAGTCAGCATCATGGCCGCCCGGGCGCCGTCCATGAACGGGATGGGCTTGAAATACCACCTGACCGCGGAAAAAACCCCGCTCGTCCGGGTGGCGCCCGTAAAAACCGCACTGGCGATCAAAACCACGAACAAACGCCAGCTGATAAGCAGGCCGTCCTCCAGTCCGTTGACCGAAAACCAGGGAATTGCGCCGTTAAAAACAGCCGGTCCCGGCGTGACGGCGCCTCGAACCAGGATGATTCCCACGAGAAAAAGGAGGAACACCTGGGCGTTTCGGATCATGGTAAAAGCGGGAATCTTGCCGGCGATCGCGGCGAAGGCCGCTATAAAAAACAGCCCCAAGGCGGCGTAAGGGCCGCATTGCACCGTGGCCAGGCTCAAAACGACAAGCGCCGCCAGCTTGAACCTGGGGTCCATCCTGTGAACGGCCGTGGCGCCCGGCGTGTATACAAAAAGATTTACTCCAGCCACGAATCGACCTCCCGGCCGAATAGCGAGGCGCAAGGCCTTCGCACGCCGTATTTTTCCAGATCCGGGGCCGCCTCCTCCAAAGAGCAATCCAGGGCCAGGCGACCATTATCCATGACCAAGATGCGTCCCGCGTGGGCGGCGACCTTTTCAATATCATGGGTGGCCACGATGATGGTTTTGCCCAACCCGTGTAAATTCACCATTTGCTGCAGCACCTGCTTCACCCCCGGATAATCCAGGTTGGAAAACGGCTCGTCAAACACGATCACCCGGGACTCCATGGCCAGCACTCCGGCAACCGCCGTCCGCTGTTTTTCCCCTCCGGAAAGCAAATAAGGCCGGCGGTCGCCCATATGGCCCATGCCCACGGCTTCCAAAGACGCCTTCACCCTTTTGTTGATCTCCTCCTCGGGAAGGCCCAGGTTTTCCGGCCCGAAAGCCACGTCGTCCGCCACGGTCTCCCCCACGATCTGGTTTCTCACATCCGAAAAAACCATCCCCACAACCTGACGGGCTTGAACGGGGTTCTTTCTGGTGGAAACGCCGGCCACAAGCACCTCTCCTTCGGAAGGAAGGGACAAGGCGTTCATGTGCCGGAGAAGCGTGGTCTTGCCCGAACCGTTCTTTCCGCACAGGATGATGAATTCTCCCGGCGCCGCCCTGAATGACACCCCGGACAAGCCCCTTGTTCCTCCGGCAAAGGTGTGGGTGACCTTTTTAAACTCAAGGACTGACTCGGCCATGCTATTCATCCGATTTAAAACGCCGCAGCATATTTCTGATCCCAACGATCAAAGAGGCGTTGGCGGCGATTTTTATAACATCCCCTATAAGAAAGGGCGCCATGCCCACCGCCCAGGCCTTTCCCCACGAAAAACCGGCCATGCTCTTTAATCGGGACACGCCGATGGCGTATACCAGCGCCGACCCCAGGACCATGGCGAGCACGTCATAAACCATGGCCTTGGTCACAGCCCCCGCCGCAGGATTGTCGTGATAATTTTTTCCCTGGCCGGAAATAAGCCCGATAAGAACAACCGCGGGCAAGTACGCAAAAAGATAGCCCCCGGTGGGCCCCATAAACTGCACCAGCCCGGCCCCGCCTCCGGAAAAAACCGGCATGCCCAATATGCCCGCCAGCATATATATCCCCACGGAGGCGGCGCCCCACCAAGGCCCCAGTATAAGCCCGGCCATCATGACGAACATGTTCTGCAATACAATGGGCACGGGCCCTACGGGAATGGCGATGTATGCGCCGACGGCCATCAGGGCCGCCATCAGGGCGCCCAGGACCATGTTCCGGATTTGCGTGAATGAAAAGGCGTTTTCTTCGCCGATATTTTCGTTCATATTTAATAACCCTTTATTGCCTGCATTAAAATTGAGGCGCCTTAACTTTCCTGCGCCTCCCCCGACTGATAAAAGCAGTCCCCATGAAAAACCTCCTCCAACGCACCGTCCGCCAACTCCACGATCAGCGATCCCTGGGAGTTTACATCCACGGCTCGGCCTTCCAGCACTTCCCGGGTAGTCTGAATCCTCACCGGGCGGCCGATGGTGGAAGTATACTGCTTCCACTGCGCGATTACGTCTTCGCCCTTGTTCTCAAGTCGTTCTTCCATATTATCAAGAAAACCGGTCAGTATTTTCCTCCGGGGAAACTCCCGCCCCAGCAAATCGCGGATGGAAACCGCATTGGGCTCCGCTTTGGAAGGATTGTTGTTGACGTTAACGCCGATCCCCAAATTCACGTACTGGACGAACTCATCCTGCGTCGCCATTTCCGACAGCATGCCGTTCAGCTTTTTCTCGCCCACCAGGATGTCGTTGGGCCACTTTACCGTTGCGTTGATGCCTGTCAAATTCCTGACCACCTGCGCCAGGCTGACGGAGGCTGTAAACAAGACTTTATAAACTTGGTTGATGGGAAAAGAAGGCCTTAGAATTACAGTAAAATAAAGTCCTCCATCCTGGGAGTCCCATACCCGATTCAACCTTCCGCGCCCTTTTGTCTGCCTTTGCGCGACCACCGTGGTCATATGAGGGCAGCCGCTTTCCGCCAGGTCCCTGGCAATTGTCATGGTGGACGTTGCTTCTTCATAAAAATGAATCAGCGGCTCCCTTTCCCCAAATTCCCAGGGATACAAAAAATCCCCTTCGTCCTCCAGGGTGTACCCCGTAGAACCCGCAGTGATGGAATAGCCCCGCTCCCGAAGTCCATTAATATGCTTATGCACGGACACGCGCGATACGCCCAGGTCCTGACTGATCTTTTCTCCGGACAAGGGAGTTGTCGCCTCTTTTAACAAACCGATAATTTTTGCTTTCATAAAGATCCTCGTATAGGGCTGCAGGGGCCTTTTATCGTGGGGCGGGGCCTTTTCGTTAACCACTATGCTTATACCTATTAACGATCTGAAATGCAACTTGTGAAATATTTCTTTTGCCACAAGTTTTGTCAAAAAGGCGCCACAGTGATGTGCCATTTGTCCTGGCAGACAGGATTATGCCCTGTTTTGCGGGATAAGGGGGCAAAGGAATTTTTTCACAATCGGACCGGCCCCGGCAAAACGCGCGAAAACACTTCATTTTTATTTTTATTAAAAAAAACATCAGTTTTGGAATTGATTTTGCAAGTAAAAGAAGCGACAGCAAAAAGAGACAAAATCGGCTTCCCCCTTGGGCGCCCTTGCCACACAACCCTCAAACGTAGAAGTGTTTTAGCTTTTGATGTTCTTTTTTTGTAATCCGCCTCTTTAGGCCTAACCCCCCGCACCGGGAAAGTGTTCGTAGGAAAGGATGATTATGAGAAACCTTGACTGCCCATACTACAACACATGCCTCACTAGCGCCGCCAAGCATAATCTTCCCGATTGGGACTGTGGTCCTTGCCCTAACAGGGATGTGAAGTGTGAAAGGGAAGAACCTGATATGGTCGCCTACCATATCTTATTGCGGGCGATTTTCGACCCAGAACAATATGCCATGTACTTGGGCTCCAAGCCCATGCACAAGCCCAGACAAAAAGCTGTTGCCAGTCAACAAATGGCGTCGATGTAAAAATGCGGCGCCAAAGGGATCCTTCCTGACGCTTGCCGGGCAAGCAGAAGGAAATCCCTACACCCCTCGTGTACATGCAAGGTTCCCCGGGCTGCGGGATGCAGCCCACATGAAGTTGTCCTGTATTATCCCGATGCCATCCACTTAAAATTGGTTGATTTTGGGGTGCAATATAGCAAAAGGAGACGTGCGCCTCGGCCTCGCCCCATATAACAAAACCCCGAACCTCGTGTTGTGTGGGGTCCAACAGGCGTTTCGGGGTTCTGTATAAATTGGAAACCCAATCCTCCGGGAGGCTGGAGGATCTTGACATATTGTTCGGAGAGCCTGGCGGAAAACTTTAGGATTGATCGGGCGCCCTGTTTGGAGCCGTTGCATAGGGCATAAAATAGAAAAAGCCCCCGAAACCAGGCTGGGGGAACCAGTAACCTGCCTCAGGGGCTTCCCAAAAGGGGATGGGGACGGTCTGCGCTGTTAAGTTTGACACCGGATCAGGTTGGTAGCGCTTCCCGTTTTCCGAGTGCATAATAACCCTATTTTTTCACTTACGGCAATGAAACGCTTCACAGTGAATATAGGATAAAATTCACAAATAATACAGGCAATTCACAATAAGGGCAGCATATGCTGAACGAGATTAGCCGATGTTTTCCGCAAGTTCATGGATAAAACCCGCGCAATGCCCTTCAGCAGCTTGATCCCTATTTCAGGATTCTCCGTCACCACCCTATGGAATTGGCTTCTGGTCATGGTTATTAATTGACTTGGCTTCCGGGCAATCACCGTGGCCGAACGGGGAAAATCATCTATAACCGCCATCTCCCCAATGGAGCTGCCTTGAGGCAGGCTGGTAAGCTCGGCGAACTTGCCGCCCTCCAGGGATTTCACGACGGCCAACAGGCCTTCCGCCACAAAACAGACAAAATCGCCTTTGTCGCCCTCTCTAAAAACCGTTTCTCCCGCCTCGACGGTCAACAACAGGGTTTGCTTGGACACCGCCAACATTTGCTCGTGCGTCAAATCTTCAAACATGGGGATCACGGATAAACACTCCAAAATATCCTGACTTGCCATGCTGTTAAACCCTGCTCCAAAATCATTATTTTGCATTGCATTCGCCTCCTTGCCAAGCCGTTGATGCAAAAGGCTTACCAGCTTTGCAAAAAAAACGAACGATAAACGGCGGCCCGCCATGAAATCAGCCCAGACTGTGCGCCTTTTTTTCGCAATTCTTAAGACACTTCTTCCCAATAGGCTTTAGCCCCCGCCCTTTTGAAGGCGGCCACCATTTTTTCCGCGGTTTCCCGGTTTACGCCCTTTTTAACCACGCGCGGCTTGCCCGAAAAAAAGCCCTCCACTTTAGCGGCGTCCACCTTGTAGAGCTTGGCAATGCCCTGCTTTACCTCGTCCAGGGTTTTGCCCTCAATAAGCTCGCCTTTGTAAAGGACATTGTATGCAGACGGCGCAGGCGCGGGTTCTTCAACCAGAATCTCAGGCTCCGGTTGAGGCGGCGCAGGAGCGGCCTCTACCGGGGCTGGGGCCTCCTCTTTATCCTCTTTCGCCGGTTTGCCTTCAGCGGCTTCTCTGCGCGCTTCAATGGCTTTGGCAGGCGCCTCGATTCCGCTGGGATCAAAGGTCAATTCCACGCCAAATCCTTTGCAGCCGGGGTTGTGGCCCTTCGCAAAAGAGCCGGCTGAGGCATTGGTGAGTTCTCCCAAGTCCAAGGGCGTCCCCGATTCAAAGCTCTCTTCCACCTTGCCGAGCAGACCCTGGGTGTACTCAGTGGCTAAAGGGCCGCAGGTGTGGCAGTTCAACCTGACAGCGCCCGACAAGAGCTTGAATATCTCCTGAGGATCCAAAAGAGGATAACGCTCTTTCAATTCCTTGAAAAAGCCTTCCATGATCAAAGGAATTTGCGGCATGGGCGTGGTGATGGCGCTTTTTGCCCCCAAGGCTTTGACCACAAAGTCGTGCAGCGCCTCATTAGAAAGCGCCTTGCCCATTTCAGCGTCCTTGCCTTTGGAAGCATCGCTGCGATCGTCGCCTTCCTTCTTCGGCTCGTAGTCGGGAACGGCTTCCGGGCCCGCAATGGAGACAATCATATCATCCGCCGCCTCAAAAAGGCTGTTGATGACGTCCAATTCCGCCCAAGTGGGAAAAATCTCGTTTCTGGCCAGAATATAAATGTTCTTCCTGAATTTCTTCCTGGAGTACGGCGCCAGACCCTGCCTTGCAGCCGCGTCCAGGTCCTCCTCCCTGTCAGGATTGAGCTGGGACCAAATGGAAAGGGCCGCACCCAAAAAGCCTTCCGGTTCGGCCTTCATGGTGGTCATGGGCATGTCCCCAACCATTTTCATGGTCGTGGAGTTGCGGTCCTCATTAAAAAATTCCTCGATAAAGCGGACTTTCAGTCCCTGCCTGTAAGCCAGGATTGCCTTTAGCGCCCGGGCGGCTTGCTTGCCCGGAACCGGCAGGCTGGACAGCGCCTCCATGGCGGCGTCCTGCACTTTGGGATCCTCCAACGCCGTGAGCAACGGCTCAAAAGCCTCTGCCTTTTTCATGCGCCCCAAAGAAAGCGCAGCCTCCCGCCGCACTTTAGGCGTTATCCATATTTTCCACTTAGGCGGATTAAGATCGGCAATGAGTTTTTCTACATTGATCTTTTTATTGGCCATGACAAGTCACTCCTTGACTGGGAACCGTTATATGCAACCAACAGGACGTTGATCGGAGTTGCTAACCGGGAATGAATCGAAGTAATTCATAATCCTAAGCATAACATATGTCAATGAAATCAGCAAGAAAAGCCGATGTTTTACATAGGCTGGCGATGTGAATGACTTCACCTGCAGGATGTGAAAACATGCACCATTTCCTGCAAATAGAAATCCCAACGGCGCAATCCATAATATTAACAAGGTTTATGCCTGCTTGATTAAACAGGGCCGCTCCGGTTTGAAGCCCATTCCATAAACAGGCGTGGAAGCAAAGGAGCCCCAGGCGGGGGTCCGCCTGGGGCTCATGGAGTTAAAAGGGGTGAACCAGGTCCCTGGAGAGCGAGCCCCAAGGACCTGGGTTGATGTTATTCGTCGTCTTCCGGGGTGATGCCCTTGCCTTCGATCATGAACAGGTCGTCGAACGGAGCAAAGACGGAGTCGCCGAACACGTCCAGCTGCAGGACGTAAGGCCAGATCTCGTTGCCGATCACCGCCTGGTTCTGGGCGATGCCCTGGAAGTACCAGTCCGTGAACTGATTCACGCCGTCCACAACTCCGCCCACGCCCGGAGCTGCGCCAGGCTCTTCGGAGTTGAACAGCACCAGGCCCGGGATTCTTTCGTCCGGGTACAGGGCGTACACGTCGCGGCCCTGGAGGTTGGCGGACAGCCAGCCGTCGTCCAGGCCTCCGGCCTCGATGAACAAGGCGCCGGTCACGTCCACATCAATGGGCAGTTCAAAGACGCCGATGGTGCCGTTGGTGGCCTCCAGGTAAGCCCAGGGAGCCGAGATCACCGTGGTGGTGTCCACATCCAGGTTCAGGATGGATCCGCTGGTGACGATCCAGATCTTTTCCGAGGCCGCCACGTCGCCTATGAACACGTTGCCGTAGGTGTTGTCCAGCGGGGTGTTGTCCACGTTCCGCAGGTACACGTGGCCGTAGTCGGTCCGGACTTCCACGAAGTCCACATCCACTTCCATGCCGTAGGTGTTCAGGCCCTGCTGGAAGAAGTTGATATTGCCGTTGCCCGTGGTCAGGCTGTTCACAACCACCCGGCTGTCGGCTTCGTTCCACAGGATGACGTCGCCTATCATGGTGTCCGCCGTGATGAAGTCCGCCTCGGTTTCCAGGGCGGCGTTCATGCCGATGCCAAGGCCTGCGTTCAGGTCCATGGTCGTGGCCGTGATGTCGATGTCCAGGAACGCATCCGGTTCCGCCTGCAGGTCGTCGATGAACCCGGCCGCCGTGATGCTCACCGTATCGCCCAGGGCCGTGATGCCGCCCGCGGCCGTGCCGATGAGGATGTCGCCGTTAGGCGTGGTGTTGGTGATGGTGATGTCGCCGTCGCCCGCGGCTGCTCCGCCGGCCGCGGCCAGGTTCACGGTCAGGTCCGTGGTTCCGGTGTAACCCTCTTTGGAGTACTGATCAAAGTTGATGTCTCCGGAGCCCGTGGTCAGGGACGTGATGGTCACCATGGCCGGGGTGGACGCTTCGTTATCCAGGTCGATGGCGCCTCCTGTGGTGTCCGCCTCGATGGTGTTGGTGATCTCCATCTCGATGGCTTCCGAGCTTCCGATGCCGTCCTCCGCGTTCAGGTCCACGTTGGCTGCGAAGATGTCCGCATCCAGTTCGTCGACTACGTCGTCGATGCCGCCCGACCCCGCCGCCGTGATGGTCACGTCGTTGCCGATGGCCGAGACCACGCCCAAGGTGATGTCGCCATCGGTGTTGATGATGGTGATGTCGCCGTTGTCGGTCCGGGCCAGGGTCACCAGCAGGTTGCCGGCGGCCGTGCTTTCATAATTGATGTCGCCCGAAGCCGTGGTCAGGCTGTTCACCGTCACGGGGCCCGCAGCGCTGTTGTTCAGGTCAATGGCGCCCGTATCCGTGTCCGCGTCCACCGAGGTGGTCGTGGCCAGGTTGATGGGCGTCCCTGCGCCGATGCCCGTGTCCGCATCCAGGTCCACGGTGGGCGTGGTGATCAGGGCGGCGCCGGTTCCGTCAATGGCGCCGTCCGAGTCGATGGTCACCGAGGTCAGGCCGGTCACCGTGTTCACCCAGATGTCGCCGTTCAAGCCGTTCTCCACGTACACGTCGTCATCGCTGGTCACCTGGGTCAGGATGATGCCGTCGGTTTCGTGGATGGTTACGTCGCCCACCGCCTGGATGTCCGCGGATTTCACCGTGGTGTCCACGTTGGCGTAGCCGGTGATGGCGCCGCCCGCGTCGTTGTCAATGATCAGGGCGGAGCCCGCTGCGATATCCGTGCCCGAGTTTCCGTCGTTCTGGACGCTGCCGTTGGGCAGGTGCAGGCTGACGTTGGTCGCTGCGTCGATCTCGTTCACGATGATGTCGCCGGCGTTCAGCAGGGTCACGTCCACGCTGCCCGCGGAGTCGATGTCCCTGAGGGTCACATCGTCCAACTCCTCGATGACCACGTTGCCGGCCGCGCCGCCATTGGCGTCGATGATATTGCCGACAGTGTCTATATCAATGCCGTTGGTGGCCGTGACGTCAATGATGTTGCCTGTGATGTCGCCCGCGCCGGCCACCCAGCCGATGGTGTTAATGGTTACGTCGCCCAGCGAACCCGCGTTGATGAACTGATCCACGGAGAGGTTGCCGGCCGTGTCGATGTCTATGTTGTAGCCGTTGGAGTCGATGCCGCTCACGCCGTTCACCGTACCCACGGTCAGGCCCGTTGCTGCATCGTCGTCAATGGCCACCGTACCGGTCGTATCCACCGCGATCTCAGTCATGGCGTTGCCGGGCTGAGCCAGGCTTACCGCGCCGCCGGCCGTCACTTCCACGCCCACGTCCGTGGTCACCATGCCGCCGGTCTGGTTCACGCCGCCGGATGCGTGCAGCATGATGCTGCCGCTGGCGCCGGTCACGTCATTGCCCAGGATGATATCCCGGTCCGGACCGTTGGTGGTCAGGGTGATGGTCCCGGGGCCGTCCGCGTCCAGCACGCCCACGGTCAGGAGGTCGCCGTTGGCCGTGGTGATCACGATGGAGCCGGAGTTGGCCGTGTCAAATCCGTTGGCGCCCACCGTCAGGTCGGTCTCTTCACGGATGGTCACGTTGTTCACCACGTTGGCGCCCGCGGCATGAGCCGTGTGCACCTCGGTGTCCAGGTTCACGTCGCCATTGGCGTTGGCGTCAACCACCAGGATGCCGGCGAACACGTCTCTTGTGCCCGTTCCCGTGCTGTCCCAGATGTCGCCCGAAGCGTTCAGGTTCACCGTATCGCCGGCCGCTTCCACGTACCGCACGTCCAGGCTTCCGCCCGCCGTCAGGGTCACGTTCTGGCCGGTTCCCTGAGCCCGTACGTCCATGGCGATCAGGTTGTCCCCGTCAACATACGTGATGTCGCCGTTCTGGGTCTCGGCGTACAGGGTGTCCACGTTATTGCCGCCGCCGTCCAGGATGTCCCCGTCCTCGAGGATGGTCACATCCAGGGTTCCGCCGGTGGTGTTTTGGATCGTCACGGTGTCTGCTTCGTCGATGAACGCAACGCCGGCTGCGCTGAAGGTAGCGACTATCGTGTCGGCGTCCGTGTTCAGGTCAATGGAGCCCGTGGCGTCCGCGTCCACCAGGGAGGCGGTCACAACAGCCCCGTCCACCGTGGTGATGTTTCCGCCAAGCGCGCTCAGGTCGGCCGTGCCGCCGCCCGCCGTGATGTCTGCGTTCACGTTCAGGCTGGCCGCTGCGTCCAGGGTGACGTCGCCCTTGGCCGTGATCACGCCGGACAGGCCCTGATCCACGCCGTCAACCGCGCCCACCGTCAGGTCGCCGCTGGTTCCGTCGATTTCAATATCGCCGCCGGCCAGCACCGCCAGGGTTACGCCGTTGTTACCCAGATCGATGTTCGTGACGCTGCCCGCCGCTTCCAGGGCAACCTCAGGAGAGGTGATCACGCCGCCCGTGATATTGCCGCCGGATTCGATGGCCGCCCGGGTCGTTGCATCCACGCTAACCACGGTCACAGTGCTTCCGGCCGTGATCTCCGCGTCGCCGCCCGAGACCACGTTGGTCAGGGTGACGCCGTCGGTTTCTCTCACAGTCACGTCGCCCGTGGCCTCGATGTCCACCGAGCCCACCGTGGTTTCCACGGTCACGTCGCCGGACACCGCGCCTGCGGAAGGTCCGTCAACGGTCAGGACCGTGCCCGTGATCAGGGTGGAGGGATCGCCGTCGTCCAGCACGTCGCCCGCGCCGCCCAGGGTCAGGTCCACTGTGGTCGCCGCCGTGATGGTCCCGACGGTCACGTCGCCCGCGCCCTTGGTGGTCACGTCCACCGTGCCGGCCGGAGCCGTCACGCTGAACAGGTACACGTCGTTGGTTTCTTCTATTATAATGTTGCCGGCGGGGGTGGTCGCGTTGATCACGTCCGCCGTGGTGTCCATGTCAATGCCCGTAGCCGCGGTTGCGTCCACCAGGAAGCCCGTCACCATGCCGGCGCCCGCGATGGA
>NZ_FQZU01000017.1 GCF_900142135.1 Desulfatibacillum alkenivorans DSM 16219 | reverse complement strand
CGGAGGATTTCATTTTTGACCGCCATGAAACAGTGGACGGCGGCCACGGACGCATAGAGACCCGGAGCTATACAATAACCTCGGATATTGACTGGCTCCCCAACAAAGAGCAATGGATGGGATTAAAAAGCATTGGGATGGTGGAAAGCATCCGGGAAGTCAATGGCGAGGCCAGCAGGGAAAGGCGTTTATATATTACGAGCTTGGGGTGTGACGCCAAGAAATTTGGGGAGGCCGTTCGCAATCATTGGGGCATAGAAAATTCGGTCCATTGGGTCCTGGACATTGCATTCCGGGAGGATGAAAGCCGGATCAGGGCTGGGCACGCCCCTGAAAACTTGGCGGCGCTAAGACATATCGCCTTGAATTTGCTGAAAAAAGACAAATCCTTTAAAGGAAGTATAAAAACCAAGAGGCTGAACGCGGCAATGGACGTTGAGTATTTACAAGAGGTTGTGTTTTCATAAAATTCACTGAACACGAAACGCCACACGCGGATTCTTTACTTGCGTTGGCCCTGATTACGGCCAGGAGTGTGCTTTACTTTTTTCGGGCCTGGTGCTAAATTCTTGAAAATTTACGTTGCCCATCGGCCCCAAAGCCGGGAATATCCTGAATCGGAGGCGCTCAATGCAAACAAAACAAAAGGTGGTGATTGCTGAAGATCATAATATTCTCCGGGCCGGCCTGCGATCCTTGCTGGAGGACATGGAGGAGGTGGAGGTGACCGCGGAAGCCAGGGACGGCGTGGAGGCGATTCAATGCGTCCGGGAGCACCTTCCGGACCTGCTGCTTCTGGATCTTTCCATGCCGCGTTTAAATGGGCTGTCCGCTATCAACGAGATCAAAGCCAGCTATCCGGAGACCAAGATTCTGGTGCTTACGGTTCATAAAGCGGAGGATTACATCCTGGAATCCTTTCGCGCCGGCGCGGATGGGTATTGCCTTAAAGAAGCGGACAGAGCTGACCTTTTCGGAGCGATTCGCAATGTATTGGCCGGGAAGCGCTATCTTGACCCCGGCATAGCCGACCAGGTTTTGGAGGGCTTTATAGAAGGGAAGCAATCCTTAAAACAGCAGTCTTCCTGGGACACTGTCACCCAGCGGGAAAAGGAAGTGCTCAAACTGGTGGGGGAAGGCCGTAAAAACAAGGAAATCGGAGATATATTGTGCATCAGCGTAAAAACCGTGGAAAAGCACCGGGCTAATATCATGGAGAAACTCAACCTGCACAACGCCTCCGAGTTAACGGCCTACGCCATTAAAAAGGGATTGGTGGTCGAGGAGTAATTGCCTTCAAGTATTGATCCTAAGCCGCGAAACCGCTCCACTGGGCGACGATCCTCGTCCCCCGCCCCGGAGCAGATTCTATAAAGAGTTCTCCTCCCGAAAGGCTTACTCTTTCCCGGATGCTCGCCAGGCCCAGGCTTTTTGATTGCATTTTGTCCGACAAAACATCATCCGTATCCATGCCGATTCCATTATCCTCGACGCTCAACTTCCAGCCGTTATTCTCCGTCGAGGCCAGGTTGACGATTATTTTGTCCGCTTTTGAGTGAGAGGCGGCGTTATTCATGGCTTCCTGAACAACCCGATAGATGACAATGTGCAGAGGCGCGGGAATGTTTTCCGCATCTTTACTCACCTGATTCAGCACCTCATGTTGCGGGTGAACTTCCTCGTACTCCCGAAGCAGGGAATGCAAGCCGGGAACCAAGCCCAAATCTCGCAGGATTGTAGGCCAAAGGTCCCTGGAAAGCCTTCTGGCTTCATCAATGACGGATTTAAGCATTCCGATGCTTTTTTCAATGGCTTCAGCGGTTTGGCGATGGCTGGCGGCGTGGCCGTTACTAAAAACCCTTTCCAGGCTGAACTTCACGGCGGCCAACCCGGCGCCGATGGAATCGTGCACTTCCTGGGCCACGGCCTTTCGCTCGTTTTCCTGGACCTCGATGACCCTTTGGGACATTTCCTTTAACTTCCGTAAAAGCGATTCCAACTCCCGAGTTCTCTCGGCCACGCGGCGTTCCAGGTTTTCATTCGCCGCTTCCAAGGCGTTTTGGTTCAGGATCCGTTCCATGGCCAGGGCGGTTTGGTTAGCCACGGTTTTAATGATCGACTTGTCTTCGTAAGAAAAAAAAGCCCGGTCCCTGGCCCCAAACGCCAATGTACCTATTACCTGATCCCCCACCACTAAGGGGTGACAGCAATAGGCCTGGATCCCGTAGTCCTTTAGGGCGCTGGCCTTGGGATCCATGGAAGCCTTCAGGTTTTCCCCGAGAAAGGGCTCCCCCTGCAAAGCGACGCAGCCGCTCACGGACTCTCCATAATCCAGCCATTCTTGTTTTTTGGCCTGCTCCGCCGGAATTCCGCTGTAAGCATTGAGATGAAGCCTGTGAGACCTTTCGTGGGCCATGTAGTTGAAAAAGCAGGAGCAGGAAAGGTGCTGCATGACCTCCATACACATGTCCTCCACAGAGGCCTGAACGTCTTCAGAGGCTAACAGCCTCCCGGCGACGCTTGCCAGCAGCCTGAATCGCTTGGTGAGTCCGGCCAGTTTATCCAACACGATTTCCTGGGGCGTGACATCCAGGCTGATGCCTACCAGGCGCTCCAACTCCATGGCGCCGTTAAAAATTCCATAGGCGGACTCTTTGAGATAAACAATGTTGTTATCCGGTTTTATCCAGCCGTAGGTAATGGTGTAAGACGGGTTTTCGGGGCTAAGTCCTTTGATGGATTTTAATAATAGATTCCGGTCTTTGGGAACCACATAATCCCAGTATTCCTGCCCATCTTCCCGTGTTGCACTATCCGGCAATCCCAATATGACCTTGCATTCGGGAGATCGCTTCAACGCGTCTGTTCGGGGATTCCATTCAAAGCTGAATCCGGCGGCGGCCTGCAAGGCCAGGCCCAGATGCTGGTCTTTTTCATGCAAGGAGAGATGGGCCAGTTTCATGGACGTTATGTCCTGCACCGTGCCGAAAGCCCAATTGGAAACCCCGTTCGCATCTTGTTCCAAACCTCCTATTTCCCGCACCCACTTGATGGCGCCATCCACCACGATCCTATGTTCAACATCATAAGAATCGCCGGCCAGAGCAGCTTGCCATTTACTCGTGACGCGCTCCCTGTCATCAGGATGAACGGCCTCGAGAAAAATGTCATAGTTAATGGGTTCGTCGTCGGGGATGCCGAAAATGCGATAAGACTCCTTGGACCACTGCAAGGAATGAGTCTTCAGATTTAAACGCCAGCTTCCCACATGCGCAACGATCTGGGCTTGTTTCAGGTCTTCCTGAATCCGGCGCAAATCCACCTCGGTCCGCTTTTGGTCCGTAATATCCACGTAGGCGGACACGCCCCCCTCAACCTTGCCGTCCCTTCCTAACAAGGGCGTTGCATTGCCTTTAATCCATACCGACCCGCCGTCAGGCAGCCGCAATTCCATCTCTTCCCCCATCACCGGTTTTCCGGAATACACGGATCGTAGCAACGGCAAGTCTTCTGGGGAATATGGAGCGCCCATACTATCAAAGACATCGACTACCCCCGGGAAGCTGCTTTTCCTGCCAGCCGGGGAGACATTGGTTTCCGGAGAAACGGAGAGCAGATTGTTCGCCGCCTTGTTTCCCAAAATGACCCGGCACTCCGGATCATTCGTCCTCCATACCAGTGCGGGAACCGCCTCCAGGAGAGCCTCCAGGGTGTTCGCCCTTCTCCGGGCGCGGTTTCGGGCTTCCATCAACTGGAGCCCCAAGGACGCCAGGGAGGCGATTTGCCCTGCAAATTCCCGGTCGTCCTGCTCAAACGGCGGGCCTCCCCGGCGAACGGCGACAACCAGCCCGGACAAGGCCCCTTCTCTGTTTAATAATGCCGAAACCAATAGTGAGCAATCGGCGCCCTGGAAGAAATTTGTGCCGGGAAACAATGTCAACCCGTCCACCTCATCGCGGCCTAAAATGGTTGGGCCGTCCTTTAAATGCGTGGAAAAAAGGTCCTTTTGCTCCCACAAGGCGTCCAGACTGGCCTTGAGCGTGGGATTCAGCCCATTGGAGGACGCGGTGGATGTTAACAAGTTGCCGTTTGAGTCAGAGTATATGGCGCCGCATTCCTGGGCCTCGGAAAACTCACAGGCTGCAGCAGCCACGCTTTGCAAGAGAAGCTCGACAGTGTTTTGTCCAAGGATGTGCTTTGAAAGACTGAAGAGTTTGAGCGCCGCCGCGCTTCTGCGCTGTCTGGCCTGTATGGCTCTTTGGGCGCCGGTTTCATCCGAGTAAAGACAAACCACCTCTTGTGAGGGAATCTTAAAAGCCGTGTATTTTCGCCACACTGTGCGGCCTTGCAGGTCATGGGATATGGGGCCGAGCGTTGCCGTCTCATTGGTGCGCCACACCTGTTTTATGAGATCCTGAAGACCGCCTTTTCCATAGTGGGGAAAAACCTCCCCCACTGGTTTTCCGGTGACTTGCTCCCGTACCACGCCGTCAATGGATCCTCCGGCGCTGTTTATATCCATCAAGACGAATTTTTCTTGATCAGGCGAGAACTTGAATACAGCCGCTCCAAAATCCATGCGCCGGAACAGGCTGCGGAACCGGGCTTCGCTGGCCGCCAGTTCCTGTTGCTTGCGCTCCAGATCCCGGAAAGTCAGCGCCAGGGGATTTTCAAACGCCGTTCTGACTACAGCCCTGTATATGAGATAGAATGACAAGAGCTTAAAAAAATGGCCGGCGGCGTTGGCCAGTCCGTACACGTCATTGTATAGGGTGAAGGAAAGTTCGGCCAGGATGGAAAAACCCAGAGCAAGCAGGATCTGTTTTAGCGTCTTTAAGTCCAGGTCCATGCGGCTTTGGTATAGATACAAACCCGCGATAAGATACCCCAGACAAAAAATATACTCGCTGACAGTCTTGAAAGTTGTCAGGCCCTGGCCTTCCACATAGCAAACGGGGAATACCTGCAGAAAAAAAATAGAGTAGCACAGCGCCAAGGTTAATGCGCCGAAAGCCGTAAGCGCAGTGGGCAGATTAATCCTCCGGGCTATAAAAAAAGGAGCGGAGACCAAGACAAGCACTTCAACAAAACGGGCGCTCACCCAAAGTTGGGTGGCGATATTGGGTCCGCTGAGCTGCAACACATTCATGCCCTTGTAGGCCATCATGTGCAGCATGGTGAATATGCCCACATACAAATACCCGGAAGCCAACACAGTAAAATAGCCGCCTCCTGCGTGCTGCCTGGTGTTCAAGCCTACCAGAAAAATCGCCCAGCATACCACCGTACAGAAAATCTCTACGGCGGAATGGAACAGCAGATAATGCCATTGCCCCAAAGCGAAAAACATGGCCAGCAGGGCCGCTTCAATAATAACAGTCTGCACCTGGGTGGTTTTTTCAGGACTTTTCTCCACGCGAACCATTCCTTATGGACTTTACGATGATAGCGTTGTTGCTACGATGCCAGCGTTGTTGCTTTAAAAACAGTAAATGAAATTCTTATAGGACAAACTCGTTTCATGGATATGCAGTCATCTTGAAGTGCATGAATTATCCAATGTTTTTCGTCGAAAAATCAAGCCTTCCTGATTAATATCGCACAAAAAGCACCATCCTAACAAACCGCTCCCATGATTTGATCCCTGCGTTCGGCGTCTACACAACACGCCAAAATTGCTGATTGCTAATCGTTTGCCATGGGGGCTTAAGACGCCCGGGAACGCCGAGGGGCCGCGTCCGGCCATTCCCGGGCCGCCGGCGATCAGGCGTCTGTTTTTTTAAAGGCGCTCTTGGGGAAAAAGCAATATGGGCAGGATTCCGGCGCCTCGTCGCCGTAATGGACATGCCCGCACATGCGGCATCTCCAAACCCCGGCTTCCGGGGAATAATCCTCTCCGGAAGCGTCGTGGAGCGGCAAGTCTTCCAACGGGGGCATTACCGGCTGGTAATTCGTCAGTACATGCCCGCCAAGCACTAAGCGCTGCACCTCGCTGGTGCCTTCATAAATCCGGAACAACCGGGTGTCTCGAAACAGCTTTTCGATGGGGTATAAACGGGTGTAGCCGTAGCCGCCGAATATTTGCAAGGCCTGATCCACCACTTCCATGGCCGCTTCGCTGGCGTACATTTTGGCTATGGAAGCCGAGATGCCGGGATCCAACCCCTGGTCCGCCTCCCAGGCGGCTTTCCAGGCAAGCAGCCGGGAGGTTTCCACCTTTTGAAACATTTCCGCAAATTTAAACTGAATGGACTGGAACCCGGCCAGCTTCCCGCCAAAGGCCTTGCGCCTTTTCGCAAAATCGAGCGCATACTCCATGGCGGACCGCGCCGCGCCCACCGCAAAGGCTGCAATGGCCGGGCGAGTGCGGGAAAAAGTCTGCATGGCAAGGACGAATCCCTTGCCCGGAGGCGCCAGCATGTTCTTTTTGGGGACGCGCACATCCTCAAAATGAATCCCTACGGTGTCGGAGCAGCGTTGGCCGATTTTGGGAATGCGGGCGCCTCTGGAGACTCCTTTTTGATCCAGATCCACAAAAAAGGCGCAAACGCCTTTATGAGCGGAATCCGGGTCCGTGGTGGCGAATACGCTCATATAATCGGCGATCCCTCCGTTGGTGATCCAATATTTGGTTCCGTTCAGCACATAGTCGTCTCCGTCCTCCTCGGCCCTGCAGCGCAGGGAGGATACATCAGACCCCATGGTGGGTTCGGACGTTCCAAAACAGACCAGTTTGTTCTCCTCGGTGATTTTAGGGAGAACTTCCTTTTTCAGATTGTCGTTTTCCGACAAGAGCAACGGGGCGAGGCCCAAGGAACTGTCAAAAATGGAGGTCGCGATGCCCGGGCAGGCGGCCGCGATCTCTTCGATGGCCAGGATCCCTTCTAATAAGGATCGTCCTTTCCCGCCGTACTCCGCGGGTATGTCTCCGCCGGATAGCCCCGCTTCCATGGCTTTTTTGATCAAATCGACCGGCGTGTCGTCCTTGGAGTCATACAGCCAGGCGACAGGCGCCACTTCCTTTAAGGCGAATTCACGGGCTTGTTCTCTCACCTGTTCTTGTTCCTGAGACAATGAAAAATTTAACATACCTTCTCCTTGTCCGGCCCTGGAAGACATAAGCAGCCGGGCTTATAAGCAAAGAAAAATGCTTGTTTTTGCATGAAATCCATCATCACCCATCAAGGCTCTTTTAAAAATGCCGCTCCTCCCCATGCTCCCAGGATTGGACGGCCAAATGGTAATAGCCGGCGGGCGCTTCGCTGTGGAGGTATCGCCGCTTTAAAACGCCCAGGGAGCGGTCAGGCTTGTTTTTCAACAAGGAGCGCAACTCCTTGTTATTTCCAAGTCTCAGAACGCTGTATGCAATAATCCCGGCCAACAGGATTAACAGAATCGTATTCATGAACGCCTCCTTGTGATTTTTGTTTTCCTGGTCAGAATATGGGAAGGCCTGCTCTCAAACAATAGGGTCAATCCCCCATCTTCTCCCCGCCTCCCTGGTATTCGGCGCAGGATACGGCGTTTTTTCTCCCCGAATGGGGGGATTGCCCCATGGAGAAGAAAAAACGCCTGATCTACACTCCTCCCAAGACCATTTACAGGCGCCTCTGTTCATGTTTGCGGTTTCTGCAGAGACAGCCGCCCGGCAAAAAATATAAAAATGGAGAAATACAATGATCTACATGCATCCGTTCTTCCAGGCTTTGATGTTCGTCTTGGCCCTCTACGCTTTGTTTCTGGCTGTTCCTCGTTTTCTCGCTTTGCATACGGGCAGGGTGAAAGCCTTTTCGCGCAAACGTCATGCATTGGCAGGGGGGGCGGCTTTCGCCGGCGCCCTTTCCGGGATGTTGGGCGGAGGAGTCATGACGCGGCTTTTGGACCTGGAACCATACGTAGGCGGCAACCATGAAAATCTGGCCGGGATAATGGCGGCGCTCATGATCCTGGGCATGGCTTCCGGGCTGTACCTGTACTTCAAACCCCGAAAGCGAAAAGCGCTGCCGGCCGCGCACGGACTGATTAACCTTTTTATATTATTCCTGTTTTTGTTCCAGGCATACACCGGGTTGGGGATTCTTAACCGGATATCGCAGGGCGGCTGATATGCCGTTTTATTCAAGCCTGATTCTAACAGATACATGCCTGAGAAAGCGGGATTGGGGGTTTGCCCCTATAGCCGGGACTTGGAAAGCAAGATACACTTTGCTGCAAATAACGGAGAGGTAAAGGGCATGCAAACTCTTTTGATTGTAGAAGACAACGCTGCATTTAGACAGATTATTCGGGAGGCCATGGAAGCCGCCATCCCCGAAGCCAGGATTATTGAGGCCCAAGACGGAAAGACGGCCCAAGACGCTTTTGCAAGGGAAAAGCCTAAAGCCGTCTTTGTGGACTTGAACATCCCCTCTCCCTCCGGCTTCATGGTTATAAACTGGATCAAGGCCAAGGACCCAAACTGCCTGGTGGTGGTCCTTTCGAATCACGACGGGGAGGAGTATCGGGAAGCTTCGGAGTCTTATGGAGCCGACCATTTTATATCAAAGGACGACATTGTCCTTAAAGAGTTGAAGGAATTGGTAATTAACCAATTTAAGGAGACGGGAAAATGAATTCAATGACCGCATTGTCCGTGGATGGAGACGACTTCTTCTTTAGCCAGGACGGCAAAATCGACGTCGAGAACGCCATCCTCACCCTGACCGGGCGAGAGGATGTCGGACATTTAATGGATGACATCAAAAGAGACCCGGCAATCATGGACAAGTGTGAGCAGGCGGCTATGGACGGGGGAGCGCGCATCCTTGCCGATTCCTCGGCCTGGGAGGAAATTTTTCACCAGGTTTTTATTAAACTGACTGACGCCGCCTGAAAGGGCTTTGCAATCAAGGATCGCCGGTTTTTGGATCCCCAATGCAAGGAGTTTAAAAAATCTTGCAGGAAATCAAAATCCGGCGGGAAAGGAGTATCTCATGGAAAAAAAAGACGCCTATGTGGTTAAAATGCAGGCAAAATTGGATGAATGGAGCGCGGATATCGATCGGTTGGAGGCCAAGGCTAAAAACGCCAAGGCTGACGCTCAGATCAACTATCGCGAACAAATCGAAGAACTCCAGGCGCGTCGCAAACTAGCTCGTGAGCGGCTTATGAAAATGCGGGAATCAGGAACCGACGCCTGGGCGGATTTGAAAACCGGGTTTGAGCAGGCCGTTGACTCCCTGGGCGACGCCATCAAGGCGGCAAAGTCCCGGTTTTAGCACTGCAAACGCCCCTTGATGATCATGCGCCGCATTTTTTATAAACAGGAGGTTGCTGTGAAAAATTATAGACTCATTACGGCTTTGACGGCGGTAATGCTCCTTTGCTTCGGAGGGCTTATGCAAGCCTCTGCCGAGGACGTCTCCGCCAAAGACGTTAAGCAAGAGACCAAGGAACTGCTTGAAACCTTGAAGGGGTATAGCGCGGAACAAAAGGACGAGGCTGTCAAGAAAACCCAAAAAGCGCTCAAGGCGTTTGACGAACGTATGGAGCGCCTGGAGAACAGGATCGACGAAGAATGGGAATCCATGGACCAGTCCGCCCGTAAAAACGCCAGGGCCGTCCAACGAGAGTTAAGGCGGCAACGCCTCAAGGTTGCGGAGTGGTACGGAAGCCTTAAAAACAGCTCCGTTCTCGCCTGGGATCACATGAAAGAGGGATTTTCCAAATCCTACCAGTCTCTTTCGGACGCCTGGGAGGATGCCTCGAACGAGTTTGATTAGGCTTATTTCAGGCCCGTAAAAATGTAATTGCTAACACGTAAAGGGCGGCCCTTGTGGGCCGCCCTTTGTTTCAGGTTTACATCATCCAAAGACACCGTTCGCCAATCCTTTCGGTTCATGGCGCCATAGGCAATGAACGCCGACCGGATTTTGCTCCGATCAAGCCCTTCCTTTTCAAAAAGATTATAACAATCAAAAAGGTCCCTGGCCTGACGTCGCGCAAATAAGGCCGCCAGTTTGCCAGCGAGTATTTCATGTATGTCCAAAAGCGGAATATCATGGGCGGCCCATGCCCCTATATTTTTGGATTCACTGCTGACCACCGGCCAAAGAGGGACGCAAAACATAAAATTCAGGTCCACTTCAATATTGCCGGGTTGTCCTAATGCCCCCTGGCGCCCCAATATCCACTTGCCCCGGGCATGATCCTCGGGCATTCGTTTAACTGTATAACCAACCCTGGCGAATACTATGGAATGGTATTGCGATGAATTAATTCAATGTGTTGATTTTATGATATATTTGGCGTGAAAATTTTTGGGGCGCCATCTGCTGCGGCGTCCAATCCGCACCCAAGCAGCGCCCTGAAAACACAAAACCCCTGCAAGATGCTGACCTTACAAGGGATTTTGATTTTGTGGCGCCGAAGGGGAGAGACGTTGAATCCCTTATGAAAACGGTATGTTACTAATTTATTTGCGTTTTTTCTTACCCATTTGAAACTTTTTGTACATTTTTGGCCGCACAATCGCAATCTGTTTAAGATTTTAAAATTTTGTTTCGCCTCCGGCTTTGGATAGCGCTGTAGCGATTTCTGCACGATTTTATAGTTTGCAAGGACCGTTGAATGCCGCGCATTGTTTTCTACAAGTTAAGCCCATCATTCTTCTTCGATTTCATAACCGATAGCAAGATAACCACGACGGCGCCTTTCATACATTTTTGCCATCATTGGGACATCCAAATCTGCGTAATCATAAATCACCACCTCCTTTTTCATATCATTGAGCCTATGAAGTCGTCCCGCATATTGAGCCACAGTTCCTCGCCATGAGACAGGGAGCGTGAGAAACAGCGTGTCAAGGCGGGAATCGTCAAAACCCTCGCCCAGGTATTTTCCCGTAGCTATGATAACCCGCTCCCCTTCTTCTCCAATCGAGGCTATTCTATCTGATATGGCAACCCGCTGCTTTTTTCCCATACCGCCTTTTAAAGCAATAACATGCTGTACCTGGTTTTCAATCAGGTCCATAAAAATTTGCAGATGTTCTTTTCGTTCGGTCAAAACAACAGGTGATCTGCCTTCTTTAATTGCGTCCAACAGGTCTTTCAAGATCAGCATATTGCGCTGTTCATCCTTCATCAATGCAGTATAGTAGTCGTGAATGGTCGGGTCTGCATCCCCGTGAAGCGGCGATTTCATTTGGAAGCCGGTTGGGCGCATAACCACCTTGTGTCCAAACGGCCGTTTTTCAGCTTGTTTGCGGTCATCGACACGGTATCGAACTGGACCGCATTGCATAAAAATGATGGGATGATGTCCATCCTTTCGGGTGACAGTCGCTGACAATCCGGTAACAAACTTAGCCTTGGCCTGCTTGGTAACGTTTTCAAAACTTCTGGCTGAAATGTGGTGGCATTCATCAACAATGAGGTGTCCATATTCGCCCACAATATCGTCGACAACATCCTTTTTACTCAGACTTTGTACAAGGGCAACGTCGATTTTACCGGTGGGCTTTCGTTTGCCGCCTCCAATCTGACCTATGTCTCCTGCATCGACATTGAGAAATCCGCCTAAGCGGGCCACCCACTGGTCAAGAATTTGTCGGCGATGAACAAGAATAAGCGTATTCACATTTCTTACGGCAATCATGTAAATTGCAATAACGGTTTTTCCAAATGCGGTTGAGGCTGAAAGGACCCCGGTATCATGCTCCAGCATGGATTGTGCAGCCATTTTCTGCTCCGGACGCAGGACCCCGGAAAACTCTATGTTTAGCGGGCTTCCCTCATTCCGCTCTTCTTTAATCTCAACTTCAATTTTCAAGGATTCCAAAAGACCCATAACGTCTTCTATCGAACCTCTTGGGATGCCTATATGTTTGGAAAAATTCTCAGCGCAACCTATTATTCTTGGTTTGTCAAAGGTTGGAAACCGCATCGCCTGAGCCTTATAAAACTCCGGGTTCTGGAAAGCCGGTATTCTTATCAAGGCGTTTTGCAAGGAAGGGGACAGGTCCTCTTTGGGCACGAAAAGCTGGTTTCCCATCACCAATGTGATTTTTTTAGGAAAGGGGCCTTTTATCTGCGCCTTTTTTCGTTTGCGGGAAGGGGGCGCCGTCCAGGGTTTGTCATCATCTTCATCCGTAAGAACCATTCGCACTCCAACAATTGATCCCTTGCGAACCGCCTCATCAACCACAGCCTCAACTTCGGCTTTGTTCATTCGACGAATTGAAGATAGGTACGCCCATTGATCAATATGCGGAATGAAATTGGCATCAAGAAATACACTATTTCCCATTTCTCGGGGCTTTTTTTGAAGAGGAAGGGCAATCAGGTTCCCAAAACCGCCTTTGGGCATGGTGTCCTGATTAGGAAAGAAACGGTCATAAGAGTCAAAGCCAATTTCAGGCCGATTCTCCATCGTTTCCGTTAGGATAAAAGAGCCCATTTTGCGGGCTATAGTCGCTGGCGTCGGCTCTGAAAAGAAAATCCAAACATGGCCGCCATTGCCTGATCTGGAACGCTCAAGATAGGCTGGAATGCTGTGGGTTTTGCACGTGTCAAGAAAAGCAGCGGCGTCTTCAAGCCAAATGGCTTTATCGAAATCAGCAGCAAGAAAGTAGCATGTTTCATCCTGCAGAAGAGGGTAAATGCCTATTGTAAAATCACGATTCGACCTCGTGTTCGGATTATTTCCCAGGAGATGGTTGCGAATGACCAAGTCTGTAACTGGAAAAAATTCTCGTGCATTGCAGTTGGCGCAGTTGATTTTTGGCTTGCCGCATTTTCCTTTTACCCATTCATTGCCACTGCTGTCCAAAATAATTCAAAAGCCGGGTTAGCAGGGGTGTGATTTCAAAGGGTTAGATCCCGATTTTAGATCTTTCCCTGGCAAGGTTGTCTTTTTCAGCCCTTGCTGCTGTCCAATACCTCAAAACGGAAGTCCATATTGGACAGGCGGAGGCGGAGGAGGCGGCGTGTCAAATGGCTCATCTATCCATGTCCATAAGTCTCTGTAAGTAAAAAGGTTCCAACGCATAAAGGCCACCAGATTCGATAAGGACCAGTTCATACGCGATTTAAATTGCAGGAACTTGATCAAAAGCATAGCTGTCAATGCTGTCCAAATCTGGATTTTCATGGCGTTTTCGCTGGTTCCCACAAAAGTCTTGATCCTGAGGTTCTGTTTCAGGGCCTTGAAAAAAAGTTCGATTTGCCACCGGTCTTTGTAAATTGCGGCAATGGTCGTAGCTCCAAAATCCAGATGGTTGGTCAGAAGCACGATTTCACGGTCATGCTCCGGGTCCCAAACCACCACCCTTCGCAGCAGGCAGTCGCATTGGCTTTGGGCGGAGCCGCCGGTCAGAAAAATGCGCTGGTCCGATAGGATGTTCCTGTTTTTGGGAACCTCAACCTCCCGTAAAACCGAATACTTTGCATTGTTTTTAAGGCGCGTAACAAAAAAGATATCCTGTTCGCTCCAGTGATCGTATAGCTTGTAGTCTGTATAGCCCTTGTCCATCGCAATGATCGATCCGGGGGAGAGAACCAGTCGCCGGGCCACCGTGATGTCCGCGGTTTTACCGTCTGAAATATGCACGAAGCAGGGAAGATACCCGTCGTGGTCCAGAAGCATGTGGATTTTGACCGCTCCTTTGGTCTGCCGGTATTTGGCCCAGGGAAACAGGCTCAAACAAAGAGAGACAGTCGTGGAGTCCAGGCTCAGCAGCTTGTTTTTGAAACGGAATTTATGTTTGCCCAGCCCCATTTGTCGGCACAGGCCAAGAGTTTCATAAAAAATGTCCTGAAACAGCTCCCAACTCCTATGGTTGTTGGCGTAGGAAAGGGTGGATTTGTTCGGGGCGCTTTTCATGCCTAAGTGGCGGAGTTTTCCAAGGCAGCAGGCCAGACCGCCGCTGATCTCCCGGAG
Source organism: Desulfatibacillum alkenivorans DSM 16219 (assembly GCF_900142135.1). Classification (GTDB taxonomy): domain Bacteria; phylum Desulfobacterota; class Desulfobacteria; order Desulfobacterales; family Desulfatibacillaceae; genus Desulfatibacillum; species Desulfatibacillum alkenivorans. Next base: position 107,492 of record NZ_FQZU01000017.1, on the reverse strand, counting down.
GCTTTTCGCTTGGGCCATCTGGCTAAACAACATAGCCACAAAATGATCCCAGGACTTGAAACCCTTGGAGTACTTTTCGGTTCCATGGCGGTTTACCAGAGCTTGAAAACGGGACTTATCAAAGAACGAAGTGAGTTGACTGAATAGGCTTGCGTGGCGTACTGTCATGATGTCCTCCTTGGTTTTTGCGATGTTTTTTTCTTGGTCGTTAAAAACATCAAACCAACCATGGAGGACAATTTCAAGCCTTTCTATTCTATGGGAGCCTCAACTCGTCATTCGCCATTATTCAAAAATCCGATTTTGGACAGATGTGATTCATTGCGACATGCCGGCTGATAACCGCTTTTTCCGGTTCTGGAGCTTTCAAATCTTCGGGGATAGACATCTGTCCTTCCTCTAAAAAGAGATAGAAAAAGAGCAATTTTATCCGCCTCAGGAGAATGTTTGGTGATTTCAAGAACGGCGCTGGCGGGAAATATTTCAGAAGCACTCGGCTTGCATGAATCTTTTAACAAATTTAATTGATTGAGTTTTTCGAGTACTTTATTGCGCTTGGCCTCCAGTTTCGCTAATTCAGATTCTGCTTTAGCGATCGCTTTGTCTATGTCAAAAATTTCCATGTTCAGGGATTTTTCACCCTCCGTCTTATTGGGCATCAAGACCAACTGGTTAAGTCTGACTATTTACAATACTCCCTGTTAGTTCTGCGCTATCACCGCAGGGCTTCACTCCAACTTTTTGTATTTTCGAACATTCAACGCCTTCCATGCCAGCAGGGGATGCTCCTGTATTCTGTACCGGAGGGCTGGGTCATCCGTGATCAAGGCTGGTAGGAGTTCTCCGCTGTCTAATAGTCTGTCCAGAAACTCTTTTTCTGAATCTGAAAATGGAAAAAGAAAGCCCAAGGCTGTTTTGGTTTCTGAGACCAGCCGCTCCCCGAGGTTGTTCGGGTTCCCAACGCCCTGCATAGGATTTGTCCGCAGGGTGGGCGTCAGGTGCTGGGCCAATTCCCTGGCGTCAAAATTTACATCATCCAATGACACAGTTCGCCAATCCTTACGATTCATGGCGCCATAGGCTATAAATGCTGACCGGATTTTGTTCTGATCCAGCCCTTCCTTTTCAAACAGTTCGTAACAGTCAAAAAGGTCCCTGGCCTGGCGTCGTGCAAATAAGGCCGCCAGTTTGCCAGCGGCTATTTCATGTATGTCTAAAAGCGGAATGTCGTGAGCAACCCATGACCCTACGCTTTTGGATTCTCCGTTGACCACGGGCCAAAGAGGGAGGCGAAACATAAAATTCAGGTCCACCTCAAGATTTCCGTGTTGTCCGAAAGCTCCTTGGTACCCCAATATCCACTTGCCCCCGGCATGGTCCTCCGGCATGCGTTTGACCGTAAAACCCTCCCTGGCGAATACTGCGGTTAACGCCTGTTCCACTTTGGGCCTGTCTTTGATCATTTCATCCCGGTTAGCCTGGGCCACGTAATTCAGGTCTATATCAATGGACAACCGCGGTACATCCAGAAAAAACAGATTCAGTGCGGTTCCGCCTTTGAGAGCCAGCTTGCCTTTCAGAAACGGATGATTCTGAAACGACGATAAAAGGTGCAGGAGATGGGCGACCTTTTCAAGGAGATCAGGTCGAAATCCTGTGCGCTCAGACTCGAGCATTAGTTTTTCAGGAGATAGTTTCATATTATTTCATCCCAAACTTGGTGAATGATTTCCTTGGGAACCATTATGTTCCAATTTTTAACGAGGACTCCGTTTTTTCTGTTTTTCCGATCAAGATAATGGGGCTGCACAGGTTGTTCTTTTTTTAAAGATTGGAGATGTTTTTCTTCAACCATCAGAGCGTCGCGGTGTTGCTCCAGAAAGAAGCCAACCTTGGCAGCGGTGGTTGCATTTTTCAACAGAAGAGCATACTCGACTACGGTATCCAAGTTGAAATATTCAACCAGTTCCAAAGACCGCCATATTTCCTCCCAGGAGCCGCCAAGATTGGGGCGATCAAGGATATCCACCAAGGTGCGCTCCAGGCTTGTAACATGCAGGGAGACCCCCATTCGTTCTGCGGTTTCCACCCCGAATGACTCCTGGGCCTTGTCGATTAAAGCCTTCGGCGCAGGTGTACACCTGAACTCGTAACCGCGAAAATGCAGCGGGACGGATTGTTTTTCCGAAAGATACACAAACCGGTTTGTTGCGGAATAAGCGCTTCCATGAAACTCAAGGGCGGTGTGATAAGCCAAAACCGCATCATTGGTCATCTTACCTGCAAGAAGGAAGGGATCAACGGGAGCGGAATCCGGAGTCATCCCAAGGGGGATGACGGCGTGCAATCCCCGGCGAACTGCGATCAGCCGCCCCTGTTTCCGGTAATACGCCAAGATAGCGTTGCGATTTTTGGGGTTGAAAGAACTGGAGGAGGCAAGGTAGTCATCAAATTCCTCAAGGGTGAAAACAGGATGTCTGGCAAAAAAATTATTGTATTTCATGATGCCGCCTCTATTTGACAAAGTATAAATATATCACATATAAATTTATATATATCTATTGATTATGTCAAGTATAAAATTTGTGTAATATGTCATATTTTCGAGATATCAATAAAAAAATAGGATATGTTTCAAATTTTTGTCAAAAATGACTCAAGTTCGAAATATCCGAGGTCTTGCCGTCTTGACGGTTATACTATCCGCGAAACTAATGGGGATGCCTTATGATTTGTTGTGGCTGAGTATTAGCTGTAACGGTCTTTCTATCCACGTGGACTTATCTTCCTCGAACAGCTCGTTGTTGGTTTTTGGAAACCAAATGGTCAGGATGTTTCCCCGAGGGGATGGGCCGTGGACGATTTTTTGAAACTTGGGCTGATACGTGTTTTTTAATACCTTCGGCGTTCATTTCGGTTAGCTCTTCCAAGGATAACTGAAGTTCATCAATTTTTTGGGTATAGCGTATTTCTTGGTTTTTCGCCTCTTTTTGTCCCAATAGAAAGGAGCCAAAATGCCCAATAGCAGTGAGGCAAATTCCAGATATGAGTGTCCATTTGAAATCAGAATCAATATAGCCAAATGCACTGCACCCAAGACCTATAATGACCAGCATCTGGAACGGTAATTGGGAGGGCATAATGTGTCACCTCATTTATTGTATATTGTTCCTTGGAGTTGATGGCATTGAGTAGATTTTGTAAAAATAATATCTTGCTTCAATCTGTCAAGTAGCTATTTTGATGTTTTTACTGGGGGGTGCCAACTGTACCAGGACGGTGTTAATCCAAAAGTTCTATCAGAAACAAAAAAGTGGTTACGACAATAGTCGTAACCACTTGATTTTGTAGTAAAAAGACTTGGTGCCGAAGGGGAGAGACGTTGAATCCCTTATGAAAACGGTATGTTACTAATTTATTTGCGTTTTTTCTTACTCATTTGAAACTTTTTGTACAATTTTGGCCGCACAATCGCAATCAGTTTGCGTCTTTTGAATTTCGTATTTCCTGGCTCTTGCAATAAATTTGGGGTTAATTCCCTGCTGGGACCATAGCCTGATTTGCTGCTTTGGCGTTGCTCCTTCCTGTAATTGCTGGCCTGGGGCCTCGAAATACTCAATCAGTTCGAACTCATCTCGGCGCCTCCTGCACCGTGTGCTTCCTGAAAAGGCGACTTTTCTGCATTTTTATATAAAGCCAAGCAAAAAGGATTAAGGCGATGAGTTGGGAGAAAAAACCTATCGTCTGTGCTTATCGTCTATGTTTTTTTGTCTCAGACAATTCGGTTGTCCGCCGCAAGTTTAACTGCTCCTTAAGTCCAAAAAAAGAATTGACTGCAACGGGCAACGGAGTTAATTTAACCATCATCATCAATACAAATTGAAAGATAATCCTATCTGCATTTATCATCTCTTAAGGAGATTCCTATGCAGTTTTGCCAGCGCCGAAGGCTGCTTTTTAAAGCCATTGCCCTATGTTTGTCTTTTATGCTTCCCGCCATGAGCGTATTGCCTCAGCTCGCCAGGGCGGAATCACAGTTCGTTTACCAAAAAGAATCCCTGTACTTTGTAGCCCAGCCAAAGTATTCCGTGGACTTGGAGCGCCTGCTGGACGCCTGCCCGGACCCCACGGATACGGATGGCGACGGATTGCCCGACCGAGTGGAAAAAATCCTGGGAACCGACCCGGAATTGACCGACTCGGATTTCGACCGTCTGGACGACTATTACGAGGCGGAAATCGGCTTAGACCCATTGTCGCCTGATTCCAACAAGGACGGGTTGTCCGATTATATTGAGGAAAAGGAATGCTCCAACCGCGATTTCGACGGCGACGGGCTTCCCAACGCCTGGGACGGGGATAACGACAACGACGGCGTCTACGATCCGCTGGACCTCTCCCCTTTTGCATGCTCCATCGCCAAGCCGAGTTTCAGGTTCCATGTGCACACCACGGGAAAGCCCATGTATATAAACATCCAGGTGCGCCCCCGGGACCCGAAACACCTGCGCCTGCCTTTCCAGTATTTTGACTGGGTGGACGGGGATGACAAGGGGACCATGCAGGATCGGGACAACTCCAAGAAGGATGTGTGCATCACCCCGGTCCTGGAGGTTTCCGCCAGCAGCCTGCCAAATAGCGACGATCTGGACAAATACGGCATCTATGTGATCGATGGCAAAGCCTATGTCCCCCTATACACCACGGACCATTTCGGGTCCCCTTCGGCTTTCAATGGCCGCATTTACTATCCCGCCGACTGGCAGGACCGGGATATCACCCTTGACGCCAGGCTCATCTGGATGGTCACGGGCAAGACGGACCAGGGATTGGTTGCGCCGGGCGACGACGCCTATTATCAGGGGGAACTGGGCGCCAATGACAGTGACAGTATGGGCGGCGGCATGGCCATGGGCGATATCAACGGCAACGGAAGGCCCGACATGGTGTTCACGGCCGTGGAGGCCGGAGAGACTTCGGATTCCGAGGATTCCCTGTCCTATCTCATCGGATGGGACATCAACAGCGCGGGCCAGCCCACTTCCTGGAGCGAAAAGAAAAGCATCCTAAGCGGCGGGAAGCATATCCAGGGAGCGGACGCGGCCCTGGCCGACCTGGACGGAAATGGCATGCTGGAAATGCTCCTCATGCACGCCGACAATCCGGAAGGCGCCAACACATTCCGATACCATGTGGCCTGGAACCTGGATGCAAACGGCGATCCCGCCGGAGGATGGGGCTTCCTGCAAAACTCCCCGCCCATGGCGAATAATAACGCCGGAGCCGGCGCGGCCATCGGCGACATTGACCGGAACGGCGATCCCGACTATCTGTTCGCCGCCATTGATAAAGACAGTGCTGATAAGGAGTTCAACTATTATATCGGCTGGAACGTGGATTCCGAATACGGCTTGGCGTCTTCCTGGAGCGCCCTGAAAACCGCTCCAGCAATCGTGGACAATCCCGCCGGCGCAGGCGCCGAATTGGCGGACCTGGACGGCAACGGGACGCTGGACCTCATTCTCATGGCCCTGCAGGAGATGGACGGGGCCAACCGAATGTATTTCCGGGTGGGATGGAATCTTGACGCTTCCGGGGAGCCGGAGTCCTGGAGCATGGTCTCCCAAGGGCCGTTTTTCGGCGGCGTGACGACGGGCGGCGGCATCGCGGCCCATGACATCAACTTGGACGGAAAACTGGACCTGGTCATGACGGCCATGGAGGACCGGGGAGAGGACCCGGACGGTTTTGTGGCGCGCATCCAGAATACTTTTCAGGATTCCATGGGCAACGCGCCCATCAACCTGGCCAAATATCGCGAGGACGCCATACTCACCGGATTCACGGTGGAGGAAAATCACGGCTCCCAAGTAGGCGTGTTTTATTCCGACGACGTGGAACAGACCATGCTGGCCAACGTGCAACTGGCCTATGAATTCCTGCGGGGCCGGGAAACCCTTTCCGATGTTCCCGCCCGCCTGTCGGGTCTCGGCATTTCCGTGGCGTCCGACGTCCAGTCTTTCGGCCACCAGGACGAGGCAATGGCGGCACTTACCGGCTCCATGACGCCCGAAGCCCTGGAGGCCCTTTCCCCGGGCGAATCCCTGCCCATAGCCTGCGCCTTTGAAGACAAGGCGGCCACGGTGGAAATGGGTCAGGTCCAGGACCATGTCCGGTACCAGGGCAACACCTTTATCGTGGACATGGCGGACGCTCCTGTGGTCACCTCCAAGCGCATCATCACGCCGTGGTACAACACGGACACAAAAGAGGAGCTGAACGCTTTCGATGTCAGTTCCCAGGCAGGATCATTCGCCTGGGCCGACGGATTGACCGGGGAGGATCAAAGCAATTTCCTGGACCTCGCCATGGCCTGGAACACCGGGGAGTCGGACATTTATCGCATGGAGGAGGTAATCAGCCCCCAGCCCGATGAGTCCAGCAAGGTCATGAGCAAGGTCGAGCTTGGCGGCAAGGGCCTGGCCTCCCTGGGCAGGCTCGCGGTGGGCGTTCATTCCACCTACAAGGCGGCCAAGGTGCTCCGGGCCACGACAACCATCAGTAACTTCAAACTCCAGTACGGATCGGTGTCCCAGGCCAAAGTGGGCAGCGTGAGCAAACTGGACCGATTCATCAAGGGCGTCGGCGCCATGGGATGGGTCTTCACGGCCGGAGTGGCCATGTTCGCCTTTTTCCAGATCGCCTCCTCCCACGGATGGTCCAACCTGGGCATCTATTCCGGGGCCATGTACGCCGCCCTCATGACCGCCTACGCCATAGGGCTCTGGGCCATTTCGTGCATTCCCATCGTGGGCGGCATTATTTCCGGCCTGGTGGCCTTGTCGGACCTGCTCGTGGGTTGGATCACCGGGTCGGGATGGTCCCAAAGAGTGATGGAAGCCCTTGTGGACTTTTTTGTGACCACGGATGAACTGAGCAGGGTGGATTTGAGAGCCCTTGGCAGCGATGTCACCATTACCGACTACGACGGCAACGGCCTGGACGTGGGGGACCGCATTGGAATCACCTCCCGATTCCAGGAATATGTGTACCGGTATGGCCCGGGTTATACCAATTACTGGCAAAGCAGCTACATCAAGCCCTATTATGCACTCTCGCCCGGAATGGAAGAGTGGGGAGGACATTGGGAAGAAATCACGGACGAGGACTGGTGGTATCCCGGCTACTATTTCAAGCGCTGGTGGAATATCGGGGTGTGGATCGAACTGCCCAACGAAAATGCCTGCAACAATTTTCCGTTCACCTTCCGGCTGAAATCGGATTACAAGGTCTATTACGAAGTGTGCTCGACAGGCTGCGACGTGCATAGCACCACGGACACGGCTTATTCGGATTACTCCACCATCTATTTTGACGTGCTGCCAAAGAACCTGGAACAGTTCCTGGGATGGTCTACGGTGATCAAACCCCTGGACACGGACGGCGACGGCCTCATGGACGTGGACCAGGACGGAGATGGCGATCCGGATGCGGAAATGGATTCCGACGGACAGGTTTGCACGGCATGCAGCCCCCTCATGTGGGACACGGACGTGGACGGCCTGTCCGATGCCTACGAGGTGGAAACCACGGGCACCAACCCCAACAACCGCGATTCGGATTTTGATGGCATCCCGGACGGGGTGGAAATCATCATCGGCTCCAATCCCAATAAAATTTACGACCGGGACACGGACAACGATTTTCTCCAGGATTTGTATGAATACTGGGGATGGGGCATCTTCATTCCCCTCGGAGAAACCTCCGTGCCCATGCACGTGTATCCCAGCCTCTCCAAAAGCGACGCGGATGGCGACGGCCTGCTTGATTACATGGAAAGCCTGACCAGGACCAATCCCTGGAACACGGATACGGACGGTAATGGAATTCCGGACTCCCAGGAACCGGCCTTGGCCCGCTGCTGCAGCCCCCCGGTCACGGATTACGGCCGGGACCAGGGAGACCTCAGGCTGCCCGTCCGTCCCCTTTCCAGTAGGCGCGCCGATCCCGGGGAGTATGTCTCGTTCGACGTATGGTGCTATTTTCAAAATAGACTGTTGACCACCGGCACCTGGGAAACGGTCCAGTACGGCGTCACTTCCGGGGCTGGCTCCGGGTCTTTCTGGCCCTCGGGGGTAGTCAACCAGGGGAACAGTGGTTTTTTCAAGAGCTACTGGGGTGGCAACCTGCCCGAGGAACCCGGTGTCTTTTTCATCCGTTTCTATAACTATTGGCAGGACCTTGAAACCATGCCGCCGGACGAGGACCTGCCCATCATCGGGGCCATCAACAGCACGGGCGGGGACGGCTGGCTTTCCACGGGCGAGGACAAGGACGGCGACGGGCTCATCGACCTCAATGAATACCTCGGATGGCCCGTGGCCTACCGCGACAACTGGGGAGAGCAATCCTACATAGCCACCTGCGACCCCACCATGAAGGACACGGACCTGGACGGACTCACTGACGCGGAGGAATACGCGGCGGGCGCCGATCCCAGGGACAAGGACACCGACCACGATTGCCTCACCGACAAGCAGGAGGTGGACCTTGGAAGCAACCCCCTCAGCGCGGACACGGACAGCGACGGATACTGGGACATGGACGAGTTCCTCGCAGGGATGAGCCTTTTCTCTGCGGATTCAGACGGCAACGGTGAGACAGACAACATTACCCTGGGCAAGGGCATTGATCCCCTGGCCAACCTTCCCATGGCACTCCAGAACGACACGGCGAAAACACCGCCCAACCAATCCGTAACCGTGGACGTCCTGGCAAACGACATTTTCTATGGGGACGGCTATCCGGAGGTGACCGAAGTGTCCACTCCAGGCCACGGACAGGCCCAGACCGACGGCGAAAATGTCACCTACACTCCCGATGCCGATTATACGGGCCAGGACTCCTTTGCCTACACCGCGTCCCATGGCGGACAAACAGCCATGGCCACCGTGATCGTCACCGTGGCCGAAATCAATCAGGCTCCCAAGGCATATGCGGACTCCTGCTCCGTGGTCTGGAACGGGTCCGTCTCCCGCCTGGACACCCTATCGGGCACAGTCCTTTCCAATGATACGGACCCCGAGCACGCTCCCCTCACCGCCGTGCTTACGGTCCAGCCCCAGCACGGCTCCGTGACATTGAACAACGACGGAACCTTCACGTACCAGCACGACGGCTCCGCCACAGGCCAGGACGTTTTCAACTACAAGGCCAACGACGGAGAAAACGACAGTAACGAGGCTTCCGTCCTGGTGAAAATTGACCTTACCGGGGATACGGACTCTGATGGACTCCTGGACTGGGAGGAAGCCGAAGCTGGGACCCTGGTTGACAACCCGGATACGGACGGGGACGGAATCCTGGACGGTGACGACCCCTATCCGCTCTATGTGATGGCTGACTTTGACGGGGACGGAAACCTGACTCTGGCTGATTTGGTTATGGGATTGCAGATACTTTCAGGCTGCGCGCCATCAGGCGTCCAGGCCCAATACAATGGCCCGGGGAACGACGTGGACGGCGACGGCCTGATCGGCCAGGAAGACATTATTTTCCTGCTGCAAACCCTGGCTGGCTCCAGGAATTGAAGGCATGAGAAAACATCATGATGTAATTCGTTTTCTTCGTTGCGAGGGCGCTTGAATTTTTCCGGCGCTTTGCCGGTATAAATGGCGGTCCAATCCTGAAAGAGAGACAATGAATATCTCCGGAAAGCTCCTCATTGGAATCATGGCGTTTTGGGTTGCATCAACCTGGCACTCTCTTGCATGGGCGGGTTTTAATGACGAATTCAACAGCGCCGCACTGGATTCGCGGTGGGAAGTGGTTAATCCCAATCCGGCATCCTCCATATCCATGACGGGAGAGGCAGTCCGCATCACCGCTTCAGAGGCCAACGGGGGATCGGACTATTATTATGGATCCAACTACAACGCACCTCGAATTCTTCAGCCGGTTTCCGGCGATTGGATGTTGGAAATCAAGCTGGATTTCAACCCCACCACAGATTACCAGGGCGCCGGCATAATCTTGATCCCCCAAGGGCAAGACGCATCCTCAAGCAACGGCAACCGAATTGCCGAAAAGGCGTTTTCCGGGGGCGCCAAAGTAATCAGATCAGTCGGGACAAATGTTCCTTGGACCGCTAATTTGGCTTATATCAGGCTGTCCAAAAACGGCTGCACCTATACAGGTTGGGTGAGCGCCGACGGAACGGACTGGACGCTCAATGGAACCTGGGAAGACTCCAGCCAAACCGACACAGCCTATGTGGGATTGTTCTCTATCCGGCAGCCCTGGACCGGGTCGGCCACATCCACGCCGGAGTTCGACTATTTTCGATTTGCCGAGAATCTTGAATGCATGGCTCTTCCTGAGGGGGCGGTGTCCTGGTGGGGCGGTGACATGACCGCTGCAGACGGGTTGGCCGATAATAACGGAGTCCTGATCGGAGGAGCCGGTTACGCAGACGGCTATACAGACCAAGCCTTTGCTTTAGACGGCGTGGACGACGCCGTACGCATCACGGCCGCACAGTCCCTGAAACTTCAAAATCTTACCATGGAAGCCTGGATTTTTCCCGAATCGGATGGCTTCGGTCCTGTCCTGGAGTTTAACGAGGAATCCGGAGTACTGCCGTCATATGGCCCCAATATGGGTATTTTGGCTTCTGGTGCGGCGTATGGCAGCGCAACAAGTTACGCCTCTACTTTTCTGGAGTCCGGCGCGGGGGCTGTTACACTATATGCCTGGAACCATTTGGCGTTCACTTATGACATTAGCTCCGGAGTCGAAACACTTTTTATCAACGGGGTCGCGGCGGAGCAAAAAAGCGTTGGGTCGCTGATCATGAAAACAAATTACCCGCTATATATCGGCAGGCGGCCGGCAAGTCACAATGGCCCTGATGACATCGCCAGTTTTCATGGCTTGATCGACGAGGCGACCATCTATAGCCGAGCGCTGAGCGCCTCCGAAATCCAAAGCATCTTTAACAAGGAAAGGCATAACAAATGCTGGCCTGGAGACGCCGACGGGGATCGGATAACTGATCTTGCCGATGCTATTTTGTGCCTACAGATTTTGGCGGCGACTTCACAAGAGAAAGCCAATGCTGGGGCCGCAGTGGACGGAGACGGAGCTTTAGACTTGCGGGAAATCTTGTTCATCCTGCGAAAGTTGGCAGGACTTTCCTAATCTTTATGCCGGGCAGGCTTTGCATGTCACCCGATATGTTTAACTGCGGAAATCAGGTATGATTGGGACTCCAACAAACACTGATAATGGGGATGATATGGGCGATTTACAGTTATTTTTGGAAATCAGTCACAATTCCCCGCCGGGGGCCAGGAGACCCGGCGTCCGCTCTGAAAGTCCAAGATTTTGCGCCGGACTGCTTCCAAGTCCGTAATCATGAAAATCACCGGGCATTCAACCAGGGAGATGTTTGATCGCTACTCAACGGTCGACGAAGACGACACCCGCCAAGCAGTGGAAAAAGTGACTTCCTTTCTGCATTTTCTTGACCAAAACCTTGACCAATCCCAAAAGTGAAAATAAAAAATGGGCTACGACTTTTGTCGTAACCCATTGATTTTGTTGCAAAAATGACATGGTGCCGAAGGGGAGACTCGAACTCCCACTGGAATACTCCAACTAGACCCTGAACCTAGCGCGTCTACCAATTCCGCCACTTCGGCATTTATGTCCTGGCCTTGCCCAAAAATTTTTGCTCTAATGGCCTTCCGGCTTGAGCTTCCGTTTTTCGGTTCGGCCTGTCCGGGAAAATGGTTGATTTCCCCGAACGGATGCACTAATTAAACGGATTCGGTTTGTATGTCAAGCGAAATATGGGAGCTTTTTTAACAAATGCAATTAATCGAGAACCTGGAAGCCATTAAGCAGCCGTTTTCAAAGGCTGTTATTACCATCGGAAATTTTGACGGGGTCCACATCGGACATCAGGCCCTTTTTTCTGAAGTCATCCAAAAAGCGGACTCCATCGGAGGCAGTTCCATGGCCATGACCTTTGAACCGCATCCGGCCCGTTTTCTGAAAAAGGAGAATTTTCCGCCTCTTATCACTCTGTATGAACAAAAAGTAGAGCTTATCAGCCGCACCGGACTGGACGCCCTGGTGGTCGTACCCTTCAACGAGGCCTTCGCCTCCCTGAGCCCTCGGGAATTTGTGGAGGACATCCTTATCAAGCGATTGGGCGTAAAAGTGCTGATTGTCGGACCCGACTATTGCTTTGGCAAGGGCCGGGAGGGCAACGTGGAATATTTGCAGCAAATTGCAGAACCCCTGGACTTCGAACTTATGGTGGTCCCCTGGATCGGCCAGGCTGGCCCCGACGGAGAGCGCATCAGCAGCACCCGCATCCGGGAACTTGTCCAGGACGGAAAAATCGACGAGGCCAAACGCCTTCTGGGCCGGGACTATCAGGTCCGCGGCATGGTGGTCAAAGGCCGCAACCGGGGCGGCAAGCTCTTGGGCTTTCCCACGGCCAACATCCACCTGACCGACGAGTTATGCCCCAAAACCGGCGTATACGCCGTCACCATGCAGGTGGATGACGCCGTGTATCCGGCCGTGGCCAATATCGGCTACAGCCCCACTTTTGACGATTACATTTTTACCGTGGAGGTCCACGCCCTGGATTTTTCCGGGGATCTGTACGACAAAAAAATCAAGGTGAATTTCATTGCCAGGCTGCGGGGCGAGATCAAGTTTCCCAACCTGGACGCCCTGATTGAGCAAATCCAGGAGGACATCAAAATCGCCAGGGAGATAATCCCCTTATGAAGGGAAAAAAATTAGTCCTTTCCCTGCTTGTGGGCCTGATCATTTCCGGGCTGGGCCTGTATTTTTCGTTCCGAAAGGTTCAATTCGAGCCTTTGATGAACTACATAGTCTCCATCAATTACTGGTGGACCCTGCCCGCCTTGGGCATGGCCATGATGAGCTTTTTTCTGCGGGCGTGGCGCTGGCGGGTGATCATGGGCTCGGTGGAGAAACTCGGCTTCTGGGAAGCCTACCACCCCATGATGATCGGGTTTATGATGAACTGCATTCTTCCCGGCAGGGTGGGAGAGCTTGCACGGCCGGCCATCTTGAAAAGGCGGAAAAACGTTCCGTTTTTTGAGACCCTGGCGACTGTGGCTGCGGAGCGGGCCTTTGATCTCATCATACTTTTAAGTCTGTTTGCAGTGGTGGCGGCCTATGTGCAGATCGATCCCAACCTGGAAGTGGAGGTGGATCAGTACACCATTTCCAGCAAGGTGCTGCAAGGGGCTGCATCGGCCATGACCCGGCTTTCCATTGTGCTGATTGCCGGAATCATTCTGGTGAGCTTTGAGTTTTCCCGCGGGCTCATGGAGCGGATTATCCTGGCGTCTCCGTCGATTCTGTTTTTCCTGAGCCTTAACGCCCAGGAAAAGGTGCGGCAAAAAATTTGCCTTCCCGTCGTGGGAATTATGAACGGAATCGCCCGGGGCTTCGCCGCCATCAAGGATTTTGGCAAGGTCCTGTTATGCCTTGGAATTTCCCTGGCGCTCTGGAGCTTGCTGGCCGGAACTTATTTTGTCATGGTTCAGGGATGTCCGGGTATTTCCATGTCGGCCTTGGAATTAACCGCCATGATGGTTATAATATGCTTTGCAATCTCTCTTCCTTCCGCACCGGGCTTTTGGGGCCTGTGGGAGGCTGGGGGGATATTCGCCATGGTGCTTTTTGGCGTGCCCCGGGACGAGGCCGCCGGATTTACCCTGGTCAACCATGTGATCCAGTTGATTGTGCCCATTATTCTGGGCCTGATCAGTGTGGTCATGACCGGAGTCAGCATCAGGCAAATTTCGAGCGCCGGCGAAGAACTGGCTGAAAATAATATTCAAACTACAGAGAGGGGATAGGCTTGTGGCTCTTTTGGACATAGTGACCTATCCGGCGCCCATTTTGGGTAAGCCGTGTAAACTTATTGAAAATATTGACGAAGACCTTGTTTGCCTCGTGGAGGACATGACCGAAACTTTGTACGACGCTCCGGGCCTGGGCCTGGCCGCCGTGCAGGTGGGCGTGGACAAAGCCATGCTGGTTTACGACGTGGCCGAGGATGAAGATTCGGAAGGCACCGGGCTAAAGGTGCTGATCAATCCCAAGATCGTCCACACGGAAGGCAAGGTGACTTCGGAAAACGAGGGCTGCCTGAGCGTGCCTGAGTTTCGCGCCGACGTTCCTAGGTTCGCCTGCGTGACCGTGGAAGGCGTGGACCAGGATGGCAAGCCTGTGAAGATCGATGCGGAAGGGCTGCTTTCCATTGTGCTGCAGCACGAGATCGACCACCTGGACGGCAAGCTGTTCATCGACAGAATCAGCTCCTTAAAGCGCAGCATGTACAAGCGGCGCGTGGCAAAGGCCATGAAGGCGGAAGGGTAGGAGCCTGTGAGAATCGTATTCATGGGCGCCCCGGACTTTGCCGTCCTTCCATTGAAAAAATTGTGCGAGCAAGGCCATGACGTGGCCGCGGTCGTCACTCAGCCGGACCGGCCCAAGGGCCGAGGCAGAAAGCTGGCGCCGCCTCCGGTCAAGGAAGAGGCTTTGCGCCTGGGCCTGCCGGTTTTGCAGCCGGAGAACCCCAAGGCCCCCGAGTTTGTGGAGGAGCTTGCAGGCTTTGAGGCCGACGTCTTTGTGGTCATCGCTTACGGGCACATCCTGACCAAAGATGTCCTGGCCCTGCCGAAAACCATGCCGATCAATATCCACGCCTCCATATTACCGGCGTATCGCGGTCCTGCGCCCATCCAGTGGGCCATCATCAACGGCGACGCCAAGACCGGCGTGACTGCCATGCGCATGGACGTTGGCATGGATACGGGCGACATTTTATCCATCGCCGAGGTGGAGATTTCGGATACGGACACCTCTCAGACTCTGCATGACAAGCTATCCCAGGCCGGAGCGGACTTGCTGATCAATATCCTGGATAATCCGGACTCCATCACTCCATCGCCCCAGGAGCACGACAAAGCCACCTACGCCCGAGCCCTGTCCAAGGCGGACGGGCGGATTCGCTGGGAAGAGCCCGCCTTCGCCATAGAAAGGCTGATTCGCGGCGTGACTCCCTGGCCCGGCGCTTTCACCTTTTTGGACGGCAAGCGCATGCGCATCCTGGAAGCCCGTTTATGGGACGAGCCCACCCAGGCCGCTCCCGGCACGGTAATTTCCAGCACGGGCGGCGTGTTTTTGGTTGCTACGGGCGACGGCGTGCTAAACATCACGCGGGTCCAGGGCGCTTCGGGCAAGCCCTTGAAAGCGGAAGATTATCTGCGCGGCGCCAGGATCGATCCCGGCGCCAAACTGGGATAAGCCGTGAAACCTCCTGCCGGCAAGGACAAATCACGCATTACTGCTGCGCGTATTTTGGATCGGCTGGAATCCGGCGATCAAGTCCTCGACGCAGTTCTGGACCGGGCCCTGGAAGAAGAGCCGGGGCTCACCCGCAAGGACCGGGCTCTTGTCATGGCTTTGGTCTACGGCGTTTTGCGCAATCGCGGCCGCATCGACTGGATAATCAGTTCGTTTTCCAAGACCAAGTTAAATAAAATTCAGCCCGAAATCCTGAATATTCTGCGAATGGGCGTGTTTCAGCTTTTGTTCCTGGATAGGGTGCCTCCGGCCCTGGCCGTGGATTCCTCCGTGGAAATGGCTAAAAAGGCCGCCCCGGTTTTTGTGTCCAAGTTCGTCAACGGCTTGCTGCGCAACGTGGAGCGAAAGGGCAGGGGGCTTCAGCTTCCCGATTTCGCAAAAGACCCGCTTAAGGCCGTTTGCGTGGCTGAGTCCTATCCCGAGTGGATGGTCAAACGCTGGATCAAACGCTTTGGAGCCGAAGAAACCCTGGAGCTTTGCAAGGCCGGCAACAAGATTGCGCCCCTAACCATCCGGGTGAATTCCCTGGTTGCAAACAGGGACGAGGTTGCGGAGGCAATTCGGGATCAGGTGAAAAGTCTTGAGATGCATGATTGGCCGCCCATGGCCATGTCCTTTGCAGCGCCTCAGGTCCCGATATTTGAGTTGCCGGGCTTTACTGCGGGAAAATTTTCCGTGCAGGACGCCGCCTCTCAGATGACGGCCCTTTGCCTGGGCCCTCAACCCGGAGAAGTGGTGCTGGATGCCTGCGCCGGGCTGGGCTCCAAAACCAGCCATATGGCCCAGTTGATGGACAACAAGGGAGAAATCCTGGCCGCCGATCTTGAGCCGGGCAAGCTCAAAAGGCTTGAAGAGGAAATGGCGCGGCTGAAGGTATCCATCGTCAAAACGCGGGCTTTGGATTTTAGCCGTGAGCTTCCACTGGAGCCTCAAAGTTTTGACAAGGTTTTGGTGGACGCGCCTTGCACGGGCTTGGGCGTAATTCGCCGCAATCCGGATTCCAAATGGTCCAAGACCCTGAATTCCATCCATAAGCACGCCAAACTCCAGAGGATGATCCTGTCCCGTGCTTCGGAACTGGTCAGGCCCGGGGGCTTGATCCTATACTCGGTTTGCAGTATGGAACCGGAGGAAACGGACGGCGTTATTAAGGCTTTTTTAAAGAACAATGAGGACTTCACCCTGGAGCCGAGTCCTTTGCCCAAAGAAGGGGATCAAACCATGCTGGACGAGCAGGGCTGCATGCGGACCTTCCCCCACAGGCAGGGTATGGACGGCTTTTTTGCAGCACGCATGAGGCGTCGAGCATGATCAAAAAACTGCCCAGGCTTCTAATATACATAGTGATTTTTTTCGCCGTCATGGGCGGAAGCGCCTATCTTTCCCTGCGTTTTCTGTTCGGCTCCGCCGACACGGTGACGGCCCCGGATCTTGTGGGAAAGGACGTGGTGTACGTTCTGCAAACTCTTTCCGCCATGGGCCTGAACACCAAAGTGGCGGGCATGCGCTATCATCCCGCAATTCCGGAAAACAGCGTGGTTTCCCAGGACCCGGAGCCGGGCAGGGAAATCAAGAAAGACCGGGATGTGCGCATCATTCTGTCTTCCGGGCCGGAAACCATGTCCATGCCCAGCCTGGTGGGATCGGATCTTCGCAGGGCGAGAATTTGGATCGAGGATAACGGCCTGAACCTCGTCTGGATCACCAGGGTGTATGACGACGCATTGCCGGACACGATTCTGGCCCAAGACCCCCTGCCGCCCGACTCCGTGGCGCGCGGCGCGGAAGTCCGCCTGCTGGTAAGTTTGGGCAAGCGCCCCAAGGCCATGATCATGCCGGATTTTTCGGGTTTGAACCCGGAAGACGCCATGCTGCTGGCCGAACGCTGGGGATTCAAGGTGAACGACGTCCGGGCGGTGAACAAGGTGGACCAACCGCCCGGAGTAGTGGTTGACCAGTATCCGGCGATGGGGTATCGCATTCTGGAAGGCCAGGGCATAGAGCTTACGGTGAACCGGCCCAAGCCTAACGACAACCGGAATAAAGGCCGAAGCCAGGGGCCTGGGTTTGTATCATTCCGCGTGCCTCCGGGATTCCTGAAAAGCCACATGGAGCTTAAGGTCAGCGTGGGAGGCGGCCTGCAGGTCCTATACGACGAATATGTTAGTCCGGGAACCCGGTTGTGGTTCCTGCTGCCGGACAAGGACGGGGAGTTTTTCCTGTACCGGGACGGCCGGATAATTAAGCAAAGCCGTGAAATATTTTTTTATGGGAGACTGAAAAAGTGAAGATTATAGCACCCTCGATTTTGTCCGCGGATTTCGCCCGTCTGGGCGAGGAAGTGCAGGCTGTTGAAAAAGCCGGAGCCGACTGGATTCACGTGGACGTCATGGACGGCCGGTTTGTGCCCAACATCACCATTGGCCCCGTGGTCTGCAAGGCGGTCGATCGGGTGACGGACCTTCCCCTTGACGTGCATTTGATGATCAAGCAGCCGGAATTGTACGTGGAGGATTTCGTCAAGGCCGGGGCGGATTACGTCACCATCCAGGTGGAATCCACCACCCATCTCAATCGGACCGTCAACCTCATCAGGGAGCTGGGCGCCAAACCGGGCGTGGTTTTAAATCCCACAACGCCTTTGTCCTCCCTGGAATGGGTGCTGGAATACGTGGACCTGGTCATGCTCATGAGCGTCAACCCGGGGTTCGGCGGTCAGAAGTTCATAGACAACAGCCTGCGGAAAACCGAAGCATTGGCTAATATGATCCAATCCAAAGGCCTGAATGCGCTCATTGAGCTGGACGGGGGCATTAATTCCAAGACCATCAAGTCCGCCTCCGACGCAGGGTGCGACGCCTTTGTGGCCGGTTCGGCCATTTTCGGCAGCGAAGATTATGCGGCGACCATCCAGGAGTTCAGAACCCTTTTGGGCGAAGCGTAAACCTGCGCCAGCAATTTGGCTTGGCGGGTAGGGGCGGGGTTTCTCCGCCCAAATGGGACGCAGGGCTTATCCTTCCAAAATCAGGCGCCCACAGGGGGCGCCGCTACATAGCGATGCCGATGCAATCAGCCATGTAGCTTCAGGGCTTGCCCTGCTTTAAAATAGGCGTCAAACGTCAAACGTAGATTTGACCCCATTCGGTGGAGGGAGTTGTGATGCAAAAAAACAAACCCGTCATACTGGTCCTGAACGGCCCGAACCTGAACATGCTGGGCAAACGGGAGCCCGAGGTCTACGGCTCCACCACCCTGGATGAAATCAACGAGGGCCTTAAAAGGCAGGCGGAGGAGCTGGGCGTGGAGGTTCAATGCTTCCAATCCAATTCCGAAGGCGCCCTGGTGACCAGAATCCAGGAGGCCTTTGAAAACGCGGACGGCATCATCATCAACCCGGCGGCCTACACCCATACCAGCGTGGCCATCCGGGACGCCTTGCTGCTGCATGACGTTCCCATTATCGAGCTTCACCTGTCCAATGTGTACAAGCGGGATGAGTTCCGCCACAAGTCCTTTGTCTCGGGCGTCGCCACGGCCCAAATGGCGGGATTCGGCGCCATGGGGTACAACATGGCCCTGCAGGCTATGGCTGACATGGTGAAGGGCGGCTAAAAATGGCGATCGTCGCTGCTTGACCCTTGCTCAATCTTTAAAAAGGCCTATTATTTGATTTGAGGCTGCGGTCCTCGACTAGTTTTTCCATCGATCCATATTCTTGAGGCGTTTATGATTGAGGATGATGACCATTTGGCGGAGCTGATAAATGCTCTCACCCAGGCGAAAAAACGAAGAATACTGGTCCAGATAGGCCGTCAGGACCTGGATGGAGAGGATTTTCTCTTCCATGGGTTTATATTGGATTTTTCCCGGGAGCACGTGCTCATCCAGTTGATCAGCGACCGGTTCGACCTGGACGGATACGAGGTGCTGCGGACGGAAAACATCACCCTGCTGGATTCGGAATTCGAACACAGGCGATTTTTGGAAAGAGCTCTGGGCATGCGGGGTATGCGGCCTATCCCTCTGGAAGGCATTGATCTAAAAGATACCCGCTCCATGTTCCGGTCCGTTGAAAAGTTATTTCCTTTGTTGGTTATTCACAGGGAATGGGATTCGGACGGAGAGTGCGAGGTCGGGCGCATCAAGATGGCCGCGGACGAGTTTTACACCCTGAAAGCCTTATCCCCCACCGCCGAATGGGTGGACGACGACAATGTGTATCGTTACAGGGACGTCACCAGGGTTTGCTTTGGGGGGGATTATGAAACCACGCTGGCCCTGGTGGCGGGGATTCAGGTTTAATTTTCGTTAGTGTAAAAATACTGAATAAAAATCCTTGACAGCCGCTTGACAGGCTTGTTACAAGGTCGCAGTTTTTGAAGCAGGAACTTTTACTCAAAAGGATTCGCAGAACGCACATGAAGAGCATTATTTCCGTTATCATTATTAGCCTCGGTCTTATTATCGTAGTAGGGGTACTTCCCTGCTACGGACGGGCTGGATAACGGTTAAATATACATAAGTTTTAAAAAAATCCGTTGCCAGCCCGCTGGCAACGGATTTTTTTTTGCCTTAAGGGCGAAAAAAACAAAATTTCGGCAAAAAGCATAAAAAAGGAAACCTAATGAAAAGCGATAATGTTCGAATCGGACTGGAAAGAGCCCCCCACCGCAGCCTTTTTAAGGCGATGGGCTATACGGACGAAGAACTGAACCGGCCCCTGATCGGGGTGGCTAATCCCATGAACGCGGTAATCCCAGGGCATGTTCATTTGAACAATATAGCCGAGGCCGTGCAAAAGGGCATTTATCTGGCCGGCGGCACTCCCGCAATATTCGGCGGCATAGGCGTTTGCGACGGCATCGCCATGAATCACGCAGGCATGAAGTACTCCCTGGCCAGCCGTGAAATTATCGCTGACTCCGTGGAAATCATGGCCACAGCCCATGCATTCGACGGTCTGGTTCTGATCTGCAATTGCGACAAAATCGTCCCCGGCATGCTCATGGCGGCGGCACGGATCGACATCCCGACGGTTATCATAAGCGGCGGCCCCATGCTGGCGGGCAGCCATCCCCAGGTGAAGAACGGTGACAAGATCGACCTGATCACGGTGTTCGAAGGCGTGGGCGCGGTCAAGTCCGGCAAGATGACCGAAGAGGAGCTGAGCCTGATGGAAGACGAGGCATGCCCCACTTGCGGCTCCTGCGCCGGCATGTTCACCGCCAACTCCATGAACTGCCTGACCGAAGTCATTGGCATGGGCCTGCCCGGCAACGGAACCATTCCGGCGGTCATGGCCTCCCGCATTCGCCTGGCCAAACAGGCGGGCATGGCGATCATGGACATGGTGGAAAAAAACATCACCCCCAGCCGGATCATGACGCCTGAGGCTTTCGCCAACGCCCTGGCCGTGGACATGGCCTTGGGCTGCTCCACCAACACGGCCCTGCATCTGCCTGCCATTGCTCATGAAGCGGGCGTGGAGTTCGACCTCAAACAAATCAACGAAATCAGCGCCCGGATTCCCCATCTGTGCCAGTTGAGCCCCGGCGGATATCATCGCATTGAAGACCTGAACAGGGCCGGAGGCATTCAGGCCGTTCTGGGCGAGCTGATCAAGCATAATTTGATTAACACGGATTGCCTCACGGTCACGGGCGGAACAGTGGGCGAAAACGCCGCCAAGGCCCGGATTCTGGATCCCGAAGTAATCCGTTCGGTGGAAACCCCCTACCACAAGGAAGGCGGCCTGGCCGTATTATTCGGC
This sequence comes from Desulfatibacillum alkenivorans DSM 16219, assembly GCF_900142135.1. Taxonomy (GTDB): domain Bacteria; phylum Desulfobacterota; class Desulfobacteria; order Desulfobacterales; family Desulfatibacillaceae; genus Desulfatibacillum; species Desulfatibacillum alkenivorans. Next base: position 86,296 of record NZ_FQZU01000017.1, on the reverse strand, counting down.
AACGTGGCGCCCGAGGGTTGCGTGGTCAAGCAATCCGCCGTGGTGGATAAAATGCTGGTTCATGAAGGCCCCGCCAGGGTGTTTGACTCGGAAGACGAGGCATCCAAGGCCATCATGGACGGTTTGATCAAGAAAGGAGATGTTGTGGTGGTGCGCTACGAAGGACCCAAAGGCGGTCCGGGCATGCGTGAGATGCTCACCCCCACGTCTGTAATCGCGGGCATGGGCCTGGACGCCGACGTCGCCCTGATTACGGACGGCCGCTTTTCCGGCGGCACCCGGGGCGCCGCCATCGGGCATGTCTCCCCCGAGGCCATGAGCGGCGGACCTATCGCCGCGGTTCGGGAAGGGGACATCATCAAGATAAACATCCCGGAAAAAACCATCGCCCTGGAGGTTCCCGAAGAGGAAATCAAGGCGCGTATGGCTGACTGGACCCCGCCGGAGCCCAAGATAACCAAGGGCTACATGGCTCGCTACGCAAGGAACGTGGAATCAGCCAGCAAAGGCGCGGTGGTTCTGTAATAGGGTTATTTCGTCATTAAGCAAGGAGGTGCACCATTAAACTCTCAGGCTCTGAAATATTATTGAAAATGTTGGAATCCGAAGGGGTGGACAGCATATTCGGCTATCCCGGAGGCGTGCTCATCGGTTTGTACGATGAGATGGCAAAGTCAAACATCCGCCATTACCTGGTAAGGCACGAGCAGGGCGCAGTCCATGCCGCCGACGGGTACGCCAGAATTTCCGGCAAAGTGGGCGTATGCCTGGTTACCAGCGGGCCCGGCGCGACCAACACGGTCACGGGAATCGCTTCGGCCTACTGCGATTCCATTCCCATGGTGGTTCTGACCGGCCAGGTTCCCACAAATCTCATCGGCAACGACGCCTTTCAGGAAGTGGACATCGTGGGCATCACCCGGCCCTGCACCAAGCACAACTACCTGGTCAAGGACGTGAACGAGCTGGCCGACACCATCCGGGAAGCCTTTCATATCGCCCGGAGCGGCAGGCCCGGCCCCGTGTTGATCGACCTGCCCAAGGACGTTTTGGCCGGAACGGCCAATTTCAAGCAGCCCAAGGGACCTGTGACCATGCGGTCGTACAACCCCACGGTCACGCCCAACACCAAGCAGTTGACCAAGGTCATTAAAGAGCTGATGAAGGCCAAAAAGCCCCTGATCATGGCCGGCGGCGGCATCATTTCCTCCAACGCCTCCCAGGCGCTGACGGATTTCGCCCGCAAGCTGCAAATTCCGGTAACCACCACCCTCATGGGATTGGGCGCCTTTCCCGGGTCCGACGACTTGTCCCTGGGCATGATCGGCATGCACGGCACCTACCGGGCCAATATGAGCACCGGCGACTGCGACGTCCTGCTGGGCGTGGGCGTTCGCTTTGACGACCGGGTGACCGGCAAGACCGACACCTTTGCGTCCCAGGCCAAGATCATCCATGTGGACATCGACCCCACGTCCATCCGTAAGAACGTGCCGGTTTCCATCCCCGTGGTGGGCGACTGCAAAGCCACCCTGGACAAGTTGAACGAACTCCTGACCGGGGAAAATTTGACGGAAATCCCGGAAAAACGGGCGCCCTGGCTGAAATGCATCGCCGAATGGAAGGCCGCCCAGCGTCTGGCTTACGAGCAAACCGACGTCATCAAGCCCCAATACGTGGTGGAAAGGCTGTGCAAGATTACGGAAGGCAAGGCCATCATCAGCACGGAAGTGGGCCAAAACCAGATGTGGGCCGCCCAGTTCTACGATTTTGATCAACCCAACCGGTTCGTCACCTCCGGCGGCCTGGGCGTTATGGGCTTCGGCCTGCCCGCGGCTATCGGCGCTCAGGTGGCGGCTCCCAACGATCTGGTTGTGGACGTTGCCGGAGACGGCAGCATCCAGATGAACATCCAGGAGCTGGGCACGGCCATGCAGCACAAACTGCCGGTTAAGGTGGTCATCCTGAACAACGGATACCTGGGCATGGTCCGGCAATGGCAGGAATTGTTTTTCGGCAAGCGGTATTGCGCCACTCAAATGGACGTACAGCCTGACTTCGTCAAGCTGGCTGAGGCTTACGGCGCAACGGGCCTGCGGGCGACCAAGCCCGAAGAGGTGGACGAAGTCCTGAAAAAGGGGCTTGCCGCCGAGGGGCCCGTGATCATGGACTTTGTGGTGGAGCGGGAGGAATGCGTGTATCCCATGGTGCCTGCAGGCGCGCCCATCACTGAAATGCTGCTGGTTTAAACCGGGTTTTATCCCGAAACAGATAAAGGAATAAACCATGTCCGAAGAACAACATGTCTTGTCCATTCTGGTGGAAGACCGTCCCGGGGTGCTTTCCCGCATAGCCGGGCTCTTTTCCGGCCGGGGATTTAATATCGCAAGTTTGTGCGTGGCCAACGCCGCTTCCGAAGGGTTGTCCCGTATTACGCTGGTTACCCAGGCCGACCCTTTGGTCATTGAACAGATCATCAAGCAACTGCGCAAGCTCATCAACGTGGTCAAGGTGACCGATTTGGCGGAAGGCCCGGCGGTCTACCGCGAAATGGCCCTGGTCAAGGTGAGCGCCAAGCCCGAGTTCCGGGCTGAGATTCTGCGCATTGTGGATATTTTCCGGTGCAAGGTCATTGACGTAAGCGCCGAGCATTACACCGTGGAAGTTACGGGCGACCAGGGCAAGATCACTGCTCTGCTGGATTTGTTGAAGCCCATGGGCGTCAAGGAAATCGCCCGGACCGGCGTAACCGCCCTGTCCCGGGAGCAAAGAAACGGAAACTAAAGCCAGGCGGCGATGAGAGCCGCTTGAAACAAGAAACCTTTTATTCAATTCAAAGGGAGCAAGTTCGTTCTGGGTAAAACCTGGATTAACAAATGATTTTACTTGGATTTCACACTCCCCACCCATCCTGCAGCCTAACCACGGCTTTTGCAGGGGCAGGAATTGACAGCCTGACCATGGCTCTTGCCGGGGCGAAATCCAATTGCCTAACCAAGGCGTCCAAAGGGACAGTCTCCCGCAACCTAACCAAGGCTTCTGCGGGGGCGATCCAATGCCTAACCAAGGCGCTTACAGGGAATAACTCTTATCGCCGCCTAACCATGGCGCAATCAAGAGCTACCCATACAGCCTAACCATGGCGCCCGTAAGGGCGGGCCATCAAGCCCGCCCTTACACCAAGTCCCTGGACGGTCCTGCGCTGAATCTGTGCAGGTTAAAAATATTTGCTATCCGGGTTCTTGAAAAATCGTACACGAAAAAACAGGAACGCACGGATTCACGCAAAGCAAAGAAACAGACGAATCCCGAGAATTGAAACTTTTACATAAAAAAACAAAACACCAAACAAGGAGAACAACGGATGGCAAAGATTGATTTTGGAGGCATTATTGAGGAAGTGGTCACCAGGCAGGAATTCACCCTGGACAAGGCCCGTGAAGTCTTGAAAGACGAAGTAATCGCCGTGATCGGATACGGCGTTCAGGGGCCGGCCCAGGCGTTGAACCTGCGGGATAATGGCTTCAAGGTCATCATCGGCCAGAGGGAAGGCGGCAAGTCCTGGGACAAGGCCGTCGCCGACGGCTTCGTGCCCGGCGAAACCCTGTTTCCCATCGCCGAAGCGGCCGCCAAGGGCACCATGATCAAGTATCTCTTGTCCGACGCCGCCCAGATGATGCTGTGGCCCGTGATCAAGGAAAACCTGAACGAAGGCGACTGCCTGTACTTTTCCCACGGCTTCTCCATTGTGTACAAGGAGCAGACCAAGATCGTTCCGCCGGAAAACGTGGACGTAATCCTGGTGGCGCCCAAGGGATCCGGCGCCAACGTGCGCAGGAACTTCCTGGACGGCAGCGGCATCAACTCCAGCTTTGCGGTTTTCCAGGACGCCACCGGCCGCGCCATGGATCGCTGCCTGGCCATGGGCATGGCCATCGGCTCCGGGTACCTCTTCCCCACCACCTTTCAGAACGAGGTGTACTCCGACCTCACGGGCGAACGCGGCGTTTTGATGGGATGCCTGGCCGGCGTGATGGAAGCCCAGTACAACCTCTTGAGGAAAAACGGCCATTCTCCCAGCGAAGCCTTTAACGAAACCGTGGAAGAGCTGACCCAGTCCCTCATCCGTCTGGTTGCGGAAAACGGCATGGACTGGATGTTCGGCAACTGCTCCACTACGGCCCAGCGCGGCGCTCTGGACTGGGCCCCCCGCTTCCGCGACGCGGTGGTCCCTGTGTTCGATCAATTGTACGAAAGCGTCAAGACCGGCGAAGAGACCAGGATCTCCCTGGAATCCAACAGCCAGCCTGATTACGCGGAAAAACTTCAAGTGGAGCTGGACGCCATCAAGAATTCCGAAATGTGGCGTGCAGGCGCTGCGGTACGCAGCCTTCGCCCTGAAAATCAGGGCAAATAACTTTTTTTATAGAGGAGACTTGGATATGGAACCTGTATGGCTTTACGACACCACCCTGAGAGATGGAACCCAAGGCGAAGACATCAACTTCACGGCGGAAGAGAAGATACGAATTGCCATGAGGCTGGATGACATTGGGATCCATTATATTGAGGGCGGTTGGCCGGGTTCCAATCCAAGGGACGACGCTTTTTTCGACCTGGCCTCTCGGGTCAAGTTTAAAAAAGCCAGGCTGGTGGCTTTCGGCTCCACCCGCAGGGCGGGAGTAAGGCCTTCGGCCGACGCCAATCTGAACGCTTTGGTCAAGGCGAACACCCCGGCCGTGGCCATGTTCGGCAAAACCTGGGATCTGCATGTAGAGCAGGTCATGGACAACACCCTGGCCGAAAATCTGGCTATGATTCGCGAGTCCGTGGAGTACGTCAAGTCCCAGGGCCGGGAAGTCCTGTACGACGCCGAGCATTTTTTCGACGGCTACAAGGGCAATCGGGAATACGCGGAAAAGACCATAGCCGCAGCCCTGGACGGCGGCGCGGACTCCATTGTGTTGTGCGACACCAACGGAGGCTCTTTACCGACGGAAATCACGGCCATCGTAACGGAAATATGGGCGTTCATCCAAAAGCACAGGAAAAAGAACGGCGGCCAGCCCGTTACCCTGGGCATCCATACCCATAATGACAGCAATCTGGCCGTGGCCAACACCATCACGGCCGTGGATTGCGGCGCAACCGTAGTGCAGGGCACCGTCAACGGGTATGGAGAGCGCTGCGGCAACGCGGATCTGACCTCCATCATCCCGGTGTTGCAGCTGAAGATGAATCGGCCCTGCCTGACGGACGAAAACCTGGCGCGGCTGCGGGAGCTCTCCCGGTACGTGAGCGAGGCGGCCAATATGACGCCGGTGAGCAATCGTCCCTTTGTGGGCGAAAGCGCCTTCGCCCATAAGGGCGGCATTCATGTCAGCGCCATTATGAAGTGCCCCGCGGCCTATGAGCACATGAACCCGGAACTGGTGGGCAACCGCCGCCGGGTGCTGGTTTCGGACTTGGCCGGCAAAAGCAACGTGGCGTACAAGGCCAGGGAATTGGGCATCGAGATCGAAGGCAACGGCACGGACACGGCGGCCCTGGTTTCGGAAGTCAAGAAGATGGAAAACCAGGGATACCAGTTCGACGCCGCCGAAGGCTCTTTTGAAATCTGGCTGAAAAAGAAGCTGGGGCAATACGAGCCCGCCTTTGAACTGCTGTCCTTTCTGGTGACCATCCGCAAGGAGAAGGACCGCCAGTGCTACGCCGAAGCCACCATCAAGCTGCTGGTGGACGGCCAGGAGCGGTTCACCGCGGCCGAAGGCGACGGCCCCGTGGGCGCGCTGGACAACGCCCTGCGCCGGGCCTTGCACAAGTTCTATCCCGAAGAGTGCGACAACATGCGCCTGGTGGACTTCAAGGTGCGGGTTATTGACGGAAGGGAAGGCACTGCTGCAAGGGTTAAAGTCTTCATCGAATCCCGGGATAAAAAGGAGATTTGGAGAACCATAGGCGTCTCCGAAGATATTATTGAGGCCAGTTGGCAAGCCCTGGCGGACAGCTTTCAGTACCGGCTGAACAAGGCCAGGGAAGAACATAACCATTCATAAGGAATTCAATATGAATAACGACCCGGATGTAAATGTACATGCGAGGTGCGCCGCAGGGTGTATGAAACACACCGCCCTGCGGCGGGTCCTTGGCGGTTTTGCTTACGGTTTCTAAAAGAAAATCCGGCGCAAGCCGGGAACAAGACACACATGATGAAACATAAAGGAGCAAAACCATGAGCGATAGAGTATACATTTTCGATACCACCCTGCGTGACGGAGAACAATCCCCCGGCGCCACCATGAACGCCAAGGAAAAGGTGCGCATAGCCAGCCGCCTGGAAGCCCTTGGCGTGGATATTATGGAAGCGGGCTTTCCCGCCGCATCCGAAGGCGATTTCGCCGCCGTTCAGGACGTGGCGGCTGTGTGCCAAAAGTCCAGCGTGGCCGGCCTGGCCAGGACCTCCAAGAGCGATATCGATAAAGCCTGGGGCGCGGTGCAGCATGCCAAGCATCCCAGAATTCACACTTTTATCGCCACCTCGGACATTCACCTGGAACATAAGTTGAAAATGGACCGGGATCAGGTGGTGGAAGCGGCGGTCAACGCCGTCAAATACGCCAAGTCCTTCACGGACGACGTGGAGTTTTCGGCGGAAGACGGGTCCCGGAGCGACCGGGATTACTTGTGCCGGGTGTTCGAGGCCGCCATTGCGGCCGGCGCCACCACGGTCAACCTGCCCGACACCGTGGGATACGCCATCCCCCACGAGTTCGCCGAGTTGGTCAAGTACGTCATGGAGCATACGCCCAACATCCACCAGGCGATCCTGTCGGTCCATTGCCACAACGACCTGGGTCTGGCCACGTCCAACACGTTGGCCGCCATCCAGGCCGGCGCTCGTCAGGCGGAGGTGACGGTCAACGGCATCGGCGAACGGGCAGGGAACACCTCCCTGGAAGAAGTCGTCATGGCCATGCACACCCGGCCGAATTACCTGGACTTTCATACCAATATCGTGACGGAGCAAATACACCCGGCCTCCAGGCTGGTTCGCATGATCACGGGAATTATGGTCCAGCCAAACAAGGCCATTGTAGGCGCCAACGCCTTCGCCCACGAAGCCGGCATCCATCAGGACGGCGTGCTGAAAAATCCCATGACCTACGAGATCATGCGCCCCGAAACCGTGGGCCTGTCCAAGAACAACATGGTTCTGGGCAAGCATTCCGGCCGTCACGCCCTGCGGTCTCATCTGGCGGACATGGGCTACGTGCTGTCTGACGAGGAACTGCAGGATCTGTTCATCAAGTTCAAGGATTTGGCGGACAAGAAAAAGCACGTGGTGGACGAGGATTTGGAAGCCCTGGTCTCCATCGGCATCCTGAGAACTTCGGATAAATACAGCCTGGACTACCTGCACGTTTCCGCAGGCACCGGCGTCAAGCCCACCGCCACCGTGGGCCTGAAAACCAACGGCGACGTGCTCATGGGCGCCGAGTTCGGCAACGGTCCCATCGACGCGGCGTTCAACACCATCGCCAAGATGACGGGCACAACGTCCGAGATGCTGCGTTTTACGGTCAGCGCTTTGACCGGCGGCACCGACGCCCAGGGCGAGGTGACCGTGCGGCTGCAAGAGGGCAAGAACATCGCTCTGGGCCGCGGCGTGGATCCGGACATCATCACGGCCAGCGCCAAGGCCTACGTGAACGGCATCAATCGCCTGGAATACCTGCGGGATAACCCGGTGATTTCCGACAAGGACGTCGTGGAAAACGAATAAAGGGTCGTTTGGCAGCCTTTTATAAGCAGTAAATCAAATCAGCCGCCTGTGCGAGACACGCAGGCGGCTGTTTTTGCATCATGCCATATTTTTAAGAGTGAAAAAATGACTGGCGCTCCTCCAATACCAACATCTTTAAAAGGGTGTGGGAGCATATTGCTGGGTTTCGCGACAAAAAATGCAGCTGTCAAAAACGTTTTGGGAATACGCTGCATTCTCGGCGTTCAATACGCCTGTACACGCTCTAACCAACCTACTTTTTTCAAATAAAGATAGTAGGTTGGATAGAGTTGTATGTTCTATCCAACAGCAGCGAAATACATGGCGCTGCGAGGCTGCATGACGCTGGCTCTTGCTCTCACGAAACCCAACAATTGAATCCGTTTCCATGCTTTGGGATGGGATGCATATTGAAATCAATTCCATTACAATCTAATTTTTTAGGTTGGATTACACTCCGGCATGAATTTCCACAGGAATCGTGGGAACTAGCAAGAGGTGCATGCCGCCATAATTACGGAATTGCCGAAGCATTGTAGCCGCGCCCCCCTGTGGGCGCCGTTTTAGGCATGGCCGGGGTTGCGGGAACCCTGCGTCTCTTTTTTTGCGCTGCAGGCGGCGGAAGGAGTTATTGAGTTTTTGAGAGACGTCCCGCAAATCTTGAGTTTTTGAGAGACGTCCCGCAAATCGTGATGGAAAATGCGCTCATTGACTCTTGCCGAGTTTCCATGGTAGCCCTCACGTTAATTTTGTCCTTATTTTACCGGAAGGCCTTAGCAATCCATGAAAAAATTGAACTTGCAGGTTTACAGGCCAAAGGCGCAGGAGCCTGCCTGGCTGTGCGTATTGGAAATTTTTGTGGTCTTGTGCATTGTGCTGTTTCCCGCCGTGCAGCGGTCTTTGCTTGTTTTTCTATTTCCTGAAAAGTTTACGGCCCAGTCTTTTATCTGGTTTGCGGGGAACACCCTGGCCGGACTTATATGGGCTACGATTCCGGTGCTTTATATTATGTGGCGCAGCCCTTACTCCTTGAAGGATTTCGGTCTGGACAAATTCCGGTTTCCCCGCGACGTGGGGGAGGGGATCTTGTCCGTCATAGCCATGTGGGGCTCAATATTTATCGTCCTGTTCGTTGTCATGATGTTTGTGATGGCTTTGGGGTTTCAGCCGCCTAACGCAGAGGGCTCTCCCATCATGAAGCTGATTACAGGGCCTTCGGGCTGGCCGGAATACGTCCTGATGGTCGTGCTTGCCCTGGGAGTGGGTTTTTCCGAGGAACTGGTCATGCGGGGATATTTGATGACCAAGCTGCAAATGATCAAGGATAACGCCTGGTTTTGCATTCTCGTCAGTTCGTTGATTTTCGGATCGGCCCATATTTATCAAGGGTTATGGGCGGTTTTCGGAACCGGCTTGATCGGCGCCGCCTTTGGAACCATATTTTGGTTTAGAAGAAGAATCTGGCCCCTGGCCATCGCCCACGCCATCCACGACATGATGGCCCTTTCCGTGACCAGTTATTTGCAGCATCACTGATCAATAGCGGTGGCGTCGGTTATGCGATAGTTTCCGGAAGAGCAACCCGGACTCTGGCCCATTGTCCATACTGACTTTCCATGCGGATTCGTCCCCCATGCAGGTGGATTATTTGCCGGACGATGGAAAGCCCCAAGCCGGCCCCTCCATACTTGATGGACCGGGATTTTTCCACCCGATGGAACTGCTCAAACACCTTGTTCAGTTCGTCCGTTGGAATTCCCGGACCTGTGTTGAAGACGGAGAGGTTAACAAATCCGTTTTTCCTTTCGCATAAAACATGAATTTCGCCGTTTTCGTTATTGTATTTGACGGCGTTATCCAGCAGATTGATCAGCATTCTTCTAATCATGCCTTTATCTCCCGCCAGAGAAAGGCCTTCAGGGACCTCAACCTGCACCTGGATGCCCTTTTTCCTGAAAACGACGGAGAAATTCTCTAAAAGGTCTTGGATGATCTCTGAAATGGAAATGATTTCTTTTCCAATCGAAGGAGCGAGTTCCAGCGCCGAGAGTTCCAATAGCGTCTTGGACAGCCTTTCCATTCGCAGGGCGTTTTTTCCCTGTTGCAATAACTGAGGCCGGAAAGACTCAGGCAAATCCTCCCGCCGGGCGGCTTCCTCGAAAAAAAGCCTAAGCATGGAAGTAGGGCTTTTCAACTCGTGGGAAGCGTTGGCCAAAAACTCCTTTTGTCTTCTGAAGGAAAGATTGAGTCGGTCGAACATCCCGTTGAGGGATTCGGAAAGCTCGAATATTTCATCCCGGCTTTTTCCTAAAGGGATTCTTCGCTCCAGGGTTTTTTCATTAATCTCCTTTGTCAGACGGTTGATGTTTGAAATTGGCTGGACGATTTTTCCCGCCACATAATATGAGACAAGGCCAAGCAGGAAAAAGGAAACCGCCAGACCTGTGCACAAAGCAGTCACGAGTTCAGACATTTCCTCATCCAGCAATCCGACAGGCCGGGCGATCTGCACCAGATAATCGCCGCCGTGGATGCGCACGGGGACGGCCCGGACCCGGAAAGATGTTTCTCCATTGCCATTTCTGCTATTGGAAGGGGGTTTTTCTAATTCATCCATCCGGACTGTGTATCCGTCATCCCCTTTGTCATATAAAGGAAGGTCCGCCTTTTCCGAAAGACCGGACCAGAAGACGGGTTTCAGGTTTTTGTCCAGAATCCGCACCCAGTAACGGCTTTCGATTATGCCGGAATTCTTCTGCGCCGCGCCTGCTGTTGCATCATGCTCAGCAATTTGTACAGCTAAGGTTTTGGCTTCGGTTCCAAGTTCCTGGTCCAACAATTCATAGGGCTGCTCCCTCATTTCCAGAAACACGACCATTGTCAGCGCCAGGCTGATGAGCATCCCGGCCCCCGCCACCCAAAAGGTTATTCTATTGCGTATAGTCAAGAGTCCACGTCCTTTATGATGTACCCGACGCCTCGCAGGGTTTTAACGAGTTCTCCATGTCCATCCCCGATCTTTTTTCTCAGATTCTTGACGTGGACGTCGATGTAATTGGACATGGTAAAAGGATCAAAGTCTTCGCCCCACACGTGCTCCGCAAGGCTGAAACGGGAAACCGCCCTGTTCTTGTTGTACAACAGGAATTCCAAAATGGAAAATTCCTTGGGAGTGAGGCCGACAGTTGCTTCGTCGACTTTAACCTCCCTGGTGACTGTGTTGAGGCTGATTTCTCCGGCTTCCAGATTCGGCACGGCGTTTTCCGTGGACCGGCGAAGGAGCGCCCGTATGCGGGCCAGCAGTTCCGCAACGGAAAAGGGCTTGGCCAGATAGTCGTCCGCTCCCCGGTCAAGCCCCTTGATCCGATCTTCCACTTTTCCCTTAGCTGTGAGCATGAGAACCGGCGTTTTTATTCCGGCTTGGCGAATTTCACGCAAAACAGACATACCGTCGATTTTGGGGAGCATTATATCCAGAAGAATCAGGTCATAAGGAATTTCGAATATGCGGTCCAGGGCATCTTCTCCATCCGGCGCCGTATCTGACTCATATTTTTGTTCTTGCAGGACCTGCGAGATTTGCTCCAGCAGGTCCGGCTCGTCGTCAACGATCAGAATCCGCATGAGTCACTCCCATTAACAATACGTCCAATATAAAAGGCTTTTTAAGCTTTTCCTGCTGAAAAAGCACAGAAGCCGGCATGCCGTTTGCCGACTCTCCCTGAATCCTTAGGATAGCATACCCGATCCCGGCAAGAAAATCCTTGCCGGGACTCTTTGTACTATCCGCGCTTCATGCGCAATGCTCAATCATCCTGTTCGTCATCCATTTCATCTTCTTCGTCCCTGCCAAACAACAGGCCTTCTTGTTTTCCTTCGTTGTTTCCAGGTTCCACGAGTAAAACCTTTCCCGAGCCTGCGTCCACTTCGACGCTGGAGACAGAGCCGTCCGCTGATGCGACTTCAATCCCGTAGACCAGATACCCGTCTTCATTTTCCAACTCCAGTTCAATGACCTTTCCTGGCACAGCCTCCAAGGCGCTGCTGATGGCCTGTTGCCCCGTGACTTTCACAAGGGTTGAAAGATGCGCTTTGTCCTGGCGTTCTATCAGGATCGTCCCTTCTATGATGGCTTGGTCTCCCGTTCCCGAGTAGACTACTCCCGCCATTGTTAGACATGACAGTATGACAACTGTTCCAATGAAAGCGGTCCACTTGATGTTCATAATTCCTCCTTTTGGCGTCTGCCGATTTTTTTGGGCAATACAGTCTCCGAAAAATGATTTCGGCGGTTTCATTGTAAAGTATTCGATTTCAGATGGTGAGCATCATGCCTCGATATTTTGCGCTGCCGGCTCTCCGGCTGTTTTTTTTGTGTGGAAGATAACGGCGCGTGGTCTGTTATCGGATCACTATCCACATTTTCCCGCCGGTATGCTTTCGGCGTGAGGTCTATGGGTGCATCTAAAACAGCGGTCTTTTTTTTCAAAGTTCGGAGGGTCAGGTAGACTATTGCTCCCGTGGAAAATATGATCAGCCACATAGGATCGATTTCAGGCCTGCCCATGGTTTTCCAGTCGCAAAGCAGCTCCATGGTCGTAAAGGCGGAGATAACGGCGAAAAAGGCTGAGTAATCCCTCCTGAGCACGCGCCTGAGAGAAAACGTTTGGGTGGGCGGCGTCCAGTTTTTAAAGCACGGGATAAAAACGGGGGTCCTTTCAGCCCATTCAAGGAATTCGCCGCCGAATTTCTTTCTCAGGAATTCTTCTTCCGCAAAAATAATTCGTTCATAGTAAACCCGAAATATTGTTAAAAACAAGAGCGTTACCCACCATTGGCGAAGGAGCATGGAAACCCCCAGCCAAGTCAGGGCGTTGCCCAGATAAAGCGGATTACGAACAATGGAATACATGCCTTTGGTATTGAGAGCCGAGGCGGAAATGTTGGATGTGCTTCTTCCCGAGGTGCCTGTGGGAATGTATCCGATGGTGCCTGTCCGAACGGCCAGCCCAAGAAAGGCGACAATGAGGCACAAAATTTCCCACGCCTGATCCCAGGCGTGGCTAACGGCTGGTCTGTAATGGGCAAGGCCCATGAATACGATGATGAGAAGCAATAGGGGCAAATGCCCCCTTCTGTGAAAAAGCCATTTTCCTTCTCGCGCCATTTCCTCTCTTAAAGCCATTTTTGTCTCCATTATGTTTTGGGCGTCAAGTACAGCCGGCATAAACAGGGCTTGGATGCCTTCCGTTAGCTTTTGTCCCGAACCGGGAGCATGGAATTGGCCGGGCCTGTTATACGGAAAGAAGTATAAACCTGCTAAATGAAGGAAACATGAAGAGCCGGGAAGGCGGAATGCAGCGGGACAAAAAAAGGGGAGCTGAACGCTCCCCTTTAAGATGAAGTAATGTAATCATTTATTGACCCATAAGGTCACAAAACCCTTTTATTTAAACTCCTTAAGCGCCTTGGCGAAGCCGGGCAGGGAGTTTTTGATGGTGTTGTTGTCCATGCAGAAGGCGATGCGGAAGTATCCGGGGGTCCCGAAGCCGCGTCCGGGGACGACCAGGATTCTTTCCTTTTGCAGGGCGCGGACAAAGGCCACGTCGTCTTCCGTAGGGGTTTTGGGGAACAGGTAAAATGCGCCCGCCGGTTTGGTGAAGGTGTATCCCGCTTCTTCCAGGCCGTTGCAGATAAGCTCCCTTTTTTCCGCGTATTGGGATACATCCACGGTGGCGCCGATGGATTCGGCCACGGCCCTTTGCATGATTCCGGGTGCGTTGACGAATCCCAGAATGCGGTTGGTCATGGTCATGGCGCCGATCAATTGATCCTTGTACGTCGCCTCCGGGTTGACGCAGGCCCATCCGATCCTCTCTCCGGGGATGGAAAGATCCTTGGAGTAGGAAGTGGCCACAATGGTTTCCTTGTAGCATTTGAAAATGCTGGGAACCTCGATGCCGTCAAAGGCGATTTTCCGGTAAGGCTCGTCGGAAAGCAGGTAGATGACTTTGCCGTACTGCTTGCTTTTGTCTTCCAGGAGTTTGCCCAGGGCGTTGAGGCTTTCCGCGGAATACACCTGGCCCGTGGGGTTGTTGGGGGAGTTGACCAGCACAGCCTTGGTCTTCTCCGTGACGGCGTCGGCCATGGCGTCAATATCCAGGGTGAAATCGTCCTTGACCGGCGCGGTTTTCAGCACGCCGCCGTGGTTCTGGGCGTAAAAGCCGTATTCCACGAAGTAGGGGGCGGGGCAAAGCACTTCGTCGCCCGGATCCAGGAGGGCCTTGAGGGTGATGTTCAGGGCGCCCGCGGCGCCGCAGGTCATGATCACCTCGTTTTCCGTGGCGTTGATGCCCTGTTCTTCATTGATATAGTCAGCCACGGCCTTGCGGACGAAAGGATAGCCCGAATTGGGGGTGTATCCGTGACCGAACTCCACGGAATCGGCTGCGACTTTGGCCAGGGCCTTGTGAAATTCCCCGGGAGGCTGGAGGTTGGGGTTGCCCAGGGAAAAATCATAGACGTTTTCCGCTCCGTATTGGGCTTTCAGCTTGGGGCCTTCTTCGAACATTTTGCGAATCCATGAGGATTTTTCAACGCTTTCCTGGATCAATTTGGATATGGACATGACAGCCTCCACGGGTAATTGGGGTTGACAAATTATGGTTGGGAGCGTTTATGCAAGCGTCTTGAAATCAGCCTGAAAATATTGGCGATCGATGCTTATCATTCCGATGGAATGCACGCTCTCCTTTAATGAAATTCAATTATTTTCCGTCTGAAGCCCGGGCGGAAAAACCCGGGACAAATTCAGTGACACCTTTCAGTCAATATGCTATGGCTGTCCTTACACTTTTTTTCGGGCGCGTCAAGAAAAGGAATGGTTTTACTTTCCCGCTTGAGGCGGCCGGCAACTTTCCGGGCCGGAGCATATACATACATGGACGCAAAAACAGGGAGGGCGCCTGTCATAATCGGGACGGGTTCTGCATGGCCTGAACGGGCTGTCAGCAACCTGGATTTACAAAACATCGTGGATACTTCCGACGAGTGGATCACCCGAAGGACCGGAATTCGCCAGCGCTTTATCGCCAGAGCCGACCAAAACGAGGAAACCTCGGACCTGGCCGCCTCCGCCTCCCTGGCCGCCTTGGAAATGGCGGGAAAAACCCCGGCCGACCTGGATATGATCATCCTGGGAACCGTCACCGGAGACAAACCCTTCCCCGCCTGCGCCTGCCTGGTTCAGGATAAAATCAAAGCCAAAAAAGCCGCAGCCTTCGACATTTCCGCCGGATGCTCAGGATTCATCTACTCCCTGTCCATGGCCCAGAACCTCATTAAAGCAGGCCAGTGCAACACCGTGCTGGTAATCGGCGTGGATCGGATTTCCGTCATGCTGGACTGGAAGGACCGGGCC
The DNA here is from genome assembly GCF_900142135.1 of Desulfatibacillum alkenivorans DSM 16219. Lineage (GTDB taxonomy): Bacteria > Desulfobacterota > Desulfobacteria > Desulfobacterales > Desulfatibacillaceae > Desulfatibacillum > Desulfatibacillum alkenivorans. The sequence goes on along the minus strand of NZ_FQZU01000017.1, from coordinate 71,093 downwards.
AACTGCGTGCTGTTCGGCGACGGCGCAGGCGCCGTGGTGGTCGCGGCCGGGGAGGGGCCGGAGAAGATACTCTCCACCCACATCCGCTCAGACGGCGCATGCTGGGACATGCTTTACGGCGAGTACGGCGCCCCCTATGTGCATCCTAGCCTGGAGCCTTTACAGCCTAAGCCTTTTCATGTGGTCATGGAAGGCAATCGGGTGTTTAAAAAGGCGGTTTCCAGCATGGCCTCCCTGTCTCATGAGGCCTTGAAAGCCAACAACCTGACCGGCGAGGACATCGCTCTGCTCATCCCCCATCAGGCCAACATGCGCATCATCACGGCTCTGGCCGAAAGGGTGAACGTGGACATGGACCGGGTGTACACCAATATCGACCGGTTCGGAAACACGTCCTCCGGCTCCATTCCCATCGCCCTGGACGAAGCCCACCGCAAAGGCGTCATCCAAAAAGGAGACCACGTTCTTCTGGTCACCTTCGGGGCCGGCCCCACCTGGGGGGCTTCCGTTATTTCCTGGGGAATTTAAGTAAAACAGTATTGCGGTAAGGGCGATTTAAGGGCAGGAAGGCCCTGCCCGTAATCGTCTATTCAGAAAATCCTGCAGCTTTTCAAGACCAGTTAGTCCACGCCTTCCACGGATTTAACGCCGGGGATGTTCTTTTTCATGTACTTTTCAATCCCGTTTTTCAGGGTCTGCTGGCTCATGGGGCAGCCCTTGCAAGCGCCTACCAGACGCACCTTCACGACCCCGTCGTCCCCAACTTCCACAAGTTCCACGTCTCCTCCGTCCCTTTGCAGGGTGGGGCGGATTTCATCAATCGCTGCTTTAACTTGTTCTTTCATAATATGTCTCCTTTAACCTGCGGGCCGACGCCCTAAGTTATGGTTTGATTTTGGATCAATAGCATTTTGTATTACGATAATGAGCAATCGCGGAATAAATATAATCCCTTTAGGCTCCGGTTTCAATCTTTTGGAAAAAATCCTTGTAAAAAGCCTCATAGCTGTTGGCCAGCACCGCTTCCCGCGCTTTTTCCATCAGGGAGATGAAAAAGGCGATGTTGTGGATGGTGTTCAGCCGGTAGGACAGCAATTCCCGCGACATGTATAAATGCCTTAAATAAGCCCGGGAGTAGTTCCTGCATGTATAACATTGGCATTCTTCGTCCACGGGCAGAGAACTGGTCCGGTGCTGGGCGTTGCATATGTTCAAAGGCCCCCTGGAGGTGAACAACTGGCCGTTCCGGGCGTTTCGCGTGGGAAGCACGCAGTCGAACATGTCGGCGCCCAGGTTGACCATGTCCACCAGGTCCTGGGGCTTGCCCACGCCCATGATGTACCGGGGCCTGTCCTGAGGCAGATAGGGCAGGGAGATCCCGGCCATTTCCAGCATCAAATCCCGGGGCTCGCCCACGGAAAGCCCGCCCAAGGCGTAGCCGTCAAAGCCGATTTCCCGCAGTTCCTCGGCCGACTGCTTCCTTAAATCGCCGTACATGCCGCCCTGGACGATTCCGAACAGGGCGTGGCCGGGCCTTTTCGTCTGCTCCCAGGCTTCCTTGCTTCGTTTGCCCCAGCGGGTGGTCAGGCCAAGGGATTCCAAAGCCTGTTCATGGGAGGCGGGGTAGGGGATGCACTCGTCCAGGGCCATGGCAATGTCGGAGCCTAAACATACCTGGATTTCCATGGCCTTTTCCGGCGTCAGCAAATGACGCGATCCGTCAATGTGGGATTGAAAATGCGCCCCTTCCTCCGTCATTTTTTGCAGCTTGGCCAAGGAAAATATCTGGAACCCGCCGCTGTCCGTCAGCAGGGGCCTGTCCCAGTTCATGAACTGATGCAGGCCGCCGAACTCGTCGATGACGTCGCAGCCGGGGCGCAGATACAAATGGTAGGTGTTGCCGAGGATAATCTGGGCGTTCAGGCCCGCAAGATCCTCCGGCGCAAGGGACTTGACCGTCCCCAGCGTGCCCACGGGCATGAAGACCGGAGTCTTGATTATTCCGTGAGGCGTTGTCAGGGTTCCGGCCCTGGCGCCCGTCTTTTCGCACACGGCGTCCAATGTAAAATGAAATGGCTCCACGTATCTTTCTTCAACCTCCTCAAATTTTATCTGAAAAGGGCATAGCATTTTTTGGCCTGCCAGGAAAAGGGGGGAAATCGCGAGAGCGGAGAATTCGCCGATATATTAACAAAATCTATAGATGTATTGGAAAAGCGTTAGATATAGCAATTTGACATGCCGCCCCATGAAATGAGAAATGAGAAACATTACCAGTTTCTAAAATTTTGGCAATAACAGCAATATTTACGGACAGAAAGGAGCAGGGAATGAAGAAGCCGATTCTGTGGCATGGATTGCTCGCAGCGGTATTGGTGATGGCTTGCGCCTCCTGGGGCTTGGCGGGCGACCTGGACGCTTTTAAAGGCCGGAAAGGGGAAATCCGGATTGCCGGCGGCACGGCTCATATTCCGGTAATGAAGGAAGCGGCCAAACGGATTATGACTTTGAATCCGGACATCAACATCAGCGTGGCCGGGGGCGGTTCCGGCCTGGGCATCAAGCAGGTGGGCGAAGGTTTGGTGGATATCGGCAACTCGGGCCGCAAGCCTACGGACGACGAAGCCGGCAAGTACGGCCTTGGCATGTACAAGTGGGCCATCGACGGCGTGGGCGTGGTTGTTAACCCCAAGAATTCCGTAAAGTCCCTCACCAAGGCGCAATTGAAGGACGTCTACGCCGGAAAGATTGTCAATTGGAAGGAGCTGGGCGGCGAAGACAAGGGAATCAACCTGTACACCAGGGATGAGTCCAGCGGCACCCGCGAGGTCTTTTGGAAAAAGGCCTTAGGCAAGGGCGAAATTTCCAGCAAGGCGCTCTTTGTGCAGTCCAACGGCGCCATGAAAACCGCCATAGCCAATGATCCCTACAGCATCGGATACGTTTCCGTGGGGCATATGGACTCCTCCGTGGCCGGCGTGGCCCTTGACGGCAAAGCGCCTACTCTGGAAAACGTGAAATCCGGCGAATACGGAGTGGCTCGGGGCTTGTACAGCAACACCAAAGGCGAGCCCACGGGGCTGACCCAGCTTTTCATCAATTACCTGATGAGCGATGAAGGGCAGGCCCTTGCAGCTGCAAAAGGATTTGTTCCCGTCAAATGATGATCAACCGGGACAAGACCTTTAAAACCGCGCTGTTTATTTGCGCGGCCGCCAGCGCTCTGGCGACCCTTCTTATTTTTGGGTTTTTGCTGGTTTTCGGCCTCCCTTTATTCAAGGGAGGCCAATTTTTTCTCCTGTTGGGGAGGCCATGGGCGCCGGGGCAGGGGATGTACGGCTTTTTGCCCATGATTGCCGGGACCGCGGCCATCTCTTTGCTGAGCCTGGTTGTAGCCTTTCCCATCAGCCTGGGGGTTTCCTTTTTTCTTCACTCTCTGGCCCCGGCTGCTTTGGGAAAGATCCTCAAGAGACTGGTGCAGTTTATGACCGGCGTGCCCACCGTGATTTACGGGTTTATCGGCGTATTCCTGCTGGTTCCCCTGATTCGTGAAATGTTTGAAAACGGCTCGGGCATGTGCGTGTTGTCCGCCTCGTTGATGTTGGGCCTGCTCATCAGCCCCACCATGATATTGTTTTTTTCGGACGGGTTCGCGGCCGTGGACAAGAAATACATCCAGGCGGCCAGGGCATTGGGCGCCACCCGGGTGCAGACCCTGCTGTTCGTCGTGCTTCCCAACGCCTGGCGAGGCTTGATGACCGGCCTGATCATGGCTTTAGGCCGCGCCATGGGAGACACTCTCATTGCATTGATGATTGCGGGAAACGCCGTAAACGTTCCGTCTTCCCTGTTGGATCCGGCGCGCACCCTGACGTCCCACATCGCCCTGGTTTCGGCGGCGGATTATCACAGCATGGAGTTCAAGTCTATTTTCGCCTGCGGCGTTACGCTGTATTTGTTGAACGCAGCCGCTGTCATCGCCATCCGGCGATTCGGAGCCGTTGGAAAGGACAAAGCCCATGTCTGAGAAAGCCTTGAAGTGGACGGACAGGGCGGTTGTGGTCTTCGCCTGGAGCAGCGCGATCATATTGATTTGCGCCTTGTTCCTTTTAATAGGCTCTTTGCTGAAAAACGGCTGGCAAACCCTGGGGCTGGATTTGATTTTCGGCAATGCGCCGCCCCTGGACGCCATTCTCTTGAAAAGGCGGGTGTTCGGCGGCCTTTTTCCCGCTATAGCAGGTACTCTGTTGCTGGTGGTTTTGTCGGTAAGCCTGGCCGTGCCTATCGGGGTTTGCGCGGGAGTTTACATGAGCGAATACGCCTCGGCCGGTCTGCGGCGCATTTTGGGGCTGTGTTTTGACATCCTGGCCGGCGTGCCTTCCATTGTGGTCGGTTTGTTCGGGTTTTCCGGGGCGATTATATTGCACAGGATCTTTGACGGTTTCAGGCCTTGCCTGGCTGTTTCCGCCGCGTCCCTGGCCATCCTGGTGCTGCCCTATCTGGTGCGGACCACCCAAACCTCCATGCAAGGGATTTCCCCGGGGTTGCGTATCACCGCCCTTGCGTTGGGCGCTTCCAAAATGCAGAATATCGTCTATGTCCTCCTGCCCCGGTCCATGTCCGGCATACTATCCGGCATCGTGCTGGCCATCGGGCGTTGCGCGGAAGACACGGCCGTAATCATGCTGACGGGGGTTGTGGCCACGGCGGGCGTTCCCGGCTCCCTTTTCGGGCAGTACGAGGCGCTTCCGTTTTACATCTATTATATATCCTCCCAATACACGGACCAAGCCGAGCTTATGACCGGCTACGGGGCTTCCATCATTCTGTTGTGCGTGTGCCTGGCTTTGTTTCTGATCGCATTGGGAGTGAGAAAAGGGCTTTCGCATCAGGTTTTTTACAGGATTTAGGCGGCGGCCTTTTATTGTAAAAAAATATGGATAATTCGATAATCAAAATCACGGATTTACACTTTTCCTATAACGGCCTCAAGGTGTTAAAGGGCGTCACCCACAGCTTTGAGAAAAACACCCTGACGGCTATCACGGGGCCTTCAGGCAAGGGAAAATCCACCTTTCTGACCACCCTGAACCGGCTTTGGGAGGACGTTCCCGGTGCGGCGTTGCAGGGATGCGTTGAGTTGAAAATTGCCGAAAAATGGCGGGACGTCTACGCGTCTTCCATGGATATTGCCGCTTTGCGCAGGATGGTGGGTATGGTTTTTCAGATTCCAAACCCCCTCCCCATGAGCATTTTTAGGAACATGGCCTTTCCCTTAAAACTGGCCGGAGTGAAGGAAAAAGATCAAGTGCAGGCTAAGGTCCAAGAAGCCCTGGAACGGGCTTTTCTGTGGGATGAGGTCAAGGATCGCCTTCATTCCAGCGCTCTGGAACTGTCAGGAGGACAGCAGCAAAGGCTGTGCATCGCCCGAGCTCTGATATTGGAGCCCATGGTGCTGCTTTTTGATGAGCCCACGTCTTCCCTGGACTATCAAGCCGCAGGCATGATTGAGGATTTGCTGGTATCCCTGAAAGAAAGCTGCACGGTGCTTATGGTTTCCCATTATTTGGACCAGGTTTCCAGGATTGCGGACTCCCGCCTGGAGCTGGCGGACGGAAAATTGCTTTTATCTAATATAAGCCGCTGATTTGTTGTTTATTTTTTTTGCGCCGCTCTTTTTTGCGCCGGTCCTCAGCAAATGCCCCCCTCCGCCTCCCCCTGGCTTTTGTAAAAGGAAATTCGCCCAGGCTGTGATTGTTCGAAAGCGATTGGGAACGGATGCTTTACCAAAAGGTTGATCTTCCGGCATTGATTTTGCACCCTGTAAAGACGTTTTTACCGTGAAAAATTGCAGAACCGCCGCTTGGACTAGACGCGTGGAGAATATCATTTAATATTAGATGGATAGTAATTTCCGGATAAGTCAGGGATGTTTTAATGGGTGGTGAGCCAGACAAAAATCGTCAAAAAATTGCCTCGGGGCCCGAGTTTTTTAGAAAAACGACCGGCGATTTTTCCCCCAATGTTTTGTCCAATTATTGGACTATGCAGGCGCCCGGCAGGAAGCGGGGACGGCGCTATTTAGCTGTAGTTCTGCTATTGCTCCTGATCTCTCTGTATTGGTTAAGCCAACAAAATTTTCTGTTATTTCACGTTCTGGTCGAATTCGTTTCCATTGTCGTTGCGTGGGGGCTTTTCGTCTTGGTGTGGAACTCCCGAAGCATGATGGAGGAAAACGCCCTCTTGCTGGTGGGCGCGGCCTATTTCTTTGTGGGCTGTGTGGATTTGCTGCACACGCTGTCTTATAAAGGCATGGGGGTGTTTTCCAATGAATGGGGCCCCAATCTGCCTACTCAGCTTTGGATTCTCGCCCGCTGCCTGGAAAGCTCCGCTCTTTTTCTCTTCTCAATCATGGCAGGCAAAAAGGTTAAAGCAGAGCCGATTATGGCCGCATACGGGGCTGTAACCCTTTTTGCATTGGTAAGCATATTCTGGTGGAAAATATTTCCTGACTGTTTTGTGGAGGGAAGGGGGCTTACGCCTTTCAAGGTGATCAGCGAGTACGTCATTTGCGCAACCTTGCTGGCCTCGTTGGCGGTATTGCGAAAAAATCGCCGTTTCCTAAATCCCTACATATACAGAATGATGTCGCTCTCCATGGCCGCCACCATCGCCTCGGAGCTGTCATTCACTTTTTATATCAGCGTTTACGGCATATCCAACGTCATCGGGCACCTTTTTAAAATCATTTCCTTTTATCTGATCTATCGCAGCCTGATTTATTCCGGTTTGCGGAGGCCCTTCGAGACCCTGTTCAATTCCCTGAAAGTCAGCCAGACAAGCTACAGGCATCTGTTTGACACCATGTCGCAGGGGGTGTTGGTGATTGACGCTTCTGGGAATTTGACTGAGGCGAACCCCTCCGCCTGCGAAATATTGGGATTGTCCCGGGAGGAGCTGGTCGGGCAAAACCTGTATAAAGACGATTGGAACGTCATTCTGGAGACCGGGGAAGCCATGCCTCCGGACCAATCGCCCGCCAAAAGGGCTTTTGAAACCGGCGAGCCTGTTCGAGACTGCGTGCGAGGAGTCTATAACCCCAAATTGAAGGAATACCGCTGGATTCAACTCAGCATTGTTCCGCGATTCTCCCATGGGGGAGAACATCCCGACCAGGTGCAGGCGGTAATGTCGGACATTACGGAGATGAGGCGCGCGGAAGAATTCCTGCGCAAAAGGGTCAGCGAACTCCAGTGCCTGTATGGGCTGGGACGCCTGGTGGAAACGCCTGGGATTACCCTGGAGGAAATTATCCGCGGGTGCGTGGAGCTTATCCCCCATGGACTCCGGCATTCATCCATGGCCTGGGCCGGCATTTCCTTTGAGGGGCAAACCTACGCCACGGAAAACTACAAGGACACGGCGCTCAAGGTTTCCACTCCCATTGAAGTGGAAGGCGAAAGGCTCGGCGTCATCGAAGCCGGATATTTGAAAGCGCCTCCGCTCCATGACGGCGAGGCGTTTTTGAGAGAAGAGGCGGACCTTCTGCACGCACTGGCCGAAAGGCTCGGCAGGGTCGCTGCAAGAATCCGCATGCAGGAAACCATGGAAGAAAACCAGGCCAGGCAAAGAGCGCTGTTGGAAGGCCTGCCGGATTTACTGTTCCGCATGGACAGGAAGGGGCGGTACCTTTTTATTTCCGATAAAGCCGCAGAGGTCATGGGCCTGGCTCCCGGGCAGGGAATTGGAAAAACCCATAGGGAGCTTGGCTATCCCGAGTATCAGGCGGCATTTCTCGATAAGGGTTTGAACCGGGTTTTCACTACAAACGCCGGCTGCGAGTCCGAACTTGTTGTTACAGGGAAGCATCCCGCCAAAATGTATAATGTGCGTTTCGTCCCCGTGCGGGACGCCAAAAAACAACTGACCTCGGTTTTGGGGATTTGCCGGGACATCACCGAACATAGGAAGGTGGAAAGGGACTTCAAGTCCTTGTTTGAAGAGATGATGGACGGGTTTGCGCTCCATGAGATTATTTGCGATGACGATGGAAAGCCCGTGGATTATCGTTTTCTGGCGATTAACCCCGCCTTTGAAAGAATGACCGGATTAAAAGGGGAAGACATCCTGGGCAAGCGGGTGCTGGAGGTCTTGCCGCTCACAGAAAAAAGCTGGATTGAAGCCTATGGAAAAGTGGCTTTAACGGGCGAGCCCATTTCGTTTGAAAATTACTCCATGGCATTGGACCGGCATTTTTACGTGACCGCATACAGACCCGCCCCCGGGCAGTTTGCCTGCATTTTTGCGGATGTTTCGGAAAGCAGGAAAACCGAGGCTGACCGGGAGCGTTTGATTCAGGCCGTGGAGCAAAGCGGAGAAACCATCGTCATTACCGATGCGGATGGAAACATCCAATACGTCAATCCCTCATTTGAAAGGGTATCCGGGTACTCCAGGGAGGAAGTGATCGGCCGCAACCCCAATATACTAAAAAGCGGAGAGCAGGATGAGGCCTTTTACGCTCAGATGTGGCAAACCATAAGCAGCGGCCGCACCTGGGAAGGCCGCATGGTTAATAAAACCAAGGACGGCGGCTTTTTCACCGAAAAGGCCTCCATTTCTCCGGTAATGGATAAGAACGGCGAAATCACCAATTACATTGGCGTGAAACGGGATATCACCGAGGAAATCCAACTGGAAGAGCGCCTGGCCCAGTCCCAGAAGATGGAGGCCATCGGGACTCTGGCAGGAGGGATCGCCCATGATTTCAATAATATATTAACGCCCATTTTTGGGTTTACCGAAATGCTTAAAGAAGACATCCCCCCTGACAGTTCCATGCAGAACTATGTGGAGGAGGTTTTTCACGCCGCTTTAAGAGCCAGGGAACTGGTCAAGCAGATTTTAACCTTCAGCCGCCAGGACAATCAGGAAATCAGGCCTCTCCGGCTTCAGCCGATTATCAAGGAAGCCATGAAGCTGCTCCGCGGCGCCATTCCGACCACCATCGATTTTCAACTGGACATTGCTGCGGAGTGCGGCATCGTGATGGCCGATCCCACGCAGATTCATCAAATAGTCATGAATTTGGCGACGAATGCCTATCATGCCATGGAAATGACGGGAGGCGCCCTCACGGTGAAACTTAAGGAGACCGCCATACCTTCCAATGACCCGTCTTTTCCTGAACTGTCAGGGGGGAAATATGCCGTGCTCATTGTGTCTGACACGGGCGTAGGGCTTGAAGACAAGGTTCTTGAACGGATTTTCGACCCCTATTACACCACCAAGCCAAGAGGCAAAGGCACGGGCCTGGGGCTTTCGGTGGTGCACGGTATAGTGACTTCGGCCCAAGGCGCCGTAAGGGTCTTTAGCGAATCCGGGCGAGGGACGAAGTTCAGCGTCTACCTGCCCATTAAGGAGCGGGGTTTCGAGGGCGGGGAAAAAACGGAAGAAACGCCCGTTCCTGGGGGATCGGAGAAAATTTTGCTGGTGGACGACGAGGCGCCCGTGGAAAGACTGGAAAAAAGAATTCTTGAAAGGCTTGGGTATGACGTCTTTTCCTGCTCCTCAAGCCTGCTGGCTCTGGAATCATTTACAAAAGAGCCCCACGCCTTTGATCTATTGGTGACAGACATGACCATGCCGAACATGACGGGCGACCAACTGGCCATGGAGATGCGTAAAATCAGGCCAGAACTGCCTGTCATAATTTGTACGGGATTCAGCAATTTTATTGACGAAGAAAAGGCCGCTTCCATGGGAATCCAGGGATACGTCATGAAACCCGTTGTAAAAAGGGAATTGGCCCAGGTCGTCCGGACCGCGCTGGACCAAGCGTGAACTTCCCGCCGGCCTTTCAATCCTGACGCATATGATTGCCCTGAATTTTGCGAATTTTATCGTCCTTTGTTGCAATTCAACCATGCCGCGTTTTAATTATCCGCACTTGTTACTTTTCGCCGCGTTGACGGCGTCCCCGCTATTTTGCATGACCTCTCCTTGCTGGCACGAAATTTGAATGAATTTCATGCCGGAAATCCAATTAGAATTTTTTTTAAAAAATATCAATATCGCAAGGGGAGTTTAATTTTAAAGACATGCAGCGGAAAATGGATTCATCCCGTATTAATATTCTTTATTATAAAGTAGATAGCCTCAAATGGCATGTCCCATACCATAGGCGCTTATTGATAATTACTATCATTTTTTCAATATTGGGCGCCGCACCCGCCCCTTGCGCCGCCATGGGGGTGTACGATTGGGCCTATGTAGCTCTGGATTACGCCAGGGAAGAAAAGGTAGCCGCCCTGCACCGGTTTTGCGACCGGATTCACGGCTTGGCGCGTCAGGTCGCCAAGGATCCTTTTATGTCGGGCTGTTTTGACATTCATCAGCAGTACAGCCAGGCCAAAAGCCAGAATCATTCCTCCCGTGAACTGGAAAAAACGATCGACGAACTGGAAAGGTCGCTTTCAGTCTACTTCGCCGAAAATTATTTCGCTTTTTACGACGTCCTGTTCGTGACTCTTAACGGAGATATCATCCATTCCATGCGCAAGGATTATATTCCCGGCGCAAACCTTATTACCGGGGAGGCTGGCGGAAGCCGCTTGTCTCAATGCCTGGAGGCAAAGCCGCAAGAAGAATGCTTTGTGGATTTTTTCCATTACGCCCCATCCGCCGAACCCGCCGCCTTTTTTGTGGAGCCGGTGCTTATTAAAAATGAGCATCAGGGGTGGTTGGTGCTTCAACTGGCAGTCAACAAAGTGAACACCATATTCGCCTGGATAGAAAGTCTTGGGCAAACCGGAGAGACTTTTTTGGTCAATGCAGATGGCCTTATGCTGACGGAATCTAATTTTACTGGTGATTCCAGTATTTTGAATAGAAAGCTGGACGACAGGAACATCCAGGCCAAGTTCAAGGAGGGCCGGGGCCGGCGCATGGTTACGGATTACCGGGGATGCCAGGCCTTGTCATCCTTTGAAGTGGTTTCCTTCATGGGCGTCCATTGGCTTGTGGTCGCAAAAATGGATAAGGACGAAATCATTACGCAGCACTACGCCGACCACCGGAAGTACTATGCAAACAGGTTGATGGATCAACTCCAAAATCAGCCGGCCCCCCCCGCCCGTGACCTTGACGTCCCGCAGTCCTCAAAAACCCTTCGCATTGATATGGACGAGTTTTTGTGGGCCAAAAAGGGAGAGCGGCTGCATACCTTCGGCGTATCCACCTGCACCGGATTTCTTGCTGCCCGCCCCGGACGGTTCGGGTACATGGCGCACGTAAGCCCCCATGACAAAATTTACGGCGGAGGCGGCGTGAATCTTGTAGGACGCATGGTCAAGCGCATTGAGAGTTTCGACATTTTACCCAGTGAAAAAAGGTCCTTGATATTTATGGTGATTGCGCCCGGTTCCGAGACGCTGCCCGCCATCATCGACAAACTCATTGAAGAGGGCTACCTGTTGTCGCAAATCCTTGTTTTGAATAATCCCCAGGCGGAGTCCGCCGCCATAATCTATGACTACGACCCTTCGCGCCTGCATGTCCTGTGGCGGTCTCGAGGCCAAACAAGCAGCGCGGTGCATACCCTGGATGACGCCAAAAATGTGGGGATTATGGTTAAGGAGATCATGCAGGCCGAAGAGACCGGGTAAGGCAACTATCCGGGGAAATAAGCAAAACCGGAAAAATAATCAAAAACGGAAAAATAATAGGCTGTATTTTTACAAGAATCTCTATGCGTGGAAAAAGGAGACATTATGGGAAAGCAAATGACCGTTGGGCAGCGAATTATATTGGGATTCACGATAGTCATTCTGATCGCCATGGGGTTGGGCGGCATGGCTATCTACAACATGAAAAGCGTGGAGGCGGACTCGAATAAGCTCGCCCATGAATACGTGCCTGAGGTGGCGGTGACGTCAGCATTGCGCGGCGCCGCCAACCGCCTGATGTACCAGATGCGCGGCTATGGCATGAGTGAAGAGGACAAATACCTGCAGGCCGCGAACGAGGAACTGGCGGCGGTGAAGCGGCACTTGGACGAGGCCGCAGAGCTTGCGGATAAATCCATCCACCTGAAAGCCTTGAAAGGGCAGGTGGACGATGCTCACAAGGCGACCAACGATTATGAAGCTCTGATCAAACAGACCAAAAGCACCATTGCGGAAATGGACGATCAAAGGGCCAAACTGGACGCCAACGCGGCCGCCTTTATGACAAACTGCGCCGCTTTTCTGGAAGACCAGAAAACCGCCTTTCAAACTAATTTGGAGGACAGACAGAAGAAAGTCGCCATTGTTTCAGAGATCGTGGACTTAGGCACTCAGGTTAGGGTGACGAACTTCAAAGCCCAGGCCAGCGGAGACGCTGACATGATGGAGAAGGCCATTCTGATGCTGGTGGACTTGAAAGACCACACCAACGCCTTAAGGGCCGTCACCCGCAATCAGGCTAACATCAAGCAAATTGACGAAACCGAGGCCGCCGCAGCCGCTTACGGGTCCGCCATGAACGGGTTCCTGGAGGAATTCAAAAAGGGCGACTATGCAGACCGCAATGTCTTGGAAAGGCAACGCGGAAATATGGACGACGCCGCCGGAAAATACGTGTCCAATTGCGAGTCCTTTTTGAAGTCCCAGCAGAATCAACTTCGCAGTGAAATGTTGGAGCGCAACGAGAAAATATTCCTGGTCAATGATATCATTGACCTGGGCAACGACACCCGGGTCAAAGCCTTCAAATCCATGGCGACCAGAGATCCCAAGCTCATTCAAAGCGCCTTGGAAAACTTTCCCAAAATGGACGTCAAATATGCCGCCTTGAGAAAAATAACCAGGAACCAGGCCAACATAGGGCAGATTGATAATACTGAGGCGGCGGGAAACCAATACGCAGCCGCTTTGGCGGCGTTCCTGGATAACTGGAAAAAGCTCCAAAATATCGGCTCGCAAAGGGAGCAAGCCGGCAATAAATTAATCGAGGTGTGTAAAAACACGGCGGACGCGGGATTGCAAAGTACGGATGAAATCGCCGTTGAAGCCGCCTCTTCGCTGGGCGCCGCCTCCGTGGTTATGATCATCGGTTTGAGCATCGGCCTGTTGGCCGCCATTGGCGCGGCTATTTTTATCACCCGCAGCCTGACCAGGGTTTTGGGGAAAATCAGCGCCGATCTGGATGAAGGCGCCGAGCAGGTGGCTTCCGCCTCCGGCCAGGTATCCTCCTCCAGCCAGTCCCTGGCCGAAGGGGCTTCGGAGCAGGCGGCCTCCTTGGAGGAAACTTCCTCCTCCCTGGAGGAAATGTCCTCCATGACCAAGCAGAACGCCGAGAATGCGGATCAGGCCGACAAGCTCATGAGGGACGCCAATCAGGTGGTGGCCGTGGCCAATCAGTCCATGGAGGATTTGACCGTTTCCATGGGGGAAATTTCCAAGGCCAGCGAAGAAACCTCCAAAATTATCAAAACCATCGATGAAATCGCCTTCCAGACCAACTTGTTGGCCCTGAACGCAGCCGTGGAAGCGGCTCGGGCGGGAGAAGCCGGCGCCGGGTTCGCCGTTGTGGCTGACGAAGTGCGCAACCTGGCCATGCGCGCCGCCGAAGCCGCCAAAAACACCGCCGACCTTATCGAAACCACGGTGAAAAAGGTGGGAGACGGCGGAGAGATTGTCACCAGAACAAACGAAGCCTTCAGCCAGGTTGCCGAAAGCGCCAAAAAAGTTGGAGAGCTTGTGGGCGAGATTTCAGCCGCCTCCAACGAACAGGCTCAAGGCATTGAGCAAGTCAACAAGGCTGTTTCCGAAATGGACAAGGTCACCCAGCAGAACGCCGCCAACGCCGAAGAGTCGGCTTCTGCATCCGAAGAGTTGAACGCTCAGGCGGAAGTGATGAAAAGCTCGGTGGAGGAATTGCTGGCCCTGGTGGGAGGCGCCGGTCAAAAACACGCAAGGAGCGAAAGGAAGGGCAATGTAAAGCCTCTGGCTATCTCTTCCGGCCGTGCAGGCGCCAAACCGGTCGCAAAGACGGCCGCAAAGCAGAAAAAACTGGAGCAGTCCCAGGAGGTCAGCCCTGCTCAGGTAATCCCTTTTGAAGACGATGATGATTTCAAGGACTTTTAACCAGCAAAAATGATCATGGGCTAAAAGGCCCGGACTAAAAACAGGGGGCTTGCGCACAATCCGCGCAGGCCCCTTTTTATAACAGCCCTTTGGAAACCACATAGCGCACAATTTGCGCGTCGGTTCGCATATGCATTTTTTCAAACACCCTGGCTCTGTACGTTGCGATGGTCTTGTAGCTGAGGCGCAACTCCGAGGCGATTTCCTTCATGGTCTTGCCTTCGGCGATCATAAACATGACCTGGCGCTCCCGGTCGGAAAGTTTGTATAGAAAAGGTTTGGGCGCGTATATGTCCACCTCAAAGGCCAGTTTTTCGGCGATGCGATTGCTCACATGCTTCCTGCCGGCGGCGACCTTGTGCACGGCTGCTATTAATTCGTTGACGCTACTGGAATGGGACAGGCATCCTGCTGCGCCATGGCGAAGCATCCGAACGCTGAAATCATCGTCATCGCTGTCCGGAGTTAGGGTCAGGATGGGGGTGTATGGAGAGGCTTCCTTGATTCTCATGAGATTATGGACCGCCTGGGCGCCCAGAACGCCGGTATCCAAAAGCAGCAAATCAAAATCCAAATCCTTGAGTCTCTCCATGAGTTCCAGGAAGGTGGAGGCTTCTTCCACGACGGCCGCATCTTCCATTCCCGACAAAATCCGAACAATTCCCTCCCGCAGGATGGGCTGCCCGCTTCCCAACAAAATGCGGGTTTGCCGCTCCCCCGAGGCGAAGGGCGGGGCAAACGAGGCCTTTAGCACGAGCTTGCGTTCCTGCTTGTCAAGAGCCAGGCCGCCGTCCCATTCTTTCAGCCGTTTTGATAAAGGATGAAAACGGGCTTCATCAATGCCCGGGATTGACGGGCCGCCTTTATCGGGGGGGCGGCAGATGCACTCCACTTCAATGCGTTGACCTTTATAATCGAGATGGACCTCCATGGCTTGCCAATCGCCGATGTCAGCAAGCGTCTTCAACATTCCCCCGCATAACCGGGCTATGGCGGCGGCGTCCTTTGCAGCAAGGCTGATTTTCTTTCGTGCAAGGCTTAGCTCCACCTTTTTGCCGGTTTGCTCTTCAACTTCCCTGGCATGCCTCCTGACCGCGCTGTTTAAGTCCGGGGTCTCCTTTTCCCGCCAATTCATGTGGGCCCAAATTCCGGACAAAGCGTCTTGCGCCAAGTCAATCTTGTGCAGGACAGGGGCCTTGTCCGATTTTCCGCCCTCAAACAACTCTTCGATTTCCGTGCGCAGGCTCTCCAGGGTTGATCCAAGGTTCTCCTGGATTTCCCAGCCAATCTGAGCACGCTCCTCTTCCCGCACCAGTTGCATGTTCAGAGTGGCCTCCTCCAGCTTTCGGCTGGTTTCCTGAAGCTCCGACCACGTTTCCTTTGTCCGGCTGATGTCAATATAACTTCCCAGGACTGCAGGGCGGCCGCGAAAATTGATCCTGACCAAAAAGCCCATGACCCACACGATGTTTCCGTCCACCGTGTGCAAACGCCACTCAAAGGGATGGATGCTTTCGCCGTTCATCACCTTGCGGGTCATTTCCGCGATGAGCTTTTTGTCATCCGGGTGCACGAACTTTAAGGCGGGCTTTCCGTATACGTCCCGCTGGTGATTCAGCCCCGTGATCCTGCATCCGTTCTTGTTGCCGTATACGAATTTTCCGTCCTGGATGACGTAAAAGACGCTTTGCGACGCCTCGTCCAGCGCATCCAGAAGCTCCGCCGCGATTTCGCTGCGCAAAACATCCATGCGTTTCTCTCGTTTCTTAGGTTAAAACGAACTTCCATTCCCGGGCCGGTTTATGATGATTCCAGGATATACTGTAGTCCAAATTCTGACAAGTTCCTATCGGCATTCTGTCAAAATTATCCGACAAGGGCCGATAGCCAGGGCGAATACCGCCCGCTATAATGGTCTCAACAAATTGCAGGCAAGGGACTAACGCCTTGTTTCATATCCCACAAAAACCAAAAATGGAAAGGAGACGCCATGGCTATCAAAACCGGAGAAGAATACCTGGATTTTTTGCGGCAGACCAAACCCAATGTATACATGTTAGGGGAAAAGGTGGAAAACATCTGGGACGATCCCCGTTTTGAATCCACCATGAAGATCGTCTCCCAAAACCATGATTTTGCCTTTGAAGCAGCCAACAAGGATGTGGCCGCCGTGCAGTCGCCCCTGACCCACGAACCCATCCGCAGGCTGAGCACCCACCTACAAACCTCCATGGAAGACTCCCTGCTTAAGCTGGATTTAACCCGGGACATTGCCAATCGGCGGTTTTGCGCCTGGTGCGGCTCCAACATCCAGACGCTATTATGGGCCGTTACCTGGGAGACGGATCAGAAGCACGGGACCAAGTATCACGAGAACATGAAGCGTTTTGCAGAGCTCATGCAGAAAAACGACTGGGATTCGTCTTTGGGCAAGATGGACGCCAAGGGGGATCGTTCGGTCAGGCCGTCCAAGCAACAGAACTATCCGGGGGTGCGGGTCGTTAAAAAGGACGCCAAAGGCATTACGGTCAGCGGGTGCAAGGTGCACACATCTTACGGCCCCTGCACGCCCATTATCAGCGTCATGCCTTGCCGGGCCATGACCGGGGAGGACAAGGATTTTGCCGTGGCCTTTTGGGCGCGCACCGACACGCCGGGCATCACCATGATCGCCAAACCCTCTCCCAACGTGGAGCATATCGACATGCCCATGCAGTGCCCCATGAGCTCCGCTTTTGGAATTGTGGAAGGCACGACCTTTTTTGAGGACGTCTTCATTCCCTGGGATCAGGTCCTCCTGTGCGGAGAATGGGACATGGCGGCTTTGTTTCCCTACTATTTCGGAACGATTCAGCGTCAGTCCAAGTGCAGTTGCCTGGCAGGGCACTCGGACCTGGTGGCCGGCATCGCCGCCCTGGTCGCCGATGTAAACGGAGTCTTGAACAAGTCCCATATCCAGGACAAGCTGACGCACTGCATGCAAATGGCGGAAATCGCCCAAGGTTGCGCTTTTGGAGCTGCGGCGGCGGGCAGGATGCATCCCAGCGGCGTGTTCATGCCCGATCCCCTCAAGGCCAATGCCGGGCTAAATTACATCAAGGAACTGACCGGAGAGCATATCCAAATGCTTCACGACATCGGCGGCGGAATTATTGTCACCATGCCCACGGCCAGAGATTACCAGAACCCCGCGCTCAAAAAGCTCCTGGACTTCACCCTGGCGGGAAACGGGAAATACACCACCGAAGAACGCATGCGCGCCCTGTATTTGTGCAGGGAGCTGTCCTCCACCGAGTTCACGGGCTATTATATGGGGTGGGGCGTGAACGCTTCGGGCTCTCCCCATACCGGGCATATTCTGGTGCGGTCCCATTATGATTTGGAGTACCGAATCGGCATTGCCAAGGAATGGGCCGGCATCGGCGAATCAAGCGAATGGCCGGGCCACAACAAGGGCGCCAAGGATTGGGCCGGCAATTAAAATACTGTTTGATCCCACTCACAAGGCCGGACCCTATCGGGTTCGGCCTTTTTTGTCCCATCCTTTTGTCATGGCATCTCCACGCCGCTTGAATTTGTCGATCGCCCTCCGCGACTTACGGAATTCTAGAAAATTGTTCCCAACCCGTCGAATTTGATTTCCCTATTGACCCGAAAAGCCATTATTGTTAATACGAAAACACTCCACGCACACCACGTTGGAACAAGGGATGAAACGCAAATCGACATATAATATCCTGATGTACTCCCACGACACTTACGGCCTTGGGCACATCCGCCGCACCATGGCCATTGCATCGCATTTACGTGGGCGTAACACCAATATACTCATACTGACGGGCTCCCCCATTGTGGGGCGGTACGCCCTGCCGGACAAGATCGACTTTGTCCGGATTCCGGGCATGATCAAAAAAGCCAACGAAGAATATCTGCCTCTTTCCATCAAGATTCATCCCAATCAGGCGCTGGACATTCGCAAGAGCATTATCAAGGCCACGGCGAAAACCTTTCAGCCCCATTTGTTCATTGTGGACAAAGAGCCCCTGGGCCTTAAAAAAGAGATCCTGCCCACCCTTCAGTGGCTGCGCAGGTCTTTGCCCGGAACCAGGACCGTCCTGGGGCTGCGCGACATCATGGACGAGTCGTCGGCCACCCGGAAAGACTGGCGGGATAAGGGCATCTACGACCTGCTGGAGGACACCTACAGCGAGATCTGGGTCTATGGAATTCAGGATTTCTACGATCCCATAACCGAGTATCAGATCCCTTCGGCAATCAGCGACAAGATGCTTTTCACCGGCTATATTCCCCGAAACGTACCCGAGACCGCCGCCGTAAAAGCCATGCGTAAGAGGTTTGGGTGCTCCAACGGCGAAAAGCTGGTAGTGGCCACCACCGGCGGGGGAGGGGACGGCTACTCCCTGCTGAACTGCTTTTTATCCATGCTGGAACGCCAAAAGGGAAAAACCTCCTTTAAAAGCCTGTTGGTCACAGGACCTTTTATGGCGGAAAAAGAGCGGGATAACGTGGTTTCCCGGGCCAAAAAACTGGGCGTACAAGCCATCCAGTTCCACCGGAGCATGGAGGAGGTTCTGGCCGCTGCAGACCTGGTGGTCAGCATGGGAGGATATAACACGGTTTGCGAAAGCCTTACTTTGGGAAGAATGTCCCTGATCATCCCCAGGGAGACGCCGCGCAAGGAGCAGTTGATTCGCGCCCAGGTTCTCAAGGAAAGGCGTTTGGTTGACTATATCCCCGAAGACTCCCTTTGCCCGGAGGCCATGGACTCCAAAATCAAGGAGCTTCTGGGCAATTCCAAACCTTATTTAAAGGCCATTTCGGAATTTCAACTCACGGGCCTGGACGTCATCAGCCAGCGCCTGAAACAATTCCAACGCCAACCCGCCGGTTGTTCCTGCAAAAAGGCCGCCGCATCCACCTCGTACGGCGGGCTTTCAGAGCCCTCCAACCCTTTGCCCGCCCACGCCCAAATGGCCCGCTATCATGGGCCGGATTGAAGTCAGAGCCCGTAATATTAAATTCAAAGCCGCCGCGGCGCTGCGGGGCCGTTGTTCCCGGCGAACGCCTTCGGCTTTTTACGTTTAGGAAAATGCATAATGAGTGATCAGGCAAAACCCGTGTTGGGCATCATCTTAAAAGGCTATCCCAGAATTTCCGAAACATTTATCTCCAATGAAATTCTTTTGCTCGAACAAATGGGATTTAAAATCCACCTGATTTCCATGCGGCATCCCAGGGAATCCTTTTGCCACGACAGCGTTAAGCAGATTAAAGCGCCTGTGGATTATCTTCCCCAGACCCTTTGGAGGCCCATGGGGACTTTTTTACGGCATAACATCCCTTTGCTGGTAAAAAAGCCGGATGTCTACCTGAAGGCCCTGGGCCTGGCCTTTAAACGATTTTTGCGCACCAGAAAGTCGGCCACTTTCAAGCACCTGCTTCAGGCCGGATACGTTGTGCATAAAATACTGCCCCAAAGCGGGGTTGCGCATTTGCACTCCCATTTCGCCCATTCGCCCACGTCCGTGGCCATGTTCACCAGCATGCTTTCCGGCCTTCCTTTTTCGTTCACGGCCCACGCCAAGGACATCTACACCTCGGACGAAAGGCAGCTTGCGGAAAAAATCAAGCTGGCCCAATACGTGGTGACGTGCACGGAATATAACCGCCGGCACTTAAAGAAAATCGCCCTGGACGGGTCGACGCCCATATACAGGATTTATCACGGGATCGATGTGGAGTTGTTCGCCGGGTCCGAAAACGGCGCCATGCCCAAACCGCCTTACAAATTATTCACCGTAGCCAGGATGACCGCCAAAAAAGGCCTGCCCACCGTGTATAAGGCTCTGAAAATTCTGGAGGAACGAGGCGTGGATTTCCAGCACACCCTCATAGGCGACGGAGACGACAAGGAAGACCTCCTGGCGCTTATCAAGGAACTTGGCCTGGAATCCAACACGAAAATTCTGGGAACCCGGCCCCACGGCGTTGTGCTGGATCAATTCCGCAAGTCAGACCTGTTCGTCCTTGGCTGCGAGGTGGCCAAAAACGGAGACCGGGACGGAATTCCCAATGTATTCCTGGAATCCATGGCCATGGGCGTGCCTGTTGTGGGAACCAACGTGTCAGCTATTCCGGAGGTGCTGCGCCATGAGAACACCGGTTTGGTGGTGGATCCCAAATCGCCCGAAGCCATGGCGGACGCTATTATGAAACTTCTCACGCAAGAAGAATTGCGGAAGGAAGTCGCCGAAAACGCCCGGGCGCTTGTCAATGCCGAATTCGCCAACAAAAAGCTCATAGGGGATTTGGCCGAACTTCATCGGGCCGCCGGAGTGTAATAATATTCAATTAGTCAGCCGACAATTGCCTGGACCGGTGTATGAAGATATTTTTTTATCCTCCATTCAAGCCGCTGGATCACCCCAATCCCTCCGGGGATCTTGTGACGGCCCGGGGACTGGTGGAATACCTGCAAAGCCGGGGCCATGAAGTCACGGCCGCCAGCAGGCTGCGCACCCGTTGGATGTATTGGAAGCCTGGGATGCTTCCCCAAATCCGGGCGGAAAAAAGACGGGTGCTGGATCTCGCCGCTTCTGAAAAACCCGACCTTTGGCTGACCTATCATTCCTACTACAAAGCCCCGGACCTGCTGGGGCCCGGCGTCTGCAAGGCGCTCAACCTGCCTTACGCGATTTTTCAGGGCATCTATTCCACCAAGCATAAACGCCGCATAAAGACCATGCCCGGATTCCACCTGAACCGGCTTGCCTTGAAGGCTGCGGATCATATTTTCGCCAATCGCAGGGAAGACCTGAAAAACCTCAGGCGGTTGATCGCTCCTTCCAGGCTAAGCTACATCCGCCCGGGCATTAAGCCTGGATTGTTTGCTTTTGATGAAGAGGCAAGAGTTGAACTAAGAAAACAGTGGGGCGCGGAAGACAAGCCCGTGGTGCTTTCCGCCGCCATGTTCCGGGCTGACGTCAAAACCCAGGGCCTGCTGTGGGTCATCAGGGCCTGCGGGATCCTCAAGAATCAGGGCCTTCCATTTAAGCTGGCCATCGCCGGCGACGGCAGGGAGCGCCGCCGCATCGAACAGGCGGCCGAAGAGTCTTTGGGCGAAGATTTTATTCTCTTGGGAAAAATTCCGCGGGATCACATGAACAGGGTGTACAGCGCCGGGGACGTGTTCGCCTTTCCCGGATTCAACGAAACGTTAGGCATGGTCTATTTGGAAGCCCAGTCCTGCGGCTTGCCTATAGTCGCCTGCCATAACGGCGGCATCCCCGAGGTCATGATCCACGGCCGGACCGGCTTTCTCACCCCTTTGGGCGATTTGGGCGCTTATGTGAACGCCATGAAGGACTTGCTGGTCAATCCGGAAAAAAGGGCGGAAATGGGCGCCCGGGCGGCTTCGTATGTGAGATCCCGGCATGACCTGGATTGCAATTATTCCAATATGGAAGATATATTGAACCGGTGCATTAGGGAGCATTATGAACGACAAGGCTGAAACAACCCGGTTTATTCTGGTGCGTCACGCGCAGACAAAATGGAACCAAATGAAGCTCATCCAGGGGATGACGGACAGCCCGCTCACCCCGGAAGGGGTTCAGGCCGCGCGCTCCTGGGGGGCGATTCTAAAAGAATATTCCCCGGATCGAATGATATGCAGCCCCTTGAATCGCGCTGTGGACACGGCCGTATACATCAACGAAGCCCTGGATTTGCCCCTGAGCCAGGACGTGGGTTTTCTGGAACAGTCCTGGGGGCGTTGGGAAGGCAAGACCCTGGCTGAGATCAAAGAGGAGTCGCCCGTTATATTGCAAAGCATGGTGGATTTGGGGTGGGAGTTCTCTCCGCCGGGCGGCGAGTCCCGCATATCGGTCATGAAACGCTGCATCAAGGCCTTACAAAGGCTTCATGAAAAATGGACGGGCCAGACCATCATTATCGTAGCCCACCGGGGCGTCATAGCCTGCATCATGTACCACCTTTTGGGCCGGGCTTTTTTACCCTCAGAGCCTTCGGTGCTGAAAAAAGGATACGCCCAGATTTTGACGTGCGACGGCGCTGGGCTGACAATCGAGGCCCTGAACGGCGTGGCTTTGAAATAATTGGCCCGGCTATTGCTGCTATCAATATAGAAAGAGTTCATGAAAATACTTTTTTACTGCCAACACGTGCTGGGGATGGGGCATTTTTTTCGCAGCCTGGAAATCATCAAGGCGTTTTCAAGCCACGAGGTGATTCTTGTGTCCGGAGGTCCTCCCGTGGACGCGGAGCTTCCCCCTCACGTTCGTGAAATCCGCCTGCCCGGCCTGGCCATGGACGCGGATTTTTCCCGCATGCACTCCCTGGACCCGGCCAAGAGCATTGAAGAGGTCAAACAAGAGCGCGTGGAGCTATTGGGGAAGATGTTTTCACATGAAAAGCCCGATCTTTTCATTGTGGAATTGTATCCCTTCGGCCGTAAGGCCTTCAGGTTTGAGTTGGATCCCATCCTGGCGGGAATCCGCCGGGGGGACTTGCCTCCTTGCAAAGTGGTGTGCAGCCTTCGGGACATCCTGGTGGAAAAGAAGAACCCCGCCTCCTATGAAAACAGGGTAACGAGCATTTTAAATGCGTGTTTTGATGGATTAGCCGTGCATGCGGACCCCTCGCTGGTCAGCCTGGACGACACATTCGCCTCCATGGATAAAATCACGGTTCCGGTCTGTTACACTGGTTTTGTCACGCCCAAGCCCAGGCCCGGCGCCGGAGAAAAGCTGCGCAAAGCCCTGGGGATAGGACCGGAGGAAAAATTGATCGTGGTCAGCGCCGGAGGCGGCAAGGTGGGGGCGCCATTGCTGGAGCCCGTGGAAAAGGCCTTTTTGGAAAAAGCCCCGGCAAATTGGCATATGCACGTTTTTACCGGCCCGTTTCTGGATGATGACCATTACGAGCGCCTGGCCGCCTGCTCCAACGACCATCTGGTCGTTGAACGATTTTCCGACGACTTTCTGACCTGGCTGGACGCCGCGGATTTGTCCATCAGCATGGCGGGCTACAACACCTGCATGAACACTTTGGCCGCCCATGCACCGGCCCTGGTACTGCCTTTTGAGCAGAATCGCGAACAGCTTATGCGCGCCCGGAAGCTGGAAGCCTTGGGCGCCCTGGAAATTCTGGACGAAGCGGGCTTAAGCCCGGACCAGCTCATCCCTCGCATGCGAAGAATCATCGAAAAGGGCAGGGGGAAAACTCCGCCGGTCAACCTGAACGGCGCCGCGGAAACGGCGGCATGGGCCGAGAGCCTGGCGCTCAATGGGAGCGGAGACGGATGCTGAAAGTTGTTTCTGACATTTGGAAATGCGACCCGGACGATTTTAAATGCTCGCTTGACCGAACCATGAATGAGTCCCTGGAAAAAATCAGCCGGGGAAAGGTCTTTTTTCGGGCTGACGATATTGCCGCGCCGTCCAAAAACTTCACCCAGATGATGGCGCTTTTTAAAAAGTATCAAACCCCTTTGTGCCTCGCTGTAACCCCCTCCTGGATTTCCCGCCCAAGATGGCAGGCTCTTCTAGAGGCCGCCGGGGATGAACCTTCCTTATGGTGCTGGCATCAGCACGGCTGGCGGCATATCAACCATGAGCCGGAAGGTAAGAAACAGGAGTTCGGGCCGTCGCGCACCAAGGAGGCGATCGCCAGGGACCTTGCTTTGGGAAAGGAGCGATTGGAGCAAATTCTGGGTCCGCGCTTTTTCCCCTTTTTCACCCCCCCCTGGAATCGATGCAGCGCTCATACGCTTGCCCTGCTGCAATCCATGGGGTATAATGGAATTTCGCGCAGTATAGGGGCCAAACCAAAATCGCAAGGCCTTCCCGACATCTTTGTGAATGTGGATCTTCACACCCGCAGGGAAAAGGATGGAAAAAAGGATTTGACGGTTTTTTTTCAGGAACTGTCCAGGGCCCTGTCCAGCGGGTATTGCGGGGTCATGATTCACCACCAATTGATGAACGACGCGGCTTTTGAAGCTCTGGAGGCTTTGCTGCAGGCCTTTTGCGCGGACAAGAAACTTGAGTTGGGCGCTTTTGATTCTCTCGGCTTAAATTAATATTGATTATTAATTTTACTTTTGCGCCTGATGTATTATAGTTTCTGCAGAACCTTAAAACAGGGCGTGTGGACGCCCAATTTCTTTCAAAAAAAATCATTTCCTTTGGACGCTCATTTCCATCAGAACATGGCGGAGTGCGCCTGATTTCTTAAAACCTATCGCTTCTTTTGGGGGCTTGCAAGTTCATGGTTAGCGCGGAAACAGCCCAAGGATCGAATGCAGGGAAAGGCAAAGTCAGCAGACTTGTGGTCCTTCCGTTCAGGAAATCCCTGGAAATTTCGTTCAAAAGCATTAAGGCGCGGTTTTTTCGTTCTCTGATAACGACCACCTCGCTGGTGTTGGCTATCAGTTTTTTCAGCTTTGTGCTGGTAAGCACGGACGCCGCCAATGGATTGTTGTCCTCTGGCGAGCGGGGATACAGGCAGGCATTGGTTCAGTCCGGTTATGATTTGGCTCCGGACCAGGACACGGCGGGGAGCAGCCCCAAGCAGCGGTGGATAGCCCTGTTGTCGCTTCTGGTGTGCGTGGTGGGTATTGTCAACGCGCACTTGATGGCCGTTACCGAGCGATTCCGTGAAATAGGCACGATGAAATGCCTGGGCGCCCTGGACCGTTTTGTCTTGCGGCTATTTGTATTGGAGGCGGGCATGCAAGGCCTTGTCGGCTCCCTTGCGGGGGCGCTGGGCGGCGCTTTTTTCGCCTTGCTTAGTTTTTTACTGCGTTTCGGGTCTCCGGTATTAACCAATATGAACTGGAGCCATGTGTTTATGTCCGTGGGAACGGCGATGGCGGCCGGAATCCTGCTTAGTCTGGCCGGCGTCCTTTATCCCGCCTGGATCGCCTCACGCATGCAACCAGTGGAAGCCATGAGGGTTGAGCATTGAGTAATATCGAGAATGTGGTCAGGGTATCGGAAGTCACCAAGAGCTTCAACCTTGGCAAAATCACGGTTCAGGCCCTTAAGGGGATCAACCTGGAGATCGCCACGGGGAACTACATTTCCATCATGGGGCCTTCCGGCTCGGGAAAAAGCACTCTGTTTAATATGATAGGCGGGCTGGACAAACCCACTTCGGGCCGGGTTTACATCGACGAAGTGGACATCGCCCAGTTGGACGCCTATGAGCTGGCCTGGCTGCGCTGCCGTAAAATCGGCTACATTTTTCAGACCTTCAATCTGATCCAGGTTATGACCGCCCTGGAAAACGTGACCCTGCCCATGACATTCGCCGGCGAGACCAGCAGCGCGTCCATGGAAAAGGGCATGGAGCTCCTCAAGCTGGTGGGCCTGGGCGACAGATACAGCCATAAACCCAACGAACTCTCCGGCGGCCAGCAACAGCGGGTCGCCGTGGCCAGAGCCCTGGCCAACGACCCCAGCATCATCCTGGCTGATGAGCCCACGGGCAACCTGGACTTGTCCACGGGCGAGGAAATCATTGCTCTGCTAAAAAAACTCAGCCAGGAGCGGAACGTGACGGTCATCTCCGCCACTCATGACTTTAAGATGCTCAATGTATCGGATCAGGTCGTCTGGATTCGGGACGGCTTGGTGGACAAAGTGGAAAACCGGGACGAACTGAACATTTCCGTAGGACAGATCGGAACGCGCGAAGCGGCGGAGACGCACTGATTTATAGGCATTTGCGGCTTCTCTCCGGAACGATTTTTATGATGGTCATGACACTCTCTTGATGAGCTGAACCAAATATGCCCCCAATGCACACAAATAAATTCTATGCAGGATTGCTCCTCCTGCTGGCCTTCCTTATCAGCCTCGGCTTGCCGGGCGCGGGATTGGCTTCCATTGATCACGACGGAATGCGGAAAGACACCGCCTACCTGTCCTCTCTGGGAGATCGCAGCACGGGCTCGGAAGGCTGCGTCCAGGCTTCGGCTTTTATTGCCGAACGGTTCAAGGCTTTGGGCCTGGAAGACGTAGAATCCCTGGACTTTCGCGTACCCATTTTGGAGCATAGGGGAAGCTCCCTTTCCTTGGGGGCGGACTCCCGGCCTGTGGCTTTAAATCCCATTTATTCCAACGCCATCGCCCCCCAATCCTTTGAAGACGGAGTCTCCGGACCCGTGGTCTACGCCGGAAAAGGCGGGCTGCAGGATCTTCAGGGAAAAAAGGTCGCCGGCTGCATCATGCTCATGGACATGGAGTCGGGCAAGAATTGGCAGAATGCCGCCTCCCTGGGCGCCAAAGCCTTGATCTATGTGGGCGATCCCAACACGTCCAAGATTTTTTTCCAGGAAAAATTCGAGCTGACCCCCTATAACTTTCCCCGGTTCTGGATGACCAGAGCCGAGGCCCGGGAAGTTTTCGGAGATTATGAATCCGCGCCCAGAGGTTTGGCCGCTGAAAACGCGGAATTGAAAACATCCATGGCCTGGGAGCAGGTCAAGGCGCAGAATATTTACGGTTTCATGAAAGGAACCGACGAGAACCTCAAGCAGGAGCTCCTGGTGGTGGAGGCCTTTTACGACAGCACCGCCCTGGTATTCGGCAAGTCCCCGGGAGCGGATGAGGCCGGCGGCATCGTGGCATTGCTGGAGTTGATCCGCATTCTCAAGGAAAATCCGCCGCCCCGTTCGGTGCTCTTCGTAGCCACCGCCGGGCATGCCCAGGGCCTTGCCGGCGCCCGGGAGTTGTGGTGGAGCCTGTGCACCAAGAATAAAGTCATCAAGGGAGAAAAAGCCCGTCTGGAGCAGGTCATTGAAGACGGCGAAAAGGCTTTGGAAAGCCTGGATGCATTTTCCGACAAGTTCCCGACCAACAGGGAAGACTTCAACGCCCTGCGCGACGCGGTGTCCGAAGAGCTTAAAACCCAGGTGGACGCCATATCCAACAAGCTAATGCGCCTGCGTTTGGCCGATAATAAGGACGAAAAGAAAAAGGAAATCAACAAGCTGGCGGAAAAGCGCATGGCTTTGCGCTCCCTGCTTTGGGTTCCGTACAAGGATTTGACCGATCAGGATCGGGAGTTGATGCATTCGTTAATCAATCCCGCCCAAAAAAACCTGAAATACGTGGTCAAGGACGCCAACAAGCAGCGCAAGATCATCAAGACGGCCAGGGCGTTCAGAAAACAGGTGGGGGAGTACAAGGTGGTTTCCGCCTTGTCGCTGCATCTTTCCAGCCACGGGGACGGCGCCGGCGGCTTCAGCCAGGGGTGGCATTATTCGCTAAAGGACGGAGTCAACAGGACTTCCGCCTATAAAACCCTGGACAAAGCCATGCAAAAGGCAGGCGCCAAGTTAAAAGAAAATGGCATGGAATACCCCCTGGCCGATACGCTCAGGCCCAGCGGGCTGCGCACCTGGCAAAGCTGGTTTGGAGATAAACCGGCTTTGAGCGGTGAAGTGGGAGCTTTGGCCGGATATCCCAGCGCCAGTTTTGTGACGATCAACGATTCCCGTCCCATGTGGGGGACGCCCTTTGATACGATAGATAACATGGATTGGAATACGGCCTCCAAGCAGGCCGAGATGGTCTTGGGGGTCCTGGAACAACTGGCATTCGCCGACGAATTGCATTCCGGAAAAGATCCTAAATTAGGCTTTTCCACTGTCACGGGCCACGCAAAATTTATGCGTCATGGCGAACTATTCGCCGACCAGGCCGCCCCCAAGACCACCATACTTTGCTTTCAGGGCCCTTCCATCATCCACGTTATGACCGACGCCCTGGGCGATTTTCAGCTAAAGGGCATGGCGGACAAGAAGCACTCCACGGATAAGGCGATCCTGGAAGGATACCGCTTTGACGAGAACGGCCAGGCTTATTGGGCCATCGACAAGGAGACCACCGGCAAGGACGCATACCGGGTCAAGGTTCTCAGAAAATCCGCGGAAACCGACCTTATCATGTTCTCCTGCCGCCAGACCACGTTGTTCAACCTGCTGGAACCGCGCAGTTTCTGGCCCATGACCAAAATTCAGTTGATCGACGCCAGGCAGGAGGCCGAACCCAGGCGTTTTTGGTATAGCCGGATTGACACCCGCACCTCGGTTTTGGCCTCCATATTCATGCCGCCCCAGTCCCGGTTCAAGCTCACCTTGTCGGACACGGTGCTCAAGAAAAAGCTGGTCCTGACCAACGCCACGGAAGGCGCGCCCGAGGGCGTGGGCTTTTCCGTGGACGATCAGGATGTCATCCTGAATACCGAGCAGCAGGCGGCCAAGGACATGTGGGCGCTTTTAGGGCCGCGCATCGACAGCTTGGAAAGCCACGGCATTTACAACGACAAGCTGCGGGAGCTCATGGACGACGGAACCGCTGCGCTGGATAGTTCCAAGCAGTTTCTGAAATCCAAGCAATACGCCAGGGCCTACGAGTCGGCTAAAAAATCCTGGGCTCTTGCCAGCAGGGTTTATGACGACGTGGAAAAGACTCAAAAGGACGTGCTTTTCGGCGTGTTGTTTTACATCGCCCTGTTCGTGCCATTCGCCTTTTGCATGGAACGGCTTTTATTTTCCTTCGCCGACATCCATCGCCGGATTATCGCTTTTATGGCGATCCTGGCGGCCCTGATTTTCGTCATATACAAAGTGCATCCGGCCTTCCAGCTTGCCTACAGCCCCATGGTTGTGGTTCTGGCCTTTTTCATTATCGGCTTGTCTCTGGTGGTCAGCCTGATTATCTTCTTCCGTTTTGAAGAGGAAATGACCTTGCTGCAAAAACGGGCCAGCCACGTGCGTGCGGCTGAAATGGGGCGCTGGCAGGCTTTTTCCGCGGCCTTTTTCCTGGGAGTCAGCAATCTGAGAAGGCGCAGGTTAAGGACTACCTTCACCTGCATCACCCTAATCATCCTGACTTTCACCATCATGAGCTTCACCTCCATACAAAGCCTGCGATACAGCTTTTCGCGCCTGTTCATGGATACGGCGCCATATAACGGGCTGCTGCTAAAAAATATCAACTGGCGGGACCTGCCGCCGGAAGCCCGGGAAACTCTTCGGGACGCACTGGCCGGAAAGGGAGTCTCCGCCCCCCGCGTCTGGCTGGAGGTGGAGGATAAAACCCGGCCGTTGCACATTACGGTGCGGCGCGGAGAAAAGGTGTTTGCGGCCGCCGGACTGGTGGGCCTTGCAAGCACGGAGCCCGAGGTTACCGGCATTGGCAAGGAGCTTGTTGGAGGCCGTTGGCTGGATGAAAACGACTCCCATGCCGTCCTGCTTCCGGAGCGTATGGCCGAAGCCCTGGACATTGATCCGAAAAATCCAACCGGCGCCGTGACCCTGTGGGGCGAGCCCTTTGACGTGGCCGGCGTGTTTTCAAGCCGGATTTTGGAGGAAAGACGGGACCTGGACGATGAAATGCTGACTCCCGTGTATTTTCCCGGGGAGATTTCCGCCCAGATGAGCGAGGTGGAAGCCGCCGCCCTGGAGTCCGGCGAGGACGTTAAAGCCTTCCAAAGCAGGTATCAGCATGTGGAGCCCAACCTGACGGTTATCATGCCTCACACCACGGTCATGGCCATGGGCGGGGGCCTGAAGGGTATTGCGTTCAAACCGGCCAAAGGGGTGGACGTCAAGAAAACCGCGGCCAAGCTGGTGGACCGGTTCAAGCTCTCCATCTTTTTAGGCGAGCCCAAAGGCGTGTTCGTGTATCACGCCAGCGACACGTTGAGCTACAGCGGAGTGCCCAACATCGCCATTCCCATCATCATTGCGGCGCTTATCGTGTTGAACACCATGATCGGCACGGTTTATGAACGCAAGCGCGAGATCGGCATATACACTTCCGTGGGCCTGGCGCCTTCTCATGTAGCCTTCTTGTTCGTAGCGGAGTCCATGGCTTTCGCCGTCATATCGGTGGTCCTGGGCTACGTCGTGGCCCAGACCGCAGCGGCCTTGTTTTCAGGCACGTCCCTATGGGCCGGGCTGACGGTCAATTACTCCTCCCTTGCGGGCGTGGCGGCCATGATTCTGGTCTTCGCCGTGGTCCTGATTTCAGTAATCTACCCCTCCAGGGTGGCCGCACGCATCGCCATCCCGGACGTCAATCGCTCCTGGAGTTTGCCGGACGCGGAAAAGAACGTCATCAACGTATCCATGCCCGTGCTGATTCGGTATGACGAGGTGCAAGGCATCGGGGGGTTTATCGCCGATTATTTCGCCTCGTACCAGGACGTGTCCCATGGGATTTTTTCCACCAACAAAATGGAAGTGGCGCCCCATTGCCAATTCATGGATTTTACCGCGGACGCCGTTCCCATTTTATGTACGGAAAACCAGTGCGAAAAGCGCCACTGCCTGCACTTAAAGGTCAAAGCCTGGCTGGCGCCATTTGACTTCGGCATCATGCAGCGGGTGGACATTTATATGGCGCCTTCCGAAGACGATCCTTATTTCCTGGAAATCCGCACCGTCCTCACCAGGGAAGCGGGGGAGACCAATGCCTGGAAGCGCATCAACAAGGTTTTCGTCAACCAGTTACGCAAACAGCTTTTGGTGTGGAGGTCCCTGACTCCGGAGGAAAAAATCCGGTATACGGACATCCTGAACAATGCCATGAACTCTCGATCGGCGGATGAATAGTGACCTTGGAAAGCAATGAAATACAACCCCGGTCGCAAAGCCGGAGCATAAGAAAAAGAGCGGTGATCCTGGGGTCCGTGCTGGCTCTGGTTATTTGCGCGGTAACGCCGTACAACAACGTCTATCTGCAGGGCACGCCCTTGGGCGGGGGGCATTTTCCCCTGGCGCCCTTTTGCGCCTTTTTGATTCTGACTCTCGTCGCCTACGCCCTGGCCAAACTGATCGGCCGGGAGATCCTCACCGGCATGGAGTTGCTGGTTTCCTGGATTTTAATGGCCCTGGTTTCGGGCATCGCCTACACCGGATTGGTGCGCACCTTTTTCATCAACATGACCGCACCGTACCACTTCGCCACGGCCGGCAACAGATGGGCCGAAACGCTCCACCCCTTGCTGCCCAAGTCGTGGTATCCCCAAAACCCGGACGCCGTTCAATTGCTGTACAACGGCCTGGACGGCGGCAGGGACATGGGGTGGATGGAGTTGATCAAAAACATCCCCTGGTCCGCCTGGGCCGCGCCCCTCATAACCTGGAGCGTGTTCATCCTGCTCAGCTATTTTGTCATGCTTTGCATGGTGAACATTTTCGCCAGGCAATGGGTGGACAACGAGCGCATGAACTTCCCGCTGCTTCAGGTTCCCCTGGCCATGGAAGAGGCCGTGCAAACCAAGAGCCTGGGCGGATTTTTCGGCAATCCGTATTTGCTGGCGGGATTGTGCATTCCGGTTTTTCTGCATATTTTAAACGGGCTGCATTTTTATTATCCATCGGTGCCCGACATTCCCACGCTGATTCTGGCCGGGCCGTACTTTCCCAAATACGGGCTGTTCTCCGCATTTCATAAGTTAAAGATTCATTTGTTTCCGGCTTATATCGGGTTCGCGTTTCTGGCTTCCAGGCAGATATCATTCTCCTTCTGGTTCTTCTTCATCCTGGGCGGATTGTTCATCGGCGCCTTGAGCCTGTTCGGCCTGAACATTCCGGCCGCGGCCCTGGGCGTGACCTTCGGCCCCAACATCACCAGGCCGGAGGAAACCCAGATGCTGGGAGCCTACGGGATCTTTTTCTTGTTTATTTTATGGCTGGCGCGCAGGCATTTGGCCGACGTAGTCCGGGAGGCCTTCGGGCGTAAACCCGTGGAATGGTCCGGAGCGGAATGGTTCTCCACCCGCCTGGCTTTTTGGGGCTTTGTAATCGGATACGCGGCGCTGACCTTGTGGAACTGGTATTTTGGCATGCCTCTGATTGTGAGCTTTTTGGTCATAGGCGCCTTTTTTATGATCATGCTGGTTGCCAGCCGGATTATTTGCCAGGGCGGCGTGGCTTATTTTTCCCTGACCATGGCGCCTTTGGACGGCATGATGTCCTTTTTCGGGCCTCAGTTTTTCAGCAAGGTGGGCGTGTTACTCGCCGGAGTGAGCCAAAAGGTCCTGTTTTTGGATCTCAGGGAATCGCTCATGCCCTCCCTGTTTCACGCAAGCAAGATCAGCAAAAGGGCGGGCAGGCCCAACATGTTTCTACTGGGCATGACCGTGACTATTATCCTGGCCGTGGCGGTGTCCTTTATCTCCATGCTGGCCCTGTGCTATAAGTTCGGCATTCGCGAACTGCAATTGGACTGGGCCACAAGGACGACCCTGGCCGCCCTGCAGAATGTCCAGACTCTGGTGGAGTCGCCCCCGGATCCGGGCCGCTGGGTGCATTTTTTCTCCATCCTGGGCGCTGTGGTCATGCTGATTCTGGTGGTCTGCTACCATCGCTTTTATTGGTGGCCCATCCACCCCATTGGATATTTGACCGCATACAGCTCGGCCATGAAAGTCCTGTGGTTCAGCTTTTTCGTGGGCTGGCTGGCCAACTCCCTGTGCATGCGGTACGGCGGGGTCAAGTTGTTCAATAAGCTGCGTTTGTTCTTTATGGGATTGATCATCGGAGATTTTGTCATGGGCGGGATCTGGGCGATTGTCGGGCTGTTCGGAGATTCCAGCTACATGGTCCTATACAACTAAAGGCTGCGGGTAATGTACGAGGACAAAGAATTACAAGAATATCGGGATTTGTTAAAGCCTCCCTCCCACTTTGAAGAGGGCTTTGACTGGAAAACCATTGTGGGCGCCATCTTCATTGGCTTCCTCATGATGCCCGGAAGCATGTACCTGCAACTGGTCATCGGCACGGGCATAGGACCGGCGGCCCGGTGGGTGACCATCATCCTGTTTGCGGAAATCGCCAAACGCTCCTACACCGAGCTTAAGCAGCAGGAGGTTTTTCTCTTATACTACATGGCGGGAGCAGCCCTGGCGTCGCCTTTCCAAGGGCTTTTGTGGAGCCAATACCTGGTGCAGTCCGACGCGGCCCGCATGCTCGGTCTGGTGGAATACATCCCAAGCTGGGTGGCGCCCGGACCCGATTCCTCCTCTCTGGTGGAGCGCACCTTTTTCCATAGGGACTGGCTGACGCCCATTCTGCTGCTGGCCGGCGCCCAACTGATTCAACGCATCGACCACTTCGGCCTGGGGTACACCCTGTACCGCATCACTTCCGACGTGGAAAAGCTGCCTTTCCCCATGGCGCCCGTTGGGGCTTTGGGAACCATGGCTCTGGCCGAATCCACCGAAGACCGCAAGACAAGCTGGAAATGGCGGGTCTTTTCCATAGGCGGCATGATCGGCCTGGGCTTCGGCGCCATCTACGTGCTTTTGCCCATAGTCTCGGGCCTGCTTTTCGCCAAGTCCATCCGGTTGATTCCCATCCCCTGGGTGGAGCTGACCGGCTATACCGAGCAAGTCCTGCCCGCTGTTGCCACCGGCATCCAGTTGGATATCGGGCTGATTTTCATCGGCATGGTGCTGCCGTTCTGGGCGGTGATCGGCGGGCTTGTGGGTCTGATCATCACGGTCATCCTGAATCCGATTCTCCATTCCGTGGGCATCCTGCATCGGTGGCATCCTGGCATGGGCACGGTGGATACGGTGTTCGCCAATAATTTCGATTTTTACATGAGCTTCGGCATCGGCCTGGGGTTGGCCATCGCCGCCGTGGGCGTCTGGCACGTGGTGCGCTCCTTTGGCAAGAAGGCGCCGGGCGAGAGAGGGGCGTGGAAAAACCTTTTGCACCCGCCCGAAGGCAGGGGGGATTTCAGCATTTACATATCCCTGGGGATCTACGTGTTCTCCACCCTGGCCTACGTGCTTTTGTGCGTATGGCTGGTGCCGACCTTTCCGTGGATATTCTTCCTGGCCTACGGGTTTATATACACTCCCGTGGTGTCGTACGTCTCAGCCCGGATGGAGGGCATTGCAGGCCAGTTCGTCAGCCTGCCCCTGGTGCGGGAGGCCAGTTTTATCGCCGGCGCCCGCTTTTTCGGATATTCGGGCATAGAAATCTGGTACGCGCCCATCCCCATCCACAACTACGGCGAGGCCACCGTGCATTTCCGGCAGATCGAACTGACCGGAACCAGTCTGCGGGGAATCATCAAGGCGGAAATCGTGGTCTTTCCGGTGGTGATCATCGCCAGCCTGCTGTTCTCCCAGTTCATATGGAGGCTGGCGCCCATTCCGTCCTCCAGCTATCCTTACGCTCAGGAGTTGTGGCATTTGCAGGCCCTGAACTCCCTGTTGATGCAGACTTCCACCCTGGAAGGCAACTCCCTGTTTTTTCAGGCCTTGCGTGGAGAGTATGTGGCGGCGGGCATGGGATTCGGCGTGCTGACCTACTTTTTGCTCATGCTGTTCGGATTGCCCATCATGCTGATTTACGGCGTGGTCCGCGGTTTGGGGCAGAGCACGCCCCACGGCATGCTTTTGGAAGTGGCGGGCGCCTTGCTGGGACGATTTTTCTTCCTCAAGAAGTACGGAAAATCCTGGCGGCAATACGCGCCGGTCTTATTGGCCGGGTTCTCCTGCGGCATGGGCCTCACCGGCATGTTCGCCATGGGCTTCGCATTGATTCTCAAGTCCTTGGGAAGGTTGGCGTATTAGAACAATATAGTGGTTGTGAGGACGGATTGCGAATTAGGCGCGGAATAGAGACCTTCGCTTGAAGACATTACTGAGGAAGTCAGAGTAATTGGATTCCCATTAACGATAGACTAAAAATGGGCGCCCGTTCGGCAAGTTTTCATCCGCTTGGAAACATAGGTTTCATCAAGTCCATCCGCCCGCCGACCTTTTGTAATTTCTAAACACTTTCCAGACCGCGCCTTTTGGCGCCGCGCAACCCAGGCAATACACTCATTGCCTGGGCCACCCAAAGGATAAGCGCGGCAAGCCGTGCGGCGCTGTTGTATATGATCTTCGGGGATGAAGTTTCAGTGTAGCTTCAGGGCTTGCCCTGCTCAAAGCGCACCCTGCACGCCTAAAAGGCGCTCACCAGAGGACGTCTACAGGGTAAAGTTGCTTTTGCCCTTCAGGCTCAGACAAAATTTCCTAAACACGGTTTTATCGTGCCGGCCGAATTTCAGGATTTCGTCCTGGACGATTTTGAGGGCGTTGAAAGGCTTTTTTCTTTTTCGGTGCTGTTTTTCCGTGTTGGTCAGGCTTTCGAAACTGTCCAGCATGCCAATTAACGAGCCGGCAAAGGAAATTTTGGTCGCGCCTTTGGGATAGCCCGACCCGTCAAAACGCTCATGGTGTTCGAGGATTCCCGTGGACATGGAGGCCGGCATTTCCACCTTTTCCCGCACCATGTCATATCCGATTTTCGGGTGCTTTTGATACTCTATGAATTGTGCATCAGACAGTTTTGTGTTTGTTTCAATCAGGCTTTTGGGAAGTTTGGTCAAACCCACATCATGGAGCAGGGCGGCCAGGCTCATATCCTTGGTGTCTTTAAAAGAAAATGAATCGCAGATGCAGTAGTTGATCGCCAACACCATGGTGTTGACCGAATGCTCCACCAGGCTTGATCCGCCCACGCGGATTTCGTTAATTTCTTTGATGAGATGAATAATATTGGGATAGCCTTCAAACATGATTTCCAGGGAATCCGGGAGGATTTGCAGACTGTCATCCAAGGGATCCTGGAACGCTTCCTCCACAATATTGCACATACCGGACTTGACAGCCTTTAAATCGCCGCCTTTCACGCTTTTTAAAAGCGCGTCCGTCAACTGGGCGCGCAACTCCTTGGAGGCCAATTCCTGGGCTTCAATGGGGGTAAACAGCAAAGGGGAGCCGTCCGCCGCAAAACGCTTTGGGTCGACTTTCAGGTGCGAGGCTTTATAAAGGACAAAGCCGCCCTTGTCGGTCTTTGTGTACAGCGGTGTTTTTTCGTAAAAATATATTTGGGATTTCCGAATTTGGATGAAGTCGCTCAATGAAATCAATCTCTCATTAAAAGTTAAGCCCCTAAATTTTATAGCAAAGAGAAAGCGTTAAGGGCAATTAATTTGCGCCGCCGATTAATCTGTAAGGATTTTTAAAATAATGGGTTTTATCAGCCTCTGCGCCGGCCTTTTCTATGGCGCTTGTCAGCCGGCCGGGACTTTGGTTTGGGCGCCGGCCCGGTCAGGGCGTCTTTTTGGTCTTGTTTGGCGGGGGGATTTTTTTCCACGAACACAGGCTTGCCGTCAAAGGGATTTTTCCCGGTGTAATACATGAGGGTGGAGTAGGTGGACGGAGTGGGGGTGAAAATCTGGACCTGCTGCGGGCGCGTCCGCAATTTTTCCTGCACGTATTTGGAGAGAGACCGCATGTGGTTCAATGTGCAGCCCGGATGGGCGGCCATGAAATAGTAGGTCAGGAATTGCTTTTTGCCCAGCCTGGATTCCAGGGCGTCGAACATCTCTTTGAAGCGCTCCAGGCCTTCGCCGCCGGGCTTGCCCATGAAATGCAGGACCGGGTCAACAGCGTGTTCGGGCGCGATTTTCATTTGCCCTGAAGTGTGATCCTTCAAAATTTGCCGCAGATAGGCGGCGCCCTGCTTCCCGTCTGCCAGGATCAGATCGTACCGGATTCCCGAGGCTACAAAGGCTTTTTTCACGCCGGGCAGCGCTCCCAGCTTCCTTAAAAGCGCCATTTGCTTGTCATGGCCGAAAACCAGGTTGGGGCAGGGCTTGGGCCACAAGCATCTTTTGTGGGCGCATGCGCCGGGGCCGCCTTGCTTCTTGCAGGCGGAGCCGAACATATTGGCGGTGGGGCCTCCCACGTCGGCTATGTAGCCTTTAAAGCCGGGGAGGGCGGTTATGCGTTCAGCCTCCCGCAAGATGGACGCCTCGGTCCTGCAATGAACCCGGGCGCCCTGGTGGGCGGTGATCGCGCAGAAATTGCATTGCCCAAAGCATCCCCGATGGGTGGTCAGGGAAAACCGGATGGTGTCCAACGCCCGGACAGGCCCCTGTTCCGCATAATAAGGATGGGCGTCCCGCTGGTAGTCCAGTTCGTAGAATCCGTCCAGTTCTTCGGCGCCGGGAAGAGGCTGTGGCGGGTTGTGGATCAGATACCGCGTGTCCTGCAACTGACAAAATCCCCGGGCTGTCTCCGGGTCCTGGTTTTCCTGAAAAGCCCGGAACATTTCCGAAAACTGCGCCTTGTCCTTGCTCACCGCCTGATGGGAGGGCGGTTCCAAAAAGCCTTCGGGCTTCGCTTTGTCCGCAAAGCAGATACCCCGGATATTGCGCCAATCCTCGCCTTTATCCAGGGCGGCGGCAAGCTCCAGCACGGCTTTCTCGCCCATGCCGTAGACCAGGACGTCCGCCTTGGCGTCGAACAAAATGGAGCGGCGGATGGATTTGGACTTAAAGTCGTAATGGGAGACGCGCCGCAGACTGGCCTCCACCCCGCCCAGGACGATGGGCGCCGTTTCCTTGAAATAGCGCCGCACCAGGTTGGTGTAGGCGATGACGGCCCGGTCCGGCCTGCGGTCGTTGACCCCGCCGGGGGTGAAATCGTCCTGCTTGATCTTTTTGCCCAGGGCCGTGTAATTGGCTACCATGGAGTCCACGCAGCCGGACGTGATTCCCCAAAACAATCTTGGGGCGCCCAAACGGGAAATGTCCTCCCCGGAGTCCATATCCGGCTGGGCGATAATTCCCACCCGGTATCCGGCCTTTTGGAGCACCCGCCCGATCACCGCAACGCCCGAGTAGGACGAGTCAATATATGCGTCGCCTGAGACCAGGATCACATCCAAGCGGTCCCAACCCCAGTTTTTGAGCTCCTGTTTGGTTGTGGGGAGAAACATAAAACAAATAGCCTTTTCCATAAAAGAGCGGGATCCATGGCAGATCATAACCACGCAATGATATTCAGGCTATATTATTCGCAAGCCCTTTGCAATATAAACACCGCCTCCTCCACGTCAAACCTGCCGTCATCGCCAAGGGCGTTGTCGCGATTGATCGTCCCGCCTGGATCGTTATTGGTCGCTATCTGCAGAATGCGGATGGCGTCGGCAAGGTCAGCCGAACCGTCGCCGTTCAAATCGCAGCCGCCTTTGCCCGGACAGGCGTCTCCAATCCCGTCGTTGTTTTCGTCCTGCTGGCTGAAATTGGGGGTGAAGGGGCAATTGTCGCAAAGATCGCCGCGGCCGTCGCCGTCCGAGTCGTTTTGGTTGGGGTCGGGATTGCCGGGGCAGTTGTCGCAGGCGTCTCCTACGCCGTCCCCGTCCAAGTCGTGTTGGTCAAGATTGTAGACGGAAGGACAATTGTCGCAGGCGTCGTTGATAATGTCCCCGTCCGAGTCCTTCTGATCGGGATTGTAGTCGCCGGGACAATAATCGCATAAGTCGCCCACGCCGTCGGCGTCCCTGTCCTCCTGGCCGGGATTGGAGAGGGAAGGGCAGTTATCGTACAGGTCGTCCACGCCGTCGTCATCCTGGTCCGAAAAAATCTTGAATGGCGAAGCCCCGTCCAGCACGGTCACGGGGTCGGGATGCGCGTCATAATCCGTAGTTCCAATTCCAAGCTGGCCGTACATGTTGTTTCCCATGGAGCGCACCTGGCCGTCATCCAGGAGCAGCAGGGACATATTTCGACCGCCCGCGGCCGCCAAGACCTTGCCCGGCGCCAGAACCCGGACGGGAGTCTTTCGCTCCAAGGCGCTTCCGTCCCCCAGGGTCCCAGTGTTATTGTAGCCGCAAGCCCAGGCCGACCCATCGGCGGCGACGGCGAAAGTATGCCACAGCCCGGCGGATATGCTGACGATATTGGATACAGGCCCTCCCATTTTTATGGGGGTGGAGAGGTCTTCATAAGCCCCTTGACCCAGGACGCCGTTGCCGCCGTATCCCCACACCCACACCCTGCCTTGGGAGTCCAGGGCCATGGCGTGCTGATAGCCTGCGGATATTGCCGTAATGCCAGACAGCACGGAGCTGGCCTGCGCCGGGAAGGGCCTGGGGGTATTGGTTCCGTCTCCAAGCTGCCCCCGGCCGTTGGCGCCCCATGCCCAGATCGAGCCGTCTTCGGCCAGAGCCATGGAAAAATCATAGCCTGCGGCGATGTCTTTTACCATGGGAAGCGTTCCCGACGCCAACCCCGGCTTGCTGCGTTCCGCAATGCCGGAAATCCCCAACGCGCCGCCTTCGTTTTTTCC
Organism: Desulfatibacillum alkenivorans DSM 16219; assembly: GCF_900142135.1. Lineage (GTDB taxonomy): Bacteria > Desulfobacterota > Desulfobacteria > Desulfobacterales > Desulfatibacillaceae > Desulfatibacillum > Desulfatibacillum alkenivorans. Next base: position 31,755 of record NZ_FQZU01000017.1, on the reverse strand, counting down.
CCAGGACCACACCCTGCCTTGGGAATCCAGGGCCAAGCCGTGGTTGTATCCCGCCGCAATGGCCTTACAGCCTGAAAGGACGGAGTTCACGCGGCCTGGAATATTGTCCTTATCAGGCTCCGAATCTGCGCCGCGCCCCAGTTTGTAATAATCGTTATCTCCCCAGGTCCACACCTGGCCGTCACCGTCCAGGGCCATGCCAAAGTTCTTTCCTGCTGCGATGCTTCGTACATCGGACAAGATTCCGTAGCCCGCCAAAGCGGGGGCGGTCTGATGGGTGGCGCTGCTTCCGTTTCCTATCTGTCCATAATGCCCGAAACCCCAGCACCAGACTTGTCCCGCATGATCCAAGGCCAGGGAGAAATACTCGCCGCAGGCGATCATGGGCTCGGGGTTTCCGCAGCCGGTAATGCCGGGAGCTGTTTTGAACGGGTCGGAGGGGCATAGGCCGTCTGCCAAGGAAATGCCTGCTTGCGCCAATATGATAAATAAAAGTATGAAAATAAAGGAAAAGCAGTGTCTGAAAAAAATGGCGTAAAGCGGCCTTGCCTTGATCCGGTGTACTGGGGCGGTCATGTTGCAACTCCTGAGCTGATTTTTATTGGCGTGACAATTTAGAACAATGCGAATCCTGCAACCCCGGCTCAGAAGATCCCCTTGATCCCCATCAAAGAACTGGCGTCTTACATCAGGACGAATCACATCCTGTAATGCTAAATTTGCCTCGTGCAATTAAACGGGACCAAACGGATTTGTCAAGGAAGGGCGGCATTGCGTTTGTTAACGGGCCTGAAGGGGCGCCAGGAGAATGGCTTTTAGGTGTGGATTGATTCCTCGTCCGTTCGAGAATTAGAAATACCACGTGCCAAGCAGATAGGCCTTGACCGGCGATCCCATGGACTTGCCGGTGAACGGCTCGTCCAGGCCGCCGAACTCCGTATTGCCGGACCCGGCGGGGATGTCCGTCCCAACAAGGATGTTGAAGGAGGACAGGGCGTCCCACGAGATTCTCGGTTGAATCAATAAGGAGCCGTCGTCCAGGTTGATGATGGTGGAAAGAAACAGGTTCACCAAAGGATGGGCTTCAAACTGCAATTGCCCGGAGGCGTACCACCTGCCCAGGGTGTATATTTCCCCCCGATCCAACCGGATAAGCAGATCCGGGTCCATCAGGGAGTCCCACGGATCGTTGCGCCCGAAACCGTTGTAATACAGCTCGCACAAGCCGTAAAAATTATGCCCGCCCCATATCCAGGAGTAATCCAGATTGGTTACGGCGCTGAAATCGCTGTCTGAAAAATCGCCGCCCAGGGCCGTGATGGTGAAGTCCATCCTCCACGCCGCATTTAAAACGTACCGGACCATGCCGAACCCTGCAACCGCGTCCTTGTAATGCCGCGCGGCCATGACGTCCCAATCCGAGCCGAAAGCCGAAAACTTGGCTTTGCCTGCAATGGAAGATTCGCTGCCGGAAACGTCGCCCGTGCAGACGTTTTTGCGGGGGACGTAAGCCAGTTGCAGGTCGGAAAAAGGCCCGGCCCAGCCTTGCAGCACCAGCATGTCGTCGCCGGTTTTGTAGTCGCGGACCACGTCCGAGGGGGAAAAGGGGTTCAGCAAGTCCATGGGGTTGAAAATCAGCCCGTTGCCCCAGGTGAGGGCCTGCCTTCCCGCCCGCACCGTCATCCTGTCTCCGGCGTAGGTTGCCGAAAGCCGGTCCAGGCGATGATATAAAAGGCAGTCCTCGTTTTCCTCCAACACGCCTGTGAGGGAAAAGAGTCTGTGCTCGTCCGAGGGGGCGCCGGCCGCAAGGGATTGGGCCGTGGGAAATCCTTGCGCCAACCGCCAGATTTGCCTGCGGGATTCCCCGCCTGTAAAAGCGGCTTGATATTGGGCTTCCAGGGTCAGATGCTCGCCCGCGAACAAAGAACCGTTCAATCGTCCGTCAAAGCCTCCGTCCGCAAGGGGGCCTGTGTCGCCCACGTATTCCAGCACATGGGGCTTGCCGTACCAGGAGGAGGATCCCTGGGCGCGCAAGTGGCCGCCCCATTTGGCTTCTACGTCCGGGCTCGCGGATTGGCAGGGGAGGGCTGCAATCCAAAGCAAACAGCAGATTATGCAAAGCGTGCGTGTGAGTCGCATTATTTGACCTTGTCGTCCACGATGGCGCCGTCTTTCATGGAAACCAGCCGTTTGGCCGCGTTCATGACCATGGAATCATGGGTGGAAAAGATAAAGGTGACTCCGTGCTTTTGGTTCATCTCGCGCATGGTGCGGAGCAGGCTTTCGCCGGTGACTGAATCCAGGTTGGCCGTGGGCTCATCCGCCAGGATCAACGTGGGATTGGAAACCAAAGCCCTGGCCACGGCAACCCGCTGCTGCTGGCCGCCGGAAAGCTGAGCCGGCTTGCGGTCGTATTTTCCTTCCAGGCCCACGTCGTCCAGCATGGCTCGGGCTTTTTTCTTGCGTTCGGCCTTGCCCTCGCCTTGAAGCTGAAGGATGTACTCCACGTTTTCCTCAGCCGTAAACACGGGGATAAGGTTGTATGACTGAAATACAAAGCCGATCTGGGATAGCCGCAGTTCGGCCAGATCCCCGGAGGACATGTTTGCAAAGTCCTTTCCGTTGACGGAAATTTTACCCCCGTCCGGCTCGTCCAGGCCGCCGATGAGGTTTAACAGGGTGGTCTTGCCCGATCCGGAAGGTCCGGCCAGAGCCACGAACTCCCCGGGTGCAACTTCCAGGCTGACTTTATTGAGCGCCGTCACCTTGACGTCGCCCTGCATATAAATTTTGGAAACGTTTGATGCACTTACCGCGTTCATGGTATTTTCCTCATATGAAGGCTTGAGCCATTAAAGATTAATTTTGCCGCATGGTTTCCACGGGGGTGAACCGGGCGGCCTTGACCGCCGGATAGACGGAGACGATCAATCCCAGCACAATCACCACGGCGTTGGCTGCGATCACGTCTCCGATATCGATGGCCGGATAAATCATCCGGGACATGCCCCACATCTTAACCCCCTGGGCGAAGCTGCCCAGGTCAATGCCCGTCACGGCCACGTACCAGGTGAAAGCCAGGCTGCACAGTGTTCCTGCGGCGCAGCCTGCAATCAGCAGAAACAGGCTTTCCCCCAGGACCATGCGGATGATCCACGCAGGCTTCATGCCGATGGCCTTTAGCAGGCCGAATTCCCGCATGCGTTCGAACACGGCCATGAGCACGGTGTTGACGATGCCAAAGCCCATGGCGATGAACACCACCACAAACCAGATGTAAAGAAACATGTCGAACATGGCCAGGTAGGCTTTCATGGCGGGGATCTGCTCCATCCAGTCGTAAACGGACAGATTGAACGGCTTGAGCGCCTCTTTGCACTTGGAAACGGTCTGCTCCAACGCCCGGTCCGCTTTATTTTCCGGCAGGGTGACTGCGATTTCCGTGGCGCAATTTTTGTTCCCGACCAGCTTGCGAGCCGCGTCCAGGGTGATGAAAACATAGGCCTTTTCCGTGGCCTGGATTTCCGCATGGTAAAGGCCCCTGATCCTGAACGCCCGGGATTGGGTCTCGCCGTCCGCCCGTTGGGTGGTCAGCACCAGCTTCTTGCCGACCTCCGTGTCAAACCGGTCCGCCAGGGCGGCGCCTAAAAGAATCCCGTGTTCGTCATCCTCCTCCAGCATTTCCCCCTCAATGGGAGCATCCCCGATGAACGAAACGCCTTTTTCTTTGGAAGGCTCAATGCCCGTGATTTCAATCCCCGCAGTTTCCCTGGCGTTGGCGGCCACGCCCTCCACCCGGATGCGCTGGACTATCTTCGATCCGTCAGGCAGTTCTGGCCGGATTTCGTCCATGACAGACCGGGGATCGTCTATCCGATGAGATATGTCCGGGTCGGAGCGATAGTCGGGATGCTGGATTTTAATGTGGCCCACCAGGTTGTCTATGGCGTTGTTCACCATGCCATTTGCCATGCCGCGGGAAAAGGCGGCGAAAAAAATCATGGAAAACACGCCCATGAAAATGGCCAGCAGGATGATCGCCGTGCGTCTTGGATTGCGCCAAATGTTGCGCCATGCCAATTGTGCAAACATATTTCCTCCTAAACTACACCGCCTTCATGGCGTTGGCGGGCTTGAGCCTGGGGATGCGCAAGGCCGGTAAAAGGGCCGTAAAAAAAGTCACCACGCCAATGAGGATCGGGCCGCTGAATAACGTGATCAGCGACAAGCGGGGATACATTCGGCCGGAAATCCCGTATTGGGCCATGAGGTCGGCCGCGCCTCCCATGGAAATTCCCGCGCCCGCAAAATACTGGGTGAGAAGCGCGCCCAGAATCATGCCGAACAACAACCCCAGGCCGGTCATGAACATGGATTCCATGAGGATGATTTTCACCAGCCGCAAGGGCTTGACGCCTATGGCCATCATGACCCCAAACTCGCGGGTGCGTTCAAACACGGCCATCAAAAAGGTGTTCATGATGCTGAAGGCCACCACAATGATCAGGATGACGTACATAATGATTCCGCTCACCAGGTCCATCTGGATGGATTGCTTAAGCCCGGGGGACAATTCCATCCAGTCAAGGACCGCCAGGCCTTTCAGGGCGTCGTCCTGCATCACGGTATTTTTGATTTCACCCACCTCGGTCAGTTTGTGGACTACGGCCACTACCGCGTGCACCGCGCCGTCCATGCCGAACAATTGGTCAAAGTCCGTCAGCAGCATCTGGACCGTGGACCGGTCCACCTCGTCGATGCCGGACTTGAAAATCCCCCTTACCGTCATGACCGTGGCTGCAATGGAGCCGTCCCTTGCCTGGCCTAAAATGGTCAGTTCCTCCCCCAGGCCGATTTTCAAACGCTCGGCCAATAGGGCTCCAATGATGACCGTGTTGGGATCGTCCGAGGAAAGATATTCCCCCTGGCGAATCAGGGAGGAGGTTTTCAAGACCCTGGATTCCGTTTCGGGATCCACGCCCATGATCATGACTCCCCGCGTGCGATCCTCGCTGGAGGCCAGCACAAAGGTCTGGCACCGGGCCGTGCACGCTTCAACGCCTGGAGTCCGGCTGAGGGCGTCCATGACCTTCCGGGGATTTTTCACCACCTTCCGCATTTCCGGTTTGTCGTGGTATCCTTGGGCCTGAACCTGCAAGTGCCCGGTGGAAAGCCTGACCGAAGCGTCTATCATGCCTTCGTAAGACCCGAACTGAAAGGAGAGCATGAACACCAGGAGCAGCGAGGCGAAGCCGATGGCCATCATGGTCAGGATCGACCGCCTTGTATGCCTCCAGATGTTGCGCCACGCCAGTTTAAGATCGCCCATGATTATCTCCGTTTGGTCTTGAGGCTGGACAGGGAAAACAGGTTGGGAGGCAGCTTCACGTCAAAGGCCAACTCCTGATAAGTTAACCGGGTGAATCTGTCGGTCTCGCCCGCCTTTTTCATGGTCCATACTTTGGGGAAAAGCCTGCCGCCAAGTTCCGCGACATCGCTGTTGGTCATTTCCTTGACCAAAAGGCCGTCCTCGTCAAAAAAGGCCTCCCGCAGCAACACGCCGTCCTCCCGGATGGTCAGCTCCAGCTTGCCCCAGACCACGGCCGCGCCTTCGTGGGGGATGGAGGTCAACTCATAAACCTTCATGCCGTCAACTTCCTTTTCCGCAGTCACTGTGTGGTCAAAGTCCTCCACCAGGGAGTCGGTCTTGGAAAGGTCGTCGTTGGAAAAATCCGAGCCCATCCAGGCCTGGCTCATCATGGAAGGGGGCAGCTTGATGGTGCGGTTCACCTTGGGGTTGTACGTCCACATATCCCGGCCTTTCTTTAAGGTGCCGTTGCCCGCGTCCTTGGGCGGACTTTCGATGAAAAACAGGGCGTCGCTCTTTCCCTTGGTCCAGCCCTTGATGACCATGGTGCGCGTGAAGTCCGGACGCTGGATGGTCATTTCCACCACCGACTTCGAAGTGTCGCCGCGCATGTACTCAAAAGCCTTGTTCACAATGGCCGCGCCGTCTTCATCCGCCAGGGCGGGGAAGGGGGCGAGGGCTAAAGCCAGCAAAACCAGAATGCCTGTCGCTTGTCGCTTCATGATATCATCCTTTATCGCCAGTTTCGGGATGAACGGAAATCCCATTTAAAATTGCAGCCATGGTTTGTTCGGCCGCCCCCCGGATGTCAAAGTCCGGGTCCATCCAAAATTGCAGGCCCAAAGCGTCGATGGCCCCCATGATTCCCGCCGAAAGTCCTTCCACATCGGTTTCCGGCAGGAATTCATCAGTTTCAATCCCTTGCTGAATCATGGATCCAATAAGATTGCGGTAATCACAGTACATCCTTGACATGGCTTGTTTTAATCGGTCCCGCAATCCGCCTGACGCAGCCGCGGACCAAAACTCAAGAGTCAGGGGATACATTTTAATGGACTCAATCATGCGCTCTACCAGTTCGGAGGTAAAACGCAGACAGGCTTCACGAACGGAAAGACGACCGTTAAAAAAATTTAAGTGAATATCCGTCATCAATTGCAGGGCGTACCAGAAAAACACGTCGAAAAAGAGATCCTCCTTGCTGGGAAAATATCCGTACACCGTGCCCTTGCCCATGCCCGCCCGGGCGGCCACGTCCGATATGGACGCCCCGGCGTAGCCTTTTTCCGCAAACACTTCCGCCGCCGCCTGCAGCAGCTTGTTTTTGCGTTCTATGCGAAGTTCTTTTCTCATAAATTCCTTACGCTGTTTTTCCTGAATGATTTTTTCGACCAGCGGGTCGATTTTTTACAGGATACGCCCATGCCAATGGCGGGTCAAGAAAAAAATGACCTATGGGTCGAAAAATATGGGGGAAGATTGGCTGTTTTGGCTCGTTCCCGTGCTTTGTGTGGGGGTGTATATGGAACTATTGAAATTAATTAGTTTTTAGGTGTTGGAAAAGTCGGTTGCAACCGTTTTCCATGATGGGCGCCCCAGGCAAAGCAGCGTCTTGCTTAGGCGTGAAGCGCAAAAGGAGCGGCCGTTGTGCTGATAGAAACCAAGACTTTTCTGCGGCCGAACGTCCTATCCGAAGTCAAAGATAAGCAAGGATTCGAACACGACCTTACGCCCGCCGGCCTTTCTAAACTCCAATAATTGTTCCGGCCGCACCTTTTGTTGCTAAAGCAACCCAGGCAGCAAAAAGCGCTGCATGGGCCTCCCGTAAATGGGCGCGGCAAGCCGCTCGGCTTTTTTGTAAACAGTCTCAGACCATGAATTCACTGTGTAGTTGCAGGCCCCCTTGCCTGCCAGGGTTCTGAAGCTCCAAAAAGGCCGAGAGAACCCATGCACCCGCCGAAAATTGGGGCGCGACTGAGTTGTGGCAGCAAGGCGCCGGCGCGGCCGGGAAAGACACTATGAAACGGGATGGCATGGCGGACGAAATCTCTTTCCCGAAACCCGGCGTAGTTGCGAGGTTTCCTTGCTTGTAGTTGCGAGGTTTTCTCGCGCGCAGCCGTGCGGTCCCCGCGCAAAAATTTGGAGCTGGGGCGATCCAGGAAAACACGGCGGGCCGTTGCATCGGCCCGCCGCGAGGAAAGGACGGTTATTCTATTCGCCGGCGAAGAGGCGGCGGGGGTTTTCCTTGATGATGGAATTGATCTGATCGTCGGTGACGCCGGCTTCTTTGAAAGCGGGAATGATGTTCTTGAACAGATGCGAGGGATGCCAGTTGGCGATGAGGGGCAGGGCTTCCTCGGGCAGATTCAGGGGCCTTCCCAGCCAGGTGATGATGAAGTCATGGGAGATCATCATTTTGTCGGCGTAACCCTTTTTAATCAGTTCGATCATGACGGGAATGCGTTCGGCGTCCATGGGGCAGCCCACCAGGCCTTGAAGCCCCATGCGATCCCAGGATACGTATACGCCGTGCTTGAAGGTTTCCTCCTGGTATTGAATGTCCACATTGTCGCTCATGTGGCCGATCTGGATCTGCTTGGGATTGGCGCCCGCCGCTATCAGGAGTTCGGCCTGCTCCGGCCCCATGGTGCCTTCCTGGGTGTGGGTGATGATGGGCACGCCGGTTTCCTTGGAAACCCTTGCGGCGGTTTGGAACATGATTTTTTCGTAATCCGTGATTTCGCCCTTGCTGGATCCTACCTTGAGGGCGCCGGCTTTGATGCCGGTGTCCATGATGCCCTGAGTCACTTCCGTCATGAAAAGATCGTACAACTCCCCGGAGACGTCGCCCAGGCTGCTCCGGAACTTCCAATAGGTGGGGGAGCCTTCCCCTTCGTAGTAGTAGCCCGTGGAGCAGATGATGTTCACGCCGGATTTTTCCGAGACTTCCTTAAGGATGTCGGGCATGCGGCCGCCGTCCAGGGCGGTGGCGTCCACATAGGAGTTCAGGCCGTATTCGTCCTTGAGCTGCTTGAGGGTTTCCACGCCTGCGGCCACGATGGCTTGGCGGTCCAGGGGGGCGATGGTCCTGTCGCCGTCCCATCCTGGGTAGCCGTACAAGATATGTTCGTGCATGAGGGTGACGCCGAGGTCGTCAGAAGAGATGGGGCCTAATACGGTGTTTACGGTAGCCATGGGATCCTCCTTGATCTTTTTAGGTATTTTGGGGGCCCGCCCGGATTATTCCCCGCCCGGACGGGCTTCAGGTTGCACTATTTTTTTAAACGCTCCCGCTCTTCCTCCTGAAGCTGGCGCCACAGAATCTTGCCTGCGCCGCTCTTGGGAAGGGATTCCACAAATTCCACAAAGCGGGGGTATTTATAAGCCGACATTTGCTCTTTGGACCAGGCGATGATGTCCTTTTCCGTGACCTTGCCCACCGAGTCCTTGTTCAGAACGATGATGGCCTTGACCGTCTCAACCCGCTCGTCGTCCGGGATGCCGATGACGCAGGCTTCCAGCACGGCGGGGTGGCGGTACAGGGTGGATTCCACGTCCGCGGGCCATACCTTGAATCCGGCCGCGTTGATCATGCGTTTCACGCGGTCCATGATGTAAAAGTATCCGTCTTCGTCCATGCGTCCGATGTCGCCGGTCCTGAGGAACTGCTTGCCGTCAATTTCCGTGAAGGCCTCGGCGGTGGCGTCGGGCTTGTTCCAGTATCCTTTGAGGACCTGGGGGCCGTTGACCACGATTTCGCCCTGCTCCCCGATGGGAAGCTCTTTCAGGGTGATCACGTCCACGATCCTGGAGTCCACGCCAAAGACCGGAATGCCCACGCTGCCCAGTTTGGGGTTGTCAGGCGGGTTCCAGTGGGTTTGGGAAATGGTTTCGGTCATGCCGTAGCCTTCGGCGAACTGAAGGCCGGTCATTTTATTGAATTTTTCGCCCAAAGCCGCAGGCAGGGGCGCTCCGCCGCCGCCCACAAAGCTGAGCGAGGAGATGTCCCGTTCGTTGATGTCAGGAGCCGCCAGCATGTCCACGAGCATGGTGGTGATGTTGGCCCACATGTTTATCTTGTATTTTTCAATGGCGTCCAGGGCGGCGGTCCTGTCCCAGCGGGTCAGGTAAACGGAGATGCCGCCGTTGGCGATGGGCGCTAAAAAGCTGTGAATCATGCCCGTGACATGGAAAAAGGGCAGGGCGGCCAATGCCACCATGCTGGGCGAGCCGTTGGCCCAGTATATGGAGCCCATGACGTTGGAGGTAACCGATTTGTGGGTGTGCATGCAGCCTTTGGGAACGCCCGTGGAGCCGGCGGTGTAAGGCAGCAGGCACAGGTCTTCGGGGCCTACTTCCACGGGGGGAGGCGCCGGGGCGTCCTTCAGGGCGTCCAGCCAGTTGATGGTTCCCTCAATGGAGGAGGGAACCTGGCTTATAAAATCCGGAACCGGGATGTCAGGATCTTCCGGGACGTAATCCGAAAGAGCGCCTACGATGATATTATTGATTCCCAGTTCGTCGCAAATGCCTTTCAGCCGGGGATACAGCTCCGTGGTGGTGATGACCGCCTTGGGCTCGCAGTCCGTAAGCAGAATGCGCAATTCGTTGTCCACCAGCATGGGGTTCAGGGGAACGACCACGCCGTTGGCCCTCATGCCGCCCAGGTAGCTGATGGAAAAATGCGGGCAGTTCTGCATGTATACGGCCACCCGGTCGCCTTTTTTCACGCCCATATCCGCAAGCACGCCGGCCAGCCGCTGGCAGGAGTCCCAGAATTCGGTGTAGGTGATTTCCCTGCCGTAATAAATAATGCCCGGCTGATCCGGGTAACGGCGGGCGGAGACTTCCAGAAAATCAAACAAGGGGGTTTGGGGGTAAACAAGTTCCTTGGGTACTCGCTTGGGCCAAAAGGGAAAATGCTTCTGGTTCACGGCTTCCTCCTTTTGCTGGGGGGGATTAAAACGGGTTTTTGGATGGGGAAGATAAATTTTCGGGCCTGGGCGCCGCCTCCCGCAGCGCTTAAAAGAAGCAAATCAAGAAATTACGCTTCTTTTCGCCCTGTTTAGCGCTCTTGTCCTGATTGCGGGACAAGAAAGGCGGAATCAAAAAAATTCGGAAAAACACTTGCGCATCCTCCATTTTGCGCAACCGAACGAACGTTCGTATTTTTTCGTGATACCACTAAATCGCTCGCAGGTGAAGCGTTTTTTTATAGTCCTGAAACTAAAAGCACCAGTCTTGGCAATTCTTAAGGATAAAAATGATAAACTTTGAAAATGCAGGCTGAAAGAGGAATGGACGGGCCGGAAAATGTGGGGCGATCACAGAGGAAAGGACGGGATTTTACGTCCGGGAGATCCAATCATCCGCAACCGCTGCAATTGTTTGGGCGCCCCAGGCAATGCGGTATCTTGCCTGGGCGCGTAAGCGCAGAAGGTGCGGCCCTTTGGTTGGCGGAAGTTGTTAGATTTTAGCGGGCGAAGATTCCATCCAAGGTCAGGCAAATGGAGGGATTCAATCGCCTCCGTACGCCCGCCCGCCGAAGATCCCCAATTTCTATTATCTTCCCCGTCGCCTCGTTCCCATGCTTTGCGTGGGAATGCATATATAAGTATTTGAAGTAAATTTGTTTTGTTATAGATAATGGCTTATCCGAGATCGCCAAAATGTCTCTTTCAATCAATACCGTACGCCCGCCATATATACCTGATTTCTATGTTCTTTCCCGGCCGCGCCTACTGTTGCTTTGCAACACTGGCAGCAAACTACGCTGCCAGTGCCACCCATTTTTGATACGCGCCGGGCGCGTTTTGGGCAGGCGCGGGGCCTGCCGTTACGAGGCGTGTTCAACGCTTCCGGTTATGGAAAATTACACTGCCGAGGCTATTCAAAGAGAATTGGCCGGTGCTGACAAGGGGATTTGCCTGCCTGAATAAATCAAAACAAGCGCATTCCATGGTCTTGTCGCAGGAAAAAGCCTGAACAAAAAGTCAAAGGAGCAAGTGAAAGTGAGGGGCTTTTCCGGCCTGTGAAAGCCTGGGAAGGGCCTGGGGAGAGGCGGCGGGATGAAGGCGGGGGAACAGGGCGAAAACCTCTTTTTTTTTCAAGGAGATTTAACCCCCCAATCCGCATGTGAATTCCTGCACAAAGCCCCTTATTTCGGGGCGCTAAACCCGGTTTTTTCCTTGACAGTCAAGGGCTGTTCGTCTAATGTCGCCCGTTGACGGACTGTACAGGTCAAATATGCATTGTCATATCAGCCGGTTGGTTTTGGGCGGCGGGGACGCCTGAGGCCATTGTTCCTTTTCGAAAAAGACGCGCTTTTGCGAGTGATATTCCAGGGCGCATCTTGTCGGAAGCGGGCGTAAACTAAAGAGTTACGCGCCCTTTTTGATAAGATAAGGCGCCGAACCGCGTTGACAAGGGGAGACGGGGAGGAACTTCAAGTTTTCCCGCGCACGGCCTGGGTTCGGCGACCAAATCTCCAATAAGGGTCCGGGGGAATAGACCGGGCGAGAGCAGGTATTCAGGTGGATCTATTTGATATTATAGAAAAAAGGCAGGGACGCATCCTTGACAAGTGGCAGGACCGGGTTCTGTCCACTTATTCGCCGGATGCCTACCGGCTGTTCAAGCATAAAAACGACCCGTTCGCAAATCCTGTGGGCAGCACTTTGAAAAAGGGGCTGGAAGGCCTGCTTGATTTGCTTCTGGGGGAGGGCGACGTACGGGAAAAGGCGGTGGACTTGCTGGAGGATTCCATGAAAGTCCGGGCTGTACAGGATTTTTCGCCGTCGAACGCGGTCGGTTTTTTGTTTGAGCTCAAGGGAGTGATCCGGGAGCAGGTTGGCAAGGATCTGCCCAACCTGGAGGAGAGGCCCGATTGGTCCGCCCTTGATTCCAAGATCGACGCCATGGCCCTTGCGGGTTTTGACGTGTTTATGGAATGCCGGGAAAGGTTGAACCGAATAAGGGTCAACGAAGTGCGCAACCTGTCCTATAAGGCCATGAAAAGGGCGAACCTTGTTTGCGATCTTTCGGAAATTCCGGACGATCCTGACGGGGAAACTGTTAACTAATGTTAAAGAGGTGGAAGAGAGGTAACGGTAAATGAACGTTTGGATTTCCCTCATCGCTTCTCTGATCGTGATTGGCGGGCTCGTAGTGGGCGCGGCCGGCGTCGCCGGTTTGGCCCAGTACTCCCACACTCCGGAGCTTTTGGTGCTCCTGGGGGTGGTTGTGCCGTTGCTCGCTTTTATCGCGTTCATCGTAGGAGTCATTCTTCAGGTAGTGAAGTGGGGACGCCGTCCTGTTCCGTTTCCCATCGCCACGGTGGCAGGGCAGGGCAAATCCCTTCCCTGGATTAAGGCCAATTATTTTGACGCGCCTTATACCAAAGCGGGGGTGGTTGGAAGGATGGCACTGGAAGTTTTGACTTTCAGGTCCCTGTTCCGCAACACAAAAATGGAACTGCACGACGGCCCCAAGCTGGCCTACGGATGGCAGATGTGGCTGTGGGTTTTCGCCCTGGCTTTTCATTACGCCTTCCTGACCGTGTTTATTCGTCACTTCCGTTTTTTCACTGAAGACGGCTCCCTGGTCTTCCAGGCTGTGATGTTCCTGGAGAACCTGGACGGCTTTCTGCAACTGGGTCTGCCCCACGTGCTGATCTCCGGCTTTGTCCTGCTTGGCGCGGCCACCATGCTGCTGCTCAGGCGCCTGACCAACGCCCAGGTTCGTTACGTGTCCCTGATCCAGGATTACTTTCCCCTGCTGCTGATCATCAGCATTGCGTTGAGCGGCATCCTGATGCGTCACGTAATCAAGGTGGACATCGTGGCAGTAAAAGTCCTGATCATGTCCATGCTGAATTTCGACTTTGCAGGGATCGGGGAAAAAGCGCTGGCCATAGGCTGGATGTTTTATCTCCATATTTTTCTGGTGAGCGTGCTGTTGGCGTACTTCCCCATGTCCAAGCTCATGCACATGGGCGGCATCTTCCTGAGCCCCACCAGAAACCTGCTGTGCAACTCCCGGGAATTCAGGCACGTCAACCCCTGGAACTACCCGGTCAAGGTTCATACCTACGAGCATTATGAAGATGAGTTCCGGGAAAGGATGATCGAAGCGGGCCTGCCCGTGGAGAAGACTTTGGAAGAAACCCAAGAGGCGGCTGCGCCAGAGGAGAAGGAGTAACATGGCTGACGAAGTCCCGAAGGTAGAAGAAATGGCCGCGATCAACCACACTCCGCCGAAAACGGGGTGGATGGATACGCCGGCGGTTATCAGACCGGGCATGTATTGCTACTCTGCAAAGGCCAAGCCCCTTAACATTGTAGGCATGCCCAACGGTAGAGACTGGGATCCCATCGAAGAGGATTGGCACCTGCCCGAAAACTGGATGGAAATCGTCCTGGAAGGCCTGCATGACAGGCTGCACAGGTTCCGCTCCCTCCAGCTTTTCATGGACGTGTGCGTGCGCTGCGGCGCCTGCGCCGATAAATGCCACTTTTTCATCGGCTCCGGCGATCCCAAAAATATGCCCGTGCTCCGCGCTGAACTGCTCCGGTCCGTATACCGCAAGGAATACACCCTGGCCGGCAAGCTGCTCGGCAAAATGGTCGGCGCCCGGAAACTGGACGAAAGAGTCCTCAAGGAATGGTGGACCTACTTTTTCCAGTGCACGGAATGCCGCCGTTGCAGCGTGTTCTGCCCCTACGGCATTGACACCGCGGAAATCACCATCATCGGCCGGGAGCTGCTGAACCTCCTGGGCCTGAACATCGACTGGATCGCCACTCCGGTTTCCAACTGCTACCGCACGGGAAACCACTTGGGCATCCAGCCCCACGCCTTCAAAGACATGATCGACTTTTTCGTAGACGAAGTCGAGGACGTCACGGGCGTCAGGGTCAATCCTTCCTTTAACAGGAAGGGCGCCGAAATTCTGTTCATCACGCCTTCCGGCGACGTGTTCGCCGATCCCGGCACATACACCGCCATGGGATACCTGATCCTTTTCCATTACCTGGAAAGCATGGGTCTGGACATCACCTGGAGCACCTACGCTTCCGAAGGCGGCAACTTCGGCTTTTTCACCTCCCATGAGATGATGAAGCGCCTCAACGCCAAAATGTACATGGAGGCCAAACGCCTTGGCGTCAAGTACATCATCGGCGGCGAGTGCGGCCATATGTGGCGCGTGATCCATCAGTACATGGACACCATGAACGGACCTGCGGATCATCTGGAAGTTCCCAAGAGCCCCATCACGGGCACGGTGTTCCAGAACGCCGCTTCCACCAAGATGATCCACATCACCGAGTTCACGGCCGACCTCCTGAGGCACAACAAGCTCAAGTTCGACAAAACCAGGAACGACAACTACAATCTGACTTTCCACGACTCCTGCAACCCCTCCCGGGGCATGGGGCTTTTGGAAGAACCCAGGTACATCATCAAGGAAATGTGCAACCATTTCTATGAAATGCCCGAAGGAACCATCCGGGAGCAAACCTTCTGCTGCGGCAGCGGGTCCGGCCTCAACGCCGGCGAGGATTTGGAGCTGAGGTTCCGCGGCGGCATGCCCAGGGCCAACGCAGTCAAGCACGTCCATGAGAAACATGGCGTTAACACGGTTGCCTGCGTCTGCGCTATCGACCGCGCCGCCCTGCCTCCCCTGATGGATTACTGGGTGCCCGGAGTTCAGGTCGCCGGCGTCCACGAACTGGTAGGAAACGCTCTTATTTTAGACGGCGAGAAAGAGCGCACCGAAGACCTTCGTTTTGAGCCGCTTGCCGGAATGGAGGAAGAATAGGATGTACGATTCAGGTAAAATCATCACCGGACTTGTCATCTTTGTGGCCCTGTTCGCCTCTCCGTTCATTCTGAACGTGGGCGGCGGCGCTCCGGCGGTTCCTCAGCCGAGCCTGGATACACCGGCCATCAAGAGCATGGGAAATCCCGTGTGCGTGCGTGAAAACATGCAGGCGAACCATATGCAGGTGCTGGACCTGTGGCGCGACTCCGTTGTGAGGGATTCCAACCACACGGCCCCCGGCATCGACGGCCAGCTCTACGAAATGAGCCTGTCCAACACGTGCATGGAATGCCATTCTAACAAGGCAGAGTTCTGCGACAGGTGCCATACCTACGCCGCAGTCGACCCCTTCTGCTGGGACTGCCATATCGAACCGCCGAAGGAGGGATAAGAGTCATGAAAAGCGATAGAAGACACTTCCTGAAGGCTGCAGGCGTCGCTACCATAGGCGTGGCGGCCGGGGCCACGGCGGCGGAGGCGAACTTGCTGGATTCCGCCAAGGAGCTGTTGCTCGGCCCCAAGGGAGCGGCCCCTTATCCGGAAGCCAAAAAGGGCGCCAGATGGGCGATGGTCGTGGACACCCGCAAGCTGACCGCGGAATCCATGGAAAAAATGATCCATGCCTGCAACCACGCCCATAACATCCCCCTGCATCCTTTGCGGAAAAAAGGGGACAAATACAACAAAGACGAAATCAAGTGGATCTGGGAAGAGGAATTCGAAAACGCCTTCCCCGGGCAGATGAACGAACATCTGCCCCCCAAGGTGACCCAGAACGAAGTCCTGGTTCTTTGCAACCAGTGCGAAAACCCCGCCTGCGTGCGCGTGTGCCCCACCAAGGCCACCTTTCAGCGCGAAGACGGCATCGTCATCATGGACTTCCACCGTTGCATCGGTTGCCGCTTCTGCATGGCGGCGTGCCCTTACGGGTCCCGGAGCTTCAACTTCAAGGACCCCAGGATTGCCAGTTTGGAAATCAATCCCGAGTTCCCCACCAGGATGAAGGGCGTCGTGGAAAAATGCAACTTCTGCGCGGAGCAGTTGGACAAGGGGCTGCAGCCCCATTGCGTGGAAGCCTGTAAGAACGGCGAACTGGTTTTCGGCGACATGAACGATCCGGAATCGGAAATCCGCAAGGTGCTGCGCAACAACTACACCATCAGGCGGAAACCCGAAGTTGGAACTCAACCCCAAGTTTACTATATAGTGTGAGGTAATTATGCTTGAAAAGGCGTTAACCGGAGACAGCAAATACTGGGGATGGATCGGATTTCTTCTGTTATTGATAGCCGTGGGATTCGGGGCTTATCTCCGTCAGTTCAACGAAGGTCTGACTCTGACGGGCCTTAGCCGCGACGTTTCCTGGGGATTCTACATCGCACAGCTCACCTATCTGGTGGGTGTGGCGGCCTCTGGCGTTATGCTGGTCATGCCTTATTACCTGCACGACCACAAAGCCTTCGGCAAAATCACCATCCTCGGCGAATTCATGGCTGTGGGCGCGATCACCATGTGCCTCCTGTTCGTATTGGTTGACCTTGGTCAGCCCATGCGCATGATGAACATGATCATCTTCCCCACTCCCAATTCCGTCCTTTTTTGGGACATGGTCGTTTTGAACACCTACATGTTCCTTAACATTATCATCGGCTGGACGGTGCTCCAGAACGAAAGGAAAGGCATCCACTATCAAAAGTGGGTCAAGGTTCTTATCTACCTGTCCATTCCTTTTGCTGTCAGCATCCATACCGTCACGGCTTTCCTGTATGCAGGCCTGCCGGGCCGCCATTTTTGGCTCACCGCCATCATGGCGCCCCGATTCCTGGCCGGCGCTTTCTGCGCCGGGCCGGCCATCCTGCTGCTGATTGTGTTCTTCCTCAGGAGGTTCACTTCTTTTGACGCAGGCGACAAGGCCATCAAATCCCTGGCGGTCATCATCACTTACGCCATGATCCTGAACGTGTTCTTTCTGCTTCTGGAACTCTTCACGGCTTTTTACAGCCAGCTTCCGGGCCATATGCACGCGTTCGTGTATCTGTTTGCAGGACTTCATGGAGGACACGCCCTGGTGCCTGTCATGTGGGCTTCGGTGATTTTAGCGGTGATTGTGTTGATCCTGCTGATTCCGCCCAAGTTCCGCAACAATTACAACCTGCTCA
The DNA here is from genome assembly GCF_900142135.1 of Desulfatibacillum alkenivorans DSM 16219. Taxonomy (GTDB): domain Bacteria; phylum Desulfobacterota; class Desulfobacteria; order Desulfobacterales; family Desulfatibacillaceae; genus Desulfatibacillum; species Desulfatibacillum alkenivorans. Next base: position 14,405 of record NZ_FQZU01000017.1, on the reverse strand, counting down.
TTCCCGCCCTGATCATGCTGGTGCTTTCCACCTGGTTGGAAAAGGGCGTGGCTCTGGTCGTGGCTGGCTTCATCCCCAACCCGCTTGAGCATGTGAATGAATACGCTCCCACATTGAACGAGCTGGTGATCTCCGTGGGCGTGTACGCCGTGGGCGCTTTGATCGTCACCGTGCTGTACAAAATCGCCATCGGCGTAAAAGCGGAAGTGGGCGACGCTGCCCACTAACCGTTCCGCTTGAATGAAAGAAACAAACGGGGTTCATCCATGAGGGTGAGCCCCGTTTTATTTAAAGAACGCTTAACAAAGCGGTTGCAACTGTGTTACATTATTCAGGGTTCATTCCTTTGGCTGGAATGAGCCCCGTTTTGTTCAAGGGCCTTGAAATATGATTAATTGCGCCGAAGGTTCACATGGGGGGCGGCGCGGGTTTTCAGCGGCTGACGCAGCCGCCTGGATTCAAATCCTTACAAGGGGTTTTACCATGTATAAGGTCCAATTCGAAGGCCAGGAAATGGTCATCCGCTTCCCCCAGGATCTGGTGGATAACGACGCGCTCTCCCAGTTTTTAGGCCATATCAATCTCCGTTCCATCTTACGCAAAAGCGTCTTTGCCAATTCCGCCGAAAATCTGGAAAGAATGGGGCGTCTGGAAAGCCTTCCCCACGGCGCGGCTATTCTTCGCGATCCTTTTTTAAACAAGGGCACGGCCTTTACCAAAGAGGAGCGGGAGCTATTGGGCCTGAACGGGCTTCTGCCGCCCCGGGTGCACACCATGGAAGCCCAGGTCATGCGCATTTTGGAAAACCTGCGCAAGATCGAAAACGACCTGGACAAATACGTATATTTGAACAGCCTGTCGGACCGGAACAAGACCCTGTATTACCGGGTTTTGATGGAAAATATCGAGGAACTCATGCCCGTGGTGTACACCCCTACCGTGGGCCAGGCCTGTCAGGAATACGCCCATATATTCAGGCGCTCCCGGGGGATTTTCATCAGCGCCGAGGACAAGGGCCGGGTGGCGGGCGTCCTGCGGAACTGGCCTCAAAAGGACGTGCGCCTCATCGTGGTGACCGACGGCGAACGCATCCTGGGTCTGGGAGACCTGGGCGCCGACGGCATGGGCATCCCGGTCGGCAAGCTGGCCTTGTATTCGGCCTGCGCGGGCATACATCCCTCCCTGAGCCTGCCCGTGACCATTGACGTGGGCACGGAAAACAAGGAATTGCTGGAAGATCCCCTTTATTTCGGGTTGACCCAGAACAGGTTAAGGGGCGAAGCCTACGACGAGCTGTTGGAGGAGTTTGTGGTCGCCGTACAGCAGGTGTTTCCCCGGTGCTTGATCCAGTTTGAGGATTTTTCCAACGCCAACGCGTTCCGGCTTTTGGACAAGTACCGGGACGAAGTCCTGTGCTTTAACGACGACATTCAGGGCACGGCCGCCGTGGCCCTGGCCTGCATCTATTCCGCCTTGCGCTATACGGGCGGCGGCATGGCCGACCAGAAATTCCTGTTTCTGGGCGCCGGAGAGGCGGGAATGGGTGCGGCCAACCTGATCGTCTCCGCCCTGGTCGACGAGGGCGTCAGCGAGGAAAAAGCGCGTCAATGCTGCTGGTTTGTGGATTCCAAAGGTCTGGTGGTTAAAAACCGCGACAATCTGAACGCCCACAAAAGGGAGTTCGCCCATGACCACGCCCCGGCTTCCAGCCTGTTGGAGGCTGTGGAATCCGTCCGGCCCACGGCCATTATCGGTGTTTCGGGCCAGGGAAAGATGTTCACGAAAGAAATCCTGGAGCGCATGGCGGAATATAACGAAAAGCCCATTGTTTTTCCCCTGTCCAACCCCACTACCAAAGCCGAGTGCACGGCCGAAGACGCCTGCCAATGGACCGAAGGCCGGGCCGTATTCGCCAGCGGCAGCCCGTTCAAGCCCTTCACCTATGCGGGTGAAAAGCGCTTCCCCGCCCAGGGCAACAACGTGTACATCTTTCCCGGCGTTGGCATGGGATGCATGGCCTGCTGGTCCCGCAAGGTTACGGACGAAATGTTTTTGGCGGCCGCCAGGGTTTTGTCCGGCTTGGTTACCCCCGAAGAGCAAGAGCAGGGTATGCTGCTGCCGCCTCTCACCCGCATCCGGGAGGTTTCCCTGGAGATCGCTTCGGCCGTGGCGGAAGTGGCCTATGACCAGGGCCTGGCCACCCATCCCAGGCCCGGCGACCTGGAAGCCCACATTGCATCCCTCATGTACATCCCCACATATATGGACTATGTGGGAAGCCAGGATTGTGATAAGGGTGAACCTGTAAAATAGAGCGATGTTTAAAAGCAATGGGGTCAAGTCTACGTTTGACGTTTGAGACCCGAGGAGGCGGGATTTTGTGAAGAACGGCCCGGGTTTTTTTATGTTGGGTTTTGCGAAAAGAAAAAGGCCACTCAATGCGATCCTGCAAGATGCAGTTCATGGGCTTTCATAACGCCTTCCCATGCTCTACCCAACCTACGATTCCATTAGGGCGTTCGTAGGTCGGGTTAGGAAGTCCGGCTTTGCGCAACTCAGCGGCGAAAATGAAAGCAATGGGGTCAAGTCTACGTTTGACGTTTGAGACCCGAGGAGGCGGGATTTTGTGAAGAACGGCCCGGGTTTTTTTATGTTGGGTTTTGCGAAAAGAAAAAGGCCAATGCAATGCGATCCTGCAAAATGCGGTTCTCGGGCCTTTAACACGCGTTTTCATGCTCTACCCAACCTACGATTCCGTTAGGGCGTTCGTAGGTCGGGTTAGGAAGTCCGGCTTTGCGCAACTCAGCGGCGAAAATACGGATGGACTTCAAACCCGACGAAAACTGTATTGATCTAAATCCATCCATTCTGCCTTGAGAGGGGGGCGGCGTTGACGTCTGATTCCGAAATTGCTGAAAACAGGATTCCCTGGCTTCTAAGCCCGCCTGTTGCTCTGCTATCCGGCATGGCCGTATGCCATATTATTGCTGCATTGTGGATTTATGCTTCCAACCAGGAGTATCACGCCATACTCCAGGTTTTGAATTCTCAGGGATATTTGGTCGTCCCGAACAAAATTGTCCAGCCCCTGCTGCTGGAATTCAAAACCGCTTTTTTTTCCGCTGTGTTTTACACATTTACCCTGGGCGTTGGGCTTTCTCTGGTTTTTATGGCCGTGGGCATGTTTTGCGGCAAAATACAGCGATTTTGGGCCGGCCTTTGCATCTTTCTTTTGTTTTGGGCGTATTTCTTTTTTCTTAACGCCAATTGGGGCAGCTGGCAGCAAACCGCCTTTTTCATCCTGATCCCGCCTGCGCCGGCGGCGATCATGTGGAGGCGTAACATCCTCTTAAGGCGGCAGCCCTCCCGAGGCTGGGCGCCGCAATTCTTTTTCGTCCTGCCGGTGGTGATTCTGGGCCTGCTCTGGGCTTTCCAATCTTCCAAAGACCCTTTTGTGGATTTGCGGGACGCCATTTTGCTGAATAACAAGCCCGGCCTGGCGGTGAACGATTTTTACTACGACTATACATTGTATGCTGCACGCACTTTTAAACCCCTGGACAAACGGGCCATGCGTACGGTTTATTTGTCCGGCAATCCGAACTCCAAAAAGAAGATGGTTTTACGCAATAAACTGCTGGCCGCGTACTATTTTGTCGTGGAAGATAAAAATGCGGCGGACATCGTCATAACCTACGGCGACGGCAAGGATGCCCCGTTTATCCTTGAAGGCTGGTGCGGCCGGAAAATAGAAAGCCTTACATACAAAGACTTCCTGCACGCTCCGGGGAAGCATTTGGAAGCCCTGGCCGATCAATGCGACCTGCAGAAGAACTTCCGCAGCACGGTGTACAGCAGCCTCCTGCTGGGGCTTCCCATGGGGATTTACACCTTTCTGTTCAGCATTATGGCAGGGCTTGCTTCCATATGGCTTGGCCGGAAAAAAGGCGCGGCTATAACCGCAGCCGTCTGGATGGTCATCGGCTTGTCCTTGTACACGCAATTGGCCTATTTTGCGCACAGGGGGCAGGAAGGCAAGCCGCCCCAGGAATTGCTGGAATCGTCTTCTTCCAGGGAGCGCCTGGCCGGCCTGCGCAATTATATGAGTAAGGACCTGAACATCCGCGAACACGCCGCCTATGATGATTTGCTCCATAGCCCCAAGATGGCCGAGCGCTATTGGCTGGCCAGGGTTCTGGCCCATAATCAGGACAAGGAAAGCCTTAAGGACTTGCTGTTTCTGCTAAAGGATCCTTCGCCCAATGTGCGCTGTCAGGCAATTTGGGCTCTGGGCCGCAGGCCGTGGGACAGGCCCTCGGGATATCTTGAGGATATCGTTAAAAATTCGGATCATTATTATGTACAGCTATACGCATATAATGCGTTAAGAAGGTTGGGATGGAGACAACAAATATAAAATCCATTGATATTAAAACCTTTTTTACGGCCGTAGCAGCAGTAATTCTGTGCGAGGCCTTGTTCGCCTATATTGCGCCCGAATCCAGGATCATGGCCAAGTGGGCCATGCTGGTCTTGCGCATGGTGGAAACAGCGCTTATCATATTGATTACGGTGAAAATGGGGTCAGGCGCTTCATGCCTCGGTTTTGGGCCCTCCACCTGGAAAAGGGGCCTGATCAGAGGCTGCATCTGGTGCCTGAGCTTCGCCGCCCTGGCAGGGGCGGGCATGGCCGCCGTTTATTTTTTTATGGACAGGAATCCCTTGACCTTGTTCGGCAATCCGGTTCCCCATGCTTTTTGGCCGGCCCTGGCCTATATTCTGGGCGCCGGCCTAATTGGCCCCATTGCCGAAGAGGTTTTTTATCGCGGCTTGTTGTTCGGCTTTCTAAGGCAGTGGGGCGCTTGGACCGCCATAATAGGCAGCACGGCTTTGTTTGTATTCAGCCACGATTTATCGGCCGGCATCCCCGTCACCCAAACCGTGGGAGGCCTTGTTTTCGCCTATGCATACGAAAGGGAAAAAAGCCTCCTGGTTCCTCTCATGATCCATATGTCCGGCAACCTGGCCATGGCCGGATTGGGGGTTTTAGGCAAGACCTTAGGAGTCTGATGGCAAAATCCAGGATTAAAAAATGGCTGCCTCTGGCCCTGACTATCTTGTTGGGCGCCATTGCAGGCTCGGGGATTGCGTTGTACTTCGGCCTGATGCACGACCTGCCGGAAATTCAAGACCTTCAAAGCACCAAGCCTTTAAGCATTACCCGCGTATATTCTTCGGACGGCGTGGTTCTGGATGAATGGTGCCAGGAAAGGCGCGACCCGGCGCCTTTGGAGACAATTCCCAAAGCTATCCGGCAGGCGATCATCGCCACGGAGGACCGGAGTTTTTACGACCACTTCGGCGTGGACGTGAAAGGGCTCATGAGGGCGGTGGTCAGCAATATCAAGGCGGGCCGGTTTAAGGAGGGCGCCAGCACCATCACCCAGCAGACGGCCAAGAACCACTTTCTCAGCCCGGAGAAAACTCTTACCCGCAAGCTGAAGGAAGCCGTCCTGGCTTTGCAGTTGGAGCGCCGCTACACCAAGGACGAAATCCTGGAGCTTTACCTGAATAAGATTCCCTTTGGCAGCGGCGCCTTTGGCGTACAGGAGGCCGGGCGCAGATTTTTCGGCAAGGAGCTGGACGAGTTGACCCTGGCCGAGTGCGCCTTGATCGCGGGCATGCCCAAAGCGCCTTCCGCCTATTCGCCTTTGGCCAACAAGGAAAAAGCAGAGTGGCGGCGGAATGTGGTGTTAAAGCAAATGCTGGACGTGGGCGACATCACGCAGGAGCAATATGAGCAGGCGGTGAACGAGCCCGTGGTCACGGCATCCCGGTCAGGAAAGGATAAAGCGCCGTACTATACAGCCCAACTGCGGAAGGAGCTTGGCGAAGAGCTTGGCGAGAACCTTTTGTATCAGGGCGGCCTGGAAATCCACACCTCCTTAAATTATCGGCTCCAGAAATTTGCGGAGCAGGCCGTAAAAAAGGGCGTGGAAGCGGTTCAGGAAAGGGAAGGGCTGGCGCCCGGGGAGGTCAACGCCGGGTTGATCTGCCTGAACGTGAAAACCGGGGAAATTTTGGCCCACGTGGGCGGCGTGGACTTTGGCGAGAGTCAATACGACCGGGCCGTCATGGCCAAGAGACAGCCGGGGTCTTCGTTCAAGCCCTTTGTGATCGCCGCCGGTCTGGAAGAAGGCCTGACCCAGAGCACCCTGGTCCTGGACGAGGAAGTGATTTTTCCCAAAAGCAGGGAAACCGCCGAATGGAAGCCTGAAAATTATTCGGGCAATTTTCAGGGCGAAATATGTTTTCGCAGGGCCCTGGCATATTCCCGGAATATCCCGGCGGCTCGTCTGATTTACGCCTTATCCCCCACGCGGGTGATCGAAAAGGCCAAAAGCCTGGGAATTCAGTCTGAATTAAAGCCTTATCTATCCCTTTCCCTGGGCAGTTCGGAGGTCACGCTCCTGGAATTGACGGCTGCTTACGCCGCTTTCGCCAACGGCGGAAAGTGGAACGAACCCAATTCCGTGCTGGAAGCCATAGACCGGTCAGGCCAAGTCATATACAGACCCAGGCACGAACAAAAGATCGCCGTCGCCGAACAGGACGCGGCCGTCATTGTGGATATGCTGGAAGCGGTGGTCAAGGAAGGGAGCGGTAAAGCAGCCCAGGTCGTGCCCGGTCCGGTGGCCGGCAAGACCGGCACCTCGTCCCAGTGCAAGGACGCCCTGTTTATAGGCTTCACCCCGGAGTTTGCAGCAGGCGTCTGGGTGGGCCGGGACGACGGCGCTTCCCTAGGCCGGACCGAAACCGGGTCGCGGGCCGCTTTGCCTATCTGGGTGGATTTCATGAAAAATGCAATGCAGGATCGCTCCGTTGTTTACTTTCCTCGCCCGGATGGGGTAATCTCGGTTTTTATAGACCCGGTGTCGGGCAAACCGACCTCGCCCGGGCATGGGGTGCAGGCCTTGTTCATAAAAGGAACCGAACCCCGGAGAGGGGCGCCTGAGCCCAGGCTGCCTGAAAAATTTTTGGAGAATTAACATGATACGAAAAGCCACCGTGGCTGATATAAAGCAGATCCATCAGATTTTACAGATTTTTTCCGCCAAGGGAACGCTCTTGCCCCGCTCTCTCATGGCCTTGTACGACCACGTACGCGACTTTTGCGTGTATGCGGAAGGCGACGAGGTGATTGGCTGCTGCGGGCTTCAGATTTGCTGGGAGGACATGGCGGAAATCCGGTCTTTGGCGGTCAAGCCGGAGCATCAGCACAAAAAAATAGGGTCTCATCTGCTGGAGTTCAGCATGGAAGAGGCCCTGAAGTTCAAGATTAAAAAACTGTTCACCCTCACTTATGCGCCGAAGTTCTTCGAACTCCACGATTTTGCCGTGATCGACAAAAATGAGCTTCCTCAAAAAATTTGGGCTGATTGCATCAACTGCGTCAAGTTCCCGGACTGCGACGAAATTGCCATGCTGCGCCGGATATAGGCCGCCTTATTAACTGTAAATAATGGGGTAGGGCAAGGGCGCGAATTTAAACACCCCGGGCCTGGGCAGCAAATGCTGGCTTTCCACCCGCAGCCAATGGAGATCCGGCTTGAGCTCACGCAGTTTGCCGTCTTCCGGCGGGCAGGCCTGGCTGGTGTGGACGTAGGTTGCCTGGAATATGGCCACGCCTGAGTTGCCTTCCCTGGCGACCAGATAATTCTTTTTGAAGGCGGCCAGGGACAGGAGGTTTTCCTGGGCGATCCGCTCCATTTCCTTGGCGTTCAACTTCATGAGGATGCATTTGGAAATGTCTTTTTCCGAAATGCGGATGGTGGCCCGGGTTTCGCTGCTTCCTGCGTATATGGTGGAGATGCAAGGGAGCTTTCTTAAAAATTGGGCTGCAACAATGGCCGCAGTCCTTCTCCCTCCCGCCATGACCGGCATGGAGTAATACTCAAAGAATTTCTTTTGCAGGTCTTCGGCGTAGGATTCCCCTTTTTCGTACAATTCCTTGGAAATATAACGCAGACGCCTGGCCAAATCTTCGGCGGCGTCCGCAATGGGCCAGTCCACGCGAACATGAAAATGCGAAAGGCTGAACCGGTCCCGGGTTTTGGATGCCGGTTCCCTTTGGATAAGCAGGGCGTAGTCCACGGGCAGCAGCCACTCCATGAGGTCGAAAAACTTACGGGACTCAAAATACTTCAAATTCCTGTCAAAATGGCTGGACAGGGGGATGGCCTTGTTTTTAAACAAGTTGGCCTTGGTCGTCTTGTTGACGTCAAAAAAGCGGATGTATTTCTTATGGATGGAGGGAACGCTGTCCTCCACAAAAAGGATTAAAAAGGCCTTTTGCTCCCCATATTCCTCCTGAGGAATGCGCGCCCTGGGTTTTAATTCCCTTTTTTCCACAAAAGGATAGGGGACGCCCGCGGCCTTGAAGGCTTTATAAGACCCTGTGAGGGCGTAATCCAAAACGTACTGGTCCAGTTCATCCCGAAGGACCTCGTAATGAGACCTCCGGAGCCTGTTCTGCATGCTCAGCTCATCTCTGCTCATCCAGTGTGACAATTGACAGGCCTCCTATTTAAACCTTTCCAAAAATGTGTAAATCCGTTGTTTATTAAGGGCGGCCCCCGCCCCGATCAAAACAGTAACCCCTGCAACTATTGCAAAAAGCGTATAATGGGCTTCGTACACGCTGGCCCCCTGGATGGCCAGGAGCAAGGTGCCCGGCATGCGCCCCAAGGTGCTGATGACCAGAAAGACCGCCAAGGGCATGGAGCCTAGCCCGACGATCAGGCACAAGACGTCTTTGGGGAAGCCGGGAATCAAAAACAGGAGGAATCCCACCACAACTCCCTGGCGTCTCAATAAGTCTCGAAACTTCTCCAGGCTTTTTTCGGATATAAAAAATTTTAAGTACTTACGGCCGAAAAATCTTCCCAGAAAAAAATTGATAACCGAGCCGATGGTAAGGCCCATGGTTGCAAAAATGAATCCAGGAAAAATTCCGAACAAATATCCGCCCACAAAGCCCGTGGCCTCTCCTGGAATGGGCGCCAGAACAACCTGGGCCGCTTGTATGGCGATAAAGTACAAGGGAGCGCTCGGTCCCAGGGACTCCATGAACATGCTCATGCTTTCCTTTTCCCGCATGAGCTCGGCCAGGCGTCCCAATCTCGCCCCTAAGCCGCCGTAATATAGTTCCAGTGCTGCTCCAATCCCCAATAGAACCAGGGCAGCCACGGCGATCCTGGTTCTAATTTTTGGGGTCGGTGTCTCCATGAGCCTTAAAGGCCTTTATTTCGCTATGCCTCTGCCGTTTAAATTTTCGCCTGATGCCTTTCCAAAGCTGCAACAGCCGGCAGGGTTTTGCCTTCCATAAGAGCAAGGAAGGCGCCGCCGCCCGTGGAAATGTACGTGATTCTATGCGTCTCACCGGCCTTGTGAATGGCCACGTCCGTATCGCCGCCGCCTACGATGGACAATGCATAGGAATTGGCCACGTAATTCACCATGGACATGGTGCCCCGGCTGAATGCGTCCATTTCAAACACGCCCATGGGGCCGTTCCAGATGATGGTTTTGGCGCTGGCGAGAACCTCGGAGTACAAAAGGGCTGTCGCCGGGCCGATGTCCATGATCATCCATTCCGGCGGAATTTCACGGATAGGCACGATTTTGCTTTCCGCATCGGGGGAGAAACGGTCCGCCACCACCGCGTCCACCGGGATGTAAAAGGCCGTGCCCTGCATGGTCGCTCTTTTCATCAGGGAGCGGGCTTCCCACAACAGGTCGTCTTCCACCTTGGACTTGCCCACATTGTAATCCACGCTTTTCAGGAAGGTGGAGGCCATGGCGCCGCCCACCACAAATTTGTCCACATGCTGGAGCATGTGATGCAGGGCGCCCAGTTTGCTGGAAACCTTGGCCCCGCCGATAATGGCCACCAGGGGCCTGGCCGGATCGTTCATGGCCTTGGCGAAATAGTTCAACTCGCTTTGGAGCAAAAAGCCCGCCGCGCAAACCGGAGCATGCCGGGTGATGGCCACCACGGAGGCGTTCTCCCTATGAGCCACGGCGAATGCATTATTTATATAAACGTCGCACAAAGACGCCAATTCCTTGGCGAATGCGTCGTCATTGTCAATTTCCGCTTGGTGGAAACGCAGGTTTTCCAGCATGATGACGTCGCCGTCCTGCATTTTCTCCACCATGGCCTTGACTTCCGGGCCTATGCTGTCCGGCGCCAATTCCACTTCCTTTTTCAGCAAACGCTTAAAACGTTTGGCCACCGGCGCCATGCTGAGCTCCGGAACGACCTGTCCCTTGGGCCTCCCCATGTGCGAGGCGATGATCACTTTGGCGCCTTCGTCCAACGCGTAATTGATTGACGGCAATACTGCGCGGATACGGGTGTCGTCCGTAATGTTTAAATTGGCGTCCAAAGGCACATTAACGTCAACTCGAATTAAAACGCGCTTCCCCGAAATATCCACGTCCCTCATGTTCAGCATGGCTTCCGCTCCGACTTTCTTAATTTTTATGTGTTTTTCTTTTTTGATTTCGCCCTGTGCAGGGTCTTTCTTTTGGACCACCGCTCCAAAAATCCCATATTCCCCGAATTATAAACCTTGTCCACCTGCTCCTCGTGCACCGCCGTCCCGTCCGTACCGGCCAGGGCGTATCGTAGACAATCGGTCTTGCACTGGCAGGCAAGGCATTCATCCGGCGACGCCCTAAGTCCGTCCTCCCCCATTGGGAAGACTTTTTGCAAATCCCCGAAGCACTTTGGAAATGTCATACGCCGCATCCGTCCTAGTTCATTTGAACAATTCCAACTTATTAACATATTTGTGATTTTTTAACAACCGCCGAAATGCACTTTTGAAATATTTTTGTTTGCCCTTGACCAAATGAACAAGCCCGTTCATACTGACTTTCAAAGCGGTACACCCCCCGGATTATAATAGCTTAAAAGGATCATAGCAGCAACGGAATGAACCCAAGAATTCCTAAAAAAATCATTGATTTCCATGTCCATTTGTTTCCTGACAAATTGTTTGAAGCGATTTGGCGGCAGTTCGTGCATGATTACGATTGGAAGGTGATTCATCAGCTTTACTACCGCGAATGCATCGACTACTTGCGGGAGCATAACGTAGAAAAAATCGTGTATTGCAATTACGCCCACAAACCGGGCGTGGCCAAGGCATTGAACGAGTGGAACGCCAAGGTCCTGGATGAATACGACGATCTTTTTTGCCTGGCCGCCTTTCATCCCGGAGACGAAGACCGCATGGCCTTGACCCGGGACATACTGAGCCATCCCAAGGTGTTGGGCATAAAGCTCCAGTTTCTGGTGACGGATTTTTTTCCCCATGATCCGCGGCTCTTTGACCTGTACGAGCTCATTATGGAAAAAGGCAAGCGCCTGCTCATGCACATCGGCACCGGGCCTGTGTCCAACAATTGCGTGGGGCTGGAATATTTTTTGAAAGTGCTGGAACGGTATCCTGAGCTTCCGGCCACCGTCCCCCATATGGGCGGCCTGGAATACAAAGGCTTCATGGACCTTTTGGATAAGCATGAGAACCTCATGCTGGACACGGCGTTTTCCTTTTTGCCGTGGGACAACGTTCGTTACGACCAAGGTCCCGAAAAACTGGAACAATATAAAAACCGGATCCTTTACGGATCTGATTTTCCCAATCTTATCCTTCCCAGGGAAGGGGAAATCGACGCCATGCTGGAAATGAAACTCTCCCAAGAGTTTTACGATAAGGTGTTCTGGGAAAACGGCGTGGGGCTTTTGCCCCAGTAAATCAACCTTTTCGGCGGAGGACTCCGCCGGATGCATTTAACAAAGCAACGTTAAACGGACAAAGAGGTGCGCCGTGACCGGGGCAAACAACATACCGGCCGAAGCGGATTATTTTCTCAAGCCTGCGTACATTTTTGTGCCCAGCAAGCCGACCCTTATTTCCACGGTGCTGGGAACCTGCGTGGCTGTGAGCCTTTTTGATAAAAAACGCCGCGTGGGCGGCATGAGTCATTTCAAATATCCCAGAACTTCCGATCCAAAGCAGGCCACCGCCCATTACGGAAACGTAGCCATCCCCACCCTCATCAACATGATGCTGGAAGCAGGCTCCAAAATTCGCCACCTGGAAGCCCAGATTTTCGGCGGCGCCTATAATCCGGAATACAGCCAGGAAGACGTGGGCGAGGAAAACGTGGAACTGGCCCGTATGGTGTTGAAGAAAAAAGGCGTCAAGGTCGTGTCCGAAGACGTGGGCGGGGAAAAAGGGCGGAAGCTGGTTTTTCATTCCGAGAAGAACGAAACCGCGGTCATGAAGGTGGAGCGTCTCAGGCCTTCGGATTGGTACCCTTACGAAGGGGAGCGTTGAAGTGCTCCCTGAACTTTATGCTTGTTTAATCCCTCCGAAAACAGCGTTCAGAAGCTGGCCGCCATGAACCAGTTCCGGGCCGCAAAAAAAATGACGCTGGGTCCCCGCTTGCGGGCGATCCGGAAACGCGGATCACCCTTGCGGGGATGACGGTCTTATGCGCTATAAGTGAGTTCATAGGGCGTGCAGGCGTAAAGGGAATCCCCTATAGGCCGCTTAAACCGATATATTCCTATAGCTGTCTCTCTCCGTCATCCCCGTGGAGGGATGCGGCGGGATGATTGTGGTTGTTTTGCAATCATCATGACGCAATTCCGGAAACGGGGACCCAGTGTCTTTGTGGAATATTGACGGGTAAGATTCAACAACTCGAATAGTGTGTAAAAACGGACTGCAATGCTGGCCGCATGAAATAAGGCGGCTTCAAATCGCCACGCATCTGAATCCCAGAATATTGGAGGTTTCGGACCCTTTGCAGAACGTCCGGGCGTATAAAGGGGCGGGCGGGGATGAAATCCAGGCGGAGCCTTTCACCACAAAGACTTCGGGCTTGTCAGAATCCGCCAGGTCCGCCGTCCATTCCAATATATTTCCCGCCATGCCTGAAATGTTTAATGCATTGGTGTTGGGCAAATGCTCCACAGGACAGGTGTCGCCGATTTTGGCCTCCTCAGTGTTGGCCCTGCCTTCCTCCCATTCGCTTCCCCAAGGATAAATCAGACCCTTTATGGTGCGGGCTGCGGCTTCCCATTCGTCCTCGCCAGGCAATTTTTTCCCGGTCCAGGCGGCGAAGGCTATGGCGTCCCGGCGGCTGACATGGACCACGGGGTGGTTTCTTTTTCGGTACAATGTGCTGCCCGGCCCCAGGGGTTGATACCAGTTGGCGCCCTCCACCTTTTCGCAACTGCGGGATTGATTATACCGGACATGGGTTTTGCCGGTGCGTGGATCGGTGATTTTTTCGTACCGGCTTTTATAGACCATGCTGTAGCCTTTTTCTTCAGCCGTAGTGGTGTACCCGGTTTTTTCCACAAAGATTTCAAACAAGGCGTTGGTGACGGGGAATTTGCCCATATAAAAAGGCGGCATGTCAATTTTTTGCCTGGGCCGATCCCCCTTGCCCGGCGATTTGCAACCCACAACATACCTGCCTTCGGGAATGAGCAAATATTGATTGTAGGCCTTTTCCATACTGCCTAAAAAGCCGTCGAACTGTTCGGCGAGGACGCGGGCCTTATCCTCCTCCACTTCCAGAGAATCGTCCGCGCCCAGAGCGCCCATGGAGGGTTCCATGGCGCCTTGCTCCGGCGCTTCCTCCACCTCTTCCAAGTCCATGTCGTCGTCCAGGATCTCCAGTTCCTCGTCGTCGTCCAAAAAGCCTACTTCTTCAAATTCCTCTTCGTCCTCTTCCTCCACATCTCCGTCGCCGAATCCGTCCCCCTCCGTTGGCTCGCCTTCCTCATCAGACAGAGCCTCCTCCACTTCCTCCAGTTCTTCATCGTCGTCCATCCCCTCAACATCTTCCAAATCGCCTTCCAATTCCTCAACATCTGCATCAATCCCATCTTCTACGATGTCCGCATCATCTTCCAACTCATCAATTTCCTCCAAACCGTCTTCCGGGGCGTCCACAATCTCCACATCATCATCAAGAGCGGCTTCATCTCCTTCCCAATCTTCCACATCAACCAATTCTTCGTCATCATCCAACTCCACGATTTCAACATCATCATCTTCTTCAATGGATTCCGGCTCTTCCTCAATGTCTTCATACTCCAATTCATCAGTATCGATGATTTCGACGTCGTCATCCAAATCTTCAAATCGCACATCTGCATCAGGTTCGCCAACTTCCTCCCCTTCTTCCCCTTCCCCTTCTTCCCCTTCCCCTTCTTCCACATCTTCAACTTCCAGGTCTTCATCCTCGTCCAGTTCGACGATTTCAAGATCCTCGCCGCCTGCCTCCTTTTCTTCTTCCGAGCCGCTTTCTTC
>NZ_FQZU01000039.1 GCF_900142135.1 Desulfatibacillum alkenivorans DSM 16219 | reverse complement strand
GCTGACCGCCGTCCGCCAGGAATACTCCGGCCAGGTTTACGCCAAGATGGACGCCGACGTATCCGGCGGCGCCGTGATCACGGTGCGTCCGGGCGCCTTCGCGGGCGACGAAGCGGGCGGAGCAGGCGGAGCCGTGGAAGAGAAGGCCGCCGACGTTCCGGCGGTGGGCCGCAAGTATCTGGAAACCGTGGCCGCCGAAGTGGGCGACGTGGACATCACCAAGAGCGAGGTGCTTTTGTCCATCGGCCGCGGCATCGAGAGCGAGGACAACCTGGAAGTGGCTTTTGACCTGGCCAAGATCATGGGCGCGGACGTATCCTGCTCCCGTCCGATTGTCGACTCCAAGTGGTTGGAGCACGCCCGTCAGGTGGGCACCTCCGGCCAGACGGTCAAGCCCAAGGTTTACATGGCCATGGGCATCTCCGGCGCCTTCCAGCACTTGGGCGGCTTGAAGGGCAATCCTTTCATCGTGGCCGTGAACAAGAACCCCAAGGCTCCCATCTTCCAGGTGGCGGACGTGGGCATTGTGGGCGACATCCTGGAAATCATGCCCGAAATGCAAGAAAAGCTCGAAGAAATGAAGGGCTAATCGCCTTTTTGTTTCAGCGGCCATGCCGCCGGACTTTCAATATCTTTAAAAAAAGGGCTTCGCTTTTGGGCGAGGCCTTTTTTTTGTGGAGCAGCCTTCCTTCCCGCACTGTCCGTTTTGTCCCCATTTTTGTTTTGAGATATTATTTTCCATGCTATAACAGTTTTTATTGTTTTTTATACGCAAATAAAAGAAGGGAAAGCACATGGTTTTCGGCTATGTATTGATCTGGCTGGAAAGTTTGGTTTTGCCGCTTTGTGTGAGTGCAGCGGTCGCCTTTGTGTTTCACAAAATCCAGCGCACATGGCTCAAGGCCGCCTTGCTTGTTCTGTATAGCCTTTTGTTCCTGACAGCCGCCGGTTGCGCGGTGCTGTATTTCTGGGTCATGAATTTCGTTGGGTACATCCCTTCGTGGACGGTTCAATACTCCGCATCTGCGGCGATAATAGCCACTGCCCTGAGCATCCTCATTTTCGTTAAATTCAAAATCAAATCCTTTTTTAAGCCCCTGCTGACAGCCACGGCCGTGATGGCAATATTGTTTCTTACCCTGATCGGCCAAAATAGCCTCCTTGCAAAAAACAATATAGAAATGGCCCAGGCTTTTATGGATCAGGCCATGGCCGGCCTGCCCTGCCCCATTCCGGACGAGAAAAACTCGTTTCTGATATACAAGTCCTTGTTCGACGTTTTCAGCCACGAAGAATCCGAGTTTATGGAAAAAGCGATTCAGCCTGGATTTGACCCTTTGAGTGGCGAAGTGAAATGGCTTTTAGCCAATCATCCTCATGTGCTGGCTAAAATGCTGGAAGCCAGCCTCAGGCCCGGGTACTACTATCCATTTTCTCTGGATGATGAATTTTACGATTATAAAGATACACAGGGCCAACTCGATCTGTTCCGATTTTGCGGCTTGGCAGCCATGAATCTTGCAGCCAAAGGGCGTTTGTACGAAGCGGGACAGATTTTGAACGACCTGCGCTTGTTTTCAAACCGGCTTCAAAAATTTCCAGGGAAAAGTCTTCATTATTTCGGACCTCACTTTCAGGGACTGATCAGGGACTATGAAGAAAAATGCCTGTTTGCTTCCGAAGGAAAGCCTGAGAATGCGATGCTTCCCGCCTCCACTGCTGCATTTTATGACTTCCCCCAAAAACCCCTGGAATTGGAGTTTACCTGGGTTGCCCAAGCCATGGTCAGCCAGGATTTTAAACTTGAGGACGCTTCCTGCGTCCGGAAACTATCCGGAGAAATGTATTTTATCGATAAGGTTTGTTGCGCCCTTCCAATGGAAACGCTGTTCATCAATTACCAGTTCGACCAAATGGAGATACTTTTGAAAAACTGGAAACTATTGGTTGAACGGCCCTGCATCAACTTTCGGGAAAACCTTAGCCAATCATTTGCGGAATATGAGCACAGTTATATCGGTCAGATGCTTGGTGGTTTGTACAAATTTGGCGCCATGGACTTTAAATGCTCCGCACAACTTCATAACAACATGGAAATATTAATCAGAGCCTTATGGGACTACCGTATTGAACATGGCCAATATCCGAAAAGCCTTGATGCCCTTGTTCCGGATTTTTTAGGGGTACTTCCTTTAAATCCTTTGACCGGACAGCCGCTTGCAGTGGAGTTTATCGATGGCGGGTTAACCATAAAAAGCCAGGCGCCGAAAGATTCCATGGTGTTTTTCCCCAATGATTTCCACATGGGTGCGGCGTTTGAAAAAAACCGGCTGGCCGAAAAAAACCAGACCGGGAAAGACAATTAAGCTGCGCAGAGCGCGGTTCGGACAGGCACGGGGGCCTGTCGCTACATCTAAATGAATCCTTTGCGGCATAAAAGGCAATGTTGGCGCGCCCCCCTGTGGGCGGCATTTGCCGCAGCATGTCCCAATTGGCCCATGGACTTGTGGGAACAGCGTAGATTCAGGGCTTGCCCTGCTTTTTTTGTGCTCCATTGCCGCCGACGGCGTTCAAAAGCGTCATAGATACATTTATTTGCTATAATTTCAGATAGTTCAATATTCATTCCCACGCGAAGCATCCGAACAAAAAAAAATGAGAAGCTGGATTCCCGACAAAGACGCTTGGGAATGACGGCCGGAAAGGACGCACCTATTGCGCCTCTATTGTGCGCGGGAACCCCGCAACTACCATGCGAGGAGACCTCGCGACTACGCAAAAACATGGATTTGAATGGGATTGTTCGCCCGCCAGCCGTTGACAATATCGACAATCAATATGGGCGGCGCCTTTTGCGCTTACGCGCCCAGGCAAATAACGGCCTTGCCTGGGCCAGCCGACAACAAGCCGTGCGCGGCAAGCGGCGTCCCACCATTTCTGACGCGGCAAGCGGCGCACTTGCCACGCATGGGAATCGCATAACGGCAAAATTCGATTTTCTACGCTTGGTTCTTTTTAAATCGTTCGGCGTGGGTTTAAATGCAAAAAGAAAACCTCCAATCCTGTATAATCCCGTTGCAGATTCCGTTGCAGATTCCTTGACGTTCGGCCAATTTCGTGCTTTGAAATTTGTGGACGTTCGGCCCTGAATCTTGCTCTTAAGGCGGGTTTTTCCCGGGGTTGTCCGTCTGTTCATAGCTCTTCCAAACGCCTTTTCTCCCGGTCGGTTTGCAGGAGGGGACGCCGCCCTTGGTTTCGGCCCCGGAGGAGCAGGAAATATGGAACCGCGATTATGTTGAACGGGGGATGAACCGGCTTATTGAAAATGCCGATGCCCGGCATCACAACCGCAGGTTTGTATTTCGTCAGTTACTATTCGCCGGACTAATGGCGTTGTTCCGGCAAAACGATTTGGAGGAGCAGGCATGGAGAGATATGAAACCCCGAACAATTTAGTGGATCTGTTTGAAGATGCAGTGAAGCGATTTAAAGACAACCCCCTTTTCGGAGTAAAAAATAAGGAGAAAACCGGGCTGGACTGGATGACCTACGGCGAGGCCGGAGCCCGTGTGGATAACCTGCGGGCCGGTCTGGTGCAGATGGGCGTGGGAAAAAACGACGTGGTGGGATTCATCGGCAACAACAGGCCGGAATGGGCTATCAGCGCGTTTGCAACCTACGGCGCCGGCGCCCGGTTCGTTCCCATGTACGAGGCTGAGTTGGAAAGCACCTGGGAATACATCATACGGGACAGCGGCGTGAAGATTTTGATCGTGTCCAAGCCCGCAATATTTGAGAAGGTTTCCGCCTTCGCCGACCGCACGCCGGGTTTGGAAAGGATTTTCATCATCGAAACCCAGGGCGAAGCCTCCCTGGGCGAGTTGGAAGCCTTGGGCGCGAAAAATCCCGTGGAATCCATCAAACCGGACAAATACGACGTGGCCGCCCTGGTATACACCTCCGGCACCACGGGAGAGCCCAAGGGCGTGCTTTTGACCCACCAGAACTTTTCCTCCAACGCCGCAGGGGGGTATCACCTTTTCACCGAGGCATTGACCGAGCAAGCCCGCAGCCTGTCCATTCTGCCGTGGGCTCATTCCTACGGCCAGACGGCCGAGCTTTACAACTGGATGCAGTTCGGCGGTTCCATCGGGTTCATGGAGTCCGTAGAGACGCTGGCTGACGATCTGGCCCTTGTCCGTCCGACCTTTATGATCGCCGTGCCCAGGGTGTTCAACAAGATTTACGACGGCCTGCAGGCCAAAATGGCGGAAACCGGGGGCCTGCCCAAAGCCCTGTTTGACATGGGCGTAAAAGCGGCCAGGGAAAAGCGGGAGTTGGCCGCGGAAGGCAAGTCCAGTTTTTTGGTGAACCTGAAATTCAAGCTGGCGGACAAGATTGTCTTTCAAAAAATCCGGGACAAGTTCGGCGGACGCCTCCAGGGCGCCCTGACGGGCAGCGCCTTGATGAATCCGGAAATCTCCCACTTTTTTGCGGACATTGGGGTGCCCGTATTCGACTGCTACGGACTCAGCGAGACCTCGCCGGCCGTCAGCATGAACTGTTTTTCGGCCTATAAAGTGGGCAGCGTGGGCAGGCCCATCGAAAACGTCAAGGTGGTCATTGATCAATCGGGCGTGGACACCATCGGCGACGACGGCGAGATCATCGTATACGGCCCCAACGTCATGCAGGGCTACCACAACAAGCCCGAGGCCACCGCAGCGGCCATGACCGCCCACGGCGGATTCCGCACCGGCGACCGGGGCAGGATCGACGAGGATGGCTTCCTGTTCATCACCGGCCGGATCAAGGAAGAATACAAGCTGCAAAACGGAAAATACGTCTATCCCGGCGCCATCGAGGAGGACATCCGGCTGCTGCCCAACGTGGCCAACGCCATGCTCTCCGGGGAAGGCAAAAAATACAACGTCTGCCTGGTGGTTCCGGATTTCGAGGTCCTGGGCGATTACGCCCGGCAAAAAGGCTTGTCCGCCGATCCCTTTGACCTGGTTGAAAACAAGGAAATCACGGACATGATCGCCGCCGAAATTACGGCTTCCTTGAAAGGCAAGTACGGCGGATACGAAATTCCGAAAAAGTTCATCTTTCTGGCCGACGACTTCACCCTGGACAACGGCATGCTCACCCAGACCATGAAGTTGAAAAGGAAGGCTGTTTTCGACAAGTACAATGACGCGATAGAGGATTTGTATAAGGAATAAAGCGAGTGAACAGCGGGGGATCGCCCCCTTGGATAAGGGTGCGATCCCCCGCGCATATTGAGCTAATTGCTGGCGACGACGCTGTTCCGTTTGAGGTAGGTCTCGATGATTTTGGGCGACGTTTGGCCGGCCTGGTCAGGCCCGTGAAGGATGGTTTCCACCAGCAGGTCATCCTTGACCGCGGCCTCGATGGTTTCTTCGCACTGCCCCTGTGCGGTTAAATAGGCGCGCAAAATCCCCTGGACCGCCGTCTTTTTGCTTTCGTCCGAGCCCCATCCGTAGAGAATGGTTTCGCTGGTCCTGCCGTTGTCCGAAAGCAGCACGCCGTCGATATCGCGGTCGGCCAGGATCATTTCAATAAAATCCTGGTCCTGGATGAATTCCCTGAGCCGGGCCACCAGGATTTCCTTGACCCGTTTTTTGTTCTCCAGAATGTTCAGGCAGACTTCACGATCCGGGGACTGCTTGGCGGCCTCGATGTACTTTTCCTTTTTAAACAAGGCCTTCAAGTTCATGAAAGTGTCGTACATCATGTACTTGGTGGCGATGTTGGCCATCCAGTCCGGAATGGCCCCGGCCAGGTCCGCCCGGTAGGTCTGGATAATGCCGGTCCTCTCCCGGGTGATGAATTCAAAGACGTATTGCCCTTTCAGGGAAGGCATGCGGATGTAGTCGTCGCTTTCCGGGCAGGCGGGAGTGACAATGTTGCGAAAATTCGACACGGCGCGGCCATGGACGAGGTCGTACTCCGTGTCCGTCCCCAAAGCAAGGTCCCGGTCTTTCAGGGGCCAGGGCAGATTAAACATATTGTATGTGGAAAAGTGGTTCCGGTCCGTCATTTCCAGCAGGCGGGCTTCCTGGCAATAGGGAAGCCAATCGGCGCAGGCGGGAACGTCCCGCAGGGTTTCGCCCACCACTTCGATGGGAGCGTCAACTACGGCCACTGCACGGAATTCAAAGATCCCCGACCCCTCCACCTTGCGGGAATAGGCTTTGATGCCGTTTTTATCCATGACCAATTCCCATTCTCCATATTGGGTTTCGGCCATGCACAAAGGGGCGGCCGCTAAAAAGGCGGCCGCCAGAAGCGCCAGGAGAATCAAGGCCTTTTTCATAGTAAATCTCCTCGTCTGGTAAAATTGCAATTAAAAAAAGACCCGCTTTCAGACTGCGTCAGGACGGTTCAGGGCTAAGGGAAGGCTAATGCCGTTCTCCGATTCCTCAGCCTCCGCAGGCGGGGCATAGGGTTGCATCCACGTTGATCTTTTCGCGTTCCACCAGGTAATCCTCCAGATCCATCCAGTCTCCGGCGCCTGGCTCTCTGCCCCGGTCGTCCCGGATTTTTTTGCACTCGCAGCAGATGGGCAGGATTTCCTCATAAGCCCGGATTCTTAGCCTGAACTCCCTCTTTTGCAGGCATTTTTCCACGCGAAAGTGAATTTCTTCGGGTTCGGCGGGTTTGAGGAGAAAATCGTCCGCGCCCAGCCTCAACGCATCAATGGCGATGGACACCTTGCCGTATCCGGTGAGGATAATCACCATGGCGTCGGGATGGCGGCTTTTCGCCGCCTTAAGCACCTCCAGCCCGTCCACCTGTTCCATGACAAGGTCAGTCAGAACCAGATCAAAGGATTGCACGGCCAACAGCTCCAAGGCCGCCTCCCCGCCGGAGGCCGCCGCGACCCCGTACCCCCTTGATTGCAAATCCCGCGCGATGGCGTTTCTGATATAATAATCATCCTCTACCAGCAGTATTGAATAATCAGGCATAACGCGTCCTAAAAAACGTGAATAATTGGGATCAGGCGCCGGGACGCCGCACCGGAAGCTCTATGGTGAACAAGGCGCCGCCCTCGGGAGAGGCTCCGGCCTTTAACGAGCCTCCGTGGTCCGCAATAATGGACCAGGGCATGTGAAGGCCGCCGACTTCTTCGGCCCCTCCCCCGGGGCGCAAATAATTGAAATCAAAAATGCGATGGCAGTCCTCCCTGGACAAACCCGGGCCGTTGTCGGACAACTCGATAATAATTCTATCCTTTTTTCTTCGGGAAGTCACACTGATTTCTCCGGGCGCCTCGGGCGACCTCATTTTGCTTTCCACGGCGGCGCAGGCGTGATTCAATAAAACAAACAGAGCGTGCTCCATCCTTTTGGACCATGCCATGGTAAACGGAATCTGGGTGGAAAGGCTAAGCGTAGTGCGGATGCCTTTTCGATCGAACCTGGATCTGAAAAGCCGGAACACGTTGACAATGCTTTGATTCAGGTTGACAGCCCTGAGCATTTCATTGACGGCCGGGTCCAGGGAGGCGATCATTTTCGCCGCGTCTTTCAGGCGTGCGGCGGCCTCGGTGAATCTGGTCCAGAAAGGCCCCAACTCAGGCTCTTCCTTGACCATATTATCCAGCGAGGACATATGGTCCTGGGCTTCCCGCCAGACAAGACAGAACTCCCGGGCCAGAAATACGGCCTGCTGCCCGGCCGACGCCATCTGACGGGACCACACCAACTCCTGCTGTTGCATCCTTTCTCTGGTGATCTCCGATGCAATGCAACGAACTCCGCCGGCGCCGGTCATGACATGAACCGGCGATCCGGTCACCCGGAACCAGACCGGCGCACCGTTCTTGTCCAAGGCCCTGTACTCGCCCGCTTGGGGTGAATGGACGAACACCCGGCTCAACTGGTTGACCGCCCGCTCCTGATCCGGTTCCAGAATAAACTCGGACAAACGCCTCCCTATCAGCTCGTCCGGCGAATAGCCCAAGGCCCTTTCCACCGCCTGATTCACCTGGATGATCTCCCCCTGCGAGTCCAGAGTGAAGACGATATCCTCCATCCCCTCTATCAAGGACTGATAGCGGGCTTCGCTGATCTCCCAGGCTTCCTGGGCGGCCTGCCTGCGCATGCTTTCCATATGCAGGCGGGTCTCGCAGGACTCCAGCCTTTCAAATAGGGATTCCCGGTCCGATGACAAGGCTTCTCCTTGACTGGCGGCGGCCTTCGCCTTATTGGTCTTTTTTAAGGTTCATCCCCAATGAATAAACAAAGTTAAACAGACGCCGCTCCCATTGGACGCACCCGTCTAAACGGTCGTGGCGCAATAAGAAGCGTGATTGTGTATTGGGGAAAATAACTGACCGCTCGTGGAACTAAATTTTTGTAGCAGGTTTTCCTGGCATTGTCAAATACTTGCCAAGTGTGGAAAAAGGGCTTGACCCGGATATGCATCAATAGTATTCAGCATTATTACCAGTCTCTTAGAATATTCGATTTGCCGATCCCCATGATTTCAAATAGCCGCAAAGAGGACGCCAAATGAACAAAAGCTCCACTATTTTTGGAAAAATTTCCATTTTTCTGATTCTCATAACACTCATGCTGACCAGCGCCGGCCCCGTTCTTGCGGGAGAGGAGCCCATCGGCAAGGTGGCTGTTTTTTCAGGTGAAGTCATACTCCGGGGCCAGGATGTGTGGGGAGGCGGCGTGGTGGTCGGGCTTCCTATTTTTTCCGGGGACAAGATTGTCACCCTGGACGGAAGCGCCGAGCTGGTTTTTGAGGACGGAACCAACGTCACCTTGTGCCGTTATTCGGCCGTGGAGTTCAAGCAATGGACCCGCAAGGGCTTGCCGTTGATTCAGTCGGACAAGACGCGGCGGCGCTTCACCCTGTATGCGGGAAAAATATGGATAGAAACCGATTACCGCCAGATGCGTTCTGAAATAGCGGTTCCGCCCATGGTTTCGGGCCTGAGAGAGGACGCCGGGACCACGCGCATCGCCGCTTTGATTTCCCTGGATCACAAAGGGGAGGCTTTCATGTCCTTTGACGAAGGCGACAGGAGCTTCACCATCGGGCCTTGGAAAATGGGCGTTGCGGAAAACGTCCCTCCGGCGGCAGCCAAGGAGAACGAATTCATTAAAAAGGCCCTGGCCGCAAAAACAGCCGCTTTAGTGGCCCAACGGGCCAGCGAAAAAGAGGATCTGGACCAGGCGGCGGCGGAAAGCCTTCGTAAACTGGCCTGGATCCGCGCCAACAAAGCCTCAGCCGAGGAAGCCTTGTACAGCGCCAAGTATCTGGAGGATTGGACGCCTGACAAGCAGATTTTGGCGGACGCCAGAGAAGCGGCTCGTGTGGCTGAGGAACGGCTCAAGACAGCCGAGGTCGCGGAAAAAGCCGCCATCGAGGCGGGCGCCTTGGTGGAAGAGTGGGACGCCTTGTACCAGACGGCCATGGACGAATTTGAAGATCAGCGGGCCATCGAAGGCGTGGACGAAGGCAGCATCGGCGACCTGGAGGGCGGCGGCCGCTCCGCCAAGCCCAATGACCTGGGCATGCCCAAACCCGGCGCCTTCACCAGCAAGAACCCCTGCGAATAAAATTCCTTTAAAAACCGTAAAAGCCCGGCCGGTTCAACCGGCCGGGGCTTTTTTTAAGATATATTTTTTGGTTTCGTTCATATGCTTTTGGCTTCGGGTGTTGCTCCCGGCGCAAAGAAAACAGCCTCTGTGGAAAAAACTCCGTAAACTCTACCCACCTACTATTTTTATGTATGAAACGCAGGCTGGTAAAGCTCTGAAGTTGGATTCTAAACTGCTGGGAGAATGCGTCTGGTTCAAACGCATTAAAGGGCGGATGCCACTCTGCGAAACCCAACAAAACAGAGAGGCCGCCGCGACCCATGGTCTCCTTCACTCTCACGATTGCAGCTTTTGCAGAACCCTGTCGAAATTGTCCTTGGCGAATTTGGAAAAATTGTGAAAAGCCTCCAGCTTGCCGCAAGGCGCGTCCGAACAATGGGCGCAATTCTCCAAGCCTTTTTCTTCGCCGCAGGCCCGCACTTCGCAAGTCGCGCAATATCCCAGCTTGCGGCCTTCCTTGGGCAGGCACCCGTCGCAGTTGACCTGTTCGGGCGTCAGGTCGAATCCATAGGTTTTGTTTAAAAAGGCCGCCGCTTTCGCCCTGATGACGTCGTCGTCCTTTTTTGTGGCGATGTACGAGGGGCATTGGGCGCAATCCAGGCCGCAATAAGCTATCATTTCTTCCATGGCATTTCCTCCTAGTTAAGAGTTTTGAGTTCCTGAAATTTTTCGGAATCCAGCATTCGGCGAATGGCCCGGACGAAATCCCGGGGGGCCTGGCAGTCCGCCTGGCAGCGCATGATGGCCGCTTCCCTGGTTAAATGCTCCAGGGCTTTGAGGCTGTCCTCCAGGCTGCTCTGGCCGTCGCGGCCCGGCCCCTGATCGGCGAAGGAAAGCGCTTTCAGGTCCATGAGGCCGTTCTGCATGGCCAGCGTTCCCTGGGTGAGGCAGTTGCAGGGATTGCCTTTTTCGTAGAGATCGCAATTGACGCTCAGAAACTCCCGGATTTTCTCCCGGGCCCGGGACAGCCTTTTCCGGAAAGCAGCAGGCTTGATGTCCAGGATGGCGGCGCCTTCCGGGCCGGGAATGCCCATGGTTTCCCCCAGGATGTAGACGATACGATGCTCCCAATCCAGGCATTGCAGGAGTCCCTGCATGCAGGCGAGACGCATTTCTTTGACGATCAACTCCTGCTCCGCCTCGTCGTAATCCAGGGAGGGGGCGTCCGGGGGGTCCTGCACGATGGCGGCCTGGCGCCTTTCAAAGGTGAACCAGTAGGCAGCCCGTTTTTTCCGCACTCCCATCAAATGATTGGAGGCCACCTTCAAAGCCCAAGTATCGAATGAGCTTTTGTGGGCGAAACTCCCCAGATTGGTGATGATGCGGATAAGGATCTCCTGAACGGCGTCTTCGGCGTCCTGGGGGTGGTAGAGCATTTTCAGGGCCAGTCCGAAGATCCTGTGCTGGATGGCCCGGACAATGCTTTCCAGGGCGTGCTTGTCTCCTTGCTTTGCCTTTATTGCCAGATTTTCCAAATTTTCGTTCATGGCGTTCTCTCCTTAGTTCGGCCGTCCCGGGCGGCTTGTAAGGGTAGAGTGCAAAACAAGGGGATGTGTGACAGGAAATGCGAATTTTTTTATTTTACAACCTTTTTAGCCCTGGCGCAAAGATTCCCGCACGGCTTAGTTTTTGGCAAAGAAAAATCAAGGTCTTGTCAGGCGTTGACAACAGCCCCTGATGTGTTAAGTTTTTGGGTGCTAATAAAAGCCTTTTTTGGCTATTGTGCGAAAATTCATTTAATCCATTCAGAAACCAGACAGCAAACCGAATATGAGCGAAAAACGTTGTTATTACGAAGTATTGGGAGTTGAGCGAGACGCTTCGGCGCAGCAACTTAAGGCTTCTTATCGCAAGTTAGCCATGAAATACCACCCGGACCGCAACCCCGGGGACAAGGAAGCGGAGGAACTGTTCAAAGAGGCCGCTGAGGCGTACGAGGTCCTGACGGACCCCAAAAAACGCGGCATCTACGATCAGTACGGCCACGAAGGCCTTTCCGGCCAGGGTTTTAGCGGATTCAGCGGCTTTGACGATATTTTTTCCAGCTTTGGAGACATATTTGAAGAGTTTTTCGGGTTTGGAGGCGGCCGCCGGGGAAGAAACCGGGTTATGCGCGGCTCCGATCTGCGCTATGACATGCGTCTGGATTTCATGGAAGCGGCCTTCGGCGCGGAAAAGGAAATCGACATCCAGAAGCCCGAAACTTGCGAAGAATGCGGTGGATCCGGCTGCGAAGAGGGCTCCAGCCCCACCGTGTGCCCCCAATGCCAGGGAACCGGTCAATCCACCACCCGCCAGGGCTTTTTTACGGTCCGCACCACTTGCGCCCAATGCCGCGGCCAAGGACGGATTATTGAAACCCCCTGCCAGAACTGCCACGGCCAGGGAGTGGTTCAAGCCAGAAAAAAAGTGACCGTACGCATTCCCGCCGGCGTGGACAACGGCTCCAGACTGCGCCTTTCGGGCGAGGGCGAGGCCGGCCCCCAGGGCGGACCTCCCGGCGACCTCTACGTCTTTTTGTATGTGGAGCCCCACGAGTATTTCCAGCGCCAGGGCGTGGACGTAGTCTGTCAGGTGCCCATTTCCTTTGTACAGGCGGCTCTTGGCGCGGACATCAAGGTTCGCACCTTGGAAGGCGAGGCCGACCTGAAGGTGAAAAAAGGAACCCAGCCCGGCGACATCGTGACCCTGCACAACCAGGGCATTCCGTCGTTGCGCGGCAACGGCCGGGGCGACCAGATCATCCAGTTGATGGTGAAAACGCCCACCAACCTGAGCAAAAAGCAGGAAGCCCTGTTGGAGGAATTCGCCAAACAGGAAGACAAAAAGCTCACCAACAAGCTGAAAAGAGTGTTGGGCGGTAAAGCATAAAAAAACACCCATCCAAAAGAACGGATCAGATCCATGTACGAATTAAAGGTAAAAACCGATTTTGCGGCCGCCCACAGATTAACCCTGGTGGGGCATAAATGCGAAAACCTTCACGGACACAACTGGAAGGTGGAGGTCTGCATCAAAGGCGACGGCCTGGACGAGGGCGGCGTATTGATGGACTTTGGCGTCATCAAAAAGAGCCTCCGGGGCATCATGGAGGAGCTTGACCATAAATTCCTGAATGAATTGGATATGTTTTCCGACTGCCCGCCGTCTTCCGAAAATATCGCCCGCATTATCGCCGACAAACTGGGCGCGGCCGTGAACACGGACAAGGCCAGAGTCTACTCGGTGACGGCCTGGGAGTCGGATAACGCCAGCGCCACGTATATAGTGCAATAGCCCATCAAAAACGGATATTTACACTTGATTTTGCTCGTTCCGTGATGATACTGTCCGAACTTAAGGACGAGGGGGGCGCCAACCTATTAATCCCCCCTCCTGGAAGCGAAATCGGATGCCTTAACCCTGGACGGTCTTATTACGAGGAGCAATGCGCAAGGAAGTATCCGGTATACTCTTCTTATTCGTTATCGTGTTTACTCTCGGCGCTCTGGCGACATACACCCCAGAGGACCCGGCGCTGTTTTTAAACATAGGCGGAGACGGGGAAATCAACAATATTTTCGGCCCCGCCGGAGCGCATTTCGCCGGAGTGCTCATAGGCCTGTTCGGCCTTGGGTCCATTTGGATTCCCGTACTTCTTCTGCAAGCCTCGATTAAATTGTTGAAAAAACAAGATCTTCCCCACTGGCTGCCGACCGTGGGAGGCGCTTTCTGCCTGATTATCGCCACGGGCGGGGTGCAAGCCCTGGCCGGTTTGGATGAATGGACGGGCATAAACTGGCAGTCAGGCGGAATCCTGGGCGGACTGACGGAAGACGCCCTGGTGAAAGCCTTGGGGATAACCGGTTCAGCCATCGCCCTGGCCGCCATCTGGACCATCGCCCTGATTTTCGCGACGGGCATATCCGTAACCAGGGTGTTGAAAAGCTCCGCCGAATCTTTGGGCAAGGGCTTCGCCTACCTGAAAAACCGCCGCGCCCAGGCCAAAGCCAAAAAACCCGTTGTGGTCAAGGCCAAGCCCAACCGGCCTAAAAGGAAAAAACCCAAACAGCAGGATCCTCCCGCCATCAAGCAGGCGCCGGAGCAGCCTCAGCCGCCTTCAAACGCCAAGAACAAGGCCACCCAGCAGGTTTTCAATTTTATGATTCCGGGAAGCTACACCTTGCCCGATGTGGACATGCTGGATAATCCGCCCCCCCGCCCCAAGGGAGCGGACGCCAAAAACCTGGAAATGCAGTCGCGCCTGCTGGAAAAAAAGCTGGAGGATTTCGGCGTGCAAGGCAGGGTGAGCGAAGTCTGCCCGGGCCCGGTCATCACCACTTTTGAATACGAGCCCG
The DNA here is from genome assembly GCF_900142135.1 of Desulfatibacillum alkenivorans DSM 16219. Taxonomy (GTDB): domain Bacteria; phylum Desulfobacterota; class Desulfobacteria; order Desulfobacterales; family Desulfatibacillaceae; genus Desulfatibacillum; species Desulfatibacillum alkenivorans. The sequence goes on along the minus strand of NZ_FQZU01000039.1, from coordinate 41,296 downwards.
GCCCCGGGGTGAAGATTAACCGCATCGCCAATCTTTCGGACGACCTGGCCCTGGCCCTGCGCGCCATGAGCGTTCGCATTGTGGCGCCCATCCCGGGCAAGGCCGCCGTGGGCATAGAAATCCCCAATATGGAGCGCGAGTTCGTCTACTTTAAGGAATTGGCGTGCTCCAAGGAATTTGAAAGCTCAAAGTCCCGCCTGACCCTGTGTTTGGGCAAGGATATCGAGGGCAACTCCTGTGTGGCGGACCTTGCCAAAATGCCTCATTTGCTCATTGCCGGGGCCACGGGATCGGGCAAAAGCGTGGCCCTGAACTGCATGATCGCCAGCCTCTTGTACAAGGCCTCTCCCGAAGAGGTGAAGCTGGTCATGATCGACCCCAAACGCATCGAGCTTTCCATGTTCGACGGCATCCCTCATTTGATCACTCCGGTGGTGACGGACGTAAAGAAAGCCACCAACGCCCTGTATTGGGCGGTGAACGAAATGGAGCGCCGGTATCAGGCCATGGCCGAAATGGGGGCCCGGAACATTGGCGGGTACAACCAAAAGGTCAAGGCGGCACTTTCCAAAAAGGCGCCTTTGCTGGAAGGCGAGGAAAAAAAGCAAGACCCCGAATACATGCCCTACGTGGTGGTGGTCATCGACGAACTGGCGGACCTCATGATGGTGGCCTCCAAGGACGTGGAAGCCGCCCTCCAGCGTCTGGCCCAGATGGCCCGCGCCGCCGGCATCCACCTGATTCTGGCGACTCAAAGGCCTTCCGTGGATGTTCTGACGGGAACCATCAAGGCCAACTTCCCCACCAGGGTGTCTTTCCAGGTCTCCTCCCGCACTGACTCCCGGACCATTCTGGATGCCAACGGAGCGGAAACCCTGTTAGGCATGGGCGACATGCTGTATTTACCGCCGGGCGCCGCCAAAATCCAGCGTATGCACGGCGCTTTCGTCTCGGAAGGCGAGTTGGAGCGCATTCTCTCCCACGTGAGAAGCCAGCAGAAACCGGAATACGACGAGTCCGTGACCGACGCCCCGGAAGCCTCCTCCGGCGGCGAACTGACCGAAGAGGATTACGACGTCAAGTATGACGAAGCCGTGGCTATCGTTACGGAAACCGGCCAGGCGTCCATTTCCATGATTCAGCGGCGTTTGCGCATCGGCTACAACCGGGCGGCCCGCATCATCGAAGTCATGGAAAAGGAAGGCGTCGTAGGCCCCTCCGACGGCGTCAAACCCCGGGAAGTTCTGGCCAGGAGCTACCTGAACGATTAACGCCTCTTGCTTATTATCCATCCCTGGAATACATGAACCTCCATGTTAAAGATTGCTTCCTTAAAACTGGATAATCCCCTGGTGTGCGCGCCCCTGGCCGGAGTCACCAACCTGCCTTTCCGGCTAATGGCCAAGCGGCATGGCGCAGGCCTTGTATGCTCCGAGATGATCAGCTCCAACGGGTTGATCCGATATCAAAAAAAGACCATGGAGCTCATGACGAGCAAGGAGGAGGAGCGGCCGCTTTCCATTCAGATATTCGGCTCCGATCCCGGGGTGCTGGCGGACTCGGCCAGAATCGTTGCGGAACATGGAGCGGACATTGTGGACATCAATTTCGGCTGTTCCGTTAAAAAGGTGCTGAAAGGCGGCGCAGGCTCCGCGCTCATGGCCGACCTGCCCAAGGCGGAAAAAATCCTGAAAGAGGTGCGAAAAGCCACTTCCCTGCCTTTTACCATCAAAATGCGCTCGGGCTGGGACGCCTCGGGCGACGAGGCCGTGGCCTTGGGCAGAATCGCCCAGGACGCGGGCGTGGATGCCGTGGTTCTACACCCCCGCACGGCCAGGCAGGGGTTTTCCGGGCATTCGGATTGGTCCCGGATAAAACGGCTCAAGCAGGAGTTGGCCATTCCGGTCATAGGCAACGGAGACGTAACCAAGCCTGAGCATGTATTGGAAATGATGGGGCAAACCGGGTGCGACGGCGTGATGATCGGCCGGGCTGTGCTATACGCTCCCTGGATTTTCCGCCAGGCCCTGCGCCTTTTGGAAAACAGGCCCATGGAGGAAATCGACCTGGACGACAGGAAAAAAGTGCTGTTGGACTACCTGGACGATACCATGGATTATTTGGGCGAAGAGCACGGATGCCGGGTGATGCGAAGCCGCCTGGCCTGGTTTGTAAAAGGCCTTCCGCACGCCGCCAGGTTTCGGGGGGAGATCACCCGCATAGCCTCCAAAGAGCAGGCAGGGGAATTAATCGAAGAGTTTTTTAGAAACATTGAAGAGCGGCGGGAAGAAGCTCCCGCCGCTTTGGATGGATCTACAAAGGATTGATGCTGTCCCGCCGATTGCGGATGGACACCCAGGCGGCGTTGGAGACGTCCGCGTCTTCGGTCAGTTCGGCCCGGCAGGATCCGGCATACACTTCCACAACCTTGGCCCGGGCCAGACGCTTGCCCGGCACGACGAATTGCTCGCCCTTTACGCCGTCCACGATATCGCCGTTGGCGCAAATCCAGAGCAGCATGCCTTTTCTCAGGCCCACTTCCTCACCCGAGGCGATGGTCACGGACTTGCCGTCCACGGTGGTCACAAAACCCGTCCAGGGCAAGTCGGAGAGAGCGTCGCAAATTTTATCTTCGGTTTGCTTGACGATGTCGGAGAAGATCTCCTGTTTCCACTCAACGGTCTCCAGGTCTTCGCCGTCCTTTAACTGCTTACTGGAAAAAATTCTGGCGTCTTCGATCTTGGAGCCGGTCAGGGAGTCATACACCCACAGGTCCAGACTGACCTTGATGACTTTTACGGATTCCCGGAAGGGATAGATGCCTTTTTTCTCTTCTTCCAGGGAGACTTTCCACAAAGAACCGGTGACCACAATGCCCGCGCCTACGGCTCTGGCTTCGGCCATGAGGGCCAGGTTTCGGTCCACTCCGGTGATGGGGCCGAAATGCTCGGTAACCAGGTACTCAACTCTGGGCGAATCCTGGACAAAGGTCCGTTTGCACTTGTCCCGTAAGCGGATTTTCAAGGGATCGCCCACCAATGCGGTCAAATCCAGATCCTGGGCCTGGGATGGATTGTAAAACTGGGCCACAATGATCTGCTTTTTCAATTTCCCCGGGGGCCCCATAAGCTCCTGGGCCAATTCCTGAGGAGAAGACGTATAAAAGTTGACGGTGGAGCACCCGGAGCCCAAAAGGGCCAGGGCCGGAAAAATGATCAGAACGGTTAAGATACGGACAAATTTTGTCATTACACTCCGCCTGGTTGGATTATTTGACGTACTTGGCGCTAACCTGGGTGCTGATGCCTCCGCGCGGGGTGAAGTCGCCCGCCACTTCCAGCCTTTTGGGCTCCAGGGCTTTCACCAGGTCTTCGAGAATCCGGTTTACCACATGCTCGTAAAAAATTCCCACATTGCGGTATTGGAGAAAGTAGTACTTGAGAGACTTCAGCTCCACAATTTTTTTATCCGGGCAATAGTTGACGGTGATGGTCCCGAAATCGGGAAGCCCGGTCATGGGACACACGGAGGTGAATTCCGGCTGATCGATCCGAATGTCGATGTCCCTGGATGTCTGGTATTGGTAATCAATGGTTTCCAGCACGGAAGCGTCTATGGTTTCCGGGCCGTCCGCCCTGAGCTTGACTTTTTCGCTCATTTTGCTCGCCCCTTTTTTTTCTTTCCGGGGCCGCCCCCGGAGAAATTGCAAGGCCGCGGCTTTAAGCGCCCGGTCCAAGCATGGTATTGGGTCTATACCTGATGGGAGAAAATGCGTCAATATTTTACGTCCTTGGCCTTCAGTTTGCTTGACACGCCTTCCGGGCCTTTGGTAGATACAGACCCCGAGGGCAAAACACATGAAAATCAAATACTACGGAGTAAGGGGAACCGTACCCACGCCCGGCCAAAGCACCATCCGCTATGGAGGGAATACGCCTTGCGTGGCTGTCTGGTGCGGCGAGGACCTGGTCATCCTGGATGCAGGCACAGGCCTGCGCGTCCTGGGCGATGAACTGGCGGACTCCTGTTTCGGCAATGGCAAGGGAAGCGCCACGCTGCTCATCAGTCACACGCACTGGGACCACATCCAGGGCTTTCCTTTTTTTTCCCCGGGATACGTCCAGGGGAACGTCATCCGCATCATGGGCGCGCACCAGATCAACAAGGGTTTGGAAACCGCCATGCATTACCAGCAGCAATACCAGAATTTTCCCGTCCTGCTCAGCCAAATGCCCTCCCGCATCACCTTTAAGGCTCTGGAGGAAGGGGTCGGCCATCGAATCGGCGAGGTGGACATAGAAACCGCCGAGATGAATCACCCCGGAGGGTCTTTCGCCTATCGGGTGACGTGGAAGGGCAAATCCGTGGTCTACGCTACGGACACAGAGCATTACGACTCCGTGGACCACAAGCTGACCCCGTTGTGCAAAGACGCAGACATTCTGATTTACGACAGCACATACACGCCCGAAGAATACCCCAATTTCAAGGGATACGGACACAGCACCTACGAAGAGGGCATCAAGCTGGCCAGAGCGGCCAACGTGAAATCCCTTCATCTTTTTCATCACCATCCCAACCATACCGACGAAATGCTGGACGCAATGCAAAAAAAGGCCCGGGCTGATTTTCCCCAAACCTACGTTGCCAGGGAAGGTTGGGAACTGGAAATATAAGGGCCGCAAAACGGCTCTGAAAAACAAGGCGATTAGCATGGCTATTGAAGAAAAAATTCTGACCGTCAGCAAAGAAATCGTGGTGAAATTCATCGAGGTCGGACGGGTTTCCCCGGCTTCGTTTCCGGAGACTTTCAAAGACGTGTACAGGGCGGTCAAGGAAGCCGTGGAAGAAGGCTCCGCTCCGGAAGACGCTGACGACGAATAAAAACCCGAAAAAGCCTTTTGAAGGCTTTTTCGGGCGGTCTTTCCTATTGCAGGGCGAACTTCAAGTTATGGCTTTGTCCCTCTTCGCCGTATTCGTTGATCTGCAAACGCAGGGTTTTGACGGATTCGGCTTCTCCCGGAAAAAAGATGTAGCCGTAGGCCAGCCCCTGACCCGGAATGGCCTTGTTCTCCAGGGTTTTGGACTCCAGGTCGTCTATGATCCGGTTGCTGGCCTCGTTGCTGTCCAGCTTGGAGGCGCCGCCCAAAGTAGCGCCCGAGGCGCCGCCAATGGCCGCGCCCTTGCCGATGCTCTCGCCCACCGAGTCGCCCGTGACCACGCCCACGGCCGCCCCGATTATAACGCCGGCGGCAGCGCCCAACAACGCATTTTTACCGGCGGACTTGAAAATTTCATTGGTGTCCGCGTATTTGGTGACCCGCCCATAGGCGATTTTATCGGCCAGCACAGGCCAGATATTGCCTTCCTGGTCTTCCAAAAAGGTCTGGTCTCCGTTAATCCAAAAGGGAACGCCGCCCTGATTGTCAAAAACCACGAGCACGGGAATCAGCCCGGATTCGCGAATGTCAAAGCCAAAGGTTTCCTTGGCTTCCTGGGGATCGAAATAGGCCTTCGCCGCAATGTCCGCGCCGGCGACGTTCATGGAATTTTCGTAGCTGGCCGGCGTTTTAAAAGACAAGGGCTGGGCCTTATAGGTGTTGCAGCCTGCCGTCAGGAAGCAGGCGATAATCCCGATCGCTATACACAGTTTTTTCATGGAGGCTTTCCTTTCCATCAATACAAATCAGATTTTACTCTTTAATCCGCTCCATTGCCATGAGGGAGACGTCGTCCTCAAAGTTGGGGTCTCCGCGGAAATGCACAAGCTCCTCCCCCATTCTTCGCATCAGGTCCTTTAAAGGCAAGTCGCGTTTTTCAGATAAAAAGTTTACAAGTTTTTCCTGGGAAAATCTATTTCCTTTCCGATCCAGGCAATCCGTTATTCCATCCGAATACAAAAACAACCTGTCGCCGGGGTCGATTCTATACAAGTCCTCGGCAAACTCGGCGTCAGGCAGCAGGCCCACGGGCAGGCCGCCGCTCCCCAACAAACGGGCTTCCCCCTGGTCCGGGATTAAAATGGGGTAGGGATGACCCGCCTGGGTGAGGATGATATTTCCGTTCCTGCGATCCACAATGCCATACACCATGGTGAAATACTGCTCCACGGTTTCCGTGCGCTGAAAAAGCAGGTTCAACTCATTGGCCATGGAGGAGGGTGAAATGCTGCGGCTGAATTCGGCGCCGTCCGAACACGCAAAAAAGCGGGCCTCGTGAAAAGGCATGCTGGTGATTGTTTTGTTGACCGTAACGGAAAGCATGGCCGCAGGGATTCCGTGGCCGGAAACGTCCAGGGAGTAAAAGGCCAGATGGTAGCGGTCTACGGGGAAATAATTGAAAATATCGCCGCCGATCACCTTGCAGGGCATGAACAGGGAGTCGAAGCGAAAGCCGTAAACCATGCTGGAATTGGGCAGCAGGCTTTGCTGGATCCAGGCCGCCGCGGCAATGTCCTTGTTCAGCATGTCCTGGGCATGGGTAAGCTCTTTGTACATGTCCTGGAGTTTGGCGTTTTTCTCCTCCAGGCTGCGCTCCAGGTTGAGAATGCGCTTGGCGGCCGCCAGCTTGGCCTTGAGCTCGGCCATGACAAAGGGCTTGCCCATAAAGTCGTCGGCGCCGGCCTCCATGCCCTGGAGCAGGTCGTCTTTTTGGGATTTTGCCGTCAGAAGCACAACGTAAACATAGGAGGGAAAAGGATGCGCACGAATCCGGCGGCACAACTCCACGCCGTCCATGCCGGGCATCATCCAGTCCGAGATCACCAGCGTGACGGGAGTTTCTTTCAGGATCTCCCAGGCTTCCAAACCGTCCTGGGCTTCCATCACCTGATAATCCCAGGCCGAAAGCCCTTCTTTGAGCAAATGCCGGACTCCCGGGTCGTCATCCACAATCAATATTGGCGCAGATTTCATCACCAGGTTAATCTCCCTGCCTCATCCCTTAATGGCTGAAAAAGCGCCCCACCGCCAATATTTTCAGATTACCAGAGGTTTCAAAAAACTGTCAAATTATTCGCATTTTAATAGTCGTAATTCCAAAACAGGTCCACGCCGGACTCGGATTGGCTGATCTGGCTCTCCACGGAGATTTTTGGCGTGAGTTGATATTGCAACTGGACTTCGTTGGCGCTTTCGGAAGAAATCCCCCGGCGATAGGTCACAAACAGCTTGGGCGACAAATACTTGCCCACCACCAAATCCTGCCCGCCGTTTCCTTCGCCGTTGCTGCGCACGCTCAGCATATCCACGGGAACGTCCGCGCCCACAATCTGCTTGAATTCATCCAAGGCCTTGGCCGCCAGCATGGCGGCGCCCTGCTCTTTCAGGGATTTGGATTCTCCGCTGCTCAGATCCGAGGCCCTTTTCCCGAAAATCAATAAGGACGCGATATCCGTCTGGTCCAGCTCCGGATCCGCGGACAGGGTGATGATCATGGATGAGGGCGTTCCGCCTATCTCCAAATAGATGGTCACGCCGGCTACTTTGTAGGCGGCCACGATCTCCAGGATAGGGTCGGGCGGATAAAGGCCCACAAAATCCACACGTCCTTTTTCCACGTCGAAATTTTTGCCGCGGAACTCGTATACGCCCCGTTTGGTTTCCAGATATCCTCGGGTGCGTATGGCTTCGGACTGACGCTCTTTGGTCACGTTCAGGTCGCCCCCCGCCTGAATCTGGGCGCCCTCGCCCCGTATCCACATGGGGCCTTCTATGCTCACCTGCAGGTCCAGGCCCATGGGCTTGATGGGGGATTCTTTTTCCTCCACTTCTTCGCCCACAATGCGCACGTCCTTTTCCACAGACACCTTGCGTCGCATTTCCGCCATAAAACGGTCAAGCCGGAATTCCCCCTTACCCACCTTCACCTGGCCGGTCAGGTCAATATCCGGCCACAAGCCCGCCAGCTTCAAGTCCGAATCCGCCCTGGCCGTTATCATGTTCCAGTAAGATAGATCGAAGTTGCGGGTTTGCAGGGCCAGGTTGAAATTCGTGGGCTTGAAGTTCTCCAGGGCCACGGTTCCCGAGCCGTGAAGCTCGCCTTCCTTTTGGGTGCGCGCGGACAAATCCTTGATGGCGACAAGCTCGGGCGTCCATTCCAATTGGGCTTTCACATCCGTAATGGGATCTTGCCATTCTTTAACAACCATGTTGCCGGCGGCCAAGGAGGCCGAACCGTGCAATATGGGCGCCCGAGGATCTCCCGAAGCGGCGGCCTCCAGGCTCAGGACGCCTTCCAGGACGTCCAGGCCGTCCACCCATTGGGGGAGAAAGGCAAGGTCCAGGCCCTGGCCTTTGATGGAGGCCTGCAATCCGCTGCGGGGCAGAAAATCGTCTTTCAACGGCAGCCCCAGTTCCATGGGGCAGGTTGACTTAAATTCCAGCTTGCCGCCGGTTTCCGGAACCAAATCCGCACTCACGAAAGCAAGGCTATTTTCATAAACTCCCGTCGCATGAAGGGAAAGCCCGGGCAAATCCTTGTCGATGCTGACCTCTTGGGCGTTGACCTCAAACCTGACCTCCGGCTTTTCCAGGGAGCCTTTTACGGCCAGGAAGGCGTCTCCGGCCCCGTTGATAGGCCTGGACAACTGCAAAATTTCAGACAACCGATAGAGGTTCAGATTCGGTAGATTTGCGGAGGCCTCCAGGTTTCCATCAAAACCATAGCTTCCCTTGATCTCCAGGATTTGCTCCTCACAAACCAGTTCCAACCCGGAAGTTTTTACGGAATCAGGAAGAATTTCCAAAACAGCGGGTTTGACAAGCGCGGCCCGCTTGCCTTGATAAACCGATTCCAGGCCGGATAAGGTCAACTTCTTTTCAGGCCTCTGATAGCCTGCAAGCCTGCCTGTGGCATTTATGCTGTCCGCCGCGCCGCCTGTTCCATTCAAGGCAAAGGTCAGGTCGTTGTGATCCAGATCCACGTCCAGTTCCAGGGCTTCGAAATCTTGCCCCGCCATATTCAAGGATTTGACGTCGCCTTGTACGGAAACGGTCATGGGGTCTATGGCTGCCTTTACCCTAAAATCCCCCTGGTCAATCGCGTAATCCAAATACTTTACTCCGCGCATGGAAATTTCGCCGTGCAGAGCCGGATTCAAGGCCGGGCCTTTGGCGAATAAATCCACGTCGGCCGCGCCCTTAAGCGGGTCTTCCAGATACGGCGCGGCAAGCCCGGATAAATCCGGCAGGGCAAGCTGCGCCCGGCCGTCTATGGTTGGGTTCTTCCATTTACCCTTGGCCTTCAGGTTGACTTTCGCCGAGCCTTTGACAGGGGATTTCAGGAATTGCCCGCTCGGGCCGGAGAGATCCGGCAGATCAGCCGTGACTTCCCCCTGGATGTCAGGATCGGCCAGATCACCCTTGGCCGTCAGGCTTAGGTTGGCGGCGCCCGGAATAGGCTGCTCCAGGAACAGGCTGGTCAGGCCGGCCAAATCGGTTATTTCGGCCTTTGCATTCACAAGGCCCCGGGCTTCATAATCCACCTTGCCCGATAGACTAAGATCCATGCCGTGACCCTGCACATTGGCCGAGCGAACCTCCACGCCCCGGCCGTCCAGGATGCCTTTGATGGAGGCTGAATTGATTTCCAACTGCTCCAGGCGTGACGGGGAAAATCCGGCGTTAAAGCTAAGAACCGTCTCAGCGAGGCCCTGCCCCGGCTCCTTGTCCGCCCGGCCGTCCAAGATGAAGTTCAAATCGCCGGACGGCGCCTGAGCGCCCATGGCCAGCTTCCTGGGATCGGCGTTCTGAACCTCGGAGTTAAATTGCACGGAGAGCGGAGCGTCCTGATCCAGCAGGCCCTTGGCGCTTCCGTTGGCCGTTAGCTTGAACTCCGCCTGATTTATATTCGCAGTCAATTCCAACTCGGAATGGCCGGACCGGTTGTACTCTAAAAATGCGTTACTTCTGCTGATGTCGTAAGTAAAAATCTTGGACTGAAGCAACACAGCATCGACCTCAATGTCCGCTTCTGGCCACAGGCCTTTCATGCCGGCGAAAATTTTTCCGTTGACGGTTCCAGGGACGCTTGGGGCCAGTTTATCAATAACCAATCCGTTGACCGTGGCCTTGACCACCGCCGTCAATTCCTCCCGGGTCAAATCCAAACCCGCTATTCCTTCCACGGTTTGCTCCGGATCGCACTTCAAAGCATAGGTGAATTCAGGCTTATCCAACGGCCCATGAGCGGTCAGGGAGATTATCAGGTTTTTCAAATCCGGCAGGCCGGGCGCCAAAGCCCGCCATTGCGCCAGGGATTGCGATTCCCCTTTAATCTGCACCTGGGTCTCGGCGCCGTCTTTGAGATCGTACACGCCTTTACAGGCCAGGGAATCCGCATTCTCCTTGCCGGCTCCCCGCAGGGTCAGGTTGTTCACCACGGCGGCAAAGGGCTTAAGGCGGCCTTTCAAATCCAATTGAAACGGCTGGTCCATCAAAACTTGGCCGTCCTGAGCATAAACCCTAACCTGAATCCGGCCGTTTTTGATTTCCGCCTTGGAGATGGAAACGGGAAAGCGGGCCAGTGTGAAGGGTTCTTTATCTTCCTGATTTACTTCGTCTTCCGAAGGGGGAAACCAGGACGCCGCGTTCCACGAGCCGTCCGGGTTTCTGACCAGGCTAACTGCGGGATTGTCCACGATTACACGGCCCAGGGAGATTTCCTCGCCCAGGACGCCGGGCAGTAAAGGCCCCACCGTGACGCTCTCCGCCTGAAAAATCACTTCGTCTTTGGCCGATATCTTCAGACCCTCGACGGTTACCCGGGATAGGACGTCCGGCATGATTCGCGAAAAGGAAATGGAGACGGGCAGGTCTTTGGTTGCGTTTTCCGCGTATTGCGTAAGCCGCTTCTGGACGAAATCCGTGCGCAGCGCCAGGGGGACGACAACAAAGCCGAAGATTAAAAAAACGAGCAGCGCCCACACTAATATTTTAAAAATTCGTTTCATTTAAAACGCCTGGCCAACGCTGAAATGGACGCGGTATGTGTCTGCATAATCGTCCTGGGGGTTCAACTGATAGCCCACGTCCAGGCTCAGTGCGCCCACCGGAGACTCGTACCGGATGCCGGGGCCGGCCGTGTAACGGAACGAACTGCCGTCAAAGGAGAACGGATCTTCCAAAACAGAACCGCAGTCCGTAAAGGCGACTCCGGTAATTTTTTTGTAAATGGGGAACCGCAGCTCTATGGAGCCCTCCCACCGGGATTGGCCGCCCAGGTATTCTCCGTCGTCGTTCACAGGCCCCAGGTGCTGGTATTCGTATCCCCGGACGCTGTGCGTGCCGCCGGAAAACAAACGCATGAACAAAGGCACGGTTTCCGTATCCTCCAAGGTCTCGATTCCGGCGAAACCGGCCCTGGAGGCCAGCACAAAACGTTCGCCCAGGGGAATCAGGATGGAGCCCTCCACAGACACCTTATAGTAATCTATTTCAGAGGCCAACGAGGAAGATCCGTACCAGTACCGGGTGGAGAGAAAAGTTCCCGAACGGGGGATAAGCACTTTTGGCCGCGAGTCTCTTTCCAGGCCTACAGCCAAGGACGAAACCAGGTAATTGTTTTCCGCTTCGGTTTCATCCCCTTGAAGATCCAGGGAGTATTCCTCGGGCCTGTGCATCTCCAATTGATGCCCTATGGTTCCGCTCCAATATCTGGACAGCTTACGGGTGACGGAAGCCTCGTTGAAAAACGAAAGGTCGATGTAACTGATTTCATCTTCCCGCTTGGCGCCGAGCGTATTTTTAAACTCCTGCTTTTTGGAAAAAAAATAGGGCTGCCATAACTCGGCCTGGGCGCTTTGCAGGATTTCAGAGGTTTTCACAGATAAATCAAGCTGCGTGGCCTGGGATGTAAAATGCCTGTGCCGCCATCCGGCCTGAAGCCGCAGCTTTTCTTCGGTGCCGTATCCGACTCCGAACCGTAGGCTTTTAAATTTTTTGTACTCCCCGGTGATTTCCAAAGGCAGGCTGCCCGGATTCTCCGGCGTGGGCGGCGCCGCGCTTTCCACCTGCTCTTTGGTTTCCGAGGTTTTCACCCCGACCTTGGAGAGAAAGCCCAAAGAAAATATTTCCCGCTGGGTTTCTTCAAGCTCTTTGCGGGTGTACATTTTTCCTTCGTCAAAAGTCACGCGGGAAAGAATAACGTTAGGATTGGTGTTCTCCAGGCCTGCAACGGAAACCGGTCCGAACAAATAATATCCCTTGGGCTCCACTTTAAGAGTTACGGCCGCGGTCTTTTCCTGCTTGTTGACCATAATGGAACCGGTCACCGCAGCGTGGGGATAGCCGTGTGTGTTCAATAAGCCGATGATCTTGTCTTTGGCCTGGCCGTAGGGCTCGGTGCGAAGCCGCTCCCCTTTTTTGAGGGGAGTGAATTCAACGATCTCCTCCCGAAGTTTTTCGGACAAGCCGTCCAGCCCCTCCATGTCCATGGAGTCCACCAGAACCGGTGGGCCTTCCGTGACTTTATACCTGACCGAAACCTTTTTCCGATCCGGATTTTCGTCCAGGGTGTAATCGATTTGGGATTCAAAATACCCTTCCTGCTCCATAAGCTGGGTCAGGTTTTTGATGTCCGCATCCACCAGGGATTGGTTAAACACCTGATCTTTCACCCAAGGCCTGATGTTGGCGGGGCGAACGGAAAGCACCGCCTTGGCCTTTTTGACGGAGACGGTTTCCAGGCCTTCAATTTTTACCTTGGCGACAGTCCAGTCCTTGCCGGGAGAAGCCACTATCAGACCTGGAATCATGAACAAAAGCAAAAGGTTCACATGTATTTTAAACAATCTTTTCATAAACCTGTATGTTATCACACCCCTAAAGCCGAATAAAGGCATAGATTCCTCAAGGAGGCCGAGGGTTTCTTTTCTTGACAAGCCAGGAAGGGCTTTATAGACAATGTTTTTGACGCCTGGACTGTTCCATTTTGGCCCCAGGCGATTATCTATCTAATAAAACAAAGGATTCATGTCATGCCCTCATGCCTTGAAATCAGTCTGAAACCGCAACTGATCGACGCCCACGGCGCCGGGGTGGCCAAAAAAGCCAAGAGCTATTTCGGCATCGCCCTGGACAGCGTCCGGTCCGTAAACATCCTGACCCTGGACGCGGACCTGTCGGACGGCCAGTTGGAGCGGCTTCGCACGGAAATCTTTACTAATCCGGTGATTCAGGTCTCAAGCTACGCCCCCCTGGAAATCGATTTTGACTGGGTGATCTGGGTGGGTTACAGGCCCGGCGTAAGGGACAACCCGGGCGCCACGGCCGTAGAGGCCATTGAAGACCTGTTCGGCCTGAAATTCACCAAGGATCAGGCCGTGTACACCAGCATGCGCTATTGCTGCAAGGGAAAAGGCCTGACCCGGCGGGACATGGAGACAATCGCCAAGGAAATCCTGGCCAACGACATTATTCAGCAATGGAAGGTGTTCAGCAAGGAGGAGTGGGACCCCAAAACCGGAGTGGGCGTCGTCATCCCCAAGGTTAAGCTGGACCACGAGCCTTCGGTGTCCACGGTTTCCATTTCCAGCGATGAAGAGCTTATGCGCATTTCCGACGAACGGAACCTGGCGCTCAACCCCAACGACATTCCCACGATCCGCTCCTATTTTCTCCGGGAGGACGTCCTGGAAGCCCGCAAGGAAGTGGGGCTTTCCGAGCCCACGGACGTGGAGCTGGAATACATCTCCCAGGCGCGCAGCGACCATTGCAACCATAACACCTTCGGCGGCAAATTCTTTTATACGGACCTTGCCACGGGCGAAAAAATGGTCATGGACAACCTGTTCAAATCCTGCATCAGCGATCCCACCAAAGCCATTGCAGCCCGAAAGCCCTGGGTGATATCCGTGCTGTGGGATAACGCGGGCGTGGGAAAATTCGACGACGACCATTATTACTCCATCACCGGAGAGACCCATAACTCGCCCAGCAACATGGAAGCCTACGGCGGCGCCATTACGGGCATCGTCGGCGTTTACCGCGACCCCATGGGAACGGGCAAGGGCTCCAAGCTCATCGCCGGGACCTACGGGTTCTGCGTGGGCCCCCGGGACTACGACGGCGACTTGAAGCCCCGCCTCACTCCCAGGCGTCTGCTGGACGGCATCATCGAAGGCGTGAAGGACGGCGGCAACAAATCGGGCATTCCCACGGCCTTCGGCCAGGTTTGCTTTGACCCCGGCTACCTGGGCAAATGCCTGGTGTTCGTCACCGCCCTGGGCCTTATGCCGGCCAAGGTGGACGGCGGCCCGTCCGAAGAAAAAACCACCTCCCCCGGCGAGCTGGTGGTCATGTGCGGCGGCCGGGTCGGCAAGGACGGCATTCACGGGGTGACCGCCTCGTCCGAGGTGTTTTCCGAACACACCCCGGCCGGACACGTTCAGATAGGCGACCCATACACGCAAAAGAAGATGCACGACTTTTTGCTGGAAGCCAGGGACCAGGGACTCATCGCCTTTATCACGGATAACGGCGGCGGCGGCCTGTCCTCCTCGGTGGGCGAATCGGCCCGCTTTTCCGACGGCTGCAAGGTGGACCTGGCCAAGGTTCCCCTTAAATACGACGGCCTGGATCAATGGGAAATCTGGGTGTCCGAATCCCAGGAGCGCATGACCGTTTCCATCAAGCCGGAGCATGAAAAGGCATTTTTCGCCCTGGCGAAAAAGCACGCTGTGGAATGCACGGTCATCGGAACTTACACGGATTCCGGCAAGCTGCACATCACATACAAGGACGAAACCTGCGCCTACGTGGACATGGATCTGCTGACGGCGGCCTTCCCCCAATGGGAGTTCGAGGCCGAATGGGTTCCGCCCGAGCTGCGCGGCCTGAAGGAGCCGGTGCTGTCCGCCCCGGCGGATCATAACATGCTGCTGCTGGACATGCTTGACCGGCCCAACATCTGCTCCAAAGAATGGATCACCCGGCAGTACGACCACGAAGTGCAGGGAACCAGCGCCATCAAGCCCCTGGTGGGCAAGGAGCGGGACACGCCCAGCGACGGCGCCGTGTATCGCCCGGTGCTGACCTCGGAAAGCGGCATCGCCATTTCCCAGGCCGTGCTGCCCGCCTACTCGGCCATTGACGCCTATCATATGACGGCATGCGTGATGGACGAAGCCGTGCGGAGAGTCCTGGCCGTAGGCGCGGATCCCGAACAAATCGGCGGGGTGGACAACTTTTGCTGGCCCACCATTATTTTCGACGAAAAACAAAACCCCGACGGCAAGCACAAGGCGGCCCAACTGGTCCGGTCGTGCCTGGCCTTGAGGGATTTATGCAACGCCTACGACCTGCCCCTGCTTTCAGGCAAGGACAGCATGTACGTGGACGGGCACCTGCCCGGACGCTACGGGGAGCGGCACAAGGTTTCGGCCCTGGAAACGCTTCAGTTCACCACCACCGGTTTGGTCCACGACGTGGCTCACTGCAAGACCATGGATGTAAAGGCGCCGGGGGATCTGGTTTACATCGCCGGGCTGACCAAGAACGAGTTGGGCGCCTCGGAGTATTACGAACACCTCGGCCACTTGGGCCTGAACGTCCCCAAAGTGGACGCTAAAGCCAATATGGCCCTGTACAAGGCCCTTTACAAAGCCATGACCGAGGACTGCGCCGCCTCGGTGCGCGGCGTGTACCGCGGCGGCCTGGCCGTGCACCTGGCCTTGTGCTCCATGGCCGGCTGCCTGGGCCTGGACCTGGATTTGGCCAAGGTTCCGGCCGAGGGCGCGGACAGGGACGATGCGCTGCTGTATTCCGAAAGCGCGGGCCGGTTCATTCTCACCGTAGCGCCTTCGGACAAAGAGCGGTTTGAAGAAATTTTCGCCGGCCTGCCCGCGGCCTGCGTGGGCCAGGTTGTGGAGGCTCCGGTTCTTTCCGTTAAGGGCCTGGGCGGCGATGAAATCATCCGTACGGAAGTGCAGGACATGAAAGATGCGTGGAAAAAACGCTTTGGAGGTTTGATATGAAAAAGGTCCGGGTGCTCGTCCTTACGGGATACGGCCTGAATTGCGACCACGAAACCGCAAACGCCTTTTCTTTGGCTGGCGCCGAGCCCGTGCGGGTTCACATCAACAGCCTGATCGCCGGCGAGGAGCGCCTGGAGGATTTTCAAATCCTGGCTTTCGGCGGCGGCTTTTCCTGGGGCGACGATCACGGCGCAGGCGTCATTCAGGCGACCAGAATGAAAAACAACCTGGGCGGCCAGTTGTTGGAATTCGTGGGCAAAGGCGGGCTGGTCATCGCCATTTGCAACGGGTTCCAGGCGGTGGTCAATCTTGGCCTGCTGCCCGGTTTTGACAATGACTACACATCCCGAAGCGTCGCGCTGACTTACAATGATTCCGGCAACTTCCGGGACGACTGGGTGTATCTTGCACCCAACGAAAAATCCCCCTGCGTATTTACCAAGGGGCTGGAATCCTTTGACCTGCCCGTGCGCCACGGAGAAGGCAAGCTGTACGCGGAAGACGCGGTGATCAAACGCCTGCAGGAAAACAACCAGGTGGCCTTGCGCTACGCCCTGGCCGACGGCTCTCCGGCCAACGGCAAGTTCCCGGAAAACCCCAACGGGTCCGTGGACGACATCGCCGGCATCTGCGACCCCACGGGGCGCATCTTCGGGCTCATGCCCCATCCGGAAGCCACGGTGCATTATTCCAACCATCCCCAGTGGACCCGGATCAAGGAAGAAAAAAAGCGCAAGGGCGAGGCCATGGGCGACGCCGTGTCCCCCGGCCTTCAAATTTTTATCAACGGTGTGAATTATGTCCGGGAAAACCAGTAGCCCCTCAGAATTAAGGGGCAAACTGGATTCCCTGATCGCCTGCTTCCATAACAAAAAAGCCACCCGCCTCCAGATGGAGAAAGGGATTCAGGCCATTTTGGACTGGAAGCGGGCGAACAATATCCCCGGCCTGTGGAACCCTCCTCCCGTCATGGTGACCGCCACCCTGGACGACGCCATGGGCCACGGCCTGGACCTCATCCATCAATACGCCGAGGCCGCCGGCCTGGAATTAGTTGAACTCGGCCTTCTCCAGCCTCCTGACAAGATCATCCAGGCCTGTCATGACAAAAAGGCCCGCGTTCTGGGCCTGACCGTCCTGCAGCAGTTTTCGGGCGAAGACGCCGCACGCATTGGGCGCTCCATCCCCGAAGACGCCCTGTTCATAGCCGGAGGCGCCGCCTTTCTCTTTGATCCTGACCTGGCTGAAGAAGCCGGTGTGGACTATGTTGCCAAGGACGCCCTGGCATTTTTGCAGTATCTGTTGAAATCCCTCAAATAATAACCTTTCCTTTCATCAAAACCAGGAGAACTGAATTTATTTATTATTAAAGGCAATAAACCATGCCGCATACAGGGTCTTTTGTGCAAATTTTCTAAATTCACTCTTGATTGATCATCCTTAATCGCTTTATAGTTGTAGTCTATTTGGTTTTCAAAACCATTGCCTTGCTTTAAGTGTCATGAAAAGAGCCGCTTTAATCGCCGATACGGAGGGAATCTGTGGGACGACGGCCTGAAACAACCAACAAGAACGCCTACGATCCGCCCGAGCCCTCCGGCCTCCGGGAATCCCAGGAAAAGGGGCTGCTTCACGCCCTGGGATCTCTTTGCGACATTGATAATATTCCCATGGCGTATGTGGAAGTCGATCTGGAAAAGACTTGCATCGCAAGGGTGAACCGGATGTTTTGCAGGCTTTCAGGGTTTTCCCATTCGGAACTTGTGGGCATGACCAATCTTCGGGGCTTGTTCAGCATTGATTCCAATTCCCTGGGATTATTTCTTGAAAGGACGAAACAAGGGGGGGCGGACTGCGCCTCGCTTCCGGTCGTCGTTCATAGACAAGGCGCCGAAGGCATTTCATGCTCCGCCAGGCTGCAAGCCGTAAAAAACGGAGAAGGCCTGAAGAGCCTGGTCGCTCTGCTTTCCGATCCTCCTCCCTGGCGTCAGGACGACATGGAGCGGCTTCGATTGAAAGCCGCCGTGCGCGGCAGCAAAGACGCCGTGGGCATGGCTTACCCCGACGGCAGGCATTTTTATCATAACGAGGCTTTTTCCCGCATGTTCGGGTACAGCCTGAAAGAGTTGCGCAATAAGAGCCCCCAATCCCTGTACAACAACCAGGAGCAGGCGGCGGAAGTCTTCGAGACCATTCAGAACGGAGAATTCTGGAGCGGCGAGGTGGAGATGCGCACCAAAAGCGGTCAGATTATTCACGTGGATCTGCAGGCGGACGGCATTACGGACGCCGAGGGCCGGGTGATCGCCCTCATCGGGCATCATACGGATCTGACCGACTCCAAGATGACCGTTCTGCAACTGGCCCAAAGCGAGGCGAAGTATAAGGATTTTGTGGAAAACGCTCCCATTGGGATGTTGATCACCAACCTGGACGGGGAGATTGTGTACGCCAATAAAAAAATTGAGGAGGTCACCGGCTACGACCTGCGCGACTGGAAAAATTCGTCGTTTCTTCCCATACTATACCCTGAAGACCTGCCGCTCATGCATCAGCAGAGAAACCAGGCCCTAACCACCCGGAAGGAAGTGAAGCCTTACGTCCTTCGGGTGGTGACGGCCTCCGGGGAAATTCGATGGCTGCGAACCATTCCCCAGCTTGTGTTCAGCGACGCGTCCAACTCCTCGAGCGAGATTGTTGGCTTTCAGAACTTTCTGGAAGACATCACCCCCACCAAACTGGCCATTGAGGAAAAGGAAAGGCTGGAAAAGCAGCTCATACAATCCCGCAAAATGGAGGCCATCGGCACCATGGCGGGAGGCATAGCTCACGACTTCAACAATATTCTGTATCCTATCCTGGGTTATGCGGAAATGCTCAAGGACGATCTGACGCCGGAATCCATCCCGTACAAAAACGTGGAGGAGATTGAAAAATCCGCGTACCGGGCCAGGGATCTGGTGCAGCAGATACTTTCCTTTTCCCGGCCCACGGAGCAGGAAGTGGTTCCAGTGGCCGTCCAGTCGGTTTTGGAGGACGTGCTGCGCATGCTCAGGGCGGTCCTGCCCTCCACAATCCAGATCACCCCGAAAATTTCCAGAAAATGCCGGATGATTCTGGCTGACCCGACCCAAATTCACCAAGTGCTTTTGAATTTATGCACCAACGCCTATCACGCCATGATGGATCAAGGGGGGCTGCTGGATATCAGCCTTGTTGAAGAGCATATTAACCCGAGCCAGGGAGAGCCGGTGTTGCCAATCGCCCCGGGAGACTATGCCAGGCTGACGGTTCAGGACACGGGGTGCGGCATTTCCAAGGATGTGATCGAACGCATTTTCGAGCCCTATTTCACCACCAAAATCGCCGGGGAAGGCACTGGCCTGGGTTTGGCCTCCGTGTTGGCCATCGTGCAGAAACTCAAGGGCCATATCAGCGTGGAATCGGAAGTGGGCAAGGGGAGCGCCTTTAAGGTATACCTGCCCATCATCCCCATCACCCAGGGGGATTTTGTGGAAAAGGATATTTCCCCGGTTCCCAAAGGGTGCGAACGCCTTTTGATCGTCGACGATGAAGATGCCATTGTTAAAATGCTGGCCCAGATGCTCCACAGGCTGGGATACAAGGTGACCTGTTTTTTGGACAGCCAAAAGGCCTGCAACGCTTTTTTCCAGGAGCCCGAGTCCTATGACCTGGTCATTACGGATCTGACCATGCCCAAGATGACCGGCCTGGTCCTGGCTGAAAAAATGCATAAAATAAAGCCCTCCCTGCCTATTATTTTATTCACGGGATACTCGGAAATGGCGTCCTCCAGCGATGTGGAGAAAATTGGCGTCAAGGCCCTTTTGAGCAAGCCCGCCAACATTATTGATTTAGGGCGAAAAATCAGGGAAGTGCTGGACGAGTAGTTAAATCCAATAGACGCCATCCAATTTGGTACAAGGACTATGACGCTGGGTCCCCGCTTGCGGGAGATCCCATAAAGCGGATCACCCTTGCGGGGATGACGACCTTGTTGGGTTCTTTTAAATACAAAGGGCGATCGTGATTTCAGGCCGACGTTTTTCGTCATCCCCGTGAAGGGAGGCGGCGGGATGATTGCGGCAGTTATGCAATCATCGTGACGCAATCCCGGAAACGGGGACCCAGAGTCATTTTATAATGACTGCAGGGAGGTAATAACAGCCTTTTTCATAGGCCTTCCGCCAAACTTAACCGGTTGCCTTTTGATCCGGATTAGATCATTATTAGATAAAAAAAGCCGGGAGGCCCAAAGAGGACGCCCCGGCTTTTTGAATTTCTGAATAAACGATTATTTGCCCAGCATGTCCTCTTTCAGGTCTTCCATGTTTCCGTCCATGGGGCCTTTGCCCAGCCAGATGGAAAACACCATGTTCTTGAATTCCTTGCCGGGGATGGTCGCTTGTTCCTTGCCGTCCAGGTAAACCACCAGGCCCTTTGCGGGCAGGTAGGCCATGTCGTAGGTCTGGCCTTCCACAGTGTCAACGGCGAAGCAGGCGTTGAACTTGTTGATTTGCTCCTGCCAGGGCGCGGTGTTGTTGTTGGTGATTGCCGTGAAGCTTTCGTTCCAGGAGTCGATAAGCTGCTGAGGGGTGATCTTGCCGCGGATGAAGACCATGCGGATCATCATGGGTTCGTCGGCGTTCAAAATCTTTTCCGCGTCGCTGCTCTTATTCTCCAGGAACAATGCGGCGGCGTAGACCTTGACGAACTTGAGCTTTTTCCGTATGCCCGCGCCGTTGAAGGTCAGCTTGGCCCCCTCGATGGTTACAGTGTCGGGAATTTCCGCTCCCCCAAAATCCTTGGCCATGGCAAATGGAGCAGCCATAAGCAAAACCAGCACTGCAATAACAATCCTCTTCATAATCCTCTCCTTTTTGTTCACGAAATAAAACTGAATAGAAACCCCCGTCCAGGTAGGAATTAGGACCACTCCATTTGAATCCAGAACCGGCTTAAAGTCAAGCACAACCTTACCGCGCTTTACAAGCATGCCGGTCAATGCTAACTCATGGCCGAGAATCATTGGAAATAGCGGCTATGAAAATCCAAATAAAAATCAGTTCGACAATCCGGATAAAAGGGCCTCTTGACCCGGAGTTGGAGGCGTTCCTCAAGCGCAGGTTGACGCTAGTCAATCCGGTTTGGCTGGAAAATCAAAAGTTCGGCAGGTACAATTACGGGGTGAAAAAACACCTCCAATATTATTGGAAGCGGGGGGACGTAACATCCATGCCAAGGGGGTTCGCCAGGCAATTGCTCACCTGGCTGTCGCGCTCCGGCCTCGACTACGAAATGGTGGATGAAACCCGCGAACTGCCGGAAGTCCAGTACGGATTCATGGGGGAGTTGTATGGATTTCAACAGGAGGCCGCCCAACGCATTTTGTCCCGCCGGTTCGGCGTGGCCCGCATGCCCACAGGCGCGGGAAAAACCATCCTGGCTTTATACTGCATCAGCGAACGGGCCCAGCCCGCCGTAGTCATCGTCCACACCAAGGAACTGCTCTACCAGTGGAAGGAGCGGGCCCTGGATTTTCTGGACATCAGGGAGCAGGACATCGGCCTCGTCGGGGACGGCAAAAAGCAGTTTGACCGCAGCCTGACCATCTGCGTGGTCAACTCGCTGTATAAATGCGCCGCTCAGATGAAAAAAAAGACCGGCCATTTGATCGTGGACGAATGCCACCGCATTCCCTCCCGCAGCTTTACCGTGGCGGTCAAGGCCTTTGACAGCAAATACATGCTGGGGCTTTCGGCCACGCCTTTTCGCAGGGACGGCCTGACCCCGCTCATTCCCATGTACATCGGGGACCCGGTTTGCGAAGTCAACCCCATGGACCTTCAGGACAAAGGGAAAATCTCCCGGGCTAAACTGGTGGTGCGCAAAACCAACTTTGACTATCCCTACGAGGATGACTACCACCAGATGATTTCCATTCTGGTGGACGACGGAGACCGAAACAGGCTCATCGCCCGCGACGCCGTGGAGTTTCATTGCCAGGGGAGCGGGACCGCCCTGGTGGTCTCGGACCGGAAAAGCCACTGCCGCAAGCTGGCGGCGCTCATGGCGGACAAGGGCGCCAGGGTGGGCGTGCTCACCGGAGATCTGCCGGATATCAAACGCAAGGAAATCGTGCGGCAGGTCAACGAAGGCGAGGTGGACATTCTGGTGGCCACGATCCAGTTGATCGGGGAGGGCTTTGACTGCCCTTCGCTTTCGGCCCTGTTCATGGCCACGCCGGTCAAGTTCACGGGCAGGGTGCTCCAGGTCGTCGGCCGCGTGCTCAGAGCCCAAAAAGGCAAGGAGCAAGCCGCGGTGTTCGACTACGTGGACAAGCCCGGAGTCTTACAGGCCTCTTTTCAATCCCGCATGGAGGCCTATCGCCAGTTGGGCCTGAAGGGGCAAAGCCCTTTGCGATTCTGCTCATAATACCTTGCAAAAAGCCGTGCAGACCATGACAATCCATATGTTGGAGTAATGGGTTCTTTGTGGTATGATAGGTGTCCAATCGGACGGAACCTTCCGTAAATTCGATCAGCTTCGGAACTGCTACTGCTCGGGACCTTGATATCAAGAGGGCTGCTTCAATGAGTGAAAATATCAAATACATGGTTGTTATTACGGGAAAAGCGCTGCCAGGCCACAACATCGCCAACGTCAGGAACAACGTGGCCTTGCGGTTTAATATGCAGGACGCCAGGGTGGATAAAATGTTTTCGGGCAGGCCCGTCGCCGTAAAAAGAAACATGGACCTGGAGGCCGCCAAAAAATTCAAGGATGTGTTCGCCCAACTGGGCGCCGAATGCCTGGTTATGGAGGAAAAGTCCGCCCAGGGTCAGCCTGCCCCCAAAAAGCAGCCGAAAAAAGCCGGCCCGCCGCCCAAGTCTCCGGAAGAGCTTCGGAAAGAAATTTTCGCCGGCAAGGTGAAAAAACAGTTCGAGCACCTGGACGCCCAATACGTCAAAGTGGGATTCCAATCCGGCTTTGAAAAAATGTCCGTGGTTTTCTCCATCCTCATGGTTCTGGCAATCGCCGGAATCGGCGCCGCCTGGCATCTATTGCCTCAAGTCACATGGTACATGGCGGTTCCGGGCATGCTCCTGGCCCTGATTATCTTCAGCCTGCCGCTCATGAAAAGCCAGCAGGGATTTTTGAAAAAGGCCGTCGCCGCCCTGGTGGATAAAAACGCCGAAGACCTGGCTTTTTCCCTGGCCTGCCTGGACTCCTGGCTGGACAGGATGGACAACCAGCGTCACGCCAAACTCATCCGCAAGGAATTGGACAAGGTCATTGGCAGGCACAGCGACCAGATGGAAAAAATGATGGATTACGCATACAACATCGCCGAGGTCGTACAGAAGATGGAGGAGGAAGAGGCCAAAGCCCGGGAAATCCTTCCCGCGCCGCCGGAACCGAAAGCAGAGGCGCCGCAAGAGGCTGGGGAGGAAAACGCCGAACAAGCCCTTGAGCCTCCGCCCGCGCCCAACCCCGCCAAGAAAAAGAAAAAAGCCAAATAGCTTTTGGTCAAAGGTCCGGCGACCGCCCCCCCGTATTCCGCCGTCGACCATCAGGAAGTTCATCTTGGGGACCGCGACCTCCTCGACCCTTTTGGATGAGGGTCTGTGCAGGTGTTTGAGTTCCTTTTTGCAGCCGATTTTGTTCACGCATCCATTTCCTTTAATTCTCTATATCCTCAGACGCAATCCCCGCTTCAGGGACCTCCGGCCGGGATTGGATGACCAGCGTGCTGGAGCCGCGATTTTCCGGGCTGTGGGATTTGATCGGCGGGATGGCCTCATGCCGTTTATGCCCGGAGCCGCCGTTTTTCCAGGACTCTCGCATATCCATTTTCACGCCGTCCATTACGTCGGCGTCCAGTTCCAAAAGCATGGGGCCGTATCCTGTTTCCCGGTAAATGACTAGGGAATTCCCCGGCCGGTCCCGTTCCTCTTCCGCCAGGGTTATGGAGACAAAAGCTCCGCAGACGTCGAAAAAAAGCGGAATTTTATCCTGAGAGACCAAATGATAGGCGCGGATGAATTGGGAGGCCGGGTCTTGGGCGTTCGCCGGCATTGGGAGTGCGGCGAGGAGAAACAGAAAAATGATAAGCCTTGTTTTCATGGCGGAGGTTCGCCCTTTTCCGGTTTCAAGGCCTGGGGTTAGTTGTTTTCGAATTCCTTTTCCAGCTTTTCCTGGGCGCGGGCGAAGCAGTCGGGGCAATAGGTGGACGAGGCGTTCATTTTGGCTCTGGTGTACAGGTAATGCTCCACCGAAACCCAGGCGCCTTTTTTATCTTCCCCGCCTTGGCGGTCCCAGACCTTTTTGCACGCGGCGCACACTGGCAGGTAGTTTTCGTAAGCCTTGATTTTCCGCTGCTCCTCCTGGGATTCAAAGCACTTTTCCACCCTAAACTGAATTTCTTCCATTTCGCAGGGTTTGAGCAGGTAATCGTCCGCTTCCAGACGAATGGCTTCGATGATGGAAGGCATGTCGCCGTATCCGGTAAGGATAAGGACCTGGGTCAGGGGGGAGGTTTTTTTCGCCTTGCGCAGGATGGCGATGCCGTCCACCACGCCCATGACCAGATCGGTGATGATGAGGTCGAACTTTTGCTCGGACAAAAGGCCCAGGGCTTGGGCCGGATTGCTGATTGCGGTGATGGTGTACCCGGAAGCCGCCAAAAAGTCGCCGATGCTGTGCAGAACAAAGACGTCGTCGTCTACAAGTAGAATGGACTTTTTCGGCATGACGTACAACCCCTTGCTTTCGCGCCTTGTTTAGCATGGCCGGGCGCATGGCCTGCAATTACTGAGCGGCCGCGTTCCGGCGGTCGCGAAGATATCCTGCAATCCCTCTGATGCTGTTAAACATGAACCCTTTTTCCCGCTCCTTGACGTCGCCGGGCAAGTGGGGGTGAAGCCTCAGGCCGGGGTCTTGGGCCAGCAGGCTTTTCAGACACCGTTCTTCCAGGTCCTCGCTGGAAACGGCCATTTCCCGTTCAATAATCTGCGCCCACAATAGGACCTGGTCCTTGTGGGCGGCCAGCAGGGAGGCGCCAGCGCCCCTTACGGCCCCGTAATGGCCGTAGCAGTATATATCGTGCGGCGTTTCCATGAGGGCGTCCATGCTGCCGCAGCTTATTTCCATCAAAAAACGGGGAGGCGTAGCCGGCCTGATCCATACGCCTTTGCCGGGAACTTCATACCGGACCCCGCCGGTCTCTCCGGCGAACAAGACGCCGTCTTTGAGATAGCTGATATGATGCACCGCGTGGCCGGGAGTGTTGATCACCTTCACGCCCAGGTCCGCGAAATCATCGGAGCTGACCAGATTTTTTTCCGGGACAGGCTGGATTTGACCGTAAGCCCTGGCCGTGTCCCCCAGGGTTTTCAGGCTGCCCTGCCACAGGCGCTCCGGGTCGGCCATGTGCGGAACGGCCTTGGGGTGGCACACGACAGGCGTATCCGGAAAGCTCCGGGAAAAATCGCCGGCGCCGCCCGCATGATCGATGTGGATGTGGGTCAGGAGCAAGGCGTCCAGGCGCGTGACGTTCATTTTTTCAAGGGTTTGGACTAAAAGGGGAACGGTTGATGCGGGCCCCGGGTCCACCAAAAACGTGACGTCCCCCTGGTACAGCCAGGCGCTGATAAAGGTATGAAACCCCCGCAACGTGGGTTGATCCAAGGGTATCAGGGTAAGTTCCGGAGTAATGCGCTGCGGTTCCATGATATTTCAACACGGGAACGGAGATCAGTCCATTCCCATGGCCTTTTCCATCTTTTTAATTTCTGCAATCAGGGCTTCTTTTTCTTCTTTGCCGAGGGATTTGTCGTTCAGGCGTCTTTTCAGGCCCAAAAGGGTCATCTCGGCCCGGTAATCCTGGCATGTGTACTGTCCGGTCATACTCGTCCTGCGTCTTCCATGGCCTGCATGAACACTTTGTAAAAAAGCGTGTTTTCAGCAATGGCGCGGGTTAAAATCTTGTCTATGTCGTCTATCCCGCTGGGATTGATGGTGATGTTCACGCTTTTTGCGAACGCGGCCATGTTATCCATGGTCCTGTGATTATTGGAAACCAGCGCCACAAAAATCTTTCTCCTGGTGGATATTACCATTCTGCTTAAAAATTTCAAGACATGGTTGTTTTCCGGCTCGTCCGTATCGAACATTTCGTTCAGCACGATGATGTCAAACACATGGAAGCGCATCTGTTTGAGCGCTTCCCGGGCGGCGCCGGGTTCGGTCACCAGATATCCCAGGGAGGTAAGGGCCTCTTTGATTTTCGCCTTGTACACAGGGTCCAGTTCGCAAAGCAAGGCGGTGCGTGCGCCTTCCTCCAGGAAGTCGAAGGGCTTGTCGTCCGCGTCGTACCCGCGGGAGCTGATTTCGTCCATGAGCTTGGAGGTTTTGCCCTTCTGGGGCGGCGCCTGAGCCCCTTTGGGCGGCGCCGCGGGGGCGGCCGGGCCGTTTTGTTCGGCGTTCACCGTGATTTTCTTTTTGCATTTGGGACATCCCAAAGAAAAGGACTGCCCTTTGGGCACTTTTTCGTCCGGGATGCGGAATTGCCCCTGGCAATGCTGACATGTAATATTCATGATCCACTCCTGGGAGAACGGGGGCGGTCGGGCCCCAGGTTCAGTTTACCTTTCTGCCGTAATCCAAATCCACCTGCAGGTCTTCGATATCGGTGGTGGTCTCGCCCCGGGCGCTCTTGACGGAGTCGATGCCGCGCCCTGCAACGTCCTTATGGCTTGAGTAGGCGAGAGCCGTTTCCTCCGTAATCAGGCCCCTCTCGTAGAGGCTCACGATATAATCGTCAAAGGTGATCATGCCGAAGGCCTTGCCCTGGGTGATGATGTTGTGGAAGGTTTTGTCTTCCGATTCCCCGTGGAGGATGGCGTCCCGGACGCGCACGTTGGAGCCCATGGCCTCAAATGCGGCCACCCGGCCTCCGCCCACTTTAGGCAAAAGCCTTTGACAAACCACCCACCTTATGGTGTCGGCCAGGCGGATGCGGATTTGCTGTTCCTCTTCCGTGGAGAACATACCCAGGATGCGGTTGATGGTGTGCCCGGCGTCCACGGTGTGGATGGTGGAAAGCACCAAGTGGCCGGTTTCCGCTGCGGCCAGGCCGATTTCCACGGTTTCCCTGTCCCGCATTTCGCCCACCAGAATCACCTTGGGCGCCTGGCGCAAGGCGGCTCTCAGGCCTACGGCGAAGGATTCGAAATCCGTCCCCATTTCCCGCTGGTTAAAGGTCGCCTTTTTGTGGGGATGTTGGAATTCCACCGGGTCTTCCAGGGTGACCACATGCACCGCCTGGGTTTCGTTGATCTGGTTGAGCACGGCGGCCAGAGAGGTTGATTTACCAGAGCCCGTGGCGCCCGTAACCAGGGCGATGCCGTTCTTTTCATGGGACATCTTTAAAAATGCGGAGGGCAGATTCAACTCTTCCAATGTGGGAATTTTGGTCTCCAGCTTACGAAGAACGATGGAATAAGCGCCGCGCTGAGAAAAGATGTTGACCCTGAACCGGGCCTTGCCGGGAAGCTCGTACGACAAGTCGCACGAGCCGTCCCGCATGAGTATTCTTGAAAGCCGCCGGTCCCCGTTGATCAGGTTCATGGCGAAAATTTCGGTCTGATAGGGGGTCAGTTCCGGAATCGGCGGACTTAAATCCACCGGGGAAAGGACTCCCGAGCTCTCCACTTGAAAGGGCCTGCCCGCGGTGATGTTCAAATCAGACACGTTGTCAAAGGTGTCCAGCATCCGCGTCAGGATGTGGTCGATTTCCTGTTTTCTCATGAAAACGCTCCCTCACTCACCTGCAAAAAAATCTGTCTACGCCTCCGTGAAGTCCGCCGGCGGATGTTTGAGCAAGGGTCTGAACCTCGCCTTCTCATTAGCCTTGGCGTAGGCTTCCTCGGGATCGATTCTTCCTTTGTGGATGAGTTCCATAATGGCGTCGTCCAACAATTGCATGCCGTATTTCTTACCGGTCTGGATGGAGGAAGGAATCTGATAGGTTTTATTCTCGCGAATCAGGTTCCTGACCGCCGGAGTAGCAATTAATATTTCCAGGGCCGCACAGCGGCCTTTTTTATCCACCCGCTTGAACAAGGTTTGGGCCAGGACCGCCCTGAGTCCGTCCGCCAGGGTGGACCGGATCTGGTCCTGCTGCGTGGCCGGGAAGACTTCGATGATGCGGTCCACGGTTTTGGCGGCGCTGGTGGTATGCAGGGTTGCAAACACCAGGTGGCCTGTGGAGGCTGCTTCGATGGCCAGGGAGATGGTTTCCAGGTCGCGCATTTCGCCGACCAGAATGATGTCCGGGTCCTCGCGCAGGGCGCCGCGCAAGGCCGCGGAAAAAGTCTTGGTGTGCGCCCCCACTTCCCTGTGGTTCACGATGCAGCTTTTGGACTCGTGCACGAATTCGATGGGGTCTTCAATGGTGATGATGTGGTCCTTGCGCTGGCGATTGGCCACGTCCACGATGGAAGCCAGGGTGGTGGACTTACCCGATCCTGTAGGGCCGGTGACCAGCACAAGGCCCCTTGGGAGGCTGGCCAGCTTGGGCACGACAGGGGGCAGGCCCAATTGCTCGGCCGTGAGAATGGTCTGGGGAATTTCGCGGAAAACCGCCGCCACGCCGAATTTTTGCATGAAAAAATTGGCGCGGTAACGGGCCACCCCGGGCAGTTCGTACCCAAAGTCCAGGTCGCCGGTTTCTTCAAACACCTTGACCTTTTCCTCCGGCGTAATCTCATAAAGCATGGATCGCAGATCATCGCTGTCCAAGACCTTAAACTTGATTCTTTCCATCTCCCCCCGGATGCGTAAGGCAGGCTGCTGCCCCGATACTAGGTGAAGGTCCGAAGCGCCCTGCTCATGCATTAATTTGAAAAACGCATCAATTCTGGCCATTATCTAGCTCCTCTGCGATTTTTTGAAAACAGCGATTTTATCATCCCGGGAGTCCAAGGCCTGGCTCTCTTCCCGGTTGATATCCAAAATCTTCTTATGCGCTGCTAAAACTCCGCGGATGCGGGCGTCCAATAAAGCCCGCTGCCGCTTAAGCTCCGTTATGTCGTCTTTGACCTTTGCATAGGATTGATGTGCGCGGTTGATGATGTCCTCCGCCTTTATCTCCGCCTGGGAGACAATCAACTCCGCTTCCTTTTTGGCGTTCTCCTCCATGCCCTCCATAACCTGTCTGGAATGAAGGATGCTGTCCCGGAATCCCTCCTCGCGCTCTTTGTATCCTCGCACTTCCGCCTTCAGCAAGGCTTGCGCCTCCTGGAGCCCGCGGTTTTCCAGAACCAGCTCCTCCATCGCCAGGGAAACCGTTTCCAAAAAACTTTCCACCTGATTGGAATCCAGCCCCCACAGACTGCGTTTGAACTCCTGCTTTTGTATCTCCATGGGGGTGATCTTCATAAGCGCCTCCTCCTTATGGATAACAAGTCCGTCAGCAAGACCCTATTCTATCAGTGCAGAAGCCTGAAGGCCAAGGACCGGAGGCTTTGCACGAAGAAATTCTGGAGAAAGACGATGGCGAATATTACCACCACAGGCGAAAAATCAATGCCCGAAAAGCTCACCGGCAAGTAGCGCCGGACCTGTCTTAACACAGGCTCGGTCACATTGTTGATGAAACGGACAATGGGGTTGTAGGGGTCGGGATTTACCCAGGATAATATGGCCCCAATGATTAAAATGTACATGTAAAGGGTCAGGGCCAGGTCTGCCACGATGGCTAGTGCGTTGATGAAGTGACCAATAACAAACATTAATTTTCATTCCTTGTGCCGATATTAGAAATCCAGCCATGCCGGACGCCGCAACGCTCAATTTCCCCTCGCGTGCTTCAGGATACCCCTGGAAAGATGAACAGGTCAAGCTAGGCTATACGTCCAATATAGTAGTAGATAATACTAGCGTAGAAAAGTCAAGATACAATCAGTCCAGTAACCCGATTGTGACAAGCATTACGCGAATACGCCTGCAAATCATTCGCCGGTCCTGAAGATTGGCCCCCTGAGGGCCCGTTATGAGCGAACAAAGTTCACCCGCCCGGCCGCAGCATTCCGGGGCAAAAGCCATAATCCCCTTGCCTCTGATTCGTAAAAATGCTTGACAACGACCGGGCGCATGCTTTATATGTCCATGCTTTACCGGGCGACCGGCCGTGGAGGCCCTCGCCCTTGCCGCCGGAAAACTTCGCCGAAGGAACAGGCCCGTCAAAACGCCGCCTGGAGGCGCTTCGGCCACAATACATTTTGCAGGAGAATTCTCATGGCTTTACCGAAACATAAAAAATCCAAGTCCAAACGCGACAAACGCCGCACCCATCAAAAACTGACGGCGCCCAACGTAGTTAGCTGCCCTCAGTGCGGAGACCCCAAGCTCCCCCATCATATCTGCCCGAGCTGCGGAACCTACAAAGGCCGCACTCTGATTGAGACAGACTGATTAAGCATTTGAGTTGGGTCATATCTTAATGATTTGCGTCGCCTGACCGGCGGTTTCGTCAGGCGGAAATCCCACCGGCGCATCCGATGCCTGTACTGTACTCTTTCTTCGCGCCCAAAGGATCGAGTGATTAAGATATGACCCTTTTTTCGCCTGCCCTGTCCACTTGTTTGAGCTCACCCGGTCCGCTGAATCGTTAGGATGCCAAAATCCGTTTTTGGGATTTAATTAAGGAGACGGCGCGGATGTCCAACACAAAATGTAGCTCCCAGGGTTCAACCGGCTGCAGAAAAACGCCCTTTCCGCGTTTTTTCGTTCTATTGCGGGCGGGCCTGCTTTGCGGCTTTTGTCCGGCCTCCCGAAAAAGCATCGGTTTCTGCATCTCTCTCCGTCCTCTTTTCATCGAGCCATTCAACCGCGCCAGAATTTCGGGAATCCCCACCCCCTCGCACCGAACAATTGCGCACAGGGCCTGGCCCCGGCTTGACAGGCGGAAAGCATGTTGCTCTAATCATCCCTTGGCTTCAATTCCACGCATACAATTAATCTCGTAGGAGACGATTATGGATAAAGAATCCCAAGTTGTTGTCGTTACAGGCGGCTCTCAAGGCATTGGCCGGGCTATCGCCCTGCGTTTCGCCGGCCAGGGCGCATCCGTTTATTTTTGCCATTACGATCCGGACGACTCGGAATCCAAAAAGACGGAGAAGCTCCTGGCCGAGGCGGGCGGCCAAGGCAAAGGCTATAAAGTGAATGTGGCTGACAAGGATGAAGTGAAGGCCTTTTTCAAGGCATTGGTCCAGGAAGCCGGCCGCATTGATGTGCTGGTCAATAACGCGGGCATTACCAAAGACGGCTTCGCCGTCCGGATGAAGGAGCAGGACTGGGACGCCGTGGTGGACATTAACCTCAAAGGGACCTTCTTTTGCATTCAGGAGGCCGCCCGGGCCATGATGAAGCAAAAACAGGGCAGGATTATTAATATTTCCTCCGTCGTCGGCGCCATGGGAAATCCCACCCAGGCCAATTACGCCGCCTCCAAAGCCGGAGTCATGGGCCTGACAAAAGCCATGGCAAAGGAACTGGCTTCCCGGGGAATATTGGTGAACGCCGTGGCGCCCGGGTATATCAACACCCAGATGACCGATATCCTTTCCGACGAGGTTAAGCAGGCTTTTATCGACGCTACGCCTTTGGGAAAAATGGGCGAGCCGGAAGACGTTGCAGCGGCCGTGGAGTTTCTGGCTTCGGAGAACTCCCGTTACATCACCGGCCAGGTGCTGCATGTGAACGGCGGAATGTACATGTAACAAGGAAAAAGGCGCTTATAAGCCGTTATTTTAACCCCTAAAGCCGCTGTCCGGCGCCCGGAACCCAGGCAAAGGCCATTCGCCATAAGTTGTATGCTTGATTTTTCCGGTGCAACATATATAGTGGCAGGAAAAAAACCATCGCAAGGCGTCCCATTAAAAATGGCGCCGTGAAAGCAAGGAGGTTTGATTACCATGTCTTTGGAAGAAAAAGTAAAAAACATAATCGTGGATAAACTGGGCGTGGAGCCCGATGAAGTTGTGGAAGAAGCATCTTTTGTGGACGACCTGGGCGCCGATTCCCTGGACCTGGTTGAACTGATTATGAGCATGGAAGAAACCTTTGACCTGGAAATCTCCGACGAAGAAGCGGAAAAAATCCTCAAGGTCAAGGACGCCATCGAATATATCAAAGCGCACACCTAAAAAAACGCGCAGGACGGGGCCGCGGGTCAGCCTGTACGCCCCCGTCCCAAAACATCCGGCAGGAGTTTGAATGAATACCTGCACACCCGAAATTGTGGTCACCGGCCTGGGTATGGTTACGCCCCTGGGCGTCGGCGTGGAGTCAACTTGGTCCGCCCTTTGCCAGGGGAAGTCCGGCGTAGGCCCCATCACCCGCTTTGACACATCCGGCTTTAAGACCACCATAGCCGCTGAGGTGAAGGACTTTAACGCCGAAGACTTCATGAGCAAAAAGGAGGCCCGGAAGGCGGAGCGTTTTATCGCCTACATCATCGCGGCTTCCAAAATGGCTCTGGATGACGCGGGGCTTGTCATTGACTCGGGCAACGCCGAAAGAGTGGGCGTGTTTACGGGCTGCGGCCTGGGCGGCCTCCAGACCATGGAGGAAAGCCGCGATGTCATTGTGAATCGCGGTCCCGGCCGGGTTAGCCCTTTTTTCATCCCCATGCTTATCGGCAATATGGGGCCCGGCCTCATCGCCATCCACTTCGGCGCCAAAGGCCCCAACTGCAGCGTGGCCACGGCCTGCGCCGCAGGCACCCACTCCGTGGGGGAAGCCATGCGCATTCTTCAGCACGGCCAGGCGGACGCCATGATCACCGGCGGCGTGGAATCGGTTATCACGCCCCTGTGCATTGCGGGTTTCAACTCCATGAAAGCCCTGTCCACCCGGAACAGCGAGCCGGAAAAGGCCTCCCGGCCCTTTGACAAGGAACGGGATGGATTTGTGGTGGGGGAAGGCGCAGGAATTCTCATCCTGGAAACCAGGGAGCACGCGGAAAAGCGCGGCGCCCGCATTTACGCAACCCTTGCGGGTTACGGCATGTCCGGCGATGCGTACCACATGACCGCGCCCTCCCCGGAAGGGGAAGGCATGGCCCGGTGCATGAAAAGCGCCATAGAGGACGCCGGCCTGCCTTTGGAAGCCGTCGACTACATCAACGCCCACGGCACCTCCACCCAATTCAACGACCTGTGCGAAACCCAGGCCGTCAAGTCTCTGTTTGGAGAGCACGCTTACAAGCTGGCTATAAGCTCCACCAAGTCCATGACAGGCCATTTGCTTGGAGGCGCCGGAGGCGTGGAATCGGTATTCACCGCTTTGACGGTGTATCATGACCTTATTCCGCCGACCATCAACCAGGAATCCCCGGACCCTGAATGCGACCTGGATTATGTGCCTAACCAGGCCAGGAAGCAGGTGGTCAATGCGGCCATGAACAACTCTTTTGGATTCGGAGGCACCAACGCCTCCGTTATCATGAAAAAGTTTAAAGCATAGCAAGGCGCAAACGTTTAATTTTTTTGCAAGCTCTTCATTTGCAGGCTTGTTATATCCAAAATATTTTGGTACCGGTTTCTTGTTGCAGCAAGAACCATTTTGTTGAAAAGGGAGCAAACCTTTGGATCTGGAAACCATTAGAAAAGTTGACCCTGAGGCGGCGAAAGCCATCGAGCAGGAATTGGACAGGCAGCAGTTCACCTTGGAGCTGATCGCCTCGGAGAATATCGCCAGCCCGGCCGTCATGGCCGCTCAGGGCAGCGTAATGACCAACAAATACGCGGAAGGGTATCCCGGCCACCGATATTACGGCGGATGCGAGTTCGTGGACGTGGCCGAAAACCTCGCCAGGGACAGAGCCAAGGAATTGTTTCAGGCCGATTACGCCAACGTGCAGCCCCATTCGGGATCCCAAGCCAACATGGGCGTTTACTTCGCCCTGCTGGAGCCCGGAGACACCGTGCTTGGCATGGACCTCTCCCACGGCGGCCACCTTACTCACGGCAGCCCGGTCAGCTTTTCCGGCCGCATTTTCAACTTCGTCCATTACGGCGTCAAGGAAGAAACCGGAACCATCGATTACGACCAGGTTCGCTCCCTGGCAAAGGAACATAAGCCCAAGCTGATCGTGGCGGGCGCCAGCGCCTATCCCAGGATCATCGACTTTCCCCAACTGGAAAAGATTGCCAAGGAAGCCGGCGCATACCTTATGGTGGACATGGCTCACATCGCAGGCCTGGTGGCGGCCGGAGAGCATCCCTCCCCCCTGCCTTATGCAGACGTTGTGACCACCACGACCCATAAAACCCTGCGCGGCCCCCGGGGCGGCATGATCTTGTCCAACAAAGGATTCGGCAAAAAACTGTCCAGCCAGATTTTCCCCGGCATCCAGGGCGGACCGCTCATGCACGTCATCGCCGCCAAGGCCGTGGCTTTTAAAGAAGCCCTAACCCCCGAATTCAAGGCGTATCAGCAGCAAGTAGTCAAAAACGCCGCCTGCCTGGCCAAATGCCTCATGGACAACGGCGTGGACCTGGTCTCCGGCGGAACGGACAACCACATGATGCTCCTTAACCTCACCAACCTTGGCATTACCGGCAAGGAAGCGGAAGGTCTGGTGGAGCAGGCCGGCATTACGGTTAACAAGAACACCATCCCCTTTGATAAAAATGGGCCGGCCGTCACCAGCGGCATCAGGGTGGGAACGCCGACCATTACCAGCAGGGGCATGAAAGAGCCGGAAATGGAGCTCATCGCCGATTGCCTGGCGAACGTTTTGAAAAATCCCCAGGATCAGGCTTTGATAGAAAGCACGAGAGCCAAGGTCAGGGACCTTTGCCAATCTTTCCCCATTTACGCATAGCTTTCAGGGAGGAAAGGGATGAAATGCCCCTATTGCGGTGAAACTGAAGATAAAGTCATAGACTCCAGGCAAGGCAAGGAGGCTGATGTAATTCGTCGCCGCAGGGAGTGCTTGTCCTGCTCCCGCCGTTTTACCACCTACGAAAAGGTGGAGGACATGCCTTTGGTCATCATCAAAAAGGACGGCCGGAGAGAGGTCTTTAACGGGGAAAAAGTGCGGGCCGGCATGCTCCGGGCATGCGAAAAGCGCAATATCAGCGTCCATGTGATCGATGAGTTTATCGAACAACTGGAACGGGATTTGCGCGAAACCGGCGAAAAGGAAGTTCCCTCCCACGAAGTGGGCGAGGCCATCATGAACAAGCTGCACGAACTGGACGACGTGGCTTACGTCCGCTTCGCCTCGGTGTACAGGGAGTTCAAGCACGTAAACGACTTTATTTCCGAACTCAAGTACCTGCTTAAGCAGCAGCAAAAGGGCGGCAAGTAACAGCCCGGCGGTTTGGACGATTTTTTTTTCGGGGGGTAACCGGATTACGGTCCCCCCTGTTCTTTTTTTACAAGGGCGCAATGAAAAAACAGGACACCCAATACATGCGCCAGGCTTTGGCCCTGGCTGAAAAGGGAACGGGAAGCACGTCGCCCAACCCCATGGTGGGCGCGATCATTGTCAAGGACGGCAAGGTAATCGGCCAGGGCTGGCATAAAAAGGCCGGCGGACCTCACGCCGAAATCTTCGCCCTGGAGGAAGCCGGAGCGGACGCCAAAGGCGCGACCATGTACGTCACCCTGGAGCCATGCAACCACCACGGCAAAACTCCGCCCTGCTCCCACGCCGTACTTAAGCAGGGAATCGCCAAGGTGATCGCCGCCATGAAAGATCCCAATCCCAAAGCCCAGGGCGGCCTGGAATACCTCCAGGAAAACGGCGTGGAAACCCAATGGGGCGTCTGCGAAGCCGAAGCCCGGAGGCTCAACGAATTTTTCATCAAGCACGTCACCACCGGCAGGCCCTTTGTGGTCTGCAAATGCGCCGCCACCCTGGACGGCCGGATAGCCACGCGCATAGGCGACTCCAAATGGATCACCGGCGAAGAGTCCCGGGCCTGCGTCCACAAAATGCGCCACGCCATGGACGCCATCCTGGTGGGAATCAATACGGTCCGCATGGACGACCCCAGCCTCACGGCCCGCCTGGAAGACGGCGAAGGAAACGATCCTTTGCGGGTCATCCTGGACAGCCGCCTATCCATGGATCCCAACGCCAAAATGTTGCGCCAGGATTCTGATTCTGGTACATTGATTTTTTGCGGCCCCCAGGCGCCTGAGGCAAAACGGGAGGCTCTGGTAAAAGCGGGCGCAGAAATTGTGGAAGCGCCTGAAATGAGCGGGTTTTTAAACCTGGATTTCATTTGCCGCCACCTTGGCGAAAAGGGCTTGAACAGCCTGCTGATTGAAGGCGGCGGCCATGTGCATTCATCCGCCCTGAAATCAGGCGTGGTGGACAAGGTCTGCTTGTTTTACGCCCCGAAAATTTTGTGCGGCGACGATGGAGTTCCCATGTTTGCAGGCCCAGGGCCTGACTTTATGGCCGACTCCATAGCTTTGAAGGACATTACCCTGCACCGTTTCGGAAACGACTTTATGGTGGAGGGATATGTCATGGATCTTTTTGATGAACGGGACTGATAATACGCCATGTTTACAGGAATCATAGAAGGCCTGGGAACCCTCAAGCGCATTAACAAGGGCCGGGGCGTCACCATGCAGATTCAGGCGGATTTCGACCTGACCGGCGTCAAACTGGGCGACAGCATCGCCGTTTCCGGAACATGCCTCACCGCCACCCGCCTGGACGGCTCAACCTTTGACGTGGACGTATCCCCCGAGACCATCAGCCGCTCCATCCTCCATTGGGCCAAGCCCGGCGACAGGGTGAACCTGGAAAGGGCGCTTACTTTCGCCTCCCGCCTGGACGGCCATCTGGTGCAGGGGCACGTGGACGGCATAGCCACGGTGTCTTCCGTTAAGGCGGACTCCAACGCCATCCTGTACTCCTTTGAGGCGCCTCCCAGTCTCACCTATTACATGGTGGAAAAAGGGTCGGTTGCCATTGACGGAATCAGCCTTACTATTAACCAAAGGTCTGATACCGGCTTTTCCGTTAGCATCATACCGCATACCGCAAAAATCACGACCATCGGACTGCGCAAGCCCGGCGACCGTGTAAATATAGAAACCGATATAATCGGGAAATATGTGGAACACTTTTTATCCGCAACTAGAGGAGAGGCGGATAAGAACTCCCAAATGCCGGGCATTAACATGGAGTTACTTGCCAAGAACGGCTTTTTATAAGAGGCAGACATGGCTAAAATCAGCATTGAGCAGGCAATCAAGGAAATCAAGGAAGGCAAGATGGTCATCCTGGTGGATGACGAAGACAGGGAAAACGAAGGGGACCTGGCAATCGCAGCCGAATTTGTAACCCCGGAAGTGATCAACTTTATGGCGAAATACGGCCGCGGCCTTATTTGCCTTTCCCTTACCAAGGCTAAAGCCGACATTCTGGATCTTCAACCCATGGTCGGCAACAATACCTCGCCTTACCAGACAGGCTTCACCGTGTCCATCGAAGCCAGATGCGGCGTCACCACGGGCATCTCGGCGGCTGACAGGGCCACCACCATCCAGACCGCT
The DNA here is from genome assembly GCF_900142135.1 of Desulfatibacillum alkenivorans DSM 16219. GTDB lineage: Bacteria > Desulfobacterota > Desulfobacteria > Desulfobacterales > Desulfatibacillaceae > Desulfatibacillum > Desulfatibacillum alkenivorans. The sequence continues at coordinate 3,705 of NZ_FQZU01000039.1, read as the reverse complement.
ATAGCAGACGACTCCAAGGCCGAAGACCTTGTGCGCCCTGGTCATATATTCCCGCTCCGCGCCCGTAACGGCGGAGTCATCGTCCGCGCAGGCCAAACCGAAGGCTCCGTGGACCTGGCCCGTTTGGCCGGCTGCAAGCCCGCCGGCGTCATCTGCGAAATCATGAAAGACGACGGCACCATGGCCCGCATGCCCGACCTGGAGGTTTTCAGCGAGGAGCACGGCATTAACATCTGCACCATCGCCGACCTCATCGAATACCGCATGAGCAAGGAATCCTTTGTGCGCAGAGCCGCCGAAGCCAATCTGCCCACGTCCTACGGCGGAGACTTTAAAGTCATCGTTTACGAAAACGACGTGGACGAATACCTGAACATCGCCCTGGTCAAGGGAGACATCAACCCCGACGAGCCCACCCTGGTGCGTGTGCACTCCGAATGCCTCACCGGCGACATCTTCGGATCCCAACGCTGCGACTGCGGCGACCAGCTTCAGGAAGCCATGAGAATGGTCAACGAAGAAGGCAAAGGCGTCATCATTTATGTTCGCCAGGAAGGCCGCGGCATCGGCCTGGTCAACAAAATCAAGGCCTACGCGCTGCAGGACGGCGGCCTGGACACCGTGGAAGCCAACGAAAAGCTGGGCTTCAAAGCCGACCAGCGCAACTACGGCATCGGCGCCCAGGTGCTGGTGGACCTGGGAGTGCGCAAAATGAAGCTCATGACCAACAATCCCAAAAAAATGGTCGGCCTCCAGGGCTACGGCCTGAGCATTGTGGAGCAGGTGCCCCTGGCCGTGCGCCCCAACTGCCACAACAAAGACTACCTGGAATGCAAGGCTTTGAAAATGGGCCATTTGCTGGACGTGGAATCTTATAAATAAAACAGGGAGACGTCCCTGCCTAAAAAACTTAACCGGATCGCGTTTTCGGATAACAGGAGGAACACTATGCCGCGCATGATAGAGGGAACGCTCTCAGCGGAAGGCAAACGCTTTGGAATCATCGTAGCCAGATTCAACGATTTCATCTCTGACAGGCTGCTGGGCGGCGCGCTGGACGCGCTCATGAGGTCCGGGGCTGCAGACGAGAACATCGAAGTCGCCAAGGTGCCCGGGGCTTTTGAAATCCCCCTGATCGCCGATAAGATGGCTAAAAGCGGCAAGTACGACGCACTCATCTGCCTGGGCGCCGTCATTCGCGGCTCCACGCCCCATTTCGACTATGTATGCGCAGAAGCCTCCAAAGGCATCGCCCATGTCAGCCTTGGCGCAGGCATCCCCGTCATGTTCGGCATTCTGACCACCGACACCATCGAGCAGGCCATTGAGCGCGCCGGGACCAAGGCCGGCAACAAAGGCTGGGACGTGGCCATGGGCGCCATCGAAATGGTCAACCTTGCGGAGCAGTTCAAATAATTCTATGGGAAAAAGACGCAGGGCAAGGGAGCTTGCGCTCCAATCATTATTTTACGTGGACTCAACCTCAGCCCCCCCGCTGGAGGCCTTGGATCTGTTTTGCCAAAACTTTCCGCCTCCCAAGGATTTGGCCCGGTTCTTTTATGAACTGGCCAAAGGGGTGATTGAAAAACGGGATGAGATTGACCGCCTTATTGAACAGCATTCCAACAATTGGAAACTGTACCGCATGTCGGCCGTGGACCTGAACCTCATGCGCATTGCCGCTTATGAATTTCTGTTCTGCCCCGACGTACCCCGCCGGGTGTCCATCAACGAGGCCATAGACATCGGCAAACGCTTTGGCACGGCCGAGTCCGGCGCCTTCATCAACGGCATCCTGGACAGCATCCATCTGCATCTGGGCAAGGAAGAAAAGGCCGGAAAGAAAAAATAGGATTTTTCAATAATCAAATATAAAAGGGGCGTCTTCCGTCAGGAAAACGCCCCTTTGTTGTTTTGCTTTTTCAGCCAAAGCTACTTGAGCTTGCCGATCACGCTGCTTGCGATGGTATTCTTCTGGATTTCCTTGGTTCCTTCGTAAATTTCCGTGATCTTGGCGTCACGATAGAACCGTTCCACGTCATACTCACGCATGTAGCCGTAACCGCCCAAAAGCTGTATGGCTTCGTCCGCCACTTCCACGGCAGTGCGGGCGGCGAACATCTTGGCCATGGAGGTCAGCTTGGGATCAATCTTGCCCTGGTCGTAGTTCCATGCAGCCTTGTAAGTCATAAGGCGGGCGAGTTCGACCTTGGTGGCCATATCGGCCAGCTTGTGCTGGGTGATCTGGAACTGGGCCAGCTTTTTGCCGAACTGCTCGCGCTGTTTGACGTATTCCACGGCCCGGTCCAAAGCGCCCTGCGCGGTTCCCAGAGCCTGCGCAGCGATGAGGATGCGGCTTTCGTCAAAGAATTCCAGGACTTGATAAAAGCCCTTGCCTTCCACGCCGATGAGGTTTTCCTTGGGTACGCGAACGTCCTTGAAAACAACCTCTGCCGTATCCATCATGCGGATGCCCAATTTATCGCCCACGGAAGTGGTGCTCACGCCTTCCCTGTCAGCTTCCACCAGTATCATGCTAAGACCGCGGTATCCGGGCTTGGCGTCCGGGTCAGTCTGGCACAGGGTGCAGAAAAAGCCGGCGAGGTTGCCGTTGGTGATAAATATTTTGGTCCCGTTAATCACCCATTCATCGCCGTCCAGGACCGCAGTGGTGTCCATGCCGGTGATGTCGGAGCCGTGTCCGGGTTCGGTGAAAGCGCCTGCGGACAGGGTTTCGGCTTCCGCTACCTTGGGCAGCCATTTTTCCTTCTGGGCGTCAGAGCCGAAACGCAGTATGATTTCAGAGGCGAAGCCGGCCAAAATCAGGCAGGCGCCAATGCTGGAATCGCCGCGGCACAGTTCCTCGGCGACCAGAATATTTTCCAGCACGCCGTAACCCATTCCGGAATATTTTTCAGGAAAATGGAGGCCGATGAAGCCAAGCTCTCCAGCCTTCTTCCAAATTTTTGTGGGGTACTCGTGTTTGGCGTCCAGTTCCCTGGCAAGCTCCATATCGAATTCGCCTTTGGCAAACTCCCTGGCAGCCTTTTGCAGGTCCAGCTGTTCTTTATTTAAAGAAAAATCCATTGAAACACTCCCCTCCTAATTAGGATTGATTAGCCCTTCATTTCTTCGAGCTTTTCTTGCATTTCGGGCATGATTTCCAGGATGTCGCCCACAATGCCCACGTCCGCCACCTGGAAGATGGGAGCCTTGGGGTTCTTGTTCACGGCCACGATGAAAGGATTGCCCTTCAAGCCGCCCAAGTGCTGGAAGGCGCCGGAGATGCCCATGGCCATGTAAACCTTGGGCTTGACCGTCTGGCCGGAGGTGCCCACCTGACGGGCGTGCTCCAACCACTTGGAGTCGACAATCGGACGGGAGCAGGATACGTCCGCGCCCATGATCTTGGCCAGGTCAAAAGCCACTTCCAGGTTGTCCTCGCTCTCGATGCCGCGGCCGATGGACAAAAGCACTTCGCTCTTGGTGATGTCCACGTCGCCCACTTCGGCGGCCACGGTTTCCAGATACTTGCGGCCCACCGCCGGAACGTCGGCTGCCTTCTCTTCCACGGCTCCGCCTGCTCCGCCCGCTTCGTCGCCCGCGAAGGCGCCCGGACGCACCGTGATCACGGCGCCGCCGGATACGTCGGCGTCCATCTTGGCGTAAACCTGGCCGGAGTATTCCTGGCGGACGGCGGTCAGC
>NZ_FQZU01000020.1:105153-108209 GCF_900142135.1 Desulfatibacillum alkenivorans DSM 16219 | reverse complement strand
ACCCTTAGAATAGGCTTAAAAACCAGCCTATTGCAACCCCATTTCCGCAGACCTCCGGGAAAAAACTCATGTATTCCATAAAACGCCTCCTTTTTTGTTGTGGGTATAGAGCTTAACTATTTGAAAACATGTATGATTTCGCATTTCCGCAGACCTCCTGAATGGCGATTTCGGTAAATATAGTTATTTCAGTATGTTAGAAAAATCGCCTCTTTTCGCCCGGAGGTCTGCGGAAAAGTCACAGAATCAGGAATTCATGGTCCGGGTCCAGAAAGTGGCCCTGCCCGATGACTTCCAGGGTTCCGGCGCATTTTTCGCACAGGGGAAAATACTTGATGCCGTCCGTCTTTGGGTCGATAATGCTTTCCAGGCGCTTCTTCATGAGGAAGAAGATTCTTGCGTCCGCCTCCACCTCGAAGATGGATTTTTGGACCCTGGTTCCGTAGTCTTCCATGGTTTTAGCCACCTTGGCCAGCCTTTTGGGGTCGGTAATGTCGTAGGCGACGATCATGTTCATATCAAACCACCGTATAGTCCAGTTGGGTGATTTTCAGGCCCTGGCCCGAGATTTCCACCTTTTGCATGCATCGGGAGCATATCTTGTAGATGCGCACCGAATCGTTGATCAGGTCCAGTTTTTGGGAGCAGTACTGCCGGATGCGGGCCAGACCGTCTGCGTCCAGGTCGCATTCAAAAACGGAATACTGGGTGTTTTCTCCGAACTCCTTGAGGAACTTGTTGAGGCGCTGCAGCCTTTTGGGTTCGGTAATGTCGTATGTGATGAGTGTGATCATTTTAAAAGTATGGGCTGATACACCCGAGCCTCTCCCTCGATGACCTTGCGATACAGGCTGGCCTGAAAGGCGACGGCCTGGGCGTAGCTCAATTCCTTTTCCGCCGCGGGATGGTAAAACCGGGCGGACAGTTTTTTCTCAAAGGCTTCAATCACCTTGTTAAAGGCGTCGGGCTTGAGTTTGACAGGCTCTTTGGCAGGTGCGGGCGTCGGCTTTGCAATCTCCTCCATCCTTTGTTCCGGTAAATCAAAGTGTTCCCGTTCATGCTCGGGGCTGGCCATTTGTCCCAACGGATCCTGGTTGACGTCAGGAAGGGGGATGGTATGTTCAGGCTCCGGCGTGCGCGGGCTCTCCATAAAATCGTCCTTGGAGAGGATTTTCAGGTTGAACAGGGACAGGGTGAGGGTGTCGGCGATGGTAGTACGAAATTCCTCCATAAGATCCAGGACCAGGGAGTGGCGGCCGTAATCCAAAGCGTGGAGAAACCCCGGATAAGGGTCCAGGCCCGCCGCTCTAACCCCGGCGTAAACCCGATTCATGACAAAGGTGTATAAAAGGGATAGCACCGCGTTGACGGGGTCTGTGGGCGGCCTGCGCACACGCTTTGTGAAGCCCATCTCCGCCACAAATCCGAGAGGCAGCCCCTGAAAGTACAACGCGGAGGCCTTGCCTTCGTATCCACGCACGGAATCAATGGTGGGCGCGGATTGCAGGCCGGAGCCAAGATCCATAATCTTGCGCGCCAATGACCCCGCCCTGTCCGCCTTTTTGGTGCGTTTGATGCGTAAGAGCAGGGTGGCCATATTGGCCATTTTCCCGGATACGATGCTTTTGGCCATGTTCAGACCGAACTCCGGGTCGTCCAGGAGCAGGAACTGCTGCTTGCGCAGGAAGACATTTTTGGGCTCCGGACTTTCCACCCGTCCGAGATACCGGCCGTTTTTTGTGAGAAACACGGTGTCGATGTTGTTTCTCATGAGTTGGATCAAAGCGCTGTGGGTCATCTGGATATTTCCGAAAAGCTGGAGCTGTTCCAGCTTGTAGGTGAACAGGGTCCGATGGGTATCGTTGCCCTTTTTAACCAGAATATGCCGGCCTTCCTTTACCAGCTTGGATCCCTGGGTGGTGACGTATGCAATCATAAAAATTCTCCTGTTGATGAAAGCGGCGGGGCGGGGGCGGCTTGCAAGCCGCCCCCGCCGGACAAGGGTTGTTCCCTTCAGGCGGCGCCGTAATAACGGACAGCCGTCTTTCCCATCAATTTTGTGGCGCCCCAGTCAGTACCAAACCCGATGGGCGCGCCAATCAGCGGAACCAGCTTGGTGAAGCTGGTGAAAGACTTCTCGCCCGCCTTGGTGATGATTTTCCGGCTCAGGATTTTGTTGATTTTTTTCATGACCGCCCGGGTGACGTATTTGTCCACAATTTTTTGGGTCAGCTCCTCGGCCGCAGCCACGCCCGCCCTTTTCAGAGCCTGGGAGGCGGCGTTGCCGGCCATGATCAACAGGATGTCCTCGGCAAATTCCTCCGAGGATTTTTGCACACCATAAGCGACGGCAACCGTCAGGGCCATGCGCACCTGGATTTTCCATGTGCATAGAAGATCCGTCGGGACCGTAACCGGCAGGGTGATCGCCCCGCCCAGACCGGTTGCAGCGCCTACCATTCCGCTTTTCAGGGAAGCCCTGGAAACAATCTTTCCGGCAAGTCCATGGGCGTTCAAGCCGGGATTTTTCACCCGGAGCATCTCAATGTGCTCTTGCACGGGTTCGATATTGGCATCCACAATCCTCGTCAAAATAACGGGCAGCATGGTCGTGAGTTTTTCAAGACTGTTTTCCATAGGCCGCCTCCTGATGCGTCCGGCTTCGGACAAAAAGGGTTTGTATTCATAAAACATGTTTGGGGCGCCTCCTTTCCGACCGCCGGCCCTCAGCCTCCTGATTTGTTTTTTGAGGGAGGCCTGCACGGACAGGGTGGAAGCTCATGCTCGCCTTGTTCTTCTCGGCGAAACCGGAACGCACTATACCCCGGGAAATAATGCATTACACGCTTTGCAACGTTTCCATTTTTAATAACCAGGCTTAAATTAAATGCTTTATAAATAGCGGGTTATGTGCGGCCCCAGGGGAGAAGGGCTGCATGGGGCGGAAACGTTTCCGGGGCGGATTGGAAACAGTGAAAAAAAAGGCTCTTTTTTAACGCCAAAAAGAGCCTTGATTCATCCCTTCGTAAGTCAGGTCAATTCCTACCCTATAAGGG
>NZ_FQZU01000020.1:0-103212 GCF_900142135.1 Desulfatibacillum alkenivorans DSM 16219 | reverse complement strand
ACCCTTAGAATAGGCTTAAAAACCAGCCTATTGCAACCCCATTTCCGCAGACCTCCGGGAAAAAACTCATGTATTCCATAAAACGCCTCCTTTTTAGTTATGGGTATAGAGCTTAACTATTTGAAAACATGTATGATTTCGCATTTCCGCAGACCTCCTGATGGTCGATTTCTGTAAACATAGTTATTTCAGTATGTTATAAAAATCGTCCGTTTTTGCCCGGAGGTCTGCGGAAGCCGCCCATCCCGCCGGACAGGCGCCGCTGTATATCAGTTTTTCCAAATCATTCCCCGAACACATGAATCCATGTAAGGCATCATGACAGGCCCAGGGCCGACTCCACGTCTTCCAGGATGTTTTTCAATTTGCTTTCCACGGATCTTGGCGGCATGGCCGATTGGGTGAAACCCGCGTGGTTGATGTCATTGCGCAGGCCCGCCAATTCCAGAATTTTATCTGCAAGGCCTTCTGAACCGTCAAAAAACGCCAAGCACTTTTTTGTTTTTTCCGCATTGGATCTGGCTTCCGGCTTCCAAAGGTCCTCCAGGAGGTTATCCTTGAAAATTTTGGCGGCCTGGTTGGCGATAATCCGGTCCTTCCGTTCCTCAGGGTTCAGCCCGGCTTCCGCCGCAACATGGGAGACCAGGGTTTCCGACAAAATGGTGAATCCCTGTTGATAGAGGCTATGGTCCAGGCACCAGCGGGCGGCGGCCACGCCGTCCCGCGTGGCGTCCCCCGCGAATGGGGCCATGCGGGTTTCCACCTTTTCCAAAAGGGGAATCATTTCCGCCTGAACATCCACTTTTTTGCAGTCGTTCAGTCGTTCCTGCAGCCTGGATGCGGCGCCTGAAATGCCCTTTCCCCGGCACGTGGCCAGGGTGAGGGTGAAATCCTCCAAGCGATCCGCCATAATTCTTACGGCGGACGCCACGGCGTCCTTGCCCTGGGTGGCCTTAAGCATGGGCATGACGCCCTTGCGGGCCAGATCGCTGACGGGTTTGGCGTCGCCGGCGCCGATAAAGCGGTCGAAGGCCAGAGACCAGTCCAGCAAAGTTACAAAGGGAGTGAGATCGAAAATGGGGACCAGCCGCTCTTCCACGGGAATGCTTTTGACCTCCCACGGCGTTCCCAACGCCTCAAAAGCGCCGTAGTAAATCCCTTCAATGGATGCCTCCTTCACCACCTTGGCATAGTGCAGCACCACGGTTCCTAATAAAGGGATGGAACGGAAGGCGTGGGTGATGTCCAGGTACAGGCTGCTTTGATCCTGGATTGCGTCCAGAACCGTGGAAAAAATTTGCCAGATTTCGTCCTCGCTCCCGCCTTCGGGGATGATGATGCTCTCCACCTTGCAGGGCAGGCCGCGCCGGGACAATGCCTGCTCCAGCCCAAGCCTTTCCAAGGGCTTGCCTTCCCGGTCTCTTTGTCCGTTGTCCCGCCAGTTTTTTTCCAAGGCGTCCCGGGTTGTAAAGACGGTGATCCGGTCCTCCCCGCTCCAGCGGCGGCACAGGATCTCCGCCATGGCTTCCTGGACGAACCGCACTTCCGGCGTCATTTCCTCGCCGGTCCGGTAATAGGTGCAGGGCAGGTAATCGTTGGTTCCCAAAAAAGATATAAAATGACGGGCCATGGTTATTCTCCATATTTTCTGAACAAGGTGTGTTTGAATTGATGGCTCATGCGCACGGAGCCGTCGGGAAGCGTTTCTTCCCGGGCCTTGCGTTCGGTTGTGGAATACACGGGAACCAGCCCCCGTTCCCGGGCGTACTCCACCATCAGCGCACACGCCCCAAAATCCCCCTGGATCAAAGCCGCATCCCCGGCGACGGATTCCCGGGCCAGCCACTGGCGCACAGGCTCCAGGAAATCGCCTATCTCCGACATGTCCGCCGGGATCTGGCGCCACAGCCGGGCCAGGTCCGGGGGCAGTTCCACAATCTCCTCCACCTCCAGGGAGGCCCTGGCGTCCGCCTCCTGCTCCGGGGTGAATTTGTGGTTGAACAATAAAAACAATTTTTTCAATCTTCCTCCTGCATGTCAAATGGTTGGTTTTTTCATCCCTTCAAAATCAGGTCAATTTCTACATGCTAATCTTTGTAATGCTAATCTTCCTGATGCTGTCGCAATCCCTTCGTGAGCCAGGTCAATTTCTACGAAAGTGGCCAAACGGTCGAAGTGAGCTTCAAGGCTCCGGGGTCGCAAACCCTTCATAGGTCAGGTCAATTTCTGCATCATTTTCCAATAGCCTGATATTTGCGAAAACATGGATTATCCATGATTATCGCCTGAATCAGGCCTGGAAATAAATTGTCAAAGAACCATTCCCGGATATTCGCCCAACCAGGCGGTTAGTCGTCCATGTTGGACAGGACATCCAGCTTGCGGGGATGCTTTTTCCACATGCCCGCTTTTTTGAGCTTGGCAATGATGGCATTGCCCAAGGCGTTTTTGTCCTGAACTTCCGACAGCCTTTCCAGGGCATCTATCATGCGGTCCATGCCCACCTTGTCGTTGGGTTTGAGCAACGTCAACTGTTTTAGTAAGGGCTCCAGTCGGGAGGTTTCCTTCACCTGGGCCGGAGGAATCCTGGACATGGCGGATTTTGCCGCCTCCCCGGTTTTTGTGGGGGCTTGAGGCGATGCGCCGGCTTGACCCGGGGCGGCCGCAGCGGACAGTTTTTGCACCGGAGCGTTCTCGGAGGCGGCCAGATTATTGGGCCAGGGATAGGGCTTTTTGTCCTTCAGGGGAAGTGCGGGAAAGCGCACCTTTATCCACCCAAAGGGATAAAGCTGATTGGCCAGGGTCCGCGTGGTTCCGTACGGCATGCGTTTGCCATTTTTTTTACGGGTTATGGGATCCAGCACATCATCCAGGGTCATGCATTCCACATGGGAGAATCTGCCGACCCGGAGGATCGCTTCGTTGGAGGCGAGGTTTTTGACAATGCAGTTGACGGGCTCCAGAATTTTCCCCACTCTGGCGACAGGGCCTGCATTATAAAACCTCAAGGCTTCCTGAACATACTTATGCACATAAAAATCGTTCAGCGCATCCAGGAGGTACTGGGCGTCCACCGTGTTTCCATGGAGGGGAAACGGGGCCAGGGATAAAACCGCCGAGCGCTTGTTGGGTCTGCCTGTCGCCAGGGCGTGAGCGGCTTCCACATGGCCTTTGGGGGTGGGAGACTTGTCCGGCTTGTTTGACACTTCCACGGGCTCCACAATGACGGTGGCGTCCGGGCCCAGGGAAATGTCCGGGATTTTGAGCCAGCGCATGGGATCGTCCTTGATTCTCCCAAATATTTTTTCCGAGGCGTCCCTGTCTCCTTTTCTCACGCGGGCAGGGCCCACGCAGGGGTTGGCCAGGGCCGTCCGAATGGCGCCTTTGACGCTGGATCCCGGTATGTATGCCTGGCCTGTGACGAAGTTTCGCATCATGGGGCCCACCAGCACCTGGTTTTTGGGGTCCCGTTCTTTGATGGCCTTTTCATAGGTTTTTAGGAGCTTATGGGACTCCACCTTGACGGATCCCATGCCGGCCTTTTCAATGGAGACATTTTCGGCCACAAAAGAGCGCAGGGCCGCAAAGTTGTCCGTATCCGTCATACGCAGCAGGGTTTCCTGGTCTTCATAGGATTCCATCCATTTAACCAGATCGATGAAATGCAGGCTTCCGTCCCGGATCACGTAGGAAAAGGGATCCAGTTCCTCCCCGGTTCCGATGTGGACGGGAGTCAGGAGTTCAAACTCCGCCCTGTGTTTTTCAAATTGCAAACCATTCATGGAAATTTTCCTCTTTGATGGAAAACGGTATGGTTAAGGGGATGCCGCAATGGCGGATCCTCTCATCCGAGTGCACGTTTTTAAGCAGGCCGACCTCGTCCAACCGGCTGTCGCCGCCAAAGACCGCCCCCGGAGCAAACATGAGGATGGGCTTTTTAAAGGGCCTGGGAGGCCCGCCCGTGGGGCTGGAATAGGCAAAGTCGCCCCCCAGCTTTCCAAAGCGGGTTGTCAGGCGGTACAGTGCAGGAAGCTCTTCCATTCCGCTGAAAGCGCAAAAGGAGAGCGACATCTGCACATTGGGGTTTTCGGCTTCCAGGGATGAAGGATCAAAGTTCGAATCCTTTTCAATGTCCAGGACCCCCATGCCCGCCGACTTGTCCGCCCCGTAGCCGGAGGCCGGAAGATATTCCGTCAAGAACCAGTCCGCAACGGCGGCTGCTTCCGAGTCTCTGGTCCTGACGTACAGGTCCAGTACGGTATCCCGGGCGTACCAGGTTTTATCCCTGACAAAAAGGCCGCCTTCCTGCACGGTCCCGCTCTCCCTGTTGATGGTGTTGTGCATGGTGGAGTCCTGAACGGGCGCAGAGGCTTTTGCCTCGCCCTCGGAGTCCCGCCGGCTCAAGAACAGAGAGTACAATTTCAGCGGATCGTACTCGCCCTTAAGGCTTTGCCAGTCTTCCAGGGATATCCGGCCCGCCTTGTTCCATTTTTTAATGGCGGAGAGGCCGTTGAACAGGTCCTGTTGGGTTTCGCCAAACCCGGACTTTACAAATTGAGCGGTCTGTTCCCTTGTGGGAGGAGGCAAAACAGGCCTGGGCAGGGTGTCGGCGGCAAAGCAGGATGAAAATATGATCGGCGCCGGCCCCTGGCCGTATTCCAGCAGGAACTTTTCCAAAGCCTCCTCGCCATCCCGATACCGAATGGCCCAGCACAAATGGCCGAAAAGGGTATCGGACGCCAACGGCGTGATGACCGGCGAGCGAGGCGTGATTTTATACCTGTGCAACATGGGCGCCTCCTGTTTACAGGCTCAGGGATTCCAGGAAATCTTCCGACTGTTCCACGCCGTCGATCAGCAGTGGGCAAAATTTTATTTGCCCGCATCCCCGAGAGCCTGCTCCTCCCAGAGCGTCCAGTTCCAGCATTTTCATGGCCTTGAGCAGGTTCTGGAAGTAATTGTCCGGGTCTTCGTCGAATTTTTTGAAGGAGATGTTGAAATCAAACTCCACGCCCGCGGGAACCCTTTCCAAGGGCCGGGGATTGGCCATGCAGGAAATGCGGTTGATGGAGTTTTCGTATTTCACCTCCATGGGGAGATCGCCCTCTTCGAACCGCTTTTTCCAGTCGCTGGAAAGCATGGCGTCCCGGACCACCACACGGGTGGGCCCCTGCACATCGTTGCCGTTCCGCCCCTTGTCTTTTGAGGCGGAGGTTCCAAAGACCGGACAGACCGGGCAGTCTTTTTGCCCGCAATCGCAAGGGGCGCCGTCGGCCCTCCCTTTTCCCATTACAAAGCGGCCTTCCTTGATCTCCAACAGGCTGCGGAGTTTGCCTTTAAGGGACGAGCCGGGAATATAAGGCGCGCCGCTTTCCGGCAAGGGGTCCTTGATGATGGGATTGTCCATGCCGCCGATTTCGATGGTTTCACTGGCGGCCCCGATATGCAGACCGGTGATCACTTTTATTTTGCCGGAAATCTTGATGATTTTTTCCAGTTTCATTCTATCCTCCTTGATTTTATCGCAGCTTTTTAATACCCGGTAATCCATAGTAAAAGCCTACCACAGCCTCAAAATGAAGCATGAAGGCCTCGAAGTCTTCCGACATGTCTATCCTATCAATATTTTCAACCAAGAACGACTTGAAATTACGAGGGATTTTGGGATTGTCTTCTCTGGCTGCATAATTGGCCTTGGATTTCACCATTTTTATGAGCGGCTTGACAGCTTCAAAATTCGTTTTGGATTTGACCTTTTTTTCCAGTTGCTTGAAGTCCTTATAGAAGCGGCGCAACTGGGTAGGGGTTAGCGAACCTTTCTTGTCAGGCTCATTGTCTCTGTGAGGCTTGTACTTTATAAAGCTGCGAGCCAGCTTTAGAGCATCCTCATCTAAAAGGTTGCATCTAATGTTATTATTCTCATCGCGATAGTAGCTCATCTTCGAACCTCCTTTGGGGTTTTATATAGAAAAAACGTTTGGTTATTCTTTCCTGTTTCGGTTAATGGCGTAATAAAGGGGCACATGCAGGTTATCCAGTAGGGGCCGGGACTCGGCGCCTACCGCAAAAATGGAATAAAGCATGTCCACCTCAACCTGGTTGCCTCCCCTGGGGTCTACAATGTTCCTCCCGATGTCATAGTGAGCGTGGGAGAGGTATCTGCCAAAACGGATTTTGTTTTCCTGGATGAACCGTTTGTACATCCTCTGATATTCAAGCAGGCGATAAACAAAGCTGGGAGTAAACCTGGTTCGGTCTTTTTCTTCCATGGCTTTTTCAAAGTTGCCGCCCAGAATCATCAGATCCCGCATGTCCGCCCAGGAAAAGGCCTCATCCAGGAAGCACAGCTTGTCTTTTTCCGGGCCGGAGTCTTTTGCTTTATCGAGCCAGTCCTCCACCAAAGCGGCCGCTTTGCGCATAGGCAGGCGAGGCTTGGCCGGCATCACCGCCGCGGACAGGGTCAGGTCCGGGTTGTTTCCGCAAAATTTTGCGAAATCCTCCCTGACCCTGAGCGCAAACTCCAGAGTCTGATTCCATGGCCCCACCATGAACAGGTCGTCCCCTCCGGCAAACACGGTGTAGATGTCGGGAAAGCGCTGTTCACACAATGTGGTCAGGTAGTCGGAAAAAAAGAAACTGAGCATTCGTGACAAAAACGAAAAACGCGCCACGGAAAGCCTGTCTCCCAATCCCATGCTGAATACCAGCCCCAGGTTGTCGACGTCTGCTTTCATGAAGCTCAACAGCGCTCTGCCCACCAGCCCCTCTCCGGTCTTTTTCCTGGCCTTGGCGGCTATCATTCCAAAGGTTTTCACCTGACCAGCCTCCAGGGGGATTTCTCCGTTTTCATTGTCCAGGGCGGAAAACCAGTCATTGTCCATAAGTTCTTCTTCAGTGATGGAAGGAAGGCTTCTGGCTATGCGGGCATGGGCCATGCCGGGCGTAATGGCCGGCGTCTCCATGGCTAATACGCCTTGGAAATGAGCAGGTGGCTTTGCGAGCATGGAGAAATGCACTCCGTCGAACAGTTCAATATCGCCCTTGTCCGCATAGGTGTAATATTGCTTTTTAGGCAGGTTGGCGCCGATTTCCACAATCTGCTGGAAACACTCCCTGCACAGACTGACTTCCTGGCCTTCCTTTTTTGCGATTGATTCGGTGCATTCCACGTCGGATGGATTGTACCCGCATATGGTGCAATTGCCGCCTTCCCGCTCGTCGTAATCTTCTGTGATGACGGGGCCGTCATTTGCTATGGCTGTTTTCAGCTTTCTGAGCTTGGCGACTTCCAGCGCGTCGTGGGTTTGATCCAGTTTCTTCCTGAATGTTTCCGGTTCGAAATCCTTTTGAGACAGCGTGGTTTGCCAGGACAGGCTCATGCTTAACAGCCCTTTAAAGCGTCCCTTGAACCAGCTGTGCACCTCTTTCTCGAGGACAGACAGTTTTTCCTGCACTTCCGGCAGCAGGGGGAGGAGCAGCATGAACTTCCCGCCCGAGTCCATAAGCCGGCACACGCCATGAACACCCAGGCGCTGACATATGGAGAGGATGACGGAACGCACCACCGCCTGCAGGTAAAACGAACGGGCGCGGAAAATCTTTGAAACGCCTCTGCCGGAGTTTTTGCTTATGCCGAATATATAATCCTGTATGCCGGATAAATCGCCTCCCAGGATGATGAATTTGTCTTCCTCATCCTTTTCCCTGGGCGCCGTCCCTTTGTTCTTGTGAAACAGGAACAAAGCCTGGGCGATGGACGCTGTTGTAAATCCGTGGTCGTACAGCGAGATGTCAGCCAGGGTCTTATACGTGGATGACGGGATGCACCATGTATATGATTCCAAGGTCGTGGCCAGAGCTTCAAGATACAGATCAAAGGGCAAGTCCTGGCTGATCTTTTCTATGTCCGACATAAAGCTGTCAAAAAGCGCTGCATATTCTTCAGGATCCCCGGATGCTTTGGCCTGGATCGGAAAAAATTGGTCTTCCTGCGGATCCAATGGAACGAGACGGTGAAACCATTCCCCTGGCGGGTTGAACTCATGCCGTCCCATCTGGACCTGGTCAAAGACGGAAACCAGCCGGGCTTCCCTGAAAGAAGGCGGCTCTTCGGAATGTGCGTGTTCTTCCCTTTCACCTGAACTCAACCGGTCCGCTATCATGATGGACATTTCGGCCGCGTCGTCATGGTTGGGTTTGTGGTGGGCTGAAGCCATCCTGGCAACCTTGGACCTGTCCTCCCTTATGTCCTTGGGGAGGGGGAGGTCATTTTCAATAAAGTAGTCTGTATAGACTGTGTGCCAGTGCCCGGCTTTGCCCTTGTAGTTTGTAAGGTACTCTCCCTCCATGTCCTTGGAGTACGGCCTTTTCGCCCTTTGGGCGAACTTGCCGATGTCGTGAAGCAGCGCTGCAAGTACAACCCGTTTTAATTCCTCCATGATTATCGTCCTTTCCCGATTGCTTTAAGATCCAGGGTAAAAAGGCTGTTGCGCCCTTTAGCATCGGTTTTCGATTTCATTTTAAGCACGCAAAAAACACATGTTAAAGTTTGGAAACGTTTCCGTCTGCCTAATATTCCAGCCTGAGAAGCTCCTTGTCCAAATGGATCCCGTATCGGATGTTGTCCCCGGATCGATCTGAGGCTATGACAAGAAATTTTTTGGCGAACTCCCCAAAACTACTGATTAGTTGTTTATTCGCCTTAGATTTGTAGCCATTAAAATTTTCGTAAGAGATTGACATTATTCCGTCTTTGCTCATCTCGCCGACAGGGCGAGTCCCAGCAATTTTTTGGTACACATTTGTGATTTCAGGATGCTTCTCTTCAATGTCGTCCCACTCCACAAAACAATCCGTACAATTTTTGCAGGAAGCATCCTTTTTCTCGGGCCTGCATTCCTTTTTTTGTGAAGCCAGGAAAAAGTACAGCGCCATATGCGCCGGCCTTAAATCGCACTCCCTTCCTTTATATTTTATTTTTTTGTCAGCCAGACTGACGGTAACCGGCTGCTGGCCGCCTTTCACCAGAGAAAGCATCAGGGTCGCAGGATCAGCCGGTTCTATCAAATGCGCCGGGGTCAGACGGTCACGAACGGAGATGAAAGGCAATGGTATAAGACTTACCTGAGCACGCCCGGTCTCCATATGTATGGGGAGGTTGTCTTTATCACGGACCTCAATGAGGGCTGATTCTTTAGGCGGAAAATAAAAGTCTCTGTTGCTTTCAAACTGCGGGCTTACCAGGACATGATAAAGCCTGTCCTGGGGCCGGCCATACATCTGTGCAGCCAAGGCCAGGCATGAACTCATGGTCTTCCTTCCTCCGGCAACGGAGAAGAAGACTGCGGATTCAGGGTCTTTTGTTAAATGAAAGGCTTTGTCCATGCACAGCCGCAGCAATAGTTCATTGTCTTCCCCGTCAATAATGTCGGGAATTTCGTTCCCGACGGAATCATGAATCACGTGGACATTATGGTGGGTGAATTCGATTGAAGCCGGATCGATTTCATAATCCCTCAAATATTTCTGGTAGGCGCTGTTTTCTCCTCCAAGAAGATTTGCGTAGACTTGTTCCTTCCCATCACGCGTCGTGATTATGTGAATGGCATGAACCTCTTTTTGCTGCTGGTGCAGAGCATACAGGGTCTCTGTAACCACCTGGGGGCTTAGGCCGACAACCGCCAGAAGAATATTTTTCATCGCATCACCTCCATACGAAATTCGCCTAAACCGAAAGTGGTCTGCTTACCTACATGAAGCAGTTCCGCCAGACGCAGGATAGGAAGAAACTCTTCCAACTTCCCAAAATAATCCACGGAGCCGCTTATCCCTCCCATGAGCATGGATTTGTCCTGCCTGTTAGAATACCGTTTCCAATCATACCAATGGAGGTTGGAATCTACTGCTTCCACTTCCTGAGCCCTTTTCACCAATCCCTTGTAATCCAGGTCCGGCTCCCCTTCTCCATACTGGTTGAAGAGGGTGGATATTCTGCGAAGCGCCGCCCGGATAAGTACGTGAAACGGAAGATCCGCCTGAAGATGATTCCCAAACTTAAGTCGCAGGGGCGTTTCCAAAAAAACTTGGACTACAAAAGGTTCGTCCTTGGGGGCCGGAGTTTTTCCCAGTCCAACTGAATTTCCGTAAGTCCCCCCTGTCAAGGTTTTCTCCTCATCGGTGTATATGACTTCTTCATTATGCAGTATTTCGTTTACAACGAATCCCGCCCTATGCCCGTCAATCCGCTTTCCGATCCCCAAATTCCCTATTTCCGAAAACGCATACACAAAGTAGGGCAGCTCCTTGTTTACATCTCCAAAAAGCAAAAGATGAAAATCAAAGGCATCTCCTTCGAGCATATGGCTGTTAATAGTTTTCGGAGGCTTGATCACATAAGGCTTTGGTATGCTTGGGGCCCCCTTTTGCTCGGGATCGAACGTACTCTCATCAATGAATATCTTGGCGTAAAGACACCGGTTATTAAGCAGGCACTCATGGCACTCTTTGTTCTTAAAAGTGCACACCACCCTTTTAAGGGAATGGCCGAATACCCCCCGAAAAGTGGACCCCTTATAAGCAGGCAACAACGCTTCTCTGGTAAGGGTGCACCGGAAGTGATAGTCGCCAACAACCATTCCGGGGCCGTTTTCCACTTCCGTTTTCTGGTCAGTTTGGCGTAAAATAGACATTTGGATAACCTTTCAATAAATGAATGCTTGATGTTTGGGGGCCATCTTGGGAAGCAAAATTATTATCGTATGGGGCAAACGGCAATAAAGGAAACGTTTCCATGATCGAGCTTTTCAATCCGGCTGCAAAATGTCGCCGAAAATTATTTCCGGGAAAATTCACGAGTATGTATAAACGCCTATCACTAACCGTGTTAAACGTCAAACTTAGTGCAGTATTGAATGAATCTATTTTATTGCAGCAGTTTCCAAATAGGAAATTCCTGAGAGAAGCAGGGCTCCAAGGGCTTTCTACGTCCTGGCCCTGTGCCTAAATTGTGCCCGCCAGGCTCAAAAAAGTTCTAAAAATATCAAACAGGGCCAAACGGCCATGCTTAGACTATCAATGATTTCAAGTGTTTGAAAAACCTAAAAATTTCTTGTTCAAGATTTTTCGTACTTAAAA
Organism: Desulfatibacillum alkenivorans DSM 16219; assembly: GCF_900142135.1. Lineage (GTDB taxonomy): Bacteria > Desulfobacterota > Desulfobacteria > Desulfobacterales > Desulfatibacillaceae > Desulfatibacillum > Desulfatibacillum alkenivorans. The sequence continues at coordinate 92,079 of NZ_FQZU01000020.1, read as the reverse complement.
TCCCTCGGTGCTGCGCACTGTACGAGTTCGATTCTCGTCCCGGGCACCATCCTTCTTCTCATGGTCCCATGCGAATGCAACATGTGCGTTCGATGGGGCTTTTTTTTGTTTCGATGAGTTTTGCGGAAGTCACTAATCAATAAAGGCCTGGCATCCCGTTTATCGGTTTAACGACAACGGTTGACGCAAAATCAACCAACCCCTTCCAGGCCGCAGACCATTTCGATATGTTCCAGCAGGGTTTTAAAGAGTTGGGTGGTGCGCTTTTCCAGGCGTTCGTTCAGGGTTTGCGCTAAAAACTCCATGATCTTGTGTCCCATGACCGAATCCTCGTTCAACAGATCCAAAAACGCCTTGCCCGGCAACCTCCAAAGCAGGCTTTGCTCCACGCAGGTGGCCGTGGCGCTGTATATGCAACGCCCCAGGATGGCGCTCCAGCCAAAGGCGTCGCCGGGATCTACGGCCGATACGGCAACGCACACGGAGTTGGAAGCGGACTTGTTCAACAGGGCCTTGCCCTTCACAAGCACATAAACGGCGTCCGCAGGGTCGCCCTCGCAAAATATTTCCTGTTCGGCGTCGTAGCTTTCCTCCGTAATCAAGGGGAGGATTCGATTCAACATTTCGTCGGACAAAATAGACATCATGCGGATGTTTTTCATTTGGGCCAGTGACGGCATAATTCGCCTCCGGGTTTTACAATTCATTACAGATTTCAGGGGACGCGATGCTTATCTCCAGGTTCTTGAAAAAATGTCAAATGAGGGCCTGAGAGATAAGTTTATGCATCCGGAATCTCCCCTCCGTTCACCGCATAGGGGATTAATTCCAAATATATAAAAGCACGAACATCACGGCCACGGCCGCGGCCGCCCATCCCACGGGAAGGGACTCCTTTTCATAGGATTTCCGCAAAAAATCCAACCTGAATTTCAGGTATTGGCCCCTGCATCCCAGCAACCAGAACAGCCCGGCCAATGGCGCGCCGGCAATGCGCACCGGGGCGTTTGAAGAAAATCGCGCCGCGGCTCCGGGAATCATTCCGAAGAAAAGTCCCGCCGCCGCTTTATTGACTCCGTTCAAAACGGTTCCCAAAGTCTTGTCCGCAACGCGGAAGCCTTTGCGGTAGAACCAGTCCGTATCCAAGTTGATCGCCCTGATTTCCGGAGGGTACACGCCGGACAGCATGAGCAGGGCGAAGGCCAGGGCGCCGAACAACAGGAGCTGCAATTGCCCGACCACGTGGGCCGCCGTGTACGGGACGTAGTCCACGGGAAAAGGCAGAATGGCGTACAAAGGCTTGGGATACACGCCCACCGCAATGCACAAAAAGGCGGCCGCGCCCATGGCCAAAAGCATGTTCAGGGGCGGCTCCTTGGCCTTAATTCCCTGGTCGTGGGAGAAAAACATAAAAAACGGCACCTTGATGCCTGCATGATGGAATACGCCCGCCGAGGCGAATTGAAGCATAAGCCAAATCACGGCAAGATGTCCGTATCCGGCGGCGGAGACGATCATGGACTTGCTGACAAACCCGGAAAACAACGGAAAGGCGGATATGGACGCCGCGCCCACAATGCAAAAGAGGCAGGTGAGCGGCATGGATTTGTATAGCCCGCCCAGGTCCGTGCATCGGATGCGTCCGGTGACGTGCAGTACGCTTCCGGCGGCCATGAACAACAGCGCCTTGTACAAAATATGGCAAAAAGCATGGGCCACGGTTCCGTTGATGGCCAGTTCCGTGCCGATCCCCACGCCGCACATCATGAAGCCAACCTGGTTGATCAGGCTGTATGACAAAACGCTTCGGATGTCGTTTTCCAGCACCGCGTAGAAGATGGGGACGAAAGTCATGATCGCGCCCAGCCAGATGAGCAATTCGGTTCCCGCAAAGGTGCGGGCCATCAGATAGACGGCGCTTTTGGTGGTGAATGCGGAAAGAAAGACCGCTCCCGTGGCCGTGCTTTGGGGATAGGCGTCCTTTAACCACGGATGCAGGGGGGGGATGGCCGCATTCACGGCGATTCCCAGAAAAATAAGCCAGGAAGCCGATCCGTGAAGGCCGATATGGCCGACGGCCAAGCTGCCGGTTTCAAAATACCATAGGACGATTCCCGCCAGCAGAACCAATCCCCCGGCCAGGTGCACCAGAATATAGCGAAACGCGGCCGCCCGGGCTTCCGGGGTTCGCCGGGCCAGAACCAGGAAGGTGGAGGCCACGGCCATGAATTCCCAGTACACGTACAGGGAAAGGAAATCTCCGGCGAAGGTCACGCCCAGGGCGCTTCCGGCATACACCAGGGCCGCGGTATGCTGGAGGGAGTCTTCGACTTTAAGCGCAAAAACGAAACCGATAACCGTGATCAGGGAAAAAATGATTCCAAAAACCCGGGACAAGCGGTCCATGTGAAACAGGACCATCTTCTGCCCCAGAAAGTCGACGGTCCACCGGGCGCCCTCCGGGGCGGTGACGGCGATGGCCAGCGCCGTCAAGGGCAGAATCAACACCCATGCCTTGCGCACTCCCCCTCTGAGAAAGGGAGCCAGGAACGCTCCGCAGACGATCAGGAGTCCGGGCGGGATGTCAGGAATCATAATAATCCTCTTTTCGCATTACGATGCGCCGCAGCCCCCGGGCCACTACCACCAAAAGCACGCAGGATATGAACCCGTAGGCGGCTGAGAAATTCGGCGCATACTCCCAGGGAAAATGGGGATGCTTGGGCACAAAAAGATCCACGATTAAAAGGACGATGAGGATGGCAAAAAAGCCCCGTAAAAACTTTTTAAAGTTGCCAGGTTTGTCAAACCAGCCGGTTTTATCAGCCATGGTGAAACACCCCCATAAAGCAGACTGCAAGCCATAAAACGCCCGCTATCACGACTGCGATGAGCGCTGTGCGATAGCCCGGCTGGGGTTCGTGGTCCAGAATCATGATTTCCTCCCGGTCCGGCCCGGGCTTTTTGTCGGCCATGCTTAACCTCCTGTAACCTGAGCCGCGGCGAGCCGCGCCAGATCGAGAAAGGGCCAGGGATTGAAAAAAAGCCACACCGAAGCCATTGCGGTGAACGCCAGAGGGGCCACGCACCAGGGCGGGGCTTCCTGAATGCCCGCATCCTTGGCGTCATCCGGCGGATTGGCGAAAAACGCGTTGTAGGCGATGGGCAGAAAATAGGCCGCGTTTAAGAAAGAGCTGAAAAGCAGCACGCATAAAAAGGCCAGTTCATGGGATTCCAGGGCGCCCAGGGCCAGGAACCACTTGGAAATAAATCCGCCGCCGGGCGGCAGCCCGATCACGGACAGGCTGCCGATAAAAAAAGCGCCCATGGTTATGGGCATGCGCCGGCCGAGTCCTTTCATTTCGGAGATGTTTTTTATACCCGCAGCCACAAAAATCGCTCCCGCGCAAAAGAATAGGGTGATCTTCCCAAAGGCGTGCATGGCGATGTGCACCAGGCCGCCGGTTATGCCTTTGGGCGTTAGAAGGGCCACGCCCAAAAGGATGTACGATAATTGCCCAATGGTGGAAAAGGCCAGCCGCCTTTTGAGTCCGTCCTGGGAAAGGGCGATAAAGGAAGCGACCAAAATGGTGATGGAAGCCAGCACGGCCAAAAGGGTACCCAGCCCGTATTGCGCTAAAAGGTCGACGCCGAAAACCCCGGTGAGAACCCGGGCTACGGAAAAAGCCCCCACCTTGACCACCGCCACCGCGTGCAGCAGCGCGGACACCGGAGTCGGCGCCACCATGGCGGCCGGCAGCCAGGAATGCATGGGCATGAGCGCGGCTTTGGCCAGGCCGAATACGAACAAAAGAAGAAGTGCTGTCGCCAAGCCCTGCGTCACATGTCCGGCCAAAAATCCCTGGGGCGCAAAATCCAGGGTTCCGGCCTTCATGTGGCAGATGATCATGGCCGGCAAAACCAGCACCACGGATCCGCCTACAATGAAAAACAAGTATTTGCGGCCGGAAATTTTGGCCTCTTCATCCTGGTGATGGGTGACCAGGGGATAGGTGGCGAACGAAAGAATTTCGTAGAACATATACAGGGTGACGAGGTTAGCGGCGAAGGCCGCCCCAATGGTTGCGGAAAGCGCAATGGCGAAAAAACAGAAGTACCGGGTTTGGGAGTGCTCGTCCAGGCCGCGCATGTAGCCGATGGAATAGGCCGAGGTCACGATCCACAGGGTGGAAGCAACCAGGGCGAACAACATGCCCATGGCGTCCACACGAAAAGCCAGGCGAATTCCAGGGATCACCTCTGTCAGAGCAAAACAAAAAACGTTTCCGCCTAACACGGCGGGCAGCATGGAAAGGACGATTCCCAACTTGACGGCGCCCGCCGCAAAGGTCCATCCCTCCCGGACATTGGGAGACCGGGCGGAGAGCAGGATGGGCGTCACAGCCAAAGACGCGATCACCGCAAGAAGGGGCCGAATGGAGACGATTTCGTGCACTCTCAGGCTCCGGGATGCGCCGTCACATAAGCGCCGGTTTGATGAAATTGTTTACGATTGAGCCGGAATAAAACCCCACGGCCAGTATTCCGGCCGCCGCCGCCCATAAGGAAGCAACCAGGGACAGCGGCGCCTCATGAATCTCAATATGTCCGTGCTCCCCGGGGCCGTGATGATCGTCCCCGGAATACAGGGCGCACTCGAACAACCGGAAAAAAAGGACCACGTTGATCAAGCTGGAAAACAAAAGGGCCGCCAGGAAGTCGAACCTCCCCGCCTCGATGGCGCCTTTCAGCAAGAACCATTTGCTGAAGAACCCGCACGCGGGCGGAACGCCGATGATGGACATGGCGCCCAGAACCAGGGCGCCCATGGAAAACGGCATGGTTGAAAAAAGGCCTTTAAGATTCTTGAAATCCGTGGTTTCCATCCTGCCGGCCAGGGCGGCTATGGCCAAAAACAGGCACAAGGTCATGAGGACGTCGTTCAAGAGATGCAGGATGGCGCCGGTCCATGCGGTCTGGTTTCCCAGCCAGGCGCCCCCGACCATGTAGCCCACTTCCGCAACCACGATGTACACGGCCATACGCCGTAAGTTGCGCTGGGCCAGGGCCATGAGCGAGCCGGCGACGACGGCGACGGAAGCGAGGGTCACCACAAATCCCTCCAGGGATATTTGTTCAAACACGTAAGCGGGGGTGAAAACAGTGAACATGACCCGCAGCATGACGTAAATCATCACCTTGGTCATGAGGGGGGCCAAAAGGCAGGCGGAGGCGTGGCTTGCATGGGAATAGGCGCCCGGCAGCCAGGCGTGCAGGGGAAACAAAGCCGCCTTCAACCAGATTCCGCAAAGGATAAGCAGGAAGGCGGCGAAAATGGCGTCCGAGCCGTATAATGCCGGCAAAAGATGGCTTAAATCCGCCATGTTCAGGGTGCCGGTCATCATATAAAGGAGCCCTACGCCCAGAAGGTAAAACGAAGCCCCGATCGTGCCAAGCAGCAGATACCGCAGGCTGGCGAGCGGCGCTAAACGATCACCCGAAGCGGTGAGAGCGTATCCGGTGATGGAGGAGATTTCCAGCAGAACGTACAAGTTGAAGGCGTCTCCCGTGGCGGTCATGCCCAGCATGCCGGTGACGGCCAGCAGCATCAAGGTGTAAAAAACGGGCGCTTTAGGCCCCTGTTCCCTTTCTATGATTTGACGCGTTGCAATCAGGCTGACCAGGGCGGCCCCGGAGACGGCAACCAGCACCGGGGCGTTCAGGTAATCCACTTCCAGGGCGATGCCCAAAGGCGGCGCCCATCCGCCCATGCGGTATTGAAAATGGCCGTCAGTCAGGACGCGCGCGGCGACGCCCAGGGAGGAAAGAAAGGACGTCCCCAAACCCAGGACCGCTATGGGGAAGCACAAGGACCTGCGCAGCCATGCCGCAGATGCAATCAGGCATGCCGCGAGAAGCGGCGCTATGATGAGAAAGGCCGGATATTGGTTCACGGGGCCTCCCGTACCTGATCGTTGATTTCGTCCTCCTCCAGGGTCCCGAAACGGGCGTACAAACGGATCGCCAGGGCCAACGCCACCCCTAAGGTGGCCACCGAAACCACGATAGCCGTCAACATAAGCACATGGGGCAAAGGATTTATGTACTGGACGGCATGCACAGCCTCATGCCCGTGGCCCTCCGAATGCATGATGATGGGGATGGTTGCGCCTTTTTTTGCGCCGATGGAGATGTAAAACAAGATGATGGCCGTCTGCAGGATGTTCATGCCGATGATCTTCTTAACCAGATTGTTCTTGGCGATCATGGCGTAAAGGCCTACCATCATAAGCGATATATACATCCAGTAGTTGTATTTTGCGAGGATGAGGCCGGTTATCGATTCCATGTCTGATTACAGTCCTTGTTTGTGGCCGCCGGCTGAAGACAGATTGGCGTAGATGATTATCATGGTGGCCATGACGCAGACGGCCACTCCCACTTCCACGAATAATATTCCCAACGAACGGGCGGCTTCCGGAGCCGTCCCGAGCCATTCCGCCAAGGCGCCGTAATCCAAAAAATTATGTCCGGCCGCAACACACAGGGCGCCCACTCCCGCATAGATCAATACTCCCGCCGGGCTCAACACGCCCATGAGCTTTTCCGGGGTCATTTTCATGCTGGTCCGCAAATCATGGGACAGGGCGACCAAAATCAGTGAAGCTCCCAGGATGACGCCTCCCTGGAAGCCTCCCCCCGGGCTGTGGTGCCCATGCGCCACCACGTACAGCGCAAATAGCTGGATGAACGGCGTGAGGACCCTGCAGGCCGCCCTTACAATGAGGCTTCGAGGCGTCCAGTAGGGGTCCAGTTGCTGCAAATAGGGGGAGTCGGGCACATGCATGGACGGGGTTCGTATTCGGATGACCATGTCCGTGGCAAGGTGCCGAAAATAACGGTCTTCCTCCTCCTCCTCCTCCTTTTTTCTTGACTGGACTCGAAGCAGGAAGAAGCAGGCAAGGCCGGCGGAAAAAACAACGGCGGTTTCGAACATGGTGTCGTAACTGCGATAGTCGGCCAGGACGGCGGTGACGACGTTGGGCGTGGCGGTTTTTTCGTAGGCTTGCTCCAGGTACTCGGGCGCCACGTGCAAATGAGCCGGGGCATTGGGATCCCCCCAACCCGGAAAGTCCAGGGTCGCATGCACCAGCATGCCCCAGCAGCACAACACCGGTATTAGCCAGAAGCGTTTAATCTTTCGTCCTCCTTGTGGTTCGGAACACGGCGGCGATAAAAAATACGGTGCTGACCCCCGCGCCCACGGAAGCCTCGGTAAAGGCCACGTCCACGGCCCCCATGGCAGCCCACAACAGGCACAGCATGAAGCTGTAAGCGCCAAACAAAATGCCAGCGCCCAACAAATCGCGCACAGTAACGGCCGCTATGGCGCAAATGACCACCAGCGCCAGAATAGCCAGATCCACTTGCCAGATCATTGTTGTTCGTCCTCTTGTTTAACCCAGGGGCGCAGACCGGCGCGCACCCCGGCGTCCACAATGGCGTGGGTGGCCGTGGGGCTGGCTATGAAAATAAAGCCCACCGCCAAGCCGATCTTCAGGCTGGTCAAAAGCGTTGCCATGGAAAAAGGATCCAGATTATAGACGGCCAAGCCCGCCATGGTGAGCAGAGCCCCCAGGGTGTCCAGTTTTCCCGCGGCGTGCAGCCTTGTGTAAAAGTCGGGAAATCGGAGAATTCCCATAGTGGCGCCGGCGAAAAAAACCAAGCCCCCCAAAGTCAACAATACGGTCAATACGTCCAACATATCATCTTCCCTTAATCCCAATGAATTCGAGGAGTAATTTCCTCCTCCACGGCGTCCAGGCCTTTGCGTTTGTGAAAGTAGCGCGAGGCGGCCAGCACCGCGATGAAATTCAGCATGGCGTAGGCCAGGGCGATATCCACGAACATGTCCTCCCGCGAAAAAAGATGGCCGATGATGATCAGCAGGACCACGGTTTTGGAGCCGATGGCGTTGGCGCCGACCAGGCGGTCCACCACGGTGGGGCCGTAAGCCGCCCTGTACAGCGACAGCGCCATGAGCAGAATTAGAAATAATGCCGCGCCCAACAGAAAACCATGCATGTTAGTCAGACTCCCCAAAAGCCCTGGCCACGCGGGACTCCATTTCACGTAGAGCGTCCATGTCTCCGGTGGTGTAGTCCAGGGCATGAATTCTCACCTCATTTCCGGCGGATACCTGGATGGTAATGGTGCCGGGGGTGAGGGTGATGGAATTGGCAAAGGTGACCAAAGGGATTTCCCCCTTCAGTTTTGTGTGCATGCTGATTATGTGCGGATGAATAAGACGTTCAGGATTGCGCGCAAAAGCTATGCGTAAAACATGGATATTGGATTTGACGATTTGCAGCAGAAGCCAGGGCGTATAAGCCGCCACGCCCGCCATGGACCGCGCCAGGGTTGCAACGTCCCCGGACGGAAAAAGGAGGTCCCGGGAAATCCAGGCGACGAAGAGGCTTGAGGCCGCGCCCAAACTCAGGTGAAAAGCGTCGAACTTGCCGGACAAAAGAACCCAGGCGCCGAACAGTAAAAGAAAGGAAATCCCCAGGGACAAGCCCTTTTGGACATAGGGATTTTTGGGAGGAGGCTGAGTGGCCTGTAGGATTTCCCGGCGGTTTGTTGATAACTCTTCCAGGTCAATAGGCTTCATAATGAGAACTCCGCGGCTCACGTCTTTTAAAAAAGAGTTCGGGACAGGGTTCCAATTTTAAGCGTTAACCTGACTTTGGCTTAGTCGATACGCTAAGTCATTGGGCTAATGATTGCATGAAGGCTAAGCGGAGTTCAAGAAAAAAAGTCGCCTGTTTTCACAGGACAATGCAGCGCTATTAAGTATTGCTTGAAAAAAGCGCTCATTTGAAGGGGAACGCCGCTTTGCATATTATTTTTTACGGCGGGAAAGAACATTGCTGAAACTAAAAAATTGATCGTTTGTGTAAGTGGGAAATATTTTTTCTTGCCAGCAGCAAATACACCGTATTAATATAACATAGAATTCATATTAATTTGAAACACTAAGGAGATTGTCCATGGCCGTTATCTGCATTTCCAGGCAATTTGGGGCGGGCGGTCGAACCTTAGGCGTTAGTCTCGCCAAAAGGCTTGGATACCGCTTCGCTGATCATGAACTTATGGAAAAGGTGTCCAAGGAACTGGGCATCTCCGATGAATGGTTCGCCGTCACGGAACGGGAGGGGCACGGTGAGGACAGCCTGGTCTCCACCGGCACGGTGGCGAAGATCCTTGGCCGGATCCGGGGAGGAGATCAGGATTCAAGCGGCATGGCCGCCAAAGTCCGGGAATCTCTCTGCCGCCTCATACCGGAGACGGCCGCCCAAGGGCAAGTGGTCTTTGTCGGGCGGGGAAGCCAGTTCTATTGCAAGGACGCCAAGGATCTCATTCGCATTCTCCTTGTGGCGCCGGTATCCTGGCGGGAGGACTTCCTTGTTCAACACCACCGCCTTTCCGCGGATGAGGCGCGGATCACCATCAAGGACTGGGATAAAAACCGTGCGGCCTTTCTGAAAAAGATCACCGACAGGGACCCGGACGACCCCAGCTTGTACGACTTGTGCCTCAACACCAGTCATATTTCCATGGATCGGGCCGAATCCCTGATTTGCGAGCTTGTCCAAATGCGCTCGTCCAACTAAAAGCCCCAGGACTGAGCCGCCGAGGCGCCGCCGTTTCCAGCCAAGGGGGCCATGGCGGCGCGCCGCCTTTTCCACCCAGACGCAGAAGGAGAGAATCATGTCCGTGGTCACAATATCTCGTCAATTCGGTGCAGGGGGGCACACCCTTGCGGAAACCCTGTCTCAAAGGCTGGGCTATGAACTCGTGGATCGCCTGCTTATAGAAAAGATCGCCGAAGAGGCCAAGGTTTCCGTAAAATGGGTGGAAGCCATAGAACGCGAAGCCGGCGGACTGCTCATGAAGCTGGTGAACTCCATGGTCAGCTCCAGCTTCATTGACCGGCTGCTGGGCGATGATCGCCAGGACTTTAGCGAGGAGCGCTATATCAAATTCCTGAAAAGCGTTGTGACTAACCTATGGCAGGAAGGAGGCAAGGTGGTCATCGTGGGCCGGGGCGCCCAGTTCATTCTGCCGGACAGCGAGGACATCGTCAAAGTGCTCTTGGTGGCCGACCTCCCGGACCGGATCAAGTTCCTGGAAGAGCATTATAAGATGAGTACGGCAAAGGCCACGGAGCTGGTGCGGCGGGAGGACAAGCGCCGGGCCAAAACCCTGGGGCTTTTCTACGACGGAAACGCCGACGACCCCAACCTGTACACCTTGGTGTTTAATACCTCGTCCCTAAAAATTGAAGAGGTGGAGGAACTGGTGGTTCACCTCATGGAAAAAATTTACGAAAACGGCGCCCCTGCAAAAAGCGCCTGAATACGAACGATCATAGCCGACAGGCGGTTTAAAAGCCGCCTTATTAAAAAAAAGGGATCTTTTCGCCGGGATGGGCGATGACGAATCGCTCCGGGGTCCACAGGCCCGAGGTTAAATCCTGAACCAGCGTCAGGTCCGACGGAAATCGGATGAATTCCAATTGATGCTTTTCCGCCAATTCCCTGCATTGGATTACCGCCCGGTCCGTATCCTCCCAGCCGTGGTCCAACAAGCCCAGCTTGGAATAATGCTTAAGCGCCAACTCAATTATTTGAGGCCTTCTTTCCTCGGGAATCCGCTCAAGCCCTTTTTGGCATTGCTCGAAAATATCCACTTCCGAGCCGATCCAGGCCGGCTCCAGAAAAAAACATCCGGGATTTTCCGACATCACTTTTTTATGGCGCTTTTGAGAGCCTAACAAGGCCCCCACGCAATCGTCCACACGCGGCAGGATCAAGCGGGCCTTGCTTGCATACACGCCTTCCAAAGCCCGGCCGCACAGGCCGTAACCCAAAATGATGTCGTCCCCATCCTCTTCCATCCGGGCGATTTCTTCGATCACCCGCTCACGCAACTTGTCCGGGTTCAGGTGCAGCCCGATATCCAAAATGACCCGCTCCATGCCGGGGTCCACCATGGGCTCGATAATGTGGGCCAGAGCCCGGCAACTAATTAGCTTCACGTTCTTTTCCTTTTTCATTCCGCAGCCTTTCCTCCACAAGGCCGCCACTCTATCAAATTCTTATAGATGTGTATAGAAATAATTGCTTTCATTGTTTTTTCCGGCATGCTATACACTCTGCCCGGATGGAGTATTTTTAAAAAAATGGAGACAAGGCACATTGGAGAAGGCAGTTGAAAAGAAAAGGGGATCCCTGCCTGTTTACTCGCAGCTTGCGATGATCATCAAAGAGGATATTGCGACGGGCCGGCTTCAGCCGGGCATTCGCATTCCTTCGGAATCCAAGCTGGCCAAACAATATAACGTCAGCTTAATGACGATCCGCCAGGCTATTGGCGTACTGGTGGAAGAGGGTTTGGTCAAGCGGGTTCATGGCAGCGGAACCTTTGTCCGAAGAATAGAGGTGGGATCCACGACTTTCGGCCTGGACGGGCTGCACAACGTATTGACCGACACCAACGGGTTGCAGGTCAGGGTTTTGCAGACCAATGTGGCGAGAGCCGGAGGAACGGAAGGCGGAATCCTGGAGTTGGAGGAGGAAGCCCCGGTTATCCTGGTAAAGCGATTGATTATTCATAATAACCGCCCTTTTTGCCTGCAGACGGCTTATTTGCCTTTCGACCCCCGGGCGCCGGTGGTGGAAAGCATGTTGGAGACCACGGGCCTGTCGGATCTGTTTTTCAGCAAAAAGCAGCATGGGTACAAGAAAGGGACCTTAAGGCTGCTGCCCGCCCCGATGGAGGAGCAGGAGGCAGAGCTTTTGCAAGAGGAAGGAGACGGGGCCGCCTTTAAGTTGGAATACATCTATTTTGACTTCAAGGATAAACCCTGCGCCTACGGCTGGTTTATCATCCCTCATGAAAAAATGCCTTTGGTAAGTATGGTTGGAGTATGGAATGAATGATTCTCAACCCAAAAAGGAAATTCCGCCGGCTGAAAAAGCCCTTTTAATCGAGTTGATTTCCTCGTTGCAGGAAAAGGAAAGCCTCCGGCAATTGAAAAAACTCCACCAAGAGGGTTATGACACGGAGGAGCTTCTCACCTATTGCATGGAAGGGGTCAGACGGGTGGGAGTCGGTTTTGAAAAAGGCGAGTATTATATCTCCGCCCTGATCATGGCCGGAGAAATCATGAGGCAGTCCGCGGAGTACCTGAACTCCTTCCTGCCGACAGTGAGAAGCGCCAAGGATCTGGGCCACATCTTACTGGGCACCATCAAGGGCGACATTCACGACCTGGGCAAGAACATTCTTAAAGACATGCTGGTGTGCAATGGGTTCAAAGTCACGGACCTGGGCGTGGACGTTCCTCCCCAAACCTTTGTGGATAAGGCGTTGGAACTGGAGCCCGATTTCGTGGCCATCAGCTGCCTGCTGACCAACTGCCTGGGCAACCTGGCCGAAGCGGTCGAACTGGTCCGCAAGGCCAAGCCCGAATCCAAGGACCTGATCATCGTGGGCGGCAATTGCCTGGACGAACTCATCAACGATCATGTGAAGGCGGACCGGTGGTTCACCGACGCCGCCCTGGCCGTTCAATTCTGCAAGGACGCCCTGGAATCCAAAAAATCTTAGCAGGCGCCCTCCGGAAAGCTGAGATTGTAGACGAATTTCTTTTGAAATTCCACGTTGCCCGCCAGGTCGATGGTTTGAATCTTTTTCGCCATTTCAATGGCTTTTTGCAAATAAAGGTCGTCGCAAAGCGCCATCACCGCCCCGGCGCCCGCGGAATTCCCGGCCATCTCGATTTTTTCGGACTTCAAATTGGGAATCATGCCCAGACAAATGACATCCTCTTTATTTAAATGGTTGCCGAAGGCCCCGGCGATAAGAATCTTTTCCGGTTGAACCAGCCCGGCTTCCATGAGCAGAAACTCGATGCCCGTGGCCAAGGCGCCCTTGCCCAATTGAATGGAACGGATGTCCTTTTGGGAGATGTATACCGAATGACTCCCGTTATTGGGATCGCCTTCGAATAAAACAAACTCCCGTTCTCCGGCCGAAAATCCTCCGCCGGATTTGACCACACCCTTGCGATACAACTCGGCCAGGGCGCTTATGACTCCCGGACCGCAAATGCCGGCCGGCTGCACGCCGTTTCCCTCATTCGCGCCGATCACCGACAGGGAAGCCACTTTCTGATCTCCAGTGATTTCGACGCCGTTTATAGCCCCTGGCGTGGCCTGCATGCCGCAGTCAAGCTCAGCGCCTTCAAAGGCAGGGCCTGTGGCGCAGGACGCGGCGTAAAACGAGCCGTTGTTTTTGAAAAGCAATTCCCCGTTGGTGCCCAGGTCGATCAACAAGGCGCCGTCCGGCTGGTGGTCGAAAACCGCCGCAAGCGCCGCCGCCAGGGTGTCCCCGCCGATAAAGCCCGAAACCATGGGCAAAGTGTGCACGGTAAAGGGCTCCAAAGTGAAGCCCAGGGCGGCGGAATCCCATTCCCTGGCCTCGTAAAATGCCGGTTCGTAGGGAGCTCTTCCAATGGATTCCGGATTGACTCCGGCGAAAATATGAATCATGGCAGGGTTGCCCGCCACGACCATCTTGCTGATGGCACCCGCCTGGGAAGTCTGCATCAGCTTATCCAGGCCCCACTCAATGCTGTTGACAACCAACTGCTGCAAATAAGCCAGGTTCTCGGGATTTTTCACTATCGCGTTAATCCGGCTGATCACGTCCGCGCCGTACATGGACTGGGGATTCTTCAAGGCGACGGAGCCAAGCACCTCTCCATTGGCCCAGTCGCAAAGATACACGGCGATGGTGGTGGTTCCCAGGTCAACGGCGGCGCCGTACCGGGGCGTTTGCCCTTTTTTCGCCGCCATCCTTTGAATAAAAGACTCGGGAAAGGACAAGGGCGCCTTGTCCATGACATGGGAGGAAAGAAGCGAAGCCGCGGGAATCTTAATGGAGACGTCCTCCTCCACTTTGTGCACGCAGGCTTTCACTTCTCCAAAACTTCCGGCGCCCTTTTCCACCAGCACCTTGCACTTCCCGCACCTGCCCTTGCCCCCGCAGTCGGACCTTAAAAATATTCCCTGATGCATAAGGGACTCGAGCAAGGTCATATCTGGATTGCTTTTTATTTCATTGCCGTCAGGCAGAATCCGAATAGTAGTCTCTTTGTTTTTCATTGAAAATCCTTAAGTTACAACCCGCCTAAGTTCCCGGCGCCCCTTAAAATGGCACGATTTTGGAATTGGCATGGGGGCGGCTTCCCCAAAAAAATAACAAGGCCCTAAAAAAGTGCTTTACTCATCTATAAGACTTTTGCTACAAGTCCTATAGAAGACTGATAGCATCTTCTCTTTTGGGAAACAAGGGAAAATGCCGGAATAGAAAACAAACCAATCCGAGAAATCGAAGAACGAGAACTCGTGAGGAGGAAACAATGATAATCATCGGAGAAAAACTTAACGGGACACGCAAGGCGGTGGCGGCCGCGATCCGGGAGAGGGACGCCGGGTTCATCAAGAATTTGGCCAAGGAGCAGGATGAAGGCGGCTCCGCCTTTTTGGATGCCAATGCAGGCACGGCCCCGGACAGGGAGCCTGAAGACATGGTCTGGATGGTGAATCAAATCCAGGAAGTTTCCGATCTGCCCCTTTGCCTGGACAGCGCCAATCCTGCGGCTATCAAAGCCGGCCTGGAAGTGGTGAAAAAGACTCCCATGATCAACTCGGTCAGCGGCGAGCAGGCCCGCATTGACGGGGTTCTGCCCCTGGCCCTGGAGCATAAGACCGACCTGATTCTGCTGGCCTTGAATGACAAGGGCATTCCCGCAACCGTAGAAGGCCGTATGGAGATCATCCGCCAGTTGATCGGCATGGCACGGGACGGCGGCCTGGAGGACGAAAAGCTGTACATCGATCCTCTGGTAATCGCCATCAGCACGGGCACGGACAACGCCATGGTCACGTACGACACCATCAAGACCATCGCCCAGGAGTTTCCCAAGGTGCATATCACGGGCGGCGCCAGCAATATTTCGTTCGGCATGCCTTTGCGCCCCCTGATCAACCGTTACTTCATCGCCATGGCCGTGCAGGCCGGCCTGGACAGCGCCATCATCAACCCCAACGATCGCGAGCTCAAAGGCGCCATCATGACATCCGAAATGCTCATGGGCCGCGACAAGTTCTGCATGAGTTTCAACAAGGCGTTCAGGGCCGGTCTTATCGGTCCCAAACCGGAAAAATAATTGGAAAAGGCGCCCGTTGAGCGGACGGCGCCTTAATACACCACATCCCAAGGAGGCAACAAAACATGCAAGAATTAATCGACGCCATCGCCGACATGATGGAAGACAAAGTCTTGGAACTGACCCAAAAGTACCTTGATGAAGGCAAGGACCCTGCTGAAATTTTCGACGCTTACCAAAGCGCCATGGAGGAAATCGGAAGGCGTTTTGAAGCCAACACGTACTTTGTGCCCGAGCTGATCATGGCCGGGGAAATGATGAAGGCCGGGTCCGAGCTCATCAAACCCCATTTGAAGGAAGACGCGGCCGGAGACAAGTCCGGAAAAATCGGCAAATACCTCATCGCCACCATCGAAGGCGACATCCACGACATCGGCAAGAACATTGTGGGTATGATTCTGGACCTGAACGGCTTTGAGGTCATGGACCTGGGCGTGGACGTTCCTGCGGACAAAATCATCGAAGCGGCCAAGGAGTTTCAGCCGGACATCATCGGCCTGAGCGGACTTCTGACCCTGGCTTTCGACCCCATGAAGGCTTTTGTGGAAAAACTGACGGCCGAAGGACTGAGAGACAAGTTCAAGGTTATGATCGGCGGCGCCCAGATGGATCAGCAGGTATGCGAATACATCGGCGCCGATGCCTGGGTGACCGACGCTGTGGCGGGCGTAAACAAGAGCAAAGAATGGCTGGCCGCCTAATCACCCCGTAATCTCAAATTTACTCTTGGAGGAGAGAGACAATGTCAGATATGAGCGAAGTCAGAAAAAAACAAGACGCCTTCCTGGATAAATGGATTTCGGGAGAAGGCATCGAGTTCGTCAGCGAAGAAACAAAAGCCGCCTACCAGGAGCGCGCCGGCCTGCTGGCCGCCGCTTTCAGGCTTGACGACTCCATCAAGCGCGTGCCTGTCATGCCCATGACCACCTTTGCGCCGACCATGATGAAGGGCATTTCCGGCAGGGAAGCCATGTACAACCCGGACGCCGCAGGCCAGGCCTATGTGGATTTCTGCGAAACCTACCAGCCGGACGCCGCCGGCGCCGCGCCCATGCTCATGTACGGCCCGGCCCTGGAAACCCTGAAGTACAATCTGTACAAATGGCCCGGCCAGGGCGTTCCGGAAAATTTGTCCTACCAGTTCCACGAAAAGGAATACATGACGGCCGATGAGTACGACAAGTTGATCAGCGATCCCACGGACTTCTATCTGCGCACCTGGATGCCCAGGACCCATGGGGCTTTGGCGCCTTTCGCCGATATGCCTCCCGTTTACGGCGCCATGGAACTGCCCATGCTGGGGCCCTGGCTCATCGGCATCGGCGCGCCCCCCATGCAGGAAGCTCTCAAGGCCCTCATGGAAGCGGGCAAGCAGTGCTTTGACTGGATCAACACCATGGGCGCCTACCTGAACAAGATCATGGCCATGGGCTTTCCCTTTTACGCGGGCGGCGCCTGCAAGGCGCCTTTTGACGTCATCAGCGACTCTTTTAGGGGGACCACCCAACTGATGATGGATCTGTACCGCAAGCCCGACAAGGTTCTGGAAGCCGTGGAAAGGCTGGTTCAGCCCATGATCGACGCAGGCGTCGCCGGCGCCGTGGCCAACAACAACCCCATCGTGTTCATTCCTTTGCACAAAGGGGCTGACGGGTTCATGTCCAACGCTCAGTTCGAAAAGTTCTATTGGCCGACCCTGAAAAAGGTCATGTACGGCCTGGCCGAAGCCGGATGCATCCCGGGATGCTTTGTGGAAGGCGGATACAACCAGCGCCTGGAATACCTGGCCGACACCTCCGACATCCGCTGCATGTACCTGTTCGATCGCACCGACATGGCCAAGGCCGCCGAAACCTTGGGCGGCAAAGTATGCATCGCCGGCGGATTTCCGGTTTCCATGATTTTGACTTCCACGCCGGAAAAAGTCGAAGAGGAAACCAAGAAAATGATCGACGTAGCCGGAAAAGACAAGGGCTACATCCTGAGCATTGGATGCGCCCTGGACGAAGGCAAGCACGACACCATGTTAGCCTTCTGCAACGCTGCCAAGAAATACGGTCAGTACTAATACCGTCTGTTTTTCCGTAGCAAGTCATAGGCTTAAGGTAAAAATAATGCGCCCCTTGTTTGCTAATTAAAAAGCAAGGGGCGTTTTTGAAGACCTAACCGGGTCAATATTTTCAGTATTGCGGACGCTATATTTGCGCCTACGTAAAAATAGAGATAAATATTTAATTTAATTGAGTATTTAATAATATTTCCGCATCAGCTCCTTAATGCGGATTGATAGACGCAGGATCTCGGTCGTATGTCCGGGGCCGCAAAAACAGCTGCAACGCTCCTGCAATGGGAGCGAGAACCACCATTACTTAGGAGGCGTAACATTATGCAGGACTTAGTGAATGCCATGGCCGACATGATGGAAGACAAAGTGATCGAGCTGACCAACCAGTATCTTGATGAAGGTCAGGATCCGGTCGCCATCTTCCGTGCGTATCAGGAAGCCATGGAGGAAATTGGCAGGCGCTTTGAAGCCAACACGTATTTCGTGCCGGAACTCATAATGGCCGGCGAAATGATGAAGACGGGCTCCGAACTCATCAAGCCCCACCTGAAAAACGATGCAGAAGACGGCCCGGCCAAAATCGGCAAGTTTCTGCTGGCCACCATCGAAGGCGACATCCACGACATCGGCAAGAACATCGTGGGCATGATGATGGATCTGAACGGCTTTGAAGTCATGGACCTGGGCGTGGACGTTCCCGCCGACGTCATCATTGAAAAGGCCAGGGAGTTCAACCCTGACATCATTGGCGTCAGCGGCCTGCTGACCCTGGCTTTCGATCCCATGAAAGGCCTGGTGGAAAAGCTGCAGGAAGCTGGTCTGCGGGACGGGTTTAAAGTGCTGATCGGAGGCGCCCAGATCGACGAACAAGTGTCCGAATACGTGGGCGCAGACGCCTTTGTGACGGATGCCGTGGCGGGCGTGAACATCTGCAAGGAATGGATGGCCGCCTAACACATAGCAAAACTGTAAACTGCAAGACTGCATATGGAGAACCGAATATGTCAGATATGAGTGAAGTCAGGAAAAAGCAAGACGCCTTTTTGGACAAGTGGGTTTCCGGGGAAGGCATTGAATTCGTCAGCGAAGAAGCAAAAGCCCTTTACCAGGAACGCGCCGGCCTGCTGGCCGCAGCCTTCCGAATCGACGAATCCATCAAGCGCGTGCCTGTCATGCCCATGACCACCTTTGCGCCGACCATGATGAAGGGCATTTCCGGCAAGGAAGCCATGTACAATCCGGACGCCGCAGGCCAGGCCTACGTGGATTTTTGCGAAACCTATCAGCCGGACGCCGCCGGCGCCGCGCCCATGCTCATGTACGGCCCGGCCCTGGAGACCCTCAAGTACAACCTGTACAAGTGGCCCGGCCAGGGCGTTCCTGATGAGTTGTCCTACCAGTTCCACGAAAAGGAATACATGACGGCCGATGAGTACGACAAGTTGATCAGCGATCCCACGGACTTCTATCTGCGCACCTGGATGCCCAGGACCCATGGGGCTTTGGCGCCTTTCGCCGATATGCCTCCCGTTTACGGCGCCATGGAACTGCCCATGCTGGGCCCCTGGCTCATCGGCATCGGCGCGCCCCCCATGCAGGAAGCTCTCAAGGCCCTCATGGAAGCGGGCAAGCAGTGCTTTGACTGGATCAACACCATGGGCGCTTACCTTGGCAAGATCATGGCCATGGGCTTTCCCTTTTACGCGGGCGGCGCCTGCAAGGCGCCTTTTGACGTCATCAGCGATTCCTTTAGGGGAACCACCCAGTTGATGATGGATCTGTACCGGAAGCCCGACAAGGTTCTGGAAGCCGTGGAAAGGCTGGTGGAGCCCATGATTCAAACCGGGATTGCGGGCGCCGTGGCCAACAACAACCCCATTGTTTTTATCCCTTTGCACAAAGGGGCTGACGGCTTCATGTCCAACGCTCAGTTCGAAAAGTTTTATTGGCCGACCCTGAAAAAGGTCATGTACGGGCTGGCCGAGGCCGGATGCATCCCCGGATGCTTTGTGGAAGGCGGGTACAACCAGCGCCTGGAATACCTGGCCGACACCTCCGACATCCGCTGCATGTACCTGTTCGACCGCACCGACATGGCCAAGGCCGCCGAAACCTTGGGCGGCAAAGTATGCATCGCCGGCGGATTCCCGGTTTCCATGATTTTGACATCCACGCCGGAGAAAGTCGAAGAGGAAACCAAGAAAATGGTCGACATGGCTGGAAAAGACAAGGGCTACATCCTGAGCATCGGATGCGCCCTGGACGAAGGCAAGCACGACACCATGTTAGCCTTCTGCAACGCCGCTAAAAAGTACGGCGTGTATTAACATTAAAATTTGCTTCAAGCAGTATTGTTGTTTAAGGAAAACGCCCCTTGCCTATGGAGGCCGGCGGCGTCCTGAAAAAGGAGAGGAGAAAAGATGAGAGGAAAAAGATTTTTTGTGGCGGTGATATTGATTGCAACAATGTTGCTTCCGGTATCAGCGATGGCTGAAAACGACCCAAGAGACGCTATTGCAGCGCCCGGCGGCACGAATTTGTTCCTGTTTTATTACAGAAATTACTATGGCGGCAGTTTTTATGTGGATGGACAAAACCTGGATAGCAACGCAGACTTTGATATGCAGTTCGGCATGTTCCGGCTCGCCCATTTTTGGGATATAGGCGGTGGATGGATCTGGAGTGCGGACGTGGTCCAGCCTTTTGCATCCATGGAGTTTGACTCGGACATCCTGTTCCCGACGACCAGCGGCTCCAATTCGGATGGCATTGGAGATACAACCGTGACAACCCACATCAACACCCCATTCCTTTATGATGAGGGGGATACGAAATTCGGTATGTCCGCAGGATTTTATCTGACAGCGCCCACAGGGGAATACCATTCCGAAAAAGCGGCGAACGTCGGCAGCAACCGCTGGACTTACCGGTTGGAAGCTACTCCCGTGGTTTTCATCAAAGGCCCCTTTGTTTATGAGCTCACCGGTGAAGTGCAGCTCTTTTCGGACAATGATGAATGCACTTCCCTGCACTTGGAAGAGGAAAAGGAAGCCGTTTACCACATCCAAAACCATGTCAGCTACAACCTGTCCGATTCCTTTTGGCTGGGGATCAGCTATTATTACCTCACCGGAGGCGAAACCACCCTGGCCGGAATCAATCAGAATGACGATGCGCTGACCCAAACCCTCAGGTTCTCCGCCAATTACCAACTGGCGCCCACCGTGCAACTGTTGCTTCAGTACAACACGGACGTGGACCGGGATAATGGGGTGGACCAAAACTATATCGGCGGCAGAATGGCATTCTGCTTCTAAACCCTAATTAAGGACAAGACGGATTGGCATGGGCGAAAGACCCAATAGCAGGAATCTATCTCTCTCCCCCTTTCGCCCTATAAACGCCTTTCCATAAGCGGCTGGAGCCTTCCGGCGGGCTTCAGCCGTTTTAATTTTCATATGCAAAAAATTTTTCCTGACCTGAGAGAACTCCATGCACCCACTATCCAATATCGTTCAAGATCGTTTTGATCACCATAAGGAAATCGCCCGCGAAGACGTCCCCTTTAACCCCATGGTCCGTAAAATGTGCGAGGCCAACCGGTGCGGCAGCGTGGGTAAAAGCTGGACCTGCCCTCCAGCCCTTGCCTCCGTGGAGGAACTTCTGGCCGGGCTTGAGAAATTCGACCGGTTTTTGATCATCGACAAGGTGTACGAACTGGAAAGCAGCTACGATTGGAAAGGCATGATGGCTGGCGCCAAGGACTTCCAGGATCGCATCCAAAACCTGCGCAATGCCATCAGGGAAAGCCTGTCCCTCGAGGATTTTGTCATCCTGGGCGTGGGCGCCTGCCAGGTGTGCGAGACCTGCTCCTACGCAAACGGCGAGCCCTGCCGCTTTCCGGAAAAGGCCCTCTACTCCGTGGAAGCCTACGGCATCGACGCCATGAAAATGATGAAGGACGCCGGGCTGAAATATTACAACGGCCCCAACACCGTCACCTACATCGGCGGGGTGTTTTTTCTATCGCAATCATGAAAAAACATACACTGGCGGTGAACTGATTAACCGCGTAAAAAAAAATTTTGCCTCCGGCGGCGAACTTCTTATCCTGACGCCGCAAAACGGCAAAAAAAATATGATCAAAAACTGTTAACTCTTTTTGCTTAGCTTGGCGATTAGGTCTTTGGCGCCCATGATGGTAAGTACGTGGTGGGGCTCAATGCTGGTGGTGGGCTCGGGCGGTGTCAGGGTCAGGCCGGTTTGGGTGTCCCGGACGGCCAGGACCTGGCAGTTGTAGCGGTTGCGAAAGTCCAGTTCGATGAGGTTTTTGTAGTGCATCTCCTTGAGCGGGCTCATTTCGATGATGGATAAATCCTTGCCGATGGGCAAATAGTCCATAATATGCACGCCCTGGAGGCTGGCGGCGATGCGTTCGCCCATGTCCCGCTCCAGGAAGACCACCTTGTGTACGCCGATGCGTTCCAGGATTTTTACATGGTCTTCGGAGACGGCTTTGGCCACGATGTTTTTGACGTCCAGGTCCAACAGGTGCATGGCCACCAGGATGCTGGCGTCCAGCTTAGAGCCCAGGCTCAGGACCACGGCGTCCATCTGGGACATGTTCAATTCACGCAGCACGGTTTTGTCCGTGGCGTCAGCGACCACGGCTTTGGAGACGTAGGTTTTAATCCGGTCGATAATGGCTTCCTGCTGGTCCATGACCAGGACTTCGTTGCCGTTTATGGTCAAGGACTTGGCCACATGAAATCCAAAGCTGTTCATTCCGATAACCGCGATTTGCGCCATTTTTCCATCCTCATTTTTGCCGTATATTTAGAGGGTTGACTCTCAAACGTCAAACGTAGATTTGACCCCATCTATCCGATCATGATTTTTTCTTCCGGGTATTGCATGCGCACCGGCTCCCGGCGGCTTTCCATGGCGTAGACCAGGGTGAACGGCCCCAAACGGCCTATGAACATGGCGAAGATAACCAGCAGCCTGCCCGTGGGGGTCAGTCCCGGAGTGACCCCGGTCGTCAGTCCCACGGTGCCGAAGGCGGAAACGCTTTCAAAAAGCAGTTCCAAAAAAAGTCCGCGGCTTTGCGTATGGGCGGCGCCCCCCAGTTCGGTGATGAGCAAAAGCATGGTAATAAGCCCCACCAGGGCGCCGGACAACAAAATCAGCACCAAAGCCCTTTCCAGGTCCGCCCGGGACAAGGACCTGCCCGCCCAGGAGGCTTTTTGCATTCCCTGAAGACGGGCGCGCACGGCGATCACAAGCACGAAAGCCGCCGTAACCTTGATTCCGCCCGCCGTGGACCCGGGCGCTCCGCCGATGAACATAAGCATGATCAGCAAAAACAGGCTGGCGTTGGCAAGCTCGGGGATTTCCATGGTGTTGAACCCGGCGGTGCGTGCGGTAATGGATTGGAACAAAGACCGCATGATGCTTTGATGCAGGGAAAGCCCCTGGAGATTGTGGTTGTGCTCGATGGCCCAGATGGCGAGGGCGCCGAAGAAAATCAGAAACAACGTGGCAGTCAGGACGATCCGGGAATGAAAGCTCAGGCGCCTGCCGGGCCTGAATCTGCTTCTGGCGCAGACCCAAAAATCGATCATGACGAAAAAGCCGATGCCGCCGCAGACGATCAAAGCCATGATCACCCCGTTGATCAGCGGATCGTTCACGTAGCCCGAGAGGCTGTCCGGAAACAGGGAAAAGCCTGCGTTGCAGAACGCCGACACCGAATGGAAGACCGCCAGCCACAGGGCCTTGCCGGGCGAAAAGTCCACGGCCCAGCGTGCGAATAGAATGACGGCCGCCGTCAGTTCAAAAAGAAAGGTCCAGGCCAGGGTGATTTTTATCATGCCGCCCATGCTGATATGCCTGGCCGGCAAAAAAGCGCCGCTAACTCCGTCGCTCAGGGTGAGGGAGAGCCGTTTGCCCAACATGAACAGGATGGAGGATGTCAGAATCATTATACCCAGGCCGCCGGCCTGGATCAGAATCAGGATGACGGCCTGGCCGAATCCGGTGAAGTGGGTTCCCGTGTCCACCACGGCCAGACCCGTCACGCAGACAGCCGAAGTGGCCGTGAACAAGGCGTCAAGCAAGTTCAGGCTTTCTCCCCGTGAGGAGATGGGAAGCATGAGAAGCAGAGCCCCGAGGACAATCAGGGCCATAAACCCCATGACCGCAAGTTGGTTGGCGTTGGGCCTGAATGGATAAACGGTTTTTTCCGGATTGGATTGCATGGCGCATGCAACCGGCCGCTCTGCTAATGGCCGGTCAAGATCTCCGTAATAAGATTGCGGGGCCGCCCCCGCCTTGAGTTCCGTCAGGGGCGTTCCGCACCTCCAGGTCGTTATGCAGGCTGCCGAATTGATCCGCTGAAACGCAGCCTGTATAAAAGGCCGCCAAAGCGGCAAGAAGGGAACAGATAAGAATTCTCGCCCAGGACATGGCGTGGAAATCTCCTAACTGATGGGCGCTAATTACCGCAGCATTTTCGGCAAGTCGAATTTGGACCGTTTATCCGGGCGGACAACCACCGTCATTTTTTCCGGATCCACTAACACCATGCCTCGCCGCCATTCGGAGTAGAAAACCCCCACAACCGTTTTTTGGGCGTCCAGGACATTGGAGCCCACATAGCGGCTATCGTTCGGAGCGCCCAGGTTCACCAGGTAGACTATGGACTTCAGTTTTTCGGGAGTCATGTCCGTCGCCGTCCAGGCGGAGGAGCCCAGGGTGTATTTTTTGTCAATCCCCAGCACGGCTTTGGGCTGGGCGCCCGACCCCTTGGTGTAATAGTTGTATTCGGGGTTGACTTTGAATTCCTTGAAACTTTGCGTCACGGCGTCGCTGGGCCTGATGCTTCCGTAAGTGGATTTGGCTGCGCAGGAAGCCGTCATGCAAAGCATAGCCGCCAAAACCGCCGCCATGGAAGCCCGAATCAGTCGTTTCATTTATTCCCCTCCTGGGAAGCCTCCGCTTTTTCCTCCGCATGGGCGAAGGGCATTTCCAGAGTGATTTCACCGCCGTCAAAACAGGATTTAAGATTGGGATAGCGTTTTTCAAAAACCCGGAGCATGGGGATGTTGTCCCGAATGACCGTGGCCACAAATCCCTTGTATCCGTTTTCCCGGGCGATGCGTTCCAGCACTTCTATGATGTAGGATGCGATGCCCTGCTTCTGGTAGGACTCGCTGGTGACAAAAGCCACTTCGGCGAAACCGTTTTCCGATTCCGCATAAGAGCCGATGGCGATAATCTCCTTGTATCCGCCTTTGGGGCCCAGGCCGATAATGGACATGTTCTTGCGATAGTCCACGGCCGCCCATTGCTTTTGAACCACCTCGTGGGAGAAAGTCTTTTTGTTATGGAAGAAGCGGTAATAGATGGTTTCTTCCTTCAGGGAATAGAAAAAGTTCCGGTAGTCGATTTCATCCGAAGGCAATAAGGGCCGGAATTCCACCACCTTTCCGTTGGGAAGCAGGCGGCTGGACTTGTATTGCTCCAGAAACAGGAGGTCGTCCTCCGGCGGAGGAAGCTGGTCGGCGAAGATGTAACGCCGCTCCTTGGCCATCTCAATAAGCTCCTTGCGGAACTTGGGATGGGCGATCTGGGCCAGTTCCATGACTCTCTGATAAATGCTTTGCCCCTGGAGTTCGGCGATGCCGTATTCGGTCACCACAAAATTGACGTCGCCGCGGGTGGTGGCCACGCCGGCGCCTTCGGAAAGCTGAGGCACAATCCTGGAAACCTTGCCGCCTTTGGCCGTGGAGGGCAGGGCTACAATGGAGAATCCGCCGTTGGACATGGCGCTGCCCCTGAGGAAGTCAACCTGGTCGCCGATGCCGCTGTAGAATATCCGGCCGGCCGAGTCGCTGCAGACCTGGCCCGTGAGGTCCACCTCCAGGGCCGAGGATATGGACACCAGGTTGTCGTTCCGGGCGATGACCACGGGATCGTTTACGAACTCCGAGCCCCGGAAGTAGAATAATGGATTGTTGTCCACCTGGCGGTAGAGCTTTTCCGACCCCATGCACAGGGATGCCACGATTTTGTCGGGCAGATAGTTTTTTTTGCGGTTGGTGATGGCGCCCCGTTCGATTAAGGGCAGAAAGGCGTCAGTGATGACCTGGGTGTGAATGCCCAGGTCCTTTTTGTCTTTCAAATGGCTTAAAATGGCGTTGGGAAGGCGGCCGAAGCCTATCTGCAGCGTGGCGCCGTCCTCCACAAGCTGGGAAACGTACATGCCGATGCGGCGCGCCACTTCCGAATCCTTGATGTTGGCCCCCCAATTGACCAGGGGCTCATCCTGCAGGACCATGTAGTCGATGTCGTTGACATGGATGAAGCAGTCGCCCCAGGTGCGGGGCATCTGATGGTTTATCTGAGCGATGACCATGTGGGCGTTTTTCGCCCCGGACCGGGTGACGTCCACGGAAACTCCCAGGCTGCAATACCCGTATCTGTCCGGGGGGGAAACCTGGATGAGGGCCACGTCAATGCCCAGCCGCTGGCTTTCGAATAAGCGGGGAATCTGGGACAAATAGGCGGGCACATAGTCGATTTTGCCTTCATACGTGGCTTTTCGCATGCTTTCGCTCACGAAAAAGGCTTTGACGGAAAAGCGCCTCAGGAAACTGGGGTCGTCCACATACAGGGACAAGGTCAGGGACAGCATTTGGTGAATGCTCACGTCCTGTATGGAGGGGTCGGCCACCATGGCGTGGATGAGCGCCTGGGGCTCTCCGCAGCCCGTGCCGATAAAAACACGGCTTCCCCGTTTGATATGACTGACGGCTTCGGCCGGCGAAACCACCTTTCTTTGGTAGTTTTGCTCGGTCAGCCATTTGAAGTGATCCATCATGTTTTTTTGCCTCCGCACGCTAAATAACGCAGCCCGCCCCTAAATTGCCCCTGCTATACAAGGCCGGTTTGTCCGGCAAAGATGGTTCTCTGGAAAAACACGGCTTTGGCTTCATCATACCCGGAAACTTTTTTCAATGCCAGCATATTGTTTTCTGAGCTTGGGCTTTTCGATCTTGCCCGTGGGGTTGCGCGGCACATCGCCGAAAAAGAACCTCCTGGGCCTTTTGTACCGGGGCAGTTCCTGGCAATACTCGGCCAGTTGCTCTTTGGTCAACTCCCTGCCCGGCTTTAATTTGACGACAGCGGCGGGCAGCTCGCCCAGACGCAGGCTGGGAACCCCGATGACGGCGGCGTCCGCCACGTCAGGGTGGGCCTGGAGAAAATCTTCGATTTCCACGGGATAGATGTTCTCGCCCCCGGTGATGATCACGTCTTTTTTCCGGTCCACCAGCCAGATGAACCCGTCCTCGTCCACCTTGGCCACATCGCCCGTGGCCAGCCAGCCGTTGATGAGGGTTTCCCGGGTGGCCTGGGGATTCTTGTAATACTCCTGCATCATTCCGGGGCCGCGCACCATGAGTTCGCCCGGGCTTCCCTGAGGAACCGGGTTTCGGTCCGCGTCCACGATGGCGTACTCCCAGTCAAAGCCCGGCTTGCCGATGGCGCCCACCTTGTGGATATTGCCCAGGCCAAGGTGCACGCAGCCGGGCCCTGTGGACTCGGTGAGGCCGTAATTGGTGTCGTATTGATGGTGGGGGAACACGTTGAGCCATTCCTTGATCAGGCTGGGAGGCACGGGCTGGGCGCCGATGTGCATAAGCCGCCACTGGTCAAGCTCATAGTTTTTCAGCTTCACCTCGCCGGACTCGATGGCGAACAGTATGTCCAAGGCCCAGGGAACCAGCAGCCAGACAATGGTGACCTTTTCTTCGGAAACCGCCTCCAAAATCCATTCGCTGGTCACGCCTTTGAGTATGACCGCCTTGGCGCCCACAATAAAGTTGCCGAACCAGTGCATCTTGGCGCCCGTATGGTACAAGGGCGGGATGCACAAGAAATTGTCTTCGTGGGTCTGGTTGTGGTGGCGGTTTTCCAGGTAGCAGGCGAATTCCAGGTTGCGATGGTTCAAAAGGGTCGCCTTGGGCGTGCCTGTGGTGCCGGACGTGAAATAGATGGCTGCGTCATCCCGCAGGAAGAGGTCCACTTTGGGGGCGCGAGCCTGGGCCTTTTCCACAAAAAGGGAGGCGTGGATCGCAAAATCCGGGCAGGCCTCTTTGGGGCCGTAAAAAATGTAGGTTCCAACCGTCTTGTCCAGGCTGCCCTTGATTTTTGAGACGCGCTCCACAAACTCAGGGCCGAATATGAATACCTTGGCCTCGGCGATGTCGCAGCATAAGGCGATGTCCTCGCCAGTGAACCTGAAGTTCAAAGGAACGGCCACGGCGCCGGACGAAAGAATGCCGAAATAGACAGGCAGCCATTCCAGACAATTGGTCATGAGCTGAACGACCTTGTCCCCTTTGGAAACGCCGGCCATGGCTAAGGCGTACGCCAGGGTGTCGGCGTCCTCCTTAAAATGATTCCATGTGATTTCCCGGCGGCTTCGTTTTTCCGGCTCCCTTTCCACCAGAGCCGTTTCCTTCCCGTACATTCGGGCGTTTCTGGCGAGTATTTCCGTTATGATCACAACGATATTCCTTTCATGAATGGCGCAAAAAGCACCGTGTTGTTGGTTAG
Organism: Desulfatibacillum alkenivorans DSM 16219; assembly: GCF_900142135.1. GTDB lineage: Bacteria > Desulfobacterota > Desulfobacteria > Desulfobacterales > Desulfatibacillaceae > Desulfatibacillum > Desulfatibacillum alkenivorans. The sequence goes on along the minus strand of NZ_FQZU01000020.1, from coordinate 64,090 downwards.
ATACATGGAAAGGAGCATGGGGTCAAGTTTGGCGAATCATGGGGGAGGAATAGCTGTATGGCTAAGCGCCGCCTTCGTGGAGCTTCATGGTCATGGAGGGCTGTGTATGGAAATAGGTCGCCGTAATCCTGTTTCAGGATGTCTATAACCCAAAAAGCAAAAACTGCGGAAACGCCCGCCAGGGACAGGACATGGAAAATTTTTTTTCATGTTTCGGAGCTGTTTTCTTCAATCTCGACTTGGCTGGGCGTCCAAACCTCTCCTTGGACGGACGCGAATGCGAAGCTCAGGAAGCCCGGCATAAGGATATCAAGGCCTTAAGCGGCAGATCAATCCGTAATGCCTCTATTCTTCATAAAGTTTCAATTCAGGATAATGGATTTTTGCGCATTCTTTACACACGCCATGGCTGAACGTGGCTTCGGAGTGCTTTTGAATATAGGACTCCAGTTTATCCCACGATCCTTCGTCGTTCCGTATCTTTTTGCAAAATGAGCAAATGGGAAGCAGCCCGCTCAAGGTTTTCACCTGGTCCAGGGTTTGCCTCAACTCTTGAATGAGATGCTCTCTTTCAAGCTCCCATTCCTTACGATCAGAGATGTCGCTGTGGGTTCCGATTACCCTTAAGGGAGTCCCGTCCCCGCTCCTTTCCACAGTTTTCCCCCGGTCCAATACCCACTTGTAAGAGCCGTCCTTGCACAGCACCCTGTGTTCGTTTTGATAGACCCGGGTTTTTCCGGATAAATGATCGCGCACATCCTCCAAGGTTTCCTTCCGATCTTCAGGATGGACCCGCTTTTCCCATTCCTCCAGGGTGGGGCCGATGTCTTCGTCATTATAGCCTAACATGGCTTTCCACTGGTTCGAAAAATACACTTCACTGGTTTGTACGTTCCAGTCCCACACGCCGTCCCCGGCGCCTTCCAGGGCGAACTTCCAGCGGCTCTCGCTTTCCTGTAGCTTGATCTCGGTGAGTTTTCTTAAAGTAATATCTTGAATTTGAAGTAAATATTCAAAGTTGGGAGGGCCGGTGGGCGTGATGAAGACATCCAGCCAGATTTTGCCGTTTTTGGAGGTTGGGTATAAATGATGCTTCTTAACGACTTCAAAGTCAAAAATGGTTTGAAATCGCACCGGCTCGCCGCATTGCAGAATTTCTTGTTGCTCGGGGGGAATGCTTCGAGCGTCGAAAAGATTGTGCTCCTGAACGCTTTCAATGGATTGGACGCCGAAAATATCCAGACAGGCCTGATTGACGTCAAGCAACACCCCGTTCCGGTCAAAAAGTTCTATGGCTATGGGCGATTGGGAGTAGATGGAGCGGTATCTCTTTTCACTCTGCTTCAGGGCCTGTTCCGTGTGTTTGCGTTCGCTCAAATCCACAATCATGCCCATGCCGAAGGACAGTTGGCCGTCCTCATATTCCATCGCCGACGTGACCAGTTCGGTCCACACGTATTGGCCGTCTTTTTTAAGGAGGCGGACTTCGCGGCGAATACTGCTTAATGGGAGCCCTTTTGCCGCTTTTGCCTCCACGAAATCCTTGATTTGTTGGTAGTCGTCCGGATGGGCGATGTCTTCGAATCGCAGTCCGACCAATTCGTCCTTTCGGCGGCCCAACAGACGGCAAAGGCATGGGTTGGCGGAGGTTATGCGGTTTTCTTTCTCCACGGCGCCGATGCCGATAGGCGCGTCCTCGAACAGGTTTTTGTACTTGATCCTGTCTTCTTCGCCGTCATCATAGGAACTGCTCCTCCTGGCCGGCGGCTTTTTTAACAGACGTAGGTTTTCATCTGGCTCTTTGTAACAAGGCTTTTCAGGCATGGTCGCGTCTCTTTGGCGGGGGCAAAGGGTTTATGCCGGCTGAGGGCGATTTGCAGCCCGGGCGGTTTTCAACAGCAACGCGGGGAAAGTTTAACGAAAATGGATATCCCGGGGGCTTTAAAACGTATAGTGTAGTTTCCAAAGTTGCTTTTTGTGCTATTTCCGCCATGCTATCTTCGTTCTTCAGTAACCGATTGGCTTTGTGTTCGACTGGCTTTGCGAACCAAATCGCCCGGTTTGTGTAGTCGCACTCAGGGGTATTCGTCGTTAGAAAGGGCAGGATACTCTCCGGGGCTTTGTATGATCAAGTTTTTTTCCAAGTCTTTTTTATCTCTGGACCTAAAAAAAACCCCTGCGCTCAAAATATCAGGCGGCTCAGGGGCTTTTTCTTTGGCTTGCGTATGTTTTTTGAGGGGTCAGTAGATTTTTCGTTTGGAAAAACCGGAGCCCAAAACGTTGAAGGTGTTTTCCACAATAAAAATGGCGTCCGGGTCCGCACAAAAAACGATTTCCTCCAGCCTTTTCAGCCTCACGTTATTGGTGATGGTCATCAGGATGTCTTTTTCCTGCCCGGTGTAGGCGCCTTTGCCTTTCAGGTAGGTGGCTCCAAGGCCAAGGCTCATGACGGTTTCGGCGATTTGCTCGTTTTGCTCCGAGATAATGAGAACCAGCTTCCTCTGGTTAAAGAGGGAAAGCACATAATCCAGGACCACGGAGGTCACAAAGACGACGATGAGGCTGGCGATGACCTGGTCGATGTCCAGAAATATGGAGGCCGCGCTGAAGAGCACCAGGTTGAATGCAAAATAAAACTTGCCGATGCCCAGGTTGAATTTTTGGTTCAGGATGACGGCCATGATGTCCAGCCCGCCGTTGGAGCCCAGGCTGCGCAACACCAATCCGCATCCGGCGCCGTTAATGCCTCCGCAGGCAATGGCGGCGTATATCTGCTGCTTGATATGAAAATTCCAGGGCATAAACTCAAAGGCCAGGGTGGCGACCACAACCGCGTATATCGTATAGAATATGAATCGGCGGCTGACGTACAGCCAGCCAAGAATGAACAAGGGGATGTTCAACAAGAAGTATCCGTAGCCGGGGGAAAGCAGGCCCGTTGCGTAATCAAACAAAAGGGCCGTGCCGAAAATGCCCCCGGAGACGAAATTGTGGGGCAAGGCAATGGCCTTCAATCCCATGGCCACCACCAGGCTGCCTACGGTAATCAGCAGAACGTTCCAGGCCCATGCATAGGCGCCTCCGCCATCCTGCGTCGCGCACTCCAGTTGCTGCTTAAATGTCATGTTACAGGGCTCCGGACTAATCAGGCGATGGCCTTGGCCAGCTCACGGACGTGGGCCATGGCTTGTTTTACATCAATGGTCAGGACCCGGCGGTCCTCCATAACCAGTTTTCCATGGATGATGGAATGGCGCACGTCGCCTCCCCGCGCCGAATACACCACATGAGACATGGGATTGTACATGGGTACGAGGTGGGGCCGGTTGACGTCAAGAATAATGACATCCGCCAGTTTGCCCTGCTCGATGGCTCCACACCGTCCGTCCAGCCCTAAAGCGGAGGCGCCGTTTTGGGTGGCCATCGTCAAAACCGTCTTTGCATCCATGACCGTCGGATCCAAGGCCGCCGCCTTGTGGATTTTCGCCGCTGCATCCATTTCCGCCATCATGTCCAGATTGTTGTTGCTGGCGCATCCGTCCGTACCCAGGGAAACGCATACTCCCGCTTCCAGGAGGGCCGGAACCGGAGCAATGCCGGAAGCCAGCTTCATATTGCTTTCCGGGTTGTGCACCGCCTTCACCTCATTTTTCGCCAGCAAGCTGATGTCGTTGTCGGTCAGAACCACGCAATGGTCCGCCATAAGCCTGGGGCATAAAAAGCCGATTTTGGCCAGATGCTCAATAGGCGTACAGCCGTACTTTTCCTTAATCTGTGCGACTTCGTTTTCCGATTCGGATGCGTGAATCACCAAAGGCGCGTTCCACTCCTCGGCAATTTCCCGGGCTTTCTTTAATAAATCCGGAGCGCAAAGATAAGGGGAATGAGGCTCCACCGCAATACGGACCCGGTCGTTCCCCTTGTACTCCTCCAACAAGTCCCGGGTGTAGGCGAATCCGTTTTCCAGAGGACCGTAATTGGGGGAGGGGAAGTCGTACAGCACTTCGCCCACAACGGCCCGCATTCCCGCGTCATGGGCGGCCTTTGCCACGGCGCCCTCAAACAGGTACATGTCGCAAAAGCTGGTGGTCCCGGAAAGAATCATTTCGGCGCAGGCCAGTATGGCGCCCTTGTAAACCATGTCCTCGGTCAGCTTGGCTTCCGCGGGAAAAATATGATCGTTCAGCCACGTCATGAGAGGCAGGTCGTCAGCAAGCCCCCTGAAGCAGGTCATGGAGGCGTGGGTATGGGCGTTGATGAGGCCCGGCATGATGATTCCGCCTTCCGCATCCAGAACCTTTTCCGCCTGAATATCGCCGGCCTGGTCGTCCGGCCCGATCCAGGCGATGAGGGAGTCTTTGACGACGACCGCGCCTTTGTCCACAACGGCGCCATTTTCATCCATGGTCAGTACGATTCCATTTTTTATAAGAATATCCGCGTTCATGGCATCCTTCCTTAAAGGCTTATTTTTCGCATCTGCTAGAGATTTTGCAGGACCCGGTTGATTATCGCCCCCACCCGGGGGGAGGCGGCGTCCGCCACGGCTACGATTTCATCAATGGATGCCGGGGTGAGCATGCCGGGCACATTGACGTTGGTGATGATGGCAAAGCCCAGGACTTTCATGCCTCCGTGCACTGCGGCTATCACCTCGTTGACGGTGGAAAGACCCACGGCGTCCGCTCCGATGGCGCGTAAAAAGCGCATTTCCGCGGGGGTTTCCAAAGAGGGGCCCTTCAAACCCACGTAGACTCCCCGGCGCAACGGAATGTCCAGCTTTTCCGAAGCGCTTTGCGCTTTTTGGATAAGCCCGTTATCATAGGCCTCAAACATTTCGGGAAAGCGAACCCCCCAGGAGTCGACATTTTCGCCCACTAAGGGGTTTTCCCCCGACAGATTGATGTGGTCCTCCACAATCATTATGTCTCCGGGAGTGAATTCCGGATTGAGGCCGCCCACCGCACTGGCGAATATCAGGGTTTTCACCCCAAGCTCCTGCATGACCCGGATGGGAAAGGTGATTTGCTTGGCGGAATATCCTTCATACAAGTGGAAACGCCCCTGGAGGGCGACAAAGGCCTGGTCCCCCGCGGTCCCGCATAAAAGGCGCCCCTCATGGCTCTGGACCGTGGACACGGGAAAATTCGGAATGTCGGCGTAGTCCAGGCTTGTCTCCACTTTCAGGGTTTGCACGCTGGCCCCAAGGCCCGTCCCGAAGATGAATCCAAAAGCCGGGGCGCGGCCGAATCGCTCCCGGATCCAGGCCGCCGCCTGTTCCACTTGCTCTTTGTATACGGTCATGTATAAACCTCCGTTATGTGGTAAGGTCTCCCTCTGACTGGAAACAAAACAACATTACCCAAAACAGCCGGAAAATCAACAGCGTATCCACCTCAAAAACGCAATCCCTGAAAAGGCCCTCGCGCTTTCCCTGGCGGCGTCTCAGTCTGATTGTGCATGCATTTTGCATAATTCATACTGCACCCAAAGGGCCTGACTCAAAAGGCGGAAGGAGTGAACCCATGACCGGATTCCAAAGATTTTGTGCGTTCGTCGTCGTCATGCTTTTATTTCAGCCGCTGGCGTGCAATCGGAAAAATGTTGTAGAAAACCCCTTGCGAATCGGCGTGCTTTTTCCCATGAGCGGCTCCCTGGAAGAGGCGGGGCTTTCCAATCTTCAGGCCATTCGCCTGGCCGTTGAAAAGATAAACTCCGGCGGAGGCGTCCGGTCCATGGGCGGGCAGCCCCTGGAGTTGGTTTACGGCGACACCCGGGGGCAAAGCCTGATAGCCGCCCGGGAGGCCGAACGCCTGATTAGTGAAGAAGGGGTTTTGGTCATTATAGGAGCCTATCAAAGCAGCGCGGCCGAGGCGGCGGCCAAGGTTTGCGAGAGGCTGGGCGCGCCCATAATTATAAGCTCGGGCATGGCTGACATCATTACGGATCGAGGATTCCAATACACCTTCAGGCTTATGGCGAAGGCGGAGCATTTCGGCCGCGATATGGTGTCATTTCTCTTGGATTTTTCCCGCTTGACAAACCGTTCCTTACACAAAACGGCGCTGCTGTACGAAAACACGGCCTATGGCACTGCATGCGCCTTTGCCCTGAAAAAGCACCTGACAAGCACGGACCTGGAAATTGCCGGGGAAGTGAGCTACCGCGCCGCCGGGGTCGTTGATATGACCCAGGAGGTCGAAAAGGCGCTGGACGCCAAACCGGACGCCATCCTGACGGCCATGTACGACCACGACAGCCTGTTGGCCGCCCGGGCCATGGAGGCGAGCGGGATGGACATCCCCCTTGTCAACATGGGGGCTACAATGATTTCCCGCCAATTTGTCGAGGAACTGGGGCCTGCCGTGGAAAAATATTTCGGCATGACGGATTACTCCAAGCTGGCCCCGTACGCCAGGGAGATCAATCAGGAGTTTAAGGCCCGATTCCACAAGGAATTGCCCGGAGAATGCGCATTGGCCTATCAAAGCGTTTGGGTTATCAAGGACGCCCTGGAGCGAATCGGAACAGCCGACAAGAAGCAAATTCGGGACGCCCTGGCCGCGACTTATATGCTCCCCGGACCTGACATGATCCTATCAGCCCCGGCGCTCTTTTTTGAACCCAGCGGGCAGGCCGCCCACTCGGGCTCCTTTGTCGTACAGGTGCAGGATGGCGAGACGGCGCCTGTCTGGCCGCCGGAATATACCCTGCTGGGAGTACGGTGGAAGGGAAGGAGCCTCTTTTTTACAAGCAGCGAGGAGACGCCGGGCGGCGTTCACTAAAGGAGTTTTGATTATTATGCAATTCAGGCAAAAGGCGAAATGGCATTTAGCATGGATTCTGGTTGTCGGGGTTTTCGCGGCATGTATGTCGGCATTGCTTTTTCGTGACCTCCAATCCCCGCTTCCTGCAAGGGCGCGGGTGGGAGTTCTTTTTCCCCTTACCGGCCCCTCCGCCGAGACAGGGATCGTATGCCGCGATGCGGCCGCCTATGCGGCGGAAAAGATAAATGCAGCCGGAGGCGTGCAATCCTTGGGAGGATGCACTCTGGAACTGGTGTACGGAGACACCCGGAGCGACCCCCGGATCGGCGCCAGGGAGGCGGAGAGGCTCATAACCCAGGAGGGCGTGTGCGCCGTCATCGGAGTGTACCACAGCAATGTGGGCCAGAGGGTTACGGAGGCGGCCGAAAGATTGGAAACGCCTGTATTGCTGAGTTCGGGCATTGCCGACAGCCTGACCGAAAGGGGGTTTTTGTATACTTTCCGCATAAGCCCCAAAGCCCGATACTACGGAAGGGATCAGGTCCGTTTTCTGCTGGACCTGAACAGGCTCATTGGCTATTCTGTTCGTAGGGCGGCTTTAATTCATGAAAATTCCGCCTACGGCACCTCGTCGGCTCTGGCCCAAAAGCGGGCCTTGCAAAACGCCGGCGTGATTCTGGCGGCGGAGGAAAGCTATCGTTATGATTCAGTCAAGGACATGACCCCCATTGTTGCAAAGGTTCTTGCGGCGAAACCGGATGCGATTTTGACGGCAGCCTACATTGACGACAGTATTCTTATCGCTAAAGCCCTAAGGCAGGCAGGGGCGGACATTCCAGTGATAGGCGCTGCGGGCGGCATGGTTTCCAATCAATTCATAAAAGCTCTTGGACCGGACGCGAACGGCTTTTTCACATTGACGGAGCACTCCGAGTTTCTGCCTGAAGGCCGAAACATTTATGAGGCCTTTTCCGAACGTTATCACAGGGACCTGACGGGAGACGGCATTTTGGCTTATCAGTGCATTTTTGTTCTCCAAGACGCCTTGGAACGGGCCGGGTCCCTTAATAAAAAACGCTTAAGAAAGGCCCTATCCGAAACGGACATGCCCTTCGGCGAAAACATGATCCTTCCGGCCCCTCGCCTATCCTTTGATTCGACCGGTCAAAACATCTACTACAATTTGCTTATCCTGCAAATAATCCAGGGGCGGCGCATTCCTGTATGGCCGGAGAATTTTGCCCAGGCCGAGGTGATAGACTGGACGGCTTTTTCAGGGGCGGACGGGGGCGGGCGCCCCAAAGAAGGCGCTAATTGAAAAGGAGAAGGGGAGCCTCTTGGTGACATTCCAAAGCCAAACAACATCCCGGACCATCCCCTGGCATAAACGGCTCGGGACCAAACTGGGATGGGCGCTCTCTCTGGCCATGGCGATAACCATGGTAGCCATGGGAGCGGGGCTGGTTTATATAGCCCAGGACAACCAGAAGCGCCTTATCCGGGAATTGCAGATGCGCAATGCCAAAGAGGTTGCCAGGCTGATTTCCGAGCACGTGGAGGATGCCGTCTCCAATTTGTTTTTTTATGCGGATCTGGTTTCCCTCCGTGAAATAGATCGTCAACAGCAAAAACGCGCCCTGGAATACATCCTGATAAACCGGCCCGGGGCCTTTAACGAGCTGACGCTCCTGGACAGCGAGGGGCTGGAAATCGTCAAGGTCTCCAAGACCTACACCTACTTGCATGATGAACTGGGCGATCTTTCCAGAACGGAGATGTTCGGGGCGGTGAAAACCGGAGATGCGTATATCGGTTCCTTTCACGAATCCAAAGGCAGCGGCCGTTTGTCCATTCCCATAGCCATCCCCCTTAAATCCATCAATGGGAAAGTGAAGAACATTTTGCTGGGGGATTTGAACGCCGCCCGGCTTTGGCAGGAGATTTCCCAGGTTGAGATTGGCGGGACAGGATACGCCTATATTGTAAACTCCAAGGGGCGCCTGGTGGCTCACCAGAACCCGGCTCGAATACTGGAGCAGCACGGACGGGACCTCAGTTCTTTTCCTCCCGTGGCCAACTATTTGGGACTCCTCCAATATACGCAAGGCCCGGAGCCCGTTTACCACGGACTGGACGGAGAGAGAGTGGTCGGGGAATACACGTCCATTCCGGGGACGAAATGGGCGGTTGTCGTGGAACTGCCCGCCAAAGAGGCTTTTGCTCCACTTCGGCTCATGGAATACTATCTGGCCGGATTGATTCTTGTGGGCGTCCTGGCGAACATCGTCCTGATATTTTTGGCCATGAAGCGCCCCATACGGGCCATCAACAAGTTGAGCGCCAACGCCAATGCCATTTCCAATGGCGACCTGGACTCTGTCGTCGCCATTGAGGGCGATGATGAAATCAGCGTTCTGGCCAACGCGTTCAACAGCATGACCAGTCAGTTGAGGGCCTTGATCAGAAACCTGCAGCAGCAGATTGAACAACAACGGAAAACGGAGCGGGCTTTGCGCTCCAGTGAGGAGCGATTCCGCGACCTTGCCGACTCCCTGCCGCAAATTGTTTTTGAGGCTGACTTGGACGGCACACTGACCTTCATCAATAAAAATGTCAGCCAGGTTTTGGGGTACGCCCAGGAGGAGGCCAATTCCGGAGTTCAAGCCTTGAACTTTTTGGCGCCGGAAGACAGAGAGCGGGCCGCAGCAAATATACAAAGAGTTTTGTCCGGGGAGTATATCGGCGGGCAGGAGTACGCGGCCATAAAGAAAAACGGGGACCGGGCGCCTATCATGATCCATTCCTCCCGTGTCATCAAAAACGGGGCTCCCGCCGGGTTTCGCGGCATTATCATTGATTTGACCGAGCAAAAGGCTAATGAAAGGAAGCTGGCCAACGCCTTGGCTTTTAATGAGAAAATTGTCTATGAATCTCCTGTTGGAATCCTTTTGTACGACCCCGGCGGACAGTGCATTACCGCCAATCAGGCCGCGGCCGATCTGGTGGGCGCCTCTCTGGAGCAAGTGCTGTCTTTGAATTACCACAAAATCGCGTCCTGGAAAGAGACCGGCCTGTACCAGGTGGCTTTAAAAGTGGTGAAGGATAGAATTCCTATGCGCCACACCATGATCGGCGTCTCCACTTTCGGAAAAAAGTTTATAATGGACGCCCAGTTGGTTCCCTTTGTCATGGAGGAAAAGCCCCATTTGCTGCTGATGCTGAGCGACATGCGGGAGCAGGAGAAAGCGCAGGAAGAAGTCAGGCGTTTGCGGAACCTCCTGGCCAATATTGTAAACTCCATGCCTTCCGTGCTTGTTGGAGTGGATCTGGAGGGAAAGGTCACCCAATGGAACATGGAGGCCGAAAGGGTCACCGGCATCAGCGCAGAGCAGGCCCAAAACCGGCTTCTCATGGATGTGTTCCCCCAATTGGCCCGTGAAATGGGCAAGGTTCGGCAGGCCATAGCCCAAAGAGCCCCTAAAACGGAAGCCCGTATACCCACCGGCCAGGTGGAGGGCGAGGTGCGCTATTCCGATGTGACGGTTTTTCCGCTTGTAGCAAACGGAATCCAGGGCGCGGTCATCCGCGTAGACGATGTAACCGATCGCGTCCGCATCGAAGAGATGATGATTCAGTCCGAAAAAATGCTTTCCGTGGGAGGCCTTGCCGCCGGCATGGCGCATGAAATCAACAACCCTTTAGCCGGCATTATTCAAAACGCCCAGGTCCTGAAAAACAGAACCATTGAACTAACGCCGAAAAACCAGCAGGCGGCGGAAGAATGCGGCGTCACCATGGACGTTATCCGCAGTTATATGGAAAAACGCAATCTGGTGCGGATGATCGATTCCATCCATAGCTCCGGGGTGAGGGCGGGCCAGATTGTGGCCAACATGCTTAGCTTCAGCAGAAAAAGCGAAGCGGACGGGGCCGTGCAGCCCATTAACGAAATCCTGGAAAAGACCGTGGAACTGGCTTCCAGCGATTACGACCTGAAAAAGAAATTCGACTTCAAGCGGATTAAAATTGTCAGGGAGTACGATTCGTCCAATCCCGAAGCCTGGTGCCAGGCCAGCAAAATTCAGCAGGTTGTTCTAAACCTGTTGCGCAACGCCGCCTACGCCATGGCTGAAGACCCAAGCAACGCCGCCCCCGCGATCACGCTGAGGACGGCCCAGCAAAGCCGCATGGTCCGCATTGAAGTGGAGGACAACGGCCCCGGCATGAATGAAAAAACAAGAAAAAGGGTTTTTGAACCCTTCTTCACCACAAAAAACGTGGGCGCAGGCACCGGCCTCGGCCTGTCCGTCTCCTACTTCATCATTACGGAAGACCACGGCGGCGCCATGTCCGTGGACTCAAAACCCGGCCAGGGCGCCCGGTTCATCATTCGACTTCCCCTGAAGCCTCCCTCGGCGCACGCCTTGAGCTCTTCCGGAGTCAATTAGCCAAGCGCCTGCCGATCCTCCAAACCCTGCACCTGAATCTTGATTAATACATCCAGAATGTCCTTGCAGGAAAAGCGGCCCTCCAAATACATCCTGACCGCCGAAAAGGCCATGTCCTGAATCAAAGCCGCGGCAATTTCCCCATGCACGTCCTTACGCAAAATCCCCAGATCCTGCTGCTCGCCGATTCTCCGGGCCGAATCCAGAACCAACCTGTCGATCAGCCCGTCTATATGCTCCTTCAACTCCTCGTTGCCGATTTCCCGAATCATGGCCGTGAAGCCGGCTTTGTTTTGCTCCACGTAATCAAACAACATGCCGTAACCCTGCTTTACGCTCTCCTTGTAGGTGGGAGCGTGGTAAAAGCCTTTTTCCACTTCCTCCACCAAAGCGGCGCCCAGGGTCTCTATAAGATGAACGGCGATCTCCTTCTTGTTCTTGAAATAATGGTACAGGATGCCTACGGAAACCCCGGCTTCCTGGGATATATCCTTTGGGGAAACCATGTGATACCCCCGCTCTGCGCACAGGTCCAGGGTCGCCTGGACAATCTTCTGGCGCGTGGCCTTTCTTCTTTCTTCATTGCTTTTTCTGTCTCGGCCCACCTTTAAAAATATCCTTGTGCAATTTTCGCCGTTTCCCGTTTAAATGCCTTGACAAGCCTATCCGATCCCTTTACATTGCATTTATTGAATGATTATTCAATCAAAAAAACGCTGGCCGCAACACTCGCCAAACGCGCCCGGCTTTTCCCAATATCAAAACGCAACGGGAAAACGGCCTTGATTTTTTTCCGCTGTGCGGGGCGATTCCCGGCCCCTTGAATTTCTGCATCAGCCATAAAAAGCAGCCTGCATAAAGCATGCGGGCCGACGCATCCATAGAACCTTCGTCAGGAGGATTCATCCCAAAACCGGAACCAAATAAGGAGGCAGTCATGCAAGGCATCTACGGCGGGCATCTGGTCGCAAGGCACCTAAGGGAGACTGAGGGGATTGACACGGTTTTTTCATTGTCCGGGGGACATATCGACCGGATTTACGATGGATTTTTGGAGTACGGCGTCAGGCTGATAGACGTGCGCCATGAGCAGGCCGCAGCCATGGCCGCCCACGCGTGGTCCATCTTCACGGGCAAACCCGGGATATGCATCGCAACGGCCGGCCCTGGCTTTACCAATACGCTCACGGGCCTGGTGAACGCAGCCTTGGAAAACGCGCCGTTGGTGCTTATTTCCGGCGCTACGGCGATTCGCGACTGGCAAAAGGGGGCACTTCAGGAAATGGAGCAGACCGCCATGGTCAGGCCCTTTGTCAAATGGGCGGCAACCTGCCATGATGTGAAGCGCGTGCCCGAGTATATCTCCGCCGCCATTCGGCATGCCGTCTCAGGGCGTCCCGGGCCGGTCTTTTTGGAACTGCCGCCGGACGTTTTGAACGTCAGCGCCCCGGAAAACGAAATCGTCCCGGCGGGCAGCGGAGCGGCTGTTTACAAATCCGGCCCCGATCCCGCGGCCGTGGCCAAGGCGGCGGAAATGATCAATCAGGCGAAAAAGCCCATGCTCCTGGCAGGCTCGGGAATCGCCACGGATCAGGCGGCCGAGCTCCTGACCGAACTGGTGGAAAAGGCGGGCATTCCCTGCGGCCTCACCAACAACGGAAGAGGGGCGGTGAGCGACTTGAATCCTCTTTCCTTGTGGGACGGCGGCCAGATGGGCTTGATGGCCGTCATGCCCCAGGCGGATCTGGTCATCGCCCTGGGCATCCGATTCAACTGGCTGCTTTTATTCGGCGAGGGATTCCCCCAGGCTTGCGTCATTCGGGCGGATATCGACAGCTCGGAATTGAGTAGAAACCGCGCCTGCGACGTAGGGCTGGCCGGGGATATGGAAATGACCCTGAAAGCCCTTTTGCCCCTGGTGGAAAACAAGGACCGCTCCCAGTGGCTTGGCGAGTTGAAAGATTCCTATCTGCCCCTGGACGCAGCGGAAGAAGCCGCCAGAACCACGGCGTCCGATCCCATCCACCCCGCACGCCTGGCTTATCAGGTGCGCCAGGCGGTCGGGGACGACGCCATATACATCATGGACGGCGGCGACACGGCCTATTTCGGCCTGACCTCGTTTAAGGCGACCCAACGCGCCCATGTATTGGCCGCTTCCGGCGGATTGCTGGGATGCCTGGGCACGGGCCTGCCTTTCGCCATGGGCGCCAAGGCCGCGCTTCCTCACAAAAAGGTGGTGGTTTTTAACGGCGACGGCTCTTTCGGCTTCAACGCCATGGAGTTCGACACCTTCAAACGCCACGACCTGCCCGTTTTGTGCGTGGTAAACAACGATCAGGCATGGGGCATGATCAAGCACGGACAGGAAATCTGCTACGGCGGAGAACGCATTATCGGCTCCGAGCTGGGCGTGGTCCATTACGAGCAGGTGGCCATGGCCCTGGGCGGATACGGCGAGTTTGTGGACAAGGACGACCAGATCATCCCGGCCGTCCAGCGCGCCCTGGAGTCGGGCAAGCCCGCCTGCATCAACGCCCTGACCGATCCGTGCGTGACCAGTCCGGCCACCTTGCTTTTCTCGGAATCTTTAAAGATGGAATAGGAAATGAAAGCATTTGATAAGAATTTGGCTATTGTAACGGGCGGGGGCTCCGGCATAGGCCGCTCCCTCGCCCTGGCCCTGGCGAAACAAGGCGCCAGCGTGGCAGTCACGGATGTTAACGAGCAAAGAGCCAATGAGGTGGCCGGCGAGATTCGGGGCATGGGCAAGGACGCCTGGGGCATTGCCGTGGATCACAGCGACAAGGAAGCGGTTAAAAAGTTCGCCGACCGCTTCATTAAAGAGCACGGTTGCCCGGACGTCATGTGCCTGAACGCCGGGGTGGGGCACAGCGCGCCTTTGGAGCGCATAACCCTGGAGGACTGGGAGTGGGTTTTGGGCGTCAACCTGTGGGGCGTCATTTACATGCTGCACTTTTTCACGCCGGAAATGATCAAACGCCAAAGCGGAAAAATCCTGATCACCTCCAGCCTGGCCGGAATCACGCCCATACCCGGCATGGCGCCCTATTGCACCAGCAAGTTCGCCCTGGTGGGGCTGACGGAATCCCTTTCGTCCGAACTGGCGGCCCATAACATCACTGTTAGCGCCATATGCCCGGGGTATATCAACACAAACATCGTCAGGGACGGAAAAATCGACCTGCGGGACGGCAAAGGCGCCAGCAAGGCGGAGGAAGCCGTGAAGTTTTATGCGACCAAAGGGGTTTCGCCCGACATCGTCGCCCGGGACGGGCTGCGGGCCTTGCGCCGGAAAATCAGCATCATGCCCACGCCGCTTCACGCCTGGCCCCAATATTTATTACACAGGCTGTCGCCCTCGTTTTACGTTTGGGCCTTTAAACAAGGCTGGAAGCGGGGCTTGCCCTTTGGGCGGTAATCACAGTGTTGGAAATTGATTACAGGGGGGCATGACTTTTATATAGGGTCATTTGGATAAGCGTCGTGTCTCCCTGCCTTAAAAGAATTCTTCTGATCCGGCCGGAAGCTCAACCATCGCCCCTTGAACTACCGCCAGCCATTACGGACCGTCATCCCCGCAAGGGCGATCTGTTTTTCAGGATCGTCCGCAAGCGGGGACCCAGCGTTTTCCCGCCTGATTCCCTGGATCTCCTAACAAAATCCGTTTCTATTCCTCCTGCTGCAAAATCTTCCTGGCCTCCCGCACCAGGTGCCGGGTGAATCGCTCCAGCAGGGCTGAGGACAAGTTCCAGCAATGCCAATACAAATGCACCGGCACAATGTGGGAAGGCGCCAGGTCAACCAGCAGGCCGGCTGCCAAAAGCTCCTTGCTTTGCTGGTCCGGCAGCATTCCGTATCCCAAGCCCGCTTCTATGAACGAGACAAACTGCTCGGAGGACGGCAGGTAATGGGCGGGCAGGGGGTTAGGCACTTCCCCCAAGGCCAGGGGGAACATCTTATAGTGCAGGTGATCCTTTCTGTTGAATATGAAAAACGGCGCCTTGGAAGCCGACTCCAGGTTCATTCCTTCAGGAAACCATTTGGCGGCGTACTCCGGCGAGGCGATCAGCCTATAATCCATCCGGCCCAGATACTCCATCAGGCATCCTTGCATGGGGCGATCCTGCACGCTGATGCACCCGATAACCTCGCCGTCCCGCAGCATCTTGTGAGTTTCGTCCTGATCGTCCCCCCGAAGATCCAGAAGCAGGCGCTCCGTGATCAAAAAGTCGCGCACCGCCGGCAAAAACCAGGTGGACAGGCTGTCTCCGTTGATGCCCAAAGCTAAAGTCGTAAATATATCCTGGCCGGAAAGATCCAGCGACTCCTTCAAATCCTCTTCCAACCGGTTCACTTGCAGATAATGCTTGATCATCTGCCGCCCCGCGGGCGTGGCCCGGGGCGGAGTCGTCCGCACCATCAGCACCTGACCTGCTTGATCCTCCAGCAGCTTAACCCGCTGCGATACCGCAGACTGGGTGATGTGCAGCCTGGCCGCCGCTTTTTCAAAACCGCCTTCCTGAACCACCGCGGCCAAAGCCTCCAGCAATTTATAATCCAGCATTTTTACGCTCCTGCTTTATGTCTCCCGATTATTAGCAGAATTTATGATCATTAAAAACAATTAATTTTACTTTTGCAACGTCCGGCTCTATTTTAGCCCCGCAACCGGTTGAAATACTCAGAACGATTTTGGAGGAGCATCATGGGATCGGAAGTATTGGCCATAGCCTACGGGGTGGGTTCGGCCCTCACCTGGGGGGCGGCGGATTTCAGCGGAGGCATGGCTTCCAAACGGGGAAACGTCTATGCCGTGGTATTGTTTTCCCAGTTTGTGGGCCTGTTTTTCATATTGGCTTTATTGGGCGCCACCGGCGAGGAATATCCGGGCCTTTCAACTTTGATATACGGCGGGTTGGCCGGCCTTTCCGGGGCGTTGGGCCTCATCTGTTTGTATAAGGGGCTGGCAAGAAGCCCCATGGCCGTGGTGGCGCCCGTCTCCGCGGTGGTGACGGCTTTGCTGCCGGTGTTGGTTGCAATCATCCTGCACGGGCTTCCCCCAGCGTTGCAGATCGCCGGATTCATCCTGGCTTTGGTTTCCATCTGCCTGGTTTCCTGGACAAGGCAATCCGTGCAGATAAGACAGGAGGACATGCTATTGCCTGTCCTGGCCGGGATGGGCTTCGGCGGCTTTTTTGTGGGGATTCATTACGCCGGATACAGCGGGTTCGCCTGGCCCTTGCTGTCCGCCAAAATTGTGGGGCTCACCGTTTTATCCCTGGTATTGGGCTTTAAGCTCCGAGGACAGCCCCTGGGACATACGCCCTGGAGGTGGATTTTGTGGGCGGGCATATTGGATGTGGCAGGCAACGGCTTGTTCATCCTGGCGTCCCAGACCGGCAGGCTGGACCTTG
The DNA here is from genome assembly GCF_900142135.1 of Desulfatibacillum alkenivorans DSM 16219. Classification (GTDB taxonomy): domain Bacteria; phylum Desulfobacterota; class Desulfobacteria; order Desulfobacterales; family Desulfatibacillaceae; genus Desulfatibacillum; species Desulfatibacillum alkenivorans. The sequence continues at coordinate 47,437 of NZ_FQZU01000020.1, read as the reverse complement.
CCTCCGTCCTGGCGTCCTTGTATCCTGCGTCCACGGTGTTATTGGCCTGGCGCATATTAAAGGAACGCATGTCCGGCGGCCAATGGGTGGGCATGGCTACGACTTTGGCCGCCTTGGCCTTGATTTCCATGGGATAGGAATACCCCGGAAAGGACTGTCATGAAGATCCCGGTTTTTGCCCTGGAACGCTATTTCGCCCAGTACGAGTTTTCAACAAAATACCTTTTATCCTGTTCCGACTGCCAGACCATGCCCATGCACGAACTGGCCGCCATGGCCTCGGAGGCCGCCCGGCCTCTTTGGGACGGGCTGGAGCTTGGGTATACCGAAACCATGGGGCATCCTGCTTTAAGGCGGGCTATTGCCGACCTTTACCCGGGCCTGGCGGCTGATAACACTCTGGTCGCCGCGCCGGAGGAGGGCGTCTTTTTGTTCATGAACACCCTGCTTGAGGCGGGCGACCATGTGGTGTGCATCAGCCCGGCTTATCAGTCCCTGCATGAGGTGGCCCGAGCCATTGGCTGCGAGGTTTCGGATTGGGTTCTGGACGAACAAAAAGACTGGGCGCCGGATTTGGCGGATTTGGAAAAATTGCTCCGGCCGGAAACCCGGCTGGTGGTGATCAACTTTCCCCACAACCCCACGGGCGCCGCGGCCAGCCGGGATTTTCTGGATGCCCTGTACGCCCTGTTGGATGCCCGGGGAACCTATTTGCTTTCGGACGAGATGTACCGGTTTTTATATCATGACCAGGCCCATCCCCCCAACCCGGCGTGCGGGGATTATCCCCGGGCCGTTACCCTTGGCGGGCTTTCCAAAGCATTCGGCCTGCCAGGGCTGCGTTTAGGCTGGCTGGCGACGCAAGACATGGATTTGCTGGAAGGGATGAGCCGGCTCAAGGATTACACCACCATCTGCCACAGCGCGCCCAGCGAGATTCTGGGAATCATCGCCCTGGAGAACAGGGAGGCCATCCTTGACCGGCAAACAAGGCTGATCCGGGAAAACCTGGAAATCCTGGAGATGTTCTTGAAGGAGCATGAAGCCCGCATCCGGTGCGTTCCTCCCAAGGGAGGCTCCATGTGCTTTCCCCGGCTGACTTTTACGGACAGCGCCCAGGCTTTTTGCGAGAACCTGGTCAGGGACACCGGCGTCATGCTGGTTCCGTCAACCATGTTCCGATTCGGCGACCATCACGTACGCATGGGGATAGGCCGCAGGGATTTTCCCAAAGTTCTTGAGGTCTTTTCGTCATACCTTGCAGCCGTAGGTTAGCGGCTGATAAACGGGCTCCCCGAGAGCAAGGTTTTTTCCGGGAGTGCGTGAAGATTCTTATCGGCCTTCCCAATGCCCAATTGGCCCTCTTGGTTGTCGCCCCAGGCCAGGACCGCGCCGTTTTCGGTCACCGCCAGGGAGTGGCAACGCCCCGCAGCCAGGCAGATCACGCTGTGGAGGGATGCCAGGGCCGGATGGTCTTCATGATTTTGGGCGCCTTGTCCAAGTTGTCCGCGATCGCCGGCTCCCCAGGCGAGGACGGAGCCGTCGTTCATAAGGGCCAGGGAGTGGCGGCCGTTTGCCGTAACGGCCCTGACTCCTTTTAACGGGACGCCGTTGGCCGCCCTGACCGGCAATGGATCTCGTATAAAACTATTGTTCGGCCCCATGCCCAGTTGCCCCACGTCATTATTTCCCCACGCCCACACTTCTCCATCCCTGGTCAGAGCCAGAGAAAAGGCGCGCCCGGCTGCAATGGCGACGACATTATCCAGGGGCTTGTCAACGGATTGCATTACCTGCACGGGGGCCTTGCGATCATAATCGCTGCAGTCCCCCAACTGGCCGAATTCGTTGTCTCCCCACGCCCACACGGTTCCGTCCACGCCCAAGGCCAGGGAGTGGGCGAAACCCGCTGCAACGGCCTTAACGCCGTCCAAGGGCTTTCCGAATCTCATCACTTGTCTTGGGTTTTGCCTGTTTTTCAGGGTTCCGTCTCCAATCTGGCCGTCATTATTGGCGCCCCAAGCCCAAACAGTTCCATCGGAAGTAACCGCCAGGGAATGCTTTCCTCCGCATGCTGCATCCAGGACATTGATGAGCGGATTGGTCCTTATATGCCTTACCTTGACGGGGGACCGGCGTTCGTAAAAAAAACCGTCCCCCAGTTGGCCCCTGGAGTTGTCGCCCCAGGTCCATACCTCTCCTTGGGATGTCAGGGCCAATGAGTGACGCTCTCCCGCCGCAACCTTTACAACGCCGTTTAAAGGAGCGCCGGATTTATGCATCACCTGGACGGGTGAGTGAGAGGCCTTGTTCGTTCCGATCCCAAGCTGGCCCGAGGGATTGGCGCCCCAGGCCCATACGGTTCCGTCGCTTTTAGCAACCAGGGAGTGATATCCTCCCCCCGCTGCAATGCCCCAAACAGGGGAAGGCGTGTTTCGGTGCGGGGCGCTGGTTCGGGTTTCCTTGGCGAGACGCGGCAGACTGGAAGTGCACGCCAGACAACTCATAAGCAGGACAGTCATGACTATCGCCGCAAAAAGGGCGGGCTTCAGGGAGCGTTCGGAGGGGACCATGGATCTAAGCATTGTGTGACTTTCCTTCTTTGTAGGGCGGTTTGCTTGTGAACTAATGCGCAGGCTCTGCTCGAGCGGCGACTTTACCATGACGGCATGGGAATCCGGGCCGGGGCCGAAAGCAATAATTAACGCCAGTCAGGCAAATACTGATAAAAAATAGCATAAATCCAGTATTTGCCGCAAATAAAGATTCGAGACTACCCGATCAACCATAAGGATATTTCAGTTTCATAAGGTATAGGCGACATCCGAAAGGCCTCTGAAAGCCCCGATCCGCGGCCATTTAGAGGCGTTCTCGCTTTTTCAGGGGAAAGCTGGTCATCCCCAAGACTTTGCCCTGTTTTTTCGCTGAGGTGGACATGTCCCCCCGTCCTCTGTATAATGATTCCGCATGATATATACATACCGGCTTGTTCGGCGGCGCTTCATCAATTTTGGAGCAGCCGATCCGCTCTATCACTTACGCATGACAAAAGGAGAATGCAATGCAACGGGGACGTCTTGGCGAACTCCTGGGAATTGAATATCCAATAATTCAGGGCGGCATGGTTTGGGTTTCCCACTGGCAATTGGCGGCGGCCTGTTCCAACGCGGGCATCCTTGGGACTTTGGGCAGCGGGTCCATGTCTTTGGATGAGGTTAAGGAAAACATAACCCAAATGCAGGAAAACACGGATAAGCCCTTTGCCGTGAACATTCCCATGCTGCGGCCCGACGCCGTGGAAATCGGTCAAATCGCCCTGGACATGGGCGTGAAAATTCTCATCACCTCGGCCGGCAACCCGGCAAAGATCGTACCCGTCCTGAAGCGGGACGACACCTTGCTCATTCATGTGGTTCCTTCGGTGCGCGGCGCCGTCAAGGCCCAGGAGACGGGGGTGGACGCCATCGTATGCGAAGGCTACGAGGCGGGAGGCCATAACAGCCCTTACGAAACCACCACCCTGGCCCTCACTCCCCAGGTGGCCGACGCCGTCAACATACCCGTGGTCGCCGCGGGCGGCATAGCCGACGGCAGGGGAATCGCCGCGGTCATGGCATTGGGCGCGGACGGCGCCCAACTGGGCACCCGCTTCATCGCCACCGCCGAGTGCAACGCCCACGCCAAATATAAAGATCTCATCGTGGACACGCCTGACACCGGCACATGCATTATCGGGCGCAAGCTCTCGCTTTTGCGGGTGATCCGCAATGATTTCGCCCAACGGATCGAAGACGCGGAAAAGCAGGGCGCCGACAAGGAGGGCCTGCTTAAGGTTATCGGAAACGAATTTAACAGAAACCGGGCCGCAGCCGTGGACGGGGATTTGGCCGAAGGCGCGTTTCAGGCCGGTCAGTCTTCGGGGATGGTCAAGGACGTGGTTCCCGTGGCGGAATTGGTCAAGAGGCTTGTTGCGGAGTTTGAAGCCGCCAAGCAAGCTCTTTCAAATAGGTAATTAAACAAAAAAATACGTTAACAACCCGTGGAGGACCTGAATGAAAAAGTGGAAATGCCTGGTTTGCGGATACATCCATGAAGGCGATGAACCGCCTGAGAAATGCCCGGTTTGCGGCGCAGACGCCAGCCAATTTGAGGAAGTGATCGAAGAGGATGCCCCGGCTGAAGAAGCTCCCGTTCAAGAAGCAGAGGAAGCGCCTGCTGAGGCTGAACCCGATGAAGAAGCTGAACCTGAAGAAGCTATGGTGGAAGAACCTGCGGCTGAAGAAGCGGCCGTCGAAGAGGCTAAGGAAGAAGAGGCCTCTATAGAACCCGCCCCGGAGGAGGAAGCTCCCAAGGCGGAGGAAGCCGCCCTGGAGGCTCCTGCGGAAGAGGCGCCGGTTAAAAAATGGCGCTGCACGGTTTGCAATTATATCCATGAAGGCCCTGAGCCGCCTGAAATCTGCCCGGTTTGCGGCGCGGACAAGAGCAAGTTCGTGGAATTCAAGGACGGAGACGAAATCCCTTCCAGGAAGAAAAAAGCCGCTCCCGCAGCGGAAGACAAGCCGGCGGAAGAGGCTAAGGAAACCTATAAGGTGGAGGAGCCCGCGGGCGGCGCCTCGACTCCGGAGCCCGAGCCTTTGTCCTTTATTGAAAAATACGATGCATGGCTGTCCCTGCTGACCCGGCACCACGCTCACCCCATTGCCGTGCATATTCCCAACGGTCTGGTTCCCATCGCCGTAATTTTCATGGTGCTGTCCATGCTGTTCCACTCCCAATCCCTGGGTCAGGCCTATTTTTACAACATGGTCGCCGTGCTTCTGGCCATGCCCTGGGTGCTTTTCACCGGGTATGTGGATTGGCAGAGGGTGTACAACGGGGCCAGCACGTCGGTGTTTAATTCGAAAATAGTGTGCGGCCTGATCGTAGCGGCCATCGCTTTCATTGTAGTGGTCTGGAGACTGTTCCAGCCTGACATTCTCATGCCTGGCGCCTCCGGCCGTTTTTTCTTTGCGCTTCTTAATTTCATAATGGTGGGGGCTGCAGGATATGCCGGATTCCAGGGCGGCAAGCTGGTTTTCAACAAATAGGCGATTAAGAATGCCGGGGTTTGTGATCCTGGCTTTGGCTATTATGGCGTGTGCGGGAGCCTTTGCGGCTCCCGCCGTGCTCGCCAAAGAGGTTCGGCTCATTCCCCAGTGGGTTCCGCAGGCTCAATTCGCCGGATATTATATGGGCCTGAAAAAGGGCTCTTATAAAAAAAGGGGCATTGACCTGACGATTATCGCCGGGGGGCCGTTAAGGCAGTCTTCCGAGTATCTGGCTTCGGGACAGGCGGAATTCGCCACCTTGTGGCTGGCCTCGGGAATACAAATGCGGGACCACGCCGTGCCCGTGGTGAACATCGCCCAGATGGTTCGCCGCAGCGCGCTCATGCTGGTGGCCAAAAAGAGCAGCGGCATCATTTCCCCCCAGGACATGAACGGAAAAAAGATCGGGCTTTGGGAGCCGGTTTTTCAGATTCAGCCTTCGGCCTTTATCGAAAAATACGGCCTGGACGTGACAACGATTCGCCAGTCCTATTCCGTCAATCTGTTCTTGAGGGGGGGCGTGGATGTGGCCTCGGCCATGTGGTATAACGAATACCATACCATCTTGAACGCCGGCCTGAATCCCGACGAACTGGTCACCTTCTTTTTTTACGACCACGGCCTGAATTTTCCCGAAGACGGCATTTACGTCCTGGAAGACACCTTTAACCAGGATCCGGACCTGTGCAAGGCGTTCGTGGCCGCCTCCATTGAAGGCTGGGAATACGCCTTCGCCCATCCCGAGGAAACCATAGACTTGGTCATGGCCAACCTGGAGGATGAGCACATTCCCGCCACCCGGGTCCATCAAAGGTGGATGCTGGATCGGATGAAGGACCTCATGCATCCCCTAAGCGGGGGGGGCATATCCGGCGCCCTGAAATACGACGACTTTGCCAGGGTGGCGTATTCCTTAAAGGATTTCGGCCTGATAAACTCCATCCCGGAGTATAATGCCTTTTACCGGAAGTGTTATGATGAAAGTCACCAATAGGGGCATTGCCTTTAAACTCAATTTGTGGATTCTGACGAGTGTGACCCTGATTTTCGCGGTCATATTCACCTACACGTATTTGTTCACGCGGGACATGCTCATCGCGAAAATCGAGCAAAGCGCTTTTGATTTGGCCCGTGCCACCTCCGAGGATATTGACGCCGTTTTGCTTTCCGTGGAAAAAACCCCGGAAAACATAGCCGTCGCCATGGAGCAGTTTCGTCCCCAAAGCGGAGCTTTTACGGGCCTGATTCAGGAAACCATCAAGCGCAGCCCGGAAATCTACGGCGCTACCGTGGCTTTCGAACCCTGGGAGTACAGTACGAACATTCGGTACTTCGCCCCTTATTACTTCAAGGGCAGGGACGACAAAGTCGAGTTCACATACATCCCCTATGACTACATCTATGAAGATTGGTACCAGATTCCCAAAGAACTGGACGAGCCGGTGTGGAGCGAGCCCTACTTTGATGAGGGGGCCGGAAATATCCTCATGTCCACCTACTCGGTTCCCTTTTACGACCTGAACGCCCCTGAAAAGAAATTATGGGGCATTACCACGGCGGACATCTCCCTGGCCTGGCTCCAGGAAATCGTCCAGGCAATTCAAATCGGAGAGACCGGATACGGCTTTCTCATCACTAAAAACGGAACCTTTGTCACGCATCCGAACTCTCGCCTGATCATGAACGAAACCATATTCAGCCTGGCCGAGGCCAAAGACGATGCGCGGCTGCGCGAGATCGGCCGGCGCATGATTGCAGGCGAGACCGGGTTCGTGTCCCTGGACTGCGAATTTTCAGGCCAACCCTGCTGGATGGTATACAATCCCTTGTCTTCCAATGAATGGTCCCTGGGGGTCATGTTTCCCAAAGAAGAGCTCATGGCCGACGTGTTCCGCCTGAATAAAATCGTCATAGGCCTGGGCGCGGCAGGCTTCATTCTGGTCATGTTTATCATCGCCGCCATTTCAGGAACCATTACGCGCCCCCTCAGGGCCTTGACCAGAGTGGCCGAGGACGTGGCCACCGGAAACCTGGACGCGGAAATGCCCGAAGTCAAATCCCGGGACGAGGTGGCCAGTCTGGCCCACTCCCTGGATAACATGAAAACCTCCCTCAAGGATTACATCCGGGACCTCACGGACCTTACCGCCGCCAAGGAAAGAATCGAAAGCGAACTTCAGATCGCAAGGGATATCCAAATGGGCATCCTGCCCAAGGTCTTTCCGCCCTTCCCGGAGCGGGACGACTTCGCCCTCTACGCCGATGTGGAGCCCGCCAAGGAAGTGGGCGGCGACTTGTACGATTTCTTTTTCATCGACGAGGAGCGCCTGTGCGTCACCCTGGGAGACGTGTCCGGCAAGGGCGTGCCCGCAGCGCTCTTCATGACCATCACCCAGACCCTCATCAAAACCCGGGCCACCCAAAATCTTACCGCCGGCGAAGTGATTGCCTGGGTGAACCACGACCTGGCCCAGGAAAACCCCTCCTTCATGTTCGTGACCATGTTCTTCGGAATTTTCAACGTGAAGACCGGAGACCTGGATTACGTCATTGCAGGACACAATCCGCCCTACATCGTCCGCGCCAACGGCGACCTGGAAATGATGCCGTCCACCAAAGGCATGGCCCTGGGCATCCGGGAGGAGGCCCAGTACTCCGCGGCCAAGGTTACGCTCAGCCGGGGAGACATGCTTTTCCTGTACACCGACGGCGTCACCGAAGCCATGGACCCCCAGAACGACCTGTTCTCCGAAGAGCGTTTGGAAGCCGTTCTCAAAGAGCACGGCCGCATGAAGGTGGGCGATCTTGTCAAGCATATCATGCAAGAGGTGCATTCATTCGCGGACACCGCCCCCCAGGCCGACGACATCACCATGCTGGCCCTCCGATACACGCCGGAGTAGGGAGGCCTTATCGGCCTATCGGCCCTCGGCATTGCATGCTGGGGCCGACCTGGAGTGGTAATTCCATGGCAACTCATACTGACGCCGCGCCGGCGCCGCCCCTCCTCAAAAAAAACGCAGAGCAAGCCCTGACCTGTATTGTTTAGCAAATCCTCAAACGTCAAACGTAGATTTGACCCCATGTTTATTCGAACTTGCCCTTGACAGGGATATTCAAACAGGACAGAATTAATTTTTACGATCGTGTAAAGAGGGCGAGTCTTGGGGCGACGATTGGAGGAATAGGACAATGCAGCCCGGTTCTTCTGCGGTTAAAAAAATAGGAGGGAAAAAATGATTGATACGTTGTTTTCCATGAAAGGCAAGGTCTGTCTGGTCACCGGCGGGTCCAGGGGGCTCGGCTATTACATGGCTCAGGGATTTTTGGAAGCCGGGGCCGCCCGCGTGTATATTACGGCCAGAAAAGCGCCTGCCTGCCTGGAGGCGGCGGAGGAACTCTCCAAATTCGGCGAGTGCATCGCCATCCCCGGAGACGTGGGCGGGCTGGAAGGCATCCAGGCTCTGGCCGCCCGGATATCCGAAAAAGAAGACAGCCTGGACGTGCTGGTCAATAATGCCGGCGCGGCCTGGGGCGCTCCCATTGACGCCTTTCCGGAAAAAGGGTGGGACAAGGTGATGGACCTGAACGTCAAATCGCCTTTTTTCATGACCCAGGCTTTTTTGAACATGCTCAGAAAGGGAAAAAGCCCGGAAAACACCGCCAGCGTCGTCAATATCGGCTCCATCGCCGGGATTGTGGGCGCCAGCCTTTCCAGCTACAGCTACGGGCCGAGTAAGGCCGCCATCCACCAATTGACGCGGAACCTGGCCAAGGATCTGGCGGACGACCACATCCGGGTCAACGCCATTGCGCCGGGCCGGTTTTTCTCCAAAATGACCGAATACGTCAGCAAGGACCAAGCGGCCTACGCGGCCGAGTGCAAGGAAATTCCGCTCCACCGCTGGGGAAGCGCCGAGGACATCGCCGGGGTAGCCGTCATGCTTTGCAGCAGGGCCGGGGCCTATATGACCGGCCAGATCGTCCCCATTGACGGCGGCAGCTCTCTGTGAGGATAGATACGTTTTTATTGCTGCATAAGAATCCCCGGACGGCATGGCCGCCCGGGGATTAAAATTATTACAGGTTCTTAGATGGCCAGGGCATTGTGGATATCCATGACTTCCTCAGCCAGGTTATAAAGGGCCTCCTGGATGGCTTCCTTGGACGCCTTTTTTTTCAGCAGTTTGTTCAGGGCCTCCACCTGGCTCCGCGCCGCCTGGATTCGGGGCAGGAGGTCCGGGCGATTTTGCTTTCCGGCCTGCTCTTCGCAAGAATTGAGGCGGCGATTCAGGGTGTCGGAGTTGCGCCTGGCCTGCAGGGGGTAGACGCGGCCCAGGGTCCATTCATCCCGATTGTAAGGCATCTTCGCAAGAGGGGGATCTTCCTCATCCTCGCCCGCGACGTGAGCGCCGATCATGTCTTCGTCGATCCGGGCGCCCACCTGCGTTCCGGACTGCACGCCCGTCTTTACGTCAGGCGGGACTCCAGCCCCGGTAAAGGTTGTGTTTGGCTGGTCCACGGCCTGGGCGGGCGATTCCTGGGGAACAACGCCGGATTGCTTCAATTGATCCGCCGCCGCCTGCGGTTGCGCCATGCTCTGGGCCTGGGGCGCGTCAAAATCCACGGTCTTGCGTATGGTTTCATCGGCCTTGATTTCCACCTTGAAGGTTCTTTTGGATTTGTCGCCCCAATCGTCCCGTATTTCCACGGAATAGAATCCCGGCATGACTTCAAACTGGGACGGCGCGTTTTCCGTACTGTCATCCCGGACGACTTCTCCGTCAGGCTTTGTCAACTCCACGGCGGCGTAAAAGAGCTTGCCGTTTCTAATGGGGGAGACTTCAAGAATGCCGGATTCAAAGGAAACCTCTTTTTTGGTTGTCCGGCCGTCGAGAATTTCGATCTCGCCCAGGTCAATAACGGCGTCGGATCCCCATGCGTCCCGCACTTTGACGGAATATTTTCCGGGAAGTTGTTCAAACTTGGCGGGCCTGCTTTCCGTGCTGTTGTCGCTTTTTTCTTCCCCTTGCGGAGTCTTGATGACCACAGCCGCGCTAAACAGTTTGCCCTGCTTCATTGGGAAAACTTGCAGGAAGCCGGACTGGAAGACCGCTTCCTTTTTGACCGTCTGGCCCGGGAGGATCGCGACTTCGCCCAGGTCAATAACGGCGTCGCTTCCCCATGCGTCCCTTACCGTGACCGTGTAGGCGCCTTCTTCCAGGTCGAAAGAGGCCGTTCTTGTCTCCGTGCTGTTATCGCGGAATTCCCGGCCGTTGGAATTTTTAACCTCCACGGCGGCGCTAAACAGCTTGCCCTCCTTGATGGGGGAAATCTCCAGCCTGCCGGCGCCGAATTTCGCCGTGATTTCCGTGACGTCATTTTTCGTGACCTCCACGGCCTTGAACATCTTGTGTGGGTGGGAGTCCTGAACCCATGCATCAATGACTTTGACGTCGTACATTCCGGGCGGCAGCCCAAAACTCGCCGGGCGCTTTTCCGTGGACTGGCCTATCTTAACTTCCTCGCCATTCTGCGGATTGAGAATCACCACTTGCACAGCCAGCGGCTTTCCGTTGAGCAAGGCGGAAACTTTGAGGTTTTTTTCCACGGTCTTTTCAATGACCGTGGTCAGGGCCTCTTTGAGCTTGTCAGCATTGGAAGCCGGAAAATACTCCCCTTCCCCTGCATCGGCCATGCACTTCAGCTCCTCCTCGGTTTCGCCTCCCACGTCAAAGCCCACCACATGCATGACAAAGTTAATGCCCAAGGCTTTCAGTTCCGCCACAAAGGCGCAGGGTTCGGGATCGCAGGTTTCCTTGCCGTCGGAAACAAGCAGGATGGTCGTCTCGTCTTCCAGATGCTTGATGGATTCCGCGGTCAGGCGGATGGACCGCAGCATGGGCGTTTTGCCCTTGGGATTGATGGCCTTGATCTTTTCAATAAAGGCCTGTTTGTTTATGGGGCCAAGCGGGATGATGGTCTCCAGGTCATCGCAGTCCCCCTTGCGGCGGTGGCCGTAGACCGTAAGCCCTACATTAATATCATCCGGCAAATCCTTGATTATGCCTTCCATGACTTCTTTGGCGATGGTGATTTTCGCCTCGCCGTCAATTTGCCCCCACATGCTGCCCGAAGCGTCAAAAATCAATACGAGATTGCTTCCCGGAGCTGCGGCGTTCGCCGAACATAACCCTGTAGAAGAAACCGCAATTAGTAATAAAACCAATAAAATTAAGCTCTTTAAGGAATTTTTCATACGCATGAGAACCTTTCCGACAGTAAAAATTCTTGTCCCAAGCAACACGCAGCATAAAGCCCGCCCATTGCGCTAATCAAGCCTGAACGCTAGCCAGGAAATCCCGATCCCCTCAAATCAAGCCTGCCGACAAATGGCAGTTAAAACGGCCTGATGATGTAAGCCGAAGATGAATTTTTAATCGGTGTCTTTTACTCAATGATCGGGAATTAATTCAGATATTTTAAACAAAGGCAAGCCCTTTTTTGTGATATGAGAGACCTTGCAAAACGCAACGAGCGGCGCTTCCGGTTAAGGAAACGCCGCTCGATTATTTCTGAGGCTGGCTTTTTCTATCTGTTTCTATGGGGAAAGCCGAAAAAAAAACATCCAGCCGATTATCAGGCCAGGTCAAACCGGTCCAGATTCATGACCTTGTCCCAGGCCGCAACAAAATCCTGTACGAATTTCTCCTGGCCGTCCTGGCATCCGTATACCTCGGAAATGGCCCGAAGCTGGGAGTTGGAGCCGAAAACAAGGTCCACCCGGGTTCCGGTCCATTTGAGCGCGCCGGTCTTGCGGTCGGAGCCTTCAAAGACATCGTCGTCATCGGCGCTCGGCTTCCAAACCGTACTCATGTCCAGCAGGTTCACGAAAAAGTCGTTGGAAAGAGTTTCCTGTTTGTCGGTGAAAACGCCGTGCTTGGAATTTCCGTAGTTGGCGCCGAGCATGCGAAGGCCGCCGACAAGGACCGTCATTTCCGGCGCGGTCAGGGTCAGGAGTTGGGCTTTATCCACCAGCAGCTCTTCCGCCTTGACCGCGAACTTTGCCTTTTGATAATTGCGGAAGCCGTCCGCCTTGGGTTCAAGCACGGAAAAGGAATCTCCGTCGGTCTGCTCTTCCAGGGCGTCCATGCGGCCCGGCGCAAAGGGGACTATCACGTCGGCGCCTGCATTTTTGGCCGCCTTTTCCACGCCTGCACATCCGCCAAGGACGATCAGGTCGGCCAGGGAAACCTTTTTGCCGCCCGACTGTCCGGCGTTGAAATCCTTTTGAATTCCTTCCAAGGCTTGCAACACTTTTTGAAGCTCCGCCGGCTGGTTGACCTCCCAATCCTTTTGAGGGGCAAAGCGAATGCGTGCGCCGTTGGCGCCGCCCCGATTGTCCGAACCCCTGAATGTGGAGGCCGAGGCCCAGGCGGCGGCAACCAATTGGGAAACGGACAGGCCGGAGGCCAAAATTTTCGCCTTGAGGTCCGCAACGTCTTTATCGTCGATCAGTTCATGATCCACGGCGGGAATGGGATCCTGCCAGATCAGTTCTTCTTCCGGGACTTCGGGGCCGAGGTAGCGAGCGCGGGGGCCCATGTCGCGATGGGTCAGCTTGAACCACGCCCGGGCGAAGGCGTCCGCAAACTCTTCGGGGTTTTCCAGGTAGCGCCTTGCAATGGGCTCGTAAATGGGGTCGAACTTAAGGGACAGGTCTGCCGTGGTCATCATGGGGCGGTGTTTTTTGTTGGGATCATGGGCGTCAACCACCATATCCTCGTCGTCCACGTCCTTGGCCAGCCATTGATTGGCGCCGGCCGGGCTTTTGACCAGCTCCCAGTCGTATTTGAACAACACCTTCAAATAGCCCATGTCCCAGGTTGTGGGACGAGGCTTCCAGGCGCCTTCGATGCCGCTGCTAATGGTGTCGCCGCCTTTGCCGCTGCCGTGGCTGCTTTTCCAGCCCAGGCCCATTTCCTCCAAAGGAGCGGCTTCCGGCTCAGGCCCCACTAATGCCGCATCGCCTGCGCCGTGGCACTTGCCGAACGTATGGCCGCCAGCCACAAGCGCCACCGTTTCTTCGTCGTTCATGGCCATGCGTGCGAAGGTTTCGCGCACGTCTTTGCCCGAGGCGATGGGGTCCGGGTTGCCGTCAGGACCTTCAGGATTGACGTAAATCAGGCCCATCTGCACGGCGGCCAGGGGATTTTCCAGGTCCCGCTCTCCGGAATAGCGGCTTTTGGGCTTGTCGCTGGTAGCCAGCCACTCTTCTTCCGAGCCCCAGTAAACGTCCTGCTCCGGCTCCCAAACGTCCTCACGCCCCCCGGCGAAGCCGAAGGTGGGCAGGCCCATGGACTCAATGGCGCAATTGCCGGCCAGAACCATGAGGTCGGCCCAGGAAATTTTCTTGCCGTATTTTTGCTTGATGGGCCAAAGCAGACGCCTGGCCTTGTCCAGATTCACGTTGTCCGGCCAACTGTTCAAGGGGGCCAGACGCTGGCTGCCGGATTCCGCGCCTCCCCGGCCGTCGCCCATGCGGTAGGTGCCTGCGCTGTGCCAGGCCATGCGGATAAAAAGAGGGCCGTAATGGCCGTAATCCGCCGGCCACCATTCCTGAGAGTCGGTCATCAGTTTATACAGATCTTCCTTGACCGCTTTTAAGTCGAGCTTTTTGAATTCCTCGGCGTAGTTGAAATCGCCGCCCATGGGGTTGCTTTTGGACGATTGTTGATGAAGAATATTAAGGTTCAACTGGTTGGGCCACCAGTCTTGATTGGTCGTTCCGCCGCCGGCGACGGGTTTGCTGGTTTTGCCTGTTACAGGGCACTTGCCGTTTTCACTCATGACGTGTCCTCCTCTTGGGCTTTAGGGTTAGGCTTGGCTGCGCATTGCTTGCATACTCCCACGACTTCCAAATGGGCTTTTTCTATGGAACCAAAGTCTTTCACGGATTCCGGGATCTTTATCCCATCCAACTCCTCGCTGTAAAAATCCCGCGTCAAACCGCAACGGGAACAAACAAAATGATGGTGGTTTTCCATGTTGGCGTCAAAACGGGTCCTGTCCCGGGATGCTCCAAGGGTGGAGATCAAACCCAAATCAAGAAGCATCCACATGGTCCTGTACACCGTATCCAGCGACACCGTCGGAAGACGCTCGCGCACTCGCTCATAAACCGTTTCTACATCCGGGTGGTCTATGGACGAAGCAATCACCCGGAAAATCTCCAACCGCTGGATGGTGACTTTTACGCCCGCTTGGCGAATCGCTTTTTCAAAGCGGGCCATGCGTTTATTGGTTTCCTTGAACGATATCTCCATATTGAAATCCTTATGTTATTGACAATCGTTCTTATTTAAGAATATATTCCTGATTATAATGATGTCAAGATGAATTTCAAGATTTTTTCATAAAAATCATTTTAAATTTAATTTTAACTGATAAAATATTGAGTTAAGGCCAAATGCGCCCGTAACCTGTAATCGCTTCCATGGGGGCGCCTGCTGGCCGCATCCATTCTTTTTTGACTGATTTACCCATCAGTTTCTCTTTTTCGGAGGGCGGAGATAAAGTGTTTTTTTAGCTTTTCAATATGTCCGGGAGGCCTTATTTCGGCCTTGAATTTTGGCAAACTACGGGCATTGGAGGAAGTTTTTCCAATAAGTCCTTGCAGATCGGAAATTTTTTCGGCATGACTTAGGATGCAGCATGGACCTGCGCACTTTTAACGCCTTTTTTGAAAGGAATAGACAAGAGAGTTTTAAATGCCGAAAAAGAAGAAATCCCCCGGACCAACCTCCCGACTGGTATTTCCCCAAGACGAACAAAAACACGACTGGCTTTCCCTTCTGCTGGAAGGCTACTTCATAACGGACCAGGGTGTGGCCAAAGGCATTGAACTCATGGAAAAGCAGGGCGCGAAACTGGCCTGCGCCAAGGGGTGCTCGCACTGCTGCGCCACGCACAGGTCCATTCCCGCCTATCCTCTGGAGCTGATCGGCATCACCTGGTATTGCACGGAAAAGCTGGAGGAGCCTTTCCGCACTCCCTTGCTGGCCCAGCTTATGGAGCACAAGCACGGCGACGCCTGCGCTTTTCTGATCGACGGGGTTTGCTCCATCCACCCGTTGCGGCCCATGGCGTGCCGGCAGTTCAACGTATTCAACAAGCCTTGCGAAAAGGACGAGGACGCCTATTACACCCGCCGCAAGGACGTGATGAACCCCATCAAAAAATACACCAACAAGGCGTTTTCCGTTATGATGCCGTTTTACGGGGTGACGGACCGGGCTCAAAAGCGCCATGTGGTGGAAAACGGCCTCATGCACAACATGGCCAAGGACATGCAAAATCTCAATTGGGCCAGCCTCGCCCGCAAGATGATGGAGTTTGACGCGCAGCAATAACCGGGGTAAAAGAAGATCTGGTATCCGCATCAAAAGAAAAAATTAAGAGGAGAAGGCCATGAGCAACCACAAGTGGAAGCCTATTGAGGACTTGCAGGACAACTGGCAGGAACTCGCTTCGCATGAACTTGCTGCCTTTTCCCCTATATGGGCGGAACGAAAGGTTAGATTGGCGGACTCCAAGACGTTCGACCTATTTAACAAGAAATTAATTCGTCAATGGGCCATAGAAACAGGGATTATAGAAGGCCTTTATACCATTGATAGAGGCGTCACCCAGGTGCTGATCGAAAAGGGCATCAAGGCTAGCTTGATTCCTCATGGCAGCATGAATAAGCCCGTTTCAGAGGTAGTGCCTTTAATCAAGGATCAGGAAAACGTTGTGGAGGGGCTTTTTGATTTCGTCTCCCAAAAACGCCGCTTGTCAACTTCATATATCAAGCAGATACATCAAGCCCTAACTGTTCACCAAGACTACGTGGACGGAATGGATTCTCTCGGCTCTCCCATCCGCATGAAACTTCTTAAAGGCGAATGGAAAACCCTGGAAAATAATCCGTCAAGGCCTAACGGCAGCCTTCACCAATACTGCCCGCCGGAGCACACAGCGGCGGAAATGGACCGGCTTGTTTCTTTGCACCATCAGCATAGCGTATTGAATGTGCCGCCCGAAATTGAAGCAGCCTGGCTGCACCATCGCTTCACGCAGATTCATCCCTTTCAGGATGGCAACGGGCGAGTCGCCCGGGCTTTGGCTTCTCTGGTCTTTATCAGGGCGGGGTGGTTCCCGTTAGTTCTTATCAGCGAAGAGCATAGGACAGAGTATATTGAAGCCCTGGAACAGGCGGATGCAGGAGATCTTTCCCCGCTTGTGAATATGTTCGCCCGAATACAAAGGAAAGCCTTCATCAAGGCCTTAGGCGTTTCCGAGGACGTGTTGACGGAAAAAACGACCATGGACGCCATGCTTCAGTCCATATCCGATAAATTGCAAGAGCGCTCACAGGCCCCTTCCATGGAAGAAAACGAAAAGTTGATAGTTTTTGAGTATTCCAAAAAATTGGAGTCGATTGCTAATGAGAAGTTTGTGGAATTGCGGGACAGACTATCCGCAATATTGGCCGATTCGGCAAAGGATGTCCCTGTTTCCGTGCTTCCCAGCAAGCCCAGCGTCAACAACATTTTTAGAAATCAGGTTGCTAAGGCGGCGGAAGAACTTGAGTATACCGCCGATACTTTAAGTTATCACGCCTGGGTGCGGTTGCTGATTGATGACAAGCCGGAGACCCGGTTTGTTTTATCCTTCCATTCTTTGGGCTCAGAGTTTGCCGGCGTGCTGGCTTGTGCTGCATTTTTGGATCAACGGGAATTTGGAGAAAACGGAGAGATTGATGTACAAGGGCCTGTCATTATTTGCCCAGACCCTTTTCAGTTTTCGTATAATCAGGAATTGTCACAAATCATCTCTTCCTTTGAGAAATGGCTCGATCAGGCCCTTCTTTACGGCCTTGCCCAATGGAAACGCAGCCTTTAGCGCCCCCCCCCCCCCCCCTTTTTTTTTACTCCGTCCTGATGATTTCCACCTTGGAGACGGCGTTCAGGTTGTAGAGGTCCGGCCGGCGGTCGTGCAGGGGCCGGACCGTGGCCACATGCCTTTGCTGGGCCAGGGCGGACAGAGTCAGTTCCGAAACCACCGCCGCCTCCACGTTGGGATCGGCCTCGCCTTCCACGCCTTTTTCCGGAAAGGAAAAATCGCTGGGCGTTAAGATGGCGGACTGGCTGTAGTTCAGGAACGATCCCGCCCGGGTCTGCATATTCCCCACGTTGCCGGTCATGACCACGTAGGCGAAATTCTCCACAGCCCTGGCCTGGGAGCATAAACGCACGCGAAAATACGCCTTTTTCTCCTCCGTATAATAGGGCACGAAAAAGACTTCGGCGCCTGCCAATGTCAGCAGCCTGGAGGTCTCGGGAAACTCGATGTCGTAGCAAATCTGGATGGCCACCCTGGCGTACGGCGTTTGAAAAAGACGGATGGCCCGGCCCGGCTGGATGTTGGCCTCCTCCCTTTCCGCCGGGGTGATGTGCAGCTTCTCCTGGGTGTAAACATGGCCCGTGGGCGTGAACAAATGGGCTGTGTTGTATATGGAGTCGCCGTCCCGGACGGGTTGGGAGCCGCCTACGATATAGAGGTTGTATTTCCTGGCCAGCCCTTGGAACATTTCCACGTACCTGTCCGTATACTCGGTGAGCTTGCGCACCATGTCTCCGTAAGTCGTTTCCTTCATGCAACTGAACATCTGAAAGGTGAAATACTCGGGAAAGACCAGAAAATGGCAATGATAGGAGCTGCTGAAGTCGGCGAAAAAGCCCACGTTCCTCTCAATCTCCTCCCAGGACGCCACGGGCTTCATGGCGTATTGAGCCGCGCACACGCGGATGCGCCGCGCCGGATGCTTGACCGAGAAGGAGGAGGCTATGCGCTTTTTCGCCTCGTTGAAATCCGGGTTGGGCATTTCCAGATAGGTGCTGTAATTGAGGCTGGCCTTGTCGATGGTGATGTCCAGCTGAACCTTTTTAACCTGATAGCCGGCCTTAAGATGGGCGTTCAGGGCCTGATCCCGCAGGTCTCCCTTCACCACTTTTTGCACGTATTGCTCGGCGCTCATTTTGCCCGCGTGCTCCTGGTATCCGGGAATGCGGCCGTAGGCGATCATGCGGCGCAGATTATAGCGCTTAAGCAAGGCCCTCCTGCGTTGATACAAAAGCATGGCCACGCCTTTTCTGCGATAGTCGGGATGCACCCCGATGTCCGCGCCGTAGAGCGTGTCTCCGTCCTGATTATGGGTGCTGAAGGTCCCCGCGCCCGTGATTTCGTCCACGTCGTACCAGAAGTCGTCGTCGATGTTGACGATGATGGCCGTGCAATATCCCACAATGCGGTCTTTGTGGACGGCTACGAACTGGCCGTCCGGAAAGGCCTTGAACTGCATTTCGTATTGCCGCTGGCTGTAGATGAATTCAGGCGGATAGTCGCTGTAGATGGCCCGGCTGCATTCGATGATCTGGGGAATGTCCGACTCGCGCCAACGGCGGGTGGTTATTTTCAGGCGTTTTTCTTTCATTGCAGGCGTCCTTTTTTGCCTAAAAAGAAATGGGCGCCGAAGAACGCAGCCCGGCTGGCCATGGCGTTTCCGGCTGTAAAAATCGCCCTGTACAGCCCTCAACAAAATTAATCAACAAAATTTACGGCGTCACAAGATACAAAAACGCAAAAAAGGCGGCCAGAGAACGGGCCGCCTTTTTAATTATTCGAAATTGTTTTAGATCCTGCAAATGTGCAAGGCAAGCTACTCCACGTAGATCTTGTCTCCGGAGTAGATGGGTTCATGCTCTTTCAGGTTGTTCAGCTTGCGCAGGGTGTCCAGGGAAACCCCGTATCTTTTGTGGATGCTGTACAAGGTGTCGCCGGCCTGAACCACGTGGTATTTTCGGTCAGCGCTCTTTGCGGGGGCCGCAGTCCGGGTTGGCGCCGGCGCAGGCGCCGGGGCCGGACGCGATACGGCTGGTGCGGGCCGGGAGCTTGCCTGTCTTCTAATCTCCTCAATCTTGGCCGAAAGTTTCATGCTTTCTTCCACGGCGGTCTGCGCGTTTTGATCGATGCGGTCCAGCTTAATGTTCCAGGCGGCTAAATTGGATTCCAATTTGGTCAGGCGGCTTTCTATGTCCTTCACCTGCTTGGAAACTCCGGAGTAGTCGCCCGTGGGCTCGGAGCCGCCGCCCAGGAAAAAGAACAGGACGGCGATAATCACCAGAACCCCCACAGCTCCGCCGATCCAGTAAAGCATTTGGCGGCCTGTGCTGTCTTCCAGAAAGGATTCATCCTCCTCCCATTCGTCCTCGGTTTTGGCTTCTTCGGTAAAACCCGGGTTGGAGAAGCCGCTTTCCACGGGCTCCGCTTCCATGAATTGCTCTTCAGGCGACTTTGCTTTGAATTGATCGTCCATGTGCTGCTGCTCCTGTTCGGACATGTGTTCCCCCTTGTTTTTGGCCACTCTGTTCGTGGATTGCCTCCGCCTTTTGGAGTCCCCCATCTTACTGTCCCCTTCAACGGTTGTCAAATGTCCAGGATCCGGCTTTACTGTTTATGGGATATTTTCAGGCCCTTCCACCAGTCGGAAGGGGCGGCGTCCATCGCAGCCTGTGCGATTTCGCGGGCCGCCTCCGTGTGAAGCCCGGCCAGGTTGTTTTCTATCCAATCCTGGACCGGAAACCCACGCTGCAAGTATTCTTTTGCCGTCAGCAGGCATTCCAGATGATCGGCGTCCGCGACAATTTTAGCCTCCAGGCTGGATTCGTCGTAAAGCTCCCTGGCCAGATCAGCCATTTCCTTTCCCAATTCCGAAGGAAGGCTGTCCGCCTGGTCTTCGGCGGCCCTGACATTGGCCGTGGGGCAGTCAAAGTAACGCTGGGCGACTTTGTGGAGGTCGTTGATGCGGGCCTCGGGGATGTCGTGGTACAAGGCCATGGTCAGGACCTTTTCCCGGTTGGCGCCAATGATTTTAGCCAGCATGCCCGCCAGAACGGCGGTGCGAAAGCTGTGCTCGGCCACGCTTTCCGGAGCATCCACGCCCGCCACCCACCAGCCTGAGCGGTCCACTCTCCTCAACTGTCCTGCTTCGTACAGGAATCGGGCGATTTTTTGAGCGCGGCCCTTATCCATTAGCTTAGCTCCAACTCGTCCGGGCTGATGCCGTATAGCCGGCAAGTATTGTTGAAGACCAGATCCGCCAGGGCGTCCACGTCCTGGGACCGGACTTCCGCGGTTTTTTCCAGCACTCGCCTGACAAAGGCCGGCTCGTTGCGACGGAATTTGTTTCTTTCCGGCGAAGGCGTCAAATAAGGCGCGTCGGTCTCCACAAGAATCCGGTCGTCCGGGATTTCCGGCGCCATGGCCCGCAATTCCTTGCCCCGGGCCTTATGGGTGATTACTCCGGTGATGCCAATATGGAATCCCATGTCCAGATAGACGTGCATTTCGTCCCTGGTTCCGGAGAAGCAATGCACCACCCCGCCCTGGCCCGGCTGCAATTCAGCCCGAAGGATTTCCAACAGCCTGCCGTTGGTGTCCCGCTCATGGATGATCAGGGGCAGGCCGGTTTCACGGGCCATTTGAATCTGGCGGATGAACCATTTTTCCTGGACGTCCTGGGGTGAAAACATGCGGTTGAAGTCCAGTCCGGTCTCCCCCCAGGCCTTGACCTTGGGGCTTTTGGCCAGCTCCCTCAGTTTTTCCAGGACCTTTTCGCTGCACGACTTGGCGTCGTGAGGATGCACCCCCACCGAAGTAAAGCAGTTTGCCGAGGCCTCGCACAAGGGCACGGCCTTGCGGCAGGTTTTCAGAGTGATGCCCACAATCATGCAGGCGATCACCCTGTTATCTTTGGCGCGATCCAGGGTTTCCTGGAAATCGTCGTCGTAGGACTTGTCGTCAATGTGACAGTGGCTGTCAAAAATACGCATTACAAAGTTGCTCTACCCAAGCCTTTCTCTAAGCAGCGGCTTCGAAGCCCAAATCAAAGGCCTTGAGGTTGGATTCCAAAAACGCTTGTTTGGTGTTGTCCTTGATGGCCTGCTTGGCCGTGTCCGCCGAAATGGGAATGATCCCCGAGCGGATCAGGGCGCCCAGCAGCACCATGTTCAATCCCAGGGGGTTGTTGGCTTCGTGGGCCAGCTTGAGCGCGTCAAAAGCCTTGAGGCTGGCGGTTTTGGCGGAAATCAGGTCCAGCATCTGATTCAAGGGCGGATACACGCCCTTGCCGATGGCCGCAGTGAACGGGGGCAGGGGGCTGGTGTTGGTGATCACCGCCGTATTCTTGTTGCACCGGTTCAAGGCGCGAAGCGTTTCGGCGGGCTCAAATCCCAAAAGGACGTCCGCCTCGGAGTCGGAAATGATGGAGCTTTGGGCGTCGCCGAATACAATGGAAGACTCCACCACACCGCCCCTCTGGGCCATGCCGTGGATCTCGCTCATATGAACGGGGATGCCCGATGCCAGGGCCGCCTCGCCCAGGACGCGAGCGGTAAGCAGGTTGCCTTGTCCTCCCACGGCCACTATGATCAGTCTTACAGGGTCCATGTCTTATATCCTTTCTTATGAGGGAAAGCGCCCCGCAAAAGGCGCTCCCTTATAATTCATTAATCCCTGATGGGAACGATTGCGTGTTCCGGGCAAACCTGGGCGCAAACCGCGCAGCCGATGCATTGCTCCGCATTGATGGCCACCTTGTTGTTTTCCACGTACATGGCCGGACAGCCAAGGGCGTCCACGCACAGCCTGTGGTCCTTGCATTTTTCCATATCGATGCGGAAAGGCTTCTTGACCGGCCGCTTGAGCGCCTTGGCGTACAGGGGGCAAAGCTCCTGGGCGATGATGACGGAAACGCCCTGGTAGGCCAGGGCTTCCTTGATGGCGTCCACGCTTTTTTGCACCTTGTACGGCTTGATCACCGTCACGCTTTCCACGCCCAGGCCTTTCACCACGTTTTCAATGGAAATCCGGTTGTAGCCTTCCTGGCCCATGGCGTCGCGGTCCACGCCGGGATTGGGTTGATGCCCGGTCATGGCCGTTGTTCCGTTGTCCAGGATGACCATGGTCACGTTGTGGTTGTTATGCACCGCGTTGATCAGGCCGGGGACGCCGGAATGGAAGAACGTGGAGTCGCCGATGTAGGTGACCACCTTCTGGTCGATGAACTTGGAGAATCCGCAGCCCGTGCTGATGGAGGAGCCCATGCAGATCAGGAAGTCCGCCGAGGAAAGGGGAGGCAAAACCCCCAGAGTGTAGCATCCGATGTCTGTGGGATGCATGATTTCCATGTTTTCAGCGGCCTTTTTGACTTCGTAGAACACGGCGCGGTGGGTGCAGCCGGCGCACAGGTTGGGCGGCCTGGCCGGAATTTCCGGAACGTCCGAAAGATCCAAGACCGCAGCCGGCGCCAGATCCACGCCAAAGAACCCGGCGATGGCCTTTCTCACGCCCGCGGGGTCGAATTCCCCTTCCCGGGAGAAAAGCTCGGGGCCTTTGCCCTTGATCGGAATGGTGCAGCCAACTTCCTGGGCCATGGAGCGGACGGCTTCTTCCATAAAAGGTTCGCCTTCTTCCGCAACCAGGATCTTTTCCTTGCCCTTCAAAAATTCGGTTACCTTTGCAACCGGCATGGGATTGGAAAAGCCGATCCTCAAAATGCTGACTTTGTCCGTGACGCCCAGATCGTTCAAAGCGTCGCACACGTAATTGTAACTCACGCCGTTGCACACAATGCCCCAGGCGCCGCCGCCCTGAACATAGTTGTAATCGGACTGGTCCGTGATCTTTTCCGCTTCCGTCAGCCGTTGGAGCAAACGGGTGTGAAGCCTGCGGGAAACCGCCGGGATGGCCACCAGGTTAAAAGGATCCTTGGTAAAGGAGCCCTTGATGTTGGGCTTGACAAGCTCGCCCAGGGTGATGGCGCCCGTGGAGTGATTGATGCGCGTGGTGGTGCGCAGAATCACGGGCTCGCCCAGCTTTTCGGAAAGCTCAAAGGCGTAGGTGGCCATTGCTTTGGCTTCGGGCAGGGAAGAGGGCTCCAATACGCACAATCCGGCCATCTTGCCGTAATACCGGTTGTCCTGCTCGTTCTGGCTGGAAAACATAAAAGGATCGTCCGCCGTCAAGAGCACCATGCCGGCTTTGACGCCGATGTACGCCAGGGTCATGAGAGCGTCGGCCGCCACATTCACCCCAACGTGCTTCATTACGCACATGCTGCGGATGCCCGCGTTTGCGGCTGCGGCCGCTACTTCCAGAGCCACCTTTTCGTTGGTGGAGTATTCAAAATACAGGTCGCTTTCCTTGGACATCTGAAAAAAGGCCAGGGAAAGTTCCGAAGAAGGCGTGCCCGGATAGGTTGTGGCGCAGGCCACACCGGCCTCCACCGCGCCTCTGGCGATGGCCTCGTTTCCCAGAACAAGCATTTCCTTTCCTGGTTGGTCTAACAACAGCTTGTGCATGGCAGATTCCTTTTTAAGGTTTGTTGGTTTTTCATTTCATAAGACGATATTTGACGCCCGGACCTTAACCCCAGGCATATTTACGGAAAATCCTCACGCGCCAGAGCATGGTGCGCGTTGATTTAAACCTTATTTTCATATACGAGGATATACAGCCTGTAAAGGCTTTTCCATGAGCAGGCTCCGGCGGGGCGAGCCGCAAAAAAAACGCCGGGCGTTAAAAAACTCGCGGCTATAAGGCCTGAGGGACTTCGATTGCGGCCAAATATTGCCTAAAAGCTCCAAATGGTGTAACTCAAAAGGATATTTTAAGATTCATTGTAAGGAGGCAGCACATGACCACCCCCAAGACGACTTTGGTTCTTGCCACGCGCAATAAAGGAAAAACCCGGGAAATCATGGAAATCCTGAAAGGATACCCGGTAACCATTAAGAATCTGGACGATTTCGGCCCCATTCCGGAAGTGGAGGAAGACGGCGAAACCTTTGACGACAACGCATACAAAAAGGCCAGCATCACCGCGCGGATGCTGGGATTCCCCGCCCTGGCCGACGACTCCGGCCTGGTGGTGAACGCCTTGAACGGCGCTCCCGGCGTTTACAGCGCCCGCTACGGCGGAGAGGACCTGGACGACGCAGGCCGTTGCGATTTGATTTTAAAGGAGTTGGAAGGCAAGGAAGACCGCTCCGCAGCCTTTGAGTGCGTCATATCCCTGGCCGTGCCCACGGGCGCCGCTCTGACCTACGAGGGCAGGGTGGAAGGGGTCATCACGGAAAACAAAGCCGGCGACAACGGGTTTGGCTACGATCCGGTTTTCTATTATGAACCCTTTGGCAAGACATTCGCCCAATCGACCTCCGAGGAAAAAAATCAGGTCAGCCACCGCGGCAAGGCCCTAAGCGAAATGGCCGCCGAGTTTGACAAGGTTCTGATTTGGATTGATCAGCAGTTGCGAAACACCCCCGGCCAAGGGGGGCAGTGCCTTAGCGGTGAGTAAGCTACAGAGCCGGGAGTTGATTCCCGGCTTTGTTTTTACACGGAAAAATGTTCTTGTTCGGGAGGTGCATTATGAAAACAAGGTTCTTTGTTTTAACGCTGCTCGCAACTCTGGCGTTTTGCTTTTCCGCCTACGCCGGCCAAAGCATGTTTTTTGACGCCAACGGAAATCCCATAACCGAACGGGAATATAAAAAGCAACAGGAGTCCAACCGGGCCAGGCAGGCGGCGCATCTGGAAGAAGTCCGCAGGGACCAGATGGAGCGTGAAAAGGCCAAGGCGCGCAAACGCCAGGAAAAATGGGCCGCCAAGGAGGCGAAAAAGAAGGCCCAACAGGCCGCCCAGGCTGAAAAACAGGGGGCCAAAGCCAATTCCGGCGCCGCTGCCTCCTCCCTGGATCAGATTATTTCACGCCAGAACACCGGGGCGGGCGTTTCCGCGCCCGGCCAATCCGCTTTGAATACCTTCGACTGCTATACATACAGCGAAATGTACGCCCAGGCGGAAGACATGTATGTGGAATTTATTTCCGGGAGATCCGTGATTCAAAAAGTCCTTATGAACGGCGTCTGGCGCAATGTGGAGCCGTGCGGAGACGGAGGCTTTAGGGTGGGCCAGCGCCTTCCCAATCTCAAAGACATTCAATGGAGCCACAACAAACTTAATCCCGACAAAAAAACCGGCGGCCATAAGGGCGATTAGCCCGAGACGTTATTGAATATCGATCTGTTTTATTATCAAATATATAGATGGATTGGGCTGCCTGTTGCAGCCCATCCGGCATAGGCGATCCGCATTTCACGTGGATTCTGTTGCAGCTGTTCAGAAAGGAGCGCCATGAAGGTTAGAATTTTCGCCCTTATGTTTATCCTGGGCATATGTTTGGTTTTTGTTGCGAACGCCGGACAAGGTTTTTATTTTGATCCTTACGGAAATCAGGTTTCGGAAAAGGACTATTACGACATAGTCCGAATCATCAGGGAACAGCGGAGGGTGAGCCGGGAGGAGGCCGAGGCCGCCAGGCTGGAGCGTGAAAAGGCCATGGCCCGCGCCCGCTGCGAAAAATGGGCCGCCGAAAAAGCGGCAAAGCAAGCGGAGGACGCGGACCAGGATGCGCAGCAGGGCGCAGACGATGAAGCTGCAGTAGTCAAAATGGAACAGACCCTTGCCGGGCTTGATTTGAACGAAAAAAAGAAGGTCCGCAGCTATTCCGACATAGATTTTCCCTCCGTTAAAAAAGCGGAAGAAAAGCCTCATGCCGCTCATGAGCAGCAAGATGGAGGCGATGCTTTACGGGATTTTCCCTTTAATCGGCAGGATCCTCAGGATGCAGGGGCTGAAGATTCGCTTCCTCCCGGCTCGCTTCTTAATCTCACCGATTGTTATACGTTGGAAGAGTTAGAGGCCAAAGCTCGAAGGGTTTGGACGCAAGGTATGGGAGACGATGAGGCGCCTGAGGAAGTCCTGGTTGGAAAACAGTGGCGGGCGGTCATCCCATGCGGAGCCGGCGAGTATAAAATAGGGAGAGTTTTGCCTAAAATTAATCTGAATCCCAAAGGCTTTGAAGAGTATTAATGCAAGGCCGGCATGCGCCCGGCCTCAATCGCCGTTCATTGTCAGGCGTTGAAAATGGTTCATGCGCCTGTTAGAGACGTCCATATGCCAGAAACCCAGGTTCCTGAGAAAATAAAAGAACGGCTTTATCCCGTGGTTCTGGACCTGTTTTCCTCCCAGGACTTCCACCAGGTGAACATGCGGGAAATCAGCCGCCGCACCGGGCTGAGCTCCAGCACCCTGTACCGCTACTACCGGTCCAAGGAGGCCATGGTCTTCGCCATTCTGGAAGACAAGATCTCCTTGATCAGCGACGGCGTGCAGGAGCATATCAAGGGGCTGGAAAGCGCCCGGGAGATGATCCGTAAGAGCTTTTGGATCACCTTTGACTTTTATGATAACAATCCCGGCGTGGCCGTCACGGCCTTCATCACCGTGCCCATGCGCACCTGGATGCAGACCCCGGGGTACCGCAGCGAATCCACCAAGGACATCATCACGCAAATTATCGAACACGGAAAAGCCCGGGGCGAAATCCTGCCCGACGTCACGGCCTCCCAGGCCCTGGACCTGTATTACATGTTCTGTTACCGCCAGATCCACAAATGGTATTTTCACGGCCGTAAGTGGAAGCTGGTGGACGCCATTCCCCGTTTTTTCGATTTGTTCTGGAGAGCCGTTTCCGGCGATTAGCTGGTTTATCCCAAATAGTCCAACAGGAATTGTTTTTGCGCGGGGGACAGGGCGGTGATGGGCCGGAGGGACCGAACCCGCCGGATGGCGGCCTCGCCGTCCAGGTTTTCCTTGCGGGCCAGCCAGGCGGCCAGGACCGTTCCTGTGCGGCCGCGGCCTTCCAGGCAATGGGCGGCGACGCCCACGCCCTGATCCAGGCAGTGGTCCATGAAGTCCACGGCCAGTTCCAGGGTTTTCCTGCCTGGGGCTTCGTAATCGTCAATGGGCGCGTGCAGATGGAGAAATTCGGCCGCAGTGTATTCCAGGCCCAGATAGTCTTCTTCGGTGAGCGTGAGTATGGCGCCGACGCCTTTTTCCCTCAAGGCGGCCAATGTGTCCTGAATTTTGGATTTCCAGGGCTCGCCCATGCCGGCTATGGGATAAGGCTCCAAAAAACCGAACAGAATTTGATCCAGCAATGGATGGGGCTGGCGAATCATTCCCATTCATCCGCTTCCATGACCCGGTACATGTCATGCCCTTCGCCGTCGGACAGGATTTTTATTACGATGTTTTTTGCTTCCAGAATCTTGTGCGCGTTGGCCAATTCGTCGGGCGTTCCGTTCCACATTCCGAGTATGTTTTTTGCGGAAACGGTGGCGCCTCCATCCACCAGGCCGCAGCACAACAAATACAGGGAGACAGCCTCCACCGGCAAATCCAGGGAAAAAATCCGCTGGTCCATGGTGCGGGAACTGTTTCCGGAATCCATATAAAACCTCCTGCAATGCATCCAAAAAAGAGAATGATGGTTCAATGACGGTTCTTGACTTGCTTCCTGGCAACTATTATACATTTTTCGGCTTATGTCATGATTTTTTTTAATAAACTCCTGAAAGGAGCCTTTGATTGATCGGCATATTCGACTCAGGAATCGGCGGCCTGACCGTGGCCAGGGCCGTCATGGAGCTCTTTCCCCATCTTAACATCTGTTATTTCGGGGATACGGCGCGCACCCCTTATGGAACCAAAAGCAAGGATACGGTGACCCGCTACGCCGTGGAAAACACCGGCTTCCTGTTGGATCAAGGGGCCAAGATCATCGTGGTAGCCTGCAACACGGCCTCCGCCGTGGCCGTACCCACGCTGCGGGAGCGATTCGACGTTCCGATTTTTGAGGTGATTTCTCCGGCCGTGGATATGGCCCTTTCCCTTGCCAAAGCCAAACGCATCGGCGTGATCGGCACCCGGGGAACCATCAACAGCGGCATTTACGAAAGGCTGATCAAGGAGCGCGATCCTGAGCGCAAGGTTTTCAGCGAACCCTGCCCCTTGCTGGTATCCCTGGTGGAGGAAGGGTGGATGAAAAAACCCGAAACCCGCATGATCGTCAAAAAGTATCTCCACCCCCTCAAGGCGCAGCAAATCCAGTCCCTGATCCTGGGCTGCACCCACTACCCTATCCTTAAGCAGCTCATCGCCCGCAAGATCGGCAAACGGGTGAAGATTGTGGACTCCTCCGAGGCCGTGAGCATCAGCCTGAAGCGCTACCTGGACGACAACCCCCAGGTGATGCAAGGCTTGTCAAAAGGAGGCGAGTCCATATTTCACGTTTCCGACGTCACCGCTCAGTTCGCCAAGACGGCCCAGCTCATCCTCAACAGGCGGGTGGATTTGCAGCACGCCACGCCTTTGGAATGCTGATCGGCTGGGTAATCCATAGAAGTTATGGAAATTTATAAGTATTTTGGGGGAGTGTTATTTTTCTTCGCGATAGTCTTGCTTCCTGTGAATAATTGCATTTTTGAATAATTAATTTTAACTTTCTACATTTTTGTACTCAATTGTGGCGCGCATATTGCATCTTTTCTCCGCGGAAGTCAGGGAGGCGCTCCGCCCGGCATCGCCTAAGCAAGGTCCCCAATGATCCCGTGTTAATACACACGAAACCTCTCATGTAGTCTTGCAGTTAAGTCATCCCTTTCGGCGAGGTTAGGGCGGAGAGCGGTGTCCGTTGAAGTTTTGCTACGAAACTTGAATTGAAATTTTGGCGACGAATGACAGGTGAGGAGAAAAAGATGACGGAAACTTTTGTTTACAAAGATGTTATTCTTCCGAAAAGACTGCAGGGCGTCATCAATTGCATGGCTGACGTTGAAAGCTGCCGCGAAGAACTGGGCAAGTTGGGAAGTCAGTGGGATTTGCTGACTATTTTGGGGCAGATGGGCGGAACCCGCACTGACATGACCGGCACTCGCATGGGATTTCAGGGCCTCACCGCCGAATTGCTTAGCCAGCTCGGCCTGGAGTCGCTTAAAAAGACGGTTCAGGACATCAGCGCTAAAGCGCAGGTTGTGGTGGATATCGTCATCCGCAACTTATTTGAAAGAACGGCGGACATCGGCTTTCTGGCAACGGACGATGATATTCGGGATTTTCTAAACGAAATCAAGATGTATAAAGCAGAGGACGAGGGCGCCGGCCATGACCGGCGGAGGCTCACCGCCGCAATGGTAAAACGTTTTCGGGAGTACGTCGCCAAGTACTCCGTTTATTTTGATATTGTTTTGATGGATCCGGAAGGCCATGTGGCCGCCCGTCTGGATGATAAGCAGCCTCTGGAACAATCAAAGGATCCCCTCATTCGGGAGGCGCTTGCCACCCGGGGGGAGTACGTGGAGATTTTCCGTGAAACGGACCTGCTTCCCAACGCCGGGGACTCCCTTGTTTATGCGTACCGGGTTACGCAAAACAATGACCCGTCGTCGCGCCCCCTCGGCGTGCTGGCGCTCTGCTTTCGATTTCAAAACGAAATGGACGGCGTTTTCAGAAACCTGAAAAGCGAGGATGACTGGGCGGTTATGACGCTTCTGAATAAAGACGGCGAGGTCATAGCCAGTTCCGATGAATATCACGTCCCCATCGGCGCTAAGATGGAGCTGGCCCTGGACGCCGAATATCGCGTGGTCCGCTTCGCCGGCAGGGAGTATCTGGCGAAAACCTGCAAAACAACCGGATATGAGGGATTCTTTGGGCTTGGCTGGCTGGGGCATGTCATGCTTCCCCTTGACCACGCTTTTGACCAGTCCGGCGATTCGGACTTGAAACAGCGCGTGGAAGAAACCATTCTTGAGGCCGTAATGAGCGACCCCCAGCTGTTTTCCCAGGAGCTCCGCGGCATTCCCATCCAGGCTGACCAGATTCAGTCGGAGCTGGAGCGGACCGTGTGGAACGGCAATGTGTGCGAAAGCGACGCCTCTTCAAAAGTGCTTCTCTGGAACATCTCACGCGCCGGCTCCCGCACAAAAGCGGTGTTTGAAGAGTCCATCGGCAACCTGCATGAAACCGTGGTTTCGGCCATTCTCGGGGACGTGGAGTTCCAGGCGGCCCTGGGCGTCGACATCATGGACCGCAACCTCTACGAGCGGGCCAACGATTGCAGGTGGTGGGCGCTGACCTCCGCCTTTCGCCGCTTGCTTGCTCAAGAAACGGTTTCCGCCGGGGATAGAAGGAAAATCACGGATATCCTGCAATACATCAATGGATTGTACACCGTCTACACCAACCTTTTCGTTTATAACGCCAAAGGCGAAATCCTCGCCGTCTCCAATCCGGCGGAGGAGGAAATCGTCGGCGCGATAATCAATGAAAGATGGGTTTCGCAAACCCTGGCGTTGCGGGACAGCCAGCGATACAGCGTGTCCCCTTTTGAAAAATCAAACCTCTACAACGGGCGCCACACCTATATTTACGGAGCGTCCATCACGGATGTCAGGGACTCTTCCCGCGTGCTAGGCGGAATCGGCATTGTTTTTGACAGCGAGCCGCAGTTTGAAGCCATGCTCAAGGATTCCCTGCCCAGAAACAATAAGGATGAGGTCAGCGAAGGCTGTTTCGGCATCTTCGCCGATCGCAATCAAACCATTATCAGCTCCACGGACCCGGCCCACCCAGTCGGAGAAAAGCTGAACATCGGAGCGGAATTCTTCTCCCTGCCTAACGGCGAAAAAACCTCCCGCATCATAGAATACCGGGGGCAGTACTATGCGGTCGGCGCCTGCACTAGTTTCGGATATCGCGAGTACAAAGTCAGCGACAGCTACCGGAACGACATCATCGGCTTGGTTTTTGCGCCCTTGGCTAAGGTTCAGGAGCAAAAAGCCCCAATCGGGTTGAGGAGAGAGTTTGGGATGGACATCGGCCGCGCGCGCACAGGAGGACTGGACTGCGTTGAAATGGCCACTTTTTATATTGGCGCCAAATGGCTGGGAGTCAACGCCCAGTGCGTTGTGGAAGCCGTCAATTTTAAAGGCGTCTCAGCCATTCCCGGCGCCCATCCGATTGTTCGAGGTAAAATGTTGTACAATAATCATGTAATTCCCGTGCTCCTTATCCATTCCGAACTCAGGGCCGCCAAACCCGCTGATGAATCACGCTCAAGCGTTATAGTTGTGCAATACACGGATGAAAATGACAAAAAGCAGCTTATCGGCATTGTTGTGGATTCCCTCGGCGAAATCCCCGAAATAGACAAAAGCCGGATTGTGGAATCCCCCTCCTTGTTTGATCGCAAAGGGCTGGCCAGGAGCGTGGTCAAGCCGGACCCTGGCTCGGAATGCTCCGAGATGTTCGTTGAACTCAACCTGGAGCGTTTGATCGATTGCCTCACGGACGATATTCAGGATGAACTGGCCGCTGAATTCAAGCAGCTTAACGCGCAATTTCAGGCTTAAACAAGCTGGCGGGTTGGAAGACGTTGTGCGTCTTAACGGCTATAGAGGGGAAGGCCCAAAGCCTTTCCCCTCTTCAATGCGTCTAATTCATCATGCGCGGTTCTGCGGGGGGCGTGACGTCCGCCTGGGAGAGCAGCTTGAGGGACAAGCCCCAGCCAGCCCGGTCCGCCGCGTCGGCGATGAGCTTGCGCACTGAATGAAGCATGTTCTCCGCCAAAGCCAAAGTGACCGCCGGGCCTTCCTCGCCTTGCATAATCAGGACCTTTTTCCCGTCCTCAGCCCTCTTGATCTGCATTTTGGTTATCAGGACCGGGTTTTCGCCCAAAGGCATGACCGTTTTTTCCTCGTTCCGGTACGGCGTGGAGAAATCCGCAGATGACAGCGCCGCTTCCTCTTTGAACTGGCGTACAGCCTCCTGTTGGGAAGGCTGTACCGCCGGGTCGAACTCCTGATCCGCCTTCATGGCTTTTTCCAGCCCTTGCCACATTAGCTGGACAAAACGGCGGGTAAGCCACAGGCGGTATTCCGCCGCCCCTTCGGGCGTGGATGCATTCATGCGGAGCAACAACCGGTCTTCCGCGGGATCGTATCGGACGTTAATCTGGGTCGGGCCGCTCATTGTTTAGTATATTCATTCCTTCCGTTAGGTAGGGGGTCAAGTCTACGTTTGACGTTTGAGACTTCGAATAAGCGCTCAAACGTCAAACGTAGACTTGACCCCATTGCGTTACGCCGAAAAAGTCAGCACGGTGCCTGCCATGTTGGTAATATATGCCTGGGGCATTTCCTTTTCAAAAGCCATGGCCGCGTTCCTGCCCGTGCAATGGGTCGGGATCACGTAATCCGGGCTGAACTCCTTCATGGCCTGGATGGTGGGATCGATCAACGGCGCTCCGGCCGGGCCGGAAAGATGAAATCCGCCCATGACGCAATGCACCTTGCTCACGCCGGTTACGTCTATGGCGTGTTTGACCGTGTTGATCACCCCGGAGTGGGCGCAACCGGTCAGAACCACCAGGCCTTTGCCTTTGAGGTTCATGACCAGGGCCGTATCGTCTTCCAGAGGATCCAGCAGGTCCTCCCCATTTTTTTCGTAATACATGGGGGAGCCTTTTTCAAAATCCGTCACCCTGGGAACCTGGCCCAGAAAAAGCACGTCGCCGGAAACCAAAGACATGGGGCCGGCGCTTTCCACCGCATTGAACCCGGAGTCCTTTACATAGTCCCTGGTGAGCACCGGCAAGGTGATCTTGAGTTCCGGCATGGGCATGACAAACCGGCTGGTCTGAAAGGCCTCGGGATGAAGCACCAGGTCCAGGCCTTTGTCGCCGATCAGCCCGGCCATGGCTCTCATGCCGCCGAAATGGTCCATATGCCCGTGGGAGAGACAAGCGACCTGTATACCAGAGAGGTCGCAATTGACGGCCTGGGCGTTTCTGGCCGCCACGTCTTCGCTCAGTCCAAAGTCAAAGAGCACGGAGCTCTTTTCCTCCCCCCGGAACGTGTTCACCACGGATGCAAATCCGTGTTCCGCCAGCACGGAATTGGAAAAAACCGTCCCCTTGATGGGCATGGCTCTGCTGACGACTTCGCTGTTGTCCATGGACAACAGATCCACAAAGTTGTCTTCCAGGGTGGTTATAACGACTTTATCCACTTCATTTAACTGAACCGCCATGTTCCGCCTCCTTGGTTTTGTCTCCCGGCTATCCAAAAGGGCTGTCTGCGGCATGTCCCGACTCGGACCGGACGGTCCGAAAAGATGGGGAACTGTATAAGAATGAGCTACCATGATTTTGGGATGGTGTCCACCTTACTGAGATGTGTTTTTTACCCGGGGCCGGATTCCAGCCTCAAAACCGGATAGAGGACAGGTCAGGCCGCAATCCAAGATTAACAAAGCATTTTGGCCTAAAATTCGCATGCTGTTTTATAAACTTCATTATCACCCCAGGACAGGAGATTACATGAAACGGTTCGGACGACTTTTTCTCATCATGTTGCTGCCAGGCATCCTTTTTCTTTGCGCCGTAAATGGTTATGCCGCCACAATCACGGTAACTAACGCCAACGACTCCGGGGCGGGGTCCTTGCGGCAGGCCATTGCCGACGCCGCCTCCGGCGATGTGATCACCTTTGACGCCGCCGCCTTTCCGGACGCTCAAACCGGCGTTATTCTTTTAAGCAGCGGCCAGCTGTCCATTGACAAAGCCTTGACCATTGACGGAGACGGGCGAGTGACCCTGGACGGGAACAACGCCTCCAGGGTGCTTTACATCTCCTACAGCACGGAAACCCATTTTGTCAGCGTCAGCCTGAAGGGCTTGCAGATCATCAACGGCAGCGCCGATTACGGCGCCGGGGTGTATTGTATGGAGCGCCTTACGGTGGAGGACTGCACCTTTTCCGGAAACCAGTCCTCCCTGGACGGCGGCGGACTGCATGTCTACTACGGCGTTGGCGCCGTCTCCAACTCCCTGTTTTCCAATAATCACGCCCTGGGCTCCTCCAACGGCGGGGGCATGGCTTTGTCCAACCAATGCACCTATACCGTCAACCAATGCACATTCACCGGAAATACGGCGAACGGAGGCGGGGGGATATACGCGGGCAGTTCCAACCTGATATTGACCAATTCCCTGTTGCAGGGCAATCAAAGCGGCGGCGGAGGCGGGGCGGTGAGAAGCTACGCCTCCACAACCAAAATCATCAATTCCACACTATCGGGCAACAGCAATTCCAATAACGTTTTTGCCAGCGCACTGCGAAACCATTTCAGCGAAATCCAAATTTACAACTCGACCATAACTGCGGGAGGCCAGGGCGTAGGCGCCATATCCAACCTCAGTTCCTCCTGCGCAATCACCAGCACGATTATCGCCGACAACGAGGGCGTTGACATCCATTGGGTGACAGGCGATATCCAGACCTATCCGGTTACGCTTTCCCATTCTCTGGTGGAAAGCGTGGACACCTACACGGTCACGGACGGCGTGAACGGAAATATTGTGGGCCATGCACCGGAACTGGCCGCCCTGGCCGAAAACGGCGGCCCCACTATGACGCACGCCCTGCTTTCCTCCAGCCCGGCCATTGACGCGGGTTTCAATGAGCTGTCCCTGGCCTGGGACCAGCGCGGCCAGGGGTACGCCCGCACCCTGGGGAGCGGTGCGGACATGGGCGCCTATGAGTTCGGAAACCAGCTTGTTGTCAAGGCGGCCGGTGCGGGCTCGGGAAGCCTTTCCACCAATCCCGCCGGAATATCCTTTTCCTATCCCGACTCCAATTCCACCGCCGGCGTGTTTCCCTCAGGCGTTGTCACCGCAACGGCTTCAGCCGACCCGTATTGCGTCGCATTCTGGGACAAAGGCCAGGCTCAGAACGGAGTCCTGACGGGAGACGGATCAAACGAAGCGTCCTGCTACATTCCTTCCATTGGCTTGGAGAAAACCATCACGGCGACCTTTGTTTTTGCCGACTCAGACAATGACGGCCTTTTTGACAAAGATGAAGACAAGGACAGGGACGGAGAGATCGATCCGGGCGAGACAGACCCCCATAACCCGGATTCGGACAATGACGGCGTCCAGGACGGTACGGAATTGGGGCTCACCCTGGACGATGTGGAAGCCTCCACGGACTTGGCGTTTTTTCAGCCGGACATGGACCCGGAAACCGCCACCAATCCCCTGGTTCAGGATTCCGATGGAGACGGCGTGGACGACGGCGCCGAGGACGCCAACCATAACGGCAGGATGGATCTGGGGGAAACCTCCGCAGCCAGAAAATCCGGGGACGTCAACGCAGACGGCATGCTTTCCATGGAGGACGCCGTCCTCGCCGTCCAGGATCTTGTGAATAAGCCGTATGCCGCTAAAGAACGCTACGCGGACGTAGACGGAGACGGCGCCGTCTCTCTTACGGAAGCTCTTTATGTGCTGCAAAGCCTGCAATAAAAAAAGGCCCGGCGGAAATTCCGCCGGGCTTCAATCCGCTGTAATTGAGAGAATCAGGCCTTGTCCCATCCGCCCTGAGCGCGAAGATCTTTGATCACTTCCAGGGCGTTGGCCTTCAAGGCCATTTTATCTACCTTGGCGGTGCGGGTGATGGGAAAGGGCTCGTCCTCAGGCCAGATGACCACGTGCTGGGGCCGTTTATACGAAGCGATTCCCTTGCAATGCTCCATGACCTCTTCCGCAACAAGATCCGTCCCCGGCTTGGGCTGGACAAAGGCCAGCAACCCCTCGTCAAACATTTCGTGGGGCGCGCCCACCACCTGGGCCGCGGCCACCTTGTCCAGTCGGGCGATGTGGTCCTCCACCTCGTCGGGAAATACGTTGTATCCCTTTTGCTTGACGATGAACTTCTTCCGGCCGGCCAGGCACAAGGCCCGGTATGATCCCTTGTCCTGGAAGAATCCCAGGTCGCCCGTGTACAAAATGCCTTCCCTGGAGACCGTCTTAGCGGTTTCTTCCGGCATGTTGTAGTATCCCGCAAAAACAATGGGCGGATGGTAGCAGATTTCACCCATTTCGCCGTCGGGAAGAGCCTCCCCGGCCGTTCCGTCCTCGTTCATGGACTTGCGAATGCTCACCTCGGCAAGGTCCGGAAAGGCCTGACCCACCTGTCCCGCCATTTCCTCAGGGGATATGCCCTTGGGCGTCATGGTGGCGAATCCGGCGTTTTCCGTCATGCCGATGCCCGTGTAAAAATCCGGCGCCATTTGCGCCAGTCTTTGCAAGAAAGGCAGGTCCGCCGCAGCGCCCGCGTACACCACCCGTTTCAGGCTGGAGAGGTCGTAATCGTCGTATCCCGGAACCGCCCAGACCATACGGAACTGAGTGGGAATCATGCCCATGAAATTCACTTTATGGGCCTGGACAGCGTCCAGGGTGGTCTTGGGATCGAAAATCATGAGGCAGACCGCGCAGCCGCCCAAGGCCAGGATGGTCATGAAGCATTCCGTCACGCAGGCCACATGGCTGGGGGGCAGATTGATCAAAATGCGGTTGTCATCGTCCAAAGAACAATTGACGCCCCGGGCCAGCACTTCGTTCTGCACGATGATGCACTCATGGGTGAGCAAGGCCGGCTTGGGCGCTCCCGTGGTGCCCGTGGTGAATATGATGAGGGTGGGCGTCAACGGAGTGACCGCCTGCCACGCCTCTTCCAGGGCCAGGGTTTGCTTGTTCGCCTCCACCAGGGCCGCGACGGCTTCGGGATCCAGCAACTGGGGCAGGGTTTTGGCGCCTTCCATAATCTCGTCGTCCCCAAAGCCGAGCGGGACCTGCACCAGATGGTTGATGGAAGGGCAATTGTCCAGGGCGGCCTTGGCGGCCGTGGTGAAGTCCCGCAACGGGGTCTTGCCCAGGATGAAAAATATGCAGGGATCGATTTTGCCAAGGTCCCGCACCACTTCCTGATCCTGCAAACGCACGTCCAAAGGCGCGCAAATGGCGCCGATGCGCGAGCAGGCGTACATCAGGGCCATATGCTCCGGACTCAGAAGCATCATGGCGGCCACACGGTCTCCGGCCTTCACACCCATGGCCAGCAATTGCAGAGCCAAAGCGTCAGACAGCTCCTTGAATTGGGCGTAAGTGACTTTTCGGCCCGTCTCGTGCTGGATCATCACCTCGGCTTCGGGCTTTTTTGCGGCCCAGTGATCCACATAGTCATTGAGAAGCGGCAAACGGATAAAATTTTCGCTCATGGCTCATCCCCCTTTGTCATTGGTTTTTGCAAACCATCAACCCGTTGCGAAGCGCCGGCTTTCCGGCCTCCCCCAGGACGTCAAAATAATAATTCATTCCATTGTCAGCGGCCTTTTTGTCCAGGAGCCGCACGGTTATTGTAGATCCCGGGAGAACCATCCCGGAAAATCGGCAGCCGATCTCCAGGACCTCTTCCGGCCAGGCCTCCCCGTCCATCTCCAGTAATTTGCTGATGGACAATGCCAGAGTCGCCGTCCCCTGGACGATAATCCCGGGCAGGCCCACGCTGGCAGCAAATGCAGGCGATGTGTGAATGGGAAAGACAATGTCGCTGCACCCGTCGTAGATATACGGCAGCACCTCGCTTGCAAAGACCTCGCCGGTTTGAAGGGGCGCCTGCTCCTTTGGACCGTCAAAATCCTTTGGAACGCCTTCCAGGCTGGCGCCCTGATCCTCGCATTCCACGCCCCGCAGCATGCCGCCGATATGCTCCGTGAACACGGGCTCGCCCTCTGCGTCCACCGCCTCATAGCGCATAATGATCCTGGTTCCCGCCCTGTGGGGCAGCATGGCGGCCACCACGCCGTAAATGGTCAAATCCAGGCCCGGAGTTATAGGCTTGTGCAGCCGAATGTGCTCGGTGTGATGCACTTGCATCAGGAGCGCCTCCTTGGGGAAGTCCGTGGCTTCCAGGTCTCCCCCCATGTTGGTGCACAAAGGCCAGGTGACCGCCACCGGAAACACCGGATGGGCGATGACTCCGCCCTCCCTGGAATCGTCCAGATAGCAGGGCAGGGCGTCCCCCAGGGCGGCGGCGTAGTTGGTCGTCTGACGCTGAGTGATGGCGGTTTTATAGGGCTTCAGTTTTGTTCCCGTGTACTTGGATGAAAGTTGCATGGCTCCTCGCTATAAAAAACAATGTTTCGTTCGTTTCAAAATATCGAAACATTGTTTCGATGTCAAGGCGGAAAGTACATGAACAACTCGTTTTTTCTTAGAGCAATGTAGCGTCAGGGCTTGCCCTGCAAAAGCGCGCCCTGCGCGCTTGAAATAGGCGCCCCAAGGGGCGAATCTACAATGCATATCCGGCTGCATCTTCAATAATGGAGATCGCTGGTTTAAGATTTGTAGTTGCAGGCCCCCGCGCCTGTCTGGTATGCGCCACGCGCATCCCAAGCGAAGTAATCCGTTCGGGCAGGCAATCGAGCAAAGTGCTACCCAACGGCTCTCCGTCCAGGGTAGCCTATGCAGTGCCATTGCGCTCGTTCCCATGGTCCCCGTGGGAATGCATACTGCGGCATCCACAACCATTGAAGATGAAGGCTTCGGAGGCATGCGTCAAAACCCAAAAAGCAAGGAGTATAGCAAGACTGTTCGCCCGCAGACTTAGAAGAATTCTAAAAACTCATGCTGCCTGGGAATAAAATATCAACTCTGTATGGGCAGCCTGATGGACCTTAAGCAACTCCCATATGCATTCCCACGCTGGAGCATGGGAACGAGGTCTTGACCCATGCCTTCCGCCCGCCGACCATCCTCAATTCCTTCTGTCTGTCCCGGCCGCGCCTTTCGGCCTGCCGGCCCCAGGCAAGAAACTGCCTTGCCTGGGCCGCCCATCTGAATGGGTGTAATAGTGGGACAGGGGGGGCGCCGCTACACTGGATTTTGATGCCGTGTAGGCTGTATAAAGAAGCCTCCGCCCATGATGTGTAGTTGCAGGCCCCCGCGCCTGCAAAGGGATGCGCCATGCGCATTCAAAACAAAGTAGAGTGTTCGGCAGGCAACCAGGCAGAATGCAGCCCAAGGTGCATCAATCGTCTTGGGTGGCCCAGGCAGCGCAGTTTGCTGCCTGGGTGCGTCAGTACACAAGGTGCGACCCTTCAAGCCACTTGAATTCCCAATCTTTTCTGCGGACGGATGCGTGGCGTGGAGACAAGGTTTTAAGCAGGCGTCCCCTTATTGGCTTGCCGGCTTTTGGCATTGCATGCCTGGGCTGGCCTCGATGGTGAATGATATTTTGGATAATTCCGTATTGGCTTGGGTGGGCGTTATCAATCCATCGAAACAAAAACCCCTGGATTTTTAAAATCCAGGGGTTTTTTAATTGGCATCTATGCAGGCGGGCGGGGCGATGACTGGTCAATCGCCTTTTACACGTCGCAGTATATTATGCGGCGCTGACCCAGCCTTTGGTGGCGGTCTTTTTATTGATCCTGCTGATGACGAGGGCTTCGCAATCGGGCAGGGATTCAATAAAACGGGTTCCCTTGTGGGAGCCCATGACAAACACCGCGGTGGACAAGGCGTCGGCTGTGGTCACGTCTTTGGCCCAGACCGAAGCGGAGGCCAACTCATGGGGGCTCATGCCGTCGGTGGGTTTGACGATGTGATGGTACAGTCTTTCCTTGTCAAAATAGATTTCGTAGTTGCCGGAGGTTGCGACGGCGCCGTTTTGCATGCGGATTTTATCCGCATAGGCGATGTCTTTATCCGGGTGGCGGACGGCCACGGTCCAGGCGCGGTCAGAGCCTTTCCCGCCGATGGCGCGGATATCGCCGCCCGCGTTGATGAGGGCGTGGGCGATGTTTTCCTGCTCCAGGGCTTTGGCGCCGGCGTCGATGACATAGCCTTTGGCGATGCCGTCCAGAGTAACGCCCATGCCGGGCTTCATGAGCCTGGCGGAGCGGCGCTGCACCAGTTTGCCGTCCTGGACGTCCAGTTGCAGCATGCCGCCGTCAACCAGGGCCACGGCGTCTTCAATAGCCTTGGTCGCGGGGACCTTGCCGGTCTTGCGATAGGTTTCCTGATACAGATCCACCACGGGTTTGACGGTCACGTCAAAGGTTCCGCCCGAAATCCTGTGGTAGTAATTTGCAGCCGTCAGCACCTGAGCCATTTCCTCGGGCATTCCGTCGATTTTGCCGTCGCGGTTGAGCGCGGCCACGGGGGATGCGGAGTCAAAGCGGTCCAGAAGTTTGGTCACCCGTTCCATTTCAGCGTAGGCCTTTTCAATGGCTGCGTCCGCCTGATCGACGGACGGATGCATGACCGTGATGGCCACCAGGGTTCCCATGGTGTTTTTGGTGCGCGTTACTTTATGCAGGCCTTTATCAAAGGCCAGTGCTTCGGAAACAGGCATAACCGTGGTTGCGGCTACTCCAACGCCGAGCATGCCGGAGATCTTCAGGAAATTCCGGCGGTCCACTTTCCTGTCAAAAGGTTCAAACATCACTTCCTCCCTGAAATGCCTTGGCATTAATACTCCTTGGGGATGCTGTTGAGCTCCTCAAGGGTGAATACAGGGCCGTCTTTGCAGACAAACTCTTTGCCGATATTGCAACGGCCGCACATGCCTATACCGCATTTCATTCTGTTTTCCAAGGACATGATGATATGATCGTGCTTATAGCCCAATTTATCCAGCACGGGCTGGGTGAATTTGATCATGATCGGAGGTCCGCACACGATGGCGAAGGTGTCGTCATCGCCCTTGGGGGCCTTTTCCTCGGTGATGGCCGGGACGAAGCCCACGTTGTACTTCCAGTCCGGATCGTCCGTGCCGTCCACGGTGATATGCATGTTGATGTCGTCCCGGGCTTCCCATTCGGCAAGTTCGTCGCGATACAGAAGCATGCCGGGCGACCGGGCGCCGTACACTACGTGGATGTCCCCGAACTTTTTCCGGTTTTCCGGATCCAGAAGCATGACGATGCTGGAGCGCAGGGTGGTGAAAGCAAAGCCGCCGCCGATGATGACGATGTTTTTGCCTTCCATGCGTTCCCAGGGATACCAGTTGCCCAAGGGGCCGCGGATGCCCATGATGTCGCCTTCCTTCATGTTATGAAGGGCGGAGGAGACGAGCCCCACCTTGTTGACGGTGAACATCACGTAGCCTTTTTCCGTGGGAGAGGAGGCGATTCCGATGGGGATTTCGCCTTTTCCGGTGACCGACAGTTCGCCGAACTGACCGGCCTTGTACTGGAATTTTGCCTCGTCTTCAGGATTCACGTAGACGAATTTAAATGTCTTAAGGTTTCTGTCCTCAGTCTCGATAGTGGCTTTGTCTATCCGGACCGGGATTGGCAGATATGGATTTTGCACCGTTAATCCCCCTTTATGCGCATTCTTTGCCGGGTTCAAACCGGTTCATCAGATCACAAACCCTGCGGATGTCTATGTTTACCGGGCACTGCTGGACGCATCTTCCGCATCCCACGCAGGCGATCCCGTTCTCGTACTTGTCCACATAGTACTTCAGCTTGTGCATAAAGCGCTGGCGCACCCTGGCCGTTTTGTTGGGCCTGGGGTTGTGGCCGGTGCCATGCAGGGTGAACAGGGCGGACATGCAGGTGTCCCAGTTGCGCATCCGGCAGCCGTCGGATCCCTGAACCTCATCCTGGATGTCGAAGCACCAGCATGTGGGGCAGAGATAGGTACAGGTGCCGCAGTTGATGCACGCAAAGGCTATGTCTTCCCAGAAATCCGCGTCGTAGAGTTCCGTGGTGACCTTGTCGCCCAGCTTGCCGGTTTCGATTTTGGACGTGATTTTTGCTTCCGCGGCCTTGGCGGCGTCGTCAATGGCGCCGGCTTCGGCGGATCCGTCCTGGTCGAAGCCCGCTTTGCCCACCAGGGCCTCGCCCTTTTCCGTCATCACTTTGGCCAGGTAGTAATCGCCCATGTCCGCCAGAAGCACGTCCGCGGAGGAATCGTCGAAAGGACCGGTTCCTGCGGTGGTGCAAAAGCAGGTGCTGCACGGGTTGTTGCAGGCCAGGGCGACGGTGGTGAGGGCGGCGCGGCGCTGCACCCACCAGGGATCCTGGTATTGGGGATTGTCGAAGTTGATGTTTACAAGGTCGATGGCCTTGACGTCGCAAGGCCTGATGCCCAGGATGGCCCGGGGGCTGTAATCCTTGGGGATTTCCTTGTTCACATGATGGTCGGGCTGGTTTTCATCCAGGGTGTACTCGAACATGGTCTCGCATTGGGGGTACACCACGGATTTGGGAGACAGACGCGTATTCACGTAGTCCAAATCCGGCATCTGGCCCTTTTCCAAGGGCGCGAAATTATGAAAAGCCCCCTGCTTGACCGGTCCGTACAGGCTGTAATCTCCGGAGAGTTTTTCAACGCCCGACTCCCAGTCTTTTTTGTCAATTTTAATGACACGCATATGCTTGCCCCTTATTATCGAATCTATTTGATAAACTCATCCGGGTCCTCTGGACGGTAAGTATCCAGCGGAGGACGTACGTCCAGGCTCATGCCGGCTTCCCAGTCAAAGAGTTCCTTACAGTCCTTTTCCAGTTTTTTGGTGAACTGGCGGACGGGAATGCCCACCGGGCAGGCCCGCTCGCAGGCGCCGCAGTCCGTGCAGCGGCCGGCGCAGTGGTAGGCCCTCAAAAAGTGGAATGTGCGGGTGTCCGTCTTGTCGACGCTTTTGCCGACCCACTGGGGCTGGCTTTCGTCCACAAAGCAGGTGGGACAGTAACACAAAGGACATGCATTTCGGCATGCATAGCAACGGATGCATCCGTCAAGCAACTGCTCGAAGTGGTTCCAACGGGCCTCGGGGTCCATGGCTTCCACCGCCTTGACGTCTGCGTAACGGTCTACATCGGTCTGTTCTTCCACCGGGTCGGCGATCACTTCATCGGAGATCACAGGATTCCTGTGAATGCAGATGGCGCAGTTGTCCTGGAGCATTTCCTGCTTGTCCAGAACTTCTTCGTACCCGTCGCCGGTTACCGTGATTTTACCGTCAGCTTCGGAAACGGAAAGGATTTCCTTGCCCACGGCAAGCCGGATCTTGCGGCGGTCGACCATGCCGGTGCAGGGAACGCCTATGATGTACAGCTGCTCCCTGGTGATTTGGTTTTCCACAATATGCGTGACGATGTTGCGGGAGTCGCATCCCTTCGCCACCACGCCAATTTTCTCCTTGCGCTTCGGCAAGTAGTTGGCCAGGTTCACCCCGCAACTGGAATCCCAGACAAGAGCGTCAACCTTGGCCGCATCCTTGACAAAACACGGCTCATTGATCAAAGGCATGGTTCCTTTCCTGAACCCAATGACCATGTCCACCGTGCCGTCATCAAGGAGTTTTTTGGCAATCCCCCTGATTTTCTCAGCATATTCTGACATCTCAGGCTACCTCAACCTTTTCCTTGATGAAATGTTTCGCTGGGCCTAGGGCGCGAACTTCCTCGGTGACGCGGGTGACCACGTCAACGAATTTTGTGGATTCCGCAGAGGAGATCCAGGAAAAATGAATTCTTCCGGGCTCAATCCCCATGTGCTCCAGCAGGTTTGTAAAAAGGGCGAATTTCCGACGTGCATAAAAATTACCTTCCAGGTAATGGCATTCACCCGGATGTCACCCGGACACCCAGACGGCGTCCGCCCCTTTTCTAAAAGCTGCCAGCGCAAACTTCGGGCTCATTCTACCAGTGCACGGAATGCGAACCACACGGATGTTAGCTGGATATTGCATCCGGCTGACACCGGCCAAGTCCGCCGCACCGTAGCTGCACCAGTTGCATAAAAAAGCTACGATTTTGGGTTCCCAATCGGCCATGCGTTATCTCCTTTTAAGTCTGTATAAGTCGGGGCCTAAGCCCCGACCATAATATAAGTTGCTATAATGCGTCAATCATCGCGAGAATTTGATTGTTATCAAATCCGTTCAAGTGTATGGCCCCGCTTCTGCAGGAAGCCACGCACAGGCCGCAGCCTTTGCAAAGAACGGGATTGATGCTCGCCTTGCCCGCAAAAGGCCCTTCCGTGGTGAAGGAAGGCGCGGAATACGGGCACAGCGACACGCACACCCCGCACTCGCTGCAATTGGCGGGCGAAGTGACGGCCACGGTGCCGCTGGTGAAAATTTTCTCCCTGGCCAGCAGGGTCACGGCGCGGGACGCGGCCGCCTGGGCCTGGGCTACGGACTCGTCAATGGGCTTGGGATAGTGGGCCAGGCCGCACAGGAAAACGCCGTCCGTGGCGAACTCCGAAGGCCCTAGCTTGGCGTGGCGCTCCACGTAATATCCCGAGTCATTGAGCGGGACCTTGTAAAATTGAGCCATCTTGCTGTTGTCAGGAGGCGTGATGGCCGTTGCCAGCGTCAAGGCGTCCAAGGGGATTTCCACGGTTTGCTGCAACACGTGGTCCTTGACCTGAACCGTCAAATTCCCATCGTTTACGCTAACTATGGGCTTGTTGTCAACGCTGTATCTGATAAACAGCACTCCGGCTTCCCGGGCTTTCTTGTACAAAAGCTCTCTTTCGCCGTATGTGCGGATGTCCCGGTACAGGATGTAAACG
Organism: Desulfatibacillum alkenivorans DSM 16219; assembly: GCF_900142135.1. Classification (GTDB taxonomy): domain Bacteria; phylum Desulfobacterota; class Desulfobacteria; order Desulfobacterales; family Desulfatibacillaceae; genus Desulfatibacillum; species Desulfatibacillum alkenivorans. The sequence continues at coordinate 2,899 of NZ_FQZU01000020.1, read as the reverse complement.
TTGGCGTCCGGGTTTCTTTCCTTCAGGGCGATGGCGCTGTCCACGGAGTGGGTGCAGCACACGCGGCTGCAGTACGGACGCCCGGGCTCGCGGGAGCCGACGCACTGGATGAAAGCCGCGGATTGGATTTTGTCCAGGGCCGGGTCGTTCTCCTTGAACAGCTTGTCCATTTCCAGGCTGGTCCTGACCCGCTCGTCCTGTCCGTACAGGTATTCGGTGGGTTTGGATTCATCCGCGCCGGTGGCCACCACAGCCACGCCGTATTCCAGGGTGGTTTCCTTGTCCTTGCCCTTGAGGGTGGAAGTGAAGTTGCCCACAAAGCCGTCCACGCTGGCCAGTTCGGTTTCCATGTAGACGGTGATGTTCTCGTTATCTTCCACTTCCTTGATCATCTTGGCCACATTTTCCTGAATGTCCTCGCCCTTCCAGGTTTTGTGCAGGGCCAGAGCCTTGCCGCCCAGTTGGGAGGACTTTTCAATCAAATGCGTGGGATAGCCTTGCTTGGCCAGGCCCAGGGCCGCCGCCATGCCGGCCACGCCGCCGCCGATGACCAGTCCGTTGGGGTTGACCGAAAGCTCGGCCTCGGCCAGGGGGGCGATGAGCGCGGCCTTTTGCACGGCCATGCGCACCAGGTCCCTGGCTTTTTCCGTGGCCAGGTCGGGCGTTGCTTTATGAACCCAGGAATCGTGATTCCTGATATTGGTCATTTCAAACAGGTATTTGTTCAAACCTGCGTTGATCAGGGTCTCCTGGAACAGGGGTTCGTGGGTCTTGGGCGTACAGGCCGCCACCACGATCCGGTTCAGGTTTTTTTCCTTGATCAGTTCCGCCATGCCGTCCTGGGTGTCCTGGGAGCAGGAGTACAGGTTCTCGGAGGCGTATTCCACAAAAGGCAATGTCTTGGCGTATTCCACCACCGAGGGCACGTCCACGACGCCGGCGATGTTGATGCCGCACTTGCAGACGAACACGCCGATCCTGGGCGGCTCGCCCTTGATGGCCTTTTCCTCGATTTTTTCCTTGGACTTGATGCAGGTGTTCCTGGCGGAAGCCAGCACCTGACCGGCGCAGGAAGCCGCCGCGCTGGAGTCCACAACCGCCTGGGGAATGTCCTTGGGGCCTGCAAAGGCGCCGCAGACGTAAATGCCTTCCCGGGAAGTGGCCACCGGGCTGAAGCTGTCCGTATCGGCGAACCGGTTGGCGCCCAGAGTCACATCCAGCTTGCCGGCCAGTTCCACCAGCTCCGGAGAGATGTCCAGGCCCACGGAAAGGACGACCATGTGGAATTTTTCCACTTCGATCTTGCCGTCCTCCGTCACATACCGCATTTCCAGATCCTTGGTTTCAGGATCCTCCGTGATGGTATGAACCCGGCTTCTCACAAAACGGACTCCCGCCTTGTTGCGGGCGTTGTCGTAGAAGGTTTCAAAATCCTTTCCATGGGTTCTCATGTCCATGAAAAAGATCGAGGCTTCCAGGCTGTCCCCCTGGTGCTCCTTGGCGATGACCGCCTCCTTGATGGCGTACATGCAGCACACGGCGGAGCAGTATGGGTTGTCGCACTTGTTCATGTCGCGGGAGCCGATGCACTGGAGCCACGCGATTTTGGTGGGCTCTTCCCCGTCGGAAGGCCTGGTCACATGGCCGTGCGTGGGGCCGGAGGCCGAAAGAATGCGCTCGAATTCCAGGGAAGTGACCACATTCTTGTACTCGGAGTACTTGTAAGAGTCCAGGCCCTGGGGATCAAAGGGCTTGAAGCCGGGGGCCAGAACCACGGAACCAACTTCCAGGGTTACCTGCTCAGGCTTTTGGTCATAACGAATGGCCCCTGCAGGACACACCTTTTCGCAGTTTCCGCATTTATCCTTTTGGAGTTTGATGCAGTATCTGTCGTCAATGGCGTATTTTAGAGGCACCGCCTGGGCGTATTCCACGTAAATGGCCTTACGTTTGGATAGCCCCGTATTGTAGTCGTCAGGAATCTTTTTGGGGCATTTTTCAGCGCATGCGCCGCAACCCACGCAAAGATCCTGATCCACATACCGCGGCTGCTTGGTGAGGTTGACGGAAAAATTTCCAACCTCGCCGGAAATGCTTTCAATTTCGGTTTTTGTCAACAATTCGATGTTCAGATGCCGGCCGACCTCGACCAGTTTGGGCGAGATAATTCACATCGCGCAATCGTTCGTGGGAAAGGTCTTATCCAACTGAGCCATCACACCGCCGATGGACGGCCCTTTCTCCACCAGGTACACGTAATACCCGGACTCGGCAAGGTCGAGGGCCGACTGCATGCCGGCTATACCCCCGCCCACTACCATTACTGAACCAATGACGTCTTTAGGCATGGATACTCTCTCCTTAAAGATGATCTATTAAAAGGTATGTTCATATGGAAGACGGAAAACACGCAGCCTGACGCCCGGCCCGGAACCGGGGGCGCCGAATCGTTCGCAGGCCCCTCCCTCATGCCGCCAACCGCTTGTAAACACTCAATGTTTTGCATTGATTAAAAATCGTCTCCAGGATTTCTTGCAAAACGTAGGAAAAGTTACAGATTAGCAATACGATTGTCAACGAAAATCAGGGCCAACGCAAGTAAAGAATCCGCGTGTGGCGTTTCGTGTTCAGTGAATTTTACGAAAACACAACCTCTTGTAAATACTCAACGTCCATTGCCGCATTCAGCCTCTTGGTTTTTATACTTCCTTTAAAGGATTTGTCTTTTTTCAGCAAATTCAGGGCGATATGTCTTAGCGCCGCCAAGTTTTCAGGGGCGTGCCCAGCCCTGATCCGGCTTTCATCCTCCCGGAATGCAATGTCCAGGACCCAATGGACCGAATTTTCTATGCCCCAATGATTGCGAACGGCCTCCCCAAATTTCTTGGCGTCACACCCC
>NZ_FQZU01000014.1 GCF_900142135.1 Desulfatibacillum alkenivorans DSM 16219 | reverse complement strand
TTCTGCGTGGTCCTGAAGGTTTTGGGGATGAACATTTTCCGGGCGACGCGTTACCGGAGGGCGAAAAATGGGGGCGGCCCCAGGTCAGGGGGCCTGAATCTCCCTGTTTTGCGCCTGCTTTTTCATTTCAAAGAACAAATTGTGCGCCTGTGGGAGAAGATGGGCTTGAATCCGGGTGGAAAACGGATTCGGATTGATATCCGCTGTTCATCGCCCCATTTCAGGCTGCAACCCGATTTTTAACTTTTTACCTGGGCATCAACATTGACTCCATCCAGTAAAAGTTTAATGGAATCCAAGTTTCTGGAATCGCCGCAACAAATTTTGCTATTACCCAATGAAAAGATGTCTCCATGCATCGTTTTAGCAGGGAGTTTGGAAGGATCTACAAGGTCGGCCTTGTCAAAGCCCTCCTGTTGTTCAGAAAGCAACTTCGTTAACTCACTCTCCGTAAAACCTACATCACCCAAATCAAAGTTAAGGGATTTTAGATCATTCAGAATTTCCGCCAGTAATGAATCATCCCAATAGGCTAAGGAAGCAGTCTTATTGTCCGCGATATTATATGCAATGAATTTTTCGGCAATTAGTGAGTCCACTCGAACAACCGGTACATCTTTCATGCCCAATTTCTGTGCGGCCTTCCATCTCGTATGGCCTGCGCAAATGCGATTGTCAGGCCCGATTATTATTGGATTGTTGAAGCCGAAACTCTTGATGCTTCGAGCAACAGCGTCGACTGCATGGTCGTTTATCCGCGGGTTTTTCTCGAATGGCCTTAACTGATCCATGCACAAGATTTCTAAATTCATATTGCCTCCTCTATGCTGGCGCATTTTCGCAAAATTTTTTTAGAACCTACTTTTTCCCATTTTTCTTTGGCTTAGCATCGAATAGACGCAAAACTCTGTCACGCAGATATCGTTGAACAAATGAATTCAGGGAGCCATCGGGATAAAGTATTCTGTTGCCGATCAGTGAATGCATGTGCCCGTCGAAACTGCAGCGTAACGCACCACTTTTCGCAATCAGGTCCTCTTTTGAGAAAATTGTGTTTTCCCACAGCCAGTTCCAGACGCCGCACTCTGAATCATCCTCTAATCCCGAAAGTTGTTTTGCCTCTTCGATATGGATATTGGTCCAAGCGACGGCCAATTTGATTAGTTGAGGTTCGTCTGCTATTAAAAGGATCCCCTCTGGTTTTTCCCTCTCTTTGAAACTGGCCAGGTGCTGATAAAATAGTTGATTTCCCATACGGCATTGACTCCCGAAAAAATTCTTATTGAGCGCATTCCTTACTTTTCATGGATAATCATATCATGTGTTTTTTGGAGAGACGCTGGATGCCCGCCTATGACCACTAGAGGACGCTTCAGTGACAATATTTGTCTATTGACAGGGTTTTCCGCGTGGCCAAGAATGGAAAATGCATTCAAGAAAGCAAGATAATGATAATAAAGTCCAAGGATATCAAATGGTATGAGTAAGTTTTTCGGCTACCAATGGGCTACCATTCCGTGCCGACTGCATGCGTAACATACTGAAATTACAGACCCCATGCACACCATGCACAAAGCCGATTTTTAAACAGTCCGGCGAGAGAATAGCGTTTAAAATTAGTTGGTTATGTGAATATTTTTAGCCCGATTTTTTCGGAATGGGGTTCAAGGGGTCGGAGGTTCAAATCCTCTCGCCCCGACCAAAAAACAAAAAAGAGGCCGGATGACCAAAGGGTCGCCCGGCCTTTTTTGTTTTTGGAGGACCGATTAAACGAAACCCCACCAGTGAACTGCAAAGCAAAAAACAAAAGCATAAAAATGAAAACCCGCCTCCGGCGAATTGCATGGAACGGCAAAAAGATTAAACGCCTCCGGCGAACAGCCAAGAACGGTAAAAAAAAGCCTCCGGCGGGTCGCTTTTTGTAAAAACTCCACAAAAACTCTCCCAATGCTCTGCGCGCAAAACCAAGCATGTTGATATGATCCTGGACAGGGCTAATTTCACTTGCTGACGCCTCTCTCAATAGTTTTTTACAAACCCGAGGATTTCCCCCAATACGCCGGATGTTGTTAACAATCGTCAAAATTCCTTGCCAACTGAGGCTGGTGAATATATATTTCAATATATACTTTTTGAGGAGGCGAATATGAGTACGGCGAAACTTTTCAAAAACGGCAACAGCCAGGCGGTGAGGCTGCCCAAGGAATTTCAATTCGAGGGAGAGGAAGTATTAATCAAGAAGGTTGGGCGGAACGTGGTGCTGTCTCCCAGGGGGGATCCGTGGAGTTCTCTCGTCCAGAGCCTGGATTTGTTTACTGAGGATTTCATGGAAGACAGGAAGCAGCCCGGCCAGGATGACAGGGAATCTTTGTGATGCGCTACATGCTAGACACAAATGTCTGCATTTATCTCATCAAAAGGAGGCCGGCGGCGGTTGTGGATCGGCTTCGGGCGTTGTCCATTTCAGACGTGGGCATATCGAGCATTACTCTTGCCGAACTGGAATATGGAGTTGCTAAAAGCGGCAAGCCGGAACAAAATAGGGACGCTCTCACCGGATTTCTGGCTCCGCTTGAAATCGAGGCGTTCGGCAATGAGGCGGCCGCATGTTACGGCGCGCTGAGGGCCGGGCTGGAAAAGGCCGGAAAGCCCATCGGCCCCATGGATATGCTCATCGCGGCCCACGCCTTGTCCCTTTCCGCGATCCTCGTCACCAACAATGCCCGCGAGTTCGAACGGGTTCCAGGATTGGTCGTGGAAAATTGGGCGGCTGACTGACGCATAAAGCGGCTTTCCCGCCGACAGGGAAAAGGTCAGGTTGGGGGGATAGCCAACCCTGCTATTTCAGCCCACGTGGGCGCTGCCTGCCGCGCTCAAATTGTCATTCCAAAGGGCGGACGTTTAGAGCCTTTCACCTGACCAAGATCAGGCGCCGACGCCCAACCCGTCTTATTGCTCCGGGGCGGCTTTTTCCAGGTAGGCTAAAAGTTTTTTGGCGGCGTCGCGGTGGCATTTGTATTTGGCGGCCTTGGCCAGGGCGATTTTCGCCCGGTTGGCGTCTCCCGCATTCATGGCCGAGTATCCGGCCATAAGCCACGCCCGGCCGCAATCATGCTTCTTCTCAGCGGTTTTTTCGAAGGCGTCCGCGGCTTCCCGGTAGCGTTCCAGGCTGTACAGCAAGTTGGCCTTTAGACCCATGAGGTCCGCTTGCTCCCCTTGTTCCAGGCCTTTTTCCACCCATTGCAGGGCCTTTTCGGGTTGCTGCAGCTTCTGCCAGGAACAGGCCAGGTTGCGGATGACCGCAACATCCGATTTTTCCCTGGCTATAGCCTCATACAATCCCTGGGCCCGGGCCGGAATATTGACGGCCAGGTACAGGTCCGCCGCAAGCCTTGCCTCCTTGTCCGTTAACGGCTGCAGGTTGGCGTAGACGTCCAGGTTGACCAGGGCCTGTTCGTATTCCTTGCGCTGCAGATGCAGGCTGGCCAGGGTCTTCCACCATTTGGGCTCCAGGGGATAATCTTCGGTCAGGCGGACGGCGAAGGCCAGGGCCTTTTCGTGCATTTCCAAGAACAGATACTCATGAAGCAGAAATTCCCGCCAGCCTTTTCGCCGGTTTTCCGGGGCGGTTTCCGCAAGATCCTCCAGGACCGGCAGCGCCTCCTTGTGCTGCTCATTTCTCACCAGGGCGTGGGCGTAGGTTTCTTTCCATTCCGGCTTGACGGATTCCGGGTTGATAGCAAACAGTTCGGCCAGGATTTCCACGGATTTGGCGGAATCGCCGGCGGCCAGAAAGGCGGCTCCGGCAAGATAAAGGATGGAAGGGTCCTTATTTTCGGAGGAGCGATATCCCCTTAGGTAGCTTTCGGCGGCTTTGGCCATTTTGCCGCATTGATGGCAGCAGGTTCCCAGGTTAAGCCACCCTTGGGCGAAGTCCTGTTTTTTGTTGACGGCCTCTTCAAAGTTTTGGGCGGCGGAGTTCAGGTCGCCCTTATTGTATTTGGCGCTGCCCAGGAAAAAGTCCACCATATAGTGATGATACCCCTTCCTGTCCTGGCAGCCCTCCCGGCATTTTTTTTCCCCCCGTTTTTTAAAATCCTCCAGGGTTTTGATGGCGGCGTCCGTTCTTCCGCGCTCCATAAGGCATTGCGCTTCGTGCAAAACCTCCCGAGCCGGACGCGGGATGTCCTCTTGCTTGTCATTTCCGGACAGGGCGTTGGACGAAAAAAGCAAAAAGGCCGCCAGGAAAATTATCAGTGCTTTACATTTCATGGTCATTCCAAAACAAACTCAATGGGCGCCCGGGCCAGGCTTCTTACCGGCCGGCCTTCCGCGGTTCCCGGGGCAAAACGCCATGTGGACACGCCTTGAATGACGCTCTGGTCGAAAATTCCGGCGATTTCCGGAGGGGCGTAATCCACGATTTTTAATTCCTCCACCCTGCCGTCCAGACCCACTATGAATTCCACGGTCACCACGCCCTGAATTTTCCGGCGTTTGGCTTTCATGGGATACAAGGGCTTTGCGTTGCCCACGGGAACCAGGGGGCCGTCCAGGTCTCCGGCCTGGTAAAGACCGGCGGCGCCGACGGAGGGCGCCGCAGACGCCGGTTCGGGCGCGGGCGCGCTAATGCTTATGCTTTGAACAGGCGCCGGGGCCGCCCCCATGGGCAGGCTGGGCATGGCCGGGTCGATTTCCAGTGATAGAGAGGTCAGGGCGATCACAGCGGGCGCCTGGGGCGCGGGCTCGGGGTTGGGCGCCGCCTGCTCCGCGTCCTGGCGCTGCTCCTGCCGGGGCTGACTTTTGGGCGCGGGCGATTTTTTGGGCTCGAACCGGCTGATTTCAACCATGGCTAAGGGCTCGTCCAGGGGCTTCATATCGGGAATCGCCTGCAGCAGGGCGGGAAGCAGGCCGAACAATCCCAGGGTCACGCCAATGGCGCCTATTACGGACAGCAGCCCGGAGGCCATGTTTTTTCCGGCTTGGGTCATGATTGCCCCCCTGGAGCCGAGGCGGCGAGGGTGACGTTTTCAGCCCCGGCCAATCGCGCCGCATCCATGACCGAGACTATGGTCCCGGCCGTGGCATTTTGATCGGCGACCACCACCACGGCGGCGCCGGGGTTATCCACCAGCCCGCGCTCCACCTGGGCTCGCACCGATCGAATATCCACCTGACGATGGTTCATGAAAATCGCGTTTTGATCCGAGATTCCCACCAGGATGTTTGTTTTTCGGCTGGAGGCCGCCGTCTGTGCGGACGGCCGGTTGACTTCCAGGCCGGTTTCGCGCACAAAGCTGGTGGTCACCAGAAAGAAGATCAACAGGATGAAAACCATGTCGATCAAGGGAGCGATATTCAGCTCCAGGGTCTGGCGTTTGGCTCTTCTGGCATTGGTGACGCTTAGCATTGGCACACCTGCTCCATGTCCCGGCCGTATTCAAACCCGCGGAGGCCGCCTTTAAGCTCCATGCCTGCGCTCTCCACCTGCTGGGACCGCCTTTCGGCCATGCGGGAAAGCACGCCTTGCATGTATAAGCCGGGGATCGCCGCCAGAAGTCCGGCCTGGGTGGTGACCAGGGCCTTGGAAATTCCGGCGGACATGGCCCGGGCGTTGCCCGTGCCGTAAACCGTGATCACGTCAAAGGCGTTGATCATGCCAAGGACCGTGCCAAGCAGGCCCAATAAGGGGGCGATGGCCGCCAGGACGCCGATGGCGCAAAGTCCTTTTTCCAGGGGAAGCAGGGCGGTTTGCACCAGTTCGTCGGCGATTTTCCGATCCAGGCTAAGGTTCCCGGTTCGCCTGTGGGAAAATTCCCCGGCCATGTTTTTCCTGATTGCATTTCCATCAAAGAAAAAACCCAAAAAAACCAACCTCTGCAGAATCAGGGTCCACATGACCAGGGAAACCAGAAGCAAAGCCGCAAAGACCATTCCTCCTGAATTGTATAATTGACGCAGGAATTCGGCGGTAAAGGTCATGGCTTTTTCCTCCCTGCGCAAATGACGTTCACCAACGCCACGGATTTTTCCTCCATCTGGGCGATGATGTTTTCCACGGTCCGGGAAAGCAGGGCGTGGGAAAGCATAATGGGTATGGCCACGGAAAGACCCAGCATGGTGGTGATAAGCGCTTCGGATATGCCGCCTGACATCATGCGGGGATCTCCGGCGCCGTGGACGGTCATGACGCTGAAGGTGTTGATCATGCCCGTGACCGTTCCCAGCAGGCCAAGCAAGGGGGCTATGGCCGCCAGAACCGCCAGGGTGGACAGGAACCGCTCCAGCCTGGGGACTTGCCTGAGTATTGCCTCGTGCAAGGCGTTTTCCATGTCCTCCCTGGGCTCGTCCTTAAGGATCAGGGCGGCCGTCAGCACAGTCGGCACGGGCCGGGATTCCTGTTTTTTGCACAGGGCCAGGCATTGGTCCCATTCTTTTTCCCTGGCCAGGGCCGCCACGTTTTTCATGAGCTTGTCCGCGTTGGTGCGTACGCGCAGCAGGAAAAAAAGCCTCTCCAGCACGATGATCAAGGCGGCGATGGCAAGCGCGGCAATAGGCCATACCAAAGGGCCGCCCTGGGGGATTTTTGCGAGGATGCCAGGCTCCTGGGCGAACTGCCTCAAGGCGGCCCCCCGGGAGATATCCACGGGCGCGGCAGCGCTTTGGCCCGCCATATAATCATTGATGGCCTTTTCGTAAAAAGGGCCGGGAAGCCGGGACAGGGCGAAGAAACGCTTGCTGGCCGAAGAGTAGACCAGAAACCCGGTTTCCTCCCCGGATTGATAGGCGGCGGTGAAATTGCCCAAAAGCAGCATTTTGCCTTGCTGCTCCCGGCCGGCCCGGTCCACGTATATCCCATTGTGCACGCTGACCTCGCCGGAGCGCGTGATTTCGTCCAGATACAGACTCATCATGGCGCTGATTTCGTCCAGGCTGGGAAAGCTCCCTTCCTTGCCCAGAGCTTCCAAAAAGGTCAGATCTTCCGTGCGATGCACGTTTTGAGGGCTTTCCTGCAGCAAGGCGTCCAGGTCTCTGGCGGACACGCTGACGAATCCCTGCAGCTCCTTGAGATCCGCCTGGGCGGTTTCAATCTGGGCGTTTAAAAGCGCCCGTTGCTCCGATAGGCTTTCCTTTTCGTTCCGCAGGTCCGAGATTTCCTTGCCCAGGGATTTGTTTTCGACTTCCAGATTGTCTATGGCCCGGAACAGGGCTATTTTGTCGTCCGTGATGCGCTCAAGCTGGATCCGGGCTTCCTCTTCAGCCCGGGCTTTTTCCAATCGGCTTTGTTCCAGCAGTTGGTTTTTTTTCTGCTCTGCAATTATGGCCGCCTTGCGGATGTCTTCCGCGTAAACCGGGGCGCAAAGCCCTATGATCAAAACCAACGCCGCTATAATAAATATTGAACGTTTCATTGCGCCGCCGCCTCCCCAAGAGGCAGCAGCAAAATGTCCGCAGGCCTTCTTTTCGCCGCCATTTCCACGGCCTGGTTGATTGCGGCGTTGTGCTCCGGCGGCAATGCAACAAATTGCGCGGAAGCCGGGTCCCACATGCCGCAAATATCCTGGTTCAGGGTGCGGAAGAAAATGGACAGCCTGCCCAGGCGAAGCACGTCCACCATGCGCTCCTCATTTTGAATCATAATGGCCCGGCGCTGCGTTTCCGCAGTTCCTCCGTATTGAGCCTCTATGAGCAGGGCTTCGGAGATTCGGCGATATTTCTCTCCCAAAGAGGTTTCGGGATCCTCCATGGTTTGTTTGAGGGAGTCCATGCGCCGGGTTCTTTCCTCTTTTAAGAAAGGCTGACTGGCTTCCACGGAATAGGCCAGGAATTGAAAACTTTCCTCCAGAACAGGCTCAAGCCCTTTGGAAACCGCCAGGATGTCGGCCTTTTTTTGCTCCAGTTCCGAGATGTCGTTTGTCATTCCGTTCACCTGGGTTTGCATGGCGTCCCGCATTTTTTTCAGCCTGGCGTTCTGGCTGCCCAAGGACTTGTACCTGGCGGTCAGACGGGCCTTTTCTTCGCTCCAATCATCCAGGGACGCCTGAGTCTGCTTCCTGATCTCCACAGCCTGTGCAACAGGCTCCCGGACCTGTTGGGCGAAGTTATCGCACCAGCCCGGAGAGGCCGAAACAAGCAATAAAGCCATAATATAAAAAGGTCTGAACATAGTGATGCATCCTAATCATAAGATCCGGTTGACAACCTGGCCGGCAAATATTGGCGCAGGCTCGGCGGGAAAACGCCAATCGAGGGGGCGGAGCCGCTCCAGGCTGTCAACCGGTTGAAGGGCATGCCTGATTTACACCTTGGTGCGAGGAAAGCTTCCTACGGCAGTCACGGCCAGAAGTCCGAAAATACCGGTGAAGGCTACAATGCCCAAATCAAACCATTTATCCACTGTGTTGGGCTGCCGAAACCGGATTCCGAACAACAAAGCCAAACACAAGCCTATTCCTACAAAGGCGCTTACGCCGCTTATTTCCAGGTCCGCCGCCACATAGGAACTGGAGGGCTTTTCCGTCTTCAGAACAAAGGGGAAGAGAAGATCCGCAGTCTTGTGCAGCCCGGCTGTAGCGTCCCGCTCCAACACCTTTTCAAAAACCCGCTCCACGTAATACTCCCGGTCCGTTAACAGGCACCGGTAATTGAAGGTGTGCGTTTCTTCATCCTTCCAGGTGAGCATGAGGTTTCGATTCAGGGGATCGCCTATAAAGTAAAAGGTCATACGCTCCGGCTCGTATCCGGTCACGGGCAAAACCCTGGTGGAATAGTCTTCGGGGGCGATGAGGATGATTTCGTTCTTACCGTTGACCATGACGGCCATGAACTCCCGGGCCATGTTCTCCACCACGTCAAGGTATTTGACGCCCAATTCCGGCTTAAGCCCGGTGTTCCTGACAAAGGGCTCGCCCTTGACCTGCTTGATGTGAAAAAGCGTATTGGCGGAATCCAACACCATATATCCCCGGTCGTATGCCTTGCGGGTAGTGGGGTTGCCGGCGATGTGCGTCGCGGGAAAGGCGAACCCGGCCCCTTTAAGGGCTTTGGTGTACTTTTCCGAAGCCTCCTCATCCACTTGATTGGTTCTGGCCGTGATAAACTCCATACGATCCGAAATGCGGAACATGGAATCGGGCATGTCCAGGCCGGAAAACTCGGATTCCGATTCGAACAGGGGGTATAAATCTATCTGGGGGGCGTCGAAACTGGATGGCCTGATTTTTTCGAATTGCCGCTCCTGCCGGATGGCTGCCGACGAAATGCCTAGATCGGTTATGAATTTGGGAATCGTCTCCCATCGAACCAGGTTGTTGTAGTAGAAGAACGGAAGGTTTTCGTTATACTCCCTCCTGGAGTACTCTTTGCCTTCCTCGTCCAGGTATTTGGTTTGAAAATGCTCGTCGGTAATGCTGTAGACAAACTTATCCAGCATAATGCTGTACAGAAAAAACGGCCTGTTTTCGAACTTGCCGAAAGCCTTCCAATAGGCGTTGGGCAAGACGTAAGCCAAGGTGAGTATGAATACGGCGCAAAGCGCCAGCCTTGAAAATCGCAACATCAGTAACTTCCTCTCTTAAACCGGAATGCAGGCAGCAGGGGCGCAAAGCCCAGGACAAAAGCGAAGGCGAGATACGCCCCCAGGGAGTGTTTGTAGGCATCGTATCCTCCTCCCTGAAAGAAAAGCATTCCTACTAGGCAGCCCAAAAAGAGGAATGCAACCTTGCGCTGCCAGGAAGGCTCCAGCAAAAACAGGGCCATGCAAAAGTAGGCTGCAAAGCCCGCGGCAAGCCAGGGCGCGATGGTCCACAGAACGCTGGTAAAAACCTCGGCCGGATAAAGGGCCAGGGTTATCCAGGCCAGGCCTCCCATGGTGAGAAGGCAGACCGCAGCCAGGCTCGCCAGCCCCGCAGCCATCATCCAATACAAAGACCGGTTGTGGGCCAGGGGAAGGTGGAACAAAAGCCTGAGCCTGTGCTGCCTCGTCTCGAACACAAACTGAGTGAAGGCGAAGATGGCGCCCCAGGCCAAGGCGTTGTACTTTATGACGGTGTAAAAGTTTTTTTGAATATGAATGTAATTGTACCAGGCGTCCATGGCGGATTTGAATTCCATCACCTCCCGCACGGACAGCAGGATGTATACAAGCAGTCCGGCCGTGACGATGGCGGCGCCCAACAGCACCCAACGCAGCTTGATCCATTCCTTGTAGAACAATGATTTGATCATGAGAAAACTCCGCTCCGTCCCTTAATATTTACCGGTCAGGCCTATGAAAGCCTCTTCCAGAGTCATGTTTCGCTCGGACAAGGCTGAATTGGTGATCTGCAATTCCTTAAGCCTTGCCTCCACAGCTTCCTTGTCGTGAAAGGAAAACACGTTCACCTGGTCTTCCACGGCGTCAAAATTGGCGATGACCTCATCAGCGTGCAGGCCCTTGCCTTTATCCGGGGATGTGAAGCGGTAATGCCTCAATCCTTGCTGGAATTCCTTTAACGAGGACTGGACTATGACCTTTCCCTTGTTGAGAATAATGATGTCGTCCACCAGCTGCTCCATATCCTGAACAATATGGGAAGTGACCAAAGCCGTCTTTTTTCGCTCCCGGACGAATTTGGCCAGATAATCCAAAAACAGCCTGCGGTACCCGGCGTCCAGGCCCATGGAGTAATCGTCCAGAATCATGAGGTCCGGGTCCTGGGCCATGATGAGCCCAAGCGCCACCTGGCTGCGCTGGCCGCAGGACATGCGGAATATTTTATGGTTGTGGGGCAGCCCCAGCTTTTCCATGAGTTCGTAGTACACATCCCGGTTCCACTTGGCGTAAAATCCCGAGTAAAAACGATCAATTTGGGCGATGCTCATGAATTCGTACTGAAGGTGGCCTTCGTGCAAAAGCCCGATCCGGGTGCGGGTTTGGGGGCTGATGTTATAGGACGGCTCCCCGAATATCCGGCAATCCCCGCTGGTGGGTTCCAAAAAGCCCATGAGGATATTGATGGTCGTGGATTTTCCGGCGCCGTTCTTTCCCAGGAGCCCGAAAATTTTTCCCGCCTCCACCGTAAAATTCAGGTTGTTCAAAACCTGCTTTTTACCGTTGTAGCTGTGGCGCAGATTACGGCATTGAATGACTGGTTCCATAAATTTGCTCTTCCTGCTGTTTTGGTTAAAACTCCCACTTGGCTTCCGCCCAGAACAAGCGGCCCATTTCGTATTCTTCGCTGTCGCTTCCCACCCGGGAGATTTCGTCGAAGAGGTTTTCCACTTCCACACTCAGGGTGAGCTTCTGGGTCCTGTAATAGTTGCAAGTCCAGGAGAGTTTGACGTCGAAAATCCAGGCGTCTTCGTATTGAACTTCGTCGTACACGGCTGCTTCCGTAGCCAGGGAATCCCCGGTTATGGGATCCACGCCGCCTTCATCGTCCGGCAAAGGCTTGACGTCTCCTGTGTCCTCGATGCGAAGATATCCCTCCCGGAAGCTGGTGTGGCTCGTAAAGGTGAATCCCCAGGGCAGCTTGCCGGAATAGGTGAGCTTTCCGATAAAGGGCCGGTTGTAGTTTGCCGCCGGCAGTTCGGAAAGATAGATGAGGTCGCCCTTATACCAGATTTGGCTGGAGGTTTCGTCATCCTCCAGGGTGGTGTCGTAATCCGGGTTGGAACTCTTGCTTTCCTGCCAGTTGCAACTCATGGAAAGAAAATGCTTTTTCCAGGATTTTTCCCAGGAGGCCCGGTAGCTTTCGTGGCTGCTCTCTCCGTCGTTGGTCATGGTGAAATACCGAAGCCCGTCCGACTGCACGGGCCCATAGTCCCGGGCGAACTCGTCCTTGCCTTCCCGGCTTACGTATTTGGCTGAAAAAGTTCCGGTTAAAAGCGCCTGGTCGATTCCCACAGCGATTTCGTCCGAATGGGGGGTGTCCAGTTCGGAGTAGGAATACGTGCTGGAGCCGGACAGGGAGGATAGCTCCCAATCGGTCAGTTGGTTGTGATACGAAGTGCGGGTTTCGCGATAGAAGGGCTTTTTGGCTTCCCGCAACTTGTAAGTGAGGAGCGCACGCGCGTAATACCGGTTGGCGCCGAAGGAAAGCACCGTGTCTTCGTTGTCAAAAACGTCCAGAGTCATAAAAAACCGAGGCGCCAGGTTCACGTTATCCATATAGTCGTCCACAGTCACCCGCAGGCCGGGCGTCATAGAAATGCGCCAGATATCCAGCTTGTCCGAGAGATACCAGGCGTACAGATTGATGTTGGCTTCTGCGTCATCCTCGGGATACACGTTTCTGGTGGTGAAAAACTGTTCGTAAGCCACGGCGTCAAAGCAGTCGTCGTCGCAAATGATGTCGGGCGAAATCCGGGCGTCCTTGTACACGTATGTCGTGTCCTCCCGGGTGAATGTTCCGGCGGTTTGTTCGTACTCGAAGCCCGCCTGGAGAGAGTGCCGAATCCTCCACGTATCAAACTCGTTAAATTCTTTATCCAGGCTGGTTGTCAGGGTTTTCTGGGTTTTCTCAATGTCGCCGAATCCGCCTTCCGCGCTGGTTTCAGAACCGTTGATCTTTCCCCACGAAAAGGTGTCGGTAGTGGCCCAAAGCCGCCAATGCTGGGGCGACTCCCGGGTGTTCTCGCTTTCTCGGTACGAGAGTTTGACTTTCAAGGGGCCGGAATCCAAGGGGGCATGGGTGTAGTCAGCCAGAAATCGTGCGCCGCCCGCCTTGATTATGTAATCGCTGTTCATGGCGTTGCGCACAAAATATTTGCCTTCATACGGGGCGCAGGCAGCGGAGATGTCCAGAAAGTTGCTGTCGTTAAGGTCCCAGGCGTATTTGGCGAAAAAATTCTGGTTGCGCCGCGTTTGGGTTTTGCTTCCGTCCAGGTGGCGGAGGGGAATGTCGGACCATAAGGTGTTGTAACTGCCGATGACGCCCATGGAATCGTTGATGGGGGCGTTGAAGATGGCTGCGAATTCGTGCTTTTCAAATTCCGGCTGCTTCAGATAGCTGTCCGAATGCTCAAAATCGTACTCCCCGGTCTCGCCGCCGCCAATGTGAAAGGAGGCCCAATCCGACCGGGTGGTCCTGTATTTGACGCTGCCGGAATACCTGAGACCGGGTCGTTTGGTGGTTGCGTCCACCACGCCGCCGGTAAAGCCGCCGTAGCTGGCGGGTACGTTGGAATCGTAAACCTTGATTTGCTCCACCAGGTCTGCGTCCAGGAAAAACTCCTGGGGATGACCCGGCACGTCGTTCATGGTGTTGGGGTTGTCCGCGGCGGGGTCCAACAGGCTGTTGTTTCCAATCCCGTCGATGGAAAAGTTGTTCTCGTAAAACCGCCCGCCTGAAATGGATACGTTGGGAGGCAGAATTTCTCCGCCCGTAAGTGAACTGCGGGAATCCTCCGAGAACTGGATATCAGGCAGCACCTTGAGCATTTCATTGATGCTTCCGTTTCCGGCGGGCAGGTTTTGAAGCAAATCCTGGTCAATGACGGACTCGCCGGTGGCGGAGCTGGAGGCCTTGTCCTTCACCACTACAGCTTCCATGGTGTAGGCGACCTGAGGCGCCTGGGCGGCGTCCTCCCCTGCCGGAGCAGGTTGGGCTTGATCCTGGGGCGCCGGCTCCTGTTCCGCCCATGATGCGCAGGGCGCCGCCAGCAGGCACGCTGCTGCAAAACAGGCAAGACCCCGTTTGAACACATTTTTACAAAACATGATAATACCGCTTTCCATGAAACAAAATTACAAACCGGCGGCCCCGAGGGATAAAGGGCCGCCGGGTTAATTCGCCTTGCGCCGGATTTAGCCGGCGAAAAGCGGACGGGCGTCGGCGCCGTCTCCAATGCCGTCTCCGTCCGAGTCGTCATCCAATTCCAAGCCGGAATCCGTAATCTCCTGGGCGGTGGCCAGGGGATGGAAGAAGTTGGGCTTGCCGTCTCCGTCCGTGTCCACTGTGGCGACCGCCGTGTCCGGAAAATCGTCCGCTTCCGACATGGTTTGGGCGATGATTAAAAGGGCCTCGTTCCTGTCGCTGGTGTAGGGGATGGAATTGGCCGCATTCAGGGCGGAGTCAAAGTCCTTGGCGGCGGCGTAGGCTTCCACGATATCCACGATGGCGTCATATTTGTCCGTGGTGTTGTAAAACTCGTAGGCCGTGATCAAAGCCGCGTCCAGAATCGTGGCGGCCGTATCGTAAAATCCCGCATCCACATAGTATCCGGCTATGTAGATAAGCTGGCCCACCTCGTCGTCTATGGCGTCGTCGTGATCATCCTCTGCTGTGGCGCCGGTAAAGATGGCGTCAGCCTGCTCCGCCGCCGATTGAAGCGCGGGAAGAGCGGCGTCCCGGTATCCCATTGCCAGCATCTGGATTACGATGGAGCGGTATATGTCCGCGGCGTCGTCCGGATCGGCCGCGGACGCGTTGGCGTCTATCAAAGCCATGGCGGAATCCATCAGGCTGTCGGCCGTTGCGGTCTCGCCCATGTCAAAATAGACTTGCGCCAGGGAGCAGTAGGAATCCACCCTGTATTCGACGGATGCGATGCCGGAATCGGCGTAGGCTTTGCCCTTGGATAACTGGGACAAGGCCTCGAAGTCCTGGCCGTTGCGGTGATACAGGTCGCCCACCTTGGCGTAGCCCCGATGCACCTTGTACAGCCATTTGTAATAGTCCGTGCTTTCGGTCAGGTCGTCCACCAGGCCGGCGGCTTTTTCCAAAACCGCTGTGGCGCTTACTGTATTTCCCGCTTCGATGAGAGCCAAACCAACGTAGGGAGTGGCGTCATTGGAGGCGTAATAGGTCAGGGCCTCAATTTGATCCCTGCCTGCGTCGATCTTGTTGTCAACGATGTCCAGTGCTTCGTTCACGCTGCCGTTAGCCGCCTTGTTGGCGGCCATGGATTTGTAACATGTCTGCTGATAGCTCGCGGCGCTCTTGGTGGAGCCTGCGTAATTCTGGTAAGTGTCCGGGATGGACAGGGCCAGATCGTAGGCTTCCTGCTCATGTCCCGCTTGATACAGGGAAAGCACCATGTAAGGAACGTACACCCAGGTTTCGCCCGCGGTCAGGTTCTCAATGCCGTCATTGGCGCGCAGGGCTTCCGCAGCGTTAACCACAGCAAGAACTTTGTCCGCATCGCCGATGGCGGCGTACAGCTCGGCGGTTTCACTCATGTAATAAACCCTGGCCTTGTAATACTGCTTGCCGCTTTTCTCATTGGGCGGATAATTTTGGGTGTACCCGTAAAGCGTCTCGATTATGGGCCGGGCCGAGCCATAATCGCCCGCCTCTATCATATCTATGGCCACGTTTCTGGCGCCTACTGCCATGCGGCCCCAGGTGGTGATGGTGTTTTCGTTCTGGGCGATGGTTTCCATATAATCCAGAACGCCCAAGGCCGCGTCGTTGTCTCCGGCCTTGCGGTACCCGTTGCAAATCCCCTGTAGGTTGGTGGTGTCGGAGTTTCCGATATTGGACTCGCCCTTGGCGTTGATCACCCTCTTATAGTAGTAGTAAGCCTTGTCCAGGGATTCCAGGGCGTCGGCGGTATACCCGTGCTCGATTTGCCGCAGGGCCAGGCGGCGCCAACCGTCGCCCCGGTATTCGGACTGCCAGACATTGGTCAGGACGATGTCTTTCGCATCATTGAACAAACCGGCGTCCGCCGTTCCGGAGAGAACCTCCACCATGACCTGGTCGTTGACTTCGTCATCCCGCACGTGGCGGACCACTTGCGCTGCTTCATAAAGGTGGGAAACGTCGGACCCGTAGTAGTATTCCAGGCGTTTCTGATTGTCGTCTCCAAGGTATTCAGAGGCGGTAAGTTTTACCTCCACGTTGTATTCCGTGGAGTCGCTGGCGATTTCAGCAATATTTTCGTCGCTGGAAACCCCGGCGATCAAGGAGAGAAAATCAGCTTCCGAAACCAGGAAGTCCGCCATTTCGTCCAGGCTCAAGTCGTCGATTACATACCTGGCGAGGAGCATGGGAACCATGCCGTCCAAAGGAATTCCGTCATCTCCGCCGGCTGTCAGAATGGCCTGGGCCAACAGACGCACGTTGGACCAATAGGTCGCAATGTCCGCGCTCTCGATGTCAAAATCGGCGAAAGACTCTCCGGCGTCCTGAAGCTGAATGATGGCCCTGGTGATGGCCAGGGACAACTCCATTTCCTTGAACGCCTCTTCCGGGTCGGCGCTGGCGCTGAGAACTTGGTAAAAATAGGCGGCCATCAGGGCTTCTTCACCGCTTAAAATGTCCGCCAGCCCGGTTTCATTCAAAGATCCGTCCGCGCCGAACAGGTTGTTGAGGCCGGTAATTCCGTTTTCCGACAACTCTCCAAAGGCGTCGTCCGCGCCATTGGACAGCCTGCTCAATATCAGTTGGGTGAGGAACAGGGTGCGCTGCATCATGTCGGGATCTTCTGTGGGAAGATTGTCCAAATCCTCCTCGGAAACTCCCAACCACTGGGCTACGCGGGTCTTTACGTCGGCAAGGGCGTCTCCGGCTTCCAGCCGCAAGCTGATGAGAGTGGTGGCGGGGGTCACCGAGACTTCCGTCCCTTCAAACATTTCTAACGGAGCCTTGAGCTCCAGACCGTCGAAATTCACGCCGGTTTCCACGTCCTCGCCGCCCATGGCCACGACCATAATATCGTCCAGGTCCGCGTCAGGATCGATGCGCATGGTAAATTCGCCATTGGCATCGGTCTCCGCCTCGCAGGGGCCTCCCAGAGTTGAGCCGCACAAGTTAAGAATTTCGCCCGTGGTGCGGCTGTACAGATACACTCGGGCCCCGGAAATGGGGCCGTCCTGAACAGCGCCTGTGATGGCAAGGCCCGCGGCACCTCCGTTGTTGTTTTTCTTCGTAGTGACTGTATCGCTGTCGCTGCTGCTGCACCCGGCGAACAAAGCGGCCAAAATAATCAGGATGAGAACCTGATACAGAAAAGCCTTCTTCATCTTCCTCCTCCATCTACCCAAGTTTTATATTTTTTTGTGGAAAAAGCATCGGGAGTCCAAGCTCCAATGGGGATAGTTAGATATATAAAAATCTATTTTGTGTCAATATCATTTTTAGGCTTGACAAAAAAACTTAGTCATACACAATAACAGGGGACGGAAACAGGCCGCCAGGAAACTTAATTTGCATCCCGGCGGCCCTTGTAAAAACTCTAATCACCGGAAGGCGCAACACATGAAGCACTTACAAAGATCGGAATTGGGTACAGTTGGTTATCTGCATAGAACAAAGATCGGGATCGGGCGCCGTTTCCTGACGCCTTTAATGGTAATGATCGCAGCGCTTTGTCTGGCGGCGCCCGGCGCTTTGGCCTACGGAACCAAGGCGCCCAAGAAAATCCCCATTGTCATGGTGGGGGACCGCCTGGTGGATGTGGCTTATCATTTGGGGGTGGTTCCGGAGGTTATGAGCGTGCGATCCTCCCATTGGCCGGCCTCCAAAGAATTGGAGATGGTTTCGGACACGCTCATGTGTCCCACGCGTACGCTTGGGGATACGAGCCTCTTGGTGGAAACGGCGAAAAAGCATGGAATCACCCGGGTGATCGCCGAGTCCCGGGCCGGATCTTGCAGCGCGAATTCAACCATAAGCATGGTCAAGCTGGAGGACAGGCTGAAAGAGCACGGGATGACCGTGGAATTCGTGGATTTCAGCGAAGGCCTGGAAAAAGCGGTTCAGGAAATTGCCGCGGTTTTAGGGGTTCCGGAAAACGCGGCGTCGGTGTTGGAAGAATATAAAAAGAAGACGGCCAAGGCTGAAAAAGCCATGCCCAAGAAGCCTTTGGGCAAGAAGGTGGTTGTGCTTAAAGGCGTATACAGCGAAGAAACCGGCAAGTCCTTTTTGCAGGTGGAGGCGCCCGAAGGATACACTGACAGATTTCTTCTGGAGCCCCTGGGCTGCGAAAACGTGGGAAACCGGATGTTTCGGGAAGGAGCCAAGGAATCCCACGGTTACTACACCCTGCGCCGGCTGACCAACTTGGGCGTCGCCAACCCGGACGTGATTGTCATGACCGGCGATTCTTACGCCGGGCAAAAGGCCCTCAAGGAAGCGCTGGCGAGAGATCCGGAATTGCGTAACGTCCCGGCTGTCCGGTCCATGGCCGTATACAGCCTGCCCGCATTCGTCAATTCCAGCGCATTGGGGTATCCCGCTATTCTTTACAAGTGGATCAAAGCCCTGGAAATGTAGAGTCCCGGAAGGAATAAAGCGCCGGAAAATCAGGTCCGAGCTTCCTTTGCGCTGCAAATCCTTCCGCCTTGACTAAAAAAGGAAAAAGGCCGGATTACCGAAAGGGCGTCCGGCCTTTTTGCTTTTGGAAAATGGATTAAACCAAAAGCCTCAGGCGAACGGCTAAATAAAAGGAATTTCAGTTTCAGCAGTTTCAAACAGTTTCCAGTTTCAGGGGACATCCTATAATGTCTCCTAAAGCCATGCCGGAATTCCTCCGAGTCCTTGTAGCAGATTGTGGTGAGAATCCCCAGGCCGCCGGCCTCGGAAACGGGCGCGGCGATTTTGGAGGTCCCCGTTCCCCTCAGCCCCATGGCTCCCTGGATAATGGGGTATTGGACGCCCAGCATTCTGGTCAGGTCGTTTTCTATTTTCATGTCCCGTCGCTCCGCCCTTTATGTTGATCTACACAAGCCCTAACCGGTCAGCCGTTTTGTCCAGATGATACTGCACGTCGCCGAAGGCAGTCTCGCAGGCCTTGGCCTTTCGATAATAAAAATGCAGGTCGAATTCGTCGCAAAATGAAATCGCCCCATGAATCTGGTGGCTCAGGGCGGTCACCCTTTTGGCCGCTTCCCCGGT
Source organism: Desulfatibacillum alkenivorans DSM 16219 (assembly GCF_900142135.1). Lineage (GTDB taxonomy): Bacteria > Desulfobacterota > Desulfobacteria > Desulfobacterales > Desulfatibacillaceae > Desulfatibacillum > Desulfatibacillum alkenivorans. The sequence goes on along the minus strand of NZ_FQZU01000014.1, from coordinate 113,285 downwards.
CCAGGCCTTTGCCATGGAGATTTCCACGGAGGCGGGAAGCCCCTGGGCGACGCGCCACGCCGCCTGATAGGAAATCAAACGGGCGCCGTCCACATCCACGACCATGTTGGCGCAGTGGTGCTGGATGGCCTGGAAGCTGCCTATGGCCCGGCCGAACTGCTTTCGGGATTTGGCGTATTCCACGCTTTGCTCGAAGGCCGCCTGGATGACGCCCACCGTTTCAAGGCATTTCGCCAGGGCGGCAAACTCCTGGAGGCCTTCAAGGCCTTCCCGCATTGCTCCCAGCGTTCCCAGGATGTTGGCGCGGGGAATATGCACATTGTGAAAGGTTGCACTGCATTGTTTTTCGTAAGCAAAAGTGTTCAGGGGGGAGCACTGGACGCCGGGGCTGCGGGGATCCACCATCACCACGCTTAAACCCTCGCCCGGCCCCTGTGCAACGCAGAGGATGTAGTCGGAAATATGGGCGTTCTCCACAAAAAGTTTGGCGCCGTTAAGAACCAGATCCTGGCCGGTGTCCGTCAGCGTGGTCTGGATACCGTCCAGCCCGTACCACTGATGCGTTTCGGCGACCGCCAGGGACAAAATGAGATTCCCTTTGGAAATTTGGGGGAGCAGTTCCTTTTTTTGCTCTTCGGTCCCCCATTGAATAATGGCCGCAGCGCCCAGCGCCACGGTGGAGAAAAAAGGCCCGTTGCAGCAGACTTCGCCCATGGCTTCCAGGATGAGGGCGAGGTCCAGAAAATCGCCTCCCATGCCATCGTATTCCTCGGGAATCATGATCCCCTGCCAGCCCAGCACCGCCATTTTTTTCCAGACATTCCGGGAGAAGCCTTCCGGGTCGTCGCGCATTTCCCGCACCGTGGACACCGGGCATTCCTTTTTTAAAAATTCCCGGGCCGACGACTTGATAAAGCCTTGTTCCTTGGTCAAATCCAAATCCATTGATACGCTCCTTTTATCGCTTTCCCTATGGGAAGGATAATATCCCGTTTATCAAGCCGTTACTTGGACGGCAGGCCAAGACCCCGCGTGGCGATGATATTGCGCTGAATCTCCGAGGTTCCGGCGCCGATGGTGGCGGAGATGCAGTCCAGGTATCCCCTGGGCGCCATGCCGTTCATGGGCGCGCCCTGGGCAGGGTCCATCAACATGCTGTACGGACCGAGAATTTCCATGCTGGCGTTGGCCAGCATCCGGCTCAGTTCGGTGGTGACCAGTTTGAGGGCCGAGGACTCCACGCTGGGAATTTTCCCCTGGTCCAGCAGGGTGGCGGTTCTCCAATAAAAAAGATAGGCAATCTCCACCCTTGCGGCGATTTCGGCCAGCTTCCTTCTCACGTGGGGATCTGCGCCGAGAGGCTTGCCGCCCCGCTCCGTCCGTTTTACGTAGCCGCAAAGCATTTCCAGCCCGTGCTTGAAGGCGCCGATATTTACAATAAGCCTTTCAAAATCCAGGGCCGTCATGAGGTAGTAAAAGCCCATGTTTTCCTGCCCTATGAGGTTTCGGGCGGGCACGCGCACATTGTCAAAGAACACCTCATTGAACGAGTGCACCCCTATGATGTTTATGAGAGGACGAATGGCGACCCCGGGGGTATTGTTGTCCACGACGATAATGCTCACGCTCCGGTGGCGATGCCCGTCCGGGTCGGTGCGTGCGATGACCCAGCCGTAATTGGAGGCGTGGGCCAGGCTGCTCCAGATCTTCTGGCCGTTGAGGACGTATTCGTCTCCTTCACGGACGGCCGTGGTCCGGATGGAAGCCAGGTCGGACCCTGCGTCGGGCTCGCTGTAACCCAGCCACATTTCAATTTCGCCCTTGGCGATTCCAGGGACCCAGTCCTCCTTGTTTTCCTCCGTGCCTATTTGCAGGATAGTGGGGCCCATGATGGCCGTGGCAATGTTCAAAGAGGGGGCGCGATAGTAGCTGGTGCGCTCAAAATAGATGGCCTGCTCCATGTTGGAAAGGCCCCGGCCTCCGTATTCCTTGGGCCAGGAGACCGTAAACCATCCTTCATCCACCATTTTTTGCTTAAAACTTTCCGCGTCCTTCCGATCCTGTTCGGAATCATATTCCATGGCGCCGTATCCGCCGGGCCAGCTTCTGGCTCTTTCCTGCCAGTCCGGGGGCAGGGCGCTTTTGATGAATTCTTCCAGCTCGGCTCTGAAAGCCAATTCCTTTTCCGTGAATTGAAACTCCATAGTTGCTCCTTTTTTGATCCGTGAAATCAGGCCTTTCTCGGATTAAATTCGGCGCGTAGGCGTTTTTAGAAGCCTTCGAGCCTGGCGATCACCTGGCACATGACTTCGTCAGCCCCGCCGCCGACGGAAATAATGCGGGCGTCCCGATAAAAGCGCGTAATCAGGGCTTCGTTCATAAATCCCATGCCGCCGAACATCTGGATGCAGTCAGCAGCGACTCCCTGCAAGACCTTGGCGGCCTTCAGCTTGCCCATGGAAATCTCCCGGGTGCATTCCAGGCCCGCCATTTTCATCTGGACGATGTGATAGGTCAGGGATTTCAGGCACTCGATCTCGGTCAGCCATTGGGCCAGGCGATGTTGCAAAAGCTCGCGCTTTATTAGGGGCTTGCCGAACACAACGCGCCCTTTGATATAGTCAATCGTCAGGTCGATGATGTCCTTTGCCACGATGTAGCCTCCGGGGATGGCGGAAAACCGCTCGTGCTGGAATTGCTGCATCTGGTAGATGAAGCCCTCGCCTTCCCGGCCTATGAGGTTTTCCTTGGGGATGCGCACGTCGTCGAAAAAGAGCTCGGCCGTGTCGCTGCTGCGCATACCCAGTTTGTCGAGCTTCTTGCTGACCTGGAAGCCCGGCAGGTTGGTGGGAACCACGAACAGGCTAAAGGAATGATATCCGGGGTCGTCGCTGGTGCGGGCGAGCAGCGTGAGATAGTCCGCCTGGGTTCCGTTGGTGATATAGGTTTTGGACCCGTTGATGACGTAATGGTCTCCGTCTTTCTTTGCGGTAGTGGCCAGGGCGCTCACGTCGGACCCGGCGCCCGGCTCAGTGACGGCGATGGAGGTCACCATGTCGCCCGCTATGGCCGGGACCAGGTAGGTCTCCTTTAAATATTCGCTGCCGAATTCATAAATGGCGGGCGTGGCCATGTGGGTTTGCACCGCAATGGCCACGGGCAGGCCCAGGCCCTGAATATGGGCCAGTTCCTCCAGAAAAACCAGTTCGTACCAATAATCCAGTCCCTGGCCGCCGTATTTGGGATCGTACCGGATGCCCAGGAATCCCAGGTCTCCCATTTTTTTGAACAACTCGTGCAGGGGCGTTTCTCCGGTTTCCTCCCATTCGTCCAGGTTGGGGGCGATTTCCTTTTTCACAAAATCCCGAACCGATTTTCGAACCAAGTCATGCTCTTTGGTGAAATACATCTGGTCTGCCGTCTTGATATTTTGCGTTGTCATGGCTTCCCCCTCTATTTTTGTTTTTGGAATAAGCAGTTGGGTTAATTGGCGGTTTAAAGGCTGCCGCCTTCAGTCAGATTTTCAGGGCTTGGGAAAAGACCCTGGCTTGGGGCCTTCCGCCGGAGGGCCGGCGAATATTTGGGCCACGGACATCCATTTTTCCGCCGCGTCCCCAATCACTTCCAGATTAACGTCCTTGAAATGCCTGCGCTGGATTACCACCAGGCAGAAGTCCTCGGCGCCGCCCGTAATTTTGTCTGCGGCCGTCTCCTCGCCCCAGGTCCACAAATCGCCGGAAGGGCCGGTCAATTCCACCCGCACCGGAGCGTCAGGAGGCGTCAGATCCCGAACCTTGAAGCTCCAGCCAAAGGTGGCCACGCCCAGGTGGGCGATGTGCTTCAAACGGTCGGTGGCTTCCCGCTTGACGCCCAGGGCGTCCACAATATCCTGGCCGTGGGCCCAGGTTTCCATAAGCCTTGCCGTTGCGGAGGATCGGGCGCTCATGGGGATATGCCAGGGAAGGCGCTGCTTGGGATCGCAAGCCAGGTAGGCGTCGATCATGGCCTTGCGCTCCGCCCTCCACCACGCAAGAAGTTCCTGGTTGCTCCGGTTCATGCCGGGCTCCAGGGTGACTTCAAAAAGCCGGTCGAAATTTTCGATCATTTTGGTCATTTCCATGTCGAAACTCTCTTTGTCCGAAGCGGACAACCGGGCGAAATAGTCAAAAAAAGCAATGTGGGAGATTTCCGCCTTGACGGTCCAGCCGTCAAACGGCGTTACAATGCCCCACTGTTCGTCGCTGATGTTTGCAACAATATCGTCCAATGCCTGGCCTTCGGCGGCCAGGTCCTCGCAGATTGCCTTCATGAATGCACTCCTGTATTGGATTGATTTTTTGGCCGCTTTCAGCTCTCCTTTGGCTCGAACATGACCTTTTCGGTGAAAATGGTGACCGGGATGCCGTCCTGGTTTTTCAAAACGTGCTTCAGGTTCACCAGATACTTGCCTTTTGACGTCACGCGGTCCACATAGGCCTCCACCTCCACCTGCAGGGTGTCGCCGGGAAAAGCCGGATATTTCACCACAGCCTCCAGCCCCACCATGCCGTGGAAGGCGCCCAGATTTTCCTCCTGGGCCAGGGTGTCGATCACGTCCATGATTCTGGTTGCAATGAGGCCCATACCCAGCGAAATCAGCAAGGGCGCGGGGGCGAACCTTTTATTATGCAGGCCCGGCAGGGTTTGCTGCACAAACTCCATATCGATAAATGGGGGCTCGTGCAGTCCGATCAGGTTGACGAAATTGACAATGTCCGTTTCAGATAGAGTCCTCCGGTGAGAGGTTATGCGGCAGACCTTTTTATTTTCCTCATTCACAACAACCTCAACTTTTCCTACCATGGCGCCCTCCTTTCCAAATTATTCGCCTTCCTCCTGAACGGGAGATCAGGTTTCAATGACAAACATCACGTCTCCGTCTTTGAGGGGTTGTTCATTTTCCGCAAGGATTTCCACGATGGTTCCGTCCGCCGTGGATTTGACCTTTTGAAATACCTTCATGGTTTCCAAAAGCCCCAGCACCTGTTTTTTCTTCACCACGTCCCCCACTTCGCAATAAGGGGGCTCCTCGGGAGCGGGCCTGCGGTAAAATACGCCGGACATCTTTGCTTTGACTTGTTTCTTCGCCATGCGCGCCTCCTATGGGAATTTCAGAATATGAATGTTTTTTTCGCGCAAATCAGGACGGCGCCGAACCATGCCGCTTGCGTCTTTCGGGCAGGGTTTCTTCCTTGTCCTCGGTGATGGTCAGGGCCTCGATGATCATTTTTCTTGTGTCCTTGGGCAGAATGATTTCGTCCACCATCTGGTTGGACCAGGACATGGCCGTATCAAAGGCGTCGACTTTTTCCCTGGAGTATTTCCAGAAAGTCTCCCGCACGTCCTCCTCGATGCAATCTCCCAGGACCTCCTTGTAGTCCATGGTGGAAGCCTCCACCGCAAACTGGGCGATGGGCCAGGCGTAGGTGATATCCGCGCCCATTCCCTTGAGCCCGCTCATAAACAGGCTGCCGGCGTCGGCGTAGGATTGCCTGAGCACCACCCCGATTTTGGGTATGGTCGCCGTGGCGTAGACGTCCAGAACCTTGCCAATGTGCCTGAGCACTCCGCGCACTTCTTCATCCTCCCCGGGAACGACCGGCGGCGTGTCCACCAAATTCACCAGAGGAATGCTGTAAGCGTCCAGAAGCTGCAGAAAGCGGTAGTATTTGTCGCAGGCATCCACATCCAGGGCGCTTCCGGGATATTTGGGATTGTTGGCCACAAGGCCTACGGAGCGGCCGTCGAACCGGCAAAAGCAGCAGGTCAGGTTTTTGGCGTATTCGTCCTTGATTTCAAAATATTCGCCCTCATCCACGATGGCCTTGATGACGTCGTGCATGTCATAGGTCTGGGAAAAGTCGTCCGGGACGATGTTCGTCAATTCGGGCGTTTCCCGGTGTGGGTCGTCTGTTTTTTCCCACATGGGGGGCTTGTGCCGGTAATTGGATGGCAGGTATCTGAGCATGTCCCTGCACATGAGCAGGGTTTCCTTGTCGTCGTTGCCCACGGCGTCGCAGGTGCCTGTATATTGCATGTGATAGTCGGCGCCGCCCACGTTTTCGTCATAGACTTCCGACGTGGCCGCCTGAGTCTGGCGAGGTCCGCCCAGCCACAGGGTGCCTGAAACCCGGCTCATGAGCAAGAGGTCGCACAGGGTGGGCAGATACGCGCCGCCGGCTATGCACGGCCCCATAAGCACCGTAATTTGGGGAATCACCCCGGAGTACCGGCTTTGGGTCCGAAAGTACCAGTCTATGCCGGCGAAAGGCACGTCCTGATAGCCCAGGCGCCCGCCGGAAGAGTCCATCAAGTGGATCATGGGGAGTCCCCACTGGATGGCAAGCTCGTTACCCCTCGCCAGCTTCATGAGGGTCTGGGTTCCCCCGGAGCCGCCCAGGACGGTGAAGTCGGCGGAATGGACCATTACGGTTCTGCCGTGTATACGGGCTGTACCGAAAAGCACCCCGTCGCAGGGGGCGTCCGACTTTCTGCCGTCAATGCGCACGCCTGTGGTGTTTACGCAGGTTCCCACTTCCTTGAAGGAGTTCGGATCAACCAGGATGTCAATGCGTTCCCGCGCGGTCAGCTTGCCCCGTTTATGCTGGCGGTCAATATGCTCCTGTCCGCCGCCCAGCTTGTTTTTTTCCTGAATATCCAAATATTTTTGAATGGCTGCATCCATTGTTGCGCCCATGCTTCTTTCCTCCCGTTGCTTGATCAGGCCGGTTTGACGGCTCTTCTTTTTTTAGGGGTGAGTTCCCGCTTGTTGGCCGATGCTTTCAAGGCTTTGACGATGCGCTTCCGCGTGTCTCTGGGGTCAATGACTTCGTTGACCGTGTAGTAATGGGTGTAAGCCTTGCCGAAGGTCATGACGCTGAACTGCTCCCTAAGGGTGCTCAGGAGAAAGTCGTACACTTCGTCATAATTGCCGTCCTCCTTGGCTTTGGCCAATTGCTTGTGAAACACCGCAAGCACAATGGATTCAGGACCGGTGGGAGCGAACTCCGCTGTGGGCCAGGCGAAAATAAAGTCAGGCCCCATTTTCGAGCAGCCCATGGTGATGTTGGACCCCCCGTAGGAACGGCGCAGCACTATGGTGATTTTAGCTGTGGTGACGTTGGCGTATCCATGGAGGTTTTTGGCGCCGTGGCGGATCACGCCCCGGCGTTCCCACTTATCGCCGGGCGGGTAGGCCGTGGTGTCGGAAATATTGATGAGGGGGATGTTGAACGTGTCCAGAAACATCATGAACCGGTCGTACTTGTCCGAGGAGTCCGGCTCCATGATGCCGCTCAGTTCATCCGGGTTGCTGGCGACAATCCCCACGGGCATGCCGTCAAACCGGGCGAATCCGGCAATCAGGTTGGGCGCGAAATCCTCCTTGATCTCAAAAAACTCCCCATTGTCCACAATCAGCTCTATGACCTCGTGCATGTCATAGGTGAACTTGGGATTGTCCGGCATGATGGTGAGCAGTTCCTCCTCGCGGCGATCCGGGTCGTCGTCCGAGGCGATTGCCAAAGGCTTTTCCCAGCAGTTTTGCGGCATGAATTCCAGCAGGCGCCGCGTGAGCTCCATGGCCTCCTCATCGCTGCCGGCCAGAAGGTCCACCTGGCCGCTTTCCTCCATGTGGAAGTCCGCGTTTCCCGCGTCCTCGCTTTTCCGTTCGCCTCCCAGCCACATGAATCCCGTGTTTTCGTTCATGATGGTGAAATCGGACAGGACGGGAATTTGGGCCATGGGGCCGGTGCAGGGCCCCAGAACCAGGGAAATCCGGGGGATCACCCCGGAGTACAGGCAGTAGTTGCGAATCAGCTTTGCATAGCCGTACAAGCCGATGGCGCCGTTTTTCAGGCTCATGCGGGAGCCTGCACCGTCGAACATCCCGATGATGGGAACCTGCTCCTTGCCGGCCATGTCCACCAGTTCGGCGATCTTCCAGGCCCCTTGATCCCCCAAAGCGCCGCACAAGACCGTAAAGTCCAGGGAGTAAACCATGATCTGCCGGCCCGCGATTTCCGCCCCTCCCATGACAACGCCGTCAGCCGGGGTGGGCTTGGATATCTTGCCGGAGGCCTCCCGGAAATCCCGCACCAGGGCGCCCATTTCCATGAACGAACCCTTGTCCACCAGAAGATCGATCCTCTCCCGGGCCGTGAGTTTGCCCAGGCTGTGCTGCAGGTCGATGCGATCCTGACCTCCTCCTTCCAGGTTCTGCTCATGAACCGCTGCCAGCCGGTCCATGAACCCGTCCATCCATTTTCCCATTGGTTCTTCCTTTCTTCGTAGGATATCCTAATAAATCGCCTCAGGCCCCAACGTTTGCCCGAAGCACTTTTTTGTCCAGTTTGCCCACGCTCGTGAGGGGCATTTCCTCGATGATCTCGATTTCCTTGGGAACCTCGTAGGGCGCCAGGTGTTCCTTGGCGAAGCTAATGATGTCCGCTTTCAAAGCCTCCTGGTCGCCGTCAAAAGTGTATTCCGCATCCAGCGTGACAAAGGCTTTGGCCACCTCCGAACCCGGCCTGTCGGGATTCGGCGCGCCGATCAGGGCCATGATCTCAATGGCCGGATGGTCCGCCATGATGTCTTCCACCTTTTTTGAAAAAACCTTGAAGCCGCTCACAATGAGCATGTCCTTGGTCCGGTCCACCAGGGTGATGTACCCGTCCTCGTCCATGAATCCCACGTCGCCGGTGTGCATGAATCCCTCGGCGTCTAAGGCTTTCCGGGTTTCTTCGGGCTTTTTGAAATAGGACTGCATGATCATGGGGTTGCGGACCAGGATTTCGCCCGGCTCGCCCAAAGGCGCCTCCTCGCCGGTGGCGGTGTCCACGATTTTGACGTCCGTATTGGGAAGCGGCAGGCCGACGGAGCCCAATTTCTTTTCCCCGTGGAGCGGATTCATGACCGCCACCCCCGTGGTCTCGGTCATCCCGTACAACTCGATGAGCTTTCCCTGGCCGATAACGGCCTCCAACTGCTTTTGGGAGTCCACGGGAAAAGGCGCGGCAGCGGAAACGCACTGGGCCAGGCCTGAATGATCGATGGTTTTAAACCGGGGCTGGGCAAGCAGCATGTAGTAGATGGAAGGGACATTGCCGAAAATGTACGGCTTCTCCTTTTCCAGAAAATCCATGATCATGTTCACGTTGCGAGGGTCCGGCAGCATCATCTGGGTCATGCCGCAATAGATGGCGAAGGCGTTGACCATGAGGCCGGCGATGTGAAACATGGGAAAGGCCGACATGATCCCGACCTGGAGGCCGGTCCATTCCATATAATGGGTGGTGAGCAGCAATTCGGAGACGAAGTTTCTGTGGGTCAGAACGGCGCCCTTGGACGGCCCTGTCGTGCCCCCGGTGTACATCAGATAGGCTGCGTCGTTCGGCCCCAGCTCCACTTCAATGGACCCTGTTGCGTATTCCGGATCTTTGAGGATCGAGGAGAAGGCCATGACGGTCTTTCCGGGAAGAGAGTGCAGCTTGCCCGAGGGGATCTTTTTCAGCAGTTTGCCCAAAATCTGCTTGATCTTGGGCAGGAAGCCGGCCACGCTCGCCCCCACCACCAGCTTGAGGTGGGGCAGACGGTCGGCCATGGGCGCCACCCGATGGACGAAAAGCGCATCCAGCGTCACCAGGCCCTTGATCTCGCCGTCGTTGAGCTGATGCTCCAATTCTTTGGGAGATAAAAGCGGCGACACGCCGGAGCTGATGCACCCGGCCCGCATGATTCCCAGCCAGGCGATGACGTACTCCGGGATATTGGGCAGGTTAATTCCCACCACGTCCCCCTTGCGGAACCCCTGCTTGATCAGCATGCGGGCGAAACGGTCGGCGTAGGCGTCGATCTCGCCGTAGGTAATCCTCACGCCCATAAAAATCATGGCCGTATTCTTTTTGAACCGGGCCATGGATTCATTGATGACCGTTACCCCGTCAGTTTCAAAAAGGTTCGGATCCAGATCAGGAATTTCTTTGCCATAGGATTTTCGCCATATCTGCTCCATTGCCATTCTTCCCTCCTTAATCTTCAGTTCCGGTTGGGTTGCTTCCGATATTGAGATTGAATCCTGGACTAAAATCCTTCGAGCTTGGCGATCACGTCCTTCATGACCTCGTCGGCGCCCCCACCGATGCCCAAGCCTATGGAGTCCCGATAGTACCGGGAGATAGGCATTTCCTTCATAAAGCCCATGCCGCCGTGCATGCGAAGGCACCCGGCGACCATGGAATTGAAAATCCGTCCGGCGTAGAGCTTGCCCATGGAAATCTCCCTGGAGGCGTCCAGGCCGGCCATTTTGATGCGTACGATTTCATAGGAGAGGTGCTTCAGGCATTCGACTTCCGTGATCCAATCCACCAACTGGTGCTGAAGCGCCTGCTTTTTGATCAGCGGCTTTCCGAAGACCACCCGCTCTTTTAAATAATCCACCGTCATGTCGATGATTTCCCGGGCGGCGGTGTAGATGGGGGGCAGCAGGGAGAAGCGCTCGTGCTGGAACTGGCGCATCTGGTAGATGAAGCCTTCCCCCTCCTGGCCGATGAGGTTTTCGGCGGGTATTCTCACGTCATCAAAAAAAAGCTCGGCCGTGTCGCTGCACCAGACCCCGATTTTTTCCAGCTTGCGGCTGACATGCACCCCCTGCAGATCGGCCGGAACCACAAACAGGCTGAAGGCGTGGTAGCCGGGCTCGTCGCTGGTCCGTGCCAGAAGAGTGTAGAAATCCGCCTGGGTTCCATTGGTGATGAACATCTTGGAGCCGTTGAGGACGTAGCTGCTTCCATCCCTTCTGGCGGTGCTTTGCAGCGCGGACACGTCGGAGCCCGCCGCCGGTTCGGTGACCGCAATGGCCCCCACCAGATCTCCTGCGATGGCGCCCCGAAGATACTTGTCCTTGAGGTATTCGCTCCCGAACTCGTCAATGGCCGGCGTGGCCATGTTGGTCTGCACGGAAATGGCGATGGCAAGCCCCAAACCCCGGATTCGGCCCAGCTCTTCCAGAAAAACTGTTTCGTACCAATAGTCGAGCCCCTGGCCGCCGTACTTGGGATCGTACCGGATGCCTAAAAAACCCAGATCCCCCATTTTTTTGAACAACTCCTTCAAGGGGGTGGCGCCGGCCTCCTCCCACTCATCGATATTGGGGTTGATCTCCTTTTTTACGAAGTCGGCCACCGACTTGCGGATCATGTCGTGTTCTTTGGTGAAGTGGATTTGATTGACCGATTTGACTTGTGAGTTGCTCGCCATGGTTTGTCGCCCCTCCGATCGGCTGGAAATTGTTTGTGAAAGCACATTCGCCTGCAGGGAAAACGCCGCCCGTTCAAGACCAGGAATCCGGGGGATGGAGATAGTGTTATTGGATTAAGCACAAACCGTGCCTAAGAGAAATAAATAATAATATTAATAATTTGTATCTGGTGCGATTGATTTCTTATAAGGAAGTTGGGCATTTTAGCCGAATACGGCGAAAATGGGTTGCCAAATATGGCGAAAATTTGATAGGCTGCGTCAAGAAATTTTCTGACCTTTCATTTCTCCAGGAATTTTAAGGGGTTTTACATCCCCATAATTCGTTCGGTAATTAAAATTCGCCGAATACGGCGAATTTAAACCAAGGAGCCTTGCCCGTGGTCGACCCAAACGCCTTTTTTCGGGAAACCTCCCATCCCCTGAACGCCAACCTGGACCTTTTCCGCGCAGTACGCCAGTGCCGGCAGGCCCTAAAACGGTACATGCCTGCGGAAGGGCTGGCCGTCATCCAGTTGGAGCCCTCTCTCAAGTCGGCAAGGCCCATTATCTGGGATCATGACGGCGGCATCCATTCCGATCTCATCGCGAAATCCGTCATCAGCATCCCTGTGGACACCCGCACCCAATGGAAAAAATCCCCCCTGCCGGACGCCCGGATCATCAACCGTCCGGAAGACGATCCGGTGGGCTATTATTTTCAGGAGATAAGCGGTCAGGATTTTTCAAACCTGGTGGTTTTTCTGGAAAAAGATGGAGTGCGCATAGCCATCGCAGCGCTCATCAGCGCGGACCGGGACCGCTATACGCAGAGGGATCTGGATTTGTTTTCCATGCTGAAGGAGCCTTTCGCCAAGGCTTTGGACCATTATTTGCTTGGCCAGGAAATCATCAAGCTCCAGAGAACGCTGGACAACACGGCCGTGGACACCCGGGGCGGGATCGCCCTGGAGGAAATCGTAGGCCACAGCTTTGGGCTGAAAAACGTGGCCAATCTCATAGAAATGGTGGCGCCCATGGACAGCCCCGTCCTGATAAACGGAGAAACCGGCGTGGGCAAGGAGCTCATATCCGGCGCCATCCACAAGATGTCCGCCCGGCGGGATGGGCCTTTTATCTGCGTGAATTGCGGGGCTATTCCCGAAACCCTGGTGGACAGCGAGTTGTTCGGCCACGAAAAAGGCGCTTTTACGGGCGCCATCACCCGGCGAAGAGGCCGTTTTGAGCGCGCCCAGCACGGGACGATTTTTCTGGATGAGATCGGAGAGCTCAAGCCCGACATCCAGGTAAAGCTGCTGCGCGTCCTGGAAAACATGGAAATAGAACGGGTGGGCGGATCCGAGCCCATCCGTATGGACGTCAGGATCGTGGCCGCCACCCACAGAAACCTGGAAAACATGGTCAAGGAAGGCGCCTTTCGGGAGGATCTCCTGTTTCGCATCAACGTTTTTCCCATTGTCATCCCCCCGCTTCGGGCCAGAAAGGGCGACATCCCGGCCCTGGTGGATCATTTCATCCAGAAAAAATCACGGTCCCTTTCCATCCACCCCATTCCATCCCTGGGCGGCGACGCCATTGACATGCTCATGGATTACAACTGGCCGGGCAACGTGCGCGAGCTGGAAAACGCCGTGGAACGGGAACTCATCGTCAATCGCAGGGGGCCCTTGTCCTTCTCCACCTTCCATGCAGTGTCCTTGGAGCCCCCAAAAAAATCCGAGGAGAGCCGGCCAAGCGAACTCCTTTCCCTGGACGACCTCCTATCCGCGCACATTATGCGTGCGCTGGACCGCACCAACGGACGGATCAGCGGCCCGAACGGCGCGGCCAAAATCCTGGGAGTCAACCCCAGCACCTTGCGTAATAAAATGATTAAACTGAAAATACCCTTCTCCAGGGCGCAACGAAAAATCCGAGGGTAGATGATAAAAAAGATGATTTGCTATCATTGTTTAATGTTAATATGGACGTTACTAAATTTGTGGATAGCGCGGAGGTATGATACATATAATAGCTGCAACATCATAGTATGTATTTCAACTTTACTTGTAATAATCCTGTTCTGTTTTATTTATCACCAAGAATTGGTTTTATTGAAAATAAAAAATCATTCTTATTCGTTTACCCATTGACAAATTTTATTATCTTGATTTTGGGACCTTTTGTATTTGGTTATTTTTTGTGGCCGGATTATTTATTCTGGGTAAGAGTGATGAAGCCAATGTCTGCGTTTGATACTGCCTATTTCTTATCCTGTTTAATTATTTATTTCCTGGCGCTATTTTTTTATTCAAAGAGGACCAAAACCGTTTTAGGAGATATTATAGGATGTCCCCTGAAATACGACTAATCGGTCTCAAAGCCTTGAAATTGTCAGGGCTCAAAAGCTAAGAAGCCCGATCAATCTCCGGAGAAAGACAAGCATCAGGATCGGTTCAAAGCGGCGATTTATCTCATCGCAGACCCTGTCAAACAAATGACCCCCGAAATGCATGAGCGTCTGAAATTTCTACGTCCGTATTGCTGCGCCGCCGGAAACCTTTCCCCGGCGATCCTGGTTGACCATTTTGATGCGTCTTCCAGTTGAAAAAGCCGGTCATTTAAATCCCAAATTTTTGCATTTTTCAGCAGACCTTATTGAAATAGGCGTTTGGCCACTGAAGCGCAACAGGCGCTTTTAAAATGCGTGTTTTTAGCATCTAATGCTATTTTTGCAAGGAATTCTCAATTAATAAGCCATGGTCAAATCGCTCTAATTCATAATACTTTAAACCATTTCCGCCTTTTTTTCTGGCGCCGTCCTTGCATCAGCCCTATTAAAATTTTTTGACTAAATTAAGTTTAATTTAACACAGTCGTCATAAAGGTTTTGCAAACCATCTCCCCTGTTAGCCCGCAGGCTATAAGATTGGGTTAACCAACCATGATTTTAGTGTTTTAGACAGGAGAAGCCATGAAACGAGAATCAGAGGCAATGAACCAGGCTGTCAAGGCTGCCATGGCAGAACATGAAGGAAAGTACCTCACATTCACCCTTGCGGAAGAGGAATACGGCATCGGCATTCTGAAGATTCGGGAAATCATAGGGATGATGCCAGTGACCACCGTGCCTCAAACCCCGGATTTTGTTAAAGGCGTCATCAATCTCCGGGGGAAAGTGATTCCCATCGTGGATCTCAGACTGCGTTTTGGCATGGGATCCATGGAGTACACGGAACGCACCTGTATCATTGTTGTGGAAATTGCATCAGAAAACGTGACGGTGCAGATTGGAATCGTAGTGGACTCGGTTTCGGAGGTTCTTAACATCCGGGCTGAGGACATCGAGCCCCCCCCGACTTTTGGGACAAAGCTCAATACTGAATTCATTTTAGGCATGGCAAAAATGGAGGGCGGAGTAAAAATCCTGCTCCACATCGACCAGGTATTGAGTGCGGCGGAGGTTGGAATGATTGAAAAAGCTGCATAGACCCTTTTGCAAAACATAGGAAGATCACTCACTATAATATTTTCACAAAAAGGAGACGACAAATGTTCAAGAACATGAAGTTAGGAACCAAGCTGCTTGTGGCTTTTTTGGCTGTTGGCGTAATACCTTTCGGGGTGATAGGGGCAATTTCACTATTCAAAGCCAGCGCCGCTTTAGAAAATCAGGCCTATAGCGCCTTGGAGGGGGTGCGTGAAATCAAAAAGGGGCAAATAGAAAGTTTTTTCACGGAACGGCAGGGCGATATGGGCGTCTTGTTGGAGACCGTGAGAAGCCTCAAAGATGCGGCTTTTGACAAACTGGCCACAGCCCAGCAACTCAAGAAGAACAACATTGAATCCTATATGGCAAGCCTTCAATCCCAGTTGCGTGTTGTCAAAGATGATCCATACACCCTCAATGCCATGATAGAATTGGACGCGGCATACAAGTCATCCGGCAACTCCGTAGACACGTCCCTATGGAAAACGGCGGCCGCCCGCTATGACGAGCGCATGCAAGACATTATGAATGACAATGGCTGGTACGACCTTTTTCTGATTCATGCCGACGGGGACATTGTGTACACCGCTGCCAAGGAGTCGGATCTGGGCATGAATATCTTAAAAAGCCAACTTATTGACTCCCCTTTGGGCAAGGCTTTCAAAAAAGCTCAGGCCATGGGCAAAGACGATATTGCCGTGGCCGATTTTGAGCCATACGCCCCCTCCGGAGGCGCTCATGCGGCGTTCATGGTCGGGAAGGTGCTTGACCAGGATGAATCGGTAATAGGATATGTGGCTTTTCAGGCGCCCACGGACAAAATTAACGGGGTCATGCAGCAGCGGGCAGGCATGGGAGCCACTGGCGAGTCTTATTTAGTGGGCGAACTTGACAATTTGTCGTCTTTTCGCAGCGACATGAAAACCATGGGAGGCGGAAAGTACGTCATAGGCTATGAAATCAGCACCCCCTACATCCAGGAGGCTCTTGCAGGCAATTCAGGACAGCGTATTGTTACTGACAGCAATGGTAATCTTGTCATGGTAGTCTATGATCCTCTGAATGTGGACGGCCTCAATTGGGCTTCGGTGTCCAAAATCAACCTGGAAGAAGCCATCGTGCCCCATGCAGAGGGCGAAGCCCAGGACTATTTCGCCAAGTACATAGACAAATACGGATATTATGATCTGTTTCTTATTCATCCCGAGGGCAAGGTTTTTTACACCGTCTCCAAGGAAGCAGACTTTGGAACCAATATGGTAAACGGACAGTATGCCAATTCAGGATTAGGCAAGCTGACGCGCCGTGTTATCGAAAGTAAAGATTTTGCCATAGCCGATTTCGAGCCTTATGCACCTTCCAACGGTGAACCTGCGGCTTTTATGGCGCAGCCTGTTATCCATAACGGGAATGTGCAATTGGTTGTGGCCCTCCAACTATCTTTGGGCGCCATCAACCATATTATGAACCAAAGGGCTGGCATGGGGGAAACAGGTGAAACCTACCTTATCGGCCGGGATAAACTCATGCGGTCTGACTCTTTCCTTGATCCTCAAAATCATACGGTTCACGCATCCTTTGCCAACCCAACCCTTGGAAAGGTTGACACAGAGGCGGCTCGGGAGGTGCTGGCAGGAAAGACGGATCAGAGGATTGTGGTTGACTATAATGGCAATCCCGTGCTTTCCGCCTACACCCCGGTCAAGGTCGGAGATTTTACCTGGGGTCTTCTGGCGGAAATTGATGAAGCCGAGGCTTTCGCCGCTATCAAGGCCATTAAAGGATTGATTGGAATGATCGCGGTTATCACCTTGGCGGCAATCATTGGGATTGCCCTGCTTATCACGCGATCCATCACCAAACCCATCAATCGCATTATAGAAGGGCTAAACGAAGGCGCGGAGCAGGTGTCGTCCGCCTCTGGACAGGTGTCCGCCGCCAGTCAGTCCCTGGCCGAAGGCGCTTCAGAACAGGCGGCTTCCCTGGAGGAAACCTCGTCCTCTCTGGAAGAAATGGCCTCCATGACCAAACAAAATGCGAACAATGCTGACCAGGCGGACAAACTCATGCGGGAGGCCAATCAGGTGGTCAACGCGGCGAACCAATCCATGGGGGATCTGACCGTATCCATGGGAGAAATCTCCAAGGCCAGTGAAGAAACTTCCAAGATCATCAAAACCATCGACGAGATCGCTTTCCAGACCAATCTTTTGGCATTGAACGCTGCTGTGGAAGCGGCGCGTGCCGGAGAAGCCGGTGCGGGATTTGCCGTGGTCGCCGATGAAGTGAGAAACCTGGCCATGCGGGCCGCCGAGGCGGCCAGAAACACATCCGATCTCATTGAAGGCACTGTGAAAAAAGTGGCGGATGGCTCGGATTTGGTGAGCAAGACAAACCAGGCCTTTGGCGAAGTCTCTACGAGCGCTTCCAAAGTTGGAGAGCTCGTGGGTGAAATCGCGGCCGCCTCCACGGAACAGGCCCAGGGCATAGATCAGGTGAATAAAGCGGTTTCAGAAATGGACCGCGTAACCCAGCAAAACGCCGCCAATGCGGAAGAATCGGCCTCGGCGTCCGAGGAGATGAACGCTCAGGCCGAACAAATGAAAGACATCGTAAAAGAATTGGTGGGCATTGTAGGCGGCTCAAAGTCCAGCAATCATCACGGGTTCAGCACTGCAACAAAAACGCCGGCCCCAAGGGCTTTGCCTGGAGCGAAGACGAGGCATATCATGCCTCCTAAGCAGTCTAAAGCCATTACCGGCTTGGCAGACCGCAAAGCGGATCCCAATCAAGTAATCCCCATGGATGATGAGGATTTCCAGGATTTTTAAAACCTTGATGCGACTCTGGCTTTGTGTTGAGCGCACTGGGCCAGAGTCGCCCAATCAAATCAGGAGCACGTTCCCATACCCCCTGAATCCGTCCCTGCTTGCGAACTGCCAAGAATAAAAGCCTCTTTGCGGCTGTAAGGGGATTTCAAACGACTTCCGGCCCCATAGAGGCTCTTGGGTTCGACGAAGACGGCAACCTGATTGAGCGTATCTTTCTCTCACTAACCTGCTGACGATGGAAATATGGGGGATGCAGTGAAGCATCGAGATGCAAAACCGTCATTGGCTTAGGAGACGGAAAAATTTTTGACGACAGTCCATCCAATCAGGTATTTTGGAAAGATAAAGAAAGATTCGTCCGGTTTAGCCTGCCGGCGTTTACCCTTCCCTTGATCCACGATCCATTTTGGATGGAATTGCATCCAGGTTTGGGATGGGGAAGACAAAAAAGTCGACGGAAATGCATGTCAACTCATGGAAGGGTGAAGCATAGACGTTGGCATACTCTTTTTGATTAGGGCGAATTTGCAGGGACGCAAAATGCTTGTCAGGGGGAATTTCATTTTCCTGCTCTGAACAAGGAAGAGCCGCATCAAAAAACGGAAAACCCCTTGAGCGGGCAGTTTTAAAAATTCGCCCCGCATAATATCGAAATGGAAACGCCTTTCATCATGATCTGAGGCCGAACTCATGCCCAAAAAGCCAACCTACGAAGAACTGGAACAGAGAGTCATAGAGTTGGAATCGGCTGCATCCGAATGGAAGCGGGCTTTTGATGATTTAAGACGAAGTAGATTGTTATTACAATCCAGTATCGAAAGCCCCAAGGATGTGATCATCCTTTCACTGGACAGTGAATATTGCTACCTTTACTTCAATGAAGCGCACTCCCAAATAATGAGACATGTATATGGTTCCAAGCCAAAGATTGGTGATTGTATTTTTGATCATATGAAAGGCAGTGCAGATATAGAAACTGTAAAACAACATTATGACAGAGCCTTGTCAGGAGAAGGGCATGTTGCCATAAATCAATATGGTGACGGCCAGTTGCGGTATTTTTACGAAGTACGCTACAATCCCATTTATGATGAATCAGATAAGATATTAGGCGTCTCTGCCTTTGCACAAAATATAACGGAACGAAAGCAGGCGGAAGAGGAACTATCTCAGATATTTTCCATGTCACTAGATCTGATATGTATTGCAGATATAAACACAGCAACTTTTATGAAAGTCAATCCCTCGTTTACGGAAATCCTTGGGCATTCAGAAAAGGAGCTTCTGGAAAGACCCTTTATGGATTTCGTCCACCCTGATGACATGGATGCCACACGGGCCGTGATTGAGCAAAAGCTGAAGTCAGGGGCCAAAGTAATCGACTTTGAAAACCGTTACCGTTGCAAGGATGGAAGCTATCGGTGGTTAAGCTGGGTCAGCCATCCAATCCCGGAGCAAGGCGTAACCTATGCAGTTGGACGCGATGTCACTGAATCGAAACTGCAAGTTGCAGAACTAAACAAAAACAAAGCGCTTCTTGACGCCACAGGCCGCATGGCAAAAGTGGGGGGATGGGAGCTGGACGCGGATAGCTTAACTGTTACTTGGACTGACGAAACCTATCGTATCCACGAACTCCCGTTAGGTGAGAAGCCATCCTTACAGGACGCAATTCATTTCTTTCACCCTGAAGACAGACCGAAACTGGAACAGTCCATCCAAAACGCCCTTGACCGTGGCGCTCCCTATGACATGGAGCTGCGGTTCATCACCGCCAAGGGAAATCACCTGTGGACGCGCACAATTTGCGAACCTGAGGTGGTGGATGGCAAGGTCGTGAGGCTAAAGGGAACCTTCCACGATATCACAGACCGCAAACACGCGGAGCGGATGCTAAAAAATAGTGAGGAGCGTTATCGCCGATTAACGGAAAACTCGCCTGACATTGTTTATCGCATGTCATTGCCGGACGGAAAATATGAATACATTAGCCCGGCTGTATCGACTGTTTTCGGATATCCTCCGGAAACATGGTATGAAAACCCAGCCTTTATTCGAGATATCATACACCCCGACTGGCGCTCCTATCTTGAAAAACAGTGGGAGCTATTGCGAAACGGGCAAGTCCCCAAAACTTATGAATACCAGATCGTTCATAAAAACGGAGATATCCGTTGGATGAATCAGCGCAATGTTCCGGTGAAGGACAATAACGGCCGATTGATTGCCATTGAAGCAATCATCACAGACATTACTGAACAAAAGCGAGCAGATGAAGTCATTAGGGAAAGTGAAGAGCGCTATCGGCTTATTGCTGAAAAGACAATGGATATCATATGGACAATGAACTTAAACCTTGATTTCACTTACGTTAATCCCGCAATCAAAACAACATTTGGGTATACCGCTACAGAATGGATAGGAAGCAACTTGCAGGATCACTGTGATAAATACAATTTTGAAATGATGGCGCAGATAATTGTAGAAGAGTTGGAGAAAGGTACGGATCATTCTGGCGTAATTTTTGAAGCGACAATGCTTAAAAAGAACGGAGATGCCATTCCCGTGGAGATTCACGGGCAGATTCTATTCGACGAATCCGGGAAACCCTTCAGCCTTCAAGGGATTACACGAGACATAACCGAAAGAAGAGAAGCCGAGGCCGCTTTAAGAACGAGCGAAAAAAGATTACGGGCGGCTTTGGACGCTTCCCCGTTTCCGATTGTGCTCGTGGATGCCAATGATGACATCGTCCACTATTGGAGCCGGAGCGCTCAGGATCTATTCGGACACACCGCCCCCACAGCGGCGGAGTGGTACGAACTGGCCTATCCGGACCCTGATTACAGAGCCCAGGTGATTGAAAGATGGAAGCCTTGCCTTGATATCGCCCGGGAATCAGGCCAACCTGTCAACACCGGTGAATACCGGGTGACTTGCAAAGATGGCACGGTACGGCTTTGTGAAATATATGCAACCTTTATCACAGAGGGTCTCGTTGTCTCCTTTAATGACATCACAGAAACAAGGATGTCCCAGGAAAAGGAGGCAACGCTGCAGGCCCAGTTGAACCAGGCTCAAAAAATTGAATCCATCGGCCGGTTGGCCGGAGGTGTGGCCCACGATTTCAACAACATGCTCAGCGTTATCCTCGGCCACGCGGAAATGGCGCTGGATCAGATTGAGGAGAGTTCCCCACTATCCAATGATTTGATTGAAATTCAGTCGGCAGCCAAAAGATCCGCTGAACTGACCAGACAGCTTCTCGCGTTTGCGAGGAGGCAGACCATATCGCCTAAAAACCTTGACTTGAACGCCACGGTGGAGAGCATGCTCCGTATGCTCGGCCGGCTCATCGGCGAAGATATTGATCTTTCCTGGCTTCCCGGCAAAAACCTCCATACAGTCAAAATGGACCCCACCCAACTGGACCAATTATTGGCCAATCTCTGCGTAAACGCACGGGATGCCATTGAGGGAGTCGGCAAAGTTACCATTGAGACCTGCAATGTTTCCTTTGACCAGAATTATTGTAACGACCATTTAGGATTTAAACCGGGAGAATATGTTTGCCTTTCCGTTAGCGACAACGGTTGCGGCATGGATAAAGACACTTGCGCCAATGTTTTTGAACCCTTTTTTACCACAAAGAAAACAGGGGAAGGGACCGGTCTTGGCCTTGCCACTGTGTACGGCATCGTCAAGCAGAATTATGGATTCATCAATGTTTACAGTGAGCCCGGTGAGGGGACAACCTTCCGAATTTATCTGCCCCGCCATGATAGCCTTGCTCAAAATATTGACGGTTCAAAGAAAGACGTGATCAAGGAGGGGTCTGGTGAAACCATCCTTTTGGTTGAAGACGAAGCCGCTATAATGAGAATGGGAAAAGCCATGCTGGAAAAATTGGGATATAAGGTTCTTCCATCGGACAACCCCATGGATGCGTTAACAATTGCCCAGGAGTATCCCGGAGAGATCCATGCTCTCATAACTGACGTGGTCATGCCCGAAATGAACGGCAGAAACCTCGCTAAACGTCTTCAATCGTCAAACCCTGCATTGAAAGTCCTTTACATGAGCGGATACACGGCCAACGTTATCGCCCACCACGGCACATTGGACGATGGGGTTCACTTTCTTCAAAAACCGTTTTCCAAGGCCCAAATTGCCTCTGCCATAAAGAGGGTCCTTGAACCGGAAAACGAATAGACGCTTTTTGCTCCGGTCTTGACGCTGTGGTATTCATCAAAAGCCAAACAAACTCATCCGGTTTTTGGGAAGGGCGAGAGTCTGGAGGGGATGCTCGCATTGATTTTGGTTTTTCCATTCTGCTTTCCCGTTGAAAGCGTGAATGTTTTTAAACAGGCCCTACATCAAGCACCTCTCGTATCAATTTAGCCATTTCAGTCCTGACAATCGGTTTCATTAAAAAGCCCCTGATCCCAAGTTCCTTGGCCCGGTCAGCATCCAGTTGTTCACTGAAACCTGTGCATATGATCACCGGGATGTCCGGCCGGATTGCTATCAACTCCTCGGCAAGCCGATTGCCGGTCATGTTCGGCATGGCCATATCCGTGATCACCAGGTCATAGGAGTCAGGGGCGGCTTTGAACGCCTCCAGGGCGTCAAGGCTGCTCACTCGGAAGGTGACTCGATATCCGAGCCTTTCGAGCATTTGCTTTTCAATCCGTGCAACAGCTTGCTCATCATCCACCAACAGAATCCGTTCATTACCGGAGGGAATGGTTTCTTCGACGCTAACGGAGGGGGATTCCTGGACCCCGCCCCTTAACGGTAAATATATGTTGAAACTCGAACCCTGTTCCAATTCGCTGTATACTTGGATATCACCGCCGTGTTCCTTGATAATACCGTATACCGTGCTGAGACCTATGCCGGTGCCTTTGCCTTGTTCCTTAGTTGTGAAATAGGGGTCGAAAATTTTATCCATGTTGTCTGGAGCGATGCCGCACCCGTTATCGGACACTGTCAACAAGGCGTAAGAACCGTGTTCGATATTCCTTTCACTCAATGTTTCCGGTTCTAGTAGAACCTCTTTCAAGTGAATGGATATATGGCCGTTTGCCGGATCAACGGCATGATAAGCATTGGTGATTAAATTCATGGCGATTTGATGCAGTTGCGTAGGGTCCGCCATGACCAAGCCGCAATCCCAGTCTATGTGTTGCGAGATGGATATGCTGGCTGGGATTGTAGCGCGAACCATTTTGATAACTTCTTTTAACACCTGCTGGATGCGGACAGGTATTTTTTTGCCTTCCGATTGGCGGCTGAAAGCCAGGATTTGCTTAACAAGCTCACTTCCTCTTTTGCCAGCCGTTAAAATTTCCTGGAGATTGTCATATTCCAGGCTGTCTCGGGGGATATCCTCCAGCAGCATTTCCGACATCCCGACAATCGGACATAAAAGATTGTTAAAATCGTGGGCGATGCCGCCAGCCAAGGCGCCGATGGCTTCCATTTTTTGAGCCTGTTGCAGGCGGGCTTGAAACTTTTCCCTTTCATTTTCCGCATTTTTCCTATCCGAAATATCCCGGCACAATCCCATGACGACAAGCTGCTGGTTAATCATAAGTTTGGTGAGGGTCACTTCGACCGGAAAAATGGTCTCATCCTTTCGTTTTTGTCTGGCCTCAAAACGAAGCGGCTCCTTCATTCCGAAACGGCCCCAGAAGCGCCCCGAGTCTTCTCTTGCGGCATAATCCGGGTCCAATTCAGCCACATGCATGGACAGCAGTTCCTCCCTGGAATAGCCATAGCCGTTAATGGACGCCTGGTTCACATCTATGATGCGGCCTTCCATATCGTGAACAAGCAGCATGTCGGCGGCCTGATCGACAAGTGTTCGGAACTTTTTTTCACTTTCTTTCAGTTCCTTTTCCGCGCGGATTTCCTCGGTGATATCCCTTTTTACGGCGACGAAATTGACAATCTGGTTGGCATTGTCAAACACGGGTGAAATGGTTGCAGCCTCAATATAAAACAAGCCCTCCTTTGTTTTGTTGGTCAACTGTCCCTTCCATGTGCTGCCGGAAAGAATCGTTTGCCAGAGACGTCCGTAAAACGCTGCGTCTTGCTGACCGCTTTTCAGGATGCGCGGGTTTTGTCCGATCGCTTCGTTTTCGGCGTATCCCGTCACCCTTTCAAAAGCCGGGTTGACATATTCGATTGTCCCATCCGTATCAGTGATGACGACCATTTCGCCGGTCTGCTCGACGGCGGACAAGAGGCGCAGCAACTCGGCTTCAGACAGTTTGCGGTCGGTAATATCGGAAAAGACCGTGGAAAACATGCCTTTGGCAGGCCGGGTGACAGTAAATTCCAGGTTTCGTTGAATAGGTTCGAAAAACGTTTCAAACCGCACGGGTTCTCCGGTCTCCACAACCTTGGAAAGCGTGGACAAAAAAGGCGCCTCACCGGTTCCGTATAGTTGGGAGCCCAGGGCGTTTCTTGCTTTTACTCTGCTGATCCCCATGATCTTTTCATAAGAAGGGTTTACGTCTAAAATCCGGTAGTCAACCGCCTTTCCATTTTCATAGATGATCTCGTCAAGGCAGCATCCGGATGACAAGCTCTCAAAAAGCGTCTTGAAACGCTCCTCGCTTATATGCAATGCTTCTGCATGCCGTATCTTTTCGGTGATATCAATGACAACCGCCATGGCGCCGGCAAATGCGCCTCTTTCATCTTTTATCGGGCTGGCCGAAAGGGTTGCATACACTTTTTCGCCGTCCTTTCGAACAAACTCGAAGTCATGCAGTTCGGAAATGCCGCTGCGACGGCGCTGCATATTTTCAAGAGCAACTCCCCTCCAATGCTCATCCATGAAATCAAACAGCGTGCTACCGATCATGTCGTCAACAGCGTAACCAAGTATTTCGGCCATTCGGGGATTGACATAGGTCGTGACAGCCGCCGCGTCCAAGGTCCATATTCCGGCCTGGGCATGTTCGACAAGACTGCGGAACTGCTCTTCGTTTTCCTTCAGGGCCTTTTCCGTTTTGAGCCGGGTCAAATAACCGCCTAAAAATTCAGCAGCCGTCCTCAACAGCAGCATCTCTTCTTCCAGCCATTCTCTACGGCTGCGGGTTTCGTCAAAACCGATGAAGCCATGCCAGGCGCCGCTGACGAATAACGGAATAACCAAAAGGGAGACGATTTCCTGCGATTCAAGAATTTCCCGTTCACCTTCGGGAAAATCGGCGACATGTCCTGAAATGTAGCGGCCGGCGCTGAGCTCTTCCCGCCAGCGCTCAAAGCCGTCCGTATAAATAACATGCTGAAGCTCGGGGTTATCGATTTGAGGAACGATCTCGGTTCCGCATGCCTCATGGGTCTGGCGCATGCAAAGGCCGTCGGCATCGTCATGAAAGTTCTGGAACATATACACCCTTGACACGTCGGCTGCTTCGCACAGGCAGTTGAGCGATTCCGTGATGTTCCGGTCTCCGTCGCCGGCAGTGAGCAGGCAGGTCGATGCTGCGGATATCCCCCGTTCAAGTTGCAACTGCGTCTGCAAGGCGTCCCGGGCCTTTTTTAATTCCGTGATGTCACGGGCCGCCCCCCACAGGTAATCGATTTCACCTTCTCCGTTTCGTACCGCGTAGGATCTGAGTTCCACGGGGAAGACCACGCCGTCCTTGCGAATGTATTCCTTTTCATATACGCCCGAGTAGCCTTGGCGCATCAGGCGGTTTTCCCAGATTTCCTTCGATTCCCATTCATGCCATCGTTCGGGGGTGATTTGATAGAAGTCCGGCAGGGAGCGTAGTTCATACAGAGAGTATCCAAGCATTTCGCAAAAAGCGAGGTTGGCGTCAATGATCCGGCCTTCCGGGGCCACCATGACAAAACCGTCGCGGCTGCGTTCAAAAATCTCCAGGTAGCGTCTCCGGCTTTCCTCCAGGCGCCTGGCCGAAGCGATCTTGTGCAGGGCGTAAGCCAGATCGCCGGCCACTTCATCGAACAATTCCCGCTCCTCATTGTCGCCGGCGTATTCCACCGGCACGGCGGCGGACAGTATGCCGTAGGTCACGCCGCTGAAATGCAGCCGCCTGGCAAAACCGGTCAGCTTGTCATATCCGGAGGACAAGGGACAGTCAGGGCAATGTTCAGCCGGATTGCCGGTGACGATGACTTCATCCCGTTCCAAGGCGTGTTTCACACAGGGAGGGAGATCGCCGGACTCCATCTGATTTTTCATGGTTTCAAAGCCGCCTTCGAAACCCGCTTCCGCAGTTGCGCTGACGGGTTTTTCCGCCGGCAAGCCAAGGGACCGCCCCGCCTCTCCCCCAAACAATGCGATCCAGGCATTCAGATAGCCCATGGTATCTGTCAAATTGACGCAGGCGAGCGCGACAAGATTTTGAGGGTCGTCTTCGGTCACGATAAGCTGATTGACGTTTCGGATGCCGAGCAAAACGCTGTTAACGTGAGCAAGCCGCTGTTGTTGGACGCGAAACTGTTTTAAAGCGACCAGGGCAACCATGGCCGTGGCCGAAAACAAGGCCACCAAAATTGATTCCACAAAAAAGGGCTGCGTCTTCCAACCGTTAAGGACATGCGGCCACACCGGTTGATGCTCCGTAAGAGCAATCACCCCCCAGACCACGGGAGTGGTGAACGCTTGATAACATGCCAAAATAAGCGCCGACCAGCCCAGCCAGAGCGGCCAATCCGGCCCCCAGCGTTTTTGCATGCGGTTTGAAAGCGGACGAATCACCAGCAACGCGGGAACAGCGTAAAGCATGTTGCCGCCGAAACCAATCCACAAAGGGATGGCCGTTCCATATGGGTAGGAAAGTATGGCGCCCAAGATAAGCGCAGCCCACCACCGCCGGAGAAGAGCGAAGCCGAGGAATCCAAAGGCCCAGCGCCCATCAATTATTACTTCTGTATGAGGTATGTGCACATGGGTCTGTGCGGCGATAATACCGAGAACCGCAAGCAAAACGAAAAGTTTCACCTGTCCGTGCTCAAAATGGAAATCATAATGGCGTTTGTTCATTGGTCACTTTTAAAACAGCAAGCGCCCCTCGTTCTCTATACAAAGTCAGAGTCGGGCGGCTTTTGCTCTCTCTAAACGGACGATTGCTGCAACCAAGGCCGCATTATTCCCAAAACCATAGCCAGGGAGCAATAAATGGGGCGTCTCAGCAACTAATTCCAAACATTCCGCCCATGCCGGCGGCACATGCTTTGTTGGAATCCCAAAAAGAAAAAAACCATAAAATGATGCCTGATAAATTATCAGAATCGAAGAAGTCCTGTCAAAAAAAAGGGTGGGCAACAAAGACTGCCCCAAAAAATGAGGGGCAGATGTTCGCCGATTTTGATGTGCATGTCTTGATCCCCCAGGATGGGACCGCATTGGGACAACAAAATGATTTTGGCGGGACTGATGAAAAACTGCCTATCCATGGATCGCCGCATGAAACTCATCTCTGGTCCCCACCACGATCCGTTGAAGGGAACCGTATTGATGGAAGGGACGGAACCACCATTTCCGCTTAGCCCCAGCGCTGTCCAAGCCGGGGTCGTGCACACGCCCATGCCTGAAGCCTCGTAAACACATCCGGTTCATTGGCAGTTTTGCCGTTTAGCAATATGGCTTCTCGCGGATTAGTCATGATCTGAAATGATTTATGATACCCATACCATCCAGGAGATGCTATTCATATTGCGGCCGATGCCAATATTTTTCACATGAAGGAGTTTTTAAAATGCGTCAACGTGACCTGATCCCCTTTTTCGCCATGACTTTTTTTATCGCATGGGGAGTTCTCGGGCTTTACATTTTCGCCCCTGACACCATGACCCGGATGTTTGGAAATCTCACAGGCGGACATCCGCTGTTTTACCTCGCCGTATACGCCCCCGCCATTTCGGCGTTGATTTTGGTGTTATACCGGCACGGAATTCAAGGCGTCAGGTCTTTTCTCTCCCGGCTGCTTTTGTGGCGGGCATCCATATACTGGTATGTCATGTTGGTATTCATCGTGCCGCTGGTGTTCTATATCGGGGCATTTTTTAAACAAGGCGCCTTGGAAAACCTGTTTCCATTTGCGTCGGCCACTGCCTATCTGTCGGCGCTTTGCCTCATGGCCGTCAAAGGGCCAATCGAAGAAATTGGCTGGCGCGGACTGGCCCTGCCCATGCTTCAACGCCGCATGGCGCCCATTTGGGCCGCTCTCTTGCTTGGAATCATCTGGGCTCTATGGCACCTGCCTGCCTTCATGCTCAGCGGAGCCCCGCAAAGCGCGTGGGCGTTGACGCCTTTCTTGGTGGGCACCGTTGCACTCAGCATTATTGTGACGCCGCTTTTCAATCATTCGCGCGGCAGCATCCTGCTCCCCGCATTTTTCCATCTGCAGGTGATCAATCCTCTGTGGCCGGACGCCCAGCCTTACGACACCTGGGTGTTTGTGATTGTCGCCGTGATCCTGGTATGGCTCCATCGAAAGACCATGTTCTCGCGTCATGACGCCGTAACGGAGGTGGTCGCAGAATGAAAACCGTGATTTTGATTGTCTGCGCATCCATGCATGCAGCCTGCGCCGCTCATCAGCCTTTTCAGATCCATGCCTCACGATTCCAAACCGAGACAGATCGTGTGCAAATGGATCAGGCTTGATCGTTGATCGTTCAAACAGCCACCGGACATCCTTGCTTCG
Organism: Desulfatibacillum alkenivorans DSM 16219; assembly: GCF_900142135.1. Lineage (GTDB taxonomy): Bacteria > Desulfobacterota > Desulfobacteria > Desulfobacterales > Desulfatibacillaceae > Desulfatibacillum > Desulfatibacillum alkenivorans. Next base: position 84,993 of record NZ_FQZU01000014.1, on the reverse strand, counting down.
AGCAAATTCAGGAGCGGTTTCTGGCCCCCCTTGGACTTTCCGACGCCTCGCCCTCACATTCCTGGGGATGTCGCTTAATAAAGTACGAATTTTCCATTTGAACAATTTTCGGGGACGTCCCAAAAAATCCTTAGGTTGGACGGTTCTGCGCCTGATGTTGCTGATAGAAGCCCAGGCCCTATCCTTCCCCGAAGCTCGATATTCAATGAAAAAGCAGACGCGCAGGTTCATCCAACACCCCGCAGCATTTAACGCTCCCGAAAGTTGAGGTAATAACAATCAATGGAGTTTTAGGGGGAGGCGGACGGCCAATAAAAAAACCCGGCCCAAAAGGACCGGGTGTTGTTTTTTGGCTCCCCAGCACGGACTCGAACCGCGGACCCAGTGGTTAACAGCAAAGGCCCAAAGGCTTCCTAACCTCCTCGATTTTCAATAGATTGCCGAATTCATTGCCAATTTTGTTCCAGTCTTTTTGCGATCTTTTCCTATTTTGGTAGGCTTTGGAAAGATTTTCACACACAGATTCTCACACAATCTGAAAGCAGTCAAAGAAGGGAGCTGAATAGCTTAGGCCCTTTCCTTGATGGCCATCATTTGAAACCATCAGCCATCTTTTTTAAGTTTTTCGGATCAAGAGGGTATTTCCTCTTTAAATAAGCCATTTAAGGGCATATATGCCCTTTGAAGTGTAATATCAATATGTTGTAAGCAAAGCCACCGGCCAAAAACCGGTGGCTTTCTTTATTTACCCAAACAGAAAGGACAGAACTATGGCGAAGAAATCTAAAACCACAAAATCCAAATCCGGCAAGCCGGACATGAAAAAGCGGGCCACCATGGCCTTTGCCAATCACACCTTAACCGAGGAGGACAAGGACCGCATCATGGAGAACATGATGGGCCTGGACCCCTATCCCGGAGGAAACGAAATCCTATACCTCGAAAAGGAGGCTTTCATTATCCCAAGGGTCCTGAAACGATTACACAAGAAGGACCGATACCACGACTTTGAAACCCTTGACCCCGAGAAACTCGACCCACTGGAGCTTGTGGAACTTCCGGATGGAGTGTTGTGCCTCAAACACGGCTACAGGCGCTACCGATACATGAAAAGAGAGGGGATAACCGAGTTTCCGTGCGTCATCGTCGGCATCGCTGTCTGTGAGCCCCAGGTTCTGATGGCCAATTTGCAGGACATGTCCCAATTTAGCAAGCCCATGACGAACTGGGAGCGCACACAACGGCTTCTGAAAACGTCCAGACACATCCATCGGGTGTTTGGGGATCGTGTTTGTGGGCACGGTGGCAAACGCAAGGGCAAGAAGGACTGGGTAAGCGAAACCGCGCTTATCTACGAACAGACCGGCCTCGGCGAGGACACCGTGGGAGAGCTGCTGAGGTTCGGAAAGCGTATCGGTCTGCTCGCGGTTGAAGGACTCGCGGAATACTACCCCGAGGGTATGGGCACCAAGAAAACCAGAAGGTTCTCGGTAAAGCACAAGCATCTCGGGAAAGAAATCGACCAGGAGCTAAAAAGGTTGGAAGAAAAACGTGGGTGCCCGCTGGCGCGGAAAGAGAAGGTTAAACACGCGGGCCTGATAGCCTACAACGCCTTCAACGCCGATTCGGAGCCCAGTTCCGGAGGGAAGGGCAAGGGGGGTGCCCCGCCCCCGCCTCCCTCAAACGACACCGATGGCGAGCCTGCCAGGGACATGAACGTTCCCATGGAGGTCTGTGTTTACATTGCGGCTGCCGCTGAAGAACTCAGGGGTAATCTGGCGGAGGGTGCTGTGACAGATGAAGGTATTTGCGAACGATATGAACGGCTTGATGAGACCGTCAGGCTCCTGGGTCACATTCTTCAGGAACTGGGCATTCGTCAAAACAGAAATGGAGGAAACGATGAATAAACGTTGTAAATTCTGGTATTTGTCGGTCATGAACCCCACTGAGGGGGTGGCCCCTGATTTGACCGACCAATTCATGATCAACCAGAAGTACCCCTTTCCGCGCTCACGAGAGGGGGCCTTGCGTAAAAAACAATTGGTCTGTTCGGATTCCGGGGGGTATCAGATTCTGAAATGCCTTCAGAATGGTGGCCGGGTGTGGGTGAGCCCACATCTGCGCCCTCGAAAAACGAAATCGCATCTAATCCTGAACCCTCGGGATATCTGCTTGGAATATGCCCGAACGCACACCACAGTAGGCTTCCTGCTCGATTATCCGACTGACGAGTACGACACCAAGGAAGACTACATCTGGAAGAGGGATCAATCCATCAAGGTACGGGATATGATGCTACCGTTGGCCGAGAAGATATGCCCCAACGTGGAACTCGCCATCGCCTTGCAGCCCAGATACGGGGTGATAAAGGACGTTGAGGACTATTTCCCACGCATCCGACACCCTCGTGTCCGCACGTATGGCTTTCCAATACGCGGTGGAGGGCCGCAGGAAATCGCCTACGCCCTGTCGTATCTGAATAGCCAAGGGGTGCGCAAGGTCCATCTCCTCGGTTCCTCGACCGCCCCCCATGTCATGGTCCTCGGCCAGGCGGCGGGGATGCGGATGTTCAAGCGCATTACATTTGATTCGACCACATACCTCCAGCACTTCCGCGCTGGCCTATACAAATTCGGGAACAAGAGTTTTCTGGATTATCACACCATGGCTTCGCGACCAAGGCGGGACGGCGAATTGTGCAAATTCCGGAACTCGGCCCGCCTGAAGCCCCTCCTGGATTACAACGACGGCAAGTGGGAAACGGTTCTGGGTGAATATGACCCGCCTGAAGAGGCCACCGTCAAGGACTGGATCGGATTCTACAATATCCAGGTTATCCATCAATTTGCCGAACGCATGGCCCGATACGCGCGCAAGGGCATCCTATACGATCACGTGGAAGGCTGCTGGCTGGACCTGGAAGCTAAAACGAAGGTCCTGTGCGCCTTGGACATGCTCCATCTTGCGGTCGAGCAGGGCCATGATAGCGTTAAAGAGTATTACCGCCGCACAACGCCGCCAGAGGTCTCCACAGACGATTAACCCCTCCTCCACGCCCCGTCCCTGTTTGCCAGGGACGGGGCTGTAAAAGCCTATTATCGACGCAGAGGCCGGTGTTCTGGGTAACCAAGCACCGGCCCTTCCCACCAGAAGCCGGGTGAAGCGATCCAGCACGATTGAGCATGAACTGATGGTCCGTCAAATGACTGCCCTTGAGGTAAAGGGTCACGGCTGGGCTGCGGCCTGATGCTACGAGGCCATGGTGTTCGTACCGGGGATCGTGGGCATTGAGGGCACGGTGGGCACGGTGGAGTCTTAGCGGCGGGGTGAAGGGCCATGGTGAGGCTCGGGGTGGGGGTGCTGGCCATGCAGGTCTTCAGCTTGAAAAAATGGGTATCGGCAGTTTTTTGAAGGCTTGTTAGCTGTAAGAGGTATTCTGGGAGTGTCATTATATTATTATATGTCACTCCGCATATAAATAATTCCCACCAACCCTATTTATTTATGATGAATGATTGATGGGTCAGTACGCACGACTTCCCTACAACCACGATCATAAAAGTATAACTTACTGCTGATCCTGTTCACAACCATTCATAAAAAACATGGTTATAGCTACCAAATTACAAACCTTCTGAAAAGAGGTATAGGCGTGAAACTACCACAACATATAAAGTGTAGTATTGATGAAGTCACAATTACAAGTACCACAAGGATAAGTGTTGACCACAGACACCTCCGGCTCCCTGGTTATAAATATATTGGGAAGTATAAGAATAACCTGAAGGAAAAAGGTTCCAAGGGGAAGTCAGAATTTGTTTACTCCTATGACTTCATTACTTCTGACAAACGGAAAATAGTAAAAGTCTTCCCTGTTGTTGGTGATGAACATGTGGTCCCGACTTTCACCATCAAATTTTTCTCATCCTACTTTGCCCCGCTTGAATATAAAGAAGTGGTAACTGTCTTGAACCATCTGACGGAATCCTATGGGTTCTGGTGGAGGTTGTCGGAATTTCATTTGGCCTTGGACCTTGTCTTCGGACCAGGGGAAGATCGCCTCCTGTGGGTGGTGGATCATACCAAGGCGGTGAGTAAAATTGACCCTGCGCCATGTGATACCTGCCCTGAAACCTTCCATCATCATTCATTGGACAGCAGATATCGCCTGACCACGTACAACAAGAGCCGGGACCTGTTGTCTAAAAACAAAAAGAACCTGGCCCGTAAACCGGCGAAGAGAAGACTCATTCTAACCAAGGAAGAAGAGGCGTGGGTGCAGAACCACAATATCGTCAGGATGGAAGCAAGGTTTGATAACTCGGAAATGAAAATCGTCCCATCGGTGGAATCCTTAGCGAATTATGACTTCTCCTTCGTACCGCCGGACAAAGAGTTCATCCCCTATTACATTTCCCTCAGGGTGCCAAACTATACCAAATTGGCCCGCCACGGGATCAAACCAGGACATTGTAAAGGAATGTCGCTTGCCGAAATGCGGCGGTTCTTCAGGGAAAAGGGTATCGCCAGCAACCACGGCTACTACCTGAAGGACTCAAGGCTCAATGCGGTCATCAAGGACACACTGGCAGCCTTCCAGTGGTGTTCAAACCCCGAGGACTTTCCCTTAATGACCCCTTCCCTCCGTATGCGTGACCAGCGTGTGCGGTTTGTTTCTAAGAAAGGATGGTGGAAATGAAGCCTACCCCAGAACAAAAAGCGGTTATTGGAAGCAGGGCGCCGGTGGTCAGCCTGTGCGGACCAGGAGGAACAGGCAAAACAGAAACCCTGGCGTTGATACTACATTCAAGAAAAGACCGCTATCCCCGGGTTCTCTTACTAGCATACACAAACAAGGCTGTGGTCAACATGCAGGACAGATTCAAGGGCGGCGCTGCCGGACATGAAAGGGCACGGGTGTCAACATTCCATGCATGGGCCTGGAAACTGCTCAAGAACGCAGATCATGAGGCTCTTGGGTATCAATGTCCTCTAAAATTGACACCGGGCATCAACGCATCAACCATCAAGAACCAAGCCGATGCTGCCGGAATTTCCACCAAGGGAGAACTGGTTTTCCTTCAGAAGGTCTACACCCAACACCTGCGCCGAGGGGTCTCTTTAGCCACTGCCTGCAAACACCTCAAGACTTGCCCTACCCAAAGGAAAATCCTCAACAATGTCCACGCTCACTGTCTCTCTACCGGGCACATAGATTTTGACCACATCCCCTTCCTGTTGCACCGCGCTTGTCAGGACCCAGATTATGCAAAACATCTAACAAAAGTCTTTCCCTGCATCATGGTGGATGAATTTCAGGACCTAACGGCTGTCCAATGGAAGACCCTCAAAATCCTGATAGACCACGGGACTCATTTTGTAGGGGCTGGTGATCCATACCAAACCTTGTTCCGTTTTGCCGGGGCATCTCACAAGCGGTTTCCCGAATTGTGGGCCATGCGTGGTTGCGAAAGTCACATGCTGACCAAGAATCAGCGGCTGTCCAGACAAATCCTTAATCTGTCCAATGAAATCCGGGGGCAAATTCGGCAACACCTACCTGGCTATCCAATTCTTCCACAATCTTCGTCAACCAAAGGTGAGAAACCCATCGTCGTTGTAAACCGCAAACGCCACATGCATGTGCGCGGGGTTATCGACAGAATCCAACATCATATCGCCAACGGTATAACCCTCAAGGACATGGTGGTCCTCGTTCGTCAGGATAAGGATGCCTCGTCCCTTGTTAAATCATTGGACCTGGAACAATGGCCATACATCTCACACCTAAAGAACCATGAACCAACAAAGTCTATCAATATAATACAGGTGGTTCTCAAGATTCATTATGGGACCGCAACCAAAGACGAATGGGCCGCCGTGCTCAAGGCTCTGCCAGGGGTCGGGAAGACTACGACAACGAGAGTCCTCAACCTGGTCAATGAAAACCGATGGACTACGGACAACATTTCCAATGAAGGCAAACGGGTCCGGGATGTATTTCAGAAATTCGCCAACCTGTCTTATGCCATCAACCAGGCCGGGGATGATCTAACCACCGCCCTCAATGCGGTACTCGATTTTGTTCGAACAATGGACAAGATGCCGGACCCATACACCGATCCAACCATCGAGAATTTGTTCAGGAATGCGCGCGCGACCGGGGTTCTCGGGGAAATCCTCAACCTGGATTCCTTCGGCCATTACGTTAATCATGGGGTGCCAGACACCAATGATTTCCTGACCATCGCCAATATCCATCAGTACAAGGGTGGTGAGGCCAAGGTGGTGTTTTTCCTGGCCCCGTTCCCGTCATTTTATAAAACCCACGGCACCTTCAAGAAACAAAACCAGGTCATCGACGAGATGATGGTGCTCGACACGATCATCACCAGGTCGTCAAGATTCCTGTACCTGTTTTTCCCAATGGGTTTCAAATCTTGGCAGAACCTCAAGCCACAGAAGTCCGCAGCCGATTTCATCATGCCCACCCCGCCCGAAACCTACAACCTTTGGACGATTGTTAATCACGAGGAGGAGCAATCATGATACCGATTTTTTTTGAGCTGGTTGAAGAGATGGACCTTGGCCTGAACGAACATATTTTCCGGCAACTCAAAAATCTTCAGGATTCGATTGTGAGGGAGTGTGGAAAATCAAGTGCGCGTGGAGAGCGCGATGTAAAAGGGGGTATGATCAATTGGTTGTTTTTTGACAGGAGTTTCGGTTTGGTAAGATATTTCACATCCATCGACGATTCCTATGGCCCAGTCCCTCCAGTTCAACCTGGCGAGACCGTACCCATAAAATTTGTATTGGAAAACGGGGTGCAAATGTTCGCTGATTTTGATGTGCAGGTTTTGATCCCACCACCCAGGATGGGACCACAATTGGCCAACAAAATGATTTTGATAGGACTGATGAAAAACTGCCTATCCCTGGATCGCCGCATGGAACTCATATTTGGTCCACACCACGATCGGTTGAAGGGAACTGTGTTGGCGGAAGAGACGGAACCGCCCCTTCCGCCGATTTTCGAGCGAATCATCTGATGTCCGTAATCAGGCTCATGCCCCACCCCTAATTTCCTTGAGGACCAGCAACATCTTGCCTACCAGGTCAATGATTTCGTTTTTGAAAATAGACCCTGACGGAAACCGCGTCATTCCGGTCAAAGTGCCGGTTTCCTCATCGAAAAACACCTTGTCGTAACCGTTGTAGCTGTTGATGGTGTTGATGATTTCAAGCGTGCGAGGTGTGATGTCTAATGCGCCCAGGTATTTCATTTGGAGACTGATGGCGGTGGAATTGATGATGATTTTCAATTCGAATGGTTTGCCACCGTATTCCTGATGCGCCGTCAACAAATGATCGTTTTCTTTAACGGTGTCTTCAGCCAGACGATAACCGTTTTCCGTCAACCACAGTTTCACTGCCAGGACCAGATTTTCTATTTTCATTGTCTTCCTCCTTTGGCTGTTTGAAATCTTCCATAAGAAGATAGGATGAAAAACCAAAGGAGGGATAACTCGGACATCGGACATCAGCGTACTCTTGTGGCGCCACAAAAGTACAAGATGCTGATTTATTTGACTTCCTTTTTCTCAAGCACCTGGATCAATTCCTTGTATCGGCCGATCACCTCTTCCATGGATTCCACCAATTGCTCAGCCTCGGATTTCAGGGCAGTCCTGGTTTCATCACGAAGGCTTTTCAGTTTTGTGGTGTCGGAGAGGAAATCCAGCAGGCGGTCATCGGACAACAATCGGGTGGTTCTCTCCAGTTTCGCTTTCACCTGGGGGGCAGACAGTGCCTTCGCTCCTGTCTTTGCAGTTATCTTCTTGATTTCATCCGCCAACTGCCGAGAGGACAGGCCCTTATCCAGCACCTTCTTCACCAAGGATTTCTTCTTGGCCCCGTTGTCGATCTTCGCGAGTTCGGCCTTGTGCGTGTAGGACAAGCCGCTGATGTCGATATTATTCCCTGCAAACCATCTCTCCTGGGCCGCTACTCGGACGGCCACGGACAACCAGGCCGGGGCCACGACCAGGTCCTCCCTCTTACACAGTGCTTGATAACTGGCCGGCTTATGCGGATTCCGGGAAGACGCCTGTTCGACATCTCCACCATAGAATTTGTCAAGAACGTATTCCCCAATTTCGATGGAACCCTTGTACATGGTTTTGTTGGCGATCTCGTTGATGTGGGTCACCGCCTTGTCCACCATGGCCATGTCCACGGGTTCGGATTCCCGTTTGGTAGGGGTGAGGGTGTCAGCGGCTTTGCGGTTTTTCGAGGGTTTGCTATCGGCCATGATCTTCCTCCACGGAAAGGGTTCATTGAGAGATGACGTGTTTCTGTTTCAAATAGTTTGTCTGGTGACGGACGTCAAGAGCGGAACCATTCTTCTATGCGACGAGTGCTCCGAATCTGTGAGGTGGTGATTGATGTTTCTGGTAAAACCGGCGCTACTCTGGTAATCAGGACCCAAGGAGAATGTCTATGTGGCAACCCAAGGAAATCATCGTTCACAGAACCATAGCGGATGATCCTGTGACCCGGCATGTGCTCCGGCAATGCGTAGCATGTAGCCCAAGTAGCTGTGCTACGCTGGTCAAAGGGCCGCAGGAGACGGATGCGGGGCTGAACGGCCGTGATGCGGCCGGATCATGGATTCTTGGATTTCTTACCGCTTGAATCAGGAATCGAATGAACTACACCTTACCAAATTCAATACGCTTTTGATCTCTTGGAAAGACAAAAGCTCTTACAGGAGTATCGGTTTTTCCTTCTTTTCCAACGATTATAAGAATCGGTTCATTACAATAGTAGCGTTTTGATCTGCTTATACTTTCCATCTGTCTTAAATCTGCAATGCTGGGTTCGATTACCTTGGCTGGATGGTAATGCCATTCTCCAACGTAATATGTTCGTTGTTTCTGATCCCATCTCTCAAGAAGAAGTGACCGCAAGCCAGTAATACCCCTCCAAAACCATGTTCTTCCTTGCTGTGAGTCCTTTGGTGGTGGAGTAGCTTCACAAACAACAGCTATTCTGTTTTCATTTGTATAGTAGCCAATTAGAATCCCCCCAATTTCATTATTAATTGACTTTATACATTCACGTTTAATGGAATCCCAAACATTTTTGGTTATTGACATTCCGTAAGCGCCACAATCAGTTCGCCATTCATGATGCATCACTCGCCCTCCATAGAAGATAAGAGCGAACATTCTTTACGAGTTAGTCCAGTAAACATATCATTTGAAAACGATTGTTCAAAAACAACTACTTTGGCATCCGGACGGAATTGCAATAAACATTCCTCAATTACCTTGATACAAGATGTTGCCGAAAGTAGCAAATCATCAAGACGTGCAGGAAACAAGGGTGACCAACAACCAGGTCCTTCTAAGGTTTCACCATTTTCAGCCCAATTGTTTCGCTCCTCATTTAGTATTGGTTCCAAAATACGCCGGAACTCTTCTGAAGGAAATTGATGGCGTATTGCCTTAAAGATAAAAGTGCGTTGCGCCTTATAGCCAACCGATGACGATATGAATAATTTAGGCATCTCCCACCAGACATTTTCCAGAATTTGTATAATTTCATCGCACCCAGTACAATCTAACACTATTTTACGATCCATTAGGAGAGATTCAACTTGATCGGATGATGAAGATAAATAATTGTTTATTGAAACTATTTTGGTGAAAGGATAGGATAATGATAGGCATTCAGCCAAAGCATCAGCTTTGTTTTTTCCTATTACATCACCATAAAGAGTATGGCGTACAAGATTGTGTGCACTGAGGTGCTTGCCGTCTATAAGCATAATATCCTCTACTCCTTCTCTAACTAATAGCTCGGCAATTATTGAACCTAATGCACCACATCCAATGAGGGCAACCTTCGCTTTACACATTGTAGAACCAAAACGTCCTCTCGCTTGCATTCTATCGGGATGCCAATTTTCGGTTTTCAAGTATGCAAATTTATGTTGATCCATAAATGCTTGCCTACGATCGCGCCCCCAAAAATTTTTTTCAGTTGGAAGGTATCCACCCTTGGGTGCTTGTTTTGTCGATTCAAGTCTTGGCAGTCGGATGGCTTGCCAGTAGATTTCACATGCCCCCTCACCACATATTAGCGGCATTGGATAACCGATCAATAGCACAGTTGCCGCCTCCCCTCGGACGAGGGAAGCAATAGACCTCAATGCTTGATCAACATCTATGTCTTGTTGATCTCCTATCTCTCTAAGCTCACCCCAATTCGTTGGAGCTTGCCAGGGAGGAAGAACGATCGGAGCTTTCCACAACCACCAAAATCCAGTCCGCCGATGGCGACTATTTATGCCGTGATTTTCCTCTGAGTATGGTCGAGTTCTTCTTATTGGAATGCCATCCATGGTCTCAAAACTGACAGCCAAGTCCCTATTGTCGTTTTTAAATACCTCATGGAATACAACTATGCCTAAAGAGCCATCGTTGTATGGTGCCCAAAGATGGAAGGTCGCCGAAGATTCATTATGAACTATATGCCGCCGCGAAGAACATGCATAATATGGCGTCTCGAACGGATCGCCATCTTGCATTAAAGAGTTTGTGGCCGCACAGCCTAACCAAGTGATTGCTCGTGATAAATGCCATCGAAACCTTTCCTCATAATTCCCTATCGGGTCTTTCCCTCCTGCTATTCTCCCGAGCCCCTGGACAGGACTAACAAGGCAAAGCTTACCGTCCCTCCAAGGTTGTTTTTCATTACCAAATGAGTTGAGGTCTTGATGGGGAAAGGTAACGTCAATCCCGTTAGCCTTGGACGGATACACCCAAATGTCTCCAAAAGGATAGCTATCCTCTATTAAAGCGAACCATTCTGTTGTTTGAGGAACAATGTCTGAAGATGCTCCGATTTGCAGGCGAAGTGCGAAACCCCAAAAAGAAGCTCCCTTGAACTGCTTTAAAAATGGCTCATCGAAAAATTCGACACCGGGAATGGCTTGAGCATTGTGCGCACCAACACGAATAGTCTCGGGCATTTTTATTTCAGTCAAGATACTCTCCAGTTGTAGCAAATCTTCCACCTCCTGGAGCAGCAGCAGCGGCTGGCGTGGTATAACCCGCCTTTGCTTTTCCTCCATTATCTGGAGGTGCGGGGAATTTAGAACCCAGTAATTTACGCCACAGGTTGCCACTTTCATTGCGGTCCTGTGAGTCGTAGGCCCGTCTGGCGATTTTTGCTCCTTCTTCGGCCTGATTGTAGAAAATGTTAAAATCTTCAGAGCTTAGGCGACCAAGAACATCATGGCCCGGGACGCCATAATCAGGGAGTATCGGTTTACTGTTCGTGATAGAATAGGCCATGTAATTTGAAACAATAGATTCAAGGGTGGTCACAATGCCGTTTGCAACGGAGGTTATGCCATCTGGACAACAGTCACCGATAATTCGTTCAAGAGGAAAACCTTTGGGGTGCTTGGCCTCATCGTAGTTTTCAATCTTCCACCATTTTAAGGCTTTTACCACATTGACAAAATGATAATTGGTGGATGCGTTTTTGTCTCTGGTCCACTGGATTTGCATGAGAGGGTGTGTATCTTCCCAATTCCCGGCTTCACGATTGGGGATGCGAAGGGCACTTAGTTTCCATTCACTCTCTGATTTGGCTTTTGCCAACAACTCCTGTGCATTCTCAACCAACCACCTACTATCCGACGAAAGCCAAGAAGGATGCAAACGCCAGTCCTTGGCTTCAGCAATATCAGTTTCTGAAGTGACAGATTCCGATTGAAGCGCTCCTATTTCAGCTTCGGAAGGAGCAGAAGTTATCACCAAGTCTAAATCCACATATGACAAGGAAATACCAAATGATCGTCCTTGTCTCTGCCATTTATCTTTATAGTATTTATCAAGAAATGGTACAAAGATATCCATTGCAGCATCAGGAGTGTATTCTTCCTCATGCAATTTCGTAACAACAATTATATCTACGTCAGATCGTTTCTCGCCCTTTGGCCGAACAGCGGTTGCTCTGCGATAGCTTCCTTGTAGGAAATCACTTATGTAAACATCCTTAAGCTCCTGGAAATCTTTTAGTCTCGACCGCAATGTTGTGTGGCCTGTTTTTAATTCAGACCGCTGGTTTTCTGTTGGCCTAATTGCTGTGAGAAAAGATTTAAAATCAGTTGGCAGTTCCACTTTTATCCTCCATGATCTGGGTTTACGTCTTTGGGTACGAGAATGCTCGGTGAATAGGTACAGTGTCTTTCAAACCCGAAGTCGTATTCATAAAGTTGCAAGCGGCCCAATGCATTTCGGTACTGACCCAAAAAAAACATGAAAGCATTTGGCGTACTACCGAATACGTGAATTACATCCGATGCCTTGGACCTTAAATTCCGCAACAGCTCAACAACCTCGTCAACAACTTGCAAAACGTGATCTGCACCTTTGAGGCTATCACCACCAGGACCGCCTTTAGGTTGAATGTTAACAATCTTGCTTATTTTTATCCCGGTATTTTGGAAATATGATTCTACATCACCCAATATACCATGCGTAAACGAAAACGATACTGCGATTTCACCATCGTCTTCATATTTTATTTCGGTTAGGACAACTGTTGGTGCTTCGAATGCGGAGTTTCCGTCTGGTTTCCATGTTTCCATTCGAGGTTTTTGAACAGGAAAGACCTGACTGCCGGAGTTTCTGCTCATTTCATATCCTGCCAAAAAGGCGAATGATCCATGACATTCAAGTAATAGTCGATGATCCTTTGATCGCAGAGCCTTTGTCAATTCTCTATCAGACAGGAATGACAATATCCGTGAAGTCGAAATTCTCCATGATCTATCATCAATTGGGTGTCGGCCTTCAAAAAGATCGCTTACGCAAATGAATTTATCAGTTTCCTCTTCGATGTTCTCTGCAAAGCGAATGAAACTTCTGATGCCGATTACTTTGTCATTCCGTGTTGGGCTATCCTTTAGGTCAATGAGTTCCTCACGACGGCACATTTCAAAGAATGTCTTCCTGTCGAAAGAGTTTGGTCCATCCATCAGAAACTTTTGAACTAGACTCTCATATGGGCATGCCGCATGATCGGCAGGAGGAATGCGTAGACCAGCACGTGCCAATCTATCATTCACCCATTCCTTTAAATCTTGCCGGCCAAAATAGTTAAGATGAAAACGTAATGTTTTCGTAAAGGATTTAAAAGCCTCCGTGTCAAGATCAAGATGTTTGCGCCATTGTTCACGGATTTTGCCTAAATCACTTCTCGGGCCGAGCGTGAAAAATGATTGTGGTAATGCACCATCAGACTCTCTGATGGATTTTGCCAAAAGATCATCATCTCTCCACTGCCAATTTGAAACCAAATGCAATCTGAATGAACCATCTGTAGCGATTAGCTTTTTGTAAGCGTTGTGGAATCGCTGAAGAAGTGAAGATTTCGCCTTGGTAAACGCAGGGTCAACAATAGCGTCTGAACTATAGGCATGACTGTTGTCGACATGATATTTGAGCTGATAGTAGTCAGCCATACATTGCCATCCGCCGGCATTTATCCCGTCCGAACCATAGAACACCGCTACGTCGTCAACTCCGTCTGCTTCATCATGTTCTATGGTTACCCGAATAACCAGCGATTCTGGTATCATCAGCTTTGCGGCCTGTTGCCAAAAGAAGAGACCCTGGACGACATCGCCTTCTGTCCGAGCACCTACTTGTTTTTGAGCCATAATCTTCTCCGCAAACCATTCACTTCATCGACACCCGACAGCTAAACCCTACTCTCCTCATACGTCACCGCAAAGATCGTGTCCGCCAGCCACTTCTTGAAGCCCGGGTTGTCGCTGAACTGCTTGAACAGTTCCGTGTGGTCGGCGAGCATGCCGATGACCACCTTTTGCAGGGCGCGGTCATGCTCAAGCCGGGCGGCTGCACGGTCCGAGTTTTTCATGGCGTTCCGCTCCCTTCATTTCAAAGCCAGCGCCTTCATGGCTGCGGTTTGAGGATCGGAGTAGAAAACCGGATCGACGGTTTCCATGATGTCGCCCGAGACCTCCAGGAAATTTCGCTTGTTCTCCAGGGGGATCAACGCGCGCCTTGCTCCGTTTTCCATGGCCATTTGGAGCGGTTCGACCAGGGATTGCACTGCCTTGATATTACCCTGGATGCTCAGGTCGCCGAGGATCACGAGTCCGGGCATGGCTTGGGCTTTCTTGATGGCCGAATAGATTGCGACAATAAAGGCTACGCCCGCCTCGCAAATTATCTTGTTGCCGAGCAGGTCGATAGCTTCGACATGAAAGTCCGTCGTGTCGAACACGCTTGCGATTCCCATGGGAACCTTGTGTCCTTGAAGAAAAGCGAATGCGCGTTGAGCGGATTCCTTCATATGGCTTTGCAACCCGCCGGCCAGTTTGAGTTTGCCGGTGCCCGAGGATACGCCGGTCTCGATGCGATATAGGCCCACCTTGCCCTCGGGATTCACGGACGCAGTATACAGGCAGCCCGGCGCTAACGGGTCCGTGGATATGAGGTTGCGGCCGCCTTCCTCTGGCACACCGACGTAAGTTTCCTCGGTTGTTTCTTTGTCCCGATAGGAAAACGAGGTCTGGTGGTATTCGAAGGCCCCGATCTTCTTCAACTGCTCCTTGACACGGCGCCGACATTCCAGTGCAAGACCAAGAAGCTCCGACAATTCGTCCTTGGTCACATCGCCTTCCGGATAAATGAGCTTGACCAACCCCGACACTGATTTTCTGACGGCCTTCACATCCCTGGCGTTCAGGTGATCCCCAAAGGAAAAATACTTGTCCACCAACTCGGTGTGGTTATGTCGGCGAAGAACGCGCATGGCTTCGGCGAGGTAATCCACCACGAATCCGTAATGGTCGGTGAAAAATTCCATGCGCATTTTCGGCACCTCCCACCCGGGAAGGTATCCATGGATACGGTCCAGAAAAGCGAGGTCGTCTCGAATCACATCCGGCATGGGCATGAACAGATGAGATGACCGGACCATGACCTCAACCGGCTGGTTGGTATTGCCGAACATGGCAATCGAGGCTTGGCCGCTCAGGGATTCCTTGCCACGCGCAAAGGAACCGGATTCGCAGTAGGTTTTGAGTGTGGTCACCACTTCCTTGGGCATTTTTTGCAGGTCGGCCACTTCATCAAAACCGATGGCGTCCCAAAGACCGACCAAGCCCATTTTACCGGATGCCATGTTGTAGAAAAGATTTGCCACGGTGGTGGGACCGGTGAGCAGAATGGCGTAAGGGCTCAATTCCTGGTAGGCGAAAGATTTGCCAGTGCCTCTCGGTCCAAGTTCAACGAGGTTGTAATTACCTTCGCACAGGGGCACCAGCCTCAGAAGAAACAGCAATTTAAGACGTCGATCAAACTGAGATGGCTCCAGTCCCACACTGCGGACAAGAAGGTCCACCCATTCATCGGAGGTGAACCTGGCCCTGGCCTGGCGGTATTCATCCAGTTCAAAATGGGCCAACTGGATCGGCGTGATCTGCTCCACCCAAAAGGGACTACGCCTCCCTTTCATCTCCTCGTCGTACTCATGGCGGATTTCCACCTGAGCCCATACCCCACCCATGAGAAGGCGGTCGAACTCGCGGACGAATCGGTCCGGGACATGGAGGTACTTGTTCCCGAAATTGACCAGTTCAGCCCAGTATTTGTCATCCTGCGCCAGGTAGCGGACCTTGATTTTGTCGATGAAGGTGTGGCGTCCCTTTTCCTTGACCAGCGCCTGGGCCTTGTTGGCTTCCTCGGGGCGGCAGAAATTTTCAGCCAGGGTGTTGTTCACCACGCGCATGCCGGCGTCGATGGCCGCCGGATCATCGGTGGCGCAATACTTGCCCAACAAATATTCCAACACGAACACGGGAACATTGGCGCCGACCTTGATTTTCCGCACCAAATCCTTGCGGACCACCTTCCCCGCGAAAACGTCCGTCACCTTCCGGTCAAGAGCATCGTCCATAATCAAATCCCCAATTTTACAGGCACATCGGCCATGGTCGCCAATTCAAGTTGTGTATGGCAGTCCACTATCTGAATCGTCACCTTCTCGATGCCGGAATCTTCGGACAGCATGAAGGTGAGGGCGTTCGGTTCGTTCACACGCATGGTGATTTCACGGGAGCCCTCTTCATAACCGTAGGCTGCCATGGCGCAGAACCCGACCTCCTTTTTATTCGAAAGAACTGCGGCTCGAACCCGGACGTTTTCAGACTCGAAAAGGCCATGGGTTTCCAGCGTAGCGGTCATGGAAAAGAAACGGTTGGTGATTGCCGATTTTCCAAATTCCAGTTTCAACGTGACACCGGATGTTGCACCGACGCTCGCGGCACCTTTCCCATTCAACACGGCGACGGGAATGACCATCTCCTGAAGGGAGACGCCTCCATGGAAGTACCCGCCAACACCGCCTTTTACCTTGAAGCAGGACAGCCCGCGCGGAAATGCCATTTCCAGGTCGCCGCCGTATTCCAGTTCACTTGCTGAAACCCGGACGTATCCATTGGCGTCCGCTCCTCCCTTACCGATCCATGCGCGAGGGTGAAGCTCGACAACTGTTCCGCCGGGAGAATCCATGAACATGCCAGGGTCCACCCTATCGGCGAACAGGTAACCATGATCTGCCGTGATGACGAAATGCTCAATTCCCGCCTTCGCAAGAATCCTGATGGAGCGGCGCAACTGTTCCAGCATGTCGTCCATGAATCGGCGGGTTTCGGCGTAGTCGTCGCCGTCCTCGCCCAGTCGGTCGATTTCCTGGGAGGTCACGATGACCAGGTCGGCCTCCTTCAAATCTTTTTTCCTTTTGGCCCCCAGCCTCAGGACATCGGCCAGTTTCAATGCCATCACCTTGCCCGGAATCTTTTGCTGCGCATATTCAAGCCGGCTCTTGCGATCCTTTAGGAGGTGGCCCGCTATGCCCACGCACATTCCGGACTTGACCGCCTCCAGTTCCATTCCCAGTTCGGCGCCCGGCATGAGCGCCGCCATTCCCACCGGCGTGATGGAGGGCAGGCTACAGATTGCCGGTTCAAGAGCCACGTCGAAATCCTTGTCCATGCCTTCGAGCAGTTCGGCGGCCATTTCGTAGCGAAGCGCGTCCACCAGGAAATACACCGTTTTTTTCTTTTTGGTCATGGCCGGAGCGACACGATCATGGAACACGCGAGATTGGGATAGCACTCCTTCGATTTCGAGGCCGGCCTTTCGGAAACGGTCCACAAAGGCGCGGTTCAGTTCATCGGCAAAATCAGAATACATTCTCCTGACCTTGGCCGTCAGCTTTTCGAGCCGATCCTCCTCCATGTCATCGGGATCGAGATTAAGGAGGCGGCTTTCCCAATGCCGATGCAGGCGGTCGATCATCATCCAGGGTTCCGAAAACAAAGCATAGGCTCGCACCATTTCCGACACCGAGTAATCATGAGCCTTGATTTGCTTGCGCACCTTTGCGGCTTCGATCATGAAACGCGCGGCGAGTTCCAGAGCGGACCATTTCAAGAGCAGTTCCGGCAATTCCCGGGGCCAAAACGTGTTCTTTCGAAGCTGAGTTATGCGCATCGCCTCGTCGAGTCGACCTTCCAAAAGGCAATCCTGCACAAACCGGACGAGCAGGTTTTCGATGCAGGGAAACGTCCGAGCCGTTTCCACATCTTCGGGATTCAAGGGCAACTGGGAAATGCCGGCGGCGTGCTCAAGGTCCAGGGCCGCCTCGACATATCCCTCGCGAAAGTCCACACGATTGCGCCATGTCTCACAAAGATGTTTCAGCGCATCCATTTGCACGGGATTTTCAGGGAGGGCGACGGTGTCCAGCGTGGAGGGCCGAGCGGTTTCGGATATGGATGCAGTGAATTCCGCCAGTAAAATGACTCGGCGCAGTTCCCGGCGCGCATCCTCCGGGGATGTCGCGTCACCAAAATCAAGACCCAGCTCGGATTTCACCAGGCTCCGTAATTCGCCGAGCGCCTTTTTCCGGGAAATCTGTTCATCCTTGTCCGGTCCGGAAGCGAATTCAATAATGGATTCCAAAGGCGATGCCGCGCCGAACACGAGCTTGAGTGCGCCCGAGGTGATGCTCCCCACCTCTTCGGATATCCGGTCCAAATCCTCCAGGGTGAGCAATCCTTCCTCCACTTGCCTGGCCAGGTGGCCCGCCTTTTCCGGCGCCTTTTCCAGGAAAAAGGACTCTGCCTGAACGCGCAGGCGGCTGTTGCGGTCCGCAGTTTCGGCTCCCGGTTCCACCACCACGCCGGCGGTTTCCGCCTCCACCAGGGCAAAGGAGGTTTGTCCTCGCTCCATGGGAACGTAGACCACCACGTTCGGCGCCACGCCGCACCCGTCCTTGGGTTTTTGCTCCGAATTCACGAATTCAAGGTAGGATTCCAGTTCATGGCGCAGGCGAAAAAAGGAGTCCGCATATTGGAGGACAGCGGTTTCCGGCAGGTCCAGGTTTTGAATCAACCCCGCATAGGCTTTCTCCGGATCATACCAGACAACAATCCCACGGTCCTTGACTTGGCGGGCGATCATGCTTCGAATGCGGTCGGATAGTTTGGCCATCCCTGAATCCTCAGTTTGGAGCAAGTGATTCCAACATAGTGAGCCAGCAGTTAAATTTCGGGCACTTTTGGCGTATGGCATCCAACCCTAACTCAAGAACCGCCAGGGCTCCACCGGTCACTTTGTCATAACGTAAATTATGCGCCTCAAATATCCGAATGATCCGTTTGGATGGAGCGGTAATAGGACTATCATTGATGTCTTCCGGGTTTTCAAAACCGGCCGTGTCTTGGACAAGAGCGGTCATCGCGTCTTCTTCACCTGGATATGCAGTGAGCAATGAGTTGGGATCACTCAGAATGAGGGTTTCATATTCATGCAGGAACAAGAACGGGAGAAAGCGTGAATCATTTATGTCCTGAGCCCAAGCATTTTCTACGGCCAATGCTTTTTCCAAGGGAGTAGCTCCTATTGGAAGAGGTGCGTCTGGAGCCGGGAAGTCACTTGGCCTCCCGTAATAATCTATCAAGGTTGTGATAATGTAATTATCCCCCTGCCTATGTAACAACCTTCTCAAATCCTTCCTTATAGGGCCATATTTATTGACTCCACCACGTGAAGTGCGATCTTTGCGAACGCTGTTTGCCACTAGTATCGGTTTATGCCATGGGATTCCCAAAGTGCTCAAATGCGGTCCAATAATCTCGTTAACAAATTCCCGCTCCGAGGGACCTTCCACATAAAAAACAATCGACTTGCTCATGGCTGGCCTCCCATCACGTTTTTTCTCCAGACCTCTCCAAGCGTGTAGTCTTCCAGCCAGACTTGCAGTTCTTCCATTGTTGGCCTGCGGAAATCGCTCGCTCCATCCTGTAATTCGCAGACGATGACATCTTCCGGTTCAAAATTGTCCACGAGGCTCGCTGATTGGGTTGCCAACAGAACCTGACACTTGGCCGAAACCGACCGGATCATGCCCGCCAGCAGGGCCTCAGCTTCGGGATGCAACCCTAATTCCGGCTCGTCGACGATGACCATGTCGGGCAAGTCTTCGGGAGGTTGCAGGAACAAAGTGGTCAAGGCCATGAGGCGCAAGCTACCGTCAGAAAGCTGGTGCGGTCCAAAGATGTATTCCGGGTCAGTCCCTCTCCATTGAAGCAAAATATGATCACCTTCGGGCTCCAGAACAAAATCCTGGAAGCTGGGAATCATCCGGCGTAACTGTAATATAATTCGTCTATAAAAATCCGATTTGTCTCTTTGCAGTCTGAATAATATTGCCGACAGATTGCCGCCATCCGAACGGAGGTAGCGGTTGTCATCAAGATGCGTCGCCTTGCGTAATCTGGATTCCAACGAGGTGTCGTGGAATTGATAGACCCGTTTTCTCATCAATTGACTCAAAATGGCCCTTGCTGTTCGTAACTCGTTGGCATTCAAAGGCGGGCTGGTGGCTTTGGGCAGATTGCTTTCCTTGCTCCCCGGATCAAGCTCGCATTCAATAGGATGTGGGTGTCCTTCCGCCTGGAAGAAAACCTTTTCCTCGGAAAAAATGAGGCTATCCCTTGCAGCGGGAACCAGAGTGAAGCAATAACGGTTTATTCCCGTCTCAACTTGGAACTCCAACTCGGCGTGAATTCGGTGGGTCATCTTGGAGCCCAGATGGAGAAAGCTGTTTGCAAAACCTCGTGTCGAAACATAGGTCTGCATACCCTCGGTCATTGCGTAGTTCAGCAATTGAAAAAAACTGACGAAGTTGGATTTTCCGGCTCCGTTCGGACCGATAAGTACATTGATCGGCCCCAATTCCAAACAATCCAAGTTTCGGATGGATTTGAAGCCCTCAATACTGATGCTCTTTAATATATCCATGACTCCCCTCTCTCATGCCAACCCATGGGCGATGGCGAAGGATTTGTTGGTTTCGCACTTTTCTTTCACGCGATCGGGCCAGTGGTCCATGGCTTGGTGCGCCCAGTCGAATTTGCCTTCCTCCAGTTCCTTCCATGCCTTTTTCGTGTCCGGCCAGGAGGGCAGAAGCTCCCAAAGGGGCGCGGCGTTGATGAGCACGCCGTCGTCTATGCGCGGGGTGTAGCCCCTCTGGATCACAGCGTTCAGGCGTTTGGAAAATTCCTGCACGTCGTCCAGGATGTCGGAAAGTTTTGAGGCTTCCTTTTCAAGGTCCCGTTTTACCGCGCCCGCGCTTTGGTCGGCCTTTTCCTTGAGGTCTTTGACCTGGCCCTCCAGCCAACGGATTTTCGGGTCCGCGAATTCGGAGCGCACCTTGAACAGGGTGTCCGGGGTGAAGCGCTCCTGAAAGACCCATACCGTGAATTTGCGTTTGGGGGATTGCAGGGGCCAGTAGATGGGCCGCTTGCGGTACAATTGGAAGTGGTGGCGCCAGAAGGAGACCTCCGGTTTTCCGGTGAAGCGGTCCAGGAAATTTCGCAGCAGGTCCTCGGGGTCGCCGTCCGAGTCGGCGGCGTTTCGGATCAAGGCATGGGAGATGTCCGATCCACGCATAAGCTCCAGGCATTTGAGGGTCCGCGCCGTAATGTCCTGCTGGTGGCCTTGGTCAGACGGCATGACTCCGTCCTCGTCCACCAGGGCGCGGATGGCCGCCACGGTTGCCTCGTCAAAATCCCCACGGCCCAGGCCCTCGGGTTGGCCGATGGCGTACCGGCCCAGAACCGTTCCTAAAGCGTAGCTGATCCAGGCGCGCGCGAGTTGCGGCTCGGTCCAGGCGCTTTCGGCAGCCTCGTCCTCCTCGTCACCATTGTCAGAGTCCTCGCCTTCCTCGTCCACATCGGCGGTGGCCGTGCCCTCCAACTCAGCCTTCAGGGCAAGGCGGTCCTCCTCGGTCAGGCCGTAAAGGCGGGTCACTTCCCTGTCGATTTCCTCCTCGATCTCCCGCAGCCGGGCGTGGCGATTATCCACCTGCTCGATGGACAAAGGGGGAAGGGTAAAATCATAGGTGATTTCGCTTTCAACGCTGGTTTGCCTCGCAAGATCAACTGCCCTTTCAACCAATGAATCCAGAGTGGCCGAAGACTGATCTGGAATGGGCAGACGCTCTATATCTCCCACTTGATAATGAATGGTGGGATTCAGAGCACTCAAAAGATATTTGGCCACGGTTGAATTGAAAACGGACAAAACCTCATACAATTGGGAGTCCTTCGGGAAACAGGTCATCCCGGACACATCATGAACAAAGCCTCCGGGTGACAGCCTCCCCGCGAAGCCTTTGGAACTTACATCGCTCCAAGTAACACCTTTAAGGAAATAATAACCTGTGTTTTGCGGGCGTGACAGAACCTTTCCTTTTTCATTTGTAAAATTTCTGATTTCAACACCGTCATCTTTCCAGTTTACAATGTGCTCTTGATTTCCGTACCAATGAATCGGTGCCCCTCCCTTCATATAAGGAAACCACTTTTTACCTGTAATCTTGCTGTCAGCGCAGGTCGATGCATTTCTGACTAAATTGGAGAGTGCAAGTTCCCACCACTTTCGGAGAAAACGGCTGTTATCAGCAGTAGCAAGACCTTGCCTGGGGGGGGCGGTATTCCCCAAAAGATCAAGATTAAGAAATAGCTGAAGTATAGTCGGTGGCACCCAATACACCCACGGCTTACCCGGAACCGCATCGAAATCCTCCATGTGAGAGGTGAAGACCAGGGGATGGGGTTGTCCGGCCTTCAACGCGGCAAGGCCGTTTTCAAAGGCGAGGCGTTTCCCTTCCGAATCCTTTTCCCGCACCAGCCGGAAAAACGTGCCCTGGTGTTCCAGGCGTTTGGCCGTCTCTGTTTCCTTTCGCAACACATGGGCGGCTGTCTGCAAGGTGCCGGGATTGCCTACGGCAAACAATCCGCCGCCAAAATGAGCAAGGGTTTCCACGCAAACATTATCCCGGAGAGTTTCCCGCATGTTCTCGTAACTACTGATGAACATGAAGGAATGCATGGTGAGCATGCCCACGAAACCCTTGGGGCGCGCAAGCTCCTGGCACCGAAGTATGAACGCGGCATAGAGGTCAGCCTTGCCCTCGGGATATTGATCCTTGAGCATATCGGCCAACCTTTTGTTCATTTTTCGGCCGGAAAGGTACGGCGGATTGGTGGCCACCACGTCATAGCGATCCGAGACCAGGCTCAAAAGCCTCAGCCCCTTTGCTGTTTCCGATGCAAAGTGATTCGGCTCCTGTTCGCCTTCCCGGGATTCCTGTACAAAAAGGTCGAGGTGTCGGAGAATATGGACCTCAAGAATTTCAAAAAACTCCTGAACTCCAGCCTCGGTTGTGAACTGGTCCTGTGTCACCCCGGGAAAGGCCAGCCCCAATTGCTTTTGGGCGTCCACCTTTTTCCGTTCTTCGGCAATGTGGTGTTCCAAGATTCTTTCCAGACGAAGGAGGCTACCCAATTGCTCTGAATCCTTCAGGCTGGCGGCCATGGCGCGAAGGATGCGTTCGTAAATGGGGTGGCTGAATTGGGTCTTGGAAATGAAGTCGTCCAATCGCCCTCCGGTCACGGCCTCCACGTTGGCGCAGACCAGATTCCGGTCGGTGAAATCACTTTGTTTGTTCAGGGTGCGGGCTTTCAGAAGGAGCGTGAGCGCGGACAGCTGGACCGCCCGCAGGTCGATGTCAATGCCGTGAATGTTGTTGCTGATGATGCTGGCGGGTATGGTCTCTTCGGAATCCACACTTGGTTTTTCCGGCCACCCTGGTTGCCCGGCCTTTTCTAGTTCCTCCCGGTGCATCTCCACAAGAAGGTCAAAGGCAAACAGACCAAAATGCATGGACCCGCAACTGGGGTCCAGGAAGGTGATTTCCCTGACCAGTTTCAATTCGCGCTTGGTTTCAGAAAAAGGAACCAAATAATCCATATGGTTCTTGAGGCGGGAATCCGGATGCATTTCCATCCAGAGACGCCCCAACGTATTTTCCACCAGAAACTTCACCACCCACTTGAGAGTGAAGAGTTGCGTCACTGAAGGGATGTCTTTTGCCTCGAACTTGGTTTTCGAAAGACGCGCGGCAGTGAAGGCCGCCTGCAATTCTTCGGAGTTGAATGCCTGATACACCCACCCCACGGTTTCCTCGTTCCCGGCCTGCCATGCCTCGGCCAGTTCCGGCGGGTTCATGGATTCCACGATCTGCTTCAACACGGCCGGTCGGGGAAAAAGGCGGGAGGAAAGGGTCTCTGGATCAAAGAGCACGGACACATCCTTGGCCAGTTGACCGCATTGCCAGAGGATGAATTGCCGGTACGCCTGGTCGCTGGGTCCTTCGCCCATGGCGTTTTTGGGGAGGGCGCCCTGTTCATGGAGGGCATACATGTCCTCGTTGCCGTCCGACGTGAGCCAGAAAATGAAGGCGTTGGATTTTTCCAGCTTGCCCACCGTGGACTTGATGATTTTGCGTTCCTCCATCATGCGCAGGGCCACGATGCGGTTGAGCCAGGTGAAGGCGGTTTCCCGAACCAACTTTTCACGAGCCTCCCTTCCCGAAACGCCGGCTGCCTTTTCTTCCCCGGCATGGGCCTCCAGCCGACTGCGGGTCACGACCGCTTCCTCGATCTGGTCCAGGGCCGGATACTTGCCCGGGTCCGCGAAATCGCCGTTGGGTAGCCAACCATAAATGCCCTCCAACTGCCGGCTGGCTTCGGTTTCCAACATCTCGCGGGCTTCCAGGGTGAACCGCTGTATCTGGGCAATCAGGGAATCGTTCATCTATTTCATGACCTCATGGTTTGCCGGGCAAGGCGTTGCTCCTCTTCCCGGTCAAGCTGCTCTTCCAGTTTCTTCAAGGTGGCGGTGAAAATTTCCGACGCGGCGGACACCACGTTTTTCGCCGTGGCCACCCGGGTGTTGGCCCAGGCGTAGTTGATGGCGCGCAGGCCATGGCCGTCCTGTTCTTCGGGCGGGTCCGCGTTTTCATCGGGCCGGTCCGCACGGTGGGCGATCTGGTTGCGGCGGGTGATGATCTCGCCGATGTGCCGCTTGATTTCATTGTCCGGATTGCCGGTCTTGGCCGCAACCTGGTCCCAGAATTTTTTTACCGTGAGAATCTTGGCAATCCGTTCAATGGAAGAAGGATCGTACAGAGTGCCCCGTTCAAAATTCTTCAGGATGATCTGCTGCAACCGAAGGTCCGGGTCTTCCCATCCTTCGAGGGACAGATAGTCGTCCAGGGACAAGGTGATCTTACGCAACGACTCATCCGCTCCGCGTTTTCTGGCCCGCACGATGGTGAGAACGTTTTCGCGCAAGGCATCCCAGAAAAAGGATTCTAGGGACGTGCAGCCGACAACCACGGCCTGGCGCAGCAGGAAATTCGTGCCGTCTGGAACCAGGAGACTTTGCGGTATGGGTGCGGTGGCCTTGGCCACCATGACCACCCGGTCGTTTTTTGCATGCCGCAGGACCGTTTGCTCCGGCACATCAAGGCAGCTGCACACGGCCAGGCGCAGGTGCTCGTCCACCTGGCCTTCCTGCAAACCACGAAACAATTCATGGAGTTGCAGGAGGTGTTCAGCTACTGAAAAATTTTGAATAGCCAGGTCATAGGCTCGCATACGTCACTCCAAAATCACCTTGCATCCCTTGGCCAACAGCTTTTCCAACTTGTCGCGCAGGGCCTTGATAACGGAATCCAGGTCTTGTTCGCTTTCGATTTTTCCCGTGAAATGTTGGGATATGCGGAACCGCTCCACTTTTTCCTCGGGTTCCACCGTTTTTTGCAGTTGCCGCACCACTTGTCGGGTGAGGCCCTCCACCGCAACAAGGTCGCTTTCCATTTCCGTCACGGTGGCATGGGTGGCGCGGCAAACCGTGTCCCCTTTGCGCAGGTCCAGCTTTTTGCCAATGCGCGAGAGCAAGGGGCGAAGAAGAGCATCACGTTCTTCCTCGGGGACGTCAGTGTCCTGACTCACGGCAACCCATTCGGGCAGCCCTTTCACGTGATCCACCGCCGCCTCATAGGCTTTGTTCCGTTTCTCGAAGGTAGCGCGATACAGACGGGTGTACTCATTAGTGAGCTGGTCGGCTGCCTGGCGAATACGTTCCAGGTGGTCCAGCACGTTTTCCGAGTCAAAGGATTGCTCCAGTTCCACGGCTGCTTCGTTCAAATCATCCGAGGTGGTGCGGTCCTTCAAGACAGGCCATTGCTCGTTCAATATGCGGCGGGCATCGGCCAGAACCTGGAGGTTGGCTTCGGAGGCCAAATTCTCCAGCCTGACCGCCATCTTCCTTCCTTCCAGATAGGATTTACCTTCGCCGGCAAGGGTTTTCACGCAGTCATCGGGCGCCATGTCGAGAATGCCCTCCACCCATTGAAGGTGATCGGCAACCGCCTCCGAACCGGGAACCTTGAGCGCCTTGAGTCGGGCCGCCACGGGCAACAACTTGTCCCGGTCGGCCGCCGCCACCTCCTGAAAGGCGTTGGCGATGTCGCCCTCCTCGATGTTGACGTCCTTGCCCGTTATTTCCTCATAGGCTTGCGCCGCTCTTGCCAGAATCTTGAGGTCCAGGGTTTCCCTTGGAGCAAAGGACGCGGCGCGAAACTTGGGGTTGTTCATGAAAGGTTCCCGGCACGCGGGATCGCTGTAGTTTCTGTATTTTCGGCCCTGGTGCGTGACCTCCACGGCCCCGCCCCTGAAGAGAATGGCCAGGCCAAGGCGCAAGGCTTCCCTTTCCCATCCGTAACCAATCCCGGAAAAATAGGATTCAAGGATTTTGCCGGTGACCTTGTTTCCGTAGGAATGCTCCTTCTTGATGTAGTCGAACAGTTCTCGGCAAAGGTCGGCGCCGAGGTTGGGCAGATATTTTCCGCTCTGCTTGACGACGAGGCTTTGCTCCGGTTTGTCGTGGTAAAAAACCTGAGGCAGACCGTTTAGATTGGAGGCGACGATCAGTTTCTCGGCCTCGTCCCCCTTGAGGGGAAGCACGCCGATTTCCAACTTGGGGTAGAGGACCGGGACCACGATGTCGAAGAGTTTGTGGAAAACGTCCACGAACCCGGAACCCAAGGCCGTGGCGTCATGCTGCACCCCCTGGAAAAACCCGGTTCCCGACTGGACCGCCTCCAACATTTTGGCCCGGAGCTTCTTGAGGTAAGAGTCCTTGCGATTCTTCTCATCGGAGAGGCAGGAGGATTCCTCGCCACTCAGCCTCTGCTGTGAGGCCAGTCGCTCGTATTCCGACACCATTTCCCTTGAGCGGAACAACTCCACCACCAGGTCATGGATTTCATCGGTCAATGTCACGATCCAAAAAACATCGTTTGGACGGGCATTGCTTTCGTCCCGAGCCTCGGCCAGCCGATCCGGTTTTATTTGCACGGAATCGGCAAGCAAAAGATTGAGGGGTATTTCACCGGCGGGTTCCACCGTTTCGCCCTCAACGTTCAGGGTGTTCCGGAATGTGCGCAGCTTTTGATATTGATATTTCCTGAGTTGAGGGTCTGAAAAAATCTGGCGCAGGACCTCCCTCTTGATGCGGTTGCGATCCGCCTCGCGCGGGTCCAGCCCGTTGCGCTTCGTTTCCCAGTGCTTCTCCTCGACGGTGAGCAGTTTGTACCCTTCCTCGGAATTCCGGATCACCTGCGCTTTCTCAAGCGCTTCGATGGCCTGCTCCACTTCGCCGAGTATGGGACCCGAGGTCACGGACGGATACAACACCACGGCCAGGTTATGCGGCGTGCGGGGAAGATTCTTGACCGGCTCCAGAAGCGCGATGGCCTTGGCCACCTTGTGGGCCATGGGGTTGTCGGGCAGGTCCTTGGCCACCTTGTCGATTTCCCGGCTCACCTCACTGGGCAACAGGTTGCCCAGGTAGAGGAGTTCGTACACCTTGTCCAGCGTGACCAGGTCGCCAATGGGTGCGTCGGCAAGGCGGGTCCGAGGATTGATCATCAATTCCTGGGCCTGTTTGATGATGGTTCGGTTGCTGCCGCCCACATGGCGATGCGCTCCGCGACGAAGCCTGAGGCCGGCCACGATGTCCACGCACAGGTCGATTTCATAGGGAAGATACGGGTACAGGCGGACGAAACTCTCGCGGGTGACGGAAATGTCGCGGCTGGTTCGCTCCAGCCGGCCGAGTTCCTTGATGCGGCCTTCGTTTTCCACATACAAATCGCCGAGGGCCTTTTCGGCGTCAGGTTTTTTTTCAAGAACCCTTCGCGCCGTAATCTCCGCGATGTCGGATTGCTTGAGGTCCACGGTCAGGCGAAAACGATCCTGGAGTCTCGCCAATTCAATTTTTTTGGAATCCAGTGCGTGCACCACCTCGTCCAATTTTTCCTGCGACGTGACCGCAAGCCAACAAGGGGACACCGCTTTCTTGTGTTCCACCCGGTTTTTGCTCTCCACTCCCAGGGCTTGAACGATGGCCTGCAAATCGAGCATTTTATCCACGCTACGGGAAACATACTGACCCACCTCGTCGATAATGAAAATCAAGGCATGGCCTGGTTTTCGACGATCTGTCAGCTCATAAGCCCTTCGGGCCAATTTGTTCGGGTCGATGTCGGCGCGGCCGGAGCCCACGGAATTGACATACGAATCAGGAGTGGAATACGTCCCGGGATAGAGGGAGTGCAGCACCTCGCCGGCTTCATTCAGGGCAAGGCCGAGCAGACGGCGTTTTTCCCATGGCTGACCATGCACCTCTTCGAATCGAGTGAGAAACGCATCGAGTTTCCCGTCCCCTTCCAGGGTGATTTCCAGTTCCGCCAGGTCAAAATCTTCTGAGTAACCCAGTTCACGAAGCAGGGCCTTATAGATGATTTCCGTCAATCGTTCGTTGGCCAGGCGCACCCCTCGATCCATGGAAACATCGAAGATGACGGCATGGAAGGGTATGCGTGCGTTGATCAGATCAACCAAGTCCGCGATTTTCGGGTTGTTCACCTTGATCTTGAAAATGTCCGAGGCAGTTTTGGAACCCACCTTCCGGGCTGCCATGGTGTAGCCGAGTATCTTGGCAAACAGGGATTTACCCGAACCGAAGAAGCCAGAAATCCAGATGCCGATTCCTTCACGGGGGTTGGACGGCCCGGACGCGATCTCTTCGAATATCCTGGCGTATTGTTCCTGGAGGAAATCGGTGGGAACATACTCTTCAAGTTCCGTGAGCACGGCCTTTTCGTCGGCTTGCTCCACCTTGATGACTTCTTCGATGGTGCGATCAATGGGTTTGGCGAAAATGTCGCGGATATTTTTCATGCCTCGGCTCCATAGACTTTCACGCGATAGTTGTAAGCTCCGGCTCCACCGGAACCCGGCAAGTTATAAAAACAAAGATCAGTTTGGCCTTTGGCGCTCCCGGGATAAAAGAAGATGGTGGGCGCCATGGTCCGTTGGTGCAGTTCATCAAGCAAAACAGAAGGTCGATAAATCACCGGTGCGAATCCTCCGGCTCGCACAAGAAACACAAGGTCCTTGTCCGGGTTGAGTCCTTCCATGCATTTGAGAACTTCATCCGCTATGGGACGGAAATGCGGACTGGAAAGAAGACTGTTCACATGATCCTGCGCGGCCTTGAAACCGCGTGTCTTTTCAACCTTGACCAGATAATCGAGACCCTGTTCTTCAGCGATCACCTTCCAGACCAATTCGGATAATGAAATGAAGTGGACATTCCGGCCATGATTCTGGTCCAGGCCAAAGGCAAAAAGCCTGAGCTTCTGTCTCAATTCGAATTCGTCTTCGGGACCGTACCGAAATATGGCGAACGGAAGGTCGTGGTAAGCACTGATCCTCATGGGATCGGAGACAAGGTCTTCTTCAAGATTTTTCAGACACCTATCCAAAGAGGACATCAGCATACTCTCCCGGATCATCCTTTGGAAAATCCACCCTGTAAATGCGGCCTGCCGAATTAAAATCCAGCAGTCTTTGCTGGTGCGCCTCCAGCATCAGGCGCTCGACGATTTGGGGGCTCATGAGAAACAACCGCCAGTCCGTATGGTTCACCAGGCTTGCTCCACTAAAACCCAATCTGGCAAGCCAAAATGCGATGTAGCAAAAGGAATCCAACGGCAAATGCACCGGGGCGACTCGTTTTTTGGAACCGCCTTCCAGAATCCCGAAATCACGAAGCGCAGCCAATATGCCGCGCCCGACTTTCAAGGTGACGGTGGGGCTCCATTCCTGCCCTGCATCGCCGATGTGCCGGCTAATCCAGGCCGTGGTTTCATCAATTCGAACCGAACCATCCCCTGACCGCGCGACATGGATCAATTCCTCGGTGACAAACTCATATAGAAGGTTGTCGCTACGCGCAGTGATCCAATAGTAGACGGGGATCAGGACTTCGGGCTCAGCGCCACGTTCCTCCAGGAGTCGGACGATTCTCCAGGCATTGGGTGGGTCGCCATGAATAAACCTGGGTGTGAAAGCTCTGACAAGCGTGTCTCTCGAACGGGCGAGGGTTTTCTTGCCCAGCAACCGATGAGCCTCGGCCCCGGCGTCCGCGCCTTCCACCTCCTCCCATGAGCGAACCAGCATGCGCATGTCATCAAGGAGTGCGCCGCCTTTTAGGATTCTTGTGTTATATTTTTGATTTGTATTGGCCACTAAAAATTGCTCCGTAATATGAAATGATTCGCCCACATGAAGGGTGAGCGATCACCGAGTCGCATCCCGCAATCACACCATAATGGGCTCAAGGCCGCTTGGCATCCTTGGGCTTTTCAGCCGCCCCGCCGGAGGTCACCCACTCGTCCACCTCTTCCTTGCGGAATTTCCACAACCGGCCGACCTTGTGGGCAGGCATCCTCTTGTTGTTCAGCCACTTGTACACCGTATCCCGTTTGATCCCGAGATATGTGGCGATTTCGTCAACTGAAAGCCAGCGATCTTCCATATCATGCTCGTATCGCCCTTGACTACAAAACCCCATTGGTCATACAGCACCCGGCCTTGCTTTCTGAGCGGTCTGAAATATTAGGGAAATCCCAAGAAGTCAGAATCTTGTAGCTCAAATTCAACTATTCGTCAATTCAATTCACTTTGCCCTATTAGGATCAAACAGGATGGAATGGTTTTGATTATCAATCACGAACAACCACTGCGCAATGCAACCAGTTCTTGGCATCCCTTGTGAGAGATTGTTCCTATGCTGTTTTTTTCAGGCGGGCGAGAGATTGGAAGGTTTCCCAAAGAAAAATGGTGAAACTTTTCATATAATTTCAATGACTTAATCCAATATTGCCGCCTCCAAAACAGGATATGTGAAAAAATAATCTGTAATTACGAACGGTTATATAAAATCTCAACACTTGACATTTCGCCCCGGGTTGTGATATAATATGTTGAAATAGTTGAAGAATCTGCAAGGGAAGGTCGGGAATCCGGCTTTCCCTTGTGTCGTTTTTAGGCCAGTCAAATCCGGGAGAATGAACATGCTGTTTGATCAATTGGGCATACACGGTTGGGATGAAATCGAGCCGGTGGTGTTGGCGGCCTTGGCCTCGGACCTTTCGGTGCTGTTCGTCGGAGACATCGGGGGAAATAAAACCGAGGGTGCGGAGCGCATCGCACGGGCCTTGCTCGGCCGGGACATTGAGTTCCGGGCATACGAGGTTCCGACCCTCAATTTCGATGACCTGGTTGGCTTCGTGAATCCGAAAACCCTGGCAAAGGGAAGTCTTCAATTTGTGCCCACCCCCTTGTCAATATGGCCCGCCGATGCGGTGTTGCTGGACGAAATCAATCGGGCCAATCCCTTTATCCAGTCAAAACTTCACGAACTGGTCCGGAAACGGACCCTCCTTGGCATGCCCACCAATTTGAAGATGGTCTTCAGCGCCGTGAACCCGCCAGAGACGTACAACACCGGCTACATGGATCTTGCGCTCGCATCGAGGTTCGTGTGCGTGCCGGTGCCGAACGTCTCGGCCATGGATGAAATTCAGATCGAACACATTCTATCCGGCAATGGCATCGGTCGTGGTGGACATGATCTGCGTGGCATGCTGGCCCGAGCATCGGCCTTTGAACCGAGTGGCATCGAGGGAATGCGCATCAGTTCCTTGTGCAAGAAGATTATGAGGGACCTGGGCAATTCGGGCATCGTCTTCAACGCGAGACAACTCAAGATGATGCAGAAACTCATCACGTCCGGGCTGGCCCTCCAATGGGCGTCTGGTCTGGATATCTTCACTGCACCGGACGCCATCGCCTCATACATCGGCGCGGTCATCCCTGAAATCAACGGCATTGTTCGAACAAGGGTAGACGCCTCGGTGGTCCGTGGCACCATCCGCACCATCGTGACCGGCTTCCAACTCGCCGACCCCATGACCATGGCCCGCAATCTCGGGGAACTCCTGGAAATCGAACCCGCAGACGTTCTTGCCTGGGCCGGGGCGGTGGACCGGTCCATCAAATCCGAACGGCAACCGCAATTGCTTCGCGATGTGCTGAGGCGCTTACCCATTCTCCAAAGAAAGGGGGTGATCGAGCATGACCTGTCGCGGACCCTGATGGAAAAGGCGGCAACACGTTTTGCCACGTTGACCCTGATTGAAGAAGCAACCCCTGTCCTGGAAATCCCGGGACGCATTCACAACATCATTCAGAGTTTGAAAGGAGAAGTGTCATGACTGAAAGGATTTTTCAGAGTGAGGCCCTGACCAACGGCTGGGCGAACATCACAAACGACGGAGTGAAGACCTGGTGGTTCGACACCGACAAAAAGTATCCGAGCATCTATGCGCTGGATAAAGGAACCGTGCCCGCCTACTGGGACGACGAGAAATACACCGAGGAAATCATCAAGGAATGCACCCACGACGACGTCTGCTGCCTCATCCTTTCGTCCGGCAAGACCAAGGTGCTGGTGGTAGTGCATGCCGACTTGCCCAACGTGATGATGCACGGCCGGGTCACCAAGGAAATCCCGTGGTCCGAATATGCTAAAGAAGGCTTCATGGCGGTGAAAAAACACATCACCCCATACCAATTGGACGCGGCGGTGATCAATCCCACGGTGCAAACCCTGGAAAAACTCGGGGTGCTGAAATCCATCATCCAGAAATTCGTCAAGGACGCCAAACTGATCGAAGGAGGAGCCGATGAATCCCCTGCTGATGAAAATGGAACGGATCAAGACGGCGCTGAGGAGTAAGGACCGTGATGCGGCGGCCGATCTCCTGGTGCGCATGTTGGCAAGCGACGAGTTGTTCGCCTATTGGTCCATGGCCAGCCAAGGGTCCGAACGCATCCCGAACATCCTGCGGTACGTGAGCCAGATCGTCTTTGACCCGGACATCCCAACCGCATCCGTCAACCTCCTGGAAGGAACCGTTCATTTGTCCCCGGACTTCTTCCTGGAACACATGACCGGCCCGGAGGATGTTTTGTTCATTCTGCTGCACGAACGGAATCACCTGATCCTGCACAAACTTTGGCCTGATTTGGTGGGGCATGAATATCCACCGGCGTTACGGAATTGGGCCGAGGACGTTTACATCAATGCCATGGCCAGACGCCAGGTCCTGTCCACTCTGCCGGAACGATTCTATTCGGACGGGGACTCCATGCAAATGGTCCTCACCGGCAGGCACCGCGCCGTGGACTGGGAGGAGATTGAATACAAAGTCGAGGGCCGAAACCTTCTCAAAGACGCCCACGCCGCAATGTATGCGCAAGCGGCCGAACTGATGGCCGCGATCCAGGAGCAACCCGTTCAGTGCGATGAATACAACGGGTTCCACCAGTGGATGCACTTGGTTCTCGAATGGTGGAAGGCCAAGCAGAGGGAGAATCGCCAACAGTTAGAGGACATGACCAAGGTGTTGGCCAACATCCCGCCGTTGGTCGCCAACCACGAACATGGGCCGGTCCAGACGGAGACCTCGGCCAACAACAACCCGGATCGGCAAGGCGTTGAGGTGCATACGATCCCGGACATTTCACCAAACGATCCGGTTGTCAAAATGATCCTGGCAACGTGCGAGATACCCGAAATCCGGACCAGGTTCGAAATGTTCAACGATGCAAAGGTCCGCATGGTGGAAACCATGATCGGTGGGGTCGTCAGCCAAAGGACCGTGGTGTGCGAGCATGAGGGGTATTCGGTCACGGTGCCGCATACGGTCACCCGCCGGGATGCCTTCCACATGACCACGGGCGCGGCTCCTGTTTTGTGGCAGCATTTCTACGGAATGGAGAAACCGGCGGTGGACCTGTACGTGGACGTGTCCGGGTCCATGTCCAAGTATTACATGTTCATTCCGTACATTTATCAATCCATCCTTCACGTGGTGGGCCGCATTTTCCAATTTTCCACCAAGGTCGTGGAGGTTGACCACGGTGAGCGATTCCTGTTCACCACGGGCGGGACCAGTTTCAATGTGGTGGCCGAGCACATGACCCAGGAGAATGTTCGATGGGCAATCCTGGTTAGCGACGGGTTGTCCGCGTTGAACTCGAATCTGGAAAGGTCCTTGGCCCGGCAGCTTGAGCACCTCGTCTATCTCAAGGTCCAGCACAATACGCATCGGAATTGGGAGAGATTGGCCAAGGACGTGGTGCTTCTGGAGGGCGGCTCATGATGAATCCGGATTACGCAACCGCCCTGAACGAGGCCATGGATTTGGTTCGGCATCATGTGGATGACGCGGCATTCAAGGACATGACCCGGGTGCCCAAGGTGAAGAAGGTGCGGTCCATGCCGGGATTGTTCCAGCTGGTGGTGGGCATCCTCGCCGAGGCCAAGGCGGTGCGGGAAAATGTGTCCGACATCGAAATTCTGACCAAACCCTTGTTCGATTTCAACCCCAAAAAGGTGGCGGCCTTCCATGAAAAACCCGGCCGGTTGGAAAGGCGTCTTTCGAAGATGGCGCCCGACTGGCCGACGGAAGACATGGAACCTTTCGTCCACGGCGTGGTGGAGGGGGCCCGGACTTTGATGGCCTGCAACACGGCATCGGGATTCCATCGGTTCGTGGAGGAGTTCTACGCCCGCAAGGACTGCATGATTGCCTCGTCCCTGCCCCTGGTCCTGGAGAAGGAAATACCGGGGATCGGATTCGCGGGTGCGTGTCGGTTCCTGAACCTGGCTGGTCACCCCGTGTTCTTCCTTGTGGAGCCCAAGGTGCGAGCGGTCCTGTTCGACACAGGACTCACCGAAACCAGGGGGCTGTACGATTCCTTCTTCGCCGTTTTGGAAATGGCGGACCAAGGGAGCATCCACCCCCATTCAACACACACAATCCTGTCCGCCCTGGTGGCCAACAATCTCCAAACCTTCTACCTGGAAAAGCTGGCGGCCAATACCTGACCAAAAAACGACATTGTGTCGTTTTTCCGACGATCCCAATCAAATCCGGCATGCCGCTTTTGAAGCAAGCGGCGAGTTCGCCACATGCCGGTGGAGTGTTTCCGGGGATCGTCGCAACAACAGAAAGGAGTGAAAGCCAATGGTGAAAGGGTTCTTCTGCGAAAAGACCGATGAACAAATCCCGTTTGCGGAATGCCTCGAATGCGCCCGGTCCCGATTGAATCGCAAATTGGATTGCCTGTTCGACGAGGCTGTCATCGCCGGGATGATCGACAACATCAAAAACAAGGTCGGCATCTCGGTGACCATGATCTCCGGTTGCCACCGGGCCGCGTTCATTCAACAGCATTACGACACCTATGTTTATCCGAGTGGCATGTATTGGGCGTTCCGGGGACAGATCGCCCACAAGGTCATGGAGGAAGCCGCCCTGCATGAAGACGCGGTCATCGAGACCAGGTTTGAAAAGGAGTGGGATGGCATCCTGGTTGAGGGCACGCCGGACCTCATCGTTCCGATCCAAAAAGTCTTGAAGGATTACAAGACCACGGTCTCCATCCCCTCCTACCTGAACAAAGACCGCCGCATCCTGGCCTACGACAACCACCGGGTGCAGGTGAACCTCTATGCGTGGCTGGTCCCGCATGACATCGAGGAATTGGAGGTCGTGTACATGTCCATGGAGGAGACGCGCATTTGCCCCGTGGAGGTCTGGGCTGAATCTTCAACCAAGAAGACGTACATGACGGTGGATCGTTACATGGAGGAAAACCTGGTCCCTCTGTTCGAGGCCCTGGAATCCGAAACCATGCCGCCCTACGCCCGCACCTGGGCCTGTGACGAATACTGCGGTGTCTCGGACATCTGCTACCGGGAACTCAAGAAAGAACTCATGGCCGCCCGCCGTGTGGTTCCCCTGAAAAAGAAAGGGAAGAAAAATGGCGATACCGCTAAAGCAACCGGTTGATGGACAAACGGTTCAACACGAATGGACCGCCGAGGAGATTGTTCGACAGGCCCGCAACATTCTGGACCTCAAGGACCGGGTCATGCGGGAGGGGATCCACTTCGGCGTGATACCCGGTTGCAGGAAACCCTCCCTCTGGAAACCGGGTGCGGAGAAATTGTGTCAGGCATTTCGATTGGAGCCGCAATTCGAGATCGTGGCCCGTGACGATCCTGGCCGGATGGTGGAGTGGACCAAGAAGGATTACCAATCCCGCCGTGAGGTCACGGGCACCACGAGGGGATTCATCGAATACCGGGCATCCTGCTCCCTCGTTCACATTCCCACCGGCGAGGCATGGGTCCGGAATGTGGGCGGGGTGTGCAACAATTTCGAGACCAAATACCGGACCATGAACCCCTACGACCTGGCCAACACCCTCGAAAAAATGGCCGAAAAACGCGCCTTCGTGGCGGCGGTTCTCCTTGGCACCGGGGCGTCGGACATCTTCACCCAGGACGTGGAGGACCTGGCCTATCTCGACGACGGGAACGCGAGCGGGAATGGTTCGGCCTATGAACCGGCGCAGAAACCAGCGCCACAGCAGGCGGCCCGCAACCCGGCCCCTGCTGCCCAAAACGGTGCTGAGTATGCACACCGTGATGAATCCGTGCGGTGCGCCACCGAGAAACAAATCAACTATATCCGAAGTCAACTGGGACGCAAAGGCATACCCGCAAAGGATTTTTTTGAAGACTGGGAGGAGGAGTTCGACAGCCTGGACACCATCCCCTTCAATCTCGTAAACGACGTTTTGGCCTGGATCAGGGAGCAATAGCGGCGCATGGTATCGGATAAAAAGCTCATCATTCTTTTTAACGAGGCGAAGGACTTTTTGGAAACCGTTGCGGGCCGGGATGTCGAGGAACTGCTGGCCTTCACCCGGTACTCCAAGGTGACCGACATGCAGGAGGTGTATTGGCGGTTCGCGCGGTCCCTGTGCAACAAGCGGGGCATGCCCGCCACCATCGGCGACGTGGACGACCTCGAACCGTTTCTGTTTGGGTTTGATCCTGTGCGCTCCGCCGGCAATTACGGGGGTGACTGGCGTCGGCTCTTTACCGCCATCCGGGAAGGGTACACCCCGCCGGGGCCGATGGATGCCAGCAGGGAAGGCTCTTATTGGGTGCAATACGTGA
Source organism: Desulfatibacillum alkenivorans DSM 16219 (assembly GCF_900142135.1). Taxonomy (GTDB): domain Bacteria; phylum Desulfobacterota; class Desulfobacteria; order Desulfobacterales; family Desulfatibacillaceae; genus Desulfatibacillum; species Desulfatibacillum alkenivorans. The sequence goes on along the minus strand of NZ_FQZU01000014.1, from coordinate 48,001 downwards.
AGGGGCTCTTATCCGGGGCGGTGTTTCTGTCCAGATTCGAAACATTTAAGAAGTTCGAAAAATTCGTCGCCGGATTTGCACACCACCCCATCGCGCTGGCCGGGCTCCCTCTGACCTTGGACCGTCAGGTGTTCGCCATGGGCTTTCCCCTGGCCACCGACTGGCTGAGGGAGTGCGGCTACACCAACTATGCCAAGCCTGATGTCCATGTGATGACCATCTTCGTTGAATGCGGGATCGTCAGGGAGTGGGACACCTTTCAATCCTTCAAAATCCTGGCGCGCATGGGCCGGTTGGTGGGTGAACCGCCTGCTGTGGTGGACAAGGTGCTGTGGTATATCGGGTCCGGCCGGTTCCTGCCCGGTGATGAGCCCGTCACCCGGTACAGAGAAGCGTTCATCGAATACGTGAAGCCCATTTTGGAAAAGGATTAAAAAATGTGCGGGTTCTGCATGGAAAGACTATCCCTCATCGTGGCCGAGGTGGAGGCCAACGGTGGTTGCTACATTTTACCTGACGATGTGAGCCTTTTCGAGGTCGCCATGATCATTCAGGAGGCAAGGGAACCACACGTTGTCCTGGAAGTCGTCGAACCCCAGGCCCCGGACATGCTCGAAGACCCGGAACTGCTGGCCACTGTGCAATGCCGGGTCATGATGGAACATGCCTGTGGGAAGCCCTCTGCTTGGGTCGGCCATGCCCTGGTGAAGAAGGTCATGGCGAAAAAGCCCAGCGTACCGGAGGCCATGACCTTTGTGCTTGATGCAGTCAGAATAAAGGACGCCGACTTTCTGCGAGAGGTCGTCACCAACCCCGTGACCATGCCAGATTTTCTTGGGTGGGACCTGTGGACGCAAAGAATTGCGGCCCGGCACTTGGTCCGGGAGGAGGGAATGAAAGCCTTCGTTCCCTATGACCCGCGAGTCCGCCCGGCTCTCATGTTCTATGTCGGGCTGGGTCTTGGGCAGAAGGCACGAAACCACCTGGCCTTGTCCATGATGGAGTCCATCGGATTGCCGAGTGTGGATGACGGGGAGATTGGGGAATATGCAGGACTGCTCATCGGAAATTTAGGAGAATGACGAATGCGTGACCATTGGGAGGGTTTCGAGAAAGAAGAAAGGTTCCACCTGATCCTGCGCCGGGCGCTCGATGACTGCCCGACGATCAAGGCTCGGACCATCAAGCGCATTATCCACCAGGTTGCACCGGATTTCATGGAGGGACTTTTTTCTCCCCAGCCATGCGTTCGGAGATTGCGATACGTGGGATGCGGGGACGTTTGTTGCGAGTTCCCCACGGGCGAGGCAACGCATGGAAACGGCCTGGTCCTGGGGCAGATGTACGAATCGGAACTGTTCAACGGGGCCACCTATAAATTACGGGACCGGGATGGGTGGATAGGGGCCGTGCATTTTGAATGGATTCGGGGTGAGGATTAAGGCCATCCTGTTTTTAAGATTTCTCCAGATTTCTTAACGATTCCACTCTCATCAACCATGTTTTCATAACAATCCGGTATGCAATCCTAAAAATACGCATCCGTTTTCATCCGGTGTTTTCAACCATCCGGGCACAAGAGGAGTGTTTCCTATGAAACGATACCAGATCAGCCGCGATAAATTCATGTCCAGCGAGGAGGTTCGCCAGTTGCTCAAGGTATGTGAGGACCAGACCATCATTGACCAAGTCAAGGGACGGAAGACCTGGGTAACCCGGTACATGCTGGTCCACCTGGCCCTGCATTCCGGCCTGAGGGTGAGCGAGCTTGCCGCCCTGACCATCAGCGATCTGCACCTGGCTGGCCGGGAGACATACCTTGTGGTGCGGAGCGGCAAGGGTGGGAAGCGCCGCGACGTGTACCTGGATCGAGAGATCGTCCGACACCTCAAGGAATACATCGCGCACAAGGCCAGGGCTTGGCAGGAACCCGTTGATGTAGAAGCACCCCTCTTCATGGGCAGGTCTGGTCATTTCACCGAGACAGCCCTGCACCTATCCTTTCGCAAAGCCGTGGAGACCGCAGGGTTGTCGAGGCGTTATTCGATCCATGCGGCCCGGCACACATACGCCACCATCCTTTTGGCCAAGACGAACAATCTCCGGTTCGTTCAAAAGCAACTTGGCCATGCGTCCCTTAACATGACCGCCCTGTATGCCGACGTGTTGCCTGAACAGAATCAGGACCTGGCCAACGCCATGATCGAATGATTGACGGAGATACTGGATATTGAGGAGCCGGTCCCGCGAAGCGGGACCGGCTTCGTGCTTTGTGGAAACCATCATCAACAAGGAGGCGCATCATGTGGAACACCCCGAGCAAAAAGAGATTGGATCGGATACCCCGCCTGTACGACACCGAGAGCATCCCCGTGGAGGACAAACTCATCCATCTGCATTTTTTCATGTGCGGCTGCCATTGGTACATCGCCGAATACGACGGTGACGACCTGTTCTTCGGGTACGCGGTCTTGAACGGGGATTACTATAACGCGGAGTGGGGCTATGTTTCCTTTTCCGAACTCAAGGCAGTCAAGGTAGGCTGGCTTGAAGTGGACTGCGAGACGGAAGACGCCTGGCGGGTGAGGCCAGCGCGGGAAGTGGAGGGCATCAGTCAGTGAAGACGATTTTTGACGCCTGATTTGTCTTATCGCACGGAATATGGTAGACACGAATACTCAACGCTTTCATTGGTCTGTGGAGGAGACGCTGTTATCAAAAGTGGCATAAACTCAATGAATTGTGCCGTTTTGACGGGCCACAAGATGTGGGATTGAAGAATTTTTTTCGCGGGCCTTCAGGCGCACGGAGTCCTGTGGATGGACTTTGAGAGATATGATATGCTAATTAACATAACATGCCGAGCTAAAAGGGGGCGACCAAAGGAAATGGCATGAGTAACAAAAGGTTAAGTCATCTCTTGCAGAGTGTCTGCGGGTGTTTTATACGGACAGAAACGGACGGCCCGGCATCTTACGCAGGTCAATAACTATTGTTAGGACTTAGCAATGGAGATAAAAATGAATCATATCCTTTTAGAGAAGGCTTTTAAGTACGATATTCCGAAACAAAATGATAAACTTTTCACAGGTTACAAATACGATGGCGTTAAAGGCTACTGGATTAATATCGTAAACGGCAACCCATTAATGCATGAAGATGCAGGTTTCAAACCCAAAACCAAAAAAGAGGATATAGAGACAGGGGAAGACAGAAAAGGTGAATAAAGTAGAGTTCATTTTGTTGTCAGATTCTTATGATTTTACTACAGATTATATCGCTATTGAACTTGAAAAGAGAGGAAAAAACTATTTAAGAATTGATAGAGATCTTTTATCTTCTGACGATTTTTTTTGGGATTTCAATAATAAGAGAATAAAGATTCGTAAAGGAGGTAAATTATTCAATGTACAAACGGATCAGATTAATGGTGTTTATTATAGAGCGCCTACATATCTGCGTGAAACATTCAGCCGTTCAAATACCCCAGAAAAACAATTACAAAAATCTCAATGGATGGCATTGTTCCGGAATTTAATGTGTATAGAGGATGCCGTTTGGATAAACAATCCAACCTCGACCTTTCATGCTGAAAATAAACTGATACAATTAAAAATTGCCGATCAAATTGATTTCGACTTACCCGAAACATTTATTTTGAATAGCGCTTCGGAACTGCCGATAAATGACGAATACATAATAAAGTCACTGGACACAGCAATTTTTAGTTTTGGTGATCAAGAAGGCTTCGTTTACACAAACAAAACCTCGTATTCAGAACTATCGGTTTCAAATTTATCGCATGCCCCAGTTGTTATACAGAAAGATTTATCCCCTAAAATAGATTTGCGTGTAACGGTTGTCGGTCAGGATCTTTATGCCGTTAAAATATTGAAAGGCGATGATGGGGTTGATGGAGATTGGAGAAAATTAAAGGATGATGTCTCTTTTGTTCCGGTCAGACTCCCGGTAGATGTGAAAGAGAAATGTATCAAATTGGTTCGAAGCTTAAATCTTCTATATGGTGCTATCGACTTGGTTTTGTACAAAAAAAAATATTACTTTATTGAGGTTAATCCAACCGGGGAGTGGGCATGGCTCGTAGATTCTGCCAATCAACATATTTACAAATCTATATGCAATTATTTAGAAGGGTAAAAATGATAATGGCAAATATTTTTAATACAATATTTCCTTTCTTCGAAATGGCAAAAGCTAACAAAAAATTGCTATTAAGAGTCGAAAAAATCGAAAATGAAAATGATTTAGCAAATAGTATTCAATACATGAAGTGCTATGAAAAACTGTCTCTTGAAGAAATTAAAGAATTTTTTGAGAAAACTCTAAATATCAAAAAATCACTCGAAGAAAAACTAAAGGTTTCTTTGTTTTCAGTTACTGTTGGCATCACCCTTTTAACTTCCATGATTAGCTTTTTATATCAAGATGGATTTTATGGATTGAACAGCTATATCCGGGCAGGAACATTTTTTGTGGCAACCCTGTCGATTGTTTTCATGATTGTTGCAGCCTTTTACGCAATAAAAACCATAAGCGGGAAAATTACAGTTTACCAACTTTTTCCTGAAGACATAGTGGAAGCATCAACTGAAGATGAAAAAAAGAATTCGGTTGCTATCTGTGCAGAATTGAATTCAATCATGAACATTATCCGGCAAAATATGATGAGCGCCAGTTATCATTGTATCGTTAACTCACTTGTATTGGTCGCAGTTCTGTTTTTTTCGCTTGGGGTTAGTTCATTTTTTGTAAATCACAAAAATCCAGCTTTAGAAAAAATCGAGATTGAAGTAAATGATATAAAAAAAAGTTATTCATCGGTCCAATCCGATCTTAGCTCATTTAAAAGAAGCACCGCTGATTCGCAATCATCTATTTTTTCTTCTATTCAAAATATAAACGATACACTTATTGACACAATAAAAGGCAAAAAAGAACTCGAATCGAAAATTGTACTAACAAACAAAGAATTAAACGAATTGAAAGATGAACTAAAAGAAAATTCTAACAAGGCTAATGCAGCCGATGCAAAAAGCCACGCAGCTGATTAGCAGCGTTAGGTCACATCAAATCCGATCTCAAACCCTACATATTGTGGTTGGCGACAAAACCAAATATTATCGAATGCTGCCACCATTCGATACGCCTTCATTTCGTCGAGCATCAATGAGATTGCCCAGCTTTCCTTGAATCCACGCCGTCATTGACTCTCCTTAAAAAGCATGCCCACGATTTGACACTCTACTTGGTTGGGATTCTATTCCTCCTATCTATCTCGCTCTACTGTCAAAAAAACCACGCGACTATATTTGACAATTTATGCAGATAGGAATATTATTATCCATCTTATCTCGTCTTTTCGTCAATGAGGGTCGACCATGAAGTACCAAAATTTCTTTTCAAAACGCCCTGTTTTCACCCTTGAAGAACTGGACGCCGCACTCGAATCCAGAGGGTCGCCCAGTCCCGGAAAGCGGAAGGCCATGCTTGCCTATTACCGAAAGCAGGGCCGGCTGCTCATGGTGCGGCGGGGCCTGTATGCCGTGGTACCCGAGGGCATGGACCCGGACACCGCGCCGGTGGACCCTTTTCTTCTCGCCGGTAAGATGACATCAGACGCGGTTCTCGGCTATCACACCGCCCTCCAATTCCATGGCAAGGCGTACACCGTGAGGAATGATTTTCATTATCTGTCACGCACCAAATCTGTCCCGCTGCGGTTCCGATCCTACGATTTTCATTGCGTGACCATGCCCAAGGCCCTGGTGAAGAATGGCGCGGAGTATTTCGGGGTAGAAACGGCCGAGCGCAGGGGGGTTACCCTTCACGTCACGAATCTTGAACGGACCATGGTGGATGTCATGGATCGACCGGACCTTGCCGGTTCATGGGAGGAAATCTGGCGTTCCCTGGAATTGGTGGAGTATTTCAATCTTGACCAGGTTGTGGAGTACGCCCTTCTGCTGGAAAACGCCACCACCGCCGCGAAGGTGGGCTTCTATCTGGACCAGCACCGCGAAGTCTTGATGGTGGAGGACGAACACCTGGCGCCCTTGCGAAAACTGCGTCCCCGGCAACCCCATTACCTGGACCGATCCAAACGGACATCCGGCACCCTGGTCAAGGACTGGAACCTGATGGTGCCCGAAGACGTCCTCCACCGGACGTGGGAAGAAATGGCATGAGAGTATCACAAGAAAAATTGACGGCCGAGGCAGAGCGCACCGGCTTTCGGCCCGACCTGCTGGAAAAGGTGGCCATGCTTCTGCATCTGCTGGCCTCGTTCCAGAACCATCCGTTTCTGAAAGGCAAACTCGCCCTCAAAGGCGGCACGGCCCTGAACCTGTTCTTCCTCGATGTACCGCGATTGTCCGTGGACATCGACCTCAACTATGTGGCCCAACCTGGCCGCGAGGAAATGTTGAAGGACCGACCGAAGATGGAGCAGGCACTGACCGCCGTCTTTTCCAGAGAGGGCTTCACGGTCAAACGCATGCCCGAGGATCACGCGGGCGGCAAATGGGTGTTGGGATACCAAAGCGCCTTGGGTCAGCCCGGCAATCTGGAGGTGGACCTTAATTTCATGTTCCGCATCCCCCTGTGGCCGGTGTCCATCATGGATTCCCGGACAATCGGATCATGGACCGCCAACAATGTTCCGGTATTGAACGTGCATGAAATCGCGTCTGGGAAATTGGCTGCCCTGTTTTCAAGACATCAGGCCCGGGACCTGTTCGACTGCCATCAGATCATGTCCCTCGATCTGGACAGGGTAAAGGTCCGCGCCGCCTTTTTTGTCTACGGGGCCATGAACCGCAAGGACTGGAGGCAGATCAAACTGGACAACGTGGATTTCGATCCCAAGGAATTGTCCCGGCAGTTGACGCCCACCCTGCGGACCATCGCCGCTCAGGATGCGGAAACCGCCGAGGAATACGGCAGGAGATTGGTGGAAGAAACAAAGGGCGCTCTGGGCTTTCTGTTTCCGTTCACCGACGCCGAGATGGAGTTCCTGGGTCGGCTGCTGGACCACGGGGAAATCCACCCAGCTTTGTTGACAGACGACGCAGACCTGGTGGTGAGGCTGAGTGACCATCCATTACTGGAGTGGAAGGCGCTGAATGTTCGGAAGCATAAGGGCGGGGTGCCGGATTAGGCGTCCACCAAATTCTCGACAACCAATCCCGGCACCTTCTCGAAGATAATTTGGAATTGCAAATATCTACCAAAATGGTATGGAAAAATCGACCGGCGGTTATTTCTGGCCGTTCGGCTACACACACGAACTCTCAGATTCCAAAAGAGGATGCCCGATGAAAAAATTTGGGGTTTTGATCGCTGTATGCCTTGGCCTCCTGGCTGGGGTCTTGGTAGTTACTGCCATGGCTGACCATCATGAACGCGATGAACGCCATGAGAAGGACCGGCACAGAGGGGACCGTGGCTCCAGTACCACCGGGGTCACCAACCCGGCCGGGGCAGGTGTTCACGCGGACGCATGCGGCGGCTGCCATTTCGCCTACCCCCCGTGGCTACTGCCTTCCGGGTCGTGGACCAAATTGTTGGACAATGCGGATGATCATTTCGGGGAGACGATTGATCTTTCTCCGGAAGATTTGGCCGCCCTGCGAGATTACCTGACCAACAACGCTGCCGACCGCTCCGGTTTGAAACTGTCCCGGAAAATCATGCAAAGCCTGTCAGGGGATACACCCCTGCGGGTCACCGAGGTCCGGTACCTCATCCGGGAGCACCGGGATGATGATCTTCCAGCTGGGGTATTCGAACGTGCATCCGTGGGCGGCATGGGCAACTGCATCGCATGCCATACGGGCGCGGCAAACGGGGATTTTGACGACGACCATGTCCGCATTCCCAAGTGACGGGGATCGCTTCAGGAAGAAGCTGCGGAGTCCGGTGAGCCGGATTACGACGACCTGGTTCTGTCCGGCCTGGATGACAGCGACCTTCGCCACGTGTTCCGGGGCCTGTGTGCCATCAGGAGGTGACTGTCGGAAAGGAATCGACGCTGTCACCGCTGGGGGGAAATCCGCCCAGCTTTGTTGACAGACGACGCAGACCTGGTGGTCAGGCTGAGTACCCATCCATTACTGGAGTGGAAGGCGCTGAATGTGAGGAAGCATAAGGGCGGGGTGCCGGATTAGGCGGACCCTATGCCCCAACCATCATTGTTTGTGTGTGTGGCCTGCGCTTTCAGCCTGGCATCATTCAGTTTTTGAAGGTAGTTTCTTTTTGAGCTTTCGCTTGGCCCGAGCATGGACCTTCACATAATCCTTGATCGTATCTTCAGCCACCCCCCACCTGTTGGCCATGATGAGATTGGCAATCTCTGTAGGAGTTCCGTAATCGTTATTCTTGACAGAGAGCCGGAAGTCTTCATGCCAAGTATCAATGCTTATCATTTTCTGCTGATCGCTGAGTCTTCGAAACTTCCTTATGGTTTCAGCTATTTGATCCCTCTCTTCGGCAATTGTTTTAGCATGCCCCCTTGGAAGATCGCCATGCACTTTTTGGGTCGGGGAACCCTTTACAAAGCGGAGTTCTTTTGTCTGGAAATACCATGGTTCTGGGAGGGCATCATATCGAACACCCACGTCATGCATCTCTAATATGGTGTGGATAAATGACTTGGCCTTTTGGGGTGATAGGCCAAATTTCAGTTCGAGCATGCGAACAATTTCCTTTTTGCATGATCCTTTGTACGAATCCTCCAGTAACGTCTTCATGTCAGCTACCATTTTGGAAAGCTCTTTTTCACTCATCTGCGCATACCTCCCATGCCGGTTTTCCATGACTGCCAGACTGTGGCTCTTCCCGGATAATTCGGGTCATTACAGTTATGGCTGATCCCACAAAATATTTCAATCCAGTAAAGATAGCTCTCCAAAAAAATGCACGCCAGGTGCATTCCCATTGTTCCAAGCCCGTTGGCATTGAAACTGCCCCCTCCCCACAAAAGAATAACCCTATAGGCTGAACCGTTAGATGGAAGATTTGTCGCCACGTGAACTCGGAGGGGCTGGTCTTTCGGAAGCCCCCTTTTTCCAGACCATGGAAAGTTGTTCAGAATGGGATGGCCTTGGTCTTTTTCTCGTCAACGGACTGTGGCCGCCAAACACCAGGGAGTCTCGGCTTTTTAGACTCCGAAAAAATTTTGTCCGGGGTGCATTTCGGCGGTTTTGGGAGCGTATAGCAGCAACCGTACCCTTTGTGGAAAGATTCTGGTTGGAAAATAATGTTCACTATCAAGGACCACCGGCATCAGGCCCTTGGGAATGAACTGGTAGCACCCCGGGTGCAAACAACTTGAACCGTCCCCTCCCATGAGGAGGCTTGGACGCAAAATGCCATTGGGAAAGAAGAAAGGGGCGAGCCATCACCAAAAAAAGTTTACCACAGAAATAGCTCAGATCAGAAATGATCGAGACCCTGCCCCCTCGGATAGAGGCGAGGCTGTAAACGAAAAAGAGGCACGACAAATGCGTCGAGCCTTTGAACAAGCAATTGCCGAAATAACAAGAGGCTTGGTGATTGAGGACGGCCTGCCAGAACTCACGAAACAGCACGATCTGACCAATGAGCAAATTTTAAGGCCAAAAGCCAGAGTTGGAAATGTGCTCGCTAAAATGTGCGATGACATTGACCAGATAAGGCAACGATCAAAAGAAAAGTCTGGCCGAAAGAAACGCAGGAAAAGAGGGCCTCGGGTCACTGTTTGGCGACCTGACATGGATTAAGGAGCGTGTTGTAAAAGCATGGACACCCCAATGTTTGACATAGACCAAAATTCGGAGATAATGGGCGTTGAGGAGGTCGCCCTGTTCTTCAACAAAAGCACGAGTTGGGTCTACAAAAATTGGCGGGAACTGGGCGGTAGGAAGCTCGGAGGGTCCTTGTTTTTCCCATCGAAGGAGGACCTATATGAGCTTGTATTTCAAACCCGGAAAGGGGTGGAGGTACGACTTCACCCTGAACAGCAAAAGGCACACGAAGGCATGGTTCAAAACCAAAGCCGAAGCCAGAAGAGCCGAGGCACAACGAAGAGAGGAGGTGGAAAATCCACAGGCACCAACGGAACCGACGAGGGTGCAGACCCAAACCGGCACGGACTTCTTGACGCTATGCAATAAGCGGCTGGACCACGTGAATCGCCACAATTCCGAAAGCCATTTCAGGGATGTCCAAGGGCATACCAAGCGATGGTGCAAGGAGTGGGGGCGTCTTCCAGCGGACAGCATTACGGAGGAGATGATGCAACCTTACTTGGACAAGCGGGCGAAAATATCACATATCGCTGCCAACAAGGATTTGCAGTATCTCCGGGCGCTTTTCAATTTCGGCATCAAGAAGAAGATGGTCCATCACAATCCTGCCAAGGATTTGGAATGGTACACGATTGTGAAGCGCAAGCGCCGGATTCCCCCGAAGGAGGACGTGCTGAAGGTTATATCCGTGGCAGACCCGGAGACCCAAGACTACTTGTGGTGCATGTTGCTGACAGCAGCCAGGGTCAACGAAATCAATTCCCTTGTTTGGGATGATGTTGACTTTGAAAACAAGACCGTGACCCTCTGGACCCGAAAGAAGAAGGGCGGGCACAAGGAGCCGCGTTTGATACCCATGACCGAAAAGCTCTCCGGCATCATGGCGTCCAGATACAAGAAGCGCGATCCGGAAATGCCCTGGGTGTTCTGGCACACGTTCTGGAGCCGCACGGAGAAGCGACATGTTTCAGGGCCATACCAGGACCGGAAAAAGATCATGTTCACGTTGTGTGAAAAGGCGAAGGTGACCTATTTCCGGTTTCATCCGTTCCGGCACTTCACAGCATCCATTCTTCAAGACTTGGGGGTGCCCATCGGAGTGATCCAGAGCATTCTTGGTCACGAAAACCAGAAGACCACGGAGATTTACCTTCAAACGGTCAACGAGTCTGAAAGGCGGGCCATGGTCAAGTTAGATGAATTGGACATCATTGTCAGCGCCCCGATACGGACTGACGATGGCCCGACCAATCCTCACAAGGAGTACTGGCACAGGAAGGTCAAGAGGCCGCCCTTGAAGGTACTGAAACGTGACGTGGCCAGGATGGGGTATCGCGGCACTGGAAGGAAATATGGCGTCAGCGACAATGCTGTCAGGAAGTGGATCAAAGTGTACGAAAACGGCAATCAGACATCATCCGGGGTGTGATCCAATGGGCGAGCCAAGAAAAAGTCTCACACAGACTCTCACACAGACGAAAAAAGGGGTTAACCCTTTTAGGCTAACCCCTTGAATTTTTTGGCTCCCCAGCACGGACTCGAACCGCGGACCCAGTGGTTAACAGCCACTTGCTCTGCCAACTGAGCTACTGGGGAAGAAGGACCGCCTTTCAACTAACTTGCGTCTTAAAAGGCTGTCAGAAAGCCTGCAAATCTATACGATCGCGAGCCCGCCCGAAGTCGAGCGTGAGAAGCCTTATACGCCAAGCATCCCGGCCTGTCAACGGAAAATTTGGGATTGTTGGGGAAAAGTTTGGCTGGATTGCCGCGAAACTGCACGCCTCTAATTGCTGAGTTTAAAGGACCGCCGGAACGGCCATGCACCCCGGCGGCCTATGTCTGAATCCTTTATTCACCGAAAATTGCGGTCAAACGCCTCTCGATTGGACCGCACCGCTACTACTATCTTTTCGATTCACGCCTCGGCGGCGATGAAATGCAAGGGCTGGTCCTTGTCCATGGGCAGCGGAAAATCCCCGTAGCTTTCGGACATGGTCTGGTAAATCCTGATCAACCGCGATCCCAGAATGGCCGCCAAGCGCTCGTAGATGATCATGCCCGAGGCCGGATATCTTTCCATGGCCTCGTACAAATCCTCCCGCTTGATGGAAAGCAGCCGGGTGTTGCCCACGGTCGTGGCCGTGGCGGAGTACACGTCCCCGCCGGTGAGGCTGGACCACCCTATGAACTCCCCGGGCTTGTCGGCGGTGTACACCAAACGGCCCTCGGTCCCGATGGTCAGTTCAACGGTTCCCTTGATGAGGAAATAGGCTCGTTCGGCCGGATCCCCCTGGGAAAAAATCACGCGGCCGCCTGGCAAATGCTCTTTGCCGGCGTTGTACATGACCCTTTCCACAAAATGCTCCTCCAGGTCCCGGAACAATGAAGTTTTGTCTGATTTCATGGCGAATCCTCCTTTCCCAATCCGTTATTGCCAGGCAGGCGCAGGGGCGCCTGCGTCCTTTTTCGTGGATTGCGAGTGGCGCCAGGTTGCGTTTGAAAACGCATCTATGATTTCGCAATTTTCCAAACGCAACTTGCATCTAAAGAGGGCTTTATTGTTCAGGGCGAAAGAGCGCAGGAGAAGAACAGGGGAGAGGCCCCGGAAGCGGCAATGCGGCGCAGGAGACTGGTTCAGCGGCCCTTTAAGAGCGTGACCTCCGTTCGTCCGGCAAAGGGAGCATGGCGTTCCCTTTCTTGCTTAGAATACAACAACCGCGGGCTTCCCGGCAAATTTTAACGCACGGGTCCGTGGCATTCTAAGCGCAACCGGGCTGACTGGCCTCCCAACCATCCTGTCCGCCATTTTTAACATACAAGATTCGGGCCAAAACTTATTTATCCGGCATGGTGTACAAGCCCGGCTCGTAAGGCGGAGGCAGCATGGCGATGCGGGACTCCAGTTCCTCCCACTGGCGATCGGGAAAACTGCGCAGCAGTTGGGACAAGGCCTTTTTATCGCCGACCGCGCAATTCATAAGCACAAAGGAGAAATCCGCCCAATAAGGCTTGCCGTCCTTGCCTTTTTGCTCGATGCGTTTGGCCGCGGCAGGCAGACGCAGGCCGGTTTTCAGGCTCTCCTGTTCGCTTTTCGTGGCTGGAAATTCAAGAATGCGGACCGCAGGGCGCTTGCTTTGGCCCTTTTCCAGGTCCATGGTCACGGCGGCCATGGGCGGGGATGCGGATATGACGATGGCCGGCAAAACCCGGGCGTTCCGAAACCGGGAATATACTGAAATCCAATAAAATACAGTCCCCAAGACGCATAGGCTTAAAAGGGCGCCGCCAATCCACCTGGAGGCCAGGGTCATGATCAACACGGCCGGAATAAAGCTGATCCCGGTCATGGCAGGCCAGATAGGATAATGCGTCGCCCACACCAGAGGATTGATGCTGACCTTGGGCATTTTGGACCGGCGCGGCTTGAAGTCCTCGCCGAAAACTTCCTGGTTTTCAGGATTTTTCCCGCCGGGCGGGAGAGGCTTCTCTTCCTTGGGCGGCTCAGGCGCCCTTGGATAGTCTTCCTGCTCCAGGGCGAAGGGGGGCTTTTCGGGCTCAGGCGCTTTGGGATACTCCTCCTGCTCCAAAACAAGCGCTTCCTGCTTGGGCGCGGGCGCTTCGGGCTCCGCAGGCTCTTCCTCTTCATGCAGGGGAATGACCTGGCCCTTGTTTTCATCCACGATAAATTCCGAACCCTCTGGGAAGTCCAGGTAGGGCGACACGCACGGGTTGTGCTCGATGATGGTTTTCAGCTTTACGGTAACGTAATTGTCGAAGTTTCCGCTGTATTTGGCGTCTTCATCGCCGTAGAGAAAAACCCATCCTGAAAGGGCGCCGTCTTCAGGCGCCGCCCTCAAAAAATGGCGTATTTGAAATCCCTGGGCCACGGCTTTCCGTGAAACCATGCATTGCTTTTGATTATCCATGGAGCTTGTCAAACTTTCCTTGCACGCCGGAGTGTTATCGCCGGCTTATTGCTATTTTTCATCTGTTTCAAAACGCACCTTGACCTTGTTTTCCAGACCCTGGGGCAGGATAACGGTCAAGGAATGATTCATTTCCACATATTTGCCGTGTATGTCCACGGAAATATACACATGGTGGACGGCGCCGGTCCTCCGGGAGTTCGGGTGCACCTCCAGGTCCAGGGAGGGAACGCCGAATCCCCTGGAATCCACAAGAAGGCGGCTGGCCTCCCCGGGCGCATACCGGGCTTCCACGTGCACCGGCTCGAAATCCGTATGCACAACAAGCTCGGTCACGTCTGGCCTGATGGTCAGATCCTTCTTGAAGGTCTCAAAGATAGGCCGCCGGGTGAAATACGAGGACGACACGCTAAAGGCCAGGATCACGAAAATGGCCGCAAAAATAAGTTTTTTGACGGCCGAGGCTTTCCTGTCCGGGTCGGGCTCTTCTTTTTCGGGAATTTTCAGGATGAAAAAATACAGGGCCGCAGCTACGAATAGATTAATCCCGCCCGACCACGTTACGTCCGTCAGAAAGTGCGCGCCCTGGACCACCCTTGTGGCGCCCATCAACACGCCGAAGCCCAGGCTGGCAACCCCTACGGCAAAGGCTGCGCGGGATTTTTTCCGGAAAAACAGCAAGGGGACGAAAGCAAAGCCCATGGCTGCATGGCCGCTGGGAAAGCTCTGGCCTTTGCCAGGGTCTCCGGGGTCGAAAACGTTGCGGTATTGCCACTCGCCTCCGAACTCCGTAATTTCCACGGGCCTTGGCCTGCCCCAATAGGGCTTGAGCACGCCGTTGATCAGAACTCCGCTGGAAATCACCCCGGTCAAAAAGACCAGCAGCATGTATTTGCGCCACTTTATCAGGCCGGAGTAAAAATGGCTTCCGAACCATAGGCACAGGCCTCCCACCAGAAAGAGCACGCCGGGCAGCGTCCCTTGATGATACATCCACAGCCAGGGCTGTTTTTCCGCCAGAAAAAATCCCTGCTCCGGCGAATAAAACAGGGCCGTAACCTTCCGGTCCAGATCCAGAAAGGACGCGAGGGCCGTAAACAGGATAAGAAAAAGGGCTATGCCCGCCAGGACGAGCAAGCCCTTTTTTCGATAGTCCATTGGTTGGTTTTGTGCGGTCACTTGGCTTCTTCCTGTTCGTTGAATCCGGGACTCTCAAAACAACGCGGAAACGGGGCCATGTGTGCTTTTTATGTCAAGTCAAGATTATACAAACATCTTTGCGCCGCATTTTGCAGAGTCCCGGCGTTAATGCAACTCCCTGTTCATAGCCATTTTATCGTGAAGCCGCAAGGCCCTTAGGCAAAAGGCCTCCAATTTCGCCTCAATAACCTGTGGAAAAGGCGAACCGTCGCTTTCTATGGCCAAAAACGGCAGGGTTTCCGTGTCAGACAGAATCCGGGTCAGCTTGCCGTTGCCGGAAGTCAGGTTGATTTTCTGCTCCCGGGTCATGGATCGGGCCATAATGGACTCGCTCAATCGGTTGGGCATGCACCCAAAAGGTCCGATGGCGATGGCCCCGCAGGTATGGGAGCCCACTTCGTACAGGGCGCTGCCCACGGTGAGGATGGCCTCTCCCGTGAGGTTTTCCGAAATAAAAGCGCCCCCGCAGTTCATGATGCCCTCCATGTCCACGGTATGGCCGGGGACCAGGCCGCTGGTCGCCAGCCATTCTTTAATGCGCTTTTCGCTATGGGCCAGAAAGCGCTTCTTAATGGATTGAAGAAGTTTATCCTTGAACGTTACGGGGGCTTCCACCAATCCTTTGTCCACCAAGTAATTAGAGTAGATAATCCATTCGGCGATGGGGGAGCAACGCACGGCTATGCCCCGCTTGGCCAGGTTTTCCGTCAGCTTCCTGCGGGAAAGGGAGTCGCGGCGCACATAGATTTCTCCAACCAGGGAAACCACAGGAACGTCTTCGGCCGCCGTCTTTCTTGGGATGGCCCCAAGCCTTTCGGCCGAAGCCAGAGCCTGTTTTTTGAGCCGGAAAAAGCTCTGCGTCTCCAGGGCCGCCAGGATTTTTGTCCATTCCTCCTCGAAAACCGCCATGGCGTAATCCGGGTCTTTGGCGCAAGCCAGAAGCATGGAGCGCACATCCTCCATGACGTCGGCCGTCACCAGGGACCTCCAGGCCCAAACCTGAAAATTGCCGCCCATGCCAGCGTAGGCGTTTTCCGCGGTCAGGGAGAACAGGGCCACGTTCGGGATTTCCCGCTTTTTAATCAGGTCCTCCATGAAAATATGATACTGGCCGAACCGGCAAGGCCCCGAGGCCGTGGGCATGAAGTAAATAAGGATTTCGTCCTCGCGCTTCTCCCTTTCCAGGTAGCTGAGCAAGGTGCCTGTGGTGAGAATCAAAGGCAGGCACTCCTTGCACGAGGTGTTGGCCCGGCCCAGCTTGAGGATGCGTTCGTCCGAGGGCGGATGGGCCACGGCGTTCAGTCCCATGCCCCGGAAGGCCGCTGCTGCGGCCTCGCTGGAAATCCTGCCCATGGAAGGCAGCATGACCGTCACCCTGGGGTCCGTCCAGGGCAGCTTTTCTCCCGAGGACGTCATGACGTAGGGGCCTTTTTTCTCCATGCCCACGGACGCCGGGGTGAACGGTTTTTTGGGCTTTGCCATGGTCTTCAGGCGGGAAAGCTGCCTGTACGACGCCACGATGTCCAAAAAAGCCTCGATGCGCGTTTCCAGGCCGGCGTCGGCCGTGTGGCTGTCCAACTCCAGGGTCAGGGACGGCTTGCGCCCCATGATGTCCCGGAAATACCCGACCACAAAGGAGTCCGGGCCGCAGGAAAAGTTTGTGATGAAGGTCCCGAACAACTGGGGATGCTTTTCCACGAACCGGGCCGCCTTTAAAATAAGCTGGCCCATGCCCCAGTACATATGCCGTTTGGTGCGTTCGTTTTCCAGGGGCAGAAAATCAAAGGGAATGATCATAACGCCCCGGGAGGCGATTTTATGGGGGATTCCCATGTGGGCCTCGGATACGAATCCGTTGTAAGGCCGCGCAAACAGGGCCACGGCGATTTTGTCCGGATCGCTTTCCAGGGCTTTCAGGGCCTTGGCGCCCAGGGCTTTCATTTCGTCCATGCACTCCTGCTGCACGGCCAGGGCCTTGTCAAAGGCTTCCCTGGCCTCGCTCCGGGGAATTCCCGCAGCGTGCACGGCTTCCACCATGGCGGTGCGGGCAGCGTGCACCCCCTTGGAAAAATCCAGGGTGGGGGTGAGCATCTTCGTCCCTTGGGCCTCCAGAACCTGGATTTCCCGGGCGAAGGTGGCGCCCAGAAAAAAGGGCTCTCCCTGGACGAACGGACAGACCTGGGAGGCTTTAAACCCGTTGGTGATGGAAATCGCCTTAAAATGAGGCAGAAAAATAAAATCCGGCGCAGGATCGCTCTGGATCATGGTGTGAAAAAATCCGTGAGCCAGCTCGCCGGGGTAGCAAAAGGCCGCCTCCCTGGCGTCGATCCCCTTTTGGGAGGGTTTGTCCGGTACAACCGGGGCCAGGCCCAGGTTGGCGAAAAAATGGGAGTACAAAGGATAATAAGTGTTGGTGAGAAAGCTGCGGTTGATCCCCACAGTCCCCCTTTGAATTCCCTGCCTCGCCTCGCCCTGGGGCGCGCCGTACTTATGAAATATAAGCTCCTGGCGCTTGCGGACCAAATCCAATTCTTCAATCTCGTATTTGATTTCACGGCGCAGGTTGTAATACCGGTTGCACGCGCCGCCGAAGGGGTATTTTTTGCCTTCAATTTCTATGACCGCAATCTCGCACTTGCGGTCGCATCTTTCCTTGCCGCCCTTGCAGATAAAAGGCGTTTTATAGACCACCTCCCGGGCGACCAGGGTTTTCAAATCAAAGGTCTGAGGGGCCATGAGCCCTTGCTCGATTTTTTCCTGCACGGCCAAACCCACGCCGAAGGCGCCCATCAAACCTGGCTCGGGCGGCACCACAATGGGCTTGCCCACCAGGGCGGCCATGGCCAGGGGCACGGCCCGGTTATAGCAGACCCCGCCCTGCATAAACACACGCTCTCCTACGGTCCGGGCGCCTTTGACCCGGTTGGAGTAGTTCATGCAAATGGAATAGGTCAGGCCCGCCACAATGTCCTCGTGCTGAATGCCTTCATGGATGGCGTTTTTGATGTCCGAAGCAATGAACGCCGCGCACTGGTCGTTGAAGTTGGGAGGCGCCTGGCCCTGGAGGGCGATGCCGGCGATATCCTCCATTTTCACGCCCAGGGTTTCAAAGGCCGCTTCCTCCAAAAAGGATCCCGTGCCCGCGCTGCACGCCTCGTTCATGGCGTAATCCGAAGGCACGCCGTTGGTCAGCCAGGTGTATTTGGCGTCCTGGCCGCCGATTTCAAAAATGGTGTCCACTTTGGGGTCAAAATGCACGGCCGCCGCGGCATGGGCGATGATTTCGTTGATCACCCCGTCCGTGAGGGCGTGAAGCCCGGCGATCTGCCGGCCCGAGCCGCAAACGCCCAGCCCGATGATGGAGACGGACTCGGACGGAGCCTTTTCCTCCACCTGCTCCAAAATGGCCTGGTAGCACTGGCGGGAGGCGCCCACGGGATCGCCGTTGGTGCGCAGGTACACGGACGCCAGCATGGCCTTATCTTTAGTGCGCAGCAGCACGGCCTTGGTGGTGGTGGAGCCCACGTCCAGGCCTAAAATGCATTCGTCGCCCTTTTGCACTTCGCCTGTGGTCATGGTCTTGAAATGGACCTGATCCTCAAAAGAGGCCAGGGGCTCCAGGATGTCCATGACGGCGGCGTTGGCGTTAAAAAGCCCGTCCATGCCGGGAAAGGACAGGGTCTTGTTTTCCAAGCCCCACAAGGCGGCGCCGATGGCCTCATAGCAATAGGCGTGCTCGGGGATGACCAGATCCTTAATCTCCTGCTTCAGATAATGGACCATCATCTGATTTTGGGAAGTCCCGCCGGTGAGCATAATGCGGTCCCGGCCGACCTTCTTAAGCAACTCCAAAATCTTGTTGGCCATCATCTGGCACAGGCCGGCCGTAACCCGGGACTTGGGAACGCCCTTGTTGGTGGCGTGGGTGCAGTCCGACTTGCAAAACACGCTGCACCGGCCCGAAACATGATGCGGGGTTTCCGTGGCCGCCCAGGTTGCGGCTTCCTCCAGCGTTACGTTCATGCGCCGCAACTGCTGCAAGAAAAATTCCCCCGTGCCCGAAGCGCACTTGTTGCCGGTTAGCACGTTGGAAACCTGGCCGGTCTTGCCTAACTGGTAAACCATAAAGGTTTCCCCGCCGGCGGACACAATGGCCTGGCAAGGACCGCCCTCGGGCTTAAGCAATTGATAGGCGGCCTCCACGGCTTCGGGCTCGGGAATGGAGGTCAGGTTTAATAGATTGCGCAGGCGCCTGCCCGTGACCGTAATGCGGTCGTAAGCGGCCAGGTCGAATTGCTCCAACGCTTTGAGCAGGGCCTTGCGGGGATTGCCCTCATGCGGCAAAGCCAGAGTCCTTTCCACCTCAGGCGGAGCGCCGCCGCTCGAATTGATGGAAGCCATGGTAATGGTGGAGGCCCCCAGGCACAAACCCAGAGAGTAAAGGCCGGAGGCGTTCTGATTGGTCTTATTTGTCTTTTCCATAATATTCCTTCCTTTTTCCTTAAGGAGGACTTACGGGGTTTTGCATAAAAATTTCCTGATCAACATGTCCAGGGTATGCTTGACGTCGTCCTTGCCGTAACCCAGATCTTCATTCCGGGAGGCCTTGATGAACAGGCCGTACAAAAGCATTTCCACGGCGCCGTATAAAACCTGCCGCACGGCGCTGGGATTCAGGTCCCGGTCAAAGATTCCCTGATCCTGTCCATCCTTGATGATGGAGTCGATGGTGTGAATGAACTTGCGGTTTTGGATGGTGATTTCCATCCGGGTGTCTTTAAGCTCCTCGTCATTGATCATGAACATGCGAGGCAATTCCTCGATGAGCACTTTGGCCAGGTACAGCCGGTTGTTATCCCGGACCAGCATGAACTCCGCCAGCCGGGCCACTTCGGTGATTCTGGCGACAGGGTCGGAGATGCTTTCCAACTGGGTCTCCAGCCTGTCGTTCAAAATCTTCCAGAAACGGACGGTTATTGACAAAAGAACCTGGAGCTTGCCTTTGGGAAAATAAAAATAAATCAGGCCGCTGGATACATTGGCCCTTTTGGCGATGCGCGCCATGGTTGCATTGGCGTATCCGTTTTCGGCGATTTCCAGGGTGGCTGCGTCCAGGATGCGGTTTTCTTTGGTTTGTTCGGTCATGGCAAAAAGCGTCCTCTATGGGGCCTTTGCGGAGTTCTCCCCGCGATTTTTGAATTTGAATTCAAATTCAATTTTGGACACGCAAGGCCTTCCTGTCAAGAAAATGTTTTGTAAACAAATTGTAAAAACTCAAGCCCGCACCCAATCAGGCCGATATAATATTGCAGGCTTATGTTAACGCTGCGGGTCTTTCATGAATTTTTTATGAGGAGCAGGAGGCGCGGATGGTTTGGATGCTGATTATGGGTGTGCTTTTTGCGGCTTTGGTGATTTTCAGCCTGAGCGTGTACTTGTTTGTGGAGACGGAAACCCAAAGGAAGGCCAGGCTGGCCCGGGAAGCGGTCCAGTCCGAGCCCGAGATTCCGCAAAAAATGCTGGAGATGTTCTAATAAAGCCTTCCAGCCCTTAGATACCGATTTCTTTAAGAAGACCAGGACCTTTTAAAACCGCTTTGCAAGATTTTATTTGGGTGGCGGGAACCTGCAACAAGGACCCTTGTCGCCATCTACCATAGAACCCGGATTCGGCCCGCCAAGGGGGCCGGCCGGGTTTTTTCATTGCAGTTTTTCCCATTTCTATCTATCATCTTATCATATGACTTTTATGGTAATTCCTCAAAGATTGCGTGAGCGGAGGTTATTCATGGGCGGGGTTGGAACGCCGGATGGGGAGCGGCCCAATAAAATCGGTTCTGAGTTCCAAACAGGCTGGTTCAATATACTGGTGGGGATCAGTCTGGCGTATATTGCGATCGTTTCATTTCACGGATATTTCAATCATTTTGTGGATGATGAGTTCAAGCACATTCTGCTCATGAGAGAGCATGGGGTGTGGGGCTTTATCAAGTACTACTATTACGAGTCGGACGGTCGATTCGTCTCGTTTTTTCTCATGTATTGGATGGAAAAAATCAACACCATGGTCCCGCTGCACAGGGTTCTGGGGCTGGTGCAAAGCGCTTTGATCGCCGGATGTTTGTATCTGCTGCAAAAACGGTTGTTGGGAAGCAAGACCCAGGGCGGCGTCATCCGTAAAGGCCTGCTTTGGAGCCTGTGCATCGTGGAGACGGCCATGGTGCTCATGATAATTCCCTACAAGGCGGACGTGCTTCTGTGCATTCAGGGGCCGTCGGTTTATATGACGTCGTTTTATCTTTTGGTCCCGGTTTTGATTTTCTTGGATCGCTACGCCAAGGGCGGCGGCGCAGGCAATCTGTTTTTTGCGGGAGCGCTTTCGTTTTTAGCCGCAGGATGCCAGGAAATATACGGGTCCATGGCAATCGGCCTGTGCCTGGTGTTTTTAGGGGTCAAGGCGGCGGATGCCAAGGCGCCGAACCTGGGCGGATGGGCCGGAGAAGCATTGCGCTCCACGGCGTATATCTTCCGCCGGATAGTCAAAATGCCCTACGCGTGCTACGCCGTGTTCCTGGCCTTCCATGGGGCTGGGCTGACGATAATCGCCCTTTCCCCCGGAGTTGCAGATAAAAGGGCCTTTATAAATGCGCCGGGCCTGCCCCTATGGCAAGACGCCCTGCAGGTGCTCATGAACACCCTGATGGAGACTGCCAAACCCAAACTATATATGATTCCGGTCCTGGCTTTTTTAATTGCCTGGCTGCTAGTTGGAATTTGGGGCTGCAAAAAAAGGGAAGGCGATTTCGTTCCCGAAAACGCCGCCATTTTCGGGCTGCTCGTTTTCATGAATTTTTGCCTCATGCTGATCATGAACGTCATCAGCCACATTTCCATGGGAACCCCGCTGGCCGCGAGGGCCTATACCGCGCCTTTTCTATTCATCTTCCTGCTGACGGTTCCGGCCATGATCGCCGTGGCGCAAAACAGCGAAGCCCTTTTTTCCGTCAAAGGCAAACCTCTGTTCCAAATGAAAACCGCCGTCAACATAGGCCTGATTCTGTTTTTCGCCTTTCATGTTCTTAACGCAGCATTTCAAGCCGTCCTAATCCCCGAAACGTTGAACCACCACAAAGCCAGGCTGGCCCGGGAGGCCCTGCTGGAAAATCCGCCTGCCGGGGAAGGCCCCATTGTGCTGCCTAAACTGCCTTACGTCACCATGCATAAAAAGAATCCTTTGGACACGTTTCCCGAAGGCTACCTGAACCAGCGGATGGTCCGGTTTTACAACCTGAATCGTCCGGTGGTTTTGGAAAAAGCGCCCGAAGTCCAGGAATCCATGGGGCAGTTGATCATTCGGGCGATAAAAAACCGCATTCTTTTGTAATTCGAAATTTTTCGTGAAAAAGGCTTGACACCTGAACATATGTACTATATTTTCCTCCTATAGAACATATGTTCAGGCGCCGCCGCGCTCCTGGACGAAAAAGGCGAAGGAGCAAAGTCATGGATCTTTTCATCACGATTTTTAATGCAAACAGGCATTGGATACTTCCCATAATATTGATGGTGGTCGCCGGGTTCGTAGTGCGGGAGGTGCGGAACTTTCTTCTGGAGTCCGGCGTGGGCGGCGCCGGGCGGGAATTCGGCGTTGCTGTAAAAAAGGCAAGGCCCATGACGGGCCGCCCTTTTTCCTCCAAGGGAATGTCGCCCCTGCCCCCTGCCAAAAGGGCCAGGGCCAGCCTGCAGTTCGGCGGCGCCATGCTTTTTCATAACAATCGCTTTAACGGCATGAAATAAAGGATCGCCATGGAAGACCTGACGGAAAAACAAAGCCTGGTTTTCGAGTTCATCATGGAATACACGGCCGACCACGGGTATCCGCCAACGGTGCGGGAGTTATGCGACGAGTTGGGGTTCAAGTCCCCCAACACGGCCCATTTTCACCTGAAAGGCCTGAAAGACAAAGGCTACATCCAGGTTGCCAAGGGCAAAAACCGGGGCATTACAGTTTTAAAGGCGCCGCCCGGCGCAGGAGGCAAAATCCCCCTGG
The DNA here is from genome assembly GCF_900142135.1 of Desulfatibacillum alkenivorans DSM 16219. Classification (GTDB taxonomy): domain Bacteria; phylum Desulfobacterota; class Desulfobacteria; order Desulfobacterales; family Desulfatibacillaceae; genus Desulfatibacillum; species Desulfatibacillum alkenivorans. The sequence continues at coordinate 25,020 of NZ_FQZU01000014.1, read as the reverse complement.
TGGGCCGCATCGCCGCGGGCGCGCCTATCCTTGCGGTGGAAAACGTCATGGACACCCTGGATGTGGACCGGGCTTTTTTCGGATCCTCCGATGCTTTTTCCGTGCGTGTGGAAGGGGATTCCATGATCGAAGCCCACATAGAAGACGGAGACTATGTGGTCATCAAGCCCACGGCCACGCCCCGGAACGGCGATATTGTCGCCGCGTTGGTGAATGACGAGGTCACCCTTAAGTACTTCCACAGGGACGGAAGCCGCATTGAACTGCGTCCCGCCAACGCCAGGTACAAGCCTTTTTGCTACACCGAAGAGGATTTTATCGACGTGCGCGTGCTTGGCGTAATGGCCGGACTGATCCGAAAGGTGTAGAACCGTGGAGCCCGAAGTCTGGGAAAAGGGCTGTATGGAAAGCGACCGCATCAGGTGGTGTGAGGACGGCCGCTACGTCAAAGCCTGCGGAAGGGTTATCATCATTCATACGCCGCCGACCAAAAGCGGCAAACGGGTCATGTTCATCACTCTGGAGGACGCCAGGGGCTTGTTTGACGTGACCGTGTTTGAAAACGTCAGCAAACGCTGCGCCAAAATCGTGCTGTCCCAAACCGTTTTAGTGGTGGAGGGCGTGGTCAACCGATTCGGCTTGCGCGGCGTTTCCATACTTGCAAAAAATATTCGCGCCCCCAGGCGCGCTAACGATTAACCGGGAAACTTCAGGCGCCTCGTAAGGACCCCACTACCTTACGGCTCGTTACCCAAGCGTATCGCCTCTTAAGATCACCCTGATCGACCACTTTACCACTTAGCCTGAAGTCTCCCGGTTGACCCTTTAAAATGAACTTATTTGCAGCCCGGCAGGCAGTTTTGCCGCAGATTTTTTTCTGATTTCAGGGCTGAAATTACTTAGTTGACAGCAACCAGGTCAGACGCCAGGCGTGAACCTTTCCGCCTTAAATATTTTTGGCGGGATCAAAGGCATTCAATGTATCATGATACGGGTAGGTGCAGCAGGATGGACTCATGCAAGCCTTGCAGGCGAACGGGCGTTTTACCCCCCCGGCCTGGGGCAAAGGGATTACCTTAAATATTACGCGTCCCGGTTTTCCTCGGTAGAGACGGCCTCTACTTTTTTCCGGATTCCAACCATGGAGATTGTCAGCCATTGGGTGAACCAGACGCCTGATCACTTTGTTTTTCATTTTCAGGTTCCGGGAATGCTGACCGGTTTTCCCATTATCCCCAAAAACCTGCCAAGCATCATCGCCAGAGACCTGGACAGGGAACTGTTGGACAAACGCCAAATTCAGGCTTTCCCCAAGCAGGTTTTGGAAATGGGATTTGACATGTTCACGGCAGGCATGCGCCCGGCCGTGGAGTCAGGAAAACTCGGCGCCGTAATCTGCCGTTTTCCTCCCTGGTTCGAACCAGACGAATCGTCCTTTGCGTACCTGGATTTGATGGACGACAAAACACGCGGCCTTGTCCGCGCCGTAGAGTTCCTGAACGCTGCTTGGCAAAAACCAGAGGCATTTTCCCAGGCGATAGCGTTCTTTAAACCCAGAAATATTGCTTTTGCAGCAACAGACTCCTTTCGCATCCGGAATTATTCAGGCCGCGGCGGGCTGACCAAAGAACTGGCTTATTTGCGATTTTCAGGAAGAAGCCAGGAAATCCGTTATCTCTACAGCCAGCCAGACTTGCAACCTTGGCTGGCGAGAACCTTTGCTGCAAACTCAAGGGCGAAAAACGTATACGCCGTATTCGCTTCAATACAGGGTATGGACGCTGTATTGAACGCGCGCTTATTCATCAACATGCTGAAATGGGAGGCGAAGATTCGCAAAGAACATAAAAAAAAGCGGACGGCGGCTTGAGTCAAGAATAGCCGCAGCGCCCGCTTTTATTTGCGCACCTTACTTATTCGCCCGTTTCCCGATCCAGGAAGGCCCGATACTCGCACATGCCGGAAAGGGCTTTGACCGCCCGCTCCGGAGTTTCAAAAAATACGTCTTCGTACTGGCAGCCGGGAACCTTAATCACCGTGCCGCTGTCCTCCGACCTGCCCATGCGGACGCCGATAAACGGTTTATGGGTTTCGTCCATAAGCTTGGCGAGATGAGCAAAAAAATCGTCCTCCATGTTGCTCAGCAAGTCGTGCATGGCGTCCAATTGTTTTCTGTCAGCGTTGGGATCTGTTTTTAGGGCGCTGTCTATCCACCGCTTCAGGGCGAGTTTTCTTCCGACAATACCTAAAACCAAAACCGCATCGCAGCCGTCCCAACGAGCCAGTTCCTGGGCTACGTCAAAAAACAACTGGGGATTGTTTTCCCCCACCAGGTCGATAGGGTTGGCCCGGCTCCAATAAGGCGGCAGGATTTTATCTATGGTCTTGACCAGATCGTCCGGCAACGGCGGAACGTCCAGATTCCACCGGTTGCAGAGGTCGGCGGTAACGACTCCCCAGCCGCCGCCCAAGGTCATGATGGCCGTGCGCTTGCCTTTAGGCAACGGAAGCGCAGAAAAGACGGCGGAAAGATCCAGCAAGTCCATGGGTTTTTCCACAGAGACCACGCCAGCCTGCTTGCATGCGGCGTCGAAAACCTTGACATTGGACGCCATAGCTCCTGTATGGCTGGCGGCGGCCTTGCCGCCCGCCTCTGTGCGGCCTCCTTTAAGGACGATCACCGGCTTGATTTTGCCCAAACGCCGGGCGCTTTCGTAAAACCTTCTGCCGTTCTTTACGCTTTCCAGATAAAGCACCACGGTCCTGGTGAGTTCGTCCACCTCAAAGGCTTCCATGCTGTCTTCAATGGAAATCATGGCTTCGTTGCCCGACCCGCAAAAGGCCCGCAGGCCGATGCCCTGCTCCAAGGCGAAAGCCATCAACTGCCCGCCCATGTTGCCGGACTGGGAAACGAACGCCGTGGCGCCCGGTTCGGGCCGAATGTGCGTACCCGTGCAATAAAAGGTGTTATGAGGGTTGTTCAGGCCCATGGTATTGGGGCCGAGAATGATGATGTCGTGTTCTCGCGCCTTGGCGACCAGCTCTTTTTCAAGGACCTTGCCTTCCGGTCCGGTTTCCCCAAACCCGGATGTGATCAACAAAGCATACCGGATGCCCTTGGCCTGAAACTCGGGAAAAAGCCCCATTACATGGGCGGCCGGAATGGTGATGCAGGCCATGTCCACAGGCCCGGGGATTTCCGACACGCTTTTGTATACCTTTCTTCCCAGAATTTCCCCGCCTTTGGAATTAACCAAATGCAGATCCCCTGGAAAGTCGCCGCCCAAAATACACGTGGCGATGGAAAAGCCCCATTTGCCGACAGTGCCGGAGGCGCCCACCAACGCTACGGATTTAGGGGTGAAAAACCGGGCCACGTCCTTGGGAGCAATGGCGGGAGGATGGGTGACTTCCTTCTGCTCTTCTCGCAACACCACCAAGGCGTCCACAGCCGTAACCGCCCCGTCCGGCCCTATCTTAAGCGGGTTAATGTCCACCTCAGCCACCTGGGGATTGTCCTGCACCAATCGGGACAAACCGGCCAAAGCGTTTAAAATCGCCTGCTTGTCGGCCGCCGCCTGCCCGCGAAAATCCCCCAGCAGCTTTTTGGCCTGGATTTCATCAGGCATGGTCTCCAGGTCCTTCTCCGAACAGGGCGCCAAACGGAAAACCACGTCGGAAAGAGCCTCGGTAAAGACGCCTCCAAGCCCGAACATGATCACCGGGCCGAAGACGGGGTCCGTAAACAGCCCGGCCACGAACTCCCTGTCCCCCCGAACAAGAGGCTGAACCAGAAACCCCTCCAGCGCATCGCCGGCCTTGCCCTTCATCCCCTTGGCCGAAGCAATAACCGAATTTTTATCAGTCAGGCCGACAGCCACCAGCCCCATTTCCGACTTATGGGCAAGGCTTTCGCCCAGCCCTTTGAGAACCACGGGAAATCCGGTCTCCTCAGCAAGCTCCGCCGCCTTTTCGGGCGAATCTGCAATTTTCTCCTCAACCACGGGAACGCCGTACTCGGCGAGCAAGGCTTTGGACTCCGATTCCGTTAAGGCTTTTCTGCCGGCGGATAGAACTTTTTGTATAATCGGGTGCTGATTCACAATTTCCTCCTGATGAATTGCGCAAAAAGGGAATGCGCTAAAATAATTTCAAGGCCTAAAAATTTTTCGCCCGCCCTGAAGGATCATCCCGGCGGGCCGTGCGTTGTCGCGCGTTTACGCTTCTTTTTCCAACTTCAAAGCAGTCTCATGATAAGCAGTCTCTACGGCAAGGAGCTTTTCCAGATCCTTGCGAATGTCCGTGACATCCGCCGCGTCCTTTTCAGACGCCTCTTTGCAGGTCATGGCCAAATCCGTCCAGGCCTGGGCGGCGTCTCCCATAAGCTGGGGCAGCCCCAGGTCGTTAATTTCCGGCAAATAGGACGCGGACTCATCCAGGAAGTCCCTGTACATCAGCCGGAACCCCCCTCCTCCGGTGCCGCGCTTCTCAAACACCTGATAGGCGAACCGGAACGCCCATTGCCAGTCGTCAAATCCGGCCCAAAGATCCAGTTCATTCAAAAAAGTTCGCAATCCCTCCATACCTTGCATCTTCCATGCCGGATCCATCAGCACGCGGCTGTTAAAAACAATGGCTTCCCGCACGGTTCGGCCCATGTCTTCCGGAGCCGCAAGAGTTTTAGGCGCCATGCAGTTTCCCTTGATGTCAAAAAATACGTCCTTGCAAAACCGGGCCTTGGCCATGTCGCTGTATGCCACCTCTATCAAATCCGGCCGCTCCGTATCAGTCACCAGAAACGCCTGCTTGTGGGGATCGTACCCCCAAACGGTGATCACGTGCCCGGGAAAGTGTGTGCCGGACTGGTAATAAGGCAAATAAAAGATGTCCGTCTGAACAATGACCGGCAGACCGGAATCGAGTTTGGCGATCAGGTCGTCATGGCTTTCTTCGGGGGTTTTAAACTTGTCCCAGGGCAGGGGCTGGCCGATGCGAATAAAAAACTGCTCTTCGATGTCCGCAGAACGCACATGCACCATGCGGGACGGGCTTTTGCTTTTAATGTACCAAACGCCGAGGCCGGCACCTAATCCAAAGCACATGGCCTCGGACCAGCCTAATCCGTGAAATGCAGCGAGGTTGCGCAAGCCGCTGCTGGCGCAATGCCTGCCAGGGACATTTAAAGGTTGGATCAACACGAAGAACCCTCCTTATATGGAAATGAAATCAAGGCGAAGACAGGAACGATGGATTTCGTTCGATACCGTACGATATCAAAAATAACTTGCTTTGGGCAAGCGAAATATTCCAAGCAGGAAAACCGGCGGCCCAACCGGACAGGATCGCCCCAGGCCTTATTTGCTTAAAACTCCCCCTTAAATAAAGCCTCCACCGGAAAACGCCTTGCAGCGGCCGCCGGATTCTCATTTAAATCCATCTTCATAAGTATAACTATTTAGACTGAAGAACACCAGTATGATAAAATGTTTTTAACCATTAAATTTATATCGGCGAGTCGCTTTTTGTCCTGATCCGAACAGCGCAATCCCATCTTCTCTTCCGGCGACAAGCCCAAGCGCCAATCATCGGAAATTCTGAATTGTCATGCAGCCGGAGTTGAAAGCCTGCAAATCCGTTTTTTGCGGAGTCAGGCGCCTCCAAGTAGGACGTTCTTATGTTGAAAAAGATCCTATTGGCCGCCCTTTTGATGCTCTTATGGATCCCCGCCCCTGTTTTCTCTGCAGACAACGAGAAAACCGGCCGGGGCGCTCTCGCCCTAACCGACGAGGAACAGGCCTGGCTGAACGCCCACCCCGTCATCAGGGTCTCGAATGAACTGGATTACGCGCCCTTTGATTTTGTGGAATACGGAAAGCCGCGCGGCTTCTCGGTGGATTATTTTAATCTGGTCGCGGAACGCGCCGGGTTTAAGGTGGAGTACATCCAGGATTTCTGGGACGTCCTTCTTAAAATGTGCGCGCTGGAGAGTATAAGGGAGGGACGGGGCGGGCATTTTGACCCGGATATGGTGGACGCATTTATGGAAATCGCAGACCGGTTTATGGAAGTCGCTCTGGAATTCGCCGATTTTGACGAGGAGCGTCAGGCTCTTTTAGCGGACGCCTGAGCCTCCGCCCTGATTTTTATCCGGAAAGTATTACGCCCCCGGCGCGGAAATGCGTCCGGGGGCGTTTTGGGCTGCAATAACGGGTTGGTTGCTATTTTATAGGCAAAAGGCTACTTTACTCCCACCGCCTGAATGAAACAATCCAGATCATTATCCTTGGAGGCATATTCCTGAATCAACTCTTCAATGGCCTCATACGGACTCGAAGAGACGGCGGGAAACACCAGGGTGGATATGGCGTCCCGCTTGCGGCTGGTTAGGGGGCCGCCTTCATAGGCGAAACTGTTTCCATCGGCGTCCCGAGTAATTCCCACGCACACGATGTCCTGGTTGGAGCTTATAAAGGCTATGCCGGCAAATCCGCTGGGCAACTCTTCAATGGAGCTGAGATCGACGACCGTGCTGCCTCCTGCCGGAATGGTTTCCCCCCAAAACACCGCCACGGATCCATCCTGCTTACGAATTGTTATATCGACATCTGCCTCCGAACCGCTTGAATTTCTGATGTAAATCAGCGTAGTTTCCCCCATGAATGCGTTAAAAACCCCTGGAAAACACACCAGTTTGGAGGCATCCGACTCCGGGACGCCCTGAAAGGCAAAGGCGTCGTCGCCGTCGTTATTAGTGCTTTTTACCGTTACGGCGATGGGTTGGTCGCTGCTGGTGACTACGGCCTGGGCCGCGCCCAGGGGCGCCGAGTAGGAAGAGGTTACAAAACCCTGGTTACCCGAAAGGCCGTAATTGCTTGTCCCTAACGACGTCCCGTCCTCCCCGTAATAGTTTACCGTTACGCCGGTCGAATCCGAACCCAAATTCTGAACGTAAAAATTGGAGGTAAATCCGTTTGTATCGTGGGGAATGGCCGGAATGGCGACTTCCTGAGCCTCCGTGGCGAAACCGCCTACCGCCGCGTTCCCTTCCCCGGCGAACTGATTGGTTACGGCGATGGGCTGGCCTCCGCTGTCCAAGGCGGCGGATCCGAAAAAATTTTCCGGAGCATGCAACTGCAAGGTCTCGTAAGGCCCTAAAGAAGCCGTAAAGGTAATACTGTCAGCCCCGGAAAGGGGAATGAAATACGCCAGCAACTCAGCGGTGGGCGACATGGTATTAGTCACTCTGAGCGTATTGGTGTCGCTGTCCGCGTAGGTCATGACCGGGGTCACGCCTACAACGCCTGCCGAGGACGGGGCAATTCCGCGATAGGCTTCTCCGGTAAAGGGATCGATGTATGTTGCGAAAAAGCCGGGGGGAACATCCAAAAAAGCGCTGGAAGCCCCGTCGGGAACATACAGCGCCGTGCCCTGCCCCGGCAGCAATTCATGGGTGCTTTCAATAGGCTGTGAATACTGATCCAGATAAAACCTTGCGTCAAAGAATGTTCCGGACAGCGCCTTGGCATCATCCGGCTCGGTGGCGTTGAAGACGTAGATAGTTCCGGCATAGGCGGAGCCGTTACATAGCAATAGCGCCGCGGCGATAACCAAAGCAAACCTTGGGATAAGCCTCACTCTCATGAGTTGCTCCTTTTGTTTCCGCTCAGGGTTGTTAATGGCGTTCAATTTAAATCAGGATAAGTGCTTTATATTATACATAAATTTTTGGCGTAATCAAGGTTTAAACAGACCTGTTTAAACAGACCTGAACGATACGTTGCCCAAACGATAAGTTTTAACCAAGGCATCATGATTGCTTTTTGCCGTTCCATGAAACTCCAAACGCCCCCGGCGCGGAAATGCGTCCGGGGCGTTTCCCTGCTAGAAGCATAGTATGGAGGACCTTTGCAGGGTAGCGGCCGGCTGAAAGGGCGCTCTGCCTATCAAGGGATTCACAGCATAGCGAAATTTGCCTGTAATAAACTGAAATTTGAGCGGATGCCCCCAAGGCTAAAGGCAAAAAAACCTTTTCATAAAACCATGAACTATGAGACCATGTACTTAAGAGGATGTGACCTGATTATTTGCAGCAAACCAAGCTCGCCTGTGCGGAGGTAATACGAATGTCTTATGGTTTGAATGTGATCATCCTGGACGATGACCCGGACGTGTGTATGACTCTCAAGGAGATTGTGGAAAGTTTTTACACATGGGGGGAAGTGCACCCGTTTACGGATCCGGATGAAGCCACGGACTTTTGCAGGAGTGAAGAAGCAGGAGTGGCCATATTTATTCTGGATGTATATTTAGGGGACCGCATGGGATTTGTTTTTCTGGACGCCATTACGGACAAATTCCCAGCGGCCTATGAAGACACCATTGTCATTTCCGGCGAAGCCAGCAAGGAAGTGGTGGACGTATGCGTGGCCTCGGAAATCACCTATTTACTGGAAAAGCCGGTTCGCCCCTACGCCCTCCAAATGGCTGTCAGAGCCATCGTGGCCAAGTACATCAAATTCGCGAAGAAAATCCTGGACGATCCGATTTTGGCGGCGGCCATCGGCAAGATGTAGCCGGGCCGCCAACCGGATTATGGAGTAATGGCGAAGGCCCCCAGGCCGTCGAATGGATTGATGGGCGGGGACGTCGGCCTGGTTGGTTCGGCGAACAGCTTGGCCAGATCCTTGTCGATGACGTACATGCATATCTCCCTGGCGCCCTGGTCCGTATACCCGTATTTTTTCTGCAGGTTGGCCATGAGAAAGCTGACTTCCTCCCGAATTCTCCGGTCGTAAGTCTTGAAGGCGTCTGTATTGAAATCCTTGATGGCGTTTCGAAAGTTTTCGTTTTCCTGGAACGGATCCATCACCTTTTCCTTCAGGTTGTGAACGTAACGCTCCATCAACTTGTTGTAAACCGCCGTTTCCGTAATGGGCTTCTTTTCCAGGCCCATTTCCTGGGTCAGGGTCTTGGAAGCGTATTCCCGCTGGATTTCCTCCCGGAACATGAGTTGCGCCTGTCCAGGGACTCCCGCGCCCATGAAACGCTGTTCCATGGAGCTCAGATAACTTTCGGTGATTTCCAGTTTCTCGCCGGTGTACACGCATTTTTCCTCCCTGCCGATTTCAAAATTAATGGCGAAGAGATAGTTCTGGATGTCGTTGGAAATCCTTTCTTCATTGTAATAGTACAGGGATTCCTTCACTTCCTGGAGAAGCATGTAATTGTAGGAGTCCACCAGGGATTCCATAAAGCCTTCCGGAATGATCACCTCCTGGCCTTTTTGACGTTTTTTGAAAAAGTTCACCAGCATGTCCATGTTGATGAGCTTGCCTTTTTTCGCCACCGCCGTATAAAACTCGTTGAAAATATTAATGGAGTCGCGCCCCGAAAAGCCGGCGCGGCCTTCGTTTTCCGACTCGGCCACAACCTTCCGGCGCCGCTTGGCGCTAAAAGCCTGCCTGTCCCGCTCCGAAAGCCAGGCCGGGATGACGCCGGTGTAGATGTCCATTTTCAGCAGCAGCAGGTTCCGGTCGCAGTATCTCCTGTATCTGTAGGGATCGCCGATCCACTCCAAAAGGGGTTCGGAGCTGGTTTTCAGCCTGGTGGAGATGATGACCTTGGCGAAGTTTTCCAAAACCCTGGGCAAAAAACGCTTCTCGATCTGGTCCCCAAAGTTGCTTTTGTAGATCTTCACTTCCGTGTTGTAATCCAGCACGTAGTTGATTTTTATGTACGTGATGCGGTCGGAAAACGAAAGCGCCTGATCCACCTGATTGTGATCCTCGGGATTCATGAGGGCCAGGAACAGGGAATGCACGTCTTCCTCCACGTCTTCCAGTTTATGCACTCCCTCGCTGATGATGCCGTGGAGAGCGTTGAACCGGTATTTGTTGGCGTCCTTTATGTCCATGAGCGCGTATATGCCGTTGTTGGTCTTGGCGTACCGGGAATACACGTACCGGACCTGGTTGCTGCTCCGCAACAGGCTGTCCAGCTGCTGCTGCAGCACGGGGTTGCTTAGCAGGTTGCTTTTGGGAATCATGTCCGCCGGGTTGAAAACGCTCACGCCTTCCCCAAGCCTTCGATTAAACTGATAGGGCCTGGCGTAAATCATTTTAAAAACCTTGGAAGGCGCCCCCAGCACGTCCAGCAGCGACCGGAACAAAGACGCGCAAATGGTGCACGGCTTATCCCGGTATATCCATTGGTACTGCTTTTGATACAGGATCTTCTTTTTTAAAACCGGATCGTCGATCAACTCATCTATCAATTCCCTGCGGTAGGCTTTGGGAATTTGCATGATGGGATGATCGTGGTTAGGGCAATGCACCTGGAGGTAATTCTTGTTGCTTAAAGCCGCCAGGTCCGCCCCTTTCATGGGCGTTACGCCCCGCACGCCCGGGGTTTCCACCAGGTTTTTCAACTGCTTTAAAATGGCGGCCGCTTCTATATCTCCGGCGCCCAGCTCGTTTTTATCGATGCGCCAGATGGTTTCGTAGGAAACCCCCTGGGGAGTTTTGGTGTACTGCTCGAATTTCATGAGCAGATTGTTTAAAAAGGTGCTCTTTCCGCTGCCGTGAGGGCCTTCAAAGATATAAATGCGATTTTGCGGAATGCCCCGCCGAAACGTGGTCACATGCTGTATAAAGCGGTTGGCAAACAAGCGATCCGCAAAAAATGGGTTGTCGCTGCCTTCCACAAACAGGCGGTGCGTATCGTAATACACGAAGTTGATGGTCTCGGGGTCTCCAAGATACTCATCGCTGCCGGGCCCCACGTAGGAATGAATCATATCGTGGAAGACCTGGAGAATGTTGCGAAACACCCGGTCCGGCTCGCTGGCGGCGATTTGAAGAAACTCCTCCAAAGGGATGGGAGCGCCGTGCTCCTTCTCCCGAATCTTGGCGCACAACCCCTCCAGGATGTCCTTGGATTTTTGCTCGTAGGGATTTTCGTTCATAACACAACCTTTGAGAGCTTTCTGTCTTCCATAGTATAAACCACGCGCCGGTAACTGGGCTCCCGCGAGGACCCGGGGAACGGGTCCGTGGCGAAAGCCGCATAAAAGGCCGCCAGGCCGGTTGGTTCAGGCGCAGGCATGATCAACTCGGTGGTTTCCAGCTTGACCGGTCCTCCCCAAAGAAACTCTATGCCCATCATGGTGTTTGCGATGAACTCCTTGACCAGGGGCTTGCCTTCAAAGCGATGGGTCAAATACAGGTGCTCGTCGTTGGTCTCCTCCTCCACAATGTCGATGCTGGGAGGATGGTACAGGGAGTCCAGAAGCATTTGCTTATAGTCTTCAGCCTTACGGCTTTTGATGTAGTACTCCCACACCTTCTTGCGGGGGTTCAGCCTGCGGCCCGCCACAAAAAGTTTGTGTTTGTCCACAAACTCCTGGTCCACAAAGGTATTGATAAAAGTGAAATCCGAAAAATTTTCGCGCACCTTGAAGACCCAGCCCCCGCCCGAAGCGTCCTCCCTGGAGAATTTCTTTCTCAGGTTCGCGTCCAGCAGTTTTTGAAAGTCGTAGGATATCCTGCCGCCCCTCCCCAAGTCCTCCACGTGCTCAAACAAACGCATGCCGATTGCGTAGGGGTTCAGGCCCACAAAGGGCAAGGCCGTCACAAAGGCGTTCACCCTGGCGAAGCCCACTTCGTTGCCGCTGATTCTGTCGTCCTGCAAAAAGAGCTTTTCGTGCCAGTAGCTGGACCAGCCTTCGTTGATGGTCTTGGTGCGGATTTGCGGGGCGAAAAACAAAGCCGTCTTCCGGACGATTTCCACCACGGGCTTCATCCAGCGATTTTGATCCTTGGCCAAAAAAGGCGAATTTTCCAGGATATAGGACATAAGGTCCTTTGGACGGGAGTGGCGCCTGTTCTTGAATTTACTGTACAAGGCCTCGAATTCCGGATAGGCGGCCGCCACTTCCGCAAAAAACACAGGATCCGGGGCGTCGGGAAAATCCCTGCAAGCCTGGTTGTAGCGTTCAATCTCCTTAAGATACTCCCCCGCCCGAACCTTTTTTTCCTTTTGCAAAAACACGTCAAAATAATAATCCAGCCGGGAAAGGATCGGCGTTTCATGCCTGTTGAGGCTGGAAAGCTCGGAATACAGGCCGACCAGGTTGTCTATCCCCCGGGAAAACTCAATCACATAATCCACCCAGCGTCCTTTTTCGGACCGCAGCTTGGCGATGTAGCGTTTGTCCGACAAAGCCTGGCCCTCGAAATCCTCGTGCCAGGTATGGGCGAACAAGTGGTTGTTCCGAAAAAAGTCTATGTGGCCCAGGACATGGTAAAAAATCATGACGTTGAGCCAGTCCGGGTTGTTATCGTTATAAAAGGATATGGCCGGCCGGGTGTTGATGACCGTTTCGTACGGGTTGTTGGGGTACAGTTCGTACCGGCTGCGCTCCTTGATGACCTCCACGTCCTGCACCCAATAGTCGTACAGGGTGGGGATCATGTTTTTGGGCCCCAGGTCCACAAGGTCCCGGTTGGTCACGATGTACTCCAGAGTGTCGCCGCCGAACTCCAGGCCCGCGTCCCGAGCCCGCTCCTTGCAGCCTTCCATGATTCGCTTTGTATGCTGATCGATGAGTTCCATTACGCCATGAGCCTCCGAATGCCTTCGATCAGGCGGTCTTCATCCGCGTTTTCCGAAAATGAGTCCAGGCTGAGCCGGGCGTTTTGGTCATGAAGCAGACCGGAGTTGCGGATGTAACGCTCCACCACGGTCTTGCTTTGGCCGCCGGAATAGCGTTCGGCGATGGATACGCCCACCCGGCTGGAGTAAAGCAGCATTTTTTTGAGTTCGGGCAGGGTTTCCCGTCCGTCGGAATCCCAGTCGTCGCCGTCGGTGCCGTGAAAAACGTAAATGTTGTAATCCCGTTCCAGGCTTTCCTTTTCCACGATTTCATTCACCAACTGGTACGCGGACTTGACCCGGGTTCCGCCGGCCACGGTGGAGCTGTAATAGGTGTGGAAGTCGTCCACTTCCTTGGCCTCCGTGTCATGGAGGATAAACCGGGTTTCCACCTGCCTGTCGTATTGGTACAAGAGCCAGCTGTAAATGAGCACATGCTGCGAAACCACGGCCTCGGTGGGCTTGCCGCTCATGGACCCGGAGTAGTCCCGCACGAAAAAAACCATGGCCTGGGACTCGAAATCCTTTTCCCGGGAGACGATCCGGAACACCCGGTCTTTGGGCCCCATGATGAGCTCCGAGGCGTCGATATCCCCGTCGGCGTCAATTCTGCCCAGGGCGATGTTGGTTTTGACGATCTGCCGGAAGGTGGCTTTTTTGTCCAGCACCTGCCCGGATCCCACGTGCCTGTCCGTCAGGTCGTAGGTGTATTTGGTGAGGGAGCGCTTCTTTCCCTTGTCCTTCAGGTTGGGAAGCTGGAATTTTTCCGTAAGAATCCTGCCAAGATCATAGGCCGAGGATTCGATCTCATGTCCGCCGCTGTCTCCCTCGCCCGAAGCGCCCTGCCCGGACCCGGAGGTCTGATGCACGGGCTGCTCGCCGATCACCTCGCCTTCCTGGCCTTCGCCGGAACCGCCTGTGCTCTGCTCCTCCTGCTCGTCCTGAGGGCGCGTGTCGTGCATGAATTTTTCTTCCACCGTGGTGGGAACCAGAATCACCTTGTCCTTGCCGCCCCGGGCCGGCTTCATAAACCTGCCGATGCGGATTTTGCGGGGAAAGCCGTCCTTTTCCCGCTGTGCGTCCCGCTCCAGCAGCTCATCCACCGAGCTCAGGGTGTGCACGTAGGTGACGCCGGGGCCGGGCCCTTTGGACGGGCCTCCGGGAGGCGCCGCCATGTCTGAGCCCAAGCTCAATTTTTTATTATCAGGGTCCTTTGCCACGTCCTTGTCCTCGCATGGGCCTGCTTAGGTTTCGTCGCTTTGGGTGCAGAAATATTCTATGGTCTTGTGGGCGCACGTCCTGCAATAACCCAGTTTGTTCAGCATGGTGTCGATCATGCGGTCATAGAGCTTCTGGTTTTCCTCGTTGGTCCGGTTGGCCAGAGCGCCGATGAGGCTGCCCGTGCCTGCGATGTCGGATTTCAGCCGGACGTCCGTCACGGCCTTGACAAGCTCTATGTTGTCCATGAAGTCGTATTCCTTGTTCAGGGACATTTTCTGGCCGTAAATCTTACGGATGGAGGTGCGGAAGCTTTCCCGCTGCTCCCGGGTTTTCAGGCCCAGGCGCTCCTCCACGCTCTGGACGTAGCGCTCGTCGATTTTCAACGCCTTCAGCTCGCCGCTCTGGGGGTCCTTGTACTTCCACATCTGGTCCGGCCCCAGGTTTTCGGCGTCAATGCCGATGATCATGTTCACGTAATTCATGACGTCCTTGCGGATGGCCTGGGGCTCGTCCATATAGGCGTTGAACATTTCGGTCATGACCCGTTCGCGATACAGGCCCCGGGCTGTCTTGATGTCCGAGAAATACTTGGCCCGATCGTTGGCTTCGGTCACATAATCCAGCACCACCCTTTCCAGGGCCTTGAACACGTCCTCGGCGAACATGCAACGGCCTTCGTTGGTCTCGGAGGTTTCCATCTGAGCCTGCAGGGCGCGGCCCAGGGCGCGCTGGCCCAGGCCCCTCTGGCCGAACCGGCGTGTGATGTCCGGCTCGTGGTTCAGGGAGTCCTTGACCTCGGCCAGGGTCTTGATGCTCTTTTCCCCGGCGATCTCTCCGGCGGCCAGCTTCATCATTTCGATGCTGGTCAGCTTTTCGTTTTTCGGCAGGCGCGTCAAAACCACGGCGACGGAAGCCGCATAGTTCATGTTGGGGTCCTGATGCAGCTCTTCGCTTGTGATGGTGGTTTTGGATTCGGCGCCGATGGCGTAATCCGTCAACTGGTTTTGCAGCCTGTAGTCCGTGTTATGGGCCACGTAGCAAATGCGGCAGCGGTCCACGATGGGCGCTTCTTCCTTTTCCGCCAAAAAGCGGTTGAACTCGGCGTTGTTGCTGGTTGCTATGATCAAGGTGTCAATGGGCCAACGAAAACCGTCAATTTCTATGTTACGATTCTGGATGACGCCTAAATAAATCTGGACCAGATCCTTTTTGTTTTTGAAAATTTCGTCGGAAAAATGAATGCCTCCGCCAGCCACGCGGGACAAGGCCCCTCTGCGCAAGTCAAAGCGATAGGGGTTGTTGGGGTCCGCAATGTGGAGCAGGCGGCTGATGGACTCTTCGCCCAGCAGGTCCACGGCGGAAGATGTGATTTTGTCCTTGGCCGAATATTTGCCGGTAATGGTGCCCAGGCTTTCGCTCAAAGGCACGGGCGCCACCTGAAAAAAGGAAAGCATTTTATCGATATCGCCGTCCGTGTGCATTCGGATGTCGTTGAGCATAAAATCGCTGCAAGCGCCCAAAGGCCGATAATTCTCGAACAACTTGTCGATATCCTTGGCCTTCATTTTGCCGCGCTTGGCCAGGATTTCCTTGCTCTGCTCCTGAGTCTCGCCCAGGTTCATCCACAGGACCATGGGGTCTTCAAAGGTTTGGGACTGGAAGGTGTTCAGCTTGCCGTAAGTCCCCAACCGGTCCATGCCCGTAAAGTTAAAGGTGAAGCGCCTGTTGGCGGGCTGGGCTAAGAACTCGCGGTATCGGGCGCACAGGTAGTCCACGAAAAAGGTTTTGCCGTTGCCCGGCTCGCCCACGAGGACAAAGGCCATTTCGCGGGAAGACCCGCCCTCCGCGGCGTCTTTCACGCAGGACACAAAGCTGTTGATTTCTTCAAACATGCCTACAACATGCCTTGCACCCTGCCGAAACAGTTTGAAATCATAAGTATTCCTGCCATGAACAACGACCTTTTCAATAGCTGACTCATCCTCCAGGATCATCCTGGCCACAGCCTGAAAAGCGTTTTCAAAGCGCAGTTTGCCGGTTTTCACCAGCTTGAGGTGGTCGTCCAGGGAGTTGTTCCGGTTGCCGTTCATGGTCGCCTCCGGGGTCTTAAAAATTAAAATTATTGCAGGCTTTAGCCCGGTAAACTGTCTGTTTTAAGGTCAGGCCGGCGCTTTCACGCCGTATTGCGGTGGAACTCGGCGCCAAGGCCTTGGCTGGAAAACCAAGCCTCTCTTTGGCGCCGCAAAGCAGAAGAGTTAGCCTTATTGAGAGCAATTCCTGTGCCAAAAACCTATTTGCGCATAGAAAGCCCGTATTTGCGGGAATTGAAAGAGTATTTTAGGCTGCTATCGTCTCAATGGAAGGCGCAGCCCCCACAAAATAGGAAGATTGACAAAATCATGACGATTTTTAGAAGAGAAAACGTCAAGAATGGAAATGAAAGGCCGGGGAAATAAAATACAGAAAAAGAAGTAACGTCAAAATTTCAAATAAACTACGCAGTAATTACTCGGTTACGCCCGTTGTCTTTAGCGCAATACAAGGCCAGGTCCGCCCTTCCAAACAAGGACGCTGCGTCGTCGGAAGGGGAAAGCTCGGCAACGCCCAGGCTGATGGTCTTTATTATGTGGCCGCCGCCCTCGATGGTAAAGCGATGGGCGCAGAAGGCCTTTCTCAGCCTTTCCGCCACCTGGACAGCTTTTTTAAGATCGATCAGCGGCAGGATGATGGCGAACTCCTCGCCGCCGTAGCGGCATGGAATGTCTCTGGTGCGGACGTTGGCAGCAATGATTTCGCCCAACTGGTGTAAAATCCTGTCCCCCGCGGCGTGGCCGTGTTCGTCATTAAGCTGCTTAAAATGGTCGATGTCCAGGATGATCAGGGATAGCGGCTGGCCCACGCTCTTGCAGGTTTCAATTTCGGAGGAGATTTTCCCGGTGAACCATCTTTTGTTGTATAGGCCGGTCAATTCGTCGCGGATGGACAATTCCATGAGCCGCTTTTCCTGAGTCTGGAGGATTTTTTTGTCCTTTTGCAGGGCGCTGATGCGGTCCCCCAGGGCCAGGGAAAGCAAAATCGCCTCCATGGTGCATGTTATGGCGACGGAGTTGCTGGTAAAAAAATTGTTGGGCAGCAGGCCAAGCCCCTGCAGGCTAATTGTACAACTGCCCAAACAAACGACCAGCCAACCGGCCACGTAATATCTGGCCGGCGTGTAGCCTTGCAGCAGCCTGCGGACTCCCGTGATAACAGCCAGCCATACGCTCGAAGCTCCGGCTATATGAACCAGCGTATTGGACAATTGGGGGCGCCCCGCGACTATGGCGAACAGCGCGGTCAGGCAAAAAATAAAGTATAAGGTGATCAAACGGTGCAAAATCGGGGTGTGTTTTTTGGTTTGTAAAAAAGATTGGGTGAAAACGGCGCCAAAACAAAAAACAAATGACGCCGCCTGCAGGGGGTATGCGGCAAGCCTTGGAGCGTCAAAAACGATGGGCAGGCCGCTATACATGATCACATATATTAGAATGGACGCCAAATAGCATACATAAGAAAAGTACACCTTGTCCTTCAGCTGCAAGGCTATAAACAGGTTGTACAAGGCCAGCGACAAAAGCATTCCAAAGATGGTGAAAAAGAAAGCGATTTCCTTTCTCGCCCTTTTTAAAAAATGCTCTCTCCCCTCGACAAAAGGAACAAAGCTTAAAGCGGCGTGGTATTCCTTGCCGGAAGGATTGATGCGCAAATAAAAATATTCACTCCCTGGCGCGTCTTGCAAAATGAGGAATACGGGATATCGATATTTAAATTCCCTCTCCCCCCCTTGGGGGTGCAAAAGGCTGACTGATCGCCGAATCCAATGGGAATCAACGCCCGGACCCTTTTGAGGGACGTACAGGTCGGCGTATGGAAGAGGCCTGTCAATAGCCAAAACAAGCGGCTCTCCCCATGGGTTGTCCAGCTTAAACCGCAGCCACAGGACCTTGCTGGTAAGGCCGAGTGTATAGGAATCGTCCTTATGCGGCTGAAACAATTCCTGATATGTTTTCTGCAGGATGTCTTCCAGGGAGACTTCTTCGGAAGAGGCCGTCAAATACTCCGTATATTTCCCAATAGGCGAATATTGGCCGTCTTCCCTGACGATGCTCTCCGCAGCGCCCGCGGCGGAGGGCGTTAGGACCCAAAACAGGAAAAGGATCCAGAAGTATTTTTTTTTGGATTCGCTCAAAATACAATTCAACGGGGCTGTATGGTAATAATCAAGGCCGCAGGAACTATATGAAAAATAGGGGCAAGTTTCAACAAAAAGCTGAGAATCGGCTTGAATAATAAGGTTTTAAATGTTTGAGGCCGGCCCCATTACATTAAATGCCGTTTAGCCAATGAAGCACATGATTATTTTTCCGGCGCTGAAATGACTTTATTCCGGCCGCTGTTTTTAGCCCGATACAGGGCCTGGTCCGCTTTTTCAAACAAGGACGCCGCATCATCGGTGGGGGAAAGCTCGGCCGCGCCCAGGCTGATGGTGGCCTTTATTTTCTCGCCTGAACCGGTTTGAAAAACAAAACGCGAAAAAACGCCGCGGAGCCTCTCGGCTATTTGAGCCGCCTTTTTCAAGTCTATCAAAGGCAAAATGATGGTGAACTCCTCGCCGCCATACCGGCAGGGCACATCCCTGTCCCTGACGTTGACGGAAATGATCTTGCCCAATTGGTTCAGGACAGTATCGCCCATGGCATGGCCGTAAGTATCATTGAGCCTCTTAAAATGGTCGATATCCAGGATGATCAGGGAAAGGGGCTGGTTCACGGCTCGGCAGTTCCCGATTTCCGAGGAGATTTTGGTGGAAAACCAGCGCTTGTTGAAAAGCCCCGTTAACTCGTCCCTGATGGACAACTCCATAAGGCGTTTTTCCTGGACCTTTAGAACTCTCTTCTCTTGCTGCAGTGCGTTGATCCGGTCCCCCAGGGCCAGGGAAAGCAAAACCGTCTCCATGGTGCATGTTATGGCTACCGCATTGGTGGTGGCAAAATTATTGGGCAGCAGGCCGAACCCCTGCAAACTAACCATAAAGCTGCCCAAGGAAATGGTCAGCCAACCGGCCACATAATACCTGGCCGGTACATAGCCCTGCAACAGCCTTCGGACTCCCGTAATAATGGCCAGCCACACGCCTATCGCGCCAACCCCGTGCACCAGCGTGTTCCCCAATTTGGGATGTCCTGTAATCATGGCCGCTAAAACCGCCAGGCACAGGATAAAGCAAGCAGTAAGCAGATGATGCAGAACCGGGCAGTGCTCCTTGGTCTGTAAAAAACTTTTTGCGAAAAGAATGCTGAAGCAAAGCGCGATTGCTACAGCCTGGATGGAAAGCAAATTAAGACGTGGAGCGCCGAACGCGGCCGGCAGGCCGCTGCGCGTGAGCACATATATCAGAATGAAAACAACGTAGCCCACATAGGCGAAATAAACCCTGTCCTTCAATTGGATAGCCAAAAACAGGTTGTAAAAAGCCAGGGACAAAAGCATGCCGCAAACAATAAAGAAGAAAGAAATTTCCCTCCACGTCCTTTTTATGAAATCCTCCCTTTCCTCCACAAAGGGCAGGAAGCTCAGGCTGGAGTTGATCTCTTTTGAAAAAGGCTTAAGGCGCAAATAAAAATACTCATCCCCGGGCGCGTCTTTGGGAATATGGAATGTGGGAAATCGAAAATTTAACGCCGCCTCCCTTTTTCGCTCGCCTGAAAGATAACCGGAATGCTGAACATCATACGCAACTCCCGCCCGGCTTTTTTGCGGGCTGTACAAATCAACGTACGGAAAAGGCCTGTCCACGGCGAAAACAAGCGGCGTCTCCGGCCGGTTGACCAGTTTGAACCGGAGCCATAGTATTTTGCTTGTCAAGCCCAGGGTGAAAGCATCTTTTTTGTGGGGCTGAAACTGATCCTGATACTTCTTCTGAAGGATGTCCTCTATACCCAAATCCTCGGAGGAGGCTAATAAATACTCCGAATGACTTCCGGTAGCAGCATATAGGCGCTTGCCTTCCATGACCACCGGCTCCGCGCCAATGACGAAGCCCGCCATGACCCAAAGCAGAAAAAGGAGAAGAATAGTATTTTGATATAGTCTTTTCACGGTAAAAATTGTTAAGGGCTCCGCGGAAAAAATCCAGGATAGAGGACTATATGAAAACCTGGGGCGAATTTCAATAAAAAGTGTTCGCCCGGGCGAAAGAAAAGGTTATTTCCTGAAAAAAATCAATTGGTAATAAAGATCGCCCAAAAAAATACTGCGGTATGTCAGAGAAGAAGGGCGAACCGGGTCTGAAGATCAATAAACGGATATTCAACTTATAAACAGGCGCCCTTAATGTTTATTTGTCCCACATAAAATCAGTTTAATTGTCCGGAAAGCGTTTTCAACCCTTTGGAAAAGCCCGCCTCCATAGCCTTGGCTATCAGACGGCCCGTATAAGGCGCTTTGGCCTTGAAGGTCATGGTCCACACCACCCGGGAGCCGGTTTTGGTGCGGGAAATCAAAATCGTTCCGGTGTAGTCCTTCAACGGGGAGCCTTTACTGATGACGTACTGGCACAAATACGGCGGCTCCAGCCGGGTGATTGTCTCCTCCAATGTGCTGGGGCCGATTTTCACCTTGCGGACCGACCCCACGCCATTGGGATTTTCCTTGTCCGTAGGGCTGGCCTTAATTCTGGTAAGGACGGCGTCAAGAAAGCGGTTCATCAATTCGGGGGTGCTGAAATGAGGAAAAACCTCTTCAGGCGGGACCGGATACTCCCGGGACAAAAAAACGCGCTGGGCGCCGTACACGGAATCGTGCAGGAGCATTCCCACTTCCAAAGGGGCCAGGGCGTAATGCTTCCAGTTTGCACGGCTCCCCCTTTGCAAAACGTTCCGGCCGGTCTGCATCACCGTAGACGCCTTAATCCTGGCCAGGGAGGAAGGCGAGTCCATACCCTGATGCCCGCCTTCTGCAAGGCGCTGCTCCAAAAACTCTTTAACCTTCGTAAAGGGAACGTGGCAAACCACGCCGTCAAAGGCCAGGTAACGAACCACTCCCTCCTTGTCCAAAACAGCCAGCGCGGGTTTGGCCACGCCTCCGGACTCATAGGGGTTGAACAAGCCCCAGGCCTTGACCATGTTGCAATCCGGATCGGACAATACGTCAAATTTCAGCCCCATTTCTCGCTGCATGGCGGCTGACTGCTCCATGCTGTCCGTCGATACCGCGTATACGGACGCCTCCAAGCTTCCTAAATCCTCGACGCAAACGTTAATCTCGCCTAACCGGGCCACGCAGGCGGGGCACCAATGGCCCCGGCAGAAGCAAAGCACGACATGCTGCTTATCCCCCAGCAGATCCGTAAAACTCATGGCCCTGCCGCTCTGGTTCAAAGCGCGTACAAATGGGGCAGGCCGGCCGACCTGCAATATTTCTCCGCTGTCCATATCACCCTCCCTCGGATAGTTTTCAACAGGCGGACAATTTAATACCAGATTTAAGCCGCTGGAGCAAAGCGCTTTTTTTCAGGATTCATTTTGCCGTATTTGTGAGCAATTTTTTTATCCTTTTTATGGGTACATTTTTTTGAGCAAAAATATTTGACAATATTTAATGCCTGCTTTATGGTTTCTATAAGGACGCTCCCATGGGAGCAGTTCCACAAAAACCAGGAAAGGAGGAAAAACCATGCAAAAAAAGCAAGAACGCCGGAAGTCATTGAAAGGCAAAGCGGAAGAGCGCACTCCGGATTTGCGGCTGATAGCCTTGAGCTACACCCGTTTTGGAGCGGCGTCTTTGGGCGCGTTGATGGGGCGCGGCCGGAGCCGCAGGCATTAGAGGGTTGCAGGGAGCGCGGGGAGGACGGAAAAAGCCGGGTTCTCCCCGAAAAGAACAGGGTTAGAGATCTTTAAGGAGGGGGTTATGATTTTCTATGTAACTTTATGCTGTTTTTCAGGGGTGTTTTTCGCCCTGTTGTGGATCCATTGCTTAGTGGCATGGAGCAAGAGCTATTAAAAAAGCTCCTTTTTTTTGTCCAGCCAGTAATGAGCCTGCTCTTGGGCAAAGACGTTGAGCATGGCGCCGCCTTCCAGAGCTTTGGGGTCGGTTTTGAGTATGTGATCCATAAGCTCTTCAAAGCGGGGCTTGTCGCCGATGGTTACGGAAAGAAAACGGGCTTCGAACAGATCGACCATCAGGTTTTTTCCGTCTGTTACGTCCCTGGCCTCCTGGAACATCTTGGCCGAGTTCTCCGGGCCTGAGCCCACGCCCATGAATTCAGGAATCAAGGCGTAATATACGCCGATGAACATCTGGCAGGCTCCGAACAAATAATCCGGGTCCATTTCCATGGCTCTCCCCACCATGTCCAGGCTTTCGGGGATTTCCAACTGCGCTTGATGGTCATTCCGATTTTGCAGCAGGTAGAGCATTTTCGCCGAAGCCGTCCACATGAGGGCTTCCACGTAGTCGTCGTTCAAATACTGAACCAGTTCCGAAGTCCTTTTTCCGGAATCCATGCCGTCCCTGAATTTTTTATTGGTTCTTAAAGCGCGTTTTCCGCAATCCCTGGCAATGTGGTATAGCTGGGAAGCGAAACGGGGATCTTCGTTTTCCACAAGCATGCCGTAGCAGCAATGCAGATAGGCGGCCTTGCTCTGAATTTCCAGGTCATTGGGGTGCAATTCTGCCAGCGCCGTAACAATGACCATATTGCCGCCGATGCCTTCCCTGGCCAGCCTGATGTTATCCGTATCCATAATTATATCCACCATCATATGGATGGTTGGGCCTGCAAATATTTCGGCGCCCGTGGACACGCCCACCTGGGAGATTTTTTGAATCACCCGGGTGCAGCCGATCATGGAAAGAAGGACCCCTGCAAGGATCAGCAGTTTGGTTTTGGTCAGGACAGCTTTTTTATTATCGATGCCGGGATGCATGAAAACTCCTCGTTGTTGCGTAGAATTAGGCCGAAGGAACCGTTCCCGCCTTTTGGGCCTCTGCGGTTTTCTCCGCCTGGATTTGAAAATCAGCCAGGATGGCTTCCAGGGCCCGGGAGCGAAACTTCTTCGCCTCTTTTGACGTAATGGGGCCCATTCCAAAATAGTCCAGGGCCATTTTCGCCCCAAAACGGACGAAAAAATTGTCGAGAACTTCGGTTGAGGCATAGAGCTGAGTCTTGGCGTTGTCTTTATCCTGGGCGTCGCACATGATTTTGACAAAGGAGCCTTCCCCGTTATTGGCCTGGATCATGACCGAGGAAAAGTCGAATATCAGCTCTTCCATGGAGGAAGGCAAAAGCCAGTCAATGCTCCAGGACGGCAGAACGTACATAGCCATTCCGGAAACGCGGGTGTCCACCAGATTGTCCGAGCGGATGGAAAGCAGCATGGCCTCATCCAGCTTTTCGTAATCCACCAGGATGCGCAGGCCTTTGGTGGAAAACTTCAGGCCGTTGGCCTTGGTGTACAGATCCAGATACAGGTCCACGGGAAGCACTGTCAGATTCTTAAAGCTGAAATCCTCCCGATACTCGGGCTTGCCGAAACCGTCCGTGGGCAGCACCTTTCCGTTGCTGGTGCAAAAGGAAAAAGTCAGAAAGTCCTCATCGGTTTGGGCCTTAACCTCCAAAATCTTGTGCCCGAACTCGTTCAGGAAACGCATGTCCGCACGCAGGGTGCCTTCCAAATTGTCCAGGTGCGCTGCGGTCCAGGGAAAGTCGTCGTTGAGCTTGTTCAAAAACAAGGAGGAGCTAATCGCGGCCTTGGTGAACTCCTTGCCCTCCACGCTCATAATCTCATAGTCCACTTTCAGGTCCGAAAAGTGACCGAAAAACCGGCTGGAGTTTGGGAAAACCTCCGTTAATTGAGCGGCGACGTCCACTTTTTTGCCGCAACCGTCCGAGCGGCCCGCGCAGGCGGAGGCCTCTAACTGCCTGAGATTTTTGGGATCCAAAACCAGCAGCAGATCGTCCAGAAAACGGTTTACGCTTTCGTGGGACAAGCGCCCCGTGTTCGCCTCGGCATTGAAATAGGTGGAAAAGCTGGGCTCGCCCACCGCCGACCTGCCATGCCGTTTGAAAGCCGCATCCGCTGTCATGCCGCCTTTGGAAGCGAGAGAAGGAACTCCGCTGTGCGCTTGGGCCAGGTTGAAAACATAGCCGTCTTTTTCCGGGTAGCCATGAAAGGTGAGGCCTTTATACCCCTTGGGGCCGGAAGTCAGGTAGTGGCTTTCGTATATTTTTTGAAATTGGAACTCTTCCAGGGAGCCGGCGAGAAACCCGTAGCATTCCTGAGTCTGCTCGCTGGAAATCCGATGGTCGTTGAAGTCCTTGAGGACCTTGGCCAGGGTGTATAGGATGTCGGCGCCCTGTTTTTCGCCGCCCAGATTGGATACGGCGTCCTTGATGGTAAAGGCGCTGGTGCAGATAAAAAGAACAAAGGATAAGGCGATGGCGATCCAGGATTTCATGAAGTCCCCCCCAGTGGCATGAATTCTGATTCGGCGCAGACGCCGGTGCGTCTGATAGTAAAAGAAACGGGAACGCCGCGGCTTTTAAGGCGAATAACCTGCACGCATGGAATTGGAATGAAATAAGAAGAAGAGCCGACGACCGGCCTTGTTTCCCCTTGAAAAATCAGCCGGCGTCTTTGTTGTGCGATTTTACATCCAAGGCCTGCAAATGGGCTCCACCCCTGCTTCATTCCCATGAATCAGACTAATTAAGTACCCGGTAGTCCCAAATTTGTCAACAGGCAACAGGGGCTTGGCCAGGGCCAACGCAAGTAAAGAATCCGCGTGTGGCGTTTCGTGTTCAGTGAATTTTATGAAAACACAACCTCTTGTAAATACTCAACGTCCATTGCCGCGTTCAGCCTCTTGGTTTTTATACTTCCTTTAAAGGATTTGTCTTTTTTCAGCAAATTCAAGGCGATATGTCTTAGCGCCGCCAAGTTTTCAGGGGCGTGCCCAGCCCTGATCCGGCTTTCATCCTCCCGGAATGCAATGTCCAGGACCCAATGGACCGAATTTTCTATGCCCCAATGATTGCGAACGGCCTCCCCAAATTTCTTGGCGTCACACCCCAAGCTCGTAATATATAAACGCCTTTCCCTGCTGGCC
>NZ_FQZU01000012.1 GCF_900142135.1 Desulfatibacillum alkenivorans DSM 16219 | reverse complement strand
GAGTATTCCCCACGCCCGTGGGGATGAACCGGAATATATCCGCGTGTACGCCCGGCAAAAGGAGTATTCCCCACGCCCGGGGGGATGTTATAGGCTTTGACGGGCTGGCCGACCTGCGGAAAATGCCCAAGGAGGTCATCACCACCCTCAAGACCTACTGCGAGTCAGGAACCTTTCAAAGAGGCAAGGATGCTGACAGCGGCAATGCCAGCATCGTCATGTTCGGCAACACCAATCAGCCCGTGGATGTCATGGTGCAAACCGGGCATCTTTTCGCTCCCATGCCGGACGTAATCCGGGACGACATGGCTTTTATAGACCGGCTGCATTTTTATCTGCCAGGTTGGGAAATTCCCAAGATGCGGGTGGAACTGTTCACCAAGCATTATGGCTTCGTGGTGGATTACCTCGCAGAGGCCCTGAGAGCCCTCAGGAAGCATAATTTCACCGAGGTCACAGACAAGCACTTCTCCCTGGGGTCGCACCTTAACGCCCGTGACAGGAAGGCTGTGAGAAAGACCGTCTCCGGCCTTATGAAAATTATTTACCCGAACGGGGAAGCCACTGCCGAGGAAATGAAGGAAATCCTTGAACTCGCCATCGAGGGGCGCCGCCGTGTAAAGGAACAGCTCAAGAAAATGGGCTCCTTCGAATACTACCACACCTCGTTCAGCTACATGGAAAAGGAAACCGGGGAAGAGCACTTTGTGGGCGCCCCGGAGATGGGCGGGCGGGATCTGATTTCATCCGATCCCCTGGCGCCCGGATGCATCTACAGCGGCTCCGTAAATTTTGAAGGGACCGTAGGGCTGTTTCGGATTGAGGTGAGCATTTCCCCGGGTACTGGCAAGCTGAAAATGGCCGGAGGAGTTTCCGGCAGCACCAAGGAGTCCATCCAGAGAGCCTTTGGCTATTTGAACTCCAAAAAGGGGGAACTGGGGATCGTCAGGGAGGTGAACACCGCCGACTTCCATGTGGAGGTTATTGACCTGCTGAACAACAAGGTTGAGTCCGAACTGGGCGTGGCGTTCTTTGTGGCGGTTTTTTCGGCCATACGCAAGAGCCCCGCCACCCCAGCCACGTTAATCATGGGAGACATGAGCATCCAGGGCAACATCAAGCCCGTAAGATCCCTTGTGGAGCCCCTCCAGGTGGCCATGGACAACGGTGCCAAACGGGCCCTCATCCCCATCGAGAATAAAAGAAACTTCCTGGACGTGGACGCCGATATCATGGAGCACGTGGATCCTTTCTTCTAAGGCGAACCCCGAGCCGCTCTTCTAAGGCGAACCCCGAGCCGCGGCCATAAAAGCGCTGGGGCTGACGTAATAAAATATGAAGTTGCTTACCCATTGTCTGGCATGCATTCTATTCTCAGGGCGCCTTCTCCGTGTGATGACCAGCCTTTTGGGGTAAAAATATGGCGGCCCCGTCGGCAAGAGTCCTATTTTCAGGCCAAATTGGTGACGGTATTTTTGACGGTATCTAGCAAAAATCGAATTTGTTACTTTCAATTATTACATATTTTTACAGGATGAATTAAATGGTCTCTCTCGCCATATTTTCAAGCACTTAACAAGACATCCCAAACGCCAAAATCACTCCAAATCGTCTTCATAGTCAACCACTTGGTCAACCGTTTTGTTTTTGTTTGCGTTTTCCAGGACTTCGGACTCTCTGGCCCCGGTTAAAAAACAGGCTTAATAAGATCGCGATCTGGACCGGCAAGCATAATGATACGTCCGTAATCTTCCAGCGGCGGGACATGCTTCTTAAGTTCTTCCTCTTTATACTTCGTAAACTTTAAAAACCTTGTTCTTTATTCCAACTCAAAGTCAGCGCCGCGGCTGAAGTAGGACAGCTTGTTGCTGCGGCCGGGCAATCCCAGTTGGTAGATGCTCCAACCGTAATCGTCTTGGACAATCCGAATCACATCTTTCATCGCCTCCTTGGAAGGGGGAGAAAAATCCGCTGGGGGTTGGATGCGGATGTTCGGCGGCTGAATTTTGGCGGCCAAATCCTCATGTCCCGCCATTTCAACACACCAGGAAAGTTGAGCCATAATCCCTTCCAGACTGGCGACAAACAGGTCCAGGATCTTCTCCACAGTGCTCAGGGGAAACCGGGTTTTTGTGGCATCTTTGATTCCTATGCGCAGGTCGTTGATGCAGGCCAGAAGGTGGTAGCCGTCCATGTAGCGATGGCGGCGGGTAAGGGCTTCCAAATCCACGGCCGCATCCAGAGCCTTCCAGCCATAGTCCAGCTTGCCTCCCAGTTTGGAGTGCAGTTTGTGATCCGGATACCATTCGGGCGGCTCTCCAATCAATTCCTTGATATACCAAGCCTTATGGTCCTTTCTCCCGTGGAGATCCATATCTTTCATCCAGGCCATCAAGCGGGAGGCGAATTCATCATCATTGGATGCCCCGCCAACAGCTTGAAATAAATCTTTAAAAAAACCGGTCATGGCCTGAATCCTGTCAGGCCCCTCTTCGCCTACATTCTCCCGCAGTATTTCCAGAAGCCGCCACTCCCGATGCAAGCGTTCAAGGGCTTGCGCCCCCCTGTGGCGCCCCCACAAAGGGATAAGAAATTCACCCATTCTTAAATGCCGAGTCTCCCTCAGCCTGCCTATCAACTGGCCATAACCCTGAGCCTTTGCCAAAACTTCCCGGGTTCCAAGTTTGTCGCCTGACACAGGCTTTCCTCTCATAGTTCGGTCGCAAATTACAAGAACAGGGCTTCCGTTGCGCACCAAGCATAGCAGGGCGTCGTATATTTGACTCCATTCCCTGCGCCAGGCATCTTCTACGCTATGGTTGGAGATGATGGTAGTCAAATAAGTCACGCATTGCCTCCACCCGCTTGGCAGACTATTTGAAATATTGCGGGCCCATTCCAATACGGTCCAGTATTGTTCGACAGTATCAAGGAGCATGCGGTAGCGCCGCCGCCCCAAAGGGAGGACCGCTGCCAAGTCCAAGCCTTGCTGGCGAATCCACAAATACCTGCCAGCCTGACGCATTCTGCGCGTTATGGCGCTGGGCATAGGGTAGCGCAAATGAGGCCAGCGCAGGAGTTCAATGGCGTCCCAGGAAACCTTGCTGGCATCAATTTCCAAAAAATTTTCCCCCAATGTGTTTACGAATCGATCGACTCTGTCCATATCCATGATTTTGGAAGGAGGCGTTTTTTCTGACCGGCCGTTTTTCCTGCGCTCTTTGAGAAGACATGTGAGGATTTCATAGCAACTGTCCTCCCACTGATCCAAAGCGCTGTCGACGGGGGCATCTGGGACGATTGCCGCCGGACCTCCGTTTTTATTTACGGGGGAAAGCCCGCATGGAAAAGCCCATGAGACGTTAAGCCATTTGTCCAGGCAGCACTCCACCCAATAAGCCATGTCGTGGCCCAGTTCCGACTTTTTAAAAGTTTGGGCCCCAACGCGCAGCAGGTGCTTATATGGCACGGGCGAGCCGTTGGCTATGGCGGAAATTATGGTTTGGGATTGGGTTTGGGACATGCTGTTCAAAGCGCTGAAAAACTCCTCCAGGATCTCGTAAGGATCGGAGAGATCCTCGGCAATTCTTTCCGCCTCATGCAAAATCGCCCAATCAATGGGATTGACCAGAAGTTCCGTTCGCTCCATCGCATCCTGGGAGAGTTGAAATTTCTTATCCCCTTGATGGGACAAGGCCCATTGCTGAAAAGCAAGAGCGGAGGACCTGTGAATCAATTCAGCTCTGTCTTTGGGATCATGGACCCTGTTTTGCGGCAAGTCCACCAGTTGATTGATCCTGAATTCATGGAGTATGTCGGTAAACTGGTCGGAGCCCTCGTCATTGGGTATCACAAGGATTATGGAATCTTGAATGGCGCTAACTTGGTGAAGAATGCTGCGGATTTCCTCCGTGGAGGTCTTTTCCGGTTCAACGCGGAGCACGTTGATCACTTTGTGAGCATGTTCATCACTGGCCCTGGTGATGCGCTGGATGTGATTGAAGTCATGTCCGTGGCCGTACTGGAACAAGACCTTTTGAGGGTTCCTTAAGAACTCGTCAAACAGCATTATTAAGACCATCTGCTGCACAAAATGATCGCAATGAAGCCGATTGGAACGAATAGTCAGCTTGCGGCCGGAGTCAATTCCTCCATATTCGCATCTTTCCACGTAGTCTCGAAATGAGCAGAAAAAGGGGGCATAGTTGAGTGTCGTCATGTTGCGGTGGACGGTCTTCTGCGTTTCGTGCTCGATGCGGATTTCCGATCTTGGATGCAAGATATCCAGCACGTGATCCAGACACACCCATGATATCTTCCGACGAAATTCATTCAGCAACGTCAGGGATAGAGGCTCCGGAAGCTGCCATGGGCCTGCCTGACGCTCTTTGATGAAGTAGGGTAAATGACCTTATTCCCTTCCCGATGATCACGCACCGGTCAACGTCATGCAATTCCGCGCAAAGAGCCCCCATTTGCATGTTACGTAAAATGCGATCCGATCTGCAATTGACCAAAAGGACTGCGTAATCAGCTCGGGGAAAGCAAACCTTCGCCCTTTCCCAGGCGCGGCGGGTGTTTCGGGGGTCATTGGCGCCAAATGCATTGACGAATGTCAGGCGGGAGCCTTTGTATTGGATCCTGGAGGCTGTCATGGCCCCTGCATCCGGGCGCATACGCCGCATTCCCTCCAGGGCGATTCGGCGATCCACCCCCAGGTCGCTGCACACTTTCAAGGCCAAGGAGACATTTTCCGCATGCTCCAAATATGAAAAACCATCCAGTATTCTATTTGACTCCGGCTCGTCTTCCCAATTCTCAACTACAACACACTCTGAATGGCGGTCTCGGGCGGCTGCGTGGATCAGCCCGGTGTATACCGTTCTTCCTGTGTAGACGACCTCGTTTCTCGGGACCGTCCCGCACAATGCCCGGCCTACATGGTTCTCCGTAGGCCCCATGACGTCCAGGTGGTCGGGGCCCACATTGGTGATGACTCCGTGTGTCGATTTCACAATGTCCAGCTCGGAAAAGGACTGAAGGACGGGAGCCAAAGCCATGCATTCCAATACAATGGCGTCTACGCCCAGTTGCGCGGCCTCATCCATGGCGCGGCACTGCTCAATGATATTGGGCCTGCCCGCCCGCATAATCTTTTTTTCAGAACCATCCGGAAAGATCCTGACGGGAAGGGAGCCTGAAGTTTTGCCATAGGTTTTGAATCCCCCCTCATTTAAACCCGCCCAGATCAGCCGGGTCACACTGGATTTCCCCCGCGTCCCGTTAACATGAATGCGAATCGGAATCTTGCCGATGTTCAAAGCGTTTCGGCGTTTCTCCATTACACCGGCCAGCACAAGAAACAGAGTGAGCAGCCCTATAATTGTCATTGGCATCATAAGTTTAAACAGCAACAATGGGGTCAAGGCTTGCGGCCTTGGGCGCCGCCTGCTTTCCAATTTTACTCTTGCTGAAGAACAATCCGGAAACCGCTATCCGTCCTGGGATAGTCGGGAGGCAGCTTCCAGCGGTTGGCCGAACGGGAGGCCATGGGGGAGCTGGCCCATCCGCCCCCTCTTCTCACGTGCTCGCTTTCCCAGGCAATGCCCGCGTTATCCTCCGTTTCGGCGCTGATCACCTTATAATCGTATATGTAGGGATCCTGACACCATTCCCATACGTTTCCATGCATGTCATAAAGACCCCATGCGTTAGGAGCGAATAACCCCACCGGGGTGGAGCCTTTCCGAAATCTTCCCGTGGAAATCATTTGATTGGTGTTGGGGTACCCTTTTAAACCGTAAATATTAGCCATATCCGAGGAGAGGGAATCCCCGAAGGAAAACGGCGACGTTGTTCCCGCCCGACAGGCATATTCCCATTCAGATTCCAAAGGGAGGCGGTAATTACGCCCTTCTTTTTTAGTAAGCCATTTGCAAAATGCGATAGCATCATTGTGAGTGATGCACGTGACCGGATGGCCGCCGTCCTGAAAAAAATTTACGTTTTTCCACGAGATTCCATCCACCCAGCCCCAAGGATTCTCAGACTCCACGCGCGCCCAACATTTCCCGCGCTTTTCAGCATCTGTCCTGTAAACCTCCTTCTTAAACTGGAGGTCTTCAACAAAACTTTTGAACTGGGCCACGGTCACCTCATGCTGGGCCAGGTAAAAACCGTTCACCTGCCTATAGACCTGATTTTCATCTTCATTCCTGCCGGTTTCCTCGGAACGGCTTCCCATAAGGAACTCGCCAGGAGGCAGATATACGAAGCCCATGCCCAATGAATTGGAGACCTTGAGCTTTTCGCTGTAATGCTCAGCCATTGCCAACCCCTGGGTATGGTTTGGCTTTTCGGTCAATAATATCCTCAACCCGGCAAATGCCCGCTGCAGGGATTCCAATTCCGCATCAGGATTATCCAATTGCATGCCGCCAGCGATTAGCCCGGCTCGTTCAAGTAGTTGGCCCGCCATGGTTGTCTTTTGTTTTAAGGCGGTTAATGCGTCCTGAAAATCATTTGCGCGTCCATCTTGCCCTTCGGTCAGACTCTTGTAATAATTCTCCGCATCATAGGCCATGGCATCAGCTTTCCGCCACGCGTCGGGGGCCAGTTTTTTTCCTCCCGTCAACGCTGCAAAGTCTCTGAGCCGAGAAAGTTGAGGAGCTTGCTCTTGCCAGTATTGATGAAACTCCTCACCCATGCTTGGGTCCGGTTTATTTTTTTTACTATAAATCAAGTAGGTTATGGATAACCCCAACAGCAGTGCAACAATGCATGCGATCCATTTGAGGGGATGCCCCGGTTTTTCATTTTTTTCTTTTGGTTCAACGATTTCCGGCTTTTTCTTGGGGATGGGATACTTGTCGAAATACCAAGTCTGTATGGATGACAGCGAGTTAAGAGTCGCCCCTAAAAAGTTCTCGTCCGGATCATAGGTGGCGTCATGCAAGACAAGGTTGCCATGCTCCCTCACTGTGTTGAGAGCCGCCACAATATTTCTTGGCAGAAACTCTTGCTTGGCCAGTCTGTTGATGTATCCATCCAACATGATTTTTCCAGGCTTGGCCTTAAACTCATGCATAAATACTGCTTTGCAGATGGCTTCCGCGCTGGTTCTGGCGTTTACAACAGCGATCCTTGGATTTTTATTCTTGGAGCTTTCAGCATTTCTGATAAGCCGATTAATGGCTTGATTATGCTTTGCCAGTTGCTCTTCGATATGGCGTAACTTCTGTGTGGTGTCATTTCCAATATCTTTGCCCAACTCGCCGAATATGGAACTGATCTTGGAATTATCCATCTGAAAGTCCTTTTTTAATGCACACTGTCATTAATGGAATATTTCAATGCAAGCCGTTTTATCTGAAAAGAATCAATGCATGACCCATTCTTGCCGATGACGCATTTAATATTATTTCGTCTTGCGAAATTAACTTACCGTAAAAGGTATCTGATTTTGAATTTTTTGTGAGTAAATGAGGTTCATCCATATAACAGCGGACTGGAATTTTCAAGATATTTTCACAATCCAATCCCGGCGATGGCAGATATTTTATTTCCTACAATTATTCACATTAAAATCCTGTCACTATGAAATATGGAAAAATATCATAGGGGCCTTTTTTTCTGAGCTTTTCCCGGATACCCCATCCAACCGATCCTAAAAAACAGACAAATTATTAATTTTATTGACAAAATAATCAATCGGCGTTAAGGCATTTTGCAAGAAACCGGCTGTTCATCCCCCAAAATCATGCAAAATTCATAGGCAAAATCCATGAAACCACGGCAATCTCCGGTAGAAGATAAGCAAATGGACCTGTTCAAGGCGCCGTCATGCCTTCAATGGGCCCACCCATTTTTTTTAGCCGGCTTCCCTTCAGGGCATGGCTATGACGTCCAAAGCCTGTTGCGTTCAAATACATAATCCTGTTCCAGGGAAAGAGCAAAAATGAACCGGGGTCCCGGCTTGCGGGACGGCCTTGAAAATCAGACCGACCCTTGCCGGGATGGCTTTTATTTTAAGGTTGTCGAAGGTCTGGAAGAGGCTTGAAGCCCTTTTACAAGAATGCGGGACGGCCTAACATTCCATCGTAGCTGAATGTTAGGCCGGATTTCGATAATCGCTTTTGGGGCGGGGTTATAGTCGCCGAATATCCCGTGAAATTTCCCCGAAGGTCTATAGGGCTTCCACGATGAAAGCATGCCCCGGACCGCCGCTGGCGCACAAGGACGCGCAGCCGAACCGTTCGCCGCGCCGCCGCAATTGGTTGATCATGGTAACGATGAGACGCACTCCCGTAGCGCCAACCGGGTGGCCCAGGCTGATTCCGGAACCGGCTGCATTAATGCGCTCCACATCCAATCCAAACTCCCGGTTGCATCCGATCACCTGGGCGGCGAAAGCCTCATTGAATTCAAAATAATCCATGTCGGCCAGGTCCATCTTTGCAAACCTGAGGGCGTTTTTCACCGCCGGAACCACGCCGAGCCCCATCACCTCAGGTTCAACCGACCCCGGGGCTGAACTTACCACCCTGGCAAGAGGCTTAAGGCCCAGCGAATCCGCCTTGTCCGCCGCCATCATAACGATGCAGGCCCCGGCGTCGTTCAGCCCGGACGCGTTCCCGGCGGTCACGGTCCCTCCTTTTTTGAACACAGGCTTGAGGCGGGCCAAACTCTCCAGGGTGGTGTCGGCCCTGGGATGCTCGTCCGTGTCAAAGGTGACGATCCCCTTGCGGGTCTTGATTTCAACCGGGAGAATCTCATCCGTGAACCATCCCGCTTCCGTGGCTGCAACAGCCCGCTGATGACTCATGAGAGCCCACTCGTCCTGCTCTTCTCGGGAGATTTCATAGCGTTCGGCGATGTTTTCGGCGGTCACGCCCATGTGGTATCCCAGGAGAGCGTCCACTAGCCCGCCGATCATAAGGCTGTCCTGAATGCGTTCTCCGTCATTGAGGCGGTATCCTTTGCGCGCTCCCATGAGCAGATAAGGCGCATTGGTCATGCTTTCGACGCCCACGGCGACGCCGGCGTCAACCTTGCCCAGCGTGATCTCCTGGGCCAGAAGCTCCGCTCCCCGCATGGAGGAGGCGCACTGCTGATGCACCGTAAAGGCGAAAGACTCCGCCGGCAGCCCTGCGCCCATGGCAATATGCCGGGCGGTGTTTCCGGGAGATCCGGCCTGATTGCACTGGCCGCAAACCACTTCCTGAATCTCCGCCTTGTCTATTCCCGCCTTTTCAACCGCTCCATTCAGGGCGGCGACCCCAAGCTCCACGGCGGACAACGCGGAAAGCGATCCCATGTACCCGCCAATAGCCGTTCTGGCCCCGCTGACAATCACAACATCTCTCATCGATTCACCTCTTCTATTTGGATTAAAACAAAAAAAACTCACCGGTAATGATCCCAAAGCCCTGCCGGGTTTGGTCAGCCGCCACAGCTTCCGGGCGCCGCCGCTCCCGGGGATAAGTCCCGGGTTGATCTCCCATAGCCCAACCGAAGCATAATCCGCGTCTCGCCGAATCAGCCGCCGCCGGATTGTTTGCTCCAGGGCGCGTTATGCCGTTAGTCCCTTGAAGTTGCGGCATTTACTAACAGGGAATAACGCAAAATTACACACTTGTCAAACACGGCTTCAGATGCCTTTCGCGTCTGACTTTTATACGGAGGTTTGGGGGATTTCGTTCGTAAACTCAATGCGCTCCGGAACGCCCAGCTTGCCCCGATAATCCTTAATCAACAAACGGCATGGGGGATTGTTT
Source organism: Desulfatibacillum alkenivorans DSM 16219 (assembly GCF_900142135.1). Lineage (GTDB taxonomy): Bacteria > Desulfobacterota > Desulfobacteria > Desulfobacterales > Desulfatibacillaceae > Desulfatibacillum > Desulfatibacillum alkenivorans. Next base: position 131,211 of record NZ_FQZU01000012.1, on the reverse strand, counting down.
GATCTCCTCAGCATGACATCCGGGTTGGGCGTTAAGGCCTTAAAAAACACCAATTCAACGCTGGATTCCTGCATTCGCAGAAATGACAGGAAAGGCGGGCGTCGCGATTCTTTTTGTTGGGTGAACCTGCAAGGCTCTTCAGGTTTTAGAGGTCTTTGGCGCAGGATATATCCTATTGAATTTTATGAGCATCATTGCCTCAGAACCACCCAACCTACGTCTCGGCGACCGCGTTTTTCACAGCCAGGCACAATTCTGCGCGAAGCGCCATTTAAGAAGTTTTGATCAGACTTTTTCAAAAGTTCGCCGCCGGAGGCTTGCTTTTATAATCTTTTCCTTGCTTTGTCCTGGTCTCTGTCAATTAGTTGCACGGCGGTTTTGATGGTTCCTTTATCAGTGAGGTCCAGGAAGTCTTGGCCGAGTTTTATGCTCATTTGGGCGGCTTCTTTCCAGGCGGGCTGACGAATATGGTCCTTGTCCTGAAACCGGGAGAAATCCTTGCGATCCGGGATGCGCCCGAAGGGCAGCTTGTCCACGAATTCCGGGGACGGCGCCAGGATGATGGTCCGATCCAGAATTTCGCCGTCCGCCCACCGGGAGGTGCGTTTTTTGTCGAACCAACCTCTGACGGCGTGGGGGTAAAAATGGGGGTACAGGATAAATCCTTTGGATTTCGGCTTCATGGGAATGGCGGGATGATAGTCCAGCAGGCCGCCGTCCCGGTACATGCCTTTGGGAGCGCCGGGAATGTCCTTGACTCCGTGCATGATCAGGGGGATGGACCCGGTGGCCAAAAGGGCCTGGGAGAAGTTCCCCGTGTTCAGAGGCGTGAAGTTGGGCGGAAACTCCGAAAAATCCAGCACAGAGTCTATGGTGCGCGGATCGTGAAACACGGTGCGTTCGAAGACTTTGCCCTGGAGGCTGCGGGAGACGTAATTCAGGCCGAAGGCCCAGGCCATGCCGGCGATGAGCAAGGGGGCTTCCTCCCGGGCCATGAGGCCTTTGCACCGGACTGCGGAAAAGGAGAGCCTGCAATAGGGATGGGCTAGAATCTGATTGACGCCGTCCCGACCCATGATGATTTCCATGATGCGCACGGACTCGCCGGACACGTCGCTGGCCGTGGGCCGGCCCTTGTAGCTTTGGCTGATGTAGGCGTCCTTAAGGCGGTCGAAGGCGGCCGCGGAATCGTCCTGAGCCGCCGCGGTGAGCTTCCAGGCGCCGATGGAGGTTCCCATCAGTTCCAGAGGCTCGGTCCTGCCAGCAAACCATTGGGAGAAAACCGCCGAATCCAGGCCGTACAGCACCAGCCATTTGGCGGCGCCCGAGGCGCCCAGGACGGCGGAGACATCCGAGGGCTGCAGGCCGTTTTCACGTATATGATCGTAAGCGGATTTTCCGGCCAGGACCAGCAGATCGGCGCCGCCGCTTTTCATTGAGTGCGCAGATGATTTTTGAGCCATGGTTTGATTCTCCTTTGGCCCATTGTCTTACAACAAATTTGGGAAGAGTAAAACCGGGGGAAGTGTTTTAATCGATCGGACTAAATAAACCAGTTATTCATACCCATCGGGCGACGACGTAAGTAAATTGAATCTGATATAATATTTGAATCTTAAGTATGCATTTCCACGCAAAGCATGGGAACGAGAAGGCCCATCGTGTTTGGATAATTGGAGTTTTTAAGCCTAAAAAAAGATCTGTTTTTACTCATAGTTTATGGACGATTATCATTTAGGATTTCTACAATCTTTTCAGGTCGCCCCTTTTGTTGCTCGCAACCCCGGCACGATACTGCTGCGCCAGGGCCGCCCACGGCCCTTTAAATGAAAATTATTTGGTTTCAGATACTTAGATATAAATTATCACACAAAGCATAGCAACGAGACGGAGGGGGCATGGGAATGAGACATACTGCCCTGCCAGGGCTACTCAGGAAATTTTGGATACTTAGACCTCAAAATCAATGCCTTGCTTTTGAAGCAGGGCGTAGCGTTTTTTGTCGAACTGGTAAAGCTGGGCCGGGCGATAGTTTTCCTTGCGCACGTTTCCCGTGGGCGCCAGGACGCCGAATTTCAACACTTTACGGCGGAAGTTCCGCTTGTCTATGGTGCGGCCCAGGATGATTTCGCAGGCCTGCTGCAGGTCGGACAAGGTGAACTCGTCGGGCAAAAGTTCGATGCCCACGGGCTGCCAGCTGATTTTGCTGCGCAGGCGCTGGACGCCGGTTTTGATGATCTCGGCATGATCAAAGGCCAGGCCGGGCAATTCGTTGACATTCCACCAAATCGCCTTGGCGGCGTCGCTGCCTTCCTGAATCGCAATGTGGCCGGGCTGCACCAGGCCCAGGAAGGCCGTGGAGATCACCCTGCCTCGAGGGTCGCGGCCGGGCGCGCCAAAGGTGTACAGCTGCTCCATGTAGGAAAGACGGATGTTGGTCTCCTCCCGCAACTCCCGGATGACCGCGGCTTCCAGGTCCTCGTCCATTTCCACAAACCCGCCGGGCAAGGCCCAATTGCCTTTAAAGGGCTCCCGCGCCCTTTCAATCAGAAGGATCTTGAGGGCCGCCTCGTCAAAATCAATGCCGAAAACCACCGCGTCCACGGTATGGTCCGCCTTGGGGTATTTGTAGGTGTACGCCATGCCTGTTTTGCTCTTCCGCCTGAGTTTTCATGTTGATCGCATTGCATGGTTTGTACTGTACACCTTTTCGTTTCCGGCGCCAAGGACGCGTCCTTGGGCGCGTCCTTGGTCATAGAAGGAGGACTCGCCCGGTCCATAAAAAAGGCCCGTTCCGCCTTTGGTTTCGCGATGCAACGGGCCTGTGATTGTTTTCGGGGATGAGAGTTGTTTAGGCGCTCCGCATCATAAAGTCCCTTGCCAGGGCGGTTTTCATGCCTTTTTTGACCAGATCCTCGAACACCTGGGCCAGCTTGTCGCTGAACAGGGTGGTCCCCGGCGGGTCGGGCACCGGGCTGGACGCGTCGATGATCCACACCATTTTGCGGATGTACTTGGGATCGCTGAAATAATCGGCAATGTCCGCCACGGTGTTCATGACGCAATGGGTGGCCGCCTCTCCCGCCAAAAGGATTTCGTCCGCCTCTTCCAGGGTTTTGATCAGGTCCTGGTTCACCTGGGTCGAGGGATCGTTGGGGTCCGGCACCTCGGCCTTGACCGCCGAAAAATGCTCGGTCCAGGGATTATCGCCCTTGGTCACAAAACTGGCGTTAACGCCCTGGGCTTCCCATTCGTGGATGGCCTCCGCCAGCACCGGCGTGATGTTATGGCCGCCGTCGCCTATGAGGCAGTGCTCCGGCCAAATGGTGTGGGGGTATCTTCCCGCCGCTTCCAGGGCCCGCAAATACTCCAGGCTGCGCTCCTGAAAATCCGGGTTTGCCGCTGCCCATCGTCCGGCCTCCACGTCCTGTGAACTGATGAGGGTGAAAGGCTGCGGGTTTTCGCCCTGGGCGTTCTTCCACCAAATGGGGTGGGAGATATCCACCTTTTTGTGGCTGTCCAGGGTCACGTGAATATGGTTTATTTCATCCTTGATGCGGACAATCATGTCCGCCAGGCGTTTCATGTCTTCTTCCGCGCCCGGAACGTACAGGCGTCCGTTGGGGTCGCAAAAATCGTTTTGGGGATCGATGATGAGCAAGTGTCTTTTCATGGTTATTCCTCCCTTTGCCTCGCCTTAAGCCGGATAATTTCAGCCCTGAGTTCAGCCAGTTCCAGGTCAAATCCTCCCGACAGAATGGGAAACCGGCGCCATGTCTTGGGATCGAGGTTTTCGTCGTCTGCATGGAATGACGGGGCGTAGCGCTCCCTTTTCCACTGGTTTCCGCTCCACAGCGTGAAAAATTTTTCTATCCACTGATACACCTGCTCTTCCGGCCTATTGGGAAACGCGGCGCAGGTTTTAAAATAGGCTTCCGTGGGCCCTTGCTTGTCCCGGATGGCCTGCAGTTCGATGAAGTTCAGCGCGTCGTACGGCATGCGGTCCCGGATCAGGGCCCGGCCCATCGCGCGCCCGATCATGCTGCGATACCCCGCGGCCAGGGGCTCCACGTCCAGGTGGTACAAGGTTGCGCCCAAACTTGCACCCACCTGCCTGGCTGCGTTTTCCGAGGCTTGGGACGAGTTTTCCGTGGCCTGGTACATGCATATAAGCAGGCGATTTACCATATAGTCAATGGGGTCGTTGGGCTTCAGGCCGGGAACGCCCGATTTTTTGGCGAATTTCTCCGGCCAAATGCTGTTTGGGGACAAGCCCCAGGACCTTGCCGCCGGCCAGGACCGCGGCGCAGTTGTAAACCGCATTCCGATGCAGGACCGGCAATCCAACGATGACAACTATACTGGGCGTTTCCCGGGCCAGGGCGACTAAAAAGATTTGGGCGCGGTCCTGCACAAAGGGAGCGGAAAAGGCGTCCTCGCAGCCCTATCCGGTGATGCATAACTCGGGCAACAGAAGGTAATTGGCCCTAACCGTTTCAGCCTGGCTCGCGGCCGTGCAAATTCAGGCCATATTGCCTTTCCAATCCAGGGGCGTTTGGTTCAGGCTCGCCGGTGCTAGGCGTATGATTTTCATGACTGACTCCTATCCGTACAGGATTGATGCCAAGTTGCCTTCAACCAGGAAATCCCATTTCATAGGCAACCCAGCGTCATTATGGACTTACCTTGGAAGGTTTTGTTTGTTTTAGTGCAACTTGGCGTCAATACATGGCGAAGCTCTTTTTTTCGTCGGGAAAGGCTTTTTCCGAAGGCCCGGAGTAGGCCCAGGAGTCGCATGCGGAGTGGGGATCCAGGACGGCTTTAATCTGCTTGATGTATAGGTGGTAGTCGCCGCAATGGGGGCCGAAAAGCTCGTTCATGGGGCCTCCGAAGGCGCCCAGGGGCAGGCCCAGGGCGTTATCCACGGCGCCTTTTGCGCCGGCCTCCACGATTTCCTGCACGGCCTGGACCGATTCCTCTTTATGGGAGGAAAACAGGCCGATGCCTTCCAGGTAGCCCAGGTGGCCGGATTCAAAGGTTCCGCCGCAGCCGAGGTCGGCGCCGTCGGCCACAATGGCCCCCTGGTCGATGGCGGGCTGCTTGATTTTTGCGATGAAGTCGCTTTGTTCAAAGCCCAGGTCCCAGGTGTCAAAGGAGCCCACGGACGTGAACATGCAGGAGGAGGGGCGAAAGCAGCCCTGCACATTGTTGACGTGGCGCAGCAGGAGCTGGAACATGCTGCTTTGCATTTTTTTGCGGGTTTGCTTTGGGATGGGCACGGCGTCCAGCATTTCCTGGATCAGAGGAATTTTTGAGGCCAGGGCAAGGGGGTTACCAAGGACTTGGGCCAGGGGTTTCAGGAGGGGAAGCAGGCTGGCCGGCGGGTCCAAAAGGGGAATTCTGAGCCCGTGGTTTTCCTTGGTAATCTGCTTGAGGGCCTTGACCTTCCATTCAAACTCCCGCTGGGAATGGCCGTGGACGCAGACCACCAGGGCGAACTGGACGACCTTTTGAAACAAGCCGGTCTCCCAGATTTTTTTCAGAGTGAGGTTGTCGTCCGTAAAGCCCATGGACATGAAAAAGGCGGGCAGCCGGAAGTCCGCGTAATTGCATTCGGCCTCGCCCAATTGATACCCGGCGTCGCAGATATTCTGCTTGGAGGGAAAGGTCAGCACGAAAAATTCCGTCTTGGGCAGGGGGGTTTCCAGAAAATAGCGGGGCGACTTGCCCGAATGCTCCACCTTTTCGGGGCCGTCCCAGCGGTAGAGTTTGACTCCGCATTTGGTGAAGGTTCCCAGGCTGCCGAAGGTTCCGTGAAAGCCGCGAATCAGCCCCCTGACGCCAGGGCCGGGGCCGTCCATGCAATACCAGCCCTTGCCCTCCCCCGCGCTGCCGAACTTGACGATCTCGCCTGTGGGCGTCACCCATTCCAGGCCCATGAGGTTCCGGGCCGAATAACCCATGGACGCGCCGGACAGGCCGTACCCCCAGGCTGCGGCGGCGGAGGCCAGGACCGAGTGGTTGCTTCCGCAGGAAACCACGTGCACGTTCAGGCCCTGCTTCCATAGTTCGGTCTGGAGGTCGATGGCCCGCACGTAAGGTTCTATGACGGCGATCTGATTTTTCGCGTCTATATCGATGATTTTGTCCATGCGCTTCAGGTCCAGAAGAATGGTCTTGCGGGACCCGGCCGCGCTGGAGGCGATCCACCCCGTGGAAAAGGACTTGATCATGAAGTCATGGCGATTGCAAAACTGCGTGACCTTGGCGATCTCCCCGGCGGTTTTGGGCATGACCACAGCCGCCGGCCTTGGCGCCCAGACCTCGCGCTCCGGGTTCAGGGAGGAGGAGTTGTACCACACCGCATAGGCGTCCCGGATGCATTCGTCCGCAGCCGCCCATTGAGGGCCGACAATATCCTGCAGTTCCTGGAGTTGGTCTTGGTTCAACATGTTTGTTTCCTTGTTTATTTTTTTGTCTGGCAAATCCTCAAAACGCCAAAAGAACGCAGGGCAAGCCCTGAAGCTACATTGCTATAAAGATTGAATTCGATATTCTGCGAATACTGAAAAATTCAAAATCATTATGTTTCTTGTAGTTCTGTATGCATTCCCAAACAAAGCATGGGAACGAGCTCTTAACTGAGGCCTGCCGCCCGCCGGAACTGACTGGTTTCCATAATCTTCTCAGGCCGCACCTTTTGTTCTTACGTACCCAGGCAAAAAAAGCCTTGCCTGGGCCGCCCTGCAGAAGGCGCCCACAGGGGGGCTGCATTAAGCCCTTGGCTGTTGGGCGTGATCCTTATTCCAGAAGCCCAGGAGGCCTTCGGGGTCGAAGAGGTCCTGGGCCAGGCCCATGAGCTTGTCCTGGCCGGGATTGACTCCGGTTGCAAAGGCCCGGGCCGCGCCGTAGGGTCTCGAAAAATAAGCGCCGGCCTCAAACAGGTTGCGGCAAAGATCCTGCTCCAGGGATTTCATGACGGAGACCTCTTTTTCGTCCGCCGGGTTAAAAGGGACCGTCAATTCAAAATGACAGGCGTGGTTCTGAACCACCGGCTGGATGTACACTCCCCCCAAATCCCTGTTTACGCCCGCCCTGTCCAGGGCTTCGTGAAAAGTTTCCAGATGCCTGGAGGCCAAATTCAGGGTGGACAGGAATATGACTGACAAGCAATGCCCTTTGAGGCTGCACCGCCAATCCCGGACGCCGCAGACGGAGGTAGCCGTCCGGAAAAAATCGGCGGCGGAGATATGGCCCAGGCCTTCTTCCAGGGCCAGGCTGTTTAGACGGGCCAAGTCCCTAATGTCAGCCTTCTGGTATTCCAGTCTTTCTTTTGGAAGGCGTTCGAATCCGGCGATGTTCTGCAGACACGCGAACTCGGGCAGGCTTTTGCGAATTCGCTCGAAATCATCCGGCGCATCATGGCTCATGAGCATGGCGGCGGCCGTGCGGTTGAGGAGAAAGGAATGCTCTCCCAGCCAGGGCCGCTGCACTGTGTAAACGTAGGGGATGAGGCCGTCCAAATTTCCTCCCAAAACCCAGGGCTCCTGGAGGGACGGCGCCAATTCCGTGCGCAGGCTGATCCAGGTTGCCACGCCGAAGCGCCCCTGCCCGCCCATGACCACCCGCTGAAAGTCAGACTGGCCCGGCCCGAGAGGGGATTTTTGCGCGCCTTTGGACTTGCGCTGGGCTTCCAAAGAGCCGGGGCCTCCGGCGGCGCCCGTGCGAAACAGGCGTCCATTTCCGAACACGATCTCCGTGCTGGCCACCGGGTCCTGGTAATCCCACTGCTTGTTGGGCCAAGTGGAGGGCTCGCGATCCAATACGGCCGACAGCACGCTTTTTCCGCTTCGAGGCGCCAGGGGCATGGGCAGGGTCATGCCGTGGGGCTCAAGCGCCTCCTGTAACTGGCCGTAAGTCACGCCCGGCTGGACGATGCACACCCGGTTTCGCCGGTTGATCCAAAGAATTTCATTCCAATGAGAAAGATCCAGGGCGACATGGGGTTCCTTGCGTTGGATGCCGCCCCGGATGCGGGGGCCGATGGATGAAACCGGAACCATCTGGGTTGTCCGGCTCTTGAAAAGGGCCTGAAGATCGGAAACGTCCTTGGGGCGAACCACGCCCATGGGAGGAGCGCATTCCTCCAAAAGCGGGTTTTGTACGATATAATCTGATAGGATCTCAGGATCGTCCTCGACGCCGCCGGAAAACCCGGGGGCGGCTGCAATGCTTTCTTTATCCATGATTACCCCTCCGCCGAGTTGTGCACGCCCAGGGCCTGAGCCAGGATTTCCATGATGTCCGCGACCCGGACGTCCAGGCCGGCCTCCCGCGCGGAAGCCTCCAGGTGGGACCGGCAATGGGGGCAGGCGGTGACCAGGCATTGAGCCCCGGCGTCCTTGGCTTCCTCAAGGCGGCTGAGTGCGCTTTGCCGGGCCATGGGCCTGGCGGCTTCGGTCAAGCCGCCTCCGGCGCCGCAGCACAAGGCGTATTCCCGAATTCGGTGCATTTCTTTGAATTGCAGCCCTCGTATTGAATGAAGCAGGCTGCGGGGGGCGTCGAAAACGCCTTCGGTCCCGTAGCGCAGGTTTTTAGGAGGGTCCGTGTAGGTCATCTGGCCGAAGGCGGTTTTCTCCGCGCCGTTCCATTCCTCATAGGGTTCGGCCTGACGCCCCAGATAGCAGGGGTCGTGATATGTCACGCGCATGGGCTCGGGCGCCTGGAGGTTGAGGCGCTTCCTTGCCAGGACGCGATCCAGAAACTCGGTCGCGTGGAGAATTTCCGCGTCCACCTTGACGCCGTAAGCCGGATACTTGCTTCGCATGGCGCCCAGGCAGGCGCCGCACAGGCAGACCACGGTTTTGGCGCCGGAGCGCTCCAGGGCCGTTCCGGTTTTATGGGCCGCCTCAGTAAAGAAGTCCGCAAAGCCGCTCCAATAGGCGGGCAGGCCGCAGCAGGACTCTTTGTCCTGCAGCACGGCGAAATCCACCTTCAATCTTTGCAAAATTTGGGCGAAAAGGCGCACGGCGGCCGCCTGCCTGGGGTCGTGACGGGCCGAACATCCGGCCCACAAGAGTACTTTCGCCTTGCGGCGAGGGGCTTTTTTGATGCTGAGCCCCTGGTCCCAGGGCTTTGCGGGGGAGTCGAAAGGCGTCCCCCTATCCCGGATGCTCCGGCAAGATTGCGCAAGCTCCGGGGGCGCCAGGCCGGCCAGGGCCAGGGTTTCCTTGAGCGCCGTGTTCACCTGATGCCTTTCCGCGTCCATGATGTACTTGCAGGCCACGTCGCAATATCCGCAGGACCGGCAAGAAAACACGATCTCCGCCAGCTTTTCGTCCGCGGGAATACGGCCGTGAAGCAGGGACAGGGCCATGAACTGAAGGCCTGACCCGGACCACGCATGAAATTGATGATAATTGTTGATGGGGCAATTATTGGAGAATTCGGCCTTTTGATACACGGCCAAGGGGACCATCTTGCACAAGGAGCAGCGGAAGCATTTTTTCATTTCCGCTTCATAGGGCTTGAGTTTATCCAGGTTCACGGCGCCTCCGAATCCTGTACGTTTTATACTACCAAGTGACTTTCAGTATAAATTTAGGGCAAAAAAAATTTCAGGCGGCGATTCCTTGCAATACGTAGTCAAAGGCCTTTTTCACCCGATCCTCGAACTCAGACCTGTCCGCGCCCTGCCGGATGTAATGGGCCACCATGGCCCGGGCCATGTCCATAACCACTTCAGGATCCACCTCCGGCCGGATGAATCCATGGTCCTTGGCCTGCCGGAAAAAATCATGGGCCAGGAGGGTCAGGTCCTTGACCAGGGCGTTGATTTTGACTTCCACGCCCGGATACTGGAGGTAAATCTGAGGCAGGACCACGGGCTCGAAGCGGCTCATGTTGGAAGTGAACCGCTCCAGGGCGGTCCGGACGGCCTGCAAGGTTTTTTGCTTGTCGGCCCAGTCGATTCCGGTTTGAAGAAACGCGGCCGCGGACTCGGCGTTTTCCCGCACCTGGGCCATGGCCACGGCTTCCACGATCTGCTCTTTGGAGCCGATGATTTTGTACAGGGTGTTTTTGGCCAGCCCGGCTTCCCGGGCGAGCATGTCCGTATTCCAGCCTTTGACGCCCCGGGTGAAGAGGAGTTTTTTGGCGGAATCGAAGACTTTTTGCTGGACGTGTTGGTTATCGACTTTCACGGCGGCCTTCCTAAACTTTTTATACTAAAATGATCTATTCAGTATAGAAAGTCAAGAAGGTTTTTATAGGGGAGCGCTGATATTGGAAAAATGGAATGTGTTGATGACCTTTTCAGGCTTTTAATATTTTTCGCGCCATATTCTGCAATGACGCTGGATTCCCGCCAAAAGCCCCCGGGAATGACGGGCGAGGGCGGGATAGGCTCGGCGGCTTTGAGTACTATCTTCGGCGCATAACGCAATAATGCAGGGTCTCCGTTTCTTGAAGCGTGGAGTCAGGGGGACACGATCTTTATCTCAGCCTCAATAATTGGAGTATTCCACGCTTCTGTAGAGATAAGGTCATGTCCCCCAACTCTATCCCGCCGCCTCCTGCACGTGAGTGACCGGCAAGAATTTAACCGCCCGGGACGCGCGCTCCTGGGCTTTTTGCTTCAATCGGAGGGCCAGCACTATTCCGGCTTCAGCAATTTTCTTGCGGCTCCAGGCCTTTTTCGCCGTTAGCCTTGAGGATCTGGTCCACCCATTCCCTGGTTTTGGCTATGACCCACTCCGCATCACTGATTTTTTCGTTGCTGGTGCTTTGCACATATACGGTCAGTATGTTTTCGTTCACCAGTATGCTTGTGGTGCTCAAGAGGCAATCCACCGGATGGTTCCGGCCTTGGATGGAAAGATTTATAGGCATTTTCATCAAATTGCTGACGGCGTTGGGCTGATCAATAATCATGCCCAGCATCGCGGGCTTTCCTGTTTCCAACTCTATGGACGTGAGTATGTATTTTCTCAAAGCCTCTGATACGTCTTTTTCAATCTCTTTAAACACGTCCGGATGCTTCTTCAGATATTCATCCCACTCATTGCGGTACTGGGTCTGAATCTGGGAGAACACCTTCCGGGCGCTTCCCTCGGGGGCAGGCAGGCAAAGCCCTATCGCCAGGCGGAAGCTATAAGATCCGTCAGGCCCTTTCTCCACATGGGCGGGATCCTGCCCCCAATACACGCACTGGGCGCCGCCGGGAGGAGTCATGGTGTTGATATATTTCTTCAGACGTGGGTCTATATACTGGGAGCTTGCAGCCCACTCAGGCGGGGGGAGAAGGATCTCGCTCCCATTCCAATGAAAAACATGAGCCTTTTCATCGCCCAGGATAATTGCACCTTGTTTGACTGCGCAGCCGAGCAGGATAAAGGAAGCCAGTATTATCAAGAAAAAGCGTTTCATGGTAAGCCTCGTTTATAGCGTTTGAATTTCTTTAGGACAGGCGCCGGCGCACCCGCCCCCTTCCCGGTTCAGCAATTTCCTAGTAGTCCAAGCCTTTTTCGCCGTTGGCCTTGAGGATGAGGTCTGTCCATTCCAAGGATTTTTCCTTGACCCAGTCGACATCCGTCGAAGATTCATATGTGGCGTAGATATAACCGGAAACCATTTTTCCTTTGACATGGGCCATGACAATTCCGTCAACCACTTCGTACTCCATGGTTTCTCCCTCCACTTCCGCCTGGATCTTTGTCAGCATCATGATCCCGTATGCATTTGGTTCGTCAATGATAGTCCCTAAATACAGGGGTTGGCCGGGTTTGACAAACGTGGAGGCTCCGTACTCACGGGAAATATTGTCCTCCAGTTCCTTCATGGATTTTTCCATGATGCCGCTCTCATCAGCGGCTAACTGGGAAAACAGTTCTTTGGAGGCCTTCCTTATTTTGGAGAACTCCGAAGAAGACAGCAACTTGCCTTGGCCTCTCTTGGGGGTCTGCACGGACATGTACCGATCCAAATAGCATGTCATTCCCGCCTGGGCATCTCTCAAGTCGTCCCCAGACGCGAAGCCCGCCAAAAGCCGGTTGCGCTTGCTCACCATAACGGAAAACTGCCTTTTTACCTGGGGATAATCTTGGACGACTTCATACAGGCCTTGCGGGGCCGGAATATTGATGGTCGTCTTTCCAATCTTGACCGGCGTCAGGGGCTGGGACTCTGGCGCCTCCTGAACAGAGTGGACCGGGCCAATGGCTGCACCTGTGGATTCCAGGCCGGTTTCGCCGTTGGCTTTAAGGATGAAATCGGCCCATTCGCGGCATGCCGACTTGACCCATTCAACATTCTCTTGGGTCGAGAACTCTTTAGAAATGTATCCAATCACTCCGTTATTTTTGATATGCATTAAGAGACTTCCAACGACCATCGTCACATTTTCCACCCGGTCATCAATTTCCACACTCATTTCGGACAGAATCACAACTCCCACCGCATTGGATTGATCAACCGCAATCCCTAAAAATTTTGTTCCCCTGTCTTCAGAAGAAAGTTGGACGCCGTACTTATTGGACATGTCTTCGTCCACGGCTTCCATTCGTTTACTCAGCGCCTCCCTGTTTAGCTTCTCCGTGGCAAGGAATTGCTCTTTTACTTGTTTGACGGACTGTGCAAAGGCCTCCCTTGAAATATTATTTTTGTCAGGTCCGGAAAAAACCTGAAGCATCATGGAGGGATCCAAAGCGATCGAAGCGCCTGTTTTGTATGCATCCAGATCCTTTTTCAAAATATAGCCGCCCAGCAATTCCATATCCCCGTCAATCAGCATCATTTCAAAATGCTCCCTCAAAGCAGGGTGTTTTTTGGTGACTTCCTCAAACCCCTCCATCGAAGGAGCGTAAATGGTTATGTCCTCGGCTTTTGACGCCGGTTTTGTGGATGTGGAGGTGCAACCGGCTACAATCATGGATATAATCAGGGCCAAAAGGATTCGTTTCATGTTTTTCTTCCTTTGCATTTTTACAGACTGTTTTAGGGAGACGGCTGATTGCGCCCCTCTTTCTTTGAACAAAGGCTTTTAGGATTCCAAACCTTTTTCGCCGTTGGCTTTGAGGATGAGGTCGGCCCATTCCAACGACTTGGCTTTGACCCACTCAAGGTCTTCCCGGGAGGGATTTAGCTTCGCTATTTGTCCGGAAACAATGGCGTCCTTCACCCAAATCAGAATGTCTCCAATAATAATTTGAAATTTTACTATTTGCCCTTCCATCTGGACCTGGCAATCTCCAATCTGAAGAATTCCGTTGGCGTCGTCCTGATTAAGGAAGGTCTCCAACACCTTTAACTCCACATCGCGAATTTTAACCTGATACCCCAAATCCCGCGAAATCGCCCTGGAAACCTGGGTCGATTCTTCAACTCTTTTTGCAGGCGACGCGACATCGCCTTTCCTCACCAGTTTTACTACGTCCTGAAAGTTCGCCTTGGCTATGGGCCGTTTTTCGGCGCCTTTTGGAGCCTGCATCAACATCCAAAGATCCGTGCGAACGACTCCCGACTTCTGCACTTCCCTATAATCCTCGTCGGAAACCATGCCGGCCAATAGGCGCCTGCCGGGAGGGATCATCCGCTCAAAAACCCTTTTCATTTCAGGATAATTGGCGGCGGCTTCATGAAAATTGGCAGGGGCCGGAATCATCAACACTTCGTCGCCCCATTGGGCTTGGGCCTCAAGGCCGCGTACATCCGCCGTCGTCATGGGTGCGGCGACGCAGCCTGCAAGAATGATGGATAAAATCAAGGGTAACAGAACTCGTTTCATAAAATGCACCTTTCAAGGCCCTCGGCGGGGCTGGTTTTATACGATGAAAAATTTCCATGAATCGCTTGTGGATATTGTCAATTCCTTGCATGAGAGTATCAATCACTCATAGAAAAAACGGCATAATCTGTCAATGGAAACCGGAGGGGCAGAACGGATCCGGAGAAGTCTTTCGCTGGCCGCCCGGAAAGCCGGAGGCCGCCTTTCGCAGGAAAGTTTTTTTAAGGAGTGGATTTTTTTTGAGGCAAAGGACGTCCGGTAGATAAAAAACGATTTTATTTATCATAATTTCAGGAAACTAAAAAAAATTTAATTTTTTTGCATTTTTTTCTAAAGTTTTAAGATCAAGGCGCCGATAAGGAAATGGGAGTGTATATTCGGCCCATTGGTTCGTGAATCAATCATCCTCCGGCAAAGAGGAGGCGGCGAATGAATATTACAGGAACCTACAGCAATTACCTCACCATAAGCAGTCTTTTGGCCCCGCTTGGGGCGACCAGTTCGGAATCCACCATATCCACCCTCTTCTCCTCGGTGGTGACCAAGCTCCAGGATCAACTGAATGAAGCTGCCTTTTCCCGGGAGTCCAGCCAGGCCTTGTCCGAGTTCTATGTGGGAGCGGCCGACCTGGCCGCCAAAGCCGGCGTGTTGACCCTGGGGGATTATGGATCCGTGTTTTTTGACAGAACCGCCGCCACCTCCGACGCCAGCGTGGTCACGGCCCAGGCCAGGAACGCCCTTTCCTCGGAATCCGGGGCGTCCACGGGGAGCTACGCAGTCACGGTGGAGCAGCTTGCAACAGCCCAGGAGAACACCGGGACGGCGCTGGCCAACACGGAAGTCAGCGTGGTGGAAGAGGGCGTTGAACGCTTTAAAATGATCATTGAGGACACCGAGTTTCTGCTGGAAGTGAAGGTGGAGACCGGAGAGACCAATTACATAGTCCTGGGCAAGATTGCGGACGCCATCAACGAGGCTGGCGCGGGGGTTACGGCGCAGGTGGTGGACGGCGAGGCGGACGGAACCAGCGCCTTGCAGCTTACATCGGAAACCACGGGAAACGCGGGCGTGTTTCTGCTTGAGGACGTGTCCGGAAACGCCGTGGCCGCCACGGGCGCCGCGCTTGTGAGCCAGGAAGCCCAGGACAGCGTATATTCCATAAACGGCGAGGACTACACCTCGTCCTACAACAATATTTACCTGGACGGCGGCCAGTTGGCATTGAGCCTGAACGGAGCCGGCGAGGCGGCCGTCACCGTGGCGCCGGATGCGGAAAACGCGGCGAACGCGATCCAGGCCTTTGCGGGCGAATTGAATGCGTTCATCGAATTTTTGCAGGATAACGAACAATACATAACCGGGGACGTGTTGAACTCCCTGACCTCGTATATTGAGGATCAGAAAAGCGGACTGGCGGCCATTGGAATAACCCTGAGCGAGGAGGGATATCTTCAGGTGGATGGGGCGGCCTTGAGCCAGGCGGCTTCGGAAGACCTGGAAGGGGTGCAGGACTTGTTTGCAGGCGTGGACGGGCTGGCGGTGCGTGCGGCCAATTTAACCAACCAGATTGGCGGCGCCCTGCCCTTGAATTACGCCCGGGAGGCGGCCAGCGTTACAGCCTCGGACCTGTTCGACTTGGGGGTTTACAACTCCTCGTCCTTCATCCTGCAAAGCCTGCTATTGGATCAGGTCCAGGGAACGGTGATCAACACCTATGCTTAAAAACGGGCCGGGATTTCAGGGGACGTGACCTTATCTCCGGGAAAAGATAGATTCGCCAAGCATGACGATTGAGACAAGGATTGCGTCCCCGTTTCGGTCAAAAAGCGAGTATCAATCCTTGGGCATTTCCACCCAGATGTCGGCTTCGTTGCCGCACTGGGAGCACGTGGCGTGGCCCTTTTGCTTTTCTTTTTCCTCGGGATGCTCCTCCACTTCCACCAGGGAGCACGTGATGATCATTTCCGCTTCATTCCCGCATTTTTCGCACTTGCAAACCTGCTTGAACTTCTTGGTCGTCTCAGCCATGACACCCTCCTTATGGGTTTTCGGAACCGGCGGGGGAGTCCCCCGTGCGCCCGGACCCTTCGTATTTATCCAGCCAAATTCTCAGGAGCACATTAACCAGCGTTGCAAGGGGTATGGCGAAAAACAGGCCCCAGACCCCCCATATTCCGCCAAAAAAGAGTACTGCTATAATAATAGCCACGGGATGGAGATTGACAACCTCGGAAAGAAGCAAAGGCGCCAGGATCTGCCCGTCGAAAATCTGTATGAATCCGTAGGAAGCCACAGCCCACAGGGCTTTCGGTTCCACGCCCCATTGAAAAAATGCAATGAGCCCCACGGGAAAAAACATGACCGTCACCCCGATGTAGGGAAAGATGACGGACAGGCCCGTGAACAGGGATAGCAGCAGCGTGTAGTTGAGATCCAAAAATTTGAACACGGCGAAGCTGAGGCCCCAGATGATGAGGATCTCCCAGCCCTTGCCCCGGACATAGTTGGAAACCTGCCGGTTGACGTCATGCCAGACCGACCGGGTCAGCCCCATGTCGCTGGGGCGGAACCGAAGCATCCAGCCTATGATGATCTCCTTGTCCTTTAAGAAGAAAAAGACCAGAAAAGGCACCAAAACCAGATACACCACCAAAGTCACCAGGGTGTACACCGAGGCCACGGACAGGGAAACCGCCCGCTTTGCAAAGGCCGCGGCTGCGGAATTGCTCATTTCGAAAATCTGATCCACCTGGGCCTTGGATATGATCTCGGGATATTTTTCCGGCAGATGCATCAACTGCTTCTGCCCTGTGGAAAGCATGTCGGGAAGCTGTCTCAACAACTGAATGATCTGCTTGGAGATTTGGGGCAAAAGCCAGACCACCAAAATCACCATGGCGCTCAAAAAAAGGACGAACACGATGATCACGCAGGCCAGCCTGGGAATTTTAAACTGCTGCAAACGGACCACAAGACCGTCCAGCAGATAAGCGATGACGATGCTGACGAACACCGGCATGAGCATTTCGCCCAAATACAGGATGGAAAGCAGCCCGGTGACCAGCATCAGCACCAGGACCACCATCTGGGGGTCGGACAAATACCGGTCCACCCAATTCTTGATCATGGAAATCATATTTTACGCAAATCCTCGCAATAAGCCTTGCCGCACCGCACGCAGGCCGCAGGTCCGCCGGCCGTTAAAGGCCGCCCCCCTCAGCGCGGAAAAATCATCCCTGCCACAGGGTTATGGCGGCATTGCGCCTGGAACGGAACCGCACCATGACTTTTTCCAGGGGCGAATCGTGGGGTCCTATGGTGATGAGCGGGGTCTTTTGCACGTCCTCCTCCACGGCGTACGTGCGCCCTACCCCCACTTCCTTGCTTGATCCGTCCTCAAAAAAAACCTTTACTTTAGCCACGTAGATGGAAGCCCCCTGGGTGGAGATCCGGAACGCGGCCGCGTTTTTTCCCGCATCCGTGATGTAAATGTAGCCGTTGCCCAGTTTGTTGTTCGCCTCCGGCTTGGGGCTGCCCTGGCCTATCATCACGGGTTCGCCTGCAAAAACCAAAGCAAGAGATAAAAGAAAGAACATGCAGGCGGACAAAGCCAGCCTCGCCAATCGTGCTTTTTTCATCTTGGACTCCTGGGTTTGTTGCTGTTTTGAAGCATAAAGGGCGCCGGCCCCTTAGCAAAACCATCATGAAAGGATACCAAAAATGCAGGAAGGAGGAAAACAAAAAAGGAAGAAACCAGGGGGCTGAACGGAAAAGGCCCGCCAACGCCGGCTTTTCCCACGAACTAGGAAGCCCAATGCGCCGCAGGCCCTTGAAAAACAAAACGGAGCATTTTGCGGGAGGAAGAAAGAGCCCCTATAACTTGCCGATCATCATGGCAAGCCCCACCGCCGCGCCTACCCAAAAGAGGGTTTTAATGCATCCCATGCAACGGCCCAGGCCAGTCCGGTCCATGTACCCGGTTCCCAGCGGGGTTCTCCGGGTGGAATCCTCGGGAGAGCAAAGAATGTAAATATAATACAGAATGTTATCAATCCCTATAGCCATGTCCGCCTCCTGAAAATACGGGTCCTTATGATTTGCACGCTGCTCCGTGAACATCCCTGAAAGCTCATTTGTGCTTGCCATGATAACCCCGGAGGTATATATTAGTAAAATTAAATTAATTTTCATTTTGGATAAATAGATCTAATGCTTCCGGACTTCAATCGCCTCAAACTCTTCTATCACGTATACGCCCGCCGAAGCGTGGCCGGGGCCGCCAGGGATCTGCACGTGACCCAATCCGCAGTCAGCCAGGGCCTCGCCAAGCTGGAGGAGGAGCTGGAAACGCCGCTCTTCACCCGGGTGCACAAGGGCATCGTGCCCACTCCCGCGGCGGAAAGCCTGTTCAGCATGGTCAAGCCCTTTGTGGAGGCGTTGGAACGCGAGCTGCGGAGTTTTGCGGCCTCCAAGAAGCAGCCGTGGGGGGTTTTGCGCGTGGGCTCGCCCCGGATGTTCGGCAAAATATACATGCTCCGGGTCTTTGCGTCCTTCCGGGAGAAATACCCGGAGGTCAGCTTTGTTCTGGAGCTTGGAGGCCAGGAAAAGCTGTTGAACATGGTCCGGGCCGGGGATCTGGATTTTACCTTTTCGGACATCTTTTTTGCGGAAAAGGCGGATTTATCCGGCCTGCGGGATTTTGCGGTGGAGCCGGTGATCGAGGAGGAGGTGATCCTGGCCTGCTCCACCCAATATTATGAGGAGCGCATTCGGGGGGATCATTCGTTGAAGCATCTGCTGACGCTGGATTATCTGGCTTTCCGGCCGGACCAGTTGATCCTGCGGGGATGGTTCAAGCATCATTTCAAGCGCCAGGCGCCGCGCCTGAACATATCCCTCACCGTGGACAACATTCAGGCCGTCATCGCGGCCATCGACGAGCATATGGGCCTGGGCGTGATCGCTTCTCACCTGGCCTGGGAGCAAATCAGCCGGGGGGACATCACGGCCGTCCATACCAACAAACCGCCCATCTCAAATACGATCTCCCTGGTGCAACTGGCTAACAAAGTCCCCAGTCTCACAGAAAAGGTCTTCCTGCGGCATTTCCACAAATCCATGGCCGCCATGGAAATGCACAAGGACTTTTTCAAGCTCTGGCCCCAGCCCTGAAAAGCAAAAGATTAACTGCAAAACTAATAAACTAAGCGCCTCAGGCGCGAACTGATTAACTGAAGAACTGCGAAAAAAAAGTGCCTCCGGCGGCCAACTTTTGAAAAAGTTGGATCAAACCTTTTACAATGGCGCTTCGCGCATAAGCAGAATCAGCAACACCGTCATTTTGGGAATAAGTTACTACAATGAACCAAAGGTTTCATGTATATGAGAGTCTAACCAACGGCTCGTTCCCATGTTTTACGTGGGAATGCATACAGGAGAATCTGAAACCGAAGACTTATCAATGAATTCCATCAAATTTAACGGAAAAGCGCTGCTTCGAGCAAGGTATACCGGGCGCAGGTCCTTCCAAGTCTCCACGCTCTTTCCTGGCCGCCCTTATTGGCCTTCGGCCCCCGGCATTGCATGCCGCGGCTGGCCGGGATAAATTATTGTACGCCGGGGTTAAAATTGGTCTCACTT
Organism: Desulfatibacillum alkenivorans DSM 16219; assembly: GCF_900142135.1. Classification (GTDB taxonomy): domain Bacteria; phylum Desulfobacterota; class Desulfobacteria; order Desulfobacterales; family Desulfatibacillaceae; genus Desulfatibacillum; species Desulfatibacillum alkenivorans. The sequence continues at coordinate 111,788 of NZ_FQZU01000012.1, read as the reverse complement.
ACCCTACAATCAGCAAGCCGTACAGGGGGATGAAGTCTTCTTTGCCGGCGGCCCTGTTATTGACCACCAGGGGAGGCCAGTCGGCGGCTTTGGCCAGGGCGGAGACGTCAATGCCGTAGCCGGACATGGAGGGCCGGGCCAAGTCGGGATTCCGGCAGGCGCCGTTGCGGGCCGTGACGTTGCAATCGGGCTGATCGGCGCAGAACATGTTCTTGCACGATCCTCCGGCAAAGGCGCGGGCTTTGTCAAAGCCCAGTTCCAGGGCCCTGTTTTCCAGGCTGGCGGCGATGGTGTGAACCTGGCCTTGAATATCGTGGATTTTGGCGGAATAGACGTCGGTTTTTTTGGCCATTAGACGAAAAAACAGGGCCTTAGTATAAGAAGGCAATTGCTTTTTCAGGGATTTTGGCCCGCCCACGTGGGGGGGGCAGCTGGCGGCGACGCCGTAATTGGGGCACCTGGGCTTTTGGCAAAGGGCGGCCAGATTCTCTTTAGCCTCGATGATTTGTGCGTCAAGGAGTACGGCCGAGTCCGCGCCCAGCTCACAAGCAAAATTCTTCAGTTCCGTGAGATTTTTTTGTTCCACCGCCATTATCCATAGGCAAAGTAAAAGAAAAGCGGGCGCCCGCAGGTGTGGCGTTTTCCGCGCGAATAGTCCCGTTGTGGGCCAGGACGGCCATTTGGCAAAAGGCCAGGCCCAGGCCGGTCGAATAAGCCCTGTTCTGGTCAGCCTCGTTCACGCGGACGAATTTGTCAAATATTTTCTGTTCAAAGCCTTCGGGGATTCCCGGGCCGCTGTCCTCCACAAAAAAGACAATCTGGTTGGGTTGGGGCGTGCTGTATCCCAGGATAATGCCTCCGCCCGCGTCTGTATAGGATATGGCGTTGACCAACAGGTTTTGGAGCACCCGGGAAAGAAGGATTTTATCGGCCTCGAACAGGCAGTTTTCCCCGTCATGGGGGATTTCCTTGGCGAACCGGATTTCCTTGATCATGGCCATGCCTGAAAGGCTGGCCAAGGCGTCGTCGATGATTTCCAGGGGATTGACCGGAGTGAGGTAGAGCTTTAGGCGGCCCTCCTCCATTTTGGTGATTTCCAGCATGTCCGACACCATGCGATAGAGGCTGTCGCAGGCGGTGCGGGAGGACTGGATGAACTCCAGGTTTTCGCCTTTGACAGTATAGGTGAGGAGATCCAGGTTGGCCACCATTTCGGAAATAGGGCCTTTAAGGTCGTGCACCAGCATGTTGAAAAGCTGATCCTTGGCTTTTTCCACCTTGCGCAGCTCCTGATTTTTTTTACGGAGCTTTTCCTTGCTTTTCTTAAGGGATTGGGTCAGGCGCTGATTTTCGATGGCCATAATAAAGTGCCCGGCGATGTTCAGCACGAACTCCTGCTCTTTGGGGGACAGGAGATCCAGCACGACCTTATCGGTGAGGTTAAGCACGCCCATGACCTTTTTCCCGGCCATGAGCGGCACGGAAAAATAAGCGTTCTTTTTGTAATGGTCAAATTTTTGGGGAAACTGGCAGTCCAGCGCGCAATCCACATAAAGGGGCTTTTTATTCACGGCCACCCAGGCGGACGGGCTGTTTTCGTCGTCCAGGCTTTGGGAGACGCCGATCAGTTCGGGCCGGGACGAGGCGGCCACCTGCAGGGATTTCCTCCCTTTCATGAGCATGATGGAGCCCTTGGCCATGCCCGAGCATTGCATGATTTCTTCAAGAATTTTTTGAAGTTTATCCTCAAACCCGATTTTTGCGTCGTTGGAAATTTTCACGACGCGGTGGAAGGTTTGAAGCACGTCAGCAGCGTTATCCATTAAAACCTCTCATCACAAGCATTGCTGTAACATTTCCCGGGCTTCTTCATTTTCCGGGTCGGCTTTAAGAACCTGATTCAAATATTTTTCGGCCCACATGGGGCGTTTCATGGCCAGGTAGTTGCGCGCCAGATGCATTTTGATCCGCGGATCCTTGGCGTCCAGGTCCGAGGCGAGAGTCAGGCGTTTGACGGCCTCCTGGTTGTCCCCCAGCTCCTCCAGAAACAGGCCCAGCCTGACCAGAAGGTCCGGCCTGCCCGGAGTGTTTTGGAGGATTTCCATCAAAAGGTTTGCAGCGTAGCGGATGTCCCCTTCTTTTTCGCAGATGTCGACGATTGCCTCCCGGGTTTCGTTTTGCTCCCGGGAAACGCTGATGGTTTTGTCAAAGGTTTGGCGGGCCTTGTCACGCATGCCGGTTTGAAGCAATACAGTTCCCAGGCGAATCCCCCGGTCCAGCTGCCTGGGGCTGATTTTCATGGCTTCGTCCAGGAACTTGGCTGCGTTTTCAAAATCCTGACGCTGCATGTAAAGCTCGCCCAATTGATTGAACGAAAACACATCCAGCTTGTTGAGTTTTATGGCGGCCAAAAAGCATTTTTCCGCCTCGTCCAGGCTATTGTTTTTCAGGTAGTAAAAACCCAACTGCCGGATGGGCTTGGCGCCCCCCGGGTCTATTTCCACGGCTTTTCTCGCGGCTGCGATGGCTTCCGGCAATTGTCCCTGGTTATAGAAATTCCTGGCGTGGCGCAACAACTGGACCGTCGGCGTGGGGTTGTTGTGATGGTGGATGACCCGGGCCACCCGGTCCCCTAAAGACTTGACCGTGAGAGGCTTAAGAAGATAGGCGTCAATGTCCGTTTCCGCCACTTCGGCCACGATTTCCGGGTCAGCCTCGGCCGTCACCATGACCACGGGCATATCCCACATGCCGTTATCGTCCCGGATGTTCCGGAGCACGTCCACGCCCTTCATGACAGGCATGTTCCAGTCGATGATGGCCAGGTCCACTTCTTCGGTTTCCAGCTTCCTCCATGCCTGGGCGCCGTTATTGGCGAACACGAAGTCGCGCCCGTATCCCAGGAGTTTCATGATTCCCCGAATAGACTTGCACATGCCGGGCATGTCGTCGGCAATCAGGACCTTCATGGTATTGATATCAATCATTGCAGCGCCTTTGGGCTAAAAAATACGGGAAAAATTGAAACAGCAATCCGTCGGCCTAAAAGGTATGCAAGTACCATGCCCTATGTATGAGATTTAATAATGCGCCGTGTGGGGCGCCCCAGCGCAGTAGGGGCGGCCTATAGAGTGATAGAAACCATCAATATCCTGCGCACGAAAGCCCGTTCCAAAACCAAACAAAAACACGAATTCAAGCAGGTTCGTGCACCCGCCAACCATATCCAATTTCTGCATTCTTTCCCGGCCGCGCCTTTTGTTCTTTCGAACCCAGGCAAAAAAAGCCTTGCCTGGGCCACCCACAACGACGGCCGATGCTCTCCGTCATCCCCGTGGAGGGCGGCGGCGGGATGATAGCGTTTTTTGCAATCATCGTGACGCCGTCCCGGAAACGGGAACCCAGAGTCTTCATGGAATAGTTGCAGGGTGTGGATTAAAAGTTTGTAACGTGGAATCAGGCGTCCAGTTCCGCCTGCAACTGGGCTTCCAGTTCCTCAATGGCTTCCTGGTCGGCCTCCCAGGCGTTCATGAGAGTATCCAGTCCGTCTTTAACCTTTTGGTATTCCTCCAAAAGAGGCTGGCTTTTTTCGGAGTCGGAAAACACGTCCGGGTCGGCCAGGAGCTCGGAGATTTCCGCTTCCCTGGCTTCCAATTTGGAAATTTTCTTTTCCGCTTCCTGGACTCTTTTTTGGATGGGTCCGATCTTCTCCCACCTTAACTGGCGAATTCTGGCCTCAGCCTGCTTGCGGGCCTTTTTCTCGGCCCGGGTTCCGCCGGCGGGATCAGGCGCGTCATCGGCCTGGGCGGGCTTGGCTTCCTGACGGGCCTGAGCCTCCTCTTCTTCTTCCAACCGGTCCAGGTGGTCAAAGTATTCCGTAAGGGTTCCGGGGTATTCCTCGATGGTCTGGTTTTTGATGTCCCAGATTTTGGTGGCCAGCCTTTTTACAAAGGACTGGTTGTGGGAGACGAAGATCAGGGTGCCGTTGTAATCTTTCAGAGCGTCGGTGAGCATTTCGGCGGCCACGATGTCCAGGTGGTTGGTGGGCTCGTCCATGAGCAGGCAGTTGCCCGGGTTGACCAGGAGTTTGGCCAGAGCCACCCTGGCTTTCTCGCCGCCGGAAAGCACGCCGACCTGCTTGTCCACCTCGTCGCCGGAAAAAAGAAAAGCCCCGCACACGCCGCGGACAAAGGTCTGGGTGGCCTTGGGCACGGCGGTGAAAACCTCCTCCACAATGCTGCGGGAGGCTTCCAGCTGTTCGGCCTGATGCTGGGCGTAATAGGACAGCGAAACCCCATGGCCCAGATCCACCTTGCCCTCTCCGGCCTTCATTTCTCCGGCGAAAATCTTGAGCAGGGTGGTCTTGCCAGCGCCGTTGCGGCCGATGATGGCGATGCGGTCTCCGCGCTGGGCGTTCAGGCGCACGCCTTTGTACAGTACATGATCTCCAAAGGCCTTGGTCAGTTCTTTGGCCGTGACAACGTTCTGGCTGCTTCGGGGGACTTCGGGAAAGGAGAAGCTCATGCTTTTCTGGGGTGCGTGGGTCTTGATCATCTCCATCTTCTCCACCAGCTTGAGCTTGCTTTGGGCCTGCCTTGCTTTGGTGGCCTTGTACCGGAACTTCTCCACAAACTTCATGGCGTCCTTGACCCGCTGTTCCTGTTTTTTGGCCTGACGCTCCAGGACATGCTCCTCTTCGGCCCGTTGGGAGAGGTAGGACTCGTAATTCCCCCGGTACTGGCGCACCCCCTCCATCTCAAAGCTGATGACCCGGTTGATCTGGGAATTCAAAAAGTCCCGGTCATGGCAAACCAGGATCAGGGCGCCTTCGTAGCGCTCCAAAAACTGGCCCAGCCACCGGACCGAGTCCATGTCCAGATGGTTGGTGGGTTCGTCCATAAGCAGGATGTCGGGCTTTTGGAACAACAGGCCGGCCAGGGCGGCGCGCATGCGCCAGCCGCCGGACAGTTCGGCCAGGGGGCGGTCCATATCCTCCATGAGAAACCCCAGGCCGGTGAGAATCTGCTCCGCCACGTGCTTGGCGTATTGGGTTTCAAAATCCGTCAGGGTTTCGGCCAGTTTGGCGATCTTATGGCCGATTTCCGCCTGCTCCTCCTGGTCTTCGGCCTGAGACAAGGCCTCTTCCAGGCGCTCCATGCGCTGGTCCAGCTCCACCCGTCCCGGGACGGCCTCCAAAACGGACTGGAGCACGGTTTCATCCGAAGGATCGGAAATGTCCTGGGCCAGGTAGCCCAACCGCATGCCCTTGGTCACCCGCACCTCGCCGGCGGTGGCCGCCGCCTCGTCCACCATGATCCGCATGAGGCTGGTTTTTCCGGTGCCGTTCCGGCCTATCAGGCCGATGCGGTCTTTTTCCGACACTTGAAAGGTGAGGTTTTCGAATATGGTGCGCCCTCCGAAGGAGAGGGACAGATTGTTGACGACCAAAAGGCTCATAATAAACTAATATCCAAGGTAAAATGTTTAATGGCGCCCGCGAAGAGCGCACTCGTCCGGCCCGGAAAGGGCGTATCCTGCGCGGCTCGAAAATCTACGGCAAACACAGCCTCTTGTCAAACCTTTGGCCTGTAAAAACCTTAAAATAACTTGCTTGTCCGGGCTTTATTGTGTATCAGGGGCGTGATTCTTGCACTATCTTAAAAAGCGGCCGTTTGGGGGCTGCAAAGCATAACCTTTTTGCGGGGGCGCCCGCAAGCAATCAGGAAAACAAAGGAAATACAGCTATCATGGCATTCATAGCCCCTTTTAAGGGTATCCTGTTCGCCCCGGAAAAAGTCAAGGACATGTCCAAGGTCCTGACGCCTCCGTATGACGTCATCAGCCCCGAGGAGCAGGAGGCCTTTTACCAGGCGCACCCCAATTGCGTCATCCGCCTTATCCTTGGCAAAAAAACCCCCGAAGACAATGAGGAAAACAATCCCCACACGCGATCCGCCGCCTATTACAAGGAATGGCAGGAGCAGGGCGTGCTGGCCAAGGACAAGGAGTTGTGCTTTTACCTCATCGCCACGGAATTTGAAGCCCTGGGCAAAACCCACGAACGCCTGGGCCTGGTGGCGGCGGTCCGGCTGACGCCCTTTTCCGAAGGCAAGGTCCTGCCTCATGAGCAGACCTATTCCGGGGTGAAATCCGAGCGCCTGGCTTTGTTTAAAAAGGTGCACGCCAATTTTTCGTCCATATTCTCCCTGTTTCCCGATACGGACGGCGGAGCTTTTGAAAAAATGCACCAGGTCGTGCTGGAGCAGGCCCCGGACGTGGACGTAATCGACTACGCGGGCCACCGTCAAAGAATGTGGCGCATCACGGATCCCGAAACCCAGGAGTTTTTGGGCAAAAAGGCGGGCGAGGAGTCGGTCTACATCGCGGACGGCCATCATCGCTACGAAACCAGCCTGGCCTTCATGGAATTTTTGGAGTCGGAGAATCCCGGCTTGCCCGAGGATCACCCGGCCCGATACGTCATGATGTACCTTGCCTCCATGGCCGACCCCGGCATGATCATCCTGGCCGCGCACCGTATGCTGGCCAAGCTGAGCGATGCGGCCAAGGCGGCTTTCCTGGAAAAAGCCCCGGAGTATTTCGACATCACGGAATTCGACGCGGAAGCCGGCCGGGAGGATTTTCTGGCGGCCCTGGAAAACCAGACCGAAAGAACGGCCATCGGCGTCGCCCTGACCGGCGAGCCCCTGAGGCTCATGGTCATCAAGCCCGGCGCCATGGATAAGGTGTTCGAAGGCGAGATCGCCCCGGAACTGAGGGACCTGGACGTGACCGTCCTGCGGGACTTGATCTTCCTCAAGCTCCTGGGGCTTACCGAAGCGGACATGGACGACCACGATTTTATCAGCTACGACACCAGGCACCGGGAGGTGCTGGACAAGGTCGCAAGGGGCGAGGCGGCCGCCGGATTCATCCTGAACGCCACCAAAATCCAGCATGTGAGGAACGTGGCCAAGGCCGGCCTGACCATGCCCCGGAAATCCACCTATTTTTATCCCAAGGTCATCACCGGCATGGCCATGAAAAGCCTCAAGGCGGACGAGTAGTTTTTGTTGTTGAAAAATCCAACGCCGGATAAAGCCCAAGCGGGCTTTTTCCGGCGTTTTTGTTATAGGGGGTGATTATGAACGACAGCCGATTGGTGTACTCCACGGAGACGGGCCGCATGTGTCCTGACTGCGGCAAGCCCAAAGCAAAATGCTCCTGCAAAAAGAAAAAGAAGGGCAAGGAAGCGCCCCAGCCCTTTCCCCAGGACGGCGTGGTGCGCATCCGCCGGGAGGTCAAAGGCCGCAAAGGCAAGACGGCCATCGCCATATTCGGCCTGCCCCTGGAAGGCCCGGACTTGAAGGATTTCGCCAAGCACCTCAAGCAAAAATGCGGGTCCGGCGGCTCGGTCAAGGACGGCGTGATCATCATCCAGGGCGACCACCGGGAAGCCGCCGCCGAGGCCATCAAGGAAAAGGGATACAAAGTCAAGCTGGCGGGGGGATGATTGAAGAAGGCAGGTATTCCACCAGCATATACCGTCCGCCGGAATTGATGGGTCCCGACTGTCCTAAGCGGCCGCACCTACTGTTGCTAAGCAACCCGGCGCCGATACTGCTGTGCCAGGGCCACCCGAAAAAAAGAAGGGCAAGGCTCCTGGATTCCCGCTAAAAGCATGCGGGAATGACAGGCTGTGCATCCCCAAGGCCCCTATTGCTCCCCTAAAGACGGTGGCCCACAGGGGGGCGCCTCTACAAAGCGCTGCTGCTGCATGCTGCGGCTGGCCGGGAAAAAGGCCCCTGGATTCCCGCAAAAAAAACGGGACAGACGGGGCGAACCCCGCGCCTATTGGATTACAATAAATGATTTAACCTTTTTGACGCCTTCCACGGACCTGGCGATGGCGATGGCCCTGTCCCTGTCCGCGGCGCTGTCCACGATACCCAAAAGCACCACGTGGCCCAGCACGCTTTCAATCTTGACCTGGGTGGATTCAAAATCTTCGGCCTTGATGAGCTTTGTGCGGATTTTGGCGGCCAGGGCCGTGTCGTCCACGGATTCGCCCAAGGTTTTGTCGTTGACGTTCAGCAGGTAGGTTTTGACGGAAATGACGCCCTCTTCCGCTTTGGCGTGGGCTACGGCGACTTCCCTTTGCAGATCCTGCTTTACAATGCCGATGAGGTAGGCCGTGCCGTTGTACACGGACACGGAGATGTCCAGGCCTTTGACGGTGTCGTCGGCCAGGAGCGCGTATTTGATGTTCGCCGCCCGTTTGGCGTCGTCCATTTGGGTTCCCAGGCTGCGTTCGTCCCTGGCGGCCCTGTAGGCGGAATAGCAGCCGGACAGCATAACTGCGCAAAGCAAGAGCGCCGCAAAGGCAAGCCAACGTGATTTCTTCTGCATGACATCCTCCTTGAGATGCGCAAAAGCGGCTTGCCGGGCTTTGCCCTATTCCGAGCAATCGGTTTTCCCCAGAACCTCCCTGATTTTATGGGAAAGCTGCTCCAGGTTAAAGGGTTTTTGAATGAACCCGTTGCACCCCTTTTGCATGATTTCCACAGCCTGTCCGTTCAGGCTGTAGCCGCTGGATAAGAGAACTCTGACTGCGGGGTCGATGAGCTTCAACTGATCGTAAACCTCCTCGCCCGTCATATCAGGCATTATCATATCCAGGATGACCATGTCGATTTCCTGGTGGCTTTGTTTGAAAATTTCCAGGGCGGTTTTGGCGTTGCCGGCCAGGTGAACCTGATAGCCCAGGGCCTTGAGAATTTCTCCGCCGGTCTTGATGATGACGTCCTCGTCGTCCACCAACAGCAGGGTTTCGCTGCCGTACAGGATTCCCAGGGAGGCTTTTTCCTCCATCGCAACCTCGGCCTTGGCCGCAGCCGGCAGGTAGATATTGAAGGTGGCGCCCTTGCCCGGGGCGCTGTATACGGTGAGCATGCCCTGGTGGTTCTTGATGATTCCGTAGGCCGAGGAAAGCCCCAGGCCTGTGCCCCGGCTTACGTCCTTGGTGGTGAAAAAGGGGTCGAAAACCTTTTGTTGGGTGGCCTCGTCCATGCCGTGGCCCGTATCGGTGACGGATACCTTGATGTATTTTCCCGGCTCCAGGGAATAGGGCTTCACAAACACTGCGTCCAACTGGATGTTTTGGGTCTGGATATACAGGTCGCCCCCGTCCGGCATGGCCTGCCCGGCGTTGACGAATAAATTCAAGAGCACCTGCTCCAACTGTCCGGAGTCGGCGTCCACGGCCCAGGAGCCCTGGAAATCCCGGTGAATGGTGACCTCCTTGGCGGCCCGGCCGAACATATGGAGGGTCTTGTCCACCAGCCTGTTCATGTCCAGGGTTCTGACCTCGTACTTTCCTCCCCGGGCGAAGCCCAGGAGCTGGCGGGTCAGGCCGGTGGCGGCGGCGATGTACGCCTCCATGTCTTGAATGCGGTCGTAATGGGGATGGGCGGGCTCCAGGTCCTGCAGCATAAGGCTGACGTTGCCCTGCAGCCCCGTGAGAAGGTTGTTGAAGTCATGGGCCACGCCTCCGGCCAACGTGCCGATGGCCTCCAGCTTTTGGGCCTGCGTGAGCTTCTTTTCCAGCCGGTCCTTTTCCTTTTGGGCTTCCAGGATGTGGGAGATGTCCCTGCAGATGCACCTGAACCCGGCCGGCTTGCCGTCCACGGTCTTTAGGGAGGCGGACATCTGGATCTGCACCGGCGTTCCGTCCAGCTTGACCACCTGGTACTGCACCACCCGGGCGGGCTCTCCGGTCCGGTAAATGCGGTTGAACATCTCAAACAATTCTTCGGCGGTTTCGGACTGAGTGTACTGGCGGTAGCCCAGGCCCAGCATTTCCTCCCTGGACAGGCCGTAGATGCGGCACATGGCGTCGTTGACGAAAATCAGATTGCCTTCCAGATCCAGCTCAAAGAAGCCTTCCTGCAGGCTGTCCAGCATAGTCTGGTATTTCAACTCGGACTCCACCAGAGCTTTGAGGGCGGCCTTCCTCCGGGTTATGTCCGTGGCGATCATGGTCAGGTCGGGAGGCTTCCCCTCCATTTCAATGGGCATGATCCTCACTTCATACCACGACTTGATGGACTGGTTGGGTCCCGCCGCCTTGACTTCCAGTTCCCCGGTCCGCCCCGTCTCCACCACCTTGCGTAGGGCTTTGTCCAGGTTGGATCTGAATTTGGAGGAAATATACGTCAAAACGTTGGAGCCTAACACCATTTCCACGGGAGTTCCGTCCAGGGTGCGGTTGAGAGCCAGGATATGCCCTTCGGAGTCCAGGCGCATCACGATTTCAGGCAGGCTGCGCACCAGGGAGCGATAGCTTTCCTTGGCCGCCGCCAGCTTTTTGAGGGCGCAGTCTTTTTCTTTCAGGGATTCATCCCGGCTGTACAGCCTGGCCACGGTTTGGGCCAGAAATCGGAGGTGGTCCAGGAGCTTGTGCATGCTCATGCGGGGAATCCGGGTCAGGGCGTCCAGATAGCTTTCCCGGTTGTAGCCGTATTCCCGGCAGATTTCCGCGACTTTCTCGGGATCAGGATCCTCTTGGGTGAGCGCCTGGCCCGCAATGAGGGTGAACACCTGTTTGCCGTCATGAAAAATGGGAAGGGCTGCATCGGCGAGCCCAAAGCCGCAAATCCTGGCTGCAGGGTCGTCCCCTCCATCCATGGACGCCAGAAGGCTGAGGCAGTTGTCGCGGCAAACCCGCCCGGACCGGGCGTCGGAAAGGTGAAAGCCCTTACACAAAGACTGCCAGCCGGCCTGGGCCGCCGTCCGGCCTTCAGGATAGGTCAAAAGGCTGACGCTGACGCCCGTGGCCCGAAAAAACCCCGCCAAAACGGATTCCATCTCCTCCAAGGCCGGAGGCGTTCCGTGGGCGTTGTCAGCCGGGTTGTGTATGGGATGCCGCCCTGCTTTGTTCGACGTGTTTTCAGACAGTTGCGACTTTACAGAACTACGTTTAGAATCCTCCATGGCTCCCCCCAGGTGAAGTTACTCAGCCTGCCCATAGCATTCTTAAGTATGTTTACTTTAGTTTATTACACATAAAGTGCGAGATATTCAAGAGATTTGTTATTGGCCTTTGTCTAATAGCGTCCGAATGCTTTGCGCTATCTTTTTAATGTCAAGGGGTTTTACAATGATGTCGATTTTTGTCTCATCCCCCGGAATGCCCTGCAGCCGCCCCTGGGTCCGGCTTGCAACCAGAGAAGCGGGCATGCCCGGTTTGGTCCGGCGAACGGCGTTGATAAGATTTTGACCGGTCATGTCATCCAAGGCCTCGTCGGTCAAGAGCAGATCAAATCCGGAGGGATTTGCATTAAGGATTTCCAAGGCTTCTTTGCCCGAACCGGCGGAGGCTACGGAGTAGCCTAATTGAACGAGCATTTTTGCGGATATATCCCGGACCTGTTTTTCTCCGCCTGCAAGGAGCAGGCTTTCGCATCCTTTTGGCAGCGGGATGGAAGCGCTTTCCGGGAGGCTTCCGGGATTCTTTGCGGCCGCCGGCAGCAGGATGGTAAAAACGCTGCCTTTGCCAAGTTCGCTTTCCACGGTAATGGCGCCGTTGTATTTGGCCACAATGCCGTGGACCACGGCAAGGCCCATGCCGGTGCCTTTTTCCGGGTCCTTGGTGGTGAAATACGGCTCAAAAATGCGGTCCTTGACGGCGTCGTCCATGCCCCCGCCGCAATCGCTGATGCTCAGCCGCACATAGTCTCCGGGCTTTATGCGGGGATGGCGGGTCTGATCCTCCCAGCCGATGGAGCACTGTTCCAGGGATACGCCCAGCACGCCGCCGCGGTCTCGCATGGACTGGTAGGCGTTGGTGCAAAGGTTCATGACAACCTGGTGAATCTGGGTCTGGTCCGCCAAAACCACGCCGCCGCCTTCGTTGATATCCGTATGAAGCTGCACATTATGGGGCAATGAGGACCGGATGAGATTCAGGGCGTCCTTCACCACCGGCTGTATGCGCATGGGCAACAGCTTCTCTTTTTTACGGCGGCTGAAGGCCAGGATTTGATCCACCAGTTTTTGAGCCCGTTCCGCCGCCGACAGCACTTCCTTGAGGTTGCCCTCGGCGAACGGGTTGTCGCCCAACTCGGACAGGGTCATCTCCACATAGCCGATGATGGGATACAGGATATTGTTGAAGTCGTGGGCCACGCCGCCGGCCAAGGCGCCCAGGGCCTCCATTTTATGGGCCTGGCTGAGCTGCTGCTCCAGGCGGATTTTTTCCTCCCGGGCGATTTTACTGGCTGTAACGTCTTCGATGAAGTTTTGAAAATAGGCCACGGACTTGTTTCCGTGTTCATCGGATTCATACATGGAATGGGGGATAAGGCGCAGCCATACAATTTCTTTTGCGGCGTTGAATATGCGGACTTCATAAGGGTCCACAGGCTCCAGGGTGGCGATGGCCCGGGTGCGGTTTTCCAGGATTGTTCCGTAATCCTCCGGGTGCACCATCTCTATATAGCTGCGCCCTTGCCACGCGCTTCGTTCATACCCGGTTATTTCCGCCATTTTTTCATTGGCGTAGATGATGCATCCGTTGGTGTCGGAGATCATCATGCCAATGGGCGCGGACTCGATGAAATTTCTGTACCGCTCCTCGCTTTTGCGCAAAGCCTGCTCAGCCCAATGCTGGTGGGTCCGGTTTCTGGAAACGCCCCTGACCCCGGTTATACGGCCGTCTTCGTCCAGGATGGGCAGGCCGCTGACCGCCAGGATCACCTCCCTGCCGTCTTTATGAACCACGGGAATCTCAACGTCCCTGAATGGCTCGCCCGAATCCAGAACCCGCCGGATGCAAGGCTGCAGCAAGGCCTCCTTGTCTTGGGGGGTAATGATTTGAGACAAATTTTCGCCGAGCAGTTCTTCAGGAGGGCGTCCAATCACAATACGGACGGACGGGCTGCTGAATATACAGTTTCCTTCGGGACAGACTTCCCACATCCAATCGCCGGTAATGTCCAGCAGGGAATCAAGCCGATCCTTGGCCAGGGCCGATTCCCCACATTGGGAAGTCGCTTTTTCCATGAATGCTCCGGATTCAAGATAATAGCGGCTATCTTCCACCAAGCCATTTACAAAAACAGCCTTCCTGGCCGTCAAACTCCTCCGCGATGCAGGATGCAGGACGCGGGGTTATGTACTGACAATGAATTGCATGACGCCGGATCAGGGGGCTACGTGGCCGCTTCCCTCCCGGCCCGGTATATGCTTCTTAGCATTGGACTGAAAATCATGACCATGCTTTTCTTGACCCAGTCCTTGTACTCACTGCTTTTGGGGGGCAACCCCAACACCATGGCCTGGCAATAGCTGGCGCCCAGATAATGCATCACCAACGCATTGAACGCGTCCTGGAAGCGCAACGTCAGTTCCGGAGGGGTCGTAGGGGGGAAATTCTTCTTAACGTTCTCAAGGGTTCCCTGCAGCATGCCTATGATGTACTCATACCCGGGAATGGGCTCCTCGCCGCTGTCCTGGGGGAGATTCAGGGCGATAATCTTCAAAGATTCGGGCCTTTCATCATAAAAAACGAAAAGCTCTTCCAGGTAAAACTCCAGGCCGGCCTCGGCCCGCATGTCCGCGGCTTGGGAAAGCCAGGCCGCACTGGCGTCTTCAATGTCCCGGCAAATGTCCTTCAGGATGGTCTCAAACAAAATGGCTTTGCTGGGAAAATGATAACGGATGATGCCGTGTTCAAACTCGCCCTCCGCCGCTATCATCCGGATGCTGGCGGAGTGGTACGGCTGCCTGGAAAACACGGTCCTGGCCGCTTCTATAATTCTTTCCCGGGTGGCCTGGCCTCGGCTTAACACGGCCCTATTCTCCTGTGTTGTTTTTGTTTTGGCGCTCATAGGTTAGCCTTGTGGACGGATTGGGATCTGATAGTGCTATCCATAACCAGTAGCGGAAGTGTAGACCGGGAACCTGGGTCTGTCAACTTGCGTCATGACGATAATCGGCTTGACAGAGGGCGTGTTTTTGGGCCACATTAGTTTTACGACCGTGAAACACCTTGTTATTCGGGACCCTACGGGTTTCAGGCCCCACTAGTCAAACCATTAGGCAGATGAATTTTTTTTGGAATTTTCAGCGGTTTTTCCGGGATTTTTCCCTTTTTAAGGAAATTTTTCGGCCGCTGGTCCTTTTGGGGCCTTGGCCTGGATAAGTTAATTTAGAAGTCATCCGGCAAACGCTTTAACCTTCACGCGTGACAAAATGCGGAAAAAAATCGAGCCTGCACGCCAGTTCCAAAGGAGGAAAAATGAGTTACCAGGACATTCTGTATGATGTGGAAGACGGCATATTGACCATCACCCTCAACCGGCCGGACCGGTTGAACGCCTTTACCATCACCATGAAAAACGAAATTGTGGACGCCCTGGATCGGGCCGACAATGATGATGACGTCCGGGCGATCATATTCACGGGGGCTGGCCGGGCTTTTTGCGCGGGCATGGAACTGGGCGCCGAGGGCAATATTTTCGGGTACGAAATTCCTCAAAAGGAGCCTTATAATATCGAGGAAATCAGGGACTCGGGCGGTGAGGTCAGCCTGCGGATTTACGATTGCAAAAAGCCGGTCATCGCAGCCATCAACGGGCCGGCCGTGGGCGTGGGCATCACCATGACCCTGGGCATGGACTTCCGGCTGGCGTCGGAAAAAGCCAAGCTGGGCTTTGTGTTTTCCCAAAGGGGGCTTTGCATCGAGGCCTGCTCCAGCTGGTTTTTGCCCCGGATCGTGGGCGTTTCCCAGGCCTTGGAGTGGGCCTATTCCGGCGAGGTCTTCCCGGCTCAGGAAGGCAAGGACGGCGGCCTGATTCGTTCGCTCCACGCGCCCGAGGATCTTTTGCCCGCGGCCAGGGCCCTGGCCAAGAAGTTTACGGAAAAAACCGCGCCCATCTCCATCGCGCTCAACCGCCAGCTCATGTACAAAATGATGGGCGCCTCCCATCCCATGGACGCCCACAACATGGACTCCCGGTCCATCTATTACGCCAGCGAGACTGACGGCAAGGAAGGGGTCATGTCCTTTTTGGAAAAACGGGCGCCGGAGTTCAAGGTCAAGGTGTCCGACGGCATGCCCTACTTCTATCCCTGGTGGACTCCCCGCAAGCCGGAGTAAAACGGCGATTTCATAAGGCATTGATTCACAAATGGCCGGAGCGCGGAGAAAACGCTCCGGCCTTTCTTTCCTTTGAAGATCCTGTTGTTGGACCGCAAGACCTCCCCACAAATTTATTGACCTCATTTCCTGAAATTATTGCTGGACGATCACCATGCAGCATTTCCAGCCGGTCACTGAGGACTGTTGAAAAATAAGGGTTCGGGGAACGCCTTTCCAGGAGTATTCCACCTGGCCTTTCGCCTCCTTGCGGAGGGTTTTCATGGCGGCGGTCATGGTGGGCTCGTTTTGCTTTTCCGGGTTCAAAAAGATTTTTTCCGGCAGATAGTGAATGACGGTTTTCATTTCCGGGGTCATGGCGAAAAAATGCATGCCTTTGGGCAGGTCAAAGCTCTTTTTGATGATTTCGGAAAGATCCTCCAGAAAAATGGAAACTCCCACCGCGCCCGCAACGCGGCCCTCATTCATGACAGGCGCGGCGCAAAAGACGGCCTTTTTCCCGGTGCTTCTGCTCACGAGAGGATGGGCGAATATTTTGTCTCCGTTCATGAGGGGCCGAAAATAATCCCGATCCTTGAGGTTGGCGTCCACAAGGCCTTTTTCGGGAGTCCAGTACTCGCCCTCCGGCTTGATAAACACCACGACCAGATGGGGGTGGGCGTCCTGATAGGCAGTAATGAGCGGACGCATGGACTCCCACTCGCCGGACCGAACCTGACCGGTTTGCGCCAACATGTCCAGGTCAGCCGTGATGCTGGAAATGTGCAGATCCAGCAAATTTGTAAAGGCGTTCAACAGGCTTGCTTCCAGGGGTCGGATTTGGGCGCCGTCCCCGGAAGCCCAGGCAAAGGGGCAGGCAAAAAATACTGACAGCAATAATGCAATGACGATTCTTTTCACAGGGAGCCTCCTGGGCAAGAGTTGCGTTAGTGGATTGTCTGCTGCTCGGCGGCGGTATAGCTTGAAATTGTATCAAATAGGGATGGTAGGAATCAAAATACTTTTTTTCATAGAGCGCCCACCGCAAGGAGGGATTCTCCCATTCCATCTATATCGAGCTATCGGCAGATGAAAATATGATAAAATTGGATCAAGTGTGATGTATTTCATTGACAAAGGATGAGTACTCTCTCAAATTGACCGCGGGTTGGTAATCCTTATTATAATCTTCTTAATAGAAAAAACTTTTAACCCTGGTGGAAGAGGGCGGCTTTTCCGCTGAAAAGGCGGCGAAGAGCGCCGGACAGGAGGAGTCATGGCCGTTATTCGAAAGTCCTTAATTCAACACAATTACCTGATATTAATAGTTTTTTTATTATTTATCGTCATTTTTTCGGGATGCCCTTTTGACGACGATGACGATTATCCTTTGCCGCAGGATCAAAAAAACGAGGCCGGCGTCAACAAAATTCCCGTTATTGTGGAACTGGACGGAACCGGGCAAGTGGCCACAGTCGCCCAGGGGGACAAGGTGTACGTCATTGACATCACCGGCGCTTCGGGAACCCTGGACCCGGATTCCATAGACGTCCTCGGCATTGAGGAGGTGAACGTCAGCTCCTACCCTCCCGGCCTGGCCTTTCCGGACGGGTTTATCAAGTTCAAGGTCATTGGGCTGGCCCTGGGCGAGACCATTACCGCGGTCATCACCTTTCCCACGGCATTTCCCGCCGGGTCTGATTATTATAAAGTGACCGAAGACGGATTCGTGAAATACGACAATGCGGTCATCAACGGCGCCGTGGCCACGCTTACCTTCACCGACGGCCAGGACGGAGACCTGGACAAGCTGAAAAACGGGGAAATTCTGGATCCTGGAGCGCCCAGTTGGGACTGGATATCAGAGGGCGAAGGCAAACTAGCCAAACTTGTTGCGAGAGGCCCCAATTTGATTGGCGCTATGGTTCGCATATTCGTCCCGTGCGCAGACAACAATAATTCCAGTCGGATCAAAGGGAGCAATCCGGAAGCTAACACTCAGGTCTTTTTCATAAACACCTACGCTGCCGACACCGCCTGGACCGTTCTCACGGACAGCCTGCCTAATTGGGTGACCGTCACTCCCGCAAGCGGGACGGGCTCCGGAAAGATTACGGTGAAATTCTATTACTATCTGATGCCGGACGGGACCAGCACAGTGAGCGTATTCTTACAGGATGACGCCGGTGAAGCCCAAGAGATAAGATACACGGTGGAAAAGGCCGATGCATCCGCCATGCAGGCTCCGGCGGGGTCGGTGGATGAACCGGCGACGGGCGCCACGGTGTCCGGCGTGGTTCCCATTTCCGGCTGGGCGGCGGACGACGGCGGCATTGAAAGCGTTTGGATCAGAAATGCGGACGACGATACTTTTTACGGTTACGGTTTTCTGCTGGAATCGCCCACCCCGGACATTGAAAAGCAATATCCCGATTACCCCGGCTCCGGCTACGCCAAATGGTACTTTGACTGGTCCACGCTGGATCTTGCGGACGGCGTATACAATCTCGAGGTGATCGCCTGGGACTGGAGTTACAATCAGACGGCCATAGGAACCCTTGCCCTGACTGTGGACAACGCCAATGCAACCGCGCCCTTTGGAGAAATCGAAACCCCCATTCCCATGATGGCGTCCATGCCCGATTCCAACACTGGCGGTTCGTTCGATCATGAGGGGTGGGCGCTCACTCCCCTGCCCAATACGATCCCCACAGACGGCTCCACCATCAACGTGTATCTGGACGGGCTGTATTTAGGGCATTTGGATCAATACAACCAGTACAACTCGACTCCGGCCATTGCCTTTCCTACGCTGAACAACCATAATGGCGCCGGAGGCGGGTGCACCCTGGATCTGACCGCGCTGCGCAACGGCGTCCATTCCCTGGAATGGGTCATTTACGACGACGCAGGCAACGCTGGAAGTACGGGCAAGCGCTATTTTGTCGTGGAAAATTAGGAAGGATTCCCTATAGGCAACTATTAAGGGCGCCCGGCAATCCCGGCGCCCTTTTTTTATCCCCGCCTCTTGCGAACGGAAGCTTGATTGCATACCCGGCGAGGCTGTGCTAATGTCCGGGCATCCGGTTGGAGTGCAGCCGGAAATCTGGCCTTTCCGTGGGGGACGGAGGGCCGTTGAACCTTCAAGCGACGACGGACATCCATGCGTCTTGCATTTGTCTTCAATCCCTTTTCCTACAAACTGCACGAAGAAAATCTTCGCATAGTGCAGCGTTATTTCGGGCTGTTTCCGCCCTTGTCCATGGCGTGGGTGGCGGGCATTGCCGAGCGTGCAGGCCATGAGGTGACCTTTATCGACGCCCGGACCCTGCGTCTGAGGCCAGACGAGGTTGTGGCCCGGTTAAAAGCGTTCCGCCCGGACATGGTGGGGTTTATGATGACCACCTACATGTTCCGGGAGACCCTCCAGTGGATTCGGCACGTAAAGGAAAACCTGCCCAAGGTGCGGGTCATTGTGGGCGGCTACAACCTGCGGGTGTATCCTGAGGAGTCGGTCATGCCCCCGGAAATCGATTACGGGTGCTTTAACTCCGCCTATTATACGGTCCCCGGCCTATTGGAAGCCCTGGAAAATAACTATGACCTGTCCGACGTTCCCGGCCTGATTTACAAACAGGGAACCAAGGTGATCCGGACCGAATACGGCCCGGAGCCCCATTTTAACGATTATCCCAACCCGGCCAGGCACTTGCTGCCCAACGAGTTGTACGCGGAATTTCCCACGGAGCGGAAAAACTTCACGGTCATGGTCACCAGCAAGGGTTGCCCCATGAACTGCCTGTTCTGCGAGGCCAGAAGCACGCCGTACAATCCCCGGAGCATCCAGACCGTGGTGGATGAAATCCAGGAATGCTATGACGTTCACGGCGTGCGCGAGATCGACATTTTCGACTACGAATTTTTGGTGGACCGCAAACGGGCCATGGGCATTTGCGAGGAGATCATCCGCCGGGACCTGGACATCCTGTGGGCCTGCCGGGCACGCATCGACTCTTTGGACGAGGATCTGCTGGCCCGCATGAAGGAATCGGGCTGCGGCCGGGTGTATTTGGGCATCGAGTCGGGCTTGCAGGAAATGCTGGACCGGGTGAACAAGGGCATCACCATCGAGCAGGTGCGCCGGGCCGTGGACATGACCAAGGCCCACGGCATCAAGACCCTGGGATTTTTCATGACCGGCCTGCCCGGCGAGACCAAACAGACCGTCAAGGAAACGCTCAAATTCGCCACCAGCCTGGGCCTGGATTACGTGCAGTTTTCCAAAACCACTGCCAAGCCTTTGACCAGCATGTGGCATGACATGGTCAAGGAATCGGGCTACGACTACTGGCGGGAGTACATTTTGGGCAATGCGGAGGAGGCCCCTTTGCCAAGGCCCTGGACCGAGCTTTCCAACGACGAGATCGACCGCCTGACCAAAAAGGCGTACCAAAAGTTTCATTCCCGGCCCTTTTTCCTGCTCAAGCACGCCCTGGCCGTGCGCTCCTTTGACGAGTTCAAGCGGAAATTCCTGGCATGGCTGGAGATGCAGTTCCGGCAGGAGGCGGTCTCAAGGCCGGACGAGCATTTTGTCGCCTACGAGGAAAGCCGGCGCAAACGGAAAAAACTTCGAAAAAAATCCTGACGGGCGGCCATGAATATTGTCTTGGTTTATAAGGGAAGGTACGTGATCCGCCAGGCCCTGGACCTGGAAACCCTGGCCGCCGTCCTCAAGGCGGGCGGGCGCCGGGTACGTCTGGTTCACGACCCGGATCCTTTCGGCGTCACGGACAACGTGTTTCAAATTCCCGCCCTGGCCAAGCGCTTTTCATCACCCGGAAAAATCGCCCAAAAAATCCTGAAAGCCAAGCCGGACGCAATTGTTTTTTCCGCCCTGCCCAACACCCTGGATTTCTGCCTGAAAGCCGCCGGATTGGTAAAGCAGCGGTCAACGGCGCCTGTAATTTTTTTAGGCCTGCACCCCACTTTATCGCCTGAGTACGTCATCGGGCGGGACGTCGTGGATTACCTAATAGAAGGGGAAGCCGAGGAATCCCTGCCCGCCTTGCTGGATTCGCTGGAAAAGGGGAAACGTCCTGAAAATGTTGCGGGTCTTTGGCGGAAAAAAGGCGGGGCTGTCATAAAAAATCCCCCCGGGCCGCCGGTGAACCTGGACGCCCTGCCCCTGCCGGACAAAGATCTGTTCGCCCCCCGGGAAAGGCACGATTACAGTTACGCCGCCATGGTCAGCCGGGGGTGCCCGTTTTCGTGCACCTATTGCGAGGAAACCTGCATCAAGCAAAAATACGGACCAAAGTATTTCCGCCGAAAAAGCGTGGAATCGGTCATGGCCGAACTAACGGCGGCCAAAGAGAAATACAGGTTCCGGGAGGTCATCTTCAAGGACTCCTATCTTTCGGGAGACGAAGACTGGCTGGCCCGGCTTATGGCGGAGCATAAAAGCCGCATCCGGCTGCCCTTCAAATGCTTTTGCACCATTTCAGGCTTTACGGAAAACACGGCCATGCTGCTGAAGCAGGGAGGATGCTACGGCATCGAGTTCGGCCTGCAAACCTGGAACGAAGCCATCCGGCGAAATGTTTTAAACCGCAAGGAAACCAACGCCCAGGCCCGGGAGGTTTTTGGGCTATGCGACGCATGGCGGCTTCGCTACGACGTGGACCACATGTTCAACCTGCCCGGAGAAAGCGCAAACGACCACGTCCTGGGAGCGCGGGAATATAAAAAGCTGAAATATCTTAACCGCATCAAGGTGCATTATCTGGTGTACCTGCCCGGCGCGCCCATTGTGGACGCTGGTCTTGGCGCGGGGCTGCTGACCCGGGAAGACGCTTTGGCCTTGCATCGAGGCGTGGGCAGCGATTTTTACGACCAGCAATTCGGAGATCCCGGAAACAAGGACCTGGCGGCGGGCTTCGGCGCCCTGTACAAGATGCTGCCGTTCATCCCGGAATCCATGCTGGAACGGGTTCTGGAAGGGGATAAAATCCCCTTGCTTGGTAAAATTCCCGCACCGGTCATGGCCGGCGTGCAGGCGGCCAGGGCCTTGCAAACGCGGGACTTGCGGTTTGCATTGTACTTGAAAAAATATCCGGCCCAAATATTTGGGGAAGCCATGAAACGGATGGGCGAATCATGAGCAAGGGCGCGCGTCCATTCCGAGCGCGATGGATGTCCGTGGGCGCGGCGGTTTTAGCTTCGGCCCTTTTGTATTGGGTTTTGCTCCGAACCAGCGGCCTGGATTTCGCCGGATTATGGAAGGCGTGGCGCAACGCCAATCTGCCTTTGGTTTGCGGGGTCCTGATTTTTTCCCTGTTTGTGCATATTGTTCTTGGGGCGGATAAATTATGGCGGGTGCTCAAATCCATGGGGTTTGACCTGCCCTGGACTTTGGTGCTCAAAATCCGGCTGGGCGCAGGGCCGTTGCGGGCCTTAATGCCCGTGGACATGGGCGAGGCGCTGAACATCGCTTTTTTTAAGCAATACAGCAAAATCCCCCTGGGCGACGCCTCGGGCGCTTGTCTTTTCGACCGGGGGTTGAATTTTGGCGGCTCCGCGTTCTGGCTGACAGCCGGTCTGGTTATGCTGCCCATGGAAACCCAGGTCGCCGCTTCCCACGCTTTGGGTATTGCAATCGCCGGAGCGCTCTATTGCGTTTTTGTATTTGCAACTCCCATACACGGGGCCGTCGTAGGGCTGGCGATAAAGCTGCATCCCAAGGTAGGGCGGTTCGCGCAAGGAGTGTTGTCGCCGTTTAAAGACTGCCCGGCGGAAAGCAAGTTATTCTTGATGGGCTACGGCATTGTATTCCAGGCGCGGCCTTTGATCGTGTGCTATTTTTTGTTCGCCGCCCTGGGCGTGCAGCCGCCCCTGGACGTATTCATCGCCTTCGCCTCGTTGGCCGTGTTCGCCGGGCACATCCCCACGGCAGCGGGGATCGGCCCCCGGGAGGCGGCTTTGATGGTTTTATTTCAAGGCCTGGCCCCGGCCGGGACGATTTTCGCCGTGGGCGCGGCCATGAGCCTTTTGGTCCACGTCATCCCCATGATCGCGGGCCTGCCCTGGCTGCCCTGGTTTTTGCGCGGCCTGTCGGGCGCTGAAAGCGGACAAAATCCATGAAAGTTTTGCTGATAAATCCCCGGGCCACCTATTGCGGAGAGATTTCCCAAAAATGCTATCCGCCGGTGAGCCTGTTATATCTGGCAGCGTCCCTGCGTCAGGCCGGGCATGAGCCCCGCGTGCTGGACGCCAACGCCTTCGGCCTCAGCGATGAGGCGGTTTTTGCGGAAATCAAGAAGGCGGCGCCCGACTTGGCGGGAATCTCCGTGTATTCCGAAATCCTGCCCCAGGTTTACGCCCTGGCCGACCTGGCGAAAAAGGCCGCGCCCCAATGCAAAATCATCCTGGGGGGCCCCCACGCCACGGCGGTTCCCCAAGAATGCCTGGAGCAGTTTCCCCAGGCGGATTTCATCCTCACAGGCGAGGCGGAAGATTCTTTGCCCATGCTGTGCCGGGCCATGAAAAGCGGAGAGGGCTTTGAGGCTATTCCCGGACTGCTCTTCCGAAAGGATGGCGGCATCGTCCAGGGGCCGAAGCACGTATTTCCTGACGTCCACGCCCTTCCCTGGCCGGCCAAGGACCTGGCCGCCCTGGCTTACGAAAAAAAGCGCTACCACTCCCTTCTGGTGCGCAAACGCCCGGTGGACACCCTGTTCACCAGCCGGGGCTGCCCGTTTTCGTGCGGGTTCTGCTACAACTTCCGCAAGCATTACCGGGCCAGAACACCCGAAGACGTGGTGCAGGAACTGGCCGCCATAAGGGACCGGGGCATCCGGGACGTGGAAATCTGCGACGACACCTTTACGGTCAACGAAGACCGGGCTTTGGCCATTTTCGACCTGATCGTCAAGGAGCGGCTGGACATCTCTTTTCGCATCAAAAGCCGGGTGGACGTGTTTACGGAAAAACTGGCCAGGGCCGGAAAAAAGGCCGGGGTGTATCTAATTGCTTTCGGCATGGAGTCGGGCTCCCAGAGAATCCTGGACGCCATGAACAAAAAAATCACCCTGGAACAAAGCGCGGAAGCCTGCCGCCTCACCAAAAAATACGGCATTGCCGCCCATTCAAGCTGGGTGATCGGGTATCCCGGAGAAACGCCCGAGGATGTGGAGGACACGGTCCGATTTATCCTGAAAAACAAGCCCGCCACCGCCAACCTGGCCGTGCTGAGGCCCTACCCCAACACGCCGGCCTACGAAATCGCCAAGGCCTCCGGCGACCTCATGGGCCAGTGGAGCCCCCACGCGCCGGACATGCCCTGGGTGCGCCTGCCTTGGGCCCAAGACAAGAAGATCCTGGACGACTTGTGCACCCGATCCATCAAACGCATCTACTTCACGCCCTATTACACAGCCGCCTTCGCCCGCCGCATGATCGCCGGCGCCAACTGGACCTTGTTCGCCTACGCGGTCCAGGAGGCCCAAAAGGTTTTGGGGTTGAAAGGGAAAGAAATTAAAGGGTAAAGTGGGTTTTAAGGAGGCGCCTTATGAAAGCCCTAACGTTCTTAGATGCCAAAAGGAATCTGAGCAATGTATTGGAAGAGGTCTGCCAGGACCATGAGCCCACCATCATTACCAGAGCCGGAGGCGAAGCGGTGGTTCTCATATCCCTGGAGGAATACTCTTCCTTAGAGGAAACCATGTACCTGCTTCAATCCCCCAATAATGCCAAGCAATTGATGGAATCCATAGCCCAACTGGAAAGCGGAGGAGGGATGTAAAAGCAGCCTATTGACCTTGATTTATAAGTCTGTCCATTGATCCATTTCCACCTGAAACTCCTCCCAAACCCAATACTTGCCCATTTCAAACGTAGTTTCGTAACTATCAAGGTCTTTGGGCAACAAGTCGTCATTCTCGATTTTGTGCTCATAATAAAACCTCAAAAAATGAATAGGCGCGGGAGAGTATTGCACGATTTCAATGGATTGAGGCTTTTCCATCAGATCGGTCCCTCCGATTAAAACCTTTTTTCCCGTGGGATTATGGCGCCCTTTTAATTCAACCCTGGACTTGACGACGGGAACCAATTTTTTGTACTCGTTCACAAAAAAGAAAAACAAGTCCAGGGGCTTTTCATCCTCCCCCGCTGACTGCTCGATATCGTACGCCCATCCGACGCAGGATCCGTAACCTGTCCTGTACATCAGCCAATGCCAAAAATGCGTGTCCATTGAGGGGACGTTTTCTATAATCCCATGGGCGCGCAACGCGGCGTAATAGCCATGGATATATTGTTCCAACTCGTAAATGGACTCGTTCCTGACGAATGTCATGGGCCGCCTTTCAGCCCTTTCCAACAACGTGAAGATGTTCTCTTTCGGTTGAGATTCGGATTGATGTGGATTGTTCGCCATGCTCCCCTCCTTTGGTTTGTCTGCTTGAGCCCCCCATGACTGTGGGATAGTTTAGCATACACTCCCACGAAAAGCATTTGTTATGGGTGGCCCATGCATGCAATGCCTGGGGCCGCAGGCCAAAAGGTGCGGCCG
Source organism: Desulfatibacillum alkenivorans DSM 16219 (assembly GCF_900142135.1). GTDB lineage: Bacteria > Desulfobacterota > Desulfobacteria > Desulfobacterales > Desulfatibacillaceae > Desulfatibacillum > Desulfatibacillum alkenivorans. Next base: position 87,078 of record NZ_FQZU01000012.1, on the reverse strand, counting down.
GGAAAGGGCGTAGAAATTGGGCAAGGCCGGCGGGCGGATGGATTTGGTTGAGTTCCGATTTTTTGTATGGTTTTGGATTGGACGCTCATCCGCCCGATATTTTTGGCTTCAATTTTCAAATGGGTCGCTCCTACTGCGCTGGCGCGCCCAGGCAAGGTGCTGCTTTGCCTGGGCCGCCCACGAACATCCTACAAAATTCAAGCAATTCGGTTTCATGAAACATTGTTGGCGCACTGCTTGGTGCGCTTTAACACGCGCAAAGCGCGTTTTGGCAGGCGCGGGGGCCTGCAAACACACGGCAAACGGGATCGCATCAGGCGGCATGCGAACAGGAAAGCCCTGTGCAACTGCGTATCAAAAGCAATATTTACATAGGCGGAAGGTTTTCCTGGTTTAGAAAACGGAAAATCTCCCGGGCGGCGATGGCGTGGGCCAATTCATTGGGATGGTGATCCGTGGGATTCACCCACAAATCCCGGGCCTTATGTTGGGAAAACGCGGGAAGCAGATCCAAAACCGGAATGCCTTTGTTCGTTGCAAAGTCGCGCAGGAGAGCGTGGCATTTTTCAAACCGGTAATTGTCAAAATCGTAGAGCAAAGGAAAAAGCACCAAAACCATGCGGCCGCCCCGCCCTTCGACCTCTTTCGCCATGCTTTCCAGGATATCCAGGCGCGGCCCTGCGTAATCCGGTTCATAGGCGTCCAGATAGGCCCGGGTGGTTTGCGTGTTCAGCCGGATTTTTTCAATCAGCGAGGCGGCCAGATTGACGCAGGCCAGGCGCTTCCGCCAGGGATTGTACTGGTTTTCGCCGTTATTCTGGTCAATAAAATCGCTGCCTGTGATGGATTCCCGCCCGGGCAGGCCCAGGTCGTTCAACACAAAGCCGTAGATGACCAGGGGATAGGGCTGGAGGCTAAGCTCGTGAGCGCATATGCTTGAAATATGGCCCAGGTTCACGCCGGGCACGGCGCAATTTTTGATTTTCAGGTCGCGGCCTTCCTCCTTGAACATTTTTTCCAAGCGGCGGAAGCAGACATCTTCATATTTAACTCCGGCGCCGGTCATGAAGGAGTCGCCCAGGCCCAGGACGTCAAACCGCTTGCCGTCCAGGTAATTCTTGGGAGCGCCCGGAGGCAGGCGATACTTTTCCCGGGCGAAGTTGTAATCCAGGCCGTAAACGGGAGTTTCTCCGTCCATACGAACAATATGGTGGTATCCCCTTGGATTGGTGTAGTACTCATGGGATCGGTTGTTGAACCGATAATACTCCGGCCCCATCAGTCTGGCCGCGGTTTCCAGAATGATGAAAGCCAGGACCAGCCCCAGGAGAACGGCCAGGAGGCGAAATGTTATTTTTCGGGTGTGAGGCATTAATCCTCTTTTGAGGGGGCTGCCCGGCGGATTTCGCCCGCGAGCCTTTTTGCAGCCCTTCGGGCTTCCAGGTTCTTGGGATCCTGTGCCGCCATCAAGTAATACTCCAGAGCCTCCTCGTTCTTTTCGAGCCGTTCCAGGGCTCGGGCCAGATCATAGGAATATCGAGCATTGAACGGGTTCAGTTTATGGGCTTCCCGGAGTTGTTCCTCGGCCTTTTCCAATTCCCCCATTCCCAAATATTGGAGGCCAAGATTGTGGCGGGGCGCCTCGGCTGAAGGATCCAGTTCCACGGCCTTTTTAAATTGCTGGACGGCTTTTTGGTCTTTGCCCTCGAATGAAAGGATCGCCCCGTAATAATTGCGGCGATATGCGTTGTCCGGCTGTTTTCTGACCGCGGTTTTCCCCAGGTTCTCGCCGTACTTTAACTCTCCGCTCATGATGACCGTCTTGAACACCTTATCCCACAAATAGTTTTTGTCCGGCGCCAAATCCAGGGCTTTGGCGTAATGCTTAAGCGCATCCTTGAAGGCGCCCTGCCGGACTTGCTCCTGCCCCAGGTACTCGTAAACAAGGTAGTAGTCCGGGTTGTTGCTTTTGGCGTAATAATGAAAGGCCATGGGGTTGGCGAAAGCCGGAAGGTACACCACCGTCTGGGCGCCCAGAGCCGCTACGAGGCTTAGAAACACGAGGCCGCTTTTATTTTCGCCCAGGCGGCCGAACAGCCAGCCGGCAAGCCAGCCGGCGGCCAGGGCCAATCCCCCCAGAGGCAGGTACAAAAACCGGTCCGCTCTCCACACAAAGGTGGGGAATATCTGGGAGGTCATAAAAATGACCGCCAAATACCAAACCAGGCCGAGCCGCCAGATTTCTTTACGTCTTGTCAAAAAGAACGCGGCGGCCAGGCACAAAACAAAGCCCAAACCGATCAGAACATACGGGTCCATAAGCGATGCAGGAATGCGGGGCGGAAAAAAAATAGGCAGGGAAAAGGGAAAAAGCCCGTGCACAACGTTTTCGCCGAACACGCTGAGAATGACGGATATACGCTGCACAAGGCCCTGCCCCGCCTCCACGGAAGGCGTAAATTGGGACCACAAATCTCCAAGATGGAGAATAGCCGTGGGAACATGGGGTATTTTGGACGCCATGGTTTGCGAGTTCCAGGCCAGTTCGGCCGCGATCTTCATGAACACGGCGCCCGCGCCTATGATCCACAACAGCCAGGTACGGCTGAATATGGTTTGGAGCTTCTTATCCTCCTGAGAATAAAAGATATACCAGGCAGCCAAAAAAGGGAGGGCCGCGCCCATGACATTGGACAGGCACGCCAGTAAACAAGCCCCTGCGGACAGGGCAAGATACAAGGAGGTTTTTTTTCCCTTTGCGGCTTCCATCTGCATGAGCAGACACCAAAGGCCGAAAAAGAATACAAGCAATTCCTCCCGGCCCGGTATCCAGGCCACGGATCCCGCGGCGATGGGATGCAGGCCGAAAAAGGCTCCGGCGCCAAAGGCGCTCCATATATTTTTTTTGGCCGGTTCTCCCGCAAGGTTGAGAAACAGCAAAAAAACCAGCGCCGTATTGAATAAATGAAGCAAAAGGTTCGTGACATGATGCCCAAAGGGATCATCCCCCCAAATCCTGTAATCCATGGCGTAGGAAAGCAAACGCACCGGGTAATAGCTTTTGGGCATGAAGTGGGTGAACATGGTCTTGACGCCGGCCGGCGACAGGTCTTGAATCATGTAGTTGTTTTTCAGGAGGGTTATGTCGTCGTAATTCACATAATCGGCGGACAGGGTCGTCCAATAAGCGGCTAAAACCATAACGGCGAGGAATATCAGGGCTTTTCTCGGCCCCGTGAAGACGTCGAACCGGCTGGTTTTTTCACCTAGTGCGGTTGTTTGGTTCGTTTGCGTTTCCGGCATGATCCTGTTTCCTTTAGCGGCTCCATTTTTCGGGATAGAAAGCCAGGCCTTGAGCTTGGATTATAACCATTTGAAATCAGAACAGAAACACATTGCAAATCATATTCTTCGGCGCCAGGCGGCAGGCATAAATTCGCAATAATATCAATAAGAAAGACTTCGGAAAGAACCATATCAAATACAGGCTCAGGAAGCAAGAAAACCTTAACGGAAAGGCTTGATAATTGCATGGATATATACTTTCAGGCCTGCGGCATGATGCGGCAGGGACGGATGATCGGCATGGCGGGCCTTGAACCCGCTCCAGGCTTTTTTGCGCCGGCGCGTTACTCGTTCGGGTTGCCTGGACATCATTTAACGGGTTAAATAGCCTTAAAAGTCAATATGGTTAACCACACAAAGCACTTGAGGCGACAAGTCCATGGGACTCCCGTTTTTTAAAATTCATTCCTTGCGGTTCAAGCTGATTGCCAGCATGATTTCCATCTCGTTATTCATCGGCTTCATATCCATGCTGATCGGGGTGAGCTTTTTGTACCGGTCGGTGGTGAACGAGGCTGGCGCCAGAGTGGGCCAGGACTTGAATGTGGCCCGCGTCCTCTATGACCGGCAGATCGAATGCGTTCGTCTGGCTCTGGAGTTGTCCGCATCCACGCCCAGCCTTGCCGACGCACTGTCTTCCGGCAATGAGGCGGAGGCGGCCGGGGCGTTGAATGCGGTCGCCCTGAAACTCAATCCGGACATCCTGGGAATATGCGACTCCCAAGGCAGGATTATCTACCGGCACACAGCGGAAATCCAAGGGAACGCCTTAAATGCGGCGCCCAATCCACTGGTGGTAAAAGCCCTGGAGAGCCAGGCAAGCGCGGCGGGCTCCCTTGTCATGGATAATCAGGAACTGGCCCTGGAAAACCCGGAACTGGCCCGTTTTGCATCAATCAGGGTCAGGGAAAATCCGGAGGACGCGGAAGCGCATCCCCATGAAATGACCAAGGCGCTCATGGTGGGGGCTGCGGCTCCCGTCTTTTCCGGCGGCCGCCTTGCCGGCGTCATATACGGCGGATTTCTTTTGAATAAAGACACGCAGATCGTGGATAAAATCGGGGAAACGGTTTTTAAGAACGAAAAATACAAGGGACGGAGCATCGGAACGGCCACCATTTTCTATCAAAATCTCCGGGTGGCCACCAGCGTCAAGGATTCGTCGGGAAATCGGGCGATTGGAACATTCGCTTCTGAGGAAGTCAACAGCCGGGTTTTGGGCAAAGGGGAAAAATGGACCGATCGGGCCAAGGTGCTTGATGAATGGTATATCACCGCGTACGAGCCTCTGACGGACATCATGGGGCGCCGGGTGGGCATGCTCTACGTGGGGGTTCTCGAGGCCAAATACAATGACATCCGGACGAGGGCCATCAGCGTGTTTGTCAAAATCATTCTGGCGAGCGCCGCCATCGCCATTATTCTTGGGTGGCTGATCACCAGAAGAATCATGGCGCCGGTGAGTCATTTGATTCAGGCGAGCGCGGAGATCTCCCGGGGCAATTTCACCCCGGATATCGGCCCGATTTCCAGGGACGACATCGGTCAGTTGCAGAGGAAGTTCCTCAAAATGACCACGGCTTTGAAGGAACGGGAGGAAAGCCAGAAGGCCCAAAGCGAAATCCGCCTGATTCAATCGGAAAAGCAGGCCAGCGTCGGAAAGCTGGCCGCCGGGGTGGCCCACGAGATAAACAATCCGCTGACCGCGGTCCTGACCTTTACCCACATGATTCTCCGCAGAACCGATCTGCCCGGCGAAGTGCGGTCGGACCTGGAAACCGTGGCCTCCCAGACGGAGCGCGTGAGGAGAATCGTGAAAAGCCTTCTGGATTTTTCGCGCCAGTCAGCCCTGACGCCCGAGAGTCTGGACGTCAATAGCCTTATACAGGAAAGCGTCAAGCTCCTTGAAAACCAGGCGCTTATCAAGGGAGTGAGCCTGAGTTTCCGGGGCGCCGACGATCTTCCCCTGTTCACCCTGGACCACAATCAGTGCCAGAGCGTGTTTATCAATATGATCATCAACGCCCTGGACGCCACGCCCTCGGGAGGAAAGATCTCCATACAAACCAGGAAAGCGAGCCTGGAGAACGCCAAGGGCGTGGAGATAAAAATCACCGATACTGGAACGGGAATTGCACCGGAACACATGGACAAGTTGTTTGATCCCTTTTTCACCACCAAAGAGGTGGGGAAAGGGACGGGGCTGGGCCTGGCCGTCTCCGCGGGCATCATCCAGAGGCATGGAGGCTCCATCTCCGTCCATTCCAAACTCGGGGAAGGAACCGTCTTCACCATCTGGCTGCCCATGGCGGACAACCCGGAATAAACCCAAAGGACTGTTATGAAGATACTGATTGTCGATGACGACCCCATTATCATCCTGAGCTGCCGCAGAATTTTGGAAGCGGAAGGGCACGAACTCCGCGTTGCAAACACGGTTGACGAGGGCGAGTCCTTTCTCGTCGAAGAATCTTTCGACCTGATGATCACGGATATCAAAATGCCTGGCGCCGACGGCTTTGAAATGATCCGGCGCGCCGGGAAAGCGCGGCCGGAAATGCCTGTCCTCGTCATGACGGGCTACCTGATGCAGGAAACCCTTGATGAAGGGGCGAGCCTGGGCGTAACCGATTATATTGCCAAACCATTTACTCCGGATGAGCTGCTGAGGGCCATTGAAGGAGTATAAAAAACAACTTTAACAGGTATAGACCTCATATAAAAGGAACACGACACATGGCGCAAACTATGCTGATCATTGACGACGACCCGGCGGTGCTGGCCTCCTGTCAGCGCATATTCACGGAAGAAGGGTTCCAGGTGACCACAACCACCAATCCGCTGGAAGGGCTCGAATTGGCTGCCGCCAAGCCCTACACGGTGATCCTTTGCGATTGGCAAATGCCGGAACTGGACGGCCTGGACGTGGTGGCGCGGCTAGAAAACGAGGCGCCCGAATCCGCCGTGGTGATGATCAGCGGCTATCCGTCCGTTGACAGGGCCACGGAAGCCATGAAGCGGGGCGCCATGGATTACCAGGCCAAACCTTTCACGCCGGAGGAAATCGCCGCCACCGTGCACAAAGCCATCGCCAACAAACTGGGCCGGGAGAAGAAGGCCCTCGGCCGGTTTGAAAGCATTCTGAAGGACTTTCCCACCCAGATGCTGGACGACAAGGGGCCGAAGAACATCGCCGAAACCGTGGCCCATACCGTGGGCGTGGCAAAGGCCGCCTCCGCCTGGAAATCCTTGTTTGTATTAGGCATGATGGCCGGGGCTTACATTGGTTTTGGAGGGCTTTTAGCCACCACTGTGTCGTTTGACATGAATCCGTCCATGGGCATCGGCCTGAAAAAACTGGTTACGGGCTCGGCTTTCAGCCTGGGCCTGATGCTGGTGGTCATAGCGGGCGGCGAATTGTTCACAGGCAACAATTTGATGGTTTCCAGCGTCATGACCGGAAAGGTGACGTGGCGCAAGGTCCTGGCCAAGTGGGGCATAGTGTATTTGGCCAATTTCGCGGGCTCCATCCTGCTGGTCATGCTGTTTCTTTTTTCCGGACTGTGGAAAACGGGGGGAAGCGCCCTTGGGGCTGCGGCGGTGAGTACGGCCGCCGCCAAGGTCAGCCTGGATTTCGGGGAGGCCATGGTCCGGGCCATTGGGTGCAACTGGCTGGTTTGCCTGGCCGTTTGGATGGCTTTGTCCGCGCGTCAGACCATTGGAAAAATTTTCGCTATCTTCTTTCCCATCATGGGATTCGTGGCCATCGGATTTGAGCACTGCATCGCCAATATGTATTTCATTCCAGCAGGCATCCTGCTTAACGACTGGTACGGGGTCGCCCCTAAGGGAATTGACCTGAATACGCTGACCTGGGCCGCCTTTGTTTTCAAAAACCTGATTCCGGTGACCATCGGCAATGTGATTGGCGGGGTGGTGTTTGTGGGTCTTGGGTATTGGGGCGCCTACTTACGACCAGCCGGCCGCTGATGAGGAGTCATCTCAAAACGCCAGGCTGCTATTAAGCAAGCGAATAAACTCCAAGATAAGTGCAAAAGGACACTGGGTCCCGGCTTGCGGCCGATCCTGGAAAGCGGATCGCCCTTGCCGGGATGACGAACTTTTAGAATTAGCGAAAGAGTAAAGGAGGTTTGCAGCCCTTTTTGATACTGCGGAAGGGCCTCTATGGCTTTTTTACGCCAGAAGCCGCCGCTCTCCGTCTGCTCCGGAATCAATTTGAACGGCTGGTTTTGTCGAGCAGGCGTTTAACTTGAAAGTCCACGCCCACAAAGGTGGGGTTGTACCGCTTTGCTTCTTTGTAGTGATGAATCGCCCCGGAAACGTCTCCCAATTTTTCCAGTTCAATAGCCAGCCTTACATGCAGTATGGCGGTGCGCGGGCTGATTTTCAGGGCTTCCCGCAGATGATGGACGGCTCTTTCGGGCTGGTTTCTCCGGGCGTATTCGTCCGCCGCGTTTTCCCGCATAATGGTGCTGTTAGGATTCAAAGCCACGGCTTTTTCAAATTCCGCCAGGGATTGTTCAGCTTTGTCACGGGCCGAAAGGATGATAGCCAGGTTGTTATGGGCCTGGGCGTCCCGGGGGAAGTCCTTGACGGCTTTTTGGGCGATGGCCTCTGCCTCGTCCAGCCGGCCCATGTCTATCAGCACTTCATAATAAGGATGCCAGATGTATTTCTCCCTGGGCCTTAAATTAATGGCTATGGCGTGATGCAGCAGGGCCTCTTCGTAAAAGCCTTTTCTCTTCAATTCCTGTGCGTAAAAGAAGTGGGCCTGAAAATTGTTGGGATAGGATTTCACGGCGTGTTGATACAAGGCCATGCCGTCCTCCCACACGGGAAGATGCAGCCCGCCCCTCACAGCCAAAAACAGCACAAACACCATCAGGGCCATCCTGGCCAGTTTGACGTTGCGCTTATTGTCCCAGGCCATGGCCAGGTAAGACAAGGCCAGGGCGAATCCGAACAAGGGCAGGTATAAAAACCGATCCGCCCTTGGGATGTGGTGCTGCAGGATTTGTGAGCTGGGCGCCAGGGCGATCAAAAACCATCCGGCGCCGAACAGGAACATCCTGTTTTTCCGCAAAAGGAACATGGCCGCGCCAGTGGCCGTCGCGGCGGCCAGACCGCCTGATACATGTCGGCTGAAAAAGCTCTTGGGGATGTCGTCCGGGTACAGGCAGGGCATCTTCAGGGGCAGAAAGACATGTCCCAGGTTGCCGCCGTACACGGACAGGACGGCCCGGATTTTTTCAGCCAGGGAGACGGGGTCTTTGTAGGTGATTTGCGGCGCGGCCAGGATTTCGTGAAAATATCTTAAGGCCGAGGGCAGATGCGGCAGAAGCATGGTTCGGCTGGATTCGTCCCAGGCCAGCAGGGACAGAGCCTTGATAAAAATCGCCCCTCCCCCGATGATCCACAAAAACCAGGTTGTTTTTAAAACCTTTTTCCAACCGCCGCTCCGGTCCAGGGTCAGGATGTACAGGGCGACCAGGGCGGGAGTCACGGCCCCCACCACGTTGGACAGACAGGAAAAGGCGCAGGCGTAGGCTGTCAGGACGCGGATTAAAAAGGGGCGTTGGGAGTGATCCGCATGGATGTGCAAACGCAGGCAAAGCAGGCAGAAAAAGAACATGAGCAGTTCCTCTCTGCCGGGAATCCACGCCACGGTGTCGGCCGCAGCAGCGTGCAGTCCGAATAGCATGGCCGTAAAAACGCCCAGAAAGCGGGAAGACCGCCCGTCCCACCCCCTTTGCCCGGCGATGGTCTTGGCCAGGCCGAAAGCCATGAGGATGTTCGCCATATGGACCAGCACATTGGTCAGGTGGTAGCCCATGGGGTTTGCGCCCCAAACGGCCCGGTCAACGGCGATGGAAAGCAGGCGGATGGGATAGTAGCTTTCCAGGGAGAAAAAGGTGAAAATGCGTTTGAGGCTTTCCAGGCTCAAGTCTTTGATCAGGGGATTGTTGGCCGTTAACGCAAGGTCGTCGTAATTGGCGAAGTCGAAAAAAATGCATTGCCAATACATGGCCGCGGCCAAGGCGCACAGCGCCAAGGGATAAAGGAGCCTCCCTGTGTTCAGAGCGGCGTCGTTATTCCAGGGGCTGTCCAAAAAGGCCTTTGGTGGAATCATTAACCCATGTCCGTTGCGCTGGTCCCGCCTGCCTGTTGACGCATCAAGTCCCTAAAGAATTCGGTGTCCCGAATATTAGCCATGTCCGGATCGGTCTGCAGTAATTCCCACGAACCAAAGCCCTTGTCAATCGCCGCTTTCAGGTATTTGACGGCCTCCTGCTTTTTGTTCTGCCGTGCGTACATGCAAGCCAGGTTGTATAGGGAGGGAATGTTTTCCTCCAAAACCCGGGCCGTCTCCAAAAGCAGCTTTTCCGCCTCGCCGTACCGCCCCTGATCCATCCTGATTTTAGCTAATTGATTAAGGCCGTTGGGGTCGGAAGGCGCCTTTTCCAGGCCCTGCAGGCATAATTGTTCGGCCCGGTCCGCTTTATTGTACCGCCCCAACAGTTTGGCCAGAGCAAAGTAGTTTGCAGGCTGGTTCGGCCGGATTTGTATGGCGTCTTCCAGGCGCTCGATTTCATTTATTATTCGCAAAGCCAGCAAAAGGTCGTTTTGGGTTTCCTGGTCCTGGTGATCGATAGCCAGGGCGGCGGTGAAATGGTCCACGCCTTGCTGAAATTCGCCCAGGTTGACCAGAAGTTTGCCCATGCTGGCATGCACCTGGAAGGAGTTGGGAGCCATGGACAAGGCCTGGGTGTAAAATCCTTTGGCCTTTTCCAGGTTTCCCAGAGCGACCTGGGCGTCCCCCATGTTGGCGAGGGTTTCCGCGCTTTGGGGGTTGGCGGCCAGGGACTTTTGATAATAATCCACCGCCTCCCGGAGCTTGCCGTTTTTCGCCATGATGAGGCCCAGGTTGTTTAAGGCGAGATCGGAGTCCGGTTTAAACGTAAGGGCCTTATAGTACCCCTGGACGGCTTCCTCAGTATTTCCCATCTCGTATAAAATGGCGGAGTAAGCCGTGTAGGAGACTCCCGTCCGGTGTTGGACCAGTTTTACCCGCAAAGGCTTTGCGTCCGAATGAGAATTCAGCCATAGTTCGTCGATTTGCAACCCTTTTTTATAGCTTTCGGCGGCGGCTTGCAGATCTCCCGCTATCATCTGGGTGTGGCCCAGATTATAATAGGGTCTGGCGTCATGAAATTTCGCCGCACAGTCCTGCATAAGAGCCACGCCGTCGCCCCACAACGTATTTCGTTCATAGGCCGACCAGCCAAAGGCCGCTGTTACGCCCAAGATCAAAAGGGCCGCAGCCATAGGCTTTGCAATAACCCGGAAGGCCAGAACGACCAATGCCGCCGCCAGCATCATGGAAGGGACGTAGAGCCTGTGCTCGAAAACCAATTCAAGCCCGATTACGGATGATTCGATGGCAAGGGTTATGAAAAACCACAAAATGGCAAATGAAATCAGGCGCTCCTTTTTCGCCAGGGCAACAGCCAGGACGACAAGGGCGATTATAATTCCCAATGCGGGCAATGTCTGCCAATTGGAAAACAAGGAATGGGAGACGGGAAAATCGTGCAGCAAAGTCATGCGGGAAGGCAAAGGCGCCGCCAGCAGGCTTAGATACCACACCACCACCCGCCATTCGGTCATCACCCTTTCCCACATGGAAAACTCCCGGCGGGCGTAGGTTTCGCTCAACATGCCCACGGCGTCTTCGCCCACGGCCAACCACGCCAGGGCTCCGAAGGCCGCCAGGCCCAGGATGATCTTCCACCAGTTTCCCGTCAGCCAGCTTTTGGATAAATCCCGAAAGAAAAACCATTCCATGAGCAGAATGATCACCGGCAGAACCAAGGTGTTTTCTTTGGAGGCTAACGCACAAAATGCGGAGAGAACGCCCAACCCGAACAAGATATGCGCCCGCCGTTTATCCGGGCTTGTCCTGGCGTACAGGTAAAGCAGCAGGGTAAGGACAAAGAACATGCCGGCCATGGCGTTCATGCGCTGGACGATGTATGCAACGCTTTGGGTCTGGACCGGGTGCGCCATCCACAGCAACGCGGCCAGGGCCGCAGGGAGGGTCGCATGTTTCATTTTAACGCCGGAAAAAGGCAGCATGAACATTTGCCGGAAAAACAAGAATAAAAAGGCCCCGGTAAGGAAGTGGATGCAAATATTGACCAGGTGGTAGCCTTTTGTGTTGAGCCCATGAAAATAATAATTCAAGCCAAAGGACGCCATAGGCAGCGGGCGGAAAAAATCGGGGTTGGAAAAGGCGGCCTGCATCAGGCCGTCTGAACTAACGGAGTTGATTTGCACGTCCTGATTATATAGGATATTGTGCATATCATCGAAAATAAAAGGCCCTGTAAGGGTGGGCCAATACAACCAAAAGCAGACGGATAGCAATACGGCCAGCCAAATCATCTCGTGCGCGCCGAAAAGGTCTTTGCTTAAGCCGGCGTCTTCCGCGGAGCCGGAGGTGTTGGGTTCATTCATTGTATTCATGTGCGGCCCTCCAATGCTTTTAGTTCAGCGCGGGCCTGTGAGACATTGTTATCCATCCCCAGCTTTTGCGCAAATTCCAAAGCCAGCCAAAGATGGCGTTTGGCCCCTTTGTAGTCCCCCATTTTCTTCAGCAGCATGGCGTAATTATGATGCCCGCGAGGATCGGCGGGCGCCAGTTCAATGGAACGTTTGATGCATTGCAGCGCTTTTTGCTGATCCCCCAGCACTTGATAGGCCAGGCCCAGGTTGTGGACCGCAGGGGCGTACCTGGGCTCCAACTCCACGGACTTGTTAAAGTAGGCGAGGGCCTCCTCCGGCTTGTTCGCCCGCATGAGCAACATTCCCATTTGATAGAGGCCCTTGTAATTATCGGGCTCCAGCGCCAGGCCATGTTGAATATGTTTAGCGCCCTGATGCAGCATGCCCAGGCGCGCCATCAAGGCCCCTAAAAATATGTTGCATTTGACATTGTCCGGGTCTTGCTTCAAAGCCCGCTGGTAATAAACCACCGCCTCCCCGTATCTGCCCACTTTATCGTCGCTCAACTCCGCGGCGTAATTTTGCAGCACCCTGGTCTTGTTGGGGCTCTTCTTCAAGCAGTCGGCCATGAGGACCAGGTTGTCGGCCCAGACCCGGTTTCTGTAAACCGTTCCGATGGAAAGCAAGAGAGCCGCACAGACGCACGCCGCGGCGGCCTTCCTGGGGCTGGACATGGCCTGGAAGAGAAGCAAGGTCAAGGCGAGGATGACCATCATGGACGGCAGGTAAGTCCTGTGTTCAAAGACCAGTTCGATGGGGATGAACGAGGACTCCAAAGCAAGGGTTGCAAAATACCACAGGATGGCGAAGCTCACGATTCTGTGCTTTTTTGCCAGGGCGGCTGCGGCGCCCAGCAGCGCCAGGATGATCAGCAAAGAAAGGAATGTGCTCATTGGGTCAAACAGGGAGTGGGACAGGGGGAAGTCATGCTCCAGGTTCATTCGGCCGGGAAAAGGGAGGATAATCAGGGTCAGATACATCAGGACCACCCGGAATTGGGTGAGAATTCGCTCCATGGGGGTGAAATCCCGAATTCCGTAATAGTTCATCACGCCTTGAACAGGATGGAAGTCAAAATAGATAACCCCCGCCAGGGCGCCTAACAGGACGGCCCCGCCCAACCAGGGAAGCCCGCGCTTCAGCCATGCGAAATCCAGGTCCTGAAAAAAATACCATTCATAGATTACGATTATCACGGGCAAAACCAGGCCGATTTCCTTGGAGCCGAGGGACAGGGCGAAAAACAGCCCGCACAAAAGAAAATATCTTCTGCGGTCTTGCATGCGGCCGCGGATGTACGATAGCAAGGCTGCGGCGAAAAACAGGGTGGAAAGCCCGTTCATCCTCTGGACGATGTAGGAGGTGGTCTGGGTTCCCAAAGGATGGACCAGCCACAAAAGCGCCGCTAAAAAAGCTATCAGGTTCGCCCTGTCTTCCTGGAAGTTTTCGCCCTTCCCCGACAGCAGCAAGGTGATCCGGAGCAGGAAAAAAACCAAAATGCCCGTGACGGCGTGGATGCCAAGATTCACCAGATGGTAGCCATAGGGATCCAGCAAGCCAAACCGATAGTTAATCATCAAGGTGAAGTTGGCTGCAAAACGGCCCGCCAGGCGGGATTCCTTCAAGCCTTCCAGGATGTTTTTCAGATCAAGATTCTGTTGCTGCAAGGGGAAGTTGTTCTTAATCTGGGCCAGGTCATCGAAGATCATGGGGCCGTGCAATACGCCATGGTAAAGCGCCAGGGTCAGCAGCGGAAATAGAACGAAGGCTGCAATCCCCCAGTAAACGCCCTTGCCTCCGGGACCGGCCTTGGAAGCCTCGCCTCCGGGCGCTGCGTCAGGGACGGGTTTAGTTTTCATTTTCCCCTCCAAAAGATGTGTGGATAGCGGTGCGGTGAACGAATCAAGGCGCTTCGTTTGAAGGCTCCAAACTTAGCACATCCGGCGGGATTGGGACAGTCCTTTGTTGGGGTTAAGAATTTGGAAAACTATTTAGACTCCCCAGCGCCATTTTCCATAGATTAAGGTATGGGAATTTTTTCCCCATACTCCGGCATTTAGGCAATTATTCATTAAACCCCCGCCCATGTTCAGTCAGCCGGACCTGTTTGCCCCTCCCTGGAGGGGGCGATGGACCGCATAAACCTGCATGCAAAAAAATAAAGAATTGATTTTTAAAACTAATATATACACAAAAACCACAAGCAGATGCCAATTTACTTCGCAGACGCCATGCTTCCCGGAACAATTCTGTACACATGAAGAAAAAAATACGATAAGATCTTGACTTTGAGAAAAAACCGGGATATAAACGTCTCTAAGGGTGAAGAATGCCTAACTAAAGGGGGGGCGTATTCGCCGGCAAGGGGGATTTATCAGTTCGGCGAGTAGTCTATCACACACATGGAAGTGACGCAACCAGGGGGAAGGGCTTCCCGGCAAAAAACGGCCCTGATCAGCACCCGCCCCACCGCAATCTTTGGCTAAACAAAGCCTCATTATTCAGTTTTCACAATAGGAAACGGTTTTTTAAACATTAATCTTGGTTAAAAACTCCATTTGGGCGTAAACGGCTGGCTCCAGCCGATGTTCAAGGTTTTTCCGACCAAGCCGGAATTTACTCCGGGCGTATTTTTCTACGCACGGGATAGAACGATGTTATAAGTGAAAATCCGCATTTGCTGAAAACAGGCATAGGGCCTGATTCTTGATAACCTTTTACCCTTAAACCACAACACTTTATTTTACCAAGGAGGTATGGCATGAAGAAATTAGTTATTTTGGCGGCAATCCTGATGCTCGTTCCCGGAATGGCTCTGGCGGACATGGGTCTGTTGAACGAAAGCTCCCTGAACGACGTCACCGGTCAGGTCGGCATCACCATCGACCAAAGCCTGAAGGCAACCATCGGGGCCGTGGAATGGACGGACGCCGACGGCTTCGAAACCACCACGCCCGGCGGCGGAAACACTGGCGCACTGGAACTGAGCGTCATCACTATTGACAACGGCGGCAACGCTATCTCCATGACCGGCCTGACGATTGACGCTGATGACGCCTCTCTGGTCATCGGCCTGCCCGCCATGACGGGCGACATCTCCGTTGGCAACATCTATCTCACCGACGGATCCACGGCCGCCACCACGAGCAGCAGCCTGGGCTCCCTGACCATTTCCGACCTGAACATGAGCGGAAGCAAGGTCGTTGTTATGCCTCACTAGGATGCATTGCAGCCTGAACGGAGGATTTGCATGAAAACGCTGGCGATTATAATGGTGGTTTTATTAATGGCGCCCATTGCCGCCCAGGCCCGCATGGAAAGCATGTCGGAGGACTCCATGGGAGTCATCCACGGGCAGGTGGGAATCACCATTAATTTTGAAACCCACCTTAGCGGCAGCTACGTTGCAATCACAGACTCAGACGGCGACGACGGCTCGTACCCCAACCAGGGCGCCCTGACCATATACGGTCTGGACATAACCAAGACAGGGGCCAACGACAACATGGTGGTGACCGGATTGACTCTGGACGTGGGAACCGACAGCGGCGGAAACCCGGCCTTGTGCATCGGGCTTCCGCAGATCACGGGCCATGTGCAGATAGACGAGGTGCGCATAGGAGGCTCGGCCACGGCCGGAAACTCCCTTGGCGCCATCACCTGGGGCAACATCGACTACGCCCCCACCACCTGTACGGTTTACCCGCACTAAGCGGCGCCGTGCACGCTGTTTGACTTTGCATTGCAGGAAGTGGAGTGAATGACTCGATTCGCTGTCATAGTCATGATGTTGCTGACTTTGCCGATGACCGTTTTCGCCCGCATGGACTCCCTTACGGAGGATGACATGGGCGAGGTGACAGGCCAGACCGGCATCACTATGGACTTGACATGGCAGCTGAACAACTCCTATCTGGCATGGACCGATGATGACGGTTTCGGCACGACGGTTTCCCAAAATGAAGGTTCCCTGACCCTGTACGGGTTGACCATAGACGACAGCGGCGCGCCCATCACCATCTCGGGCATAACCCTGGATGTGGGAACCAACTTAAGCGGAGAAACCTATCTTTTGATGGGGCTGCCGTCCATCGAGGGCCAACTGGGCGTTCAGGAGATCTACATAGGCTCCCAGATTGCCTCCGGCGGGTCCTTGGGCCGGGTTTTCATCGGGGACCTGAATATGGAGAACAGTACGATTCGAGTCACGGCTCACTGACAACGCGTTCTCCGGAAAAAACAAACTGTGGGGAGGGCTTAGGCCCTCCCCCACAGCCATTTTCGGAGGCCGTTTTTGCAGAGCCGCAGTCTTTGAGGAGGAGAGCAAGAGGGAAACCAAAACCATGAGACGCCGTTTTTTCATCATCGCCCTTTGCGCCCTGCTATTTCCAGCCCTGGCTTTCGCCGGGCATTCTGCGTTTGACAACATGGTGGAGCTTGACGAGGAACTGGGCGGGCTTTCCGGCCAGGTGGGCATAGCCATAGACGGGTCCATCAAGTTGGTGGACGGCTACACGGCCTGGATCGACCAGGACGGACTCGACGGGGATGAAAACAATCAGGGCGTCCTTCTTTTTGACGATCTGAGGCTTAATGCGGGTGGAGGACACGGCCCTTTAATGATTCAGGGGCTGACCATTGATGCAGACGCCAACGCCGCCGGAAAAACCGTGTTAATAATCAATCTTCCCAAAGTATCGGGCGAGTTCACCGTAGGAAACATTTCTTTAGGAAAAGACATCGAGGGCGCCAGGGAAAACAGCCTGGGGAGTATAACAATCAGGGACATTGATTTATCCAAGGACACAATATTGCTATCGCCCCATTGATTTTTTAATTGAAATTCGAGAACATTGTTTTAGCTATTTGTTACGGATCGGAGCCCATAACCGTAAATGCCTGACAAAACAGCCAGGGAGGCTTCCATGGCAAAAAAAATATATGCATTCATAATAGCCTTTGCCTGTATGGCGTTTTTTTCGCCGTTTGGTTATTGCGGCATGTCCGCCCTTGAGGATGAGGATCTATCCGAGGTCACCGGGCAAGTGGGAATCACCATTGACGTAGCTTTTGAAGCGACTTCCGGCTACCTGTCTCTTATGGACTATGACGGCTTCCCGGACGACACCGGGGGTTACAGTGACCGTGCGTGCATCACCTTAGGCGATTTTTGGGCTAACGGCGGTTCGGCGGGAACGCCGGTCACCGGAGAAGACTGGACCATTGACGTTGGAAGCGACGGATCAAGCTCTTATCTGATCATCGGCATCGGCACGCTTACGGAGGACGATGACTCCGGATGGGGATTTGACTCCTTTAAAATCGGCAAGGATCCGGATGTTGGATTTAACATCGGACGGATCGCCATGACAGGCATTCAAATGGGCGGAAGCACCATACGCATTGAGCCGATTCCCTAAGTTGCGGCGTTTTTAGGAGACGCACTCATGAAAAAAAGCATCCTCACAGCTTGTTGCGCAATTCTCCTGGCTTTGCCCGGCGCCATGGCCCAAAGCCCGGAGCAGGACATCCGCGGCGACTATCCTGACGCGGTTGAAGTCCCCATGCGCGACCCCGGCCTTGAGAGCTTTTTTGCATTGGAAAATGATCTGGAGGAAATGGATCGGTCCGACCTTGCCTCTCACACAGGGCAAATAGGCATAAGAATAGACGTCAGCCTGGAAGTCACGGACGGCTATCTCTGTTGGAAGGACAAAGACGGCTACGCAGAAGACGGCGTGGCCGGGGCGCCCGGATACCTGACTTTATCCGGAATGAAAATGAATGACGGCAATGACCCCACCGGGCCGATGATCATCAACAATCTGGTGATTGACACAGGCTACGGCAACGAGTTCAGCTACATGGCCATCAGCCTGCCTGACATCATCGGCAGGGTTTCGTTTGACGCCATCAAACTGGGCGACGGGCAGGACATGGGGGATTCGCTTGGCGGTTGGGTTTTCGGAGACATGTACATAGAACACAGCAGTTTTTTTATCCGGACCCGGTGAGACGCCGTCCGCGCCGGTTCTATTGAGCGCTTTAACAGGCAAATCCATTTTGGCGACTGCATTTCCGGCCTTGGAAATATACACACAATCAGCGAGTCCGGCGAATTAGCGAATTGGCGGGAATCGGAAGGGCCAGGGCTCCAACAATAATCAAGCGGCGGATTCCTTTAAGGAATCAGCCGGGGATGCGATTAAATTATGCACGTTCTGGCAGGCTTTTTAATCGGCGTGGCTATGCTGACCGGATTTTATGAACCTCAGCCTCTTCCTCAGGGGACTTATATGGTTCAGACCGGCTTGCAGCAGCCTGTTGCTCCCCGGACGTCTTTGCCCGCCTTGTCGGAACACCGATACCACAATATCGTGCGCCAGATGTACGACTACAGCTGCGGCTCCGCAGCCCTGACCACCCTGCTCAACTACTACCTGGGGGAAAATCTCACCGAACCCCACATCATCAACGGATTGCTGACTTACGGAGACGTGGAGCGCATATCCCAAAGCCGGGCTTTTTCCTTGTTGGACATGAAGAGCCTGGTGGAAGTCCTTGGGTATGAAGCCCATGGATATAAAGCGGAAATAGACGACGCTAAAAAACTCAAAATTCCATACATCGTATCCATCGACCTATTCGGATATCTGCATTTCGTGGTTGTCAAAGGCATTTATAACGGACACGTTATGATTGCGGATCCGTCCATGGGCAACATCAGTTTCCCTCTGGCTACCTTTGAACGATTATGGTATAAGAACGTCATCTTTGTCGTATTGCCCAAGACCTCCAATTCCTATCGAACGCCAGCCGGAAGAAAGGCCGCCGTATACGCGGCTGCGCCAGGTTCAGGCAATGGATACGGAAACGGAAACGGTTATGGAAACGGCAACGGATACGGCAACGGAAACGGCTATGGCAACGGGAACGGCTATGGCAACGGGAACGGCTATGGCAACGGAAACGGATACGGAAACGGCTATGGCAACGGATACGGCAACGGCTATGGCAACGGATACGGAAACGGATACGGCAACGGGGCGGGTTCCGGCCCCGCAAACAACCGGTCAAAAATTCCATCCTCGCCGGAGGAAATCAACGCATTAGGCCTTTACTATGGAGGCATTCAGGGAAACAGTCTGGACGGAGCCTTGGAGCCCAATGCCCATGGTAATGGAAACGGCTTTGGAAACGGCGACGGATTTGGAAACGGAAACGGTTTCGGAAACAGCGACCCATTAGGGAATAAAAACGGGTACAGCAACAGTGAGGGGTTTGGTAACGGGGATGGGTTCGGAAACGGAAACGGCTTTGGAAACGGCAATGGCTATGGCAACGGAAACGGCTATGGCAATGGAAACGGCTACGGCAATGGAGAAGACGGCGCCAACGGCGGTCTTTATGTAGACGGCGTTGGAAACGCCGGCAATCGCCGCTTCCATGCATTGGAATTAACCGAAAACGACCTCCGTTTTATAGACAATGAGATGGCTCGCCATATTATGGCGTTTACTACCCCACAGCCCTCCATTCTTGCTTCGCAATTCGAGGCGGATTACGTGACAGGCATGGCGATCAACAAGATCAATTACCGGGTTGCTCCCGGCCATGTGTTGTTCACCGCCCCGGATGCGACCGCCAGCTCCTCCGCAAGTACGCGTTTTGAAATACGGGTTTCCAACGACAGTTCGGATTCAGACAGCGGCACGGCGACAGTGGTGACCAACTAGCTGACTTCCGGCTTGTTGCAACCGAATTAGTGGCGGCCCCTCCAGGGCGGTAGTGCGCCTTATATCATTTGGAAAGGAGATTTTTCTTGCCACGCCATCTTATTTTAATCACGGTGATTTTGGGAATGGTTCTGAGCCTTGGCGCCCTTCCTTTATTGGCGGCTGACTCAGAAGGCCAAGCCGCGGGTTCGCAGGTGGAAGCTTTCAGGACCTTGCAGGAGCGTCTTGACAGTCTGGAAGATGAACTGGACCTCTATAAACGGGAAGCCAACGCCAGAAAAGCGCTGATGCCCACCAGGGAGGAGGCCTCGGAACGCCGAAAAACCGAAGAGGTTTTGAGAGCGACGGAAGAGGACACGGCCGAATTTGTGCTTTTGAAAAGCCGCACCATTGAAATGCGGTACAGCCTGGCCTACAGCCATTCATCCTACGACCGCGTCGCCACGGAGACTGCGGACGGCCTGGCCTATCAATACGTGGATATTGAACGGGAAAGCTATTACAGCCTGATCAACTCCATCGGCGTGGGCTACGGCCTCATGGATAAGGTTTCCCTGAGCGCGTCCATTCCTTTCATTTACAAGTATCAGGTGTCCGGGGAAGATCAAAGCATTTCCGATTTGGGGGACATGTCTTTTGGGCTTTCATACCAGGCCAAGCAAGAGACGGCCAAGTGGCCCGCCATTTTGATGTCTTTCGGGTATGTGGCGCCCACTGGCAGAAGCCCCTATAAAATTGATCCTGACAACGAAATGTCCACAGGGGACGGGGCTCATTCGTTCAGCGTGGGCGCCAGCTTCAGCAAACTTCTGGACCCTGTCATTGTTTTCGGCGCCGTCACCGGGGGCTATTCCGCCCGGGTTACGGGACTGGATCAGAAGCGCTCGGACGGCTATTCCCAGGTCATGGTTCTGGAGGAAGTCAGGCCCGGCCATACCATCAGCTATGCATTCGGGCTCGGCTTTTCCTTGTCCTACACGACGTCGCTTACATTCAGGTTTAACGCAAGCCATACATCCAGCGCCGAGTTCCGGCTGCGGCCTTTGTACGGCTATAATGCCAGAGTCTACGAGGGTGACGACTCCAGCACTGCTTCATTCAGCATTTCCACCGGCTGGAGATTGTCTCCCAAGACGACTCTGTCCGTGGGCCTTGGCTACGGGTTGATCGGCATAGAAAGCTACTCCATCAACGCAAGTATACCATTTGAATTTTCACTGTAGACTTTTAAAAGACGCTTTATTTAAAAATTGTCTGCTAAAGTCAATTTGTTTGATCCGGTGAGGAAATGACAATATTTTTGCGGCCTGAATCCATTAAATCCTGCAAATTAATAAAGCTCCAGGCTTTATTGGCTATCATGACGGGATGGCTTTTGCTTGTTTTATCAGCTCCGCCGGCTTTTGCGTCCGTGGCTGAGCAATTCGCCATCTGCACCAGGGGCATTTCCTTGGGAAACGCCGTGACAGCCAGCCCTCCGGGAGTGTTTTCCATTCATTACAATCCTGCGGGGTTGATAAAACTTCGGGGAAAGGAGCTTGAGTTGGGGGCCCTGCTTCCCAACTTCAATGTTTCACAGCAATGGAGCAAGCCCGACTCTTACACCGCATTTTTCGGGCAAGGCGACGACCCGGTGGCCGGAAGCAGCAGCACCTCGGAAGGCATGGTCATCAGTCTTCCCTTTAACGGGCCTGTGTCCAACGTCAGCTTCGCCCCTTACACGGGAATGGGCTATCACCCGGTAGGCAAGAAATGGGCGGTGGGGTTGGCCATGTATGCGCCCATGGCCGTTGGTATGGAAAACCCGGCCGGCCCTGCAACTTACGGCGCCCAAATGATGCATTTATCCCGGGTGGTTGTGGGTCCGGGCATTGCTTACCAGGTCAATGACACGCTTTCTTTAGGCGCATCCATCGGCCTTGGGTTTTCTTCCATGGGGGTCAGGATGCAAATGCGCGCCCCCAATGACATGGTAGCCCTGACAGGCACCCTGGGCGAGCTTACGGAAGACATAGACGAGTCCCTGTTTTTGGGCCTGATACCGCTTCCGCTCTTCGGCGGCGGCATGTACGCCTTTGACGACATGGGAACCATGCACGCCGAACGCCTGGAAGACAACTTCTCCCCTGGATTTAATGTAGGCATGCTGTGGGAGCCTAGAGACTGGTTTTCGGTGGGCTTGTGCTACCAAAGCGAAGTCAAGCAGGAGCTTTCCGGACATTTCACCCTGGAATACTCCCAGAAATTTCAAAACATGATGGACTGGCTGGTTGCCAACGATTTGATCCGCATCTTCACCGAGTCGCTGGGACTGCCCACGGAAGGCGGACTGGCTTATCAGTCGGGCCGCGGTTCGGTGGAAATGATCCAGCCCCGCCATATTCAGGGCGGCATCATGATCAGGCCTTTCAAAAGGCTCAAGCTCACCGCCGATCTCCAGTGGACCCAGTGGTCCACCATGGAAAGCAACATCTTTGAGTTTGACTATGATCTCCAAGTATTAAAGCTGGCGGAGCTTTTAGGCTACCAGTACGGAACCCGCACCATTGTGTTCGAACGCCACATGATAGACACCCTCCACGCCTGCTTCGGCCTGGAATTCGCCGCCACTCCGTGGCTGGACCTTCGCCTGGGCTACGAGGATCGTCCCACCTCCGTCAGGGAGGAATACAGGGACGCCATGATGGTGCTTCCCGACATGAAAATTCTATCCGGCGGATTTGGCCTAAAGCTCACCAGAAACGCCACTCTCGATATGGGCGTAGGCCTTATTATGGCGGAAGACATTGAAATGGACTACGACAACGGGGGCAGGAGCCGAAACCTGAACACCCGCGAGTTGACCGCGTTGATTTACAACCCCTACGCGCACTTGAATTACTACCAGCAAACCACGGGTATGTTCATCTCCATGGGATTGCGCTATAACTGGTAATCCGCTGCAGCGAAAATCGTCGGCCGGAAATACACAGGCCCTTTGTCACGGACAAAGGGCCTGTTTTGTTCCATCTTCCCCAACAGTTTGTTTGGGGCATGCTGTCCCTTGCCGGGATAACGGGCAGTGGGATGAGCCGCGGCGCCAGGGGCGGGGGAGATTTCCCGGGACAGGAACTTATTTTCCCGGCAGTCCCATGTCTCACGAAGCAAAACGGTTGAGATAAGGCTCGCGTCCCTCCTATCTGTGCATTCCCGGAAAATGGGGCCCAGGGAGGTTGTGGAATATATGCAGGGTGTGGACTAAAAGAATGAGTAAATTGCGTGAATGACGGCAACCAGGCATCTATCCATAAAAGCAGCTTCACACCGGTTCAAAGGTCCGAGGTGGATGTATTTCGTGAAAAAGCATGGGGCCGGCGAAACGGCTTGGCTTATGGCTTAAAATCATATTGGAATGGTCTGAAAAGGGAAGGAACTTAGTAATTCCACCATCCGCCGTCGTAGGCGTCGGGGTTTTCCTGTTGGGGAAAGTCAATGGTGATGGTGCCGCGCAGATGATTTACTTCCAAGGCGCCCAGGTTCAGGTATCCATTAGCGTCGACCGGGCCGTCGCTGCGGGTGTAGCTGGTGTCTCTGATGGCAAAATTATCCCAGGTCAGGGAGCCTTCAAAAGGAAACCAGATGCGCATGTTGTTCATGCGGATGGTTCCGGTGGAGTCTCGGAAGTTGGAGGTTTGATCCCACACCAGGGGGTCGCCGCCGGTTTCGTTTCCCAGGATCATGTAGTTGTCGGTGGTTCCGCCCGTGGAAACGGGCAGCCGGCTGAAAGTCAGGTTGTCTATGACCGCGGCGCCGTCCAAATAGGTCTGTCCCCACTGGATGGTCGTCCTCTCCACCGTCCCGAAAAACCGGCCGTAACCCTGAATCTGGGAGGTTGAGGTCTGTCCGTCGTTGAAAATATCAATGTAGGATTGCCACAAATGGATGGTGGTGAGATACAGGCCGCCAATGTCTATCCAGCCGGCTTCCGTGTGGTTTCCCGCGGTGTAGGTATTTGGCGCGCCTGCGTAGGTTCCCTCTTCCAAGTCGGTCAAAGGATTGGCTGCAGACCAGTCATAGTTCCAGAAATTTCCCGAAGGATCGTCTCTTAAGCAGTCCGCACCGTTATAGTAGGGCGCGCCGCTGTAGCTGCTCCAGTCTTCATCCTGCCACATCTGGATATTTTTAAAGACCCAGGTGGGAGCGTCATCATTCACGCGGGCGTCCAGGCCGATGCGCAGCACGGCTCTTTTTCCTGCGGGAGCATTCCTATAGCCCACATTGATGGAAAAAGGCCCCCATTGGCTGAAGGAAATGGTTCCGTCGGTGGTGCTGGCGGGGTCCGCCGTGGAGGTGGTGGCGTTATTAAGGCGCCAGCCGCCCAGTTTCAGCCCGCCCGCCGTACTGGCGATGATGAGGTTGCCGGCGGTGGCTTTTAGGGAGCCGTACAGATTGATGCCCGTTTGCGCAGTGATTTCGGCAAGATCCTCATCCCCCACGGGCGCCATGCCCGCGCCAGCCGGTTCCTGGCTGATCAGGACGATTATCATGAGCATTGCAACGATGCTTGCGCCCAGCCATTTGATCATCTGTGGTCACCCTTTGCAGGTTTTGCTTTTTTGGAAGATTGCTACCAATTGCCCGTATCAACTTCCGCACTGACAAAGCCTCTCTGAAAGTGCATCCAGAGCCCTCTTCCGGGAATGGAGTTCCTGGCCATGTTCCACGGCCCCAAAGCCCGGCCGTCATTGGTAATGACCGCTGTGCCTCTTTTTGCAGTAATTGTATCAGCGATGGAAATATAAAAGTCCGTGGGGCCGGAACTGGCGGGATTGCCGTTGCTATCGTACTCAACGCCGAAATCCATGTAGTTGACCGCAGAAAGCGCCTGCTTCCCAAGTCCCGTCTCAAAGGGCAGACTGGCGGCCAGGGTCTGGCGGTGATAGTTCATCCGCATGTAAGGCTCCGTATCGTTATCCGGCCAGCTTAGCGTTTCTTCCAGGTTGTTGTCCAGGATGCCGTCAAAGCTGATATACCTCATGTGATTTTGTACGTTAAAGCGGCCGGTTTGATCGTCGGTGCCGAATCGGAAAAACAAAAAGCGCCGGTCCACGCTGTCTATATCGTCGTAAGCCAGTTCCACCCGAATTCCGTTCATGATCATTATGCCGTCATCGCCGACCCCCGTGGTATCGCCGAAGGTATGTGCGTCGACATAGAAATCCCATCCGTCGGAAACCCCCCAAAACCCCGTGTAGTTAAGGGCGGCGATGCGGTCGCCTTCAACGTCCTGCATGGCCACTCGGGCGTTGATCTTCAAAACGGCCACGTCGTAGTTCAGGCTGTAGGCCCTGTTGGTCATGCTTTCGTTCCACCCGAAGGACGAAACGTAGGTGACCGCCAGGTTGCGATGGTCTATCTCCATCTCTGCAACCGCTTGAGCGCGGATGTCCGCCAACTCATCGTCCGTGGCCACCATAATGCGGCCTATGGCAATGAGGGGAAAAACAATCAGAAAAACGGCCAAGAGGGACCAGGCGACCTTTCCGGCGCTGCCTTCCTGTTCCTGGTCTGTTGGTTGTCTTTCCGTCTGCACGTCATTTCCTCCACTGGCGGTAAATTTTTCGGAATACGCGGATATTGCTGGAGCCGGAAATCAACGGCCGTTTTATAACGGATGATAATTATACGGCGATACGCGCGCCCGATGAGTTAATACTGGAAAAAAACAAGAATGACAGGCTGTTTTGCCCCCCCGGCCCAGCCTGAATGCAGGCATGGGTGATTAATCCTCTTATATCAGGATGACTTGGCAATGTCAAACCTAATCCTGCCATTTAAAGGTAAAAATGGGATATTTTTTCCCATGAATCCCGTTCTTAAGCGTCAGGTAAAACCGCCTCAAGCCTCTTTGTCTTATTTTGCAGCTCGCCCTGGGTAATCAGGCCCTCTTCCGCACGAATCAGCAATGGGCCCATCACGGCAGCCTGGACAAAAAACAGCCCGATCAGCGCCGCCAGAGCAATGCGGGAGATGTTTTTTTTCAACCCTTTGTAAAGGGCCGTCAATATGACCGCGTCCGTAAAAACGATCAGGCCCGAGGCTGCTATATCGAATGGAAGCACGAACCATTGCGTTATTTTCATGATCAGGGAAAAAGCTATCCAGGCAGCCGCGCCGGTTATAAACGCCGCCTTCCACGCCTTTTTCGCATTTTGAAATAACCCCGCCCGCCATATGGTTATTATAACCAGAAACGAGAACACATGAAGCAAAACCACGGAGATAAGGCAATTGGAAACCATCCAGGTGTTGATGGAAAACACCGCATATTTGTGGGGCGTCTTGCCCACCCAATGCACCGCCCACAGCATCAGGACGGAGTACGAGACCGCGCCGGTCAACACCGCCTTTCCCGGCCTTTTGGTTATCAGCCAGGCCAGACCGGTTATCCCGGCGAAAATCAATCCCAGTTCAATGCTTAAAGCCCGGTCCGCCTCCCAGGTCCAGACAAAGGTGAGGGCGTGCTTCAGGATTTCCCAAAATCCTCCCCGCAAATAGGTCAGAGCGGCTTTTTGCCCGGTCAGAAGTAAATACAATATGGGAATGAACACCAAAATCGAGCCGTAGCATAGGATGAACAAATCCTTGATAGGCGTTTTGATGATGAAGTGAATCACCAGCATCAAACTTAAGAAGGTCCCTGCAAACCAAAGCATGTGGTGGCACAGGGTGTAATACGAAAAGTAGGGTTCGGGGGCTAATAGCTCTGTTTCAATATATATTCTTGCCCCCACGACCAGCACGAAAAAAAACGGCGCAAAAACATTGACGGCAATCAGGTTTCTCAACCGCCAGGCATTGAAGCGCCCGATTATGGACAAGCCTTCCGCCGCCTTCCCCTCGGGCGCAGGGGCGGCTCCCTTGCTGTGGGGGGTCATGGGAGGCCTCCCATCAAACTCAGGCTGATGACGCCTTTGTTGTATAACACCTGCCAGCCCAAAAACAAGGCTCCTCCCGCCTCCACAATATGGATGTTTCTCCGGTACAAAAAGCCCATCTGGTCCGGCCGCGCCATGTGCCACCGGATCATCAGGCCCGTAAGAAGAAACAGCAGAAGCAGCCCGGCCTTCAAAAGAGGCGGCGCCGGCAAGACCGACAGGAGCGCCGCGTCGATCAACAGGCCGGCCAGGGCGTAATAAGGCAGCCGGGCGCCGTATTTGGCGTACAGGTTCCAGTCGCCGTCTCCGCGTTCGTCTTCAATATCCTTGAGGGGAATAATTGCCAGGCAATAAACGAAAAGAGCCAGAAAAAAGGCCCGAAGGTCGGGAGCGGCGCCTCGCACATTGGAGTAATAGCCCACAATGATAGGAATGACTAGCCCGCCGCTCACGGCGAACACGGAGGCCGGGGGCCTTAATTTCAAGGAGAAAGGCTTGCCGGAATATGACAGGCCAAGCAAGGGCAACAGCAGATAGGCGAACAGCATCCAACCGGGTCTGACCAGAAAAAAGGGATACACCAGGGAAGCCGCCAGCAAAAACATGCTGTAAATCAACGCCTGCCTGGGCGTCAGCCTGCCCGAAGGAATGGGCCTGTGGGGCTTGTTGACGGCGTCCGTTTCCCAATCGGCCCAGGAATTGAAGCTGTAGCAAAAATTGGTGGAAAATCCCGTGATCAAAAAGGCGGCCGCCACGTCCATCAGATCCAGACCGTTGGCCAGCACCGCCCCCACCAGATAGGTGGCGAACGAAATAAGCGCGGCGTCGGGCCGAAACAATTGAAGATACGCTTTGACTGGCGGCATAGTTGATCCCTAAAAGCTCACCCGGTTACGGGCGCAATAATCCACTGGACGGCGCCGGGGCCGGTCAGGCTTTCCTGCACCCCCAGATACATGGGCCCCATTACCAAAACCTGAAAAAACAAAAGCAGCGTGAGCAAGCCTATGGAAACGATGGTCGTCCTGCTTTTCCATCCTTCCTGCTGCAGCCGCAAGATGATTGCTGCGGATAAAAACAGGGGCAGTCCGGCGGCTATGGAGTCAAAAAGGAACTGGCGCCATCCAGCAGCAAAAACCGTTGCCGAGCATAAAACCCATGCGGCGGCGCCCCCTCCGAAAGACCGCTTCCAGGCCTGGGAATCCTGTTGAAAAAGGCCCTGCTTATACGCTGCATAAAGGGCCGCGCCCATGGCGCCTGTAGAATAAACCACGGCCTGAAAAGGGTGGATGCTAAGCTCCGTATGCACTTTGATCAGGGCCTCGGGCCTGGAGGAAAGGCCGATCCAGTGGACTGCGGTTAAGGTTCCCGTCAGGTAAGACGCAAAAAAAGCCCCCAGCCCCTTGAGCCTGCTCCCGGTGATCATCCAGCAAAGCAGGCCTATGCCCGCCGTAAGCAATAACATCTCCAGGCTTAAAGGACGATTTTTAGGATTGTACAGACAGCATGTAGCTATGTCTCGCAATATGCTTTTAACTCCGCCCTGGAGATAAGTGAGCTCCAGGGGAGCGCCGGAGGCCAACGAATGCAGCAGGGGCAAAGTCATGAAGGTCACGCCGAAAAGCATGCCCATGAGCTTTCTCGGCTCCGTGCGGGTGAAGGCCTGCAGGGTCATGATCAAAACAAGGGCCGCCGTGGCGTTCCATAAGACATGATGGAGCCCGCGGTAATAGGAGAACATGGGATAGTTTCCCATCAAGGCGGTTTCCACATAGCTTCTTAACAGGGAAAACAGGACGAAATATACAGGCGCGGCCAGGGCGATGATGAAAAAGGCCTTATGATCGCCCGGCCCCATGACGCATCGGAACCTTTCCAGCTTGTTCGCGGTTTCCATGTTTCGCCTCACTTGGCCGGGTTGGAGTTTCGGAATTCTCAAACGTCAAACGTAGATTTGACCCCATTGCTTTATCGGGCCAGGGCTTCGGCTTCGTCCAGGGATTTGTATCCCAGGTCCGAAACCATTTTCTCGTACACGATCCGGGACATATTCGTCTTTGCTTCCAGATGCCTTAAAACATCCTGCTCCAGCAAGGCCAAGGTGCGGTCCGAATAGGTTTCCAGTTCAGACGTAATATACACTAAAAAGGAGCCGCCTCCCAACTTCTCATCCCCGTCTTCCAGGGACCGGCCCCGGCCTACGGTTTTGGGATATTCCTCAGCCAGCCTGCGCTGCCATACCAGTTGGGCCTCTGCAATGCCCAACACGGCCGGATTGGCGTTTAGCCGGGGAATCAGGTTGTCCATGCGCGCGTATTTCAAGGTGAACAGATTTTTGCCCTCCCGGACAGCGTCTTTCAGGTCCTGCAGGTAGGATTCCAGGGTTTCTTTTGACCAGGGCCAAAACTGGGCTTTGCGCATGTCCCGGAATCGCTCCGGGTTATCCTGGCACGCAGCCGGCTCCTTGGCATTGACGGCCAGAAACATTTCCAGTTCCAGGGCGATGATGTCATTTATGATGGATTCATTGGATTGCATACACTCAGCCCTTGCGATTATTGAAGATTGAATCGATGCGATGCAAATCAAAAAAGGCCTGATCCTTGGGAAAGAGGCCTTTTTTAAAACATTTCTGAATGCCGAACGGTGCGCATGGCCCTTTGCTTGGCTCAGACCATGCGCACCGGGTTGATTCGGATTTACGGCGTAAGGATGTCTATTAAAACAGAGTATCCTCAATGGAGAGGTAGTACTTGGCTTTGGCCTTGGCCAGGTCGTTCAAGCCCTCTCCCCCGGACAGCGCGGAGGAATCCGCCTCCAGCACGCTGTTCAGCAGGCTTTCAAAGCGGTCCCGGTCGTCCACGTAAGTGGAAAGGAACCTGGCTTCGAACACGTCCACCAGCAGGAACTTGCCGCCGGAAACCTCCCTGGCTTCCTCGAACATGGCCGCGGAAGCGTCAGGTCCGCCGCCCAGGCCCAGGAACTCGGGCAGCATGGCGTAGTAGCCGCCCATAAAGGCTTTGCCGACGCCGAACATATAATGGTCGTCCAATTCCATGGACCTTTGCACCATGGCGACGCAGTCGGGCATATCCATGAGCGCCATGGGATCGTCCATGTTCTGCATGAGATACAGGCCGTAGGCCAGACCGGTCCAGCACAGGGCTTCCATGTATTTTTTGCCGAGGAGAGGCGTCAATTCAGGAATTTTTTTGCCTTCCTCCAGCCCCTTGGCGAACTTTTTGTCGGTCATAAGGGAGCGCATGCCGTATTCCTTGGCGATGGAGTAAAGCTCCACAGCGTAAGCGGGATCCTCGTCCTCCACCATCATGCCGTAAGAGGTGTAAAGAAAACAGGTCTTGGAGAGAAGGCCCTGATTTTTCGGGTCCATTTCGGCCAGGGCCGTAACGAGCAGCACGTTGCTGGCCATGCCGTCTTTAAGGAGCGTGGAGCTGGGGGAGTCCAAAAGCGATTCCATCATCAAGTCCATGACAGGCACGGCGGACAAATGCACTCCGGTTTTAACGGCGGTTTTGACGCATCCTGAGCCGGTCATGATGGCCAGCGCCAGAACGATGGTCAACAAAAGTTTGAACCCTTTAAGCCTTGTGATTTTCATGCCTATATTCTCCTCTTTAAAAAGTCCCTATTGTGTTCCAGGCAATATTAAATTGTCAGCATTTCCGTCTTATGTCCCAACAAATCGCCCAGGAAGAGGCTCAATTGCGGGAAGTAACTGATTGCGATTAGGGCAATCAACAATACCAGCAGGAAGGGTAATACCACCCTATACAGACGCATTACGGAAACGTCAAACCGTAATGAAGCAATAAACAGGTTAATTCCAACAGGCGGGGTCAGGTATCCCAACTCCAGGTTGGCCAGGAAGATGACGCCCAGATGGATGGGGTCGACGCCGAACTTGGCCGCCACCGGAGCAATGAGGGGCACCACAACCACGATGGCTGAAAAGATGTCCATCACGCATCCCACCACCAGCAGGAAGGCGTTCAAGGCCACCAGGAAGGCGATCTTGCTGTGGATGATCACCTGCACCCATTGCATGATCCTTTGGGGCACTTCCTGGTCCACCAAAAAGTTGGTGAAACCCAATGCCGTGCCCAAAACAGCCAGCAAGGCGCCCACGGTGATCATGGAGTCCACGGCGATTTTCAGCAAATGCTTCCAGGAAATCTCGCGGTAGATAATCACCTCGGAGAACAGGGCGCACACCACCGCGGCCGAGGCGGCCTCGCCCGGGGTGATAAACCCGCCGTAAATGCCGCCGATGACCACAAAGGGCAGAGGAATTTCCCACTTGGTCTCCCAGATGCTTTCCAGGATCTTCTTAAAGGAGAACTTGGTGGTGGGAATGCTGTTCCGGGCGCCGTACATAATGCCGTAGCCGGCCAGGCAAAAGACGATGAGCAGGCCGGGAATGGCGGTGGCGATAAACAATTCCGTGATGTCCACCTGAGCGATCATGCCGTAGATGATGATGGGAAGGCTGGGGGCGAAAAGCACGCCTGAGCTTCCCGAAGCCGTGACAATGCCCAGGGAGAAATCCCGGTCAAAGCCGTCTTTGATCAGGGCGGGCAGCAGGATGCCGCCGCAGGCGATGATGGTGATGCCCGAGGCGCCGGTGAGGGCCGTAAACACCGAGGACACGATGACCGTCACCGCAGCCAGACCGCCGGGCACCCAGCCCATGAGGGCGTTGGACATACGGATAAGCCGGTTGGAGGCCTTGCTTTCCGCAAACATGTACCCGGCGAAAATAAACAATGGAATGGCTATGATGCCTGGGGCGTTGGCAAGGCGGCCCATTTCAATGATAATGGCCGCCGTGCTTTCGTGGGCCACCAGCATGAACAAAACCACCGCGGCGCCGCCGATGATGGTGAACAAAGGCGCCCCCACAAGAATGGCGGCGATAAAAATCACGACTAAAAAAACGGTTAAAATTTGTTCCATGATTCCCCGCTTATCCGATTCAATGTATCCATTTCAAACTTGCTCATGATTGCGTTCAACCGCGCCTCAGCTTCCCTATGCCCCTATAATCAGGGCTCAATGGTTCTGGTATAGCCGCCCAGGATAATACGGCGAATATTGATAATGCACCGGGCGCTCATAACCAGGAAGAAATAGGGAATGACCAAGCGAAAGAAATGGTCGGGAACTTTCAGGAAGTCCGTGTCCACCAGGGTGAAGGCGGGATATTTGGCTTCCGATTCGATATAAGTCACTGCGGCGTTGAACAACAATGCGCAGGCGATCAGAGCGAAGACCTGTGCGCAAACGTCCAGGATTTTGCTGGCTTTGCTGTCCCCCAGGAGATGGGAGAGCACGTCAATCTTGATATGCCTGTTGTATTCCGCGGCAAGGCCCGCTCCCAGAAAGGCCACCCAAAGCACCTCCACCCGCAGCACCTCATCCACCCACATGATGCCGGTCTGGAAGATGTTTCTGGCGATAACCTGGCCGAACTGCATGAAGATCATGGTGAACAAGAGAATGATCAGGGCGATCTTTTCCACGTAGATCATGCTTTTATGGATGTTGGCCATGCATTCCACGGACGCTTCTTTGTTGATGATGTACCAGACGGCGAAGAACAGAAACACGGCCAGCACAACGCCCGCCAGGAGAATGTCCCTGCGGGTGCCCTGGGCTCTTTCGTACAGGTCGTCGGAGTTTTGCTCCACAACCAGCTTCCAGCCCCAGTCTCCCACGGTGTGAAAGGCTGCAGCCATGGGAGTTTCATTAGCCGCAAAAGCCGTGAGGCCGTTTCTGTCCTTTAAGATAAGGGAGCCGTAGCCCAGGTCGTTGACATTGACTTCCAGGATTGCGTCTTTTTCGGTGGAGCCGATCACCAGGCCCGTGGAATCGATCATATAGGCCTCCCCCTCCTCGCCGGAGCGTAAGCCCTTGATAAAGCGTTTGACCAGCTTGTTCATATCCACGGTGACGGCCAGAACGCCCACGGTGTTTTCCGGGGTTTGATCCACCTTGCCCCGTTTGTCCCTCTCTTTGTAAACGGGCTGCATCAGGTAAAAAACCGGGTAGCGTCCGCTCTGGAAAACGCTGGATACCACCGGCTTGCCTTCCAGCGCCTTTTGAAAATCCGCGTCCCCGGCCAAATTGACGGTCATGTCCGTTTTGTCATCGCCGGCGGCTACGATTTCCCCGGCATTGTTCAGCAGCAAGGCCGCCCGGTATTCCTTTATATCCTTGGTGACCGCCTGCAGCGAGTTGGAGACTTCCTGGACCGCCTGCTCGTTTTGATCGCCGCCCTCGGAAAGGGCGATAAAGGTTTGGTCCGCCGCCACAAGCCCTAACTCGCCCAGGTGCCCCTCTATCCAGTCCGAAATTCTTTCCGCAGCATTTTGAACGGCGAAATTGAGCCCCGTCTCCGCCTGCCTGACTTGCATGCTGCAGATGGAATAAACCAGCACAGCCGTCATCACCGCGACTCCAAAAATGATCAGGAGCCCGGCCGGCAGGATCTCATTGAACCTGGGAGCCCATTTATTAGACCACTCCATGTTGTCCTTCTCCTTTATCTTTGCTGAACGAAATACAACCGGCGGCCGATTGCCCGCCTTGTCGCAATGCTTTATGGTGATCGCCCCGAACCGGGCCAATTATTGCGCTTTCCCGCCTAGTAGAAAACCGGTTGCCAGGTGAAAAAACCCCGCACCGGCGCCTTTAAGCCGGATAGAAAACCGCCCAAAAAGCCGGCCTGCAGGCATAGAGATTCGGTTGAGCGTCTTTTTACAAGACCAGTGATTTTGAGAATGGTAAAAGGCCAGTCCACTCTTGCTCCACCCGCTGTTGATGCAAAAACCAGGTCCGAACGCACAAACCCAAGGCCGGTCCGAACGCATGGGACGCTTGCTGAAATAATCCGGGAATTCAATAAAAGGAAGGGCTGCCTTACAACCGCGCTTTTTTCTATAGCAATATTATCAGCGCCCGAAAAAAACCAAATCGCGCAGTTGGTTGATCTTTAAATGATCGGCGCTTTGTGATGAAGTCGCTAACATCCCCATGTAGCCCCCCCCCTGTTTATACTCCATCAGACGGCTTTTGAACAAATCCTGATTAAGACCTTCGTGGTTTCGCCGCTTTGGTTGACCCTTGATTCAAGGCCGGCTGCGTATGGATTTGCCTGAAGCCGTACACGGTATAACATAGTTTAAAAATCAGGACAAGACTCAACAAGTGTACAATTTTTATTTTTTGCAGAAAAACCGCCTCCGGCCTGAAATCATATTTATACCATTTAAAACCGGGCTTTCCCCAAATTCCTTCTCCCTTTCCCAGGCTAAAGAAAAAAATCATCCTCCATTTTTCCGGCGATTCGCCGAATTCCCTCCGTAATCTCCTCAATGATCTCCCGAACGCTTTTTTCCCCCCTGATAAGCCCGGCTGTCTGGCCGCACGGCATGACGGCGGTTTGGGCGTCCCCTCCGCTCATCACATAAATGGGCTGAGCGGGTTTTGCGCCTGACGGGTTTTCCTCTTCATTTTCCGCGCCTGCAATTCGGTTTGTCGCCGCGTTTTTCAGCACCCTGACAGGCATGGCTTTCTTGCCCATGATTAAAGTGGCTTCGCAGTCGGCGTTGGCCAGGCTTTGTTTGTAAAACAGGGGAGCCTCGCTTTCGGTGCAGGCGGCGAACCGGGTGCCCATTTCCACGCCCAAAGCGCCCAGGGCGAAGGCTGCGGCCGCGCCTCTGGCGTCTGCAATGCCGCCCGCTGCGATGACCGGAATGTCCAGATGATCCACAAGCTGGGGAACCAGGCACAGGGTGGTCACGTGCTCCCGGCCAACGTGGCCTCCGGCCTCAAAGCCCATGGCGGTGACCGCGTCCACTCCGGCTTCCTGAGCCTTTAAGGCCATGGTCAGGGAGGATACCTTGTGCACGATCTTCAGCCCGTTATCTTTCACCACTTTGATGATTTTGGCTGGATTCCCGCCCGAGGTGTTGATGGTTTTTACGCCCATCTCCGCCGCCGCTTGGATAAGCTCCGGCGCATTGGGCCTGTATATGGGCGCGTTGATGCCAAGGGGCTTGTCCGTCAGGGTTTGGGCCTCGCCCAGGACTCTGCGCATGGTTTCCACGTCCATGCCGGAGGCGGCGATCAGGCCGAAGCCTCCGGCGTTGGAAACCGCGGCCGCCAGCTTGGCGTGGGTAATCAATCGCATGGCCCCCAGCATAATGGGGTATTGGGTTCCTAAGATAGCGGAAACAGGATTTTTTTTGGGGGGGTGGGACATGTTTCTCCTATATCACATTATCTGCCTTTAAACACGGGCTTGCGCTTTTCCAAAAAAGCAGCCTGCCCTTCCTTCAAGTCCTCGCTGGCGAAGCCTTCGGCCTGAAGCTGTTCGGCCAGGGCCTTTTGCCCGGGTGTCAATTCAACCCCGCCGGCCAGCATGTTCAAAACAGCCTTGTTGTTTTTTAAGGCGATGGGCGCGTTGTCTGCAATGGATTGGGCCAGCTTTGCAACCTCTTCATGAAAGATCTCCCGGGGATATAAGCGGCTGACCACGCCCAACTCCCTGGCTTCCAGGGCCGTGTAGGTCGCGGCGGTCATGAACAACTCCCGGGTGACGCTCATGCCCAGGGCTTCCACGAATTGCTGCAGGCCTTCCGCATGATAGACCACCCCCAGCTTGGCCGGAGGCATGCCGAACTTCGCGTCGTCCACGGACACCCGCATGTCGCAGCACACGGAAAGGTTGAGGGCCGCGCCGAAGCAGTATCCGTTCCAGGCCGCCAGGGTGGGATAGGGAAAATTTTTGATGGTGCGAAACGCCAGCTCCACGGGATTGTTTTCCTTAAGCAAGGACTCTTCTTCCTTGGAGACGCTGGTGGGAATGGCGGAAATGTCGTATCCGGTGGAAAAGGATTTGCCCTGGCCTCCGGTGAAAAGCACGCACCGCACGTCCGGGCCTTTGGCCCATTCCTCCAGGGTCGTGTGCACGCGAATGAGCATTTCCGGGGTGAGGGAGTTGCCCTTTTCCGGACGGTTAAAGGTCAGGACGCCCACGTGGTCCCTGATTTCCGCCAGCAGATTTTCCTGAGGCATGAACTTGTCTTCCTTTCCGGGGGATAATGGGGTTACTGCCGTATGGGGGTGACTTTGTCCTTCTTTTCCGGGACCGGCGCCACGGCCATGATGCGCACCGTGTAATACAAATCCTTGCCCGCCCAGGGATGGTTCT
Organism: Desulfatibacillum alkenivorans DSM 16219; assembly: GCF_900142135.1. Lineage (GTDB taxonomy): Bacteria > Desulfobacterota > Desulfobacteria > Desulfobacterales > Desulfatibacillaceae > Desulfatibacillum > Desulfatibacillum alkenivorans. The sequence continues at coordinate 51,259 of NZ_FQZU01000012.1, read as the reverse complement.
GGTCCAGGTACACCCAATCGCCGATAAATCCTGTGACCGTATAAGGTTTGGAGGCTTTGCCGGTTTCCGAGAGTTTCCTGACCATATTGCCCACGACCACGGAGCCTTTGGGCAATTCGTCAGACCGGATTCGCTCCACCAGGGACTTGTCGCGTTCGCCAAAGGCGCTTTCGGCCGGAACCGTAAACATGCGGGTCTGGCCCGGCGCCATGCCTTTCACCCCTTTTTCCAGGCCGGGGTACTGATCTTTGGGGGCTTCGTCGAATACAAACCGGTACGGCGTGTATTCATAGATGTCGTTCAGGACTTCGCCCTTCTGGTCCTTGATGGAAAACTGGAGGGTGACCTCGGTGTTTTCGCCAATCTCCATGGATCAGACGCCCTGTCCGAAATCCACAATGGGCCGGGTTTCCGTAACTTCAAATTTGATCAAATGCTTGAGCATCTCGGCGGCATCGCCGATGCGCTTTTTGATTTCGCTTTTCACTTCATCAAATTCCGGGCCTTCGTCCTCCATGTCCAGCACCTTTAAGTACAGGCGGCAGCCTTCCATCTGCATGCCCGTCTTGCCGTGCATGGATATGAAAAGGGCGGCCGAGGGGTTCTGGCATAAATTGTCGTAAGTCCGGTTATCCCCCAGCATCATGCGTATCTTATTGCCGTCCACCAGCATGGGGGAGCCGAAAGTCGCGGCATTGACCTTGCCTTTGGCGTTGGCGGTGGCAAGCACATTGGTCCTGTCCGGGGATTCCAGGAATTTTGCTACGGTTTCACTTACCAGCATGGCTGTCCTCCTTGAAATTATAGGGAGTTAGTCCGTTGCGAAAAGCCTGCGCAAGCGGGCCTCCGCAGTGAGTTTTTTTCCGTCGCCGTATAAAAATGACCATTTTAACAGCTTTTCCATGGCCATGGGAAGCTGTCCGAAATGACTCACAAACTGAATGGTCCTTCCGTACTGCTCCTCCATCTTGGCCCGATCCTTAACCCCGCATCCGATTGTAACCAGGTTGATGTTTTGCTGCCTACAATAATCTATCCCGCACGATACATCCACCCCAAAATTGGATTGCCCGTCCGTAACGTGGATCAAGAGCTTGCGGCGCTTGTCCTTGGGCATGAAATAAGCCGCCGCAATGATGGCCTGGCCCGAGGCGGTCTGGCCGCTGGGGGGCACGGACAACAGGTTGCGGCCGGAAAGCAGCCGGGACATCATGCAGATGCCGTCCATTTCAAAATAGGCCCAGGCGCCCAGGCGGTTTTGAAAGCCGGCCAGGGCCTTGTGCATGGCGCCTACGGTGTTCTCCACCATGCGCCATTTGCCGCCCCGCATGCTGCCCGTGGCGTCCAGCAAAAGGGTGACGTTCCAGTCCATGGAGGGGATGGAATCCGTCTGCCTGAAGCACCGGCCGTTGATGGGCGCGCGGTACAGCTTGCGGCCGTCCACGCGGCCTCCGGTCAGGCCCCGGCTCATGATTTTTTTCCGGTCGGCGTAATTGGCGAAGACGGCTTTAAGCCTGCCCACGGTTTTCCGGTCGATCACCGGATGGGCGGCCATGTTGAAGTCCCAGCGGGAGATGGGCGCCACGTCCGGGTTGTCCGGCCCCACGATGGATCGGATGATGGGCGTGATGTCTGCGGAGCTTTGGGCCAGGTTGGTTTCAATATCGCGCATGAGGGCGTTGTTCAGCCCTTTGCGCGGCGAGGGCGCCGGGGCGCCTGAGTCCTCGTCCTGATGGACGGAAACCGCCGAATCGGGCAGCCAGATCAAGCGCTTGTCCTGGATGGAAAGGCCTTTCACCTCCGGTTCCAGGTTTTTCCAGGCGGCTTTGTACAGGTCCGCCCTGCCCTGGCAGCGTTTGATGATGCTTGCAGTCCGGTCAGGCAGGGATTCCAGGGAGGCGGTTAAATTTTGAAGAATTTTCAGGGCGGGCAGGTAAGAATCTGCAGCGCGCTCGAATATTTGGGGGGACCAGGACGAGGCCCACCACAGATGGATCAAATGCTCCAAAGTGGGCTTTTCGGCGCTCAGCCGGGCTTGCGCCTCGTCCATGGCCCGGCTGCGGGTGCGGGCTGCGTACCGGCCCAGGATGGAGCGGTCGGCCAGGCGGTCCACGTAAACGTCCTCGCCGGTATGGATTATTTTTTGAAAGGCGATCCTGGAAAAGCCGGGCATGGCGGAGAAATCCGGGGCGAGCGTTTTCCACACTTTTTCCGACCACTCGATTTTGTGCAGGGCTTCATGCACCACCAGGCCCGTGAGGTAATCCACCTTATGGGGCGGCGCCGGATATTCGCCCATGACCACCTCGGGGTCGATGATGATGGACGCGGCGGATCCGTGGGCCATGCCCGTGTATTCGATCCGGCCCACGTTTGGCCCCATATGCCCCGCCACCTTGCGGAGCGCCCGCAGGATGTTGGCCAGTTCCACGGATTCCAGGCCGGAAACGTTTTTTCGCCAAAAGGAAGAAAGGCCATCTTCCTCCTCCGGGTCCGAGGCCGAAGCCGGCGTGAAATCAATATTTTTCGTATCGGCTTCCATGGGACCTTTCCGTCATGTTCATCTCCAAATGCAGGGAAAGGAGCACGGATTCCAGGATGTCCCGGCTCACCTGCAGGCTGTTGGCGAAAGCCTCGCGCACCGTGGCGCCCACGGCGACCATTTCGGCGATCATCAAGGTGTGGCGTGTGGACACGGTGACCGGCTCCTGGGTGTTTTTCCGCAACTGGCCGGCTATGTTGACGATGGTCTGGGCGTCGCCCTGGTCAATGCCGGTCTTAAGGTGCAAAACATCGGTTTCCACCTCGGGAGTCAAATAGTCCATGAGGGTGACGTAAAAGCGGTCCCGCAAGGCCGCATCCAGCATTTCGGTTCCCACAAACTCCTCGCCTTCGTTCAATGTGGCGAAAAACACCACGCCGGGAGCGACTTTGATCAGCCCCAGTTCGTCGGTCCAGACCTGGCGGTCCTGGGACAGCACGGAAAAAAGCATGTTCAAGGCTTTGGGATGCTCGGGCCGGTTGATTTCCTCCAGATGGATGACGCATCCCGGCGTCTGAATGGCCTGGGGAAACAAAAATTGCTGGTAATAGGTTTCGCCGTCTTTCAAGCGGTGCTCGCCGAACAGCTGGCCCGGCTCGGAGAGAATGCCTATCTGGAAGGTTGCCAACGCGCGGTTGTTGTTGGCGGCGAACTGGCGCACCATGGTGGATTTGCCGCACCCTTGCTTGCCGGCGACCAAAATGTTGACCGGATGCCGTTGGGACAGGGCTTCGATCCTTCCCAGGTTGTCGATGATGTCTTGGGGCAGGAAAAAATGCTCCTCCCGCTGGGGGATTTCCAATCCGTGTTCCGTTTCGGCCATTCTTTCTCCCTTCCTTTAAAAAAACAACTCCCTGGAGCGCTGCTTGATAAAATCGTTCAATTGGGGGATGTTCCAGCGTTCGTTCATACGCCTGAGGCTGCCGATGATTTCCATGGCTTTTTGCTGGACGGCAGGATCCTCGGACTTGGGAATTTCGGACAATTCCTGGCACAACTCGCGCATGCGCACGTCTTCGGTCTCCAAGGCCAGGGCCCGGGAGAACATAACCTGGGCGCCGCACTTGGGGCATTCGCGGAGGTCCGATTCTCCGCAGGCCACGCAACCGTTCCGGCAAAGATACTTAAACTCCTCGTGGTCGTCCTTATAGCCGCACTGATGGCATGTGAATTCCATACAATCCTCCTGGATTCCAATATTTTTGATGATGCAATTTTATGCGGGATGCAGAGCGGCAGCGCGCCGGGCGGGGGCGGGATTCCGGGGTGTCCCGGACTGTTTGATATGACGTGTTGTCCGGATTCATGCTGCTGCGCCCCATGGGGGAGTTGATGCTTGGTTGCTCTTATTCGAAGGCCTTCGGCGCCCGTCTGTTGAAAAGCCGATAACAGCCTCTGCCTCATGTTCTTAAAGACACTGGGTCCCCGCTTTCGTGCGATCCTGAAAAAACGGATCGCCCTTGCGGGGATGACGGTCTTTTTCAGAAGGCGTTGCGTAAAAGGGCGCTTGAAGCCAAAGTCGATTAAAGCCGCCGCCGATCTTCTTCATCCCCGTGAAGGGATGCGGCGGCAGCCTGAGATTTCAGGGACATGAACTGATTTCTGCAAGACCAAAAAAACTGCCTGTGAAAACGGATGAAATCAGTATCGTGTCCCTCGAAATCGTACCTAAACCAGTAGTTGGAGGGAACGATTTCACGGGGACACGATACTTATCTCCGATGTCTTGCTCAAGGCGTTGTGTGACTGCCGGGGAGATGAGTTCATGTCCCGGGAAATCTCAATCGCCGCTTAAGTTTGCTTTATACGGCTTCTTCCAGGTCTCTTTCGATGCCTGCGGACTTGCCCCAGGGGGCGTCGCCGGCTTCCACCTTTCCGGTGGATTCTCCGGCCAGTTCGTCCACGGACAGCCACGCCTGGCACTGGGGGCACTGGCGCAGGGTCAGGGGCGCATCAATGCGCACATTATATAAATACCTGAATTCAGGAACGGGAGCTTCATAAGAGCATTCCGGGCATTTCATATTGCGTTTTCCTTTCTATCTTTTCCGGAACTCGCCGCAACCGGAGGCGTCTTCCTCGGGGTTCTTGGGCCTGGTGGTGTAGTAGGCCTGCCTGGGGTCCACCACGCGCCGGACGCAATCGCCCTTGCCGGGTTCATCTTCACGCGGGAAAAAACTTTTGCAATCGCTGCATGTGCTCATTAGATCATTCTCCTTTCATAACGCCCTGGCCCGGATTGCAGGGGAAAAGGCAGGGCCTTTTTCCCTGCGTTTTTGAGAGGCCGGGTTCCGGCCCACGGGCCGGGAGGGCGTGGATTATCCTTAAATGCCCTGGATCGTCCTCTGGATGATGTTGTCCTGGGTTTTGCGGGAGATATCCACAAAATGGGCGCTGTAGCCCGCCACCCGCACGATCACCTCCTGGTATTTTTCCGGGTCTTTCTGGGCGGCCCGGAGGGTTTTGTCCGAGACCATGTTAAACTGGATGTGGTCCAGGCCCAGGTCGGCCCAGGTGCGCATATAGGCCCGCCAGAGCTGATACCCTTTCTCGCCGGCCATCTGGGTGGGGGAAAGGCGCTGGTTCAGCAAAAAGGCCCTGCCGTCCGCCACGTGGTCGATCTTGCCGCAGGACTTCAACACGGCTGTGGGGCCTTTTTTATCCAGGCCCGGACCGGGGGAGATGCCGCCGTCGTACAGGGCGTCGCCCAGTCTTCTGCCGTTGGGCAGGGCGCCCACTACGGAGGAGTAGTGGATGTTGCCGGAGACGTTCTGGGGAGCGGCCGGCCAGGTGTTGTTGGAGGTGCAGCGCATGACCTTGCTGTGCTTGGCCATGGTGCGCAGGCACCGGAGCATGATGTCGTCCACGTAGTCGTCGTCGTTGCCCCATTTGGGCGCTTTATTGACGAAGTCCAGGCGCATTTGCTCGTAGCCGTCCCAATTGGTTTCCAGGGCTGTGATCAACTGATCCATGGTGTATTTTTTATCGTCGAACACCAGCTTTTTGACGGCGGCCAGGGAGTCGGCGTTTTCCACCCAGGTGAAAGCGGTGATCCAGCAGTTGCCGCGTTCGCCTTCGGGGCTGACTGCGTCGATGCCCCTTTCCACGGCGCGCTCGGTGATGCCGGAGAGGAAGGGCCTGCCGTAGAATTCGGGGTCCTTGTACCGGCCCAGGTTGACAGTGCGGACCAGGAGGCTCAACAGCCACTGCATCTGCTGGGTCCAGGCGTCGAAGAGCTGCTCGAAATCCGTAAAGGTGCGGGCGTCCCCGGTCTGGGGGCCCATTTGCATGCCCACCACGTGGTCGTAGCCGTTGTGCAGGGCGTATTCCACCATCTTGGCGCAATTGGCCGTGGCGGACGCCATGCGGAAGGGCTGGACGCCGTTTTTGGTGGTGGGGCACGGGCTCATGCAGGCCTGATGCACCCAGGTGCGGGCTTCCTCCACCGGGTGGCCGTGCCAGTTCATGCAGTTGGCCACCAAAATGGGGTCGTTGCGGAAGGACGGATAGCCCAGGCCGTGGCGGATGCACTCAAAGCATTCCCGCATGACCTCGTCGGAGACTTTGGGATGCCACCTGAAGGCGAAGGTGGGATTGGACACCCGGATCAGGCGCGCGGTGCGCAGGAAGGCGGTGGTCAGGGCGTTGCATGCGTCCGAGCCGTCGGGCTTGACGCCGCCGATGGTCCAGACCCAGGTGCCGGTGATGCCCTGCATGCCTTCACGAGCCCAACGGGGGCCGAAGCCGCCCACTTCGTATGCGCGGATCATGAATTCGCCGATAAGGTCCGTGGCTTCCTCTTCGGTCAGGCTTTTGTCCTGGAGAACGTCTTTTTCGTAAAAGGGCCCGTGGTAGTAGTCGGGTCTTGCAGGCCAGGCGCCCTCGCTGGCTTCAAAGCGCGACATGGTCTGGATCAGCAAATCCATTTGGAAGGATTCCTGCAAGTTCCGCGGGGCCTTGGCCGGAACCCGCTCGCAGGTTTCGGCGATGCGCAGGAGTTCTTCCTTGCGCTTTTCGTCGGTTTCCAGGTGCTCGGCCATGGTCCTGGCAAGACGGGCGTAGCGTTTGGCGAACCGGATGGCCGCTTCCAGCACGAGGATCATGGCTTCCCAGTTCTGGATGCGATCGTAAATGTGCAGGATGTCCGGGCCGGGGACGCCGATGGTTTTTTCTTCGGCTTCGGCGATGTGATCTTCAATGTCGGCGATGATGTCTTCAAAGCCGCGCTCGCCCTTAAGGTAATATTCGTAGTTCTTGCCCGAATAGCCGTATGCGGAGGTCGGGGCGCCCCAGCCGATGGCGCCGGAGAGGAACTTCACCGCGTCTTCCGGGTCCAGAATGCGGGCCACCTTGTCCACGGCGGTCTGACCGGCCCAGTAATCGTTGATCTCGGCCACTTTGCGGAGGGATTCCTCTTCAGGCTCGGGCATGATGCCGGGTTCGTTGTACAGTTCCTCGTTGACGATGGACGCGCCGTCCACGCGCCAGCTGATGGTATGGGGAGCGCTGCCCCAGTACCCCACGAGTTGGGAATGATCCGTAATAAAAATGGGAATATTGTCAAAAACATGGGCCAGTGCTTTGGCCCTGCGCATGATGATGGGGTCGAATTTCCACCACTTCCACATGTCCGTAAACAGCTTGGGACCTTCCAGGTCCACTTTGATTCCAGGGGCGTAGTTGCCGCCCAAAGCCCCTTTTTTCCACACGGCCTTCCTCAAATAGTCCAGCCTTTTGGAGCGCTTTTTTTCCGCGATCCACCACCATTCCTGTTTCTCTTCATGTTCTTGGAGACTCACGTCCAACTTTGCGGGTTCTGCAGTCATGGTCTTTCCTTTCACTCTTGGCGTTTGCTGGCATTACTTCCGGAAAAACGGTTCCCCTGATGATGATACCATCCTATTAGCACAGATGACGTAAAAATTACCATCCATAATTGATAAAAGATATTATTAGGCGCAATTTAGACAAATTTTTATCAAAAATTTAACACTAATTTCTAAAATAGAAGGATATCAATAGCCCAATTTTACAGCAAATAATTTTACATGTAAAATTCGAAATTAACTGAATTATTAATTATAAAGGCAAAGATAAATACGGGGCCAAGATTCACCGACGGACGGCCGCAGCCTCCAAGGCCGGGGCCGTCCGGACAATCCGCTGCAGGCGCCCCGGCGAAATAAGGGCGGGCCGCAGGCGCGCCCTACTTTTTCAACTGGCGATGAGCCCTGCGGTAACTGGGGTCGTTCACCTCGCTTCCGCTGGTGTCGATGAGGGCCTGGCGGGTGTAGTGTTCGCACTTGCCGCCGTCGGAGTTGAACAGGACGGTGTAGCTGGCCTCGCCCTCCATGACGTAGACCGGCGGAACCGCTTTGATGTCCGAGCCGACCTTGAGCTTTTTACAGTAGCCGCGGCCGTCCGATGCGTAGGCGTTTTCGGAGAAATTCCTGCAAAAACCGCAGGCCTTTTCCGGGACGTTCTCCCGTTCCTCCACGGTCCGGGCTTTGCTGACGTCGCCCAACATGCCGTTCGCCACCTGTTTCCACTGACTTCTTCGAGACATCCTTTTTCCTCCTTGGTCAAGACGATGAAAGGCGCCGCCTTTATGGGACAGGCTAACCGCCAATGGTTACTTCGTAAACATGCTCCAAAAACAGATCGATCACCGGCTCCAGGCGGGCGTCGTCGTAGCCTTCGCCCGCGGGAAAGTCGTATTCCATGCCAAAGGCCCTGTATTTGCTTCCGGCGTAGGGGTGATAGGGCAGAAGGTCTACGCCCTGGACCGCGTCGTCCAGACTCGCCGCGAATTTGGCCGTGGCGGTCCAGTTTTCCTGGTTGTCGTTCACTCCCGGTATGATGGGAACCCGAATGCGCATGACGGCGCCGGCCTCAGCCATCTTTTGGGCGTTGTCCAGGATCAGCTTGTTCGTCGCGCCCGTATAGGCTTTGTGGGGTTGGGGGTCCATGTGCTTCAGGTCCAAAAGCACCAGGTCGGCCAGGGGCAGCACCCGGGCGTAATCCTCCCATGGGGCGTGGCCGCAGGTGTCCAGGGCCGTATGGATGGGCCTGCCTTCTTCGGCGCCCTCTTTGGCCAGGCTAAAAAGGGCGTGGACGAATCCGGGCTGAGCCATGGGCTCGCCCCCGGAAACGGTGAGGCCTCCGCCGGAATGGCGAAAAAAGGGTTCGTCGGCAAACACCTCTTGCATGACCTCGGCGGCGGTTTGGATGGCTCCCCAGGGAACCAGGCCGGAATGGGTGCATGTCCGGGCGCATTGAAAGCAGTCCGTGCACAAGGCCCGGTCGATCATTGGCTTGGCGTCGTCATTGAGAGACAGGGCGCCGGCGGCGCAGGCTTCCAGGCAGTCTCCGCACCCGATGCAATTGGTGTAAAAGGGAATGACCTCGGGAAAACGGCGCCGCCCTTCCGGGTTGTGGCACCATTTGCAGTCCAGCAGGCACCCCTTCAAAAATACGGTGGTGCGAAATCCAGGACCGTCGTTGGTGGACATGCGCTGGATGTCGTTGACTATTCCGATTGTTTTTCCTGGCGCCTTCAAACCGGTTCTATGCTCCTTCAAACCCGGAGCCGCCGATGGTGGCTTCCAGGCCGCTCATTTCGTAAAGCTCCCTGGGAATTTCCAGCAAGGAAGGCTCCATGGCCTCGGTTTGCCACAGAGACCAGCTCCGGCCCAGCCATCCGTATTTGTCCTGGCACCAGTTGTGGTAAGGCAGCAAGTCCACCCGGGCGATGCGGCCGGGAAGTTCGGACAGAAACAGGGCCGCGGCCTTATGATCCTGAATGGCGTCGTTAAAGCCGGGGATCACGGGAATGCGCACCCAGGTCTCCACCCGGTTTTTTACCAGGAGCGCCAGATTCTCCTTGATCAGGGCGTTGTCCACGCCGGTCCATTCCTTATGCTTCTCCGGGTCCGTGTGCTTGAGGTCGAAAAGCACCACGTCCGTGTGCTTCAGCAGGCTTTCCAGAACGCTCCAGGAGCAATGGCCGTTGGTGTCCAGACAGGTGTGCAAGCCCCGGGCTTTCGCCCCGGCCAATATCTTTCCGGCGAATTCCGGATGGGCCGTGGGCTCGCCGCCGGACAGGGTCACGCCTCCGCCGGAGTTTTCGTAAAAGGGCCGGTCCGACTCCACTTCATCCAGAATTTCCTCCACGGTCATGGCCTGGCCCGTGATCTCCAGGGCGCCGTAAGGGCAGGCGTCCACGCAGTTCAGGCAGCCATCGCACCGGGCCAGGTCGATCTTGTAATAATCCGAGCCTTCGGCCCGGGACAGCACCGGGTCGATGGGCGGCTGAACCGCTCCCGTGGGGCAGGCGTCCATGCAGGCGCCGCACTGGACGCAAAGGCGCTTTTTCCAAAAGACCTGGGGTTTGGCGCTGATAGTCTCGGGGTTGTGGCACCAGGCGCATTTCAGCGGGCAGCCTTTTAAAAAGACGTTGGTGCGAATCCCGGGCCCGTCGTTTACCGCAAAGCGTTGAATTTCCGTAATCAGACAGGTTTCGGCCATTTATCCCTCCCGCTCTCTTTCCTTTTGGGGCCGCGGCCGGGTGAAAACCCTTCCCCGCAGCCCGGAGGTTCCCCAGACCGAGCCCCCGCAATAGGCCTCGGCTTCTTCCATTTCCTCGCAATACACGGCGCCGTGGCATTGGGGGCATTGCCGAAAGCACTGCACCCCGGCGGAGTCCGCGTGATTCAAGAACCGGAAGTCCACTTTGTCGCCCGTATGCCCGCAATGGCTGCACGTGAGTTCCATAGGAAGTCGTCCGCTCCGCAAAATCAGGTTGTCAACGTAATTGGATGAAAACTCAATAATATACCCACTTTGCATCAGGGTATTTTCACAAGCTATGATCCGTAATTATCAATCTGCTTTGTGCCCAACAAATAGTTGCAGGATATTAGCATCTTAGTTTCTACGTCCATGTCCTTATACACCAGATACTTGAAAAACACCAGATTTTAACATCCTTAAGAGATGAGAGGCTTTTAAATTATTAGGGACATACCAAAAAGTTTCGGGATGAATCCATATTTTTCAGAACTTTAGGGCCTTTTGCAAAACCTTTTTAAGGAGGCGATTTCCCCGTAATTCCCGCACCATAGAACGCGCCCGCCCCTATCCAGCCTGGTTTTGACAAGAACGGTTTTCAGCCCCATTATTGTCAGTATGGTTTTCCCGATAAATGGGGCTCAAAGTGAATATCACCTAACGGAAAGGATAAGCCATGGCTGACGACAACATCCCCCAGGCGGGAGACAAAGCGCCTGATTTTTGCCTGAAGGACGGAAACGAAAACGAGGTCTGCCTGAAGGATTTTGCGGGCAAGTGGGCGGTCTTGTACTTTTACCCCAGGGACAACACATCAGGATGCACCACCGAAGCCCTGGAGTTTACGGGTCTGTTGCCGGAATTTGAAAAGCACGGAGCGGCGGTGATCGGGGTGAGCAAGGACTCCACGGCCTCCCATAAAAAATTCACGGACAAGCACAGCCTGGGGGTGACGCTGCTGTCCGACCCGGACAAGGAGGTCCTGGAAAAATACGGCGCCTGGCGGTTGAAGAAAATGTACGGCAAGGAAAGCATGGGCGTGGTGCGATCCACTTTCCTGATCGACCCCAAAGGAACAATCCACACAGCCTGGGGCCGGGTGGGCAAGGCGGCCGGCCACGCCCAAAAGGTGTTGGACGCCTTGGTGAAGGCGGTGTGATTTTAGGATCTGAAAAACAGAAAAAGTGCCTCCGGCGGCGAACTTTTTGAAAAAAGTTCGATCAAAAACTTTTTAAAGTGCGCTGCGCGCAAGGGCGTTGCTGGGTTTGTCATTCCCGAATGCTTCTGTCGGGAATCCAGCGTCACTGGCCTTTTAAAACTACAACGACGCTGGGTCCCCGCCTGCGCGGGGATGACGGGCTTAATCGGCCTGAATAGCTCCTTTGGCCTGCCCATTTTCCCGCCTGTGTCGACCGCCGCTTGCTGCGCCCGCGTAGGGGTTGGGTTCCCAAACCTTGGGCGGCGCTAGCAGAACAGTATCCTGCCAGATTGAATACGGGGAAATGTTCCAATGGAAATAGACGGCCGAGACGATGAGGCTTGGCGCTTTCGCCCCGGCCGGAGGATTTTAGAGTTTGTCAATCATGCCCCTGACGGGAACCTTGAGCATAATGAACCTCAGTCAATCTGGAATTATAGCTCAAAATTCATCCATGATTTCAAAGTTATATAAAGTTAGTCCCTTAGTAAGGGACGTCCCCTTGTTTCCCAACAAAAAAATAGCCAGGCTGAAATTCCCACCCTCTATCAAACTGGTGTATTTGGAATTTTTCATAACATTATAAGATTGCGGTGTATATGGGTACTCACATAAGACTTGAAAATACTTGATTTCATTAAAACATCGAATATGTGGCAAAAAAGGGCTTGAAATATTTATATTAACGTGTGTATCCTTATCGTCACCCACTAGTGTATCCTTATCGTCACCCACTAGTGTATCCTTATCGTCACCCACTAGTAAAATTTACAGTCTGGGGCTACTTAGACCCAAGCCCTAAGCAAAAATGGAATAAGCAGATAAAAACTATGCATGGGTCGAGGACTTCTCTATGGAAGAACTTAAGGCAAGAACGCTTGTTATGATTTTTTCAGCGATCATTTCAGCATTACTCGGTGGGAGTTCAGTTTATAAATTTTATACAGAGAAACTTGATGAAAAAACAATTTTATGTGAAGACTATCGCCACAAATGGCATAATGCAAAATCCAAAGTTTCTTCACTTGAAAAAGAAATATCCTTACTCAATAATAAAATCGGACAGTTAAATTCGGACTTCAATAAACAAAAGGAACAAATAGAAAAGGACTTCAATAAACAGCATAAAGAGATAAAAAAGGAGTTCAATAGCCTTCAGGAAGAATATAATTCTCTAAATAGGAGATATTATAAAGCAACCAGTACTGGGGGGCTTACATACGAAGGGCCATCTATCGAAACGTCATGGCAGGAAGTCAAACTTTCCACAGGAGATAGAGTGCACTTTAAATTACCAAGCGCCTCTCTTTTTATGAAAATCACAAAAATTACAAAAAAAGGACCTGTTATCAAATTTACAGGTGCCATACCACGACTTACTCAATCATCTCTCGTTAGTGAAAAATTTGGAGACTCTTGTTACCTTCTTTCAATAGATCAATTATTACATTTTCAAGTTTCTGGCAAGGCATCGAAAGAAGGATATCTAAAGGCAGATTTATCTGATTTAGAAGACATTTATGTTAAGTGTTTGTCTTACGATGTTTCTGAGCAAGTAACAGAACTGAAGTTCCGAAAGCAACTTGTGGGAGGATAGACTATGAAAAGACCATACATAAAGACACTTGTTTTTTCAATGCTTATTATCTGCGTGACATCAGTGGGGTGCACTTCATCTTCTGACTTACAAAAATTGCAAAGACAAATGTACGGAGAAATCAATCCACTAAGGTCAAACCTAAGTAGAATTGAAAGAGAGGTCAGGTCTTTAGGGACAGAAATTCAGAATAATACAACGCTTATACAGGCCGCCCAGTCACAAATCAGGAATGTTTCAATTGAACAAAAGACTCTTGCTTCTAAGACAAACTCAGAAGTAGAAAGAATTTCCGACTCACAGGACGATATCCTCAATGAATTAAGAAATAAACTAAGAAAAAGTGAAGAAAAGCTAAAGGAAATGGAGGAAACTGTAATTGAAATACGATTAAAAATACATAATCTACAGAAGGATTTTATCCAATGACATTTTTTGCACAACCTCATAAATACGAAAATGCATTTTTGGGGACGTCCTTAAGTTTTTAACTTAGCGCTCAGACAGGATTCATGGGGCCTCTCTCAAAAAGTCATTAGCCTTATCTCATTTTTGACGTCATTTCGGGAATGACGGGTTGGCAGCCCCATCCTTTGCGTTCTACTCGGTTTCGCCGGGACGAATCCCAACTCTTTCCCGCCAGGGCTTTTCGTTTTGATAAAATTCCAGGCGTTGCTCCATGTCGGCGCCTCCGGTTTGATCACCGGCCCTGACTTTCTCCAGGGCGCGTTGCTGGATGGCGATGGCTTGTTGAAAGTCGCCGGTCTCGGCCAGGGCTGCTGCGAGGGTTTCCAGGTAAGAAGCGGGCTTCTTTTTATTCACAAGGCTTTGTGCGATTTCCAATGCCCGGGCGCCGTCCCGCACCTGATCGTCAAAGCTGACGGAAAGAACCCAGGCCAGGAGCCTGGAAGGCTCCTCCATGCCGGGTTGGCATTCCAGACACCTTGACAGCCAATCCACGGTTCCGCGGTCGTCGCCCATATAGCGAGCCGCGTATGCAGCCTGTAAATTCGCCCCGCACAAATCCGGCTTGTATTGCACAGCTTTTTCCAAATCCCGGACCGCAGCCTGGTATTGGCGCAACTGCACGTGAGCCTTGCCCCTTTCCATATAGGCCAGGGCGTATTCCGGATTGAGTTGAACGGCTTTGTCCAACAGCCTGATCGCGGCCTCCGGCATTTTCAGCAGGCCGTAAGCGGTTCCCGTGAAATAAAGCACCAGGGGGCTGTCCGATCTCAGCGCCAGGGCCTTTTTAATGTCGCCGACGCTTTCCGCTTTCTTTCCCAGGCGGGCGTTGATTATGGCTCTCCAGGCGTAGGCCATCACATGATTTTCGTTAAATTCAATGGCTTTGGAAAGGTGTTCATAGGCCTTTTGGTTGGCCGCACTCTGGGCGTAGTTAACGCCGAGCCTGTAATGCCCCTGCACGGATTGGGGATTTAACGCCACGGTTTTAAGATAGTCTTCCAGGGCCTTTGGCTTTTGCCCCATGACCTCGTAAATATTCCCTCTTTCAAAATACAGGGAGTCTTTTCCCGGATAGAGGGCGATGGCCTCGCCGGCGTTTTTCAAAGCCAGATCATAGTCGCCGGCCAAACGGGCCGCATGGGCGCGCCCCAGGTACAGCGCCGGCTCATTGGGGGTGCATTCCAGGGCCTTTGTATAACTCTCATAAGCCTTTTCCGGCTCATTTTTTTGCGTGTATATGGAGCCCAGGTAGTAATAGCCCAAAGCCTGGTCAGGGTCCTCCGCTACAACCTTTTGGGCGTCCGCCAGGGCCTTGTCAAACTCCTCCGCCGCAGAGTAGGCCAGGGCTCTTCTGCCCAGGGCCTGGTTGGAGCCGGGGTTAATGTCCATGGCCTTGGTATACTGCTCAATGGCCGCATAATGGTCTCCCTGCTTGGAGTAGATCAACCCCATGGTCAGGTACGGCTCGGCGCTTTGGGGGTCGATTTTAGCGGCGTTGAGGCAGGTTTGAATCCCTTTTTCGGGATATCCCGCGTCGGCCTGAGCCTTGCCCATGAGGCACATGAGCCCCGCGTTGTCCGGGTCCATTTCCAAAGCCTTCAGGTAGTACGTCACAGCTTCACCGTAATTCTCCCGCTGGCTGCAAAAACCGGCGATCTCCCTGTAGGGCCAGGCCTGATCCGGCAGCAGGGCGACCGCAACGTCAAAATCCGCCCGGGCTTTTTCATAATCTCCCAAGGCGGCGTAGCTTTTCGCACGCTGGACGTAAGCCGCCGGAAAGCGGCTGATCATGTTAATGGCTTGGGTGAAATCCTGGACGGCCTGCTCGTGATCCCCCGTCCGGGCGTAGGCGCCCCCTCTCTGGAACAGGAGCATGGCGTTATCCGGGGAAAGTTTTGCAGCGGCGCTAAGATCTTCAATGGCCTGATCCATGGCCGCCGGGTCCTGAAGCGCCACTCTGGCGCTGTCCGAGTAGGCCTGGGCCAGCATCTTGTCTTTGGGGATGCAGCCGGCGTTTAACAGCGCCGCCAGGATGCAAACCGCCGCCATTGCGAGGCCCGCTTTCAGGACGGCCTTTTGGCCGTCCGCCTTGAAAAGCCCGATTGGGAAAAGTCGCATAATTATAATCCGTTTCAGAAATAGTATGAGCAGGCTGTCAGCCGATGCGCTCCCGGCCGGAAAATACGTACACCCCGCCGTCCCGGGTGGACAGGGCCAGGGTCATGTTCAATTTGCGGGCCATGAGGACTGCCGTCGTGGTGGGCCGGGATATGGAAAACACCACGGGAATGCGGGCGTTGGCGCATTTTCGAACCACGTCCTTGTTCATGCGGCAGCTTACAATGACCACTTCCGCCTGAGCCGCCTTGCCATCCAGAAAAACCGCGCCCAGGGCTTTGTCCAGGGCGTTGTGCCTGCCCACGTCTTCGGCCATGCTTAACGGATTCAGGCTGCGGTCGAAAACAAAGGAGGCGTGGGCGCTTCGGGTGATATGGTGGATGTGCTGCTTGCTCCATATGGCCTGGGCGTGTTCATGGGCCTTAAGCCGGTCCACCAGGGGCTGGTCCGTGGTAAACGGGGCGATTTGGGAGCTTAGCAGGTCCGCAATATCCTCGTCGGTTGCGCCGGGCGGAAAAGGCTGGTCTTTGCCCCGTTCCTCAGCCAGGTTTTGGGCTCTTTGAAAAGCCTCCCGGGAAACCCGAACCTGAACATGCGCGCTTTTTTCCGAGGCGTCTCCTTGGAAGCCCAAAAGATCCTCCCGGCTCGCCAAAATGCCGTCCCCCAGGCAAAGGCCGGCGGCCTGGGCCTTTTCCAGTCCGGGAGTCCGCATGGTTGCCGCCAGGACCAGGCCGTTCACGGAAACGGTCAGGGGCATTTCCCGGATAAGGTCCAAGTCCTCGCGGGAGGATTTCCCGGGGTCCAGCCGGGGGATGGAGAAGGTCCTTTTGAAATGCTCCATGCTCAGTTCCCCTGCCTGATGATGATGTCCCGCCTGGGAAAGGGAATTTCCACCCCGTGCTTGTCAAACTCCTCTTTGACCTTGTCCGTGATATACGAAATGGTGTGAATGCGCTTGCGGGCGTCGTCTATCCAAACCCGCACCTGCAGATCCACGGAGGATTCGCCGTAATTGACCACCACGACCACCGGCGCGGGGTCTTTGGAGACCCAATCCAACTGATTGGCCACGTTGATGATCAGGGACTTGGCTTTGGCTATGTCGGCGTCGTAGGCGACGCCCATATTGATGCGCACCCGGATGCCTTCGGACCCGGAGGTGTAATTGATGATGTCCCGGGTCATGATTTCGTTGTTTGGAATGACGATGGTGATGTTGTCCGTGGTCTGGATTTTGGTGGCCCGCATGCCGATTTCCATCACATCGCCCCAGGTGGCGCTGTTTCTGGGAGAGGTCCAGACCTCGATACGGTCCCCCACTTCAAAGGGCCGGTCTATCAGTAGCAGCACGCCTGCGATGAAGTTGGACAGGGTGTCCTTGGCTGCAAAGCCCACGGCCACCCCCATGACGCTGGCGCCTGCGATGATGGGCATGACGTTGATGCCGATGCGGTCCAGGGCGAATATAATGGCGGCCACATATATCAGCACACCGCCAAAGCGCTTGGTGATGTCAAAGACGATGTCATCGAGCTTGGTTTCGGTTTTTCCGGCGATGCGGCTTTCCAGATAGGTCACGGAAAGGTAGATGATTTTTTTGCCCGGGGCTGCAAAAAAAACGATCATGATAGCGAAAAAGGGATTTTTCACCGCCTCAAGGCCCAAAACCTCGATGAGGTACATGCCCGTGGCCAGGATGAGCCCGTAAAACAAGGCTTGGCGGGTGGCTGACAACACCTTTTGATTGGACTGGATAAACTCATATTTTTCCAGCCGCGCGAAGACTATTTTCACCACCTTGCGAAAGATCATCCACAAAATAAGGGAGCCTAAAACGCCGGCGGCGGCCCGCATGGCCGCGCTTTGCCAGATGGAGTGTTCGTTGACCAGCTCTGCAAGCATCTCGTTGATTCTATTCCAGAATTCCATTTTAAAATCCGTCTTAAGAACGATAAATTAAGGATTACTCTTTATACTGCCGCGGATTGGCATGCCCAAGGCTGCAATAAATTTCGTAGCTGATGGTTCCGGCGGAGGCGGCGAGCTCATCCCCCGTCACCCGCAGCCCGTCCTTTTCCCCCAACAGGACCACTTCGTCGCCCGGCTGCACATTGTCTATCCCGGTCACGTCCAGCATGGTCAGGTTCATGCATACGGTTCCCACAACCGGAACCCGTTTGCCGTGAACAATGGCCGCGCCTTTGTTGGCCAGCCTGCGAAAATATCCGTCCGCGTACCCCACGGGCACGGCGGCGATCAGGGAGGGCCGGGACGTGGTAAAGGTCATGCCGTAGCTGATGGGGCTTCCCTGGGGCAGGGTTTTGAGGGAGATGATCAGGGTCTTGAAGGTCATGACCGGCTTGAGCAGATCCGCCCCTTTCATCCCGGGATCGGGGGCCGAGCCGTACAAGGCGATCCCCGGACGCGCCAGAGGGACTCCCTTGGCCAGCCCTTCCAAAACGGCGCCGCTGTTTGCCAGGGTGTCGTTGATCATGGAAAGGGACGCGCGTTTGAAGGCCTCCACCTGGGACTTTGTGTGGGGATGGTCGGGAATCTCCGAAGCGGCCAGATGGGAGGCGATGCCGGTGACGCGAATTCCCTTCAAGGGCGCCAGGGCCTCCACAAAGGCGGGCAGATCTTCCGGGAAGATTCCCAAGCGGCCCATGCCGGTGTCCACCTTGATGATCACGTTTCCTGTCTCGCCTTTTTCCAAAAAGGCCTGGGACAAAGCCTGGGCCGCCTCCATGGAGAATATCACGGCGTCAATATTGTTTTTGGCGGCGTCCCCGGCCTCCCAGGGAAAAATGCCGGACAAGGAGACGATCGGGACCTTAATCCCTTCTTGCCGGATGACGGCCGCGTCCGCCGGGTCGAATACCCCCAGGGCGTAGGTTCCGCAGTCCACAAGGGTTCGGGCGGCCTGCTTCAGGCCATGGCCGTAAGCGTCGGCTTTCACCACGGAAACCATTTTCGTCCCGGGCCCCGCCAAATCCGCCAAAACGCGGTAATTGTGCGCCAGGGCTTTAAGATCTATTTCAAGGTATTTGCGTTCCATATTCCGGGCTTAGCACAACCGGACGATGGTTTCAATCCGGCTTTGCATAGGGGATTGTGATTCCGTGATCTATCCTGTATGGATAGGTGGAATCTGTTTATGAAATAAAAAATCTCCAAATTTAGGGACGTCTCATGAATCCTGAAAAAAACGTCATCCCGGAAAAAGTACAAACCATTCATCTGACAGCTATTTGCGGCACGGGCATGGGCGCCCTGGCCGGCATGCTCAAGGAAGCAGGATACCAAATCACGGGCTCGGACCTCAATGTTTATCCGCCCATGAGCACCTTTTTGGAATCCAAGGGAATTCCGGTCATCCAGGGATTTTCCGGGGACAACCTGGCCCACAACC
This sequence comes from Desulfatibacillum alkenivorans DSM 16219, assembly GCF_900142135.1. GTDB lineage: Bacteria > Desulfobacterota > Desulfobacteria > Desulfobacterales > Desulfatibacillaceae > Desulfatibacillum > Desulfatibacillum alkenivorans. The sequence goes on along the minus strand of NZ_FQZU01000012.1, from coordinate 32,358 downwards.
CGGATCTGGTGGTGATCGGCAATGCGGTTTCCAAGGACAACCCCGAGGCCGTCGCGGTCATGGAAAAAGGCCTGCACTACTGCTCGTTCCCCCAGGCCATCGACCGGTTTTTCGCCTCCCAGAAGACGCCCATCATGGTTACGGGAACCCACGGCAAGACCACCACCTCGGCCCTCATCGCCTGGCTTATCGCCGCCGTGGGCCTGGATCCGACATTCATGATCGGCGGCATCCTGGCTAATTTCAACAGCAACCACCAGGTGGGGACCGGAGCCTATATGGTCATCGAAGGGGACGAATACGACACGGCCTTTTTTGACAAAGGCCCCAAATTTCTGCATTACACGCCGTCCAGGACCGTCCTGACCAGCGTGGAGTTCGACCACGCCGACATCTTCAAGGATCTGGATCACGTAAAAAGCGCGTTTACGTCCCTGCTGAAAAACCTGCCCAGGGAAAGCCTGCTGGTCTTTCACGACGCGGACGACAATATAAAGGATATCCTGCAACAGGCGGAATGCTGGATCACGCCTTACGGCTTCGGGGAAAAGGCGCCCTGGAGAATCGGCAAGATGAGGACCGAGCCGCCCTACACCTTCCTCGAAGTGTTCCGGCGCGGGGAGTTTTACGCGGAATTCAAGGTTCCCCTCATGGGCAGGCACAACGCCCTCAACTGCCTGGCCGCAATCGCCGTGGTGGACGATTTGCGCATTCCCGTGGAGGGCATCCAGGCCGGGTTGGAAACCTTCAAGGGCGTGGCCCGGCGCCAGCAGGTCCGGGGCGTGAAAAACAATATCACGGTCATGGACGACTTCGCCCACCACCCCACGGCCGTGCGGGAAACCATCAAGGCGGTCAAGCCGTTCTACGATAAAGGCCGGGTGGCCGCCGTGTTCGAGCCCAGGACCAATTCCAGCCGCCGTAAGGTGTTTCAGGATGTGTACCCTGAAGTATTTGATGACGCGGACATCATTTGCATACCCCAGCCCGCCCTTTTGGAAAAAATTCCGCCCGAGGAACGGTTCTCGTCGGAAAGACTGGTGGAGGACCTGAAAGCCCGAGGAAAGGACGCCCATTTTTTTGCGGACGTGCAGGGCATCATCGACTTTTTGGCCAAAACCCTGGAGCCCGGCGACCTGGCCCTTATCATGAGCAACGGCGGGTTTGAAAACATCCATCAACGATTGCTGGATGCGTTGTAGACACGGCGTGGATTGAAGGCCTGCTTTTGTATGGTTTTTCATAGATCGTCAGTTCGAAAAACTTCCTGGGCGTCCTGTTAAACCAAGGCCGAACCAAGAGCGCCTGCGCGCCCCGGCAGGATACTGCGCTGCCGCGGCCACCCACATAACAGGCCGGGTTACATTGCAGTTGCTCTCCCCCGTGAACCCACTTGGGGCCGCGCAAAGCGCGTCCTGGCGGGCGCGGCGGCCTGCAGCAACACTGCAAATTGAATTACCTCTGGCTTCATAACGGCAGGGCAAGCCCTGAAACTACGGATCAAATGCCGCCTATAGGCGCTATTACCCGGCAGCAGCGGCATGCAATGCCGGGGTCCGCAAGGCTAAAAATCGTGATCTGGAAAAACTGTTCAAACCGGGGCGATCTTTTTGGCAAGCATTTCATATTCTTCCTGATCGCAGTTTTCTTTCAGCAAAGGGATCAGGTTTGCTAATCCTGAAGATGCTTTAAATGCTTCGTAGGCGACATGATGTGCGATTTGCTTATCCATTTATTCAATCCTTTCCAACCAGGCTTTTGCCGGGGCGTAGCCCAGGGCGGCGGATTGGCGCATGACCTGCTCGGCGCGATTGTGGTCCTCCCGGATGATGAGGATTCTGGCCCATAGGTACAGGCCTTTGGGGTCCTGGGCCTTGGCGGCCTCTTTGGCCCATTCTTCAGCCAGATCGATCATATCGTTTTCAAAATAAATCTTGGCCAGCAGCACCTGGGCTGAGGTATGGCCCTGCTTGGCGGCCTTGCCGAGCCAAATCACGGCCTGGGTCAGGTCTTCATGCACTCCCCAACGGCCGGTATAGGCCAGGCCCAGGTTTTTCTGGCATTCGGCGTCGCCCATATCCGCGCCTTTGCGGTACCACTCCAGGGCTTGTTTATAATCCGGGTTATCGCCTTGCAGATACACGGCGCCCAGGGAGGCGAAGGCGGGCCCCACCTTTTGCTCCGCCGCTTTCTCATACCACTTGACGGCTTTTTTCGTGCTTTGGCGGACGCCTTCGCCTTGATAATACATGTCCCCCAGCATATTTTGAGCGGCGCTCAATCCCAGATCGGCGGCTTTTTCCAGCCATTTGACGGCCTTTTGCGGATTTTTGGGAGTTCCGATTCCCTGGCGATGCATAAGAGCCGCGTTATACATGGCGGAGTACTGCCCCTGGTCCGCGGCGCGCTCCCACCATGCCAGGGCCTTTTCCATGCTTTTGGGAACGCCCGTGCCGCTGGAATAGGCCAGGGCAAGGCCCATCTGGGCCAAAACATGGTCCTGGGCGGCGGATTTTTCCAGCCAGAATAGGGACTGCTCCATGTCCAGGGGAAGGCCCTGGCCCTTGGCGTACCGGGAGGCCAGTTCAAACTGGGCGTTAGGGTCGCCGTTCCTGGCGGCTTGAATCAGGGTGTTGGAATCCTGGGCGTGGACAAAGGAGACGGCGCATAGCCAGGCAAATACGGCCAACAAAAATAAACGGAACGCTTTGGGGGCTTTACGGCGAAAAATCATGATATTGGAATCCCGGCGGATTGTTAAGGATTATAGGCGAAAATTATCTGTAACATATCCAATTCAAAACTGAAAACCGGATTTACTGCTTTTGCTCCTTTTGGCGGGATTTGATCAATTCCAGGTTCAGGCGGGCGTTTTCATAAGCGGGATTGATTTTAAGCGCGGTTTCCAGATGCCGGATGGCGTCGTCCTGGCAGCCCAGGTTGTAAAGCACGGCGGCCATTTTGTTGTGGGTTTCGGGATGATCCGGGTTGATCTCCAGGGCTTTGGAAAGATGGGTGTAGGCTTCCTCCAGGCGGCCCAGGCTGATAAGCACGGTGGCCAGAAGGTATTGGGCATCGAAGTCATCCGGGGAAATGTAGCAAATGGTTTTAAGCTGGTCCCGGGCGCCCAGGGGGTTGCCGGTTTTCAGCATAAGCAGGGCCAGGTTTCTCCGGACTTCGATGTTTTCCGGCTCGATTTCCAGGATACGGTTTAATTGATTGGCTCCGGCCTCGATATTGCCGGTCTTGAAATAGATGGACGCCATGTTATTCAGGGCGTCCACGGACCTTGGCGCCAGGCTGAGGGCGGCCTGAATATAGGATGCGGCTTCCTTGTCCTGGCCCGCCGCAGCCAGCAAAGACCCCATGTTGTTGTAGGCCTCAAAATTTCTGGGATCAAGCTGGATGGCTCTGGCGAAAAAATCCCGGGCTTCTTTGGATTCTTCCAGTTTCAGGCTAAGCATGCCCAGGTTGTTGTATACGTTGCTGTCGTTAGGGGCCAGGTCCCGGGCCATGGAAAAATGCTGCAGGGCTTCCTTAAAACGGCCCATGTCAACCAGCAGCGCGCCGATCTTGCAATGGGTCCGGACCTTGTAGTCGGGCAAAAGCAGACCTTTTTGCAACTCTGCCAGGGCCTGGTCCAAACGGCCCAGGCGTTTCAGGGATGCGGCCAGGTTGAACCGGGCTTTTAAGTACGAAGGATTGATCTCCAGGGTCTTGCGGAATTCCTCGATAGCCTGATCGTAACGCCCCTGAGCCATATACTCGATGCCGACGCAGTGATGGGCCAGATAGTTGCCCCGGGTGTTATCCCGAGCCTGGGAAAACAGAGTCATGGAATTTTGCCAATAATAAACCTGACGTTTGGCCGCAAAAGCCGGAGCGGCGATGAGCAAGGCCGCCAAAATCGCCATGGCCGGTTTGGGGATGTTTTTACTTTTTAACAGGTCCAACGCCCCCCACACGAGCATGATAAAAAGCCCCACACCCGGGAGATACAAGGCCCGGTCCACCATGGCGGGAAACACGCCGGTGCGGAAAAAGAGCCCCAGATAAGGCAGGATGATCCCCAAGTACCAAAGCCAGCCTACGATCAAATAAGGCCGCTTGCGGCGAAGATGCAGGCAGGCGCCGGTTGCGAGAACCAGCAGCGCCAGGGCTGCCAGGGGCTTGGCCAGGGACATGGATTCGGGCATGGGGTAGAATATGGAAAGATTCCTGGGCCACAGGGTTTTTCCCATGTAGGCGATACAGGAATACAGGGCGTTTTCAAGGCGCAGGAAATACCCCACTTCCTGGGCGTCCACAATCTGCCCTTTGGCCGAAAAGGCCAGATAATTCAAATATCCCACGCCCAGGCACAAGAGGAGCAAAGGGGCTTTTTCCAGAATCAGGGCGCGCCAGGGCTTGTCCGGCCCGCCGAAAAGGGAAGCCAGGGGGGCCTCTTCCGGACCTTTTAACAACGGCGTCCGATATAGGGGCCAGTAGTCCAGCAAAAACAAGGCGAACATCACGGGCATGACCGGCGCCTTGGACATGAGCGCCCCTAAAAAGCACAGGCAAACCCAGGCGTAGCGGCTCCATTGGGGTTTGGCCGTGTATCGGGCGTAGGAAAGAAAAAACAGCATGATGAAAAAGCCGGACAGAGTGCTTTTTCTCTGCACGGCCCAGGCCACGGCTTCCACGTTCAAAGGATGGACCGCGAAAAGCAAGGCGACAAGCGCGCTTGGCCAAAGCCTTTTGGTCATTATTTTCAGGGCGAAAAACAGCAGCCAGGCGCTGGCCAGATGCAACAGCAGGTTGACCAGATGATACCCCCAGGGGTTGAGTCCTCCGAACTGGTAATTGGCGGCCAGAGAGAGCCAGGTCAGGGGATACCAATAATCCCTTGGCTGAGAGACGGAAAACATCCAGCCGATGTCCGGGGACGCCAGGCCCCGATGCAGGTCGTTGTTCTCCAGAATCTGAACCTTGTCGTCCAGGTTGATGAACTCATGCCCCGGCAGGGACCAGTATACAAACAGGACAGCCAAAGCGATCAGCAGGCAGGCCGTCAGGGTTTGGTTGTCGCGCAACAGGTCGGCGAAGCTCTTTTGCGGAGCAGGCGTTTCCTTGCTTGCAGTTTCCACATGTTCGTTGTTGCTATTCAAAGCCGGCAGCCTTTCCGGAAAGGGGCGCAAAAATCGGGAGCAAACCAGTTCGTGGTTGGTTTTTCGCAGTATGGGGCGGCGGCCCCTGCAGTTTTCTTTAAAAATAAATCCACCCTGCCGATATATAACCGTTTTCACGGGTTAGCGCAAGCCTGAACGCCCGGAGGCGTGCCGGGCGCCCAGCCCGCCCGGTTGAACGCCGCCGCTGTTCGGCTTTTTTCCTCCGTTTCATGGGCTTGGGACGACAGGAATATTGACAGGCGCCCCGCGTAAGGCTAACTGTAATATTCGGAGGCGGGACATGAGGGTGGCGTTTATCCAAAATTTTTTTGAAGAACTGACCGGTCCCTTGATTCTTTGCGAATTGCTGGAAAGGCAAGGGCATAGGGTGAAGTTTTTTCTGCCGGATCGGGGCTGGACGCGCAAGCTCAAGGCCTTTTCTCCGGAAATGGTCGCCATGTCCGTGTGCACGGGGGAGCATCCTGGAATGCTGGAGACAGCCTCCTGGGTGAAGAAATTCATAAACCCGGCGCCTTTGGTGGTCATGGGCGGACCTCACCCGACTTTTTTTCCCGAAGTGATCGAGCATCCCTGTGTGGACGCCATTTGCAGGGGGGAGGGGGAAAACGCCTTTCCGGCCCTTGCCGCCTCCATCAACGGCAAGGGGCCGGCCGTGGACATAGACGGATTTTGGATCAAACGGGAGGGGCGGGTTTATAAAAATCCGCCGGCGGATTTGGTGGAGGACCTGGACCAAATCCCCATTCCCAGCCGGAAAAACCTGTTCAAAGACTATCCGTTCATCCAAAAGCTGCCCTTCCGCAAGATGATAACCGGCCGGGGCTGCCCGTATAATTGCAGCTACTGCTATAACCGGGCCTTGAAGGACATCCTCAAGGGCAAGGGGCGGTATTTGCGCCGCCGAAGCGTAACCCACGTGGTGGACGAGGCGGCATACCTGAAGCAGACCTTCGGGACAAAATTCATCGACTTTAACGACGACATCTTCACCGTGGACCCGGATTGGATTCTGGAATTTTCCGACCAATACGCCAGCCGGATCAAGGTTCCCTTTTGCTGCAATGTACGGGTGGACAGGCTGGACGAGCAAGGCGCCAGAGCCCTGGCCAGGGCCGGGTGCCGGGTGGTCAAGTTCGGCCTGGAAAGCGGGGACGAGCATTTTCGGCGCACGGTCTTGAATAAGAGCACCACGGACGACGACATTCGCCGCTGCGCTGAAATCCTCCATGCATCCGGGATAAAAATCCAGACCTACAACATGCTCGGCCTGCCAGGCGAGACCTTGCAGCAGGCCATGAAAACCGTGCGCCTGAATCAGGAAATCAAGCCGTACTATGCATGGTGCTCCCTGGCCCAGCCCTATCCGGGCACGGCCATGGCCGAGCAGTTCGCCCAGGCGCCGGAGCAGGTCAAGGATCAGGTGGAGCAATGCCCGGCAAGCTGGTTCGACACCAGCATCGCCCCTTTGGAAGACCGGGAGCGGCTGATCAACCTGCACAAGTTTTTCGCCCTGCTGGTGCGCTTTCCCAAGCTGGAGCCTTTGGTCATGAAGCTGGTCGAACTGCCTGAAAACGGGCTTTTTCGCGCCCTTTACCAGGCGGTGTACGGCCTGCATATGAAAGCCATGGTCAAGGCAAGCTGGCCGCGCGTATTGAGCATGTATCTCAAATTGAGAAAGCAGTATTGACCCATGATCCTGAATCCCGAAAAAATCCGGCGGGCGCTTTTTTTGCTCCCCGGCCCTTATGTGTATGAAGACCGTTGCCAGTCGTACATCGGCAAGGGCTCTTTTTTCAGGTACCGGGAGCCGGTGGAGGAAATGTACGCGGCCGGGGTTCTGGGGGATCTGGGCGTAACGTGCCGGATCGTCCATGCGGCGCCGGAGCGTCTTTCCAAGGGCGGAATCGAAAAAATCATTGGGGCCTTCGCACCGGATATGGTCGTAATCAGCTCCACCTATCCCGGGCATGTGCAGGATCTTGCCTGGGCCGAAAAAATCAGAAAAATCCTGCCCCGGGCCATGATCATCACACGGGGCGGACACATGGGTTTTATAGACCGTCAAGACCTGCTAAAGCGCTTTTCCGCTTTGGACGGAGTCATCCGGGGGGAAACGGAGTTCACGCTGCGAGATTTCTTTCAATCGAATGACAAAAGGATTCCGTCCGGATTCACCCTGCGCCATGGGGATGCATTTGAAGAGACGCCGGATCCCGGCCTGGACAACGACATAACCGCCCTGCCCTTTCCGGCCCGGCGTTTGCTGAACCACAGGTTGTACCGAAGCCCGGTTACGGCCCGGCCCATGGCGACCATCTCGGCCAACCGGGGCTGTTGCCACCGGTGCGTTTTTTGCCCGGCCCATAAAGTGAGCGGAGCGGCCGTCAGGCTTCGCAGCCCGGAGTCCCTTGTCCGGGAGATCAGGGAATGCCGGGAGCATTGGGGCATTCGGGATTTTTTCATGCGGGGGGAAACCTTCACCGCGTCCCGGACCTGGCTGAAGGACTTGTGCCGGGAATTGAAAAAGCAGGCGCCGGGCGTCAGGTGGCTTTGCAACGCCCGGGCCGACGCTTTGGATTCTGAGCTGGCCGGCCTCATGAAATCCGCCGGCCTTTGCGGGGTGAGCATGGGCGCGGAAAGCCCGGACGCCGACACCCTGGCTCTGATCAGAAAAGACCTCTGCTTTGAAGACGTCAGGAAGGCGGTGGCCGCCTGCCGGTCCCACGGAATCATGACCATGGTTTATTTTCTCATGGGCTTTTTGTGGGAGACCAGGGAGGACATTGTTTGCAACATTGCAAAAGCCGGAACCCTGAAGAGCGACGTGACGGAGTTTTTCTTCCCTTACCCCCTGCCGGGCGCCGAGCTATACGAAACCGCCAAGGCGCTGGGGCTGATAAATGATCGCGCCCCCCTGCCTTGGAGCCAGCAGGCGCCGGTCTTCATTCCCCAAGGCCTGAGCGCCCGGGAGTTGATGCAGTTGCGGGCGCGGGCCAGGCGCAATCCGGCCCAAAATATTCGAGCCGCCCGGGCGGTGCTTCGCCAGGCTACCGGCGCCAGAGAAATCGCGGCGGTCATGACCCACGGATTTTTCACCGCGGCAAACGCCCTACTCAGGGCTTAGCGCTTCTTTCTGCGCTTGAACATTGGCCCTGGCCTCGTCTATGCATTTTTTCAATTGCCTGGAAGCCTGCATGTTTTCCGGCTTGATCTTAAGGATTCTCTCAAAATACTTCGCCGCTTCAACGTATTTCTCCTTGCCCATGTAGATCAAGCCAACATTGTACAAGGCGGGAATGTAGTCTGGCGCCGCTTGCAGAGTCTCCCTAAAATGCAGGACGGCTTTTTCGTATTTGCCGATGGCCGCATAGGAGCGGCCGAGCAAAAAGTTCGCCTGGGGATCTCTGGGCTGCAACTTGATCACCTTTTCAAACTCGGCGATGGCCTTGGGGTGGTTGTCCAGGTTGCCCAGCAGGATGCCCAGGTTCCGGTGGGCGTCCACGTAATCCGGGTATATTTCCACGGCCTTTCTGAAATGCTCCAGGGCCTGAGTCACCATGGCCTGCCCGCCCAGGGCCACCCCAAGATTGTTGTGGGTGGGGGCGTATTCCGGCTCAATCCGCAGGGCCTGATACAAGCGGGTTATAGCATCTTCCAGCCTGCCCGCGCCCATGTAGGCCAGGGCCAGGTCGTTCAGATACAGGACGTTCTCCGGCTCCTTTTTTACGGCTTTTTCAAAATAGGGAATGGCCTTTTCGTGCTCTTCCTGGTGGCCCAGGCTGATGCCGATATTGTAATTGGCCTGTGCGAAATCAGGCTTGAGTTCAATGGCTTTCTGAAATTCTTTAAAAGCTGATTCTTCCTGGCCTGCATGGGCCAGGGCAAGCCCCAGATTATTGTGCGCCCGGGCGTTGTTGGGGGCCTTGGCGACCGTATCCCGCCATAGCGTAACGTCGCTTTGCCAGACCGTGTTGCGCTGGTGGGTCCACACCCCAAAAATCACGGCGATGCACAGCAGGCTGGCAATAGCCGGCTTCCGAAGGTTTTCTTTGGAAAGCAGCAAGGCGGCGACTGCGAATACGGGAAAGACCGAAGGCAAATACAGCCTATGTTCAAAGGCCAGGTCCAGGGGGATGAACGAAGACTCCAGAAACAGGGTGATGCAGAACCAAAGAATGGCATAGGAAACCAGGCGGCGCTTTTTGGCAAGCAGTAACGCAGCGGCGATCAAGCCGGCCATGAACAGAATGGAATAGAACGTGGTTGCGGGATTTAAAAGCGATTGGGAAGGGGGAATGCCGTAATCCAAAATCAACCTGCCGGGATAAGGATATACAAGCAGGCTAAGGTAGTAAACCAGCACCCGCGGCTCGGTCAGCAAGCGCTCCTTGAGGGTGAAGTCAAAATTCTTGTAGTCGTATAAAATGCTGTCCAGGGGATGGGAGCCCAGAAACAAATAGGCCCCTATGACGGATGCGGCCAGAAGCCCGCCCAAAATCAACGCAAATTTGCCGGCCCAATCCTTACGTAAATCCTGAAAGAAAAACCATTCAAAAACCAACGCTGCAAAAGGCAGGGCCAGGGCGATTTCCTTGCCGCCCATGGCGAGCGCCCATAAGACAACGGACAGGACCCAATACGTCCGTCCCTTGCCCGGCGGCGATAGACGCGCCTTAATGTACATGGCCATGGACCACAAGCAAAACATGGACGCCATGACGGCGGAGCGCTGCACAATATAGGTCACTGCACCGGTGTGCACGGGGTGAACCAGCCACACCAAGGCCGCCAGGAAGGGCGCCCATTGAGAGGGGGCGTTTTTTTGGCCTATTCCGGGGACGGCAAGCAGGCATAGCAGCAGATAGTACATGCCCAGGCCGGCCAGAAAATGGAGGACGATGTTCACCATGTGATAGGCGGCCTCGTTGCCTCCTGAAAAATAATAGTTCAGGGCGAAGCTCAGGTTGGCCAGGGGGCGGGTGGAGTCAAAGGCCGCGGTTTTCAGGCTGTCCAGAGTCAAATCGTTTAGGGCGATGTTTGCGTTCCTTTGGATGAACGGCACGTCGTCGAACACAAAAGGGCTGGAGAGGGTATTGGAATACACCCACAAGGCGGCCATGGCCAGGACGGCGCCCGCGAGGATCATAAGCAGTTTGTTGGTTTGGGGTGCGGGACGTTGGAGCCCGGCGTTATTTTTTTCGGCAGTGCTGTTTTCCATGGCTATCCTTGGCTGAAGCCCGGGAGTTTAAAAGGGGTTCTTGCGAATGAGGGCCAGAAAAATGGATAAAAACATCTTAAACACATAATACACCGGGGTCATCCCCTTGTGCATGGACCGGCCGTCCGGGTTGGGGTGCATGATAACAGGCGCTTCCAGAACCCGCAACCCCGCACGGTGCAGCATGATGATTACATCGGCGTCCGGGAAGTCCGCCGGATAGTGGGGGCTGGCGTAAAAGCGCTCCATGGCGGCCCGGTTCAAGGCTTGAAAGCCGGAGGTGGGGTCGGTGATTTTTTTTCGGATCAGCAGGGAAACCAAAACGCGAAACACCATCACCCCGGCGTAGCGCAGGGCGGGCATGGAATAGGCCCCCTCCCCCAAAAACCGGGATCCCAGAACCACGTCCGCCTCGCCCTTCTGCACGGGTTTCAACAAAATGGGCAGGCTTTGGGGATCGTGCTGGCCGTCTCCGTCGATCTGCACGGCGTAATCGTAGCCGTTGGCCAGGGCGAATTTGAACCCGGTTTGCAGGGCCGCGCCGTAACCCAGGTTGAACGGCAGGCGAATCACCCGGGCTCCGGCCCGCCGCGCCGAATCCGCGGTTCCGTCCTTGCTGCCGTCGTCCACCACCAAAGGTTGGGCGAAAGGCGCATGGGTTTGAATGCCCCGGATCACTTGGGCGATATTTTTTTGCTCGTTAAAGGCCGGGATGATGGCGATCACCCTGAAAAATGCGGTTTTTTGGTCGTGCTTGGGCATTTTGCCGGACTTTTCCTTGAGATATTCCTAAAACTGGCTATTATGGCAATACTTTGATAATCAAGGGCTTAGAGAAAAAAGCCGGAGAGCAAGGCCTGAAGGCGTATTCATATAACGCCCCGGGGCTTTGGTCAAATCATTTAGGAGGGGGGGATATGACGCCGAGGCAGAAAATCTTTGCGCTCATGGTTTGCGTGGCCTTGTTTGGCATCATCATCAGTCTGGTGCATAAACGCAAACTCAAGGAGGAATACGCCTGGTTGTGGCTCGTCACCAGTGCGGCCCTGTTTGTGCTGGTGCTCTGGTACGACCTGCTTGTGGGCCTGACCAAACTCATCGGGGCGGTTTTGCCCACAACCACGTTGTTTTTGTTCGGCCTCCTGTTTTTCATGCTCATCACCTTGCATTTTTCCATTAAAATTTCAAGACTTTCCACCATGGTTACGGAGTTGGCCCAGGAAACGGCCATCCTTCGGGAGGAAAACAGGGCCTTAAAAAGCATCTGGCCCGCACCTGAAAAGGAAGATGAAAAATAGCCATGCGATTGGGGATCAACGCCACATTCCTGGCCCCGGGCAAGGGCGGCGGCATGGAGCGCTATCTGGTCAACATGGTCAAGGCCATGGCGCAGACGGCGAAAGGAGACGCGATGATCGTCTTTGGCTGCCGGGAAGGCTTGCCCGGCCTGGAAGGCGCGGCTCCTGTGATCAAAGGGCCAATCAGCGCCCAAACCCGCTGGGCCAGGGTCCTGTGGGAGCAGGTTTTACTGCCCGGGATCATAAAGGACAGCCATTGCGATGCGGTTCTGTCCTTTGGCAATATCTGCCCTGTCCGCCTGTCGCGCCCCTCGCTGCTTGTCATGCACGACGCCATCCCCTTTGAGCCCGTGCACGGTTTTTCAGCTTTGGAAAAAAAGGCCATGCAAAACCTTTTCAGAGCGTCGGCCAGGGCTGCGGACCGTATCGTCACGGTGTCCGGGTTTTCCAAAAGCAGGATTTGCGAACATACCGGGGTGAGCAGAGACAAGGTCAGCATCATTCCCGGCGCCTGCGATCCCATCTTTTTTCCACAAGAAACAAGCCGCAAAAAAAGCGGCGATTACATCCTGGCCAGCGCCAGCGCCCGGCCCCATAAAAACCTGGATCGGCTGCTGCATGCATACACAATTCTGGTGCAGGATAAAAAAGTGAAAGCGCCTTTGGTTTTGGTCCACACTCAGGGTTCGGAAGGCTTAGCGCTGGAAAAAGCCCGGCGCCTGGGGTTGGGGAATAAGGTGATCGCGTTGGGAAACACCTCGGATGGAGAGCTTGCCGGTCTGTACCGCAACGCAACGCTTTTTGTGTATCCTTCCCTGTACGAAGGCTTCGGCCTGCCCATCCTGGAGGCCATGGCAAGCGGAACTCCCGTGATCGCAAGCCGGGCCGGAGCCATCCCCGAGACGGCCGGCAACGCGGCGCTGCTTGTGGATCCTTACGATCATGAGGAACTGGCGCAGGCCATGGGGAGGGTTTTAAAAGATCCCATAACGCAAAAGGAAATGGCGGAAAGAGGAAAGGAGCGGGCCAGGGAATTTTCGTGGGAAAATAGCGCCGGCGCCATGCTGGCTCTGGCGCGGGAGACTGCGGGAAAACGCCGATGAAAATCTGCTTTGTCGTGGAATACTACCCGCCCCACGTGGGAGGGGGCGAAAATTTGTTCGCCGCGCTGGCCGAAGGGCTTGCCGCCAGGGGCCATGAATGCGTCGTTGTCACGTGCGGCCTAAAAGGGTCTCCCATGGAGGAAATTCGGAACGGCGTGCAAGTGAAGCGGGTTCGGGTTCCCAAATGGGGAGACCGCATGTGGTTCAGCCTTCTGGGATTGAAGTTGGCCTTGCGGGAGGCCAAGGACGCGGACGTTATCCACACCACCACCTACAACGGCGCCTTTCCCGCCTGGCTGGCGGGGAAAATCCTGAACAAGCCGGTCATAATAACAGCCCATGAGGTCCTGGGGCCGTTGTGGCAAGAGTTGAAGCTGCCCCGCTTGGCTGCCTGGCTGGGCGCCGCGGCGGAGAAAGCGGTGCTTGCCCTGCCCTTTAACGCCTACTCCTGCAACTCACAAAGCACCCGCAAGGGGCTGGCCCACTACGGAATTCCGAGGGATAAAACCTTTTTGGCATACCCTGCGCCGGACTATACGCGCTTCAAACCATTGGAGGGCGAGGACCAAAAATCAATCAGGAAAAAGATTGGCCTGCCACAATCCCGGTTCATCTACCTGTTCTACGGCAGGCCGGGAATGCTGAAGGGCGCGGACTATCTGGCGGACGCCGTCCCGAAGATCTGCAGGGAGGTCCCGGACGCCTTGCTTGTCATGATTCTTTCCAGGGAGCCTGCTTCCGGATATAAGCGGATTTTAAAAAAGGCCGCATCCCTACCATGGGAAAGCGTCCTGATAAAGGACTCCGTCCCCGGAGATGAATTGCCAAAGTGGATTCAGGCGGCGGACTGCGTGGTTGTTCCCTCCCTCAGCGAAGGATTCGGGTTTTGCTGCGCCGAGGCCTGCGCCATGGATAAGCCGGTGGTTGCAACCCGGGCGGGGTCTTTGCCTGAAGTGGTTTCAGGCAGGCATATTCTTGTGAAGCCGGGAAGCGCCCGGGCCCTTGCCGACGGAGTCATCCTGGTCAGCCGGGGGGGATGGACGCAAAAAGCCCGCAAGGCTTTCTCCCAAAGCGAGTTTGTGGAGAATCACCTGCGGGCTTATGAAAAGCTGCTGGGAAAAAACTCGGCCGGTTAAACCTCAACCGGTTCTTCTATGACCACGGGCTGGCCGTTGCCGCTCCACAGGCAGTCGTGGATGCACAAAAGCGGCCCCACTGAAATGCTGCCGGCCAAAAGCATCCCCATAAGCGTGATTCCAAATTGGGGGATGAAGACGGCCAAAACGCCCGTGAGCGTCACAATGCCCAGAACGGCGGGCAGGGTCGGTTTGCTGAACACGGGATTGAACCCATCGTACAGGGTGTGGTGGAATAAAAAGATGAACACCACGGCCATGACGGCCCCGCCGACCCACACGACGGCGAAGGCGTGGGAATAGGAAAGAACGCCTGCATTGAAGGGCCCGCTGCTGAAAAAGGCGAAAAAGGCTTTGGCTCCCGGCCATTGGGAGGAGGAAACGGCTTTAAAGGCCACGGGCAGCGCCATGATGATCGTCCATATCACCAACATAAAAGCCCAAAGCCAGTTTATCCAGGCGCCCGCCACCCCGGCCAGGCCGGCCAGAAATCCGTCCGTGACCGTGCCGGCGAAATTTTTCCCCTTGGTCCTGGCGGAAAGCAGGCCGGTGGCCACGCCGATCACGCAGCCGAAAACCGTGATGAACATCAGGGTTACGCGAATGTCAAAAGGATTGGCCGTCAGAGCTTCCATGCCGCCCTCCACCTGTCCCGCCAGATAATACAGGCTGAAAATCCAGGTTACTGCATAGGCGGCGCAGGTTCCCAATAAAAATTTGACAGGCGACGTAAAGGGTTCTGTGACGATATTTTTTCCCTGGCTCATGATCCCCCCATAAAAAAATAACGTGATGCATTTATGCAGAATAAGTAATTTGGCGTGAGCGGCCGCGGTAGGCATGGCAAGGCTTTTACCGGGCGGTGAGAAACCTACCAGCAGAAGGCTTGTCTGTCAATCAATTTTGAGGAGCAGGCCTTGCTTGAACTATGTTCCGGGACAAATTTTCATCGGTTGGGGAGGGCTTATTGCCTTTTAACATGGAGAAAAACGCCGGGCTGTGGTAATCTGATTTCAATACCGCCCGGATGGGGCGATTTACCACAAGGAGGGAATCAGATTGCCTGCTGTTATCAAAGAAAATGACTTGCTGATGGAAGAAAAAATGGACGAAGAAGCGACAATCGGGGAAGGCATAGTAGTCAAAGACGCCGAGTCCATTATCAATTTGTTTCTCCAATTTGCGGTCAAGGAATACAAAATATACAATCCGAAAACTCTTTTGCCGGAAAAGGAAAAGCCTCTGGTCATCATTTCCGCCCACGGCCCCCAATGGGCGCCGGCGCCCATTATGTTCATCGTGGGCAAGTATTTTCTGGACAACGGCCTGGGGGATATTGTGGGCAGCTTCTACCCTCACCCCCTGTTCATGCGGGTTCCGGGCATGAAGGCCATTTTCGGCAGGCTGGGCGTGCCCACCAAGGTCTACGACCTGCCAGGGCTGGTCGAGCGCCTGAACGACGGCCGGATTCAGGTCACGGGCACGGCGCCCGAAGGCATTTACTGCAACTTTCAATGGGAAGATTACGTGGGGCCGTACGACAACGCGGGCATGGTGGCGGCCGCCGTCCTGTCCCAGGCCAAGCTGGTGCTCATCGCCCACCAGGGCGGCGACGCCTGGAACTTCCAGGCCAACCTGCCCTTTGGCTGGACTCTGCCCATACCCGGCGGGCTCAGGGGGGTGAATATTCCCATCGGGCCGGTGCGGAGAATCGACCGGTACGCCATGCTGGCGAAAAAATATCGCCCCTCGCTTAAAAAAGCGGAGTTGGAAGCGGCCTCGGCCAAGGAAAGAAAATTGCTGATCGGCCTGGAAGTGGCGAAAATCCGCACCCAGTTGAACCTCATGACCGAAGACTTGCAGCACCGGGAAGCCAAGTTGCTGGCGTCGAAAAACGGGAAGAAGAAGGTGAAAAAATAGTTTGTTTTCAGGGGCGGGGATATTGCGGAGGGAGATGGTTTTAACCAAAGCCCTATTTGGCACTGGCGTCGGTTTGGTTGTGGGGGCGTTTTTAGCGCTGACAAAGGGCTATGCCTCCTTCAGAATGGACGTGCTGAACCATGAATGCGCCTGCCAAGATGACGAGAAACATTAGGCGTTGCTGACCAGCTAAACCACGTTTTAAATCCAGGGTAATTGACTTTGTTTTCCAATTCCGGTGACGAAATCCCCATTGCCTCTCATCCCTGACGACTGATGTGGGAAGACTGAAATCATGAAAAAAAGGGCCTCCTTTGCGCAGAAGACCCTCCTGTTGTTGACTGGTTACAAAACGTTTTTGACTTCGTCGGGCACCTTGGCGGCGAACTGCTCGAAATTCTTTTTAAAATCCTGGGCCAGCTTTTGGGCTCTTTGGTCGTATTCCGCAGGGTCCTTGGCCTGATTTCTGGGATTCAGAATTTCCCCGGGAACTCCGGGGCAGGAAACCGGAACCTCGAAATTAAACAGGGGATCCTTGCGGTATTCCACGTTGTCCAGAGCGCCGGTGAGGGCGGCCTTGACCAAAGCCCGGCTGTACTTGATGGAAATCCGGCCGGCCTTCGAGGCGGGCTCGCCGGCCCACCCCGTGTTCAAAAGCCAGCATTTGACCTCGTGCTTCAGAACCTTTTTCCGCAAAAGATCGGCGTATACATGGGGCTCCAAGGCCATAAAGGGGGCGCCGAAGCAGGTGCTGAAGGTGGCTTTGGGCTCATTCACTCCGGCTTCCGTGCCCGCCACCTTGGCGGTGTAGCCGGACAAAAAGTGGTATTCGGCCTGGGCGGCGGTCAGCCTGGCCAGGGGAGGCATGACGCCGAAGGCGTCGCAGGTGAGCATGACCACATTCTTGGGGTGTCCGCACACGCCCTCGCGCATGGCGCTGGGAATGTGGGCGATGGGGTAGGCCGCCCGGGTGTTTTCCGTCAGGCTGTCGTCGTCCAGGTCTACGCGCCGGGTGCGCAGGTTGATTCCCACGTTTTCCAGGATGGTTCCGAATTTGCGGGTGCATTCGTAGATTTCCGGCTCCGCGGTTTTGGATAACCGGATGACCTTGGCGTAGCACCCTCCCTCGAAATTAAACAGGCCCCGGTCGCTCCAGCCGTGCTCGTCGTCGCCGATGAGGGCGCGCTCCGGGTCGGCGGAGAGGGTGGTCTTGCCGGTCCCTGACAATCCGAAAAACACGGCTGCGTCGCCGTCCTGGCCCACGTTCACGGAGCAATGCATGGAAAGCACTTCCTTTTGGGGCAGCAGGTAATTCATGAGGGTGAAGACCGACTTTTTGATTTCACCCGCATAGGCGGTCCCTCCGATGAGGATGAGTTTCCGGCCCAGGTTGACGATGATAAAGGCCTCGGAGTAGGTCCCGTCCAGTTCGGGCACGGCCTGGAACCGGGGGACGTTAAGAATGGTGAACTCCGGATAATGGGACTCCATTTCGTCCTGGTCCTTGACCTGCACAAAAAGATTTCGGGCGAACAGGTTGTGCCAGGCCGTTTCCGTGATTACCCTTATAGGAACCCGGAATTCCGGGTCCTGGCCGGCGTAGCAGTCCTGGACGAAAAGGTCCTTGCCCTGGACGTAGGCCATGAGGCGATGCAGCAGGATATTGAATTTTTCCTCGGAAAGCCCTTTGTTTACGTCGCCCCACCAGAGTTGGTCCTGGCTGGACGGTTCCCGGACCATAAACTTGTCGTGGGGGGAGCGGCCGGTGTGCTGGCCAGTGCGGACCACAATGGGCCCCAGGTGGGCCATGACGCCTTCGCGCCGTTTAATGGATTCTTCGTAAAGGCCGGGGGTGGATAGGTTCCAATAAACTTGTCCCAGGTTTTTCAGGCCCAGGGCTTTCAGATCCTGTTTGCGTTTTTCTTCCGGGGACATTGTTCAACCTCCTTGGAAAGGGGAATTGTTCGTCATTATCAAACACCGAAATTTGACGCTTTGACAAATTTCGGACAGGGGGCTTGCACGCCTGCCAAAGGCCTGCAAATCATTCATATAAGTTAAAATATTAAGATCTTAAGGCAAGTTTTCAACCGGCCGAAGAAAAGCCGGCGCACAAAAAGCTTGACAACAAGGTCCTAAGACTAAAAACTGGTGCACTTTACGTGCCACAAACGCTCGCCGACCGGGGCGGGCGAGGCCGGGAGAAGTTCTATGGAAAATAGCCAGGATTTGCTGATAATAACAGGTTCGTATGGCAGCGGCAAGACGGAATACGCTGTAAACCTTGCTGTAGAAAAGAATCAGGGCGGCGCGCCCACCACTTTGGTGGATCTGGACGTGGTCAATCCTTATTTTCGCAGCCGGGACGTACGGGACCAATTCAGCAGTCTGGGCATTGAAGTGGTGGCGCCTGAAGGGGCTTTCACCCATGCGGATTTGCCCATGCTTTCGCCCCGTGTAAAAGGGGCGGTCAAGCGCACGGACCGGACGGTCATCCTGGACGTTGGGGGAGACCCCATGGGCGCCCGGGTATTGGGCCGGTTTTCCCAGGATATCATGGCCAGGGCTTACAGCATGGCCCTGATCGTGAACACCCGGCGGCCGGAAACGGAAGATTTGGAAAAAGTTCTGAACATGGCGGCCATGATTCAGAGGGCTTCGGGACTGCAAATCACAGAACTCGTGGCCAACTCCCACCTGATGGAGTTCACCGACACCGACGTGGTCGTGGAAGGAATTGCCGCGGCCAGGGAGGCTGCAGGGGCTCTGAATGCAAAGTTTACAAGGGTCTGCGTGCTGGAAGACCATCTGGACAACGTGGACGCCTCGGCCCTGGACGCAGAATTGGTGGTGCTGAAGAAGTTTATGAAAAAGCCATGGGAGCCCGGATGCCGCAAGGCCTACCGGTGTTAAGACGCACGTCGAAACGCAAGCACGGAGCCCCCGGCGCAATTATTTTATTCTTGAGTGGGTAAATACCCCGCAGCTTGCTGCGCTGATTCCGAGAGACGCTTCACTTTAAAATGAAGTGCGACATTCGGACCGAAGGCTAGGAGATTTTTAGATGGCGAGGATGACTGTTAACGAGTTCTATTGCAAAGGATGCGGCTTATGCATCGAAGCCTGCCCCAAGAAGATCATTGAACTTGCCTCACACCTGAACGATGCGGGATACCATCCCGCCGTTTGCGTGGATCAGGACAAGTGCAACGCCTGCACCCTTTGTTACGTGACCTGCCCTGACGGGGCCATCACCATAGAAAAATAGCTGGCGAGGAGTTTGACGAAAATGGGCAAAAAGGTTCTGATGAAGGGGAACGAGGCAGTGGCTGAGGCCGCCATACTGGCCGGATGCCGCCACTATTTCGCATACCCCATCACCCCCCAAAGTGAATTGATCGAATACATGGCCAAAAAGATGCCTCTGGTTGACGGCACCTTTTTGCAGGCCGAGAGCGAAGTGGCGGCAATCAACATGGTGCTTGGCGCCGCTGCATGTGGAGTGCGGGTTATGACCTCCTCCTCCTCCCCCGGCATTTCCCTCAAACAAGAGGGCATCTCTTACATTGCGGCTTCCAGGCTTCCCGCAGTCATCGTGAACGTAACCCGTGGAGGCCCGGGCCTGGGCAACATCGCGCCCATGCAGTGCGATTATTTTCAGGCCACCCGCGGCGGCGGACACGGCGATTATTATACGCCGGTGCTGAGCCCGTCCACGGTCCAGGAATTCGCCGACATGGCCCCCATGGCCTTTGAGATCGCCGAAAAGTACCTGACTCCGGTCATGATCCTGGGCGACGGCATGCTGGGCCAGATGATGGAGCCCGTGGAGTTTCCGGACGCTTATCCTCCCCAAAAGGATCCCTCGGAATGGGCTTTGGGCGCACGGAGAACTCCGGATGACCGGCACATCATCAACTCCCTGTACATTGACCCGTACGTGCTTCAGGAAAAAACGGAAACCCTGTTTAAGGTCTACGAGGAGATCAAGAAAAACGAAACCCGTTTTGAGACCTATAACATGGACTCCGGCGCCAAATACCTGATCGTGGCCCACGGCACGGCCGCCCGCGTGGCCAAGTCCGCCGTGGACGCCCTGAAGGAAGAAGGCGTGGAACTGGCCTTGATCCGCCCCATCACACTGTGGCCCTATCCCTACGACGCGGTGGCGGAAGCGGCCAAGGGCAAGGAAAAGGTCATTACCATCGAGCTCAGCATGGGCCAGATGGTGGAAGACGTGAAGCTGGCGGTCTGCGGCGAATGTCCGGTGGAATTCATCGGCAAGGCCGGGGGCGTGGTTTTCACTCCCGAAGAGATTGTTTCTTTAATCAGGGAGAAAATATCATGACTGTTTTTAAAGGAAGAACCAAAGGACTCACGGACGCCAAACTGAGCTACTGCCCCGGCTGTCTGCACGGCGTGGCCCACCGGCTCATCGGCGAGTCCATGGAGGAACTGGGAATCATCGAAAAGACCATCGGCATCGCGCCCGTGGGCTGTTCGGTTTTTGCATACAACTTTTTCGCCTGCGACGTCATCCAGGTGCCCCACGGCAGGGCGCCGGCCGTGGCCACAGGCATGCACCGCGCCCGTCCCGACCGGATCGTCTTCACCTATCAGGGCGACGGCGACCTGGCGGCCATCGGCACGGCGGAAACCATCCATGCAGCCAACCGCAGCGAAAACATCACGATTTTCTTCGTGAACAACGCCACCTACGGCATGACAGGCGGCCAGATGGCGCCCACCACCCTGCCCGGCATGAAGGCGACCACCGCCCCCTACGGCAGGGACGTGAGCGACACAGGCTTCCCCATGAGGCTGTGCGAGATTTTGTCCCAGCTTGAAATGCCCAATTACATCGAGCGGGTGTCCCTGCTTTCGCCCAAGGAAATCCTCAAGGCCAAAAAGGCTGTTAAAAAGGCCCTCCAGTACAATACTGACGGCAAAGGCCTTTCCTTTGTGGAAATGATTTCCACCTGCCCCACCAACTGGGGCATGGATCCCCTGAAGGCCAGGGAGTGGGCCAGGGAAAACATGCTTCCCATCTTCCCCCTGGGCGTGTTCAAAGACAGGGCGGCTGAAGAAGCCAAGGAAAAGGAGGCGGAATAATGGCGACCACAAGAATTCTTTGCGCGGGATTCGGCGGACAAGGCGCACTCCTGATCGGCAAGCTGGTGGCCGAAGCCGGCATGGCCGAAGGCAAGTTTGTAACCTGGCTGCCTTCCTACGGCCCTGAAATGCGCGGCGGCACGGCCAACGTCATGGTGGTGGTCTCGGATAAGCCCGTGGGCTCCCCCATCTTCACCAAGATGGACGTGCTGGTGGCTCTGAACCAGCCCTCTTTGGACAAGTTCGCCAAGGACACCAAGGACGGCGGCCTCATCATCACCAATTCCGACCTGTGCGGCGACCCGGAGAACAAGGATAAAATCAAGCTGGCTCCGGTCCCCTTGACCAAAATCGCCGAGGAAATCGGCAACGTCAAGGCCGCCAATATGGTGGGCGTAGGCGCTTTGCTCCAGCTCACCGGCTGCGTGGAACGCAAGAGCGTGGAAGACTATCTTTCCCACATGATGAAAGAAAAGAACCCCGCCCTCTTGGAAACCAACATGGCGGCCATCGACAAAGGCGCATCCTACGTGTCCTGATAGCCGTAAGACAGATTGATCCCAAAAGGGGAAGAAGCCGGGACAAAAAGGCTTCTTCCCCTTTTTTATTAGGCATGGACCTGGGGGGGGCGGAAATTCATAGCATACAGCCTGTTTCCTTATAAAAAGGCCATCCGTTCGCCCAACCAAAGAGGAGCTTTAAATTATAACCGGCCGAGCAACATGCCGCTTCGCGGCCCTGGCAGGATGCCGCTCTGCCAGGGCTACCCATGGATATGGGTCAGAATTCAGACTTCGTGGAATAATGGCGCAATGTAGTCGCACAGCTTGCTGTGCTTTGGGGGGCGCGCCAGGCGCGTCTTTGCAGGGCAAGCCCTGAAACTACGCGACCCCAAGGGGCGCCGATATTTTAATCCGGCGCCGTCGCCAACATTATAACCCGCCTCCGCCGTCAACCGGCAGCCGCGGCATGCAATGCCTTGCGGGCCGCGCAAAGCGCGTCCATGGCAGGTGCGGGGCCTGCCATTACACGGCAAATGGAATTGTTTTGCAGGCTATTTGCCAGTGCGAATAGCCTGGAGGATATACATCACCTCGGCCAAGCCGATCTTGCCGTCGTCGTTGAAATCCGCCGCGGCGTAGACCTCCCCGGCCGTCTCCATCCCGGCCAGGGCCTGAAGCGCAAGCACGGCGTCTATCAGGTTGACCGCGCCGCTGTCGTTGACGTCGCCTGGCGAAACAAAATGGAGCGACATGTCATCGGTTTTTTTACATACAATCTCGTCAATCAGGTAATAATCGTCGGAAATGCAAATATTCCCCCCGCCGAAGCCTGGATTGGCCGTCCCGGTCACGTCGACAAGCATGTCCTTGTAGGACCAGGCGCTTCCATGTTTGTATCTGTATACAGCTCCCATATATGGCAGATTCCAGTATCCCGGCGCTCCGATTAAAGCGGTATCTCCGGATATTGCGATGGCCGCTCCAAAAGCATAACCCGGACTTGCTTCGCCCCTATAGGTTTCCAGCAACTCCCAGTTTCCACTTATGGGATTCAGGTAAAAATGGTGAACAACCCCGGCATAATCCGCCACGCTGCTTTCGTCGCAATCGCCGACCAGAAGGTCTCGCGTCACGTGGGAAAGGGCCACTTTTCGTCCAAAATAAAGATACTCCGACGTGCTGACGGGATTCTCAAGGTATTGTTTAACCCCGAACGGATTTCCGGCGAGATCCTCAATCTCTTCATCAAAGACCCATATGCGTCCTTCTCTGGAGCCGCTATTCCTGTCTCCGGGAGCGGAGGCGACCGCATACCTTCCATAAATGCCCACATCCGTCCCTAGCCGGGAGCCGGTATGACCCGAGACGGTCGAGGGCGTTCCTGTGTGCTGCCTCAGGATGTCCCCGTTGGACATGTCCATGATGGTGACCATGCCCACATAACCTCCGTCGTAATGTTGCGGGGCGCCTACGATGATTGTGTCCTGAAAACAGTCAAGAGAGAGCCCAAATTTTCTATTACAATTCTCATTGCCGTATTTGGTTCCGGAGCCCCAGTGTCCGCCGGAAAGGTTAAACTTGTAAATGGCGCCGCGATTATAGCCTTCGTACTCGGCGCCATAAGCGCCCACGATCAATGTTCCGGACCCGTTATAGGCCACCGAATATCCGAAATAATCGCTTTGGTCGCCATCGGAAGCGTGAATGGTTGTGGTGTGCTCCCAGGTATTGTCTCCCGTTCTTTCATAAACAAGGACGGCTCCCTGGTTAGCGTTCTCACCTACTGTTGCTCCGGGCGCTCCCGCAAAAATATAGGAATCGCTCATTGCATAGGCATGGATGCTGATTCCATCCGGGATAGGCAGCCGAAACGGGGCCGCATAGGCGCAGCTCACCCAAGCAATCAATATGATTACCGTTTGAAACAAAACCTTCATTCGATCTCCCTCATTTTTCCTTGCAGGCTGTTGAAGACACGGCGGGGGCGTCCCCCTTGCAAGACAGCAAGGGGCAATTGGGACAAATCTCCTAAGGCGGGATTTACCTGCAATTTTTAAAATTTTGTTACACCGACCAAAAGAGCGCTTAGGGGAGGGACTTTACCAAATAGCTGGTTCCGGTCTTCACCGTTCCAGATACTTCGCAAGGTACTCAACACAAACGCTGCTCCACAGAGCAGGTATAGAATAGCGGCCCCCTCCTCTGTAGTCAAGATGTAAGTCAAACGCTGTAAGTCAAACGCCGGGAAATTCGAAAGGCTTCCATAACATTACGCCGGCCCATAGTCACTAAGGCAAAACAGCCTCCGCATATGATTTCCATTGAATATCCAGGCCCGGCCATGGTAATTCTTTACATTGGCCTGTTTTGCAGGCCTTCATACTCATTATTGGAATCAGCCATGCCAAAACCGCCGTTGGAATTGCAAACCACCACGTTATGGGAATACCCGTCCCAGCATTACGGAGACGGAAATCAGGGCGACAAAAACTACCTCGGCGCCACGCCGTCCTGGATCATCTGGAACCTTTTACAGCGCTACACCAAGCCCAAGGATCTGGTGGTGGACCCCATGGCCGGCAGCGGCACCACCCTGGATGTGGCCCGGGACATCTCCCGCAGGGCGCTTGGCTACGACCTTCAGCCCACCCGGAAGGATATCTTCCGATCTGACGCCCGAAAATTGCCTTTGGAGGACGGAAAGGCGGATTTTGTGTTTATCGACCCGCCCTACTCCACCCACGTAAAATACTCGGGCCTGCCCGAGTGCATTGGCGAGCTTTCCGCCGACGGGCCGGATTATTACCAGGCCATGGATACGGTGATCGGGGAGATCAACCGGATTTTGCGGCCGGACCGTTTCATGGCGTTGTACGTTTCCGATTCCTTTGAAAAGGACAAGGCTTTCCACGCCATCGGGTTTGAGTTGTTTCGACGAATGCAAAAATACTTCGATCCCGTGGACATCATCTGCGTGGTCCGGCATAACGCCAAATTGAAAAAGAACAACTGGCATACGGCGGCTGTGGAGGGCAATTTTTTCCTGCGCGGATTTAATTACCTGTTCATCATGCACAAGCCCTTGCAAAGCAAAGCGGCGCCCAAAAAATGGCTGCCCGACCGCAGGCCCAAGCAGGAAATCCAGGATCATGTGGAAACCCGAAAGCCCAAAAGGAATGGGTTCAAACCCGCTTGGGAGAGAAAAAGGGATGGAGACAAACCCGCTAGGCAGGGAAAAAGGGATGGGGATAAACCCGCTTGGGATAAAAAAAAGGACGGAGATAAACCCGCTTGGCAGGGAAAAAGGGATGGGGATAAACCCGCTTGGGATAAAAAAAAGGACGGAGATAAACCCGCTAGGCAGGGTAAAAAGCAGGGTGAGAATAAAAAGGACGGACGCAGCAAGTCCTGGAATACGAGGGGCCGCCAGCGGAGTTATAAGGACGAGGATCAGCCTGAATCGCCGAGAAGCTCAGGCAGGGGCAAGCCGTATCGCCAGGGCAGGCAAGGCAGGCATTCAGGATCGGACCAGTGGGAGCAGCCGGAAAAAAGCCGCAGCGGCGGCGGATTTCAAAAGCCCGGCAAGAAAGACGGACCGGAAAGGCCCGGCCCGAACAGGAGCCAGGGCAAGCCTGCAGCCAAAGGGTCCGGTCCCGGACGCCCCAAAGCCAAACCAGGGAGGAAGCCTAATGCACCGAGGAAAAAAAATCGCCCGTAGACGTCTTGTATTTTTCAGTCTTCTGCTTGTTTTTATTTTACCCGGCTTGGCCCCGGCCATGGACCAGCCTGTGCTGTCCAAGGGCCAGACCGTATATGTGCCCGTATATTCCAATGTTTATTCCGGCCCCAGGGCTAATGTGTTTCAGCTCGCCGCCATGGTGAGCATCCGCAACACAGACCCCAAAGAGTCCATCAAAATCGTTCGCGCCGATTATTACAATAACGAAGGCAAGCTGGTGGAAAGTTATTTCCCGGGAGGAAAAGACCTCGCCCCCTTGGCATCCACGCATATTTACATTAAGGAATATGATGAAAAGGGAGGCCCGGGCGCCAATTTCATCATTACCTGGCAGGCCAAGGGACTGGTTAATGAGCCTGTTATCGAGGCCCTGATGCTGGGTCTTAAGGGCGGCCAGGGGATTTCGTTTTTATGCCCGGCGAAGGTCATAGATACCAAAGATTAAAAAAGAAGGAAGATTCGGTCAACAATGCAAAGCGAAAAAAAGCCGTCTCCATTCGCCTTACGCAACGTCAAATTATTTGTAGCCTTTGGAGTCTTTTTCAATTCCCGGTTTTACTACCCGGTTTTTTCCATCCTGTTTTTGGACTTTGGCCTGACATTAAGCCAGTTCGCCATATTGAACGCCATCTGGGCGGCCACCATCGTCATGTGCGAGGTGCCTTCCGGCGCTTTGGCCGACGCATTCGGCAGAAAGCGCCTGCTGGTGTTGGCCGGCGCGCTCATGGTGCTGGAAATGCTTTTGATCGCCTTTTGCCCCCGGGGCAACCCCAACCTGTTGTTTCTGGTTTTCGCCATCAACCGCATTTGCAGCGGCGTGGCCGAGGCATCAGCCAGCGGCGCGGACGAGGCCATCGCTTACGACACGCTAAAAAAGTACGGAGATCCCAACGACTGGGGCGTTATCATGGACTGGCGCATCCGGTTCAAGTCCGTGGGATTTATCTTCGCCATGATATTGGGCGGCATCGTCTACGACCCCACCGTGGTGCAGAAAGTCGTTTCGTGGCTGGGTTCGGATATGGCCGTCACCCAGGAAACCACCTTGCGCCTGCCTATCTACATGACCTTGGTCCTGGCTGTGATGACTCTGGCCGTCACCCTGATGATGAAGGAAGAAAGGGTGGACGAAGGCGGCAGGGAAGAGGATTCCGCCCCGTCGGTGAAAGACGCCTTTGCCATTACTTTTCGGGCGGGACGCTGGATTTTGCGCACGCCCTTTGTGCTGACGGTCATCATGACCGGGCTGCTTTTCGACAGCGTGGCCCGTATGATCGTCACCATGGCCAGCCAGTATTACCGGTTGATAGACGTCCCGGAGGCTCTGTTCGGCTTGATTTGGGCGGGCATTGCCGTCATGGGTTTTTTCGTGCCCCGTCTGGCCAGATATTTATCGGAAAACAAAACCCCGCTGTTCAACCTGGGCTTCATGGCTGTTGTGGTGCTTGCCGGGGTTTCGGGCATGTCCCTATTCATCCCCTGGTGGGGCGTGATTCCGGCCATGCTTTTATTCGCCAACATGAACGTGCTGGATTTTTTCCTGAGTTTTTACATCAACCGGGCCACCCGGTCGGACAGGCGGGCCACAGTGCTGAGCTTCAAGGGGCTCGCCCTGAACCTGGGCTACGGCGCCATCGGCATTCTTTATTCGTTGCTTCTGGCGCGGCTGCGCACCGGCCTTTCGGCGGACCAGCCGGGCATGGAGGAATTGGCCCTGAAGAACGCCGTGTTCATCGATTCCATGATTTACTTTGTGGGGTACTTCCTGATCGGGCTGGTGGTTTTGGTCATTCTGGGCGCCTGGCTGCTCCGGGGATCCAGGGAGCATAAGGAAATCAGGCCTCAGGAGGAGATGGGATACCCCCCCGAAAAATAGTCGGACGGAATTTGGCATCTGGCTGTGCTATGCCTTAATCTCATATTGGTATTTTATAATTAACCCAATCTGTTAAAGGAGTCCGCATATGAATTTTCAGGCCTTGAAATTAGCGTATTTCTCCCCCACGGGAACCACCAGAAAAGTCCTCCAAAGCATCGCCGAAGGCATTGGCGTGGAAAATGTCGAAGACGTCGACCTGACCCTGCCGCAACCTGACGATGGAAGCATTGAAGCGAAAGCAGATGAATTGGTTGTCATGGGCGTCCCGGTTTACGAAGGCAGGGTTGCCAGAGCCGCCATTCCCAGGTTGGAACGACTGAAAGGCGACAAAACCCCGGCGGTGATCGTAGTCATGTACGGCAACCGGGATTTTGAAGACGCATTGATCGAATTGAGCGACCTGAGCAAGGAATGGGGCTTTTTGCCCATTGCGGGCGGGGCGTTTATCGGCGAGCATTCTTTCGCCAGCGAAGACAAACCCCTGGCCAACGGACGCCCGGACGCAGAGGACCTGGGAAAGGCCAAGGACTTCGGCGCCCGGATCCGCGCCAAGCTGGACGGCCTGGAAGCGGTTGACGACGCGGCGTTGGTCGAAGTTCCCGGCAACAAGCCCTATATCTTCCGCGACAGAAGCGCCTGGGAGCACATTGCCGCCTCCACCATTGAAGAAACCTGCACCTTGTGCGGAGACTGCGTGGAAATGTGCCCCATGGGCGCCATCACCATTGAAAACGATGCCGTCAAGACCGACAACATGGCCTGCATTCTGTGC
The DNA here is from genome assembly GCF_900142135.1 of Desulfatibacillum alkenivorans DSM 16219. Lineage (GTDB taxonomy): Bacteria > Desulfobacterota > Desulfobacteria > Desulfobacterales > Desulfatibacillaceae > Desulfatibacillum > Desulfatibacillum alkenivorans. The sequence continues at coordinate 4,507 of NZ_FQZU01000012.1, read as the reverse complement.
TGCGCCTGCATTAAAGGCTGCCCCGTGAACGCGCGGGAGGTGAACAATCCGGATATTGCAAAAATTTTCGGTTGGGTGTGCAAGCACTACCAGGCTCGGAGAGAGCCCCAGAGTTTCGTATAGTCAGAACGGCCGCTGTAATTCTGGTTTGAAGTCAACCGGAAGGATGCGAAAAAATCCCTAATAAAAAAAGCCAAAGGCGCCCTGACCTGCTCAGGGCGCCTTTCCCATTTCAAAACTCCGGATCCGTTTCTACTTCAGCACCTCACGCATGATATACAGGCTGTCCGTCAACCCCAGCACGCCGTCCCCATTGACGTCCGCATTGCCATAGACGGGCGCGGCGGTTTCCAGCCCGGCGGTGGCCTGAATGCTCAGGATCAGGTCCTCCATGGCAACCAAGCCGTCGTGATTCACGTCTCCGGGCGTAAGATTTATGTACACGATGTAAGTCACGGACGTCCCATCCTGGGCGGTCACAATAAGCTCCTGGCGGGAAATGACGGGATCGGTCAGGTCCGATGAATCCCAGGACTGGTATGCATCCCCAGCCGTGAGGGCCGCCAGGAAGTCCGCCAGGGATATTCCGAAAGGAACGTTGACAATGGTCTCGTTGGCCGTTCCGCCGGCGCTGATGGTGTAAACGGCGCTGGTTATGGTGTTGTTGGAACTGGGAGGATCCAGATTGATGGTCACGCCGTAGTCCTGTGTGGAGGTGTCGTAGGCCGTGACGGTGTAGGTGACGGGAACCCCGTCCGTAAAATCCTGGGCGGCGCCCGAAGCAGGAGAGACGGAAACGCCCGTTATGGCGATGGTGGGCGTAAGACCCATGAGGCTTGTTCCGTAGGGCGCCGTTAACGTAACGGACTTGGCGTCTTCGTCAATTTCTCCTATGGCCGAAAGAGACTCGATCATAAAAGACGTGATCGCTTTCGGCGGAATGGGATAAATCGTTCCGATTTCTCCTGTTTGGAAACCGGTTCCGCCGATAGCCAATTTAGTCAGAGAAGAAGAGTCGGCGTCTGCGTCAATCTGAATGCGTCCGCCCCCGCCGCCGCCGCCATGGCCGTACCAGGGAATTCCGTTTCCGCCGTTGGCGTATAGGGAGCCGTTTCCTTCCAGGTTATTGGCCGTAATCCAGATGCTTCCTCCAGCCCCGCCGCCTGCTGAGGCATATTGTCCGTTTGCACCGTTTGCGCCATTGGAAGTGATTGAACCATCCAAAGTTAGTGTTCCGGAAATCACCATGCGAATAGCGCCGCCGCCTGCGCCGCCCGAAAAGGCGTATTGTGTGCAGTATCCTCCTCCGGAGCCAAGCTCTTCAGGACTGGTCAGCGTTCCGTATGCATCGCCTCCTGCTCCGGTAGAACCGTTGCCTCCCGCGCCGGCGTGGCCTGCACCGCCCGCGCCTCCGGCATATCCGTCACCGGTTGCTCCGGCGCCTGGGCCTGCGCCCGTGGCATAGCCTTTTGCGTCGACCGAAATACTGCCTCCGGCCTGGACGTCCACGTTGTTTGCCACGTGCAGATAGAGTATATTCTCCCGAGTGGACCCATTGGCTTTGTGGGTCAGCACTCCGGAATTTCGGACTGTTATATTGCCAAGGCTAAAAGGCTTGTCCGGGGCGATGTTCTGAAATTCGAAGGTGGCCCCTGACCCTATTGTCAGGTCTGTCAGGGCATCGAAATTCCCGTTGGAGTAAAAAGAGGTCCCAGAAGCAAGATCAAGGTCGGTGGGTCCAAAAATATCTCCGTTGTTATAAAAAACAACGTTGGTAAGCACCGTGGATACAGGCAGAGTCACCACCCCGTTATTGGTAAAAGATCCGCTGGTCGTGCAGTCCGTAAAATCCCCTTCTATGGACAGGGAGCTGCTTTCCGGCACCACATAGTACCCCATGTTTTTTACCGTGAGGTTATTCAACAGCAGGGTTGTGGTAAGCACCTGGGTGGTTGCGAAAGTGGCAATGCCGTTGTTGTCAATAAGAAGATCTCCAAGGGTAGCAGAGCCGGTTTTGGTGTAAATGGCGCCTGCCCCCCCGTACTGGCGCTTGCTCCACCCCCCATAGGCCTCCATGGTCAGGGCGGAAGTATCGGTGGTGGAGTAAACGGCTATCCTGCCTCCAGCCCCGCCTCCTGCGCCGGCGTAAGCCCCGCCGCCAGCCCCGCCATTGGCTGTTATAGAGCCGCTTCCGGCCAGGGAATTTGCAGTAATCAGGACGCTGCCTCCGGCGCCTCCACCGGAGTCTCTGTAACAGGAAGCCCCTCCGGAGCCGTCGCCGCCATTCGCCGCGACAGTCCCATTCAGGGTGAAAGTTCCGGACACATCCAGCAGCACTGCGCCCCCTCCGGCCCCGCCGGGATAGCAGGACCCGTTTCCTCCGGCTGATCCAATGTCCGAGGGGGTTTCTACAGAACCGTACTCAGCGCCGCCGAGCCCTATAGTCGCCCCGTCTCCCATGGTCCCGTCTCCGCCGCGGCCCCCGTAGCCGCCGCCTCCTGCGCCTTCTTTGTAGTAATCGGCGGCGCCGCCCGCTTCCGGCCCGTAACCGCCGCTATACCCCTTTAAGCTAGCGTGAATGCTGCCGCCTGCCTGCACGTCCAGGTCTCCGGTCACGTGGAGGTTTAATATCTGATCCTGGGTCGCTCCATTGGCTTCATGGGTTATTGCGCCGGTGTCCAGAACCATGACATTGGTGATGGTTATGGGCTTGTCCGCAGTGAGGTTCTGAAACTCAACCGTGGAACCCGCGCCCACGGTCAGGTCCGATAAGGCGTCAAAGACTCCGTTGGAGTAAAACGCGGCCGACGAGGTCAGGTCCAGGTTTTCCAGCCCGTAAACGGTTCCGTTGTTGGTGAAGGTCACGTTGGAAAGCACCGTGGATGATGTCAGGGTTACGGCGCCATTGTTGGTGAGGTTGCCGCTTGAATTACAGCCCGTAAAAACTCCCTCTATGCTTAAGCCGCAACTTTCCTGCACGACATAATTGCCGCTGTTCCTGAGCGTGATATTATCCAGCGTGAGTGTGGTGGTAAGCACCTGATTGGTGCCGGGGGCGGAGATATCGTTGTTGTCTACAATTAAATCCCCGTAAGCCTGGGAGGCGGACTTTGTATAAATGACGCCTGCCGCTCCCCATTGCCACTTGCTCCAGCCGCCATAGGCCTGCATGTCAATGGCCGAGGTATCGGTGGTGGAGTACACGGCAATCCTGCCTCCGCCTCCTCCGCCTCCGCCTCCGTAAGCGCCGCCTCCCCCCCCGCCATTGGCGGAGATGGAGCCCTCACCATCCAGCGTTCCTGTGTTTATCCAAATGCTTCCCCCGGCCCCCCCGCCCGAGTCCCTATAGCAAGAAGCCCCGCCAGAGCCGTCGCCGCCGTTTGAGGTGATGGAGCCATCCAATGAAAGAGTACCGGGAACATCCAATATTAAAGCGCCGCCTCCGGCGCCGCCGGGATAGCAGGAGCCGTTCCCCCCACCGGAACCGAAATCCGAAGGAGTGGTTACAGATCCATACACGTCTCCTCCCTCGCCCGTTTGGCCGTTTCCGCCTGATCCTCCATACCCTCCGCCTCCGGCGCCTTGCTTGTATGAGTGGACGCTTACCCCAGGTTCAGGCCCCAGGCCGCCGGCATAACCCTTTCCATTTGCGTTAATGCTTCCTCCGGATTCAAGGGTAAGGTTGGCGGCTGTCAGGCTGGAAAGGTTCCCTGCAATGGAGCCGCCGGACTCGATGACGACGTCGCCGTCCATGGCGATGCTGAAGCTCTCTCCGGCATTGGTCGTCAGGCTGCCTCCGTCGGCTATAATCAAGTCGCCGGCTCCGGAAATGACCTCGCCGTTTGCCATGAGTTGCGTCGAAGAGATAACGCAGGTTCCGTTCAAATCGCCGGAATCGCATGTAAACGCAAAAGAAGTTCCGGGAAGTACTATGCAAGCCGCGAGAACAATTGCGCCAACGCTCCAAAAATACAGGTTGCTTACAAGTTTCGATGTCATCGTCATTGTATATAACCCACTGAAAGTTATTCGTTTTTTAGTAGTATTGCAAAACATTTGAATTAGGTCAAAAATTATTATGCTTGGATGCAAGGCATCCCTTCTTTTAATTCAATTGCCGGAAAAACATAGGCCCCTTCAAAATTAACGACAAAGGTAAGTATCCCCAGATCCGCGATTGATGGGGAGAAAAAAAATGAAAAACCCCGTTGTGCTTGAGAAAACAAGCAGATAGGATGGAGTTGACCACAACAACCTATCACCAACGGGGTGAAGCCATGATGACACAGACAGTCCTCCCTTTCAAGCTGGAAGTCACCAACGAGACAATCACCGCCCATGCCGGGTTGGTTGTGTTCGGCGAGTTTGTTCACGGCCTTGGATTGAACGCTCTGGTCAACCGCAATTTGCCCAAACCCGGTTCAGGGGCGGGATATGCGCCGTCCGCCTTTGTTGAACCGCTTATTTTGATGCTTCATGGAGGCGGCCGGAGCTTGGAGGATTTACG